>CAJIZY010000001.1 GCA_905181965.1 Akkermansiaceae bacterium
CCGAAAATAATACCGGCCATCGCGCGAGGTCAAAAAACGACCAAATCCTTGAAAATTATCATCGCGCTTGGGGCCCGTTAGACCGCCATCGCGTGAGTGAATGTAAACCCCCTTATTATCGACCTGCCAAATTTCAACCCGAGCATTTGGAATGGGGTTCCCCTTCACGTCCGTAACCTTTCCATGCAGATGAGTGATGGCGCCAATTCCCGGTGTAAGCGTGTCATTGATACGAACCAGAGTCGTTATCGGTATCCAAAGGAAGTTTGTCCGGATAAAATGGCCCCTCAGTCATCGGAGGCGTGATTGTAAGAGCTTCAGCGAAGGCGCCAGGCACGGTAAACAAAGCTGCCGAGCCAAGAGCCGCTACGGCGGAGAAATTCGCGGCGATGGCAATCGGGGCAGGACGAAGTTTTCATATTTTAAGATTGGAAAAATGAGAGCTTTGAGAGCTCCGAATTCGCGTTAGTCTAACACCGTGATCAAGGTCAGCAATCTCGATGTCAATTTTGAGACTCCAAGCGAAACCGTGGAAGTTCTCAAAGGACTGGATTTTTCAGTCGAAGAAGCAGCGGCGGCTAGCGGTGGTCGGTCCTTCTGGAAGTGGGAAGACCACTTTGCTCAACGTTCTCGGGGCCTTGCTCCCGCCTACCAGCGGTTCAGTCGAAATCGGCGGCCAGAGACATTGCCAGACTCGAAGAAAAAGAAGCCGACCGCTTCCGAAATCAGAGAACTCGGCTTCGTCTTTCAGCAACACCACCTTCTTCCACAGCTCACGGTGATGGAAAACGTCCTTACTCCCCGCCTTGCCGGTGGATGGGAGGAAAGCGAAGAGGAGACCCGAAGACGCGCAACTGAGCTCCTAGAACGCGTCGGCTTAAGCCATCGAGTCAATCATCGCCCAGGTCAACTCTCCGGCGGCGAAAAACAGCGAACCGCTGTCGCGCGGGCTCTGATCAATCGACCTCGCGTCGTCCTTGCCGACGAGCCGACCGGAGCACTTGACAGCGCAATCGGCAACAAGATTGCCGACCTCCTCCTAGAAATCCAAAGAGAGAGTGGCGTAACCCTAGTTGTGGTCACCCACGATCGGGACCTTGCCCAGCGGGTTGGCGGGATTTTCGATCTCGGGAACTGAAGTCCAACCCGAAGCCACCGGAATAGGCTGATCTACCTGCTTTCGACCAAGCGCCCGCCTTCAATATGGCTTAATTTCAGCCACCGAGTCTGTTTGGGTAGCAAATCAGAGTGGAGGGTCGGCCACTCCACGATCACAACGCCCTGCCGGTCTAGATAATCATCCCATCCAAGATCTAAAAGTTCGTGCTCTTCCTCTACGCGATAAAAATCGAAATGAAACACCTCTAATCGCCCCCCTAAATATTCCTGAACCAGAGAAAATGTCGGGCTCGTGACTTCTTGCTCATAACCCAACCCCTCCACAATCCCTTGTGTAAGAGTCGTTTTTCCTGCTCCGAGGTCCCCCACAAGAGCAATCACCTCACCAGCCTTCGCAACGAGGCCGATTTCGCGCCCTAGGGAGATCGTAGCAGCAGCATCGGGCAATTTAACTGGAAAAGACAGAGGCACAGCGATTTGGTAGAAAGAAGAACCCAAAAAGGCAAGTTTTGGAATTGGTCGAGCGAATCACTAATAAATCGGATTATTTTCAAAAAAACCTTGCCCGTATGGTGGGTCTGTGGTGAATTTCCGCCCCGCGAAGGCCACGATTGATGTGGTTTCCCGGTTATTTTCTCAATTTTTAGCCAAACCACAACCATGGCCTACGCAATTTTCAAAACCGGCGGTAAACAATACCGCGTTCAAGAAGGTGATACGATCAGTGTCGACAAGCTTCCTGTAAGTGCTGACGACGAGATTAAGTTCCCCGAAGTTCTTCTCGTGAATGATGGTGAAAACACCAAGGTTGGAGCTCCCACCATTGATGGAGCCGGCGTCACCGCTAAGGTTATCGAGCAGCATCGCGGAAAGAAGGGCGTTGCCTTCAAATTCAAGCGTCGCAAAGGTTTCCACAAAACCATTGGTTTCCGTCATCATCTCACCAAGCTTCAGATCACAGGGATCGAAGGCTAAATTTTATTAAACCACCTACTACTTTTTAAACATGGCCCATAAAAAAGGACAGGGTTCCGTTAAAAACGGACGCGACTCAAACAGCAAGCGCCTTGGCGTGAAGAAGTTTGGCGGCGAAGAAGTCATCGCCGGAAACATTCTCATCCGCCAGCGTGGCACCAAGTGGCATCCCGGCTCTAATGTCGGTATGGGAAAAGACCACACTCTCTTCGCCCTCACAGACGGTAACGTTTACTTCGATAAGAAAGGACGCCGTATCAATGTCGCACTCGCTGACTAAAGGCGGGTCTTCTTCGTAGTATTTTATTTTTCGAAGAAAAGGCGGACCGTTTGGTTCGCCTTTTTTGTTTTGAGAAATTCTAACATCAGATTTCGCTTTTTAAATGCAACTCGTTCTAGTCGAACCTGAGATCCCTCATAATACAGGTGCCATTGGCCGGCTCGCCCTCGCCACCGGCTCAACCTTGCACCTCGTTAAGCCACTCGGGTTTTCCCTCGATGAGAAGTCAGTGCGACGAGCCGGCCTCGATTACTGGAAGGATGTCGATTTGAAAGTCTGGGAAAGCTTTGAAGAACTTTGGCCGCTCAACCCAATGCTCGACTCTGGTTCCTCAGCACTAAGGGAAAAAATCCGCCTGGAGCGTCGAATTTCAACCAAATGACTTTCTTGTCTTTGGTCCCGAAACCAGAGGCCTACCCGAAGCTTGGCTCGATGATCGCGCGATTCGCATCCCGATGAAAGGAGACTCCACACGCTCGCTCAATCTCGCGACAGCTGTTGCGATCATACTTTATGAGGCAGAGCGCCAAATTGGAGACTTAGCATAGCACCTTACACAGACATCCTAACAACTAGAGATAGGATTCTTGTGCACTCCCTCTTATTTTAAAAGGGCTAGGAGGCCCTAAGACTTAATAGCCATCCTCCCTCAAACATTAAGGTTTTCTTGTGTAGTTTATTGTGCGATAATTACACACATGGCAACTAATCTTGATATCGCACAAGAATTACTTGAAGAAGCTGTAAAAATTGGAAATCACCGGAGTAAGAGAGCAGCAGTGGAAGCTTCCCTAAAGGAATACATCAGTCGGCGGAAACAGCAGGAGGTTACGAAACTCTTCGGGAAGATTGATATCGATGAAAGCTACGATCACAGCGCAGGAAGGAGGTCATCATGGGAGTGATTGTCGATACGTCCGTCTGGTCCTTGGCTCTCCAGCGTAGGAATCCCGTGGACAATCCCGAAACTGAAGCCCTGATCGAGTTGATCGAGAAAGGGACTGCAATCATGATTGGGCCAGTGCGACAGGAAATTTTATCTGGTGTTCGTTATACGGTACAATTTGATCGTTTGAAGAGCGCGCTCAGCGCTTTCCCTGACGAGCCGGTAAAATCAAATGATTTTGTCGAAGCAGCCCGCATCTGTAACAAGTGTCTCGATTCTGGGATCGTCATCGGAAACACCACTTGTCTGATTGGAGCGATTGCAATCGCCCGAGAGATAGAAATTCTTACGATTGATCAGGAATTTCAGAAGCTCACCTCTATCGTTAAGGTTCCACTCTACCAACCCTAGTCGTTCATTGGCCACTCGTTCCCGCATCACGACGAAAGCCAGGCGGAAATTCTGCTCCGCTGGACCCGCCTGATTTACGGTGCAAATACTTTGTCCCGCGGTCTCGGAGAAGTGGCATATTCTCCCCACTTGAATCAGCAAGAAGATCAAAGAGTGCCTTGTTCATCTCAGTAATACGAGATTTCTGGGAGGAATCATTAAAGAGATTCTTACGCTCCTTGGGGTCAGACTTAGTGTGATAAAGCTCATCCTGGTCCCAAACACCATGATAGCGGATGTATTTATAGTCCTCCCCGATGACAGCATGATTAGTTGGGGTTTGTGGATAATTTCGTTCCCAATAATATTCATAGAGCAGGTATTTACGCCAATCAGAGCTCCCTTTTCCTTTTGCAAGCTGCCAGAAGCTTTCCCCATCCATTCGCTCTTTAGACTTCAAACCAGCGACCTCAAGGAGAGTGGGTGCAACATCGATATTGGCGACAATCTTCTCTACCTTTGTTCCTGGCTTTAATGATTTAGGATAACGCATGAGCATGGGAATTCGGATCGATTCATCATAGGCACAACGCTTATCAATCAGCCCGTGCTCGCCAAAAATGAAACCATTATCACCAAGATAAAGAATAACCGTATCTTCAAGTTCACCGCTCTTTTCGAGATTGCCCAAGAGGCGACCCACGCTGTCATCAACCGCTAAGAGTGCTTCACAATATCGGCGGTAATACTTCTTCATATCAACTCCAGTGTAGTAAGCGAACTCGACTCCATGCCGGCTATTGCTTTGATTTCGAACCCACATTGGGGGGTCCGTAAAAAGAGTAGGCTGAGATAAGGGGGTCGGAGGAGTTGGAATAAGTACTTCATCGTACTTAAATGCATGACGGTCAGGCGGCAGAAAATCAGCATGGACACCCTTGTGGGAAACGTAGAGAAGGAAAGGCTTGGTATCATCTTTTGCACCAAGCCACTCCACGGCGTAATCAGTGAGTTCATCAGTGATGTAACCTTTCTGTGCGACCCTCTTCCCATTAATATTAAAACCAGAATTCGTAGCCTGGGGCACAAAACGGCCTTTCGCTTTCAACATGGCAGGATCCGGAACGTAAACTCCTTGGCCTTTGAAACTGAGCCAGTAGTCGAAGCCACGCTGTTTCTCCTCACTATCACCCATATGCCACTTTCCAATGAAAGCTGTTTGGTAACCAGCACTCTGAAGAAGTTCAGGAAAGAAAGTGAGTGATTTTCCCACGGGATTGTAGTTGTCCACCACCCGATGATTATGAGCATAGAGTCCTGTGAGAATAGAAGCTCTGCTGGGAGAACACAACGAGGTTGTGACGTAAGCATTTTGAAAATGAACCCCTTCAGCTGCAAGCCGGTCCATATGGGGAGTTTTGAGAAAAGGATGTCCTAGAAAACCCAAGGCATCATAGCGGTGATCATCAGTTAAAATGACGAGAATATTGGGCCGCTTCGCTAAGGCCGGAAAAAGAAGGATAGAGAAGAAAGCGATAGAGAGACTCCGCAAGTTCATGGACAAAACTGTGACAGATAAAGGACGACCAAACCAAGCAAACAATCAAAAGTCACCCACCTCTTAGAACAAATTTATGCGAAGGAGTGTTTCAAGCTTCTTTAAGCAAAGTAAGGTGGGTTTGAGAAAACGGGAATCAACTTTCTGAACTAAAAATCTCCTTCTCGGTAAATTTCTAATCTTAAGCTTTTATCTCTAAAGCCTTTTTTCGCTTCTCCAGAGCAATCATCAAGAGAGTCATATCCGCTGCAGTAATTCCTGAGATCCGAGCCGCCTGACCTAAGGTGCGAGGCCGAATATCACTAAATCTTTGACGAGCTTCGGCTTTCAGACCAGTAAGCTCCTGATAATCCATATCATCTGGAATTAGCGCAGTTTCCTGCTTTTGAAAGCGATCGACCTCTTGTTGTTGTCGCTTGATGTGTCCTTCATATTTAAAATCGGCCTCAAGGATGGGCCAAAGTTCCACGTGGAACTTTTCGCGAATCTCAGATGGTAAATCTTGCCACCCATGACCCCCCTGACGAAACCAATGATCCAGCTTGATCCGTTCGTGTGACGTTTTCCGGATAAAATTACGGGCTTCCAAAAGCGAAGCCTGTTTTGTCGAAAAAAGCTCAGCGTCTTCATCCTCTAAAAGACCAAGCTCCGAAGCTACGGGACTCAGACGCTCATCAGCATTATCTTGGCGAAGCAAAAGACGATATTCTGCCCGACTGGTAAACATCCGGTAAGGTTCGGTGCACCCTTTTGTGACCAAGTCATCGACCATCACCCCAAGATAAGCTTCATCGCGCCCCAACACCAAATCCCCTTCCCCTTTGACCTTGAGCGCTGCATTTGCGCCAGCAAGGAGCCCTTGACCAGCTGCTTCCTCATATCCGGATGTTCCATTTATTTGACCGGCGAAGAATAAGCCACCGATCCTCTTAGTCTCCAAAGTTGGCTTCAACTGAGTTGGAGGGCAATAGTCGTACTCTACGGCATAGCCCGGGCGAATGATCTCACACTTCTCTAGTCCAGGAATGGCACGAAGAAAATCAAGCTGAACCTCATAAGGAAGGGAGGTTGAAACCCCGTTTACATAATACTCTAGGGTGTGGCGGCCTTCTGGTTCAAGAAATACTTGATGGCGCTCTTTCTCCGCAAAACGAACAACCTTATCTTCAATTGAAGGACAATAGCGCGGACCCACACCTTCAATTTTACCCGAATACATCGGCGATTGGTCTAGATTATCACGAATAATGTCGTGAGTTTTTGGGGTTGTCCAAGTGATCCAGCAAGGAATTTGTTCCACGTGGAACTTCGGATCTGACCAATCATTCAGGGTAAAGATATCGTTCTTTTCCTTTTTGATAAGATCAGGGTGGTAAGTAAACAAAGAAGGAGGACTATCTCCTTCTTGCCTTTCACACTTAGAAAGATCGAGGCTGCGACCATTTAAACGACAGGGTGTGCCCGTTTTAAACCGATCGATCTCAAAACCAAGATCCTTCAATGATTCAGAAACAGTTGATGTAGCGTCCCCCATCCGCCCTCCTTTTTCATTCTTTAAACCAACATGCATGAGGCCCCGCATAAAAGTCCCCGCAGAAAGGATCACAGTCTTAGCGCGGATCTCCATTTGAAGCGAAGTTTGGACGCCCTTCACCTCATCCCCCTCAACCAAGATGGTTGCGACATTCCCTTGGTGAAGATCTAACCCTTCTGCCCCCTCAATCATTCGCTTAATCCTAAATTGATACGCTTTCTTGTCGCACTGGGCACGCGGAGCTCGAACGGATGGACCTTTGCCCGCATTCAGCATGCGCCACTGAATGGCAGTCGCATCAGTGTTTTTTCCCATGATCCCACCAAGTGCGTCAATCTCTCGGACCATGTGCCCTTTCGCCAAGCCTCCAATCGCCGGATTGCAGCTCATCTGACCAATTGTATCAAGATTCTGAGTCAGCATTGCCACCGAAACACCAAGCCGGGCCGCGGCAAGCGCAGCTTCAACTCCGGCATGACCTGCCCCGATCACGAGAACGTCGTATTCTTTGGGATAGCAATACATAGACAAAGCCAGATGCTAACAACATTCCTCATAAACACAAGCAAGGCGACCACCTGTTTAAGGGAAAATATTCCAATAAGAAAGTAGATTTTTATTTTATAAATCTACTTAACCTATTGTTTTTCAGTGTTTTAAAACAACCTTAAATAACAACAGCGGCTCACCTTAAAGGGAGAACCGCTGTTGAGCACACACGCAACAACAACCATTGTTACACCAACATAACCGCTGTTAGAGGGTGGTTCTGTCTAAAATTTACGAAAAAAGAATATTTGTGAAATTCTCTACTCAGTCTGCAGTCACTTTAAGACCTCTTGATAACACCCCAAATTCTATGGCGATCCTTAGGTAAACTTAAAGACTCTTTTAAATCTACGTCCTCTGATTCGCTTACTTTTTTAAACGACAAATGGGCCTCCTACGAGTAACCTCCCGCCGCCTCGAAATTGCAATGAAAGCCATTTTCCTCCTTTTTTTGCTGCTTACTCTAATCCCATTCAAAGCAGCAACTTTAACCACAAATGAGATATTCGTTCGCCTTCAAGTTGTCATCGAAAATAACGAAGGACTTGAAGACCTCATCACGGACCTTGAGAATCTCGAAAATAAGGAGCTTGTTCCCCTTCTAAAGGAATTTGATCGCACTTGGCCACAATTACGGGACCGCTATCTCAAGGATCACGGTGATTTTGTGCAGACTCAATACTCGGGTGAAGCAAAAACTGAAGCAAACCGCCGAATTCGCCAGTTCCGCAAAGACTTCATGATGGTCTACCAACTCAATGAAGCTGCCATGAAACCTCTCCTCAAAACTAAAAGCATGCCTGCCATTAAAGGCTTAAAAAAGCTCATCATGCCAGATGCCAAGGAGATCTTCGCGACCGCCCCATTGGCTCTAGATCAACAGCGAAAAATCGTATTAATTCTCGCAAAATTCAGAGACGCGATTGTCGAAACTGCAGTTCTCCCCGATCAAGAAAAGGCGGAGAAAAAAATCATTTCCAAAGAAAAAGAAGCAATCTCATCTGTTGCTGGACTACCCCGCGACGGCCTTCGCATCATGGAGGAAAATGACAAAATTTCTGCCAAAGAAAATGTTCCAGATGACGAAAGAAAAGGGATCAGGGAAGTCAATGAATGGAGGCTTCTCCTCGGCCTCAATGCTCTCTTAATTGATTCAAAACTCTGCGATGCCAGTCGAGGTCATTCTGAGGATATGGATAAGCACAAATTCTTTGCCCATGAATCCCCCCTCCCTGGAAAGAAAACCCCTTGGGATCGGGCTGCCAATGAGGGTACCAAAGCGAGTGGCGAAAATATCTACATGGGGTCCACTGCACCCACTGCTGCCAACAAAGGTTGGTTCTATTCACCAGGCCACCATAAGAATATGTTCAAGGGATCGCACAAACAAATTGGGCTTGGCCGATTCGGAAGACATTGGACTCAAATGTTTGGTTAAACCACTATCGTTCAAGGGGTTTTAGAGATTCTCGATCGACAATTCCCCTCGCGCAGATATCTCTACCCACGCGGTGGATCCTAACATTCTTGAGGTGTAATCGCTCTTCCAAAGTCTCTCTCCCCTCCCCACCCACCGCCACCGAGGGACCACCTGTTACCAATGGCGTAAGATAGATGACCCATTCATCAACTAGGCCCTCGTCTAGAAATGAACCCAACAATGAACCTCCAATTTCTAGAAGAACTGTATTCACACCATGCTGTTCAGCTAAAGTACGAATAACTTCGTACTTAGGTTGATTTTGAAAAATTAAAGTGCGCTCTTTCCATTCATCCTTAAAAATTTGGAAATCCTTTGGATCAAACCCTTGCTGGGTCATGACCACTCGCCAGGGCTGAGTTTTTTCAGATGAAATTCCCGCTCCTCGCAAAGTCAAAGCAGGATTATCACGTCTGACTGTTTCTCCCGAAGTTAGAATAGCATCAGCTTCGGTTCGCAGTTGCTGAACTTCTTCCCGAGCTCCCGCTCCACTAAGCCATTGCCCCTCTCCCTTCGGGCGCGTAATCCGTCCATCCAAAGACATCGCAGTTTTAGCAATCAACCACGGGCGTCCCAACGTTTGAACTGTCGAGAAACCTCGAATCAGCTCTTGGCATTTTTCTTCTAGTATTCCAGTGACAACCCTAATTCCTGCTGCCTCTAGAATTTTTCCAGCTTTCCTACTATGCGAAGGATTGGGATCACAGGTTCCATAAACTACTTTGGATACACCCGCAGAGATCAAAGCTTCCGTACAAGCCCCCGTACGCCCATGAGTACTACACGGCTCTAGAGTGACATAGACTGTCGCACCTCTAGCTTCGTCGTCTTTAAGCTTAGATAGGGCATCTTTCTCGGCATGCGGAGATCCAACCTTGTGATGCCAACCTCGAGCAATTTCAACTCCATCCTTGATGACAACTGCTCCTACGGGGGGATTAGGCGCGGTGAGACCAATTCCTCTCCGGCCTTCCCCTAAGGCGACTCGGATCCACTTTTCATCTTCAGAAATCTTCATTATCAGGTTTTACAAAACAGGCCCAACAAGCTTGTGAACAACATCTGGGCAGCTGAGATTAAGATCAGAAATTCCCAAAGTTCTTCGAGTCACCATGGCTTAGTGACACTTGTTTTCACGAGTTATTCCAATCGTGGAACATTTACAGTATAGGGGTGGAACAGCGATTTACACGGGTTATTCCCACTAAGAAGAAGAAGACGATATTAAAAATTGTTTATTCACTTTCCTGAGAGTTGTGAAAAACACCGGAATATTCAACACCTTGGTTTGGCAAATCACTGGTATACCACTATAATTCCTCAATGAAATTTATCAGCTTATTTTTTAGTCTGACGGTCATGGCTTGGGGGTCTACCTGGTCGTCGTATTTAGGCCCAAATGGCAATGGAACAGCAACTGGTAAGATCCCATTGAGCATCCAGAAAGAAGGTCCAAAGGTTCTCTGGAAAGCAAACGTAGGCAAAGGCTGTTCCAGTTTCACAATTGCTGCTGGACGAGCCTATACGGTTGGGAATCGCGACGAGACTGACACACTATGGTGTTTAGACGCTAAGACTGGAGAAATTCTCTGGAAAAAGACCTATCCCGAGAAGCTTGCACCTAAATTCTATGATGGTGGCCCTGGAGCGACTCCAATTGTTGAGGAAGGCCTCGTTTATAATCTCTCTAAATCGGGGCGGCTATCATGTTATGATGCGCAGAGTGGGGATGAAAAATGGGTCACGGAATTCAAAGATGACCTTTCGGGTAATATGCCAACGTGGGGGTTTTCTTCGTCTCCGGTCGTTTACGGAGATCTTCTTCTTTGTCTTCCTTGCTCGAAAAAGGGCGCTCTGGTGGCCTTGAATAAAAAAACAGGTAAACTTGTCTGGAGTTCGTCAAATGTTGCCCGACCCGGCTACGCCGCACCTGTTCTCTACAAACATAAAGGCCAAGATGCAGCAGTCGTTTTTCATGGTCGCTCTGTCGTGGGCTACGATCTTTCAAGTCAGGGTGAAGTCCTCTTTCAGTATGGTTGGCGGACTCCCTATGATGTGAATGCCTCGAACCCTCAAGTTCTAGGCGACCTCCTTTATATTTCTTCTGGATACAATATGGGCTACGCGGTCATTGATATCTCTAAGTCGAAACCTGAGATTGTTCATCGTGATCGAGACTTACCAATGATTTTTCAAAACTGCTTTCTTGAGGGTGATGACCTTATTGGTTGTTTTGGGGACAAACGTTATAATACCGAGTTATACCGCATGGATTTTAAAAGTGGCAAAATTCTCTGGAAACATGCCCTTCCCGGAACTCGAGGTTCGACAGCCAAAATTGGTGAAACTACGGTAGTTCTGACAGAGACAGGCTTAGTGGTCTTTGGAAAATCTGGGATTGATGGATTTACAGAGATTGGGCGGCACCAGATTCTGAAAAAGCTCTGTTGGGCTCCACTCGCGATCGGCGAGGGGAAACTTCTCGCTCGAACTAACAAAGGCGAAGCGATTTGCTTGGACTTAACGGTGAGTGAGTGAAAACAAAATCTCACAGGATACCCAATTATTGGTAGCAGTGTAAAATAGTTCCAGCCCTCCTCCTTCTTTTTCAAGTTCTTGTTGGCTCATGCTTGGCTTTACTCACGCTAGCGTCTACATCATTGATTTGTGAGCGACTTCAAATCTCTTGGGATACCTTCTGACCTCGTAAAAGGTCTCGATGAACTAGGTATTCAAAAACCTACTCCAGTACAGTCGCAATCTATCCCTTACCTTCTCGAGCGTGGGCATGATTTTGTTGCGCAGGCTCAAACTGGAACTGGTAAAACTGCTGCTTTTGGTCTGCCCTTGCTCACTAAAATTATTCCTGAAAATAAAAAAATCCAGAGCCTTATTCTTGCCCCTACTCGTGAGCTTGCAAAACAAATCCATAAGGCTCTCTTCAAGTTCACTAAATATGCCGACCAGCGAATTTTTTTAGAAGTTGTAGCAGGCGGAGATAAAATTGACATTCAGGTTGCTCGGCTCCAACGGCCCACCCACATCCTTGTTGCAACTCCCGGTCGACTTTATGATCTTCTCAAGCGTAAAGCAGTTGCCCTTGATGATGTGCAATACCTCATCCTCGATGAAGCTGATGAAATGCTTTCCATGGGCTTCAAAGACCAAATTCGTTCTGCGATCGAGATCAGCGTGAATCGTAAAGCGACCTGGCTTTTCTCTGCCACTTTCCCTCGAGTTCTAGATGATCTCATCAAGTTCTGTATGTCACCAGACCCTAAGACGGTTAAGGTTGATACTAAGAATGTCGTTAACCGAAACATCGAGCATCGTTACGCTGTTTGTGTGAAGGAGGATAAGACTGACTTTATCGATGAATTCCTTCACCGGCAAGGTTCTCAACGCGGCCTGATCTTTACGCGCACAAGGGATGGAGCTGATATTCTTGGCAAAAAACTCTCTAACCGTGGTCACTCTGTCGGTGTTTTACAAGGGGATCTAACCCAGCTCGAGCGTGATAAAGTCATGCGCGCTTTCAAAAAAGAGCGTAGCCAATTTCTAGTCGCGACGGATGTTGCTGCTCGAGGTATCGATGTTGAAGACCTCGCTTTTGTTGTCCATCACCAGCTTCCTGAACAGATTGACTATTACACTCACCGCAGCGGAAGGACTGCTCGGGCTGGAAAAAAAGGAATTTCTTTGGTGCTCATAGATCCTCGGGAGAAAAAGAAGCTGAAGCAATTTAGTCATTCTCTAGGGATTCATTTTGGTCCTGCTTGAGGCCGATTAGACCTATCTCGAAATGATATTCTCGTTGGGATTCTAGTTGAGCAGTTTTTTATGGGTAGGAATTGAGTTTTCCGGCTTCGTCCTCCAAGGTCTGCCCAAGATGAGTGCGAAGAATAATTTAAAGGAGATGCTTTTGGAGAAGTCAGTACGAACGGGAGACTTTACGTTGGCGTCCGGTAAGAAAAGTGATCTTTACGTAGATTGTCGACTGACAGCTTTAGACAATCGGGGCGCAAGCTGGATTGGTGAGGTTGGTTGGGGTTTGGTGAAGGAAAGAATTGAAGGTGAAAGCCTTGTTGTGAATGCCATCGGGGGAATGACGATGGGAGCAGATCCGATCTCGCTGGTGGTAGGTATAGCAAGTGCGGGAGATGAAAAAGCCTTACAGATTTTCAATATTCGCAAAGAGCCTAAAGGTCATGGTCGCGGTAAGCAGATTGAGGGAAATTTCAATGGAGGTGACAAAGTTGTGGTGGTCGATGATGTTATTACGACTGGGGGGTCGACTCTAAAGGCCATCGAGGCGATTCGCGCAGCGGGTGGCGAGGTCGCTTTTTGTCTTGTTTTAGTAGACCGAGAAGAGGGCGGGCGAGCCGCTATTGAGTCTGAGGGCGTCCCAGTGGTAAGCATCTTCACGCGCACTGAGCTTCTCGGCTAAGGCTGAAAATTCGTCGCCTTAGCAGATTTCGTTGAATCGATAATCTCACGTTTTTGGCTTTCACGATGAGGCTCTGAGGCGTTCTATCAAAGGTATGGTTAAGTTACTAATTACGGGGCTGTTAGTCGGAATCGTTGCTGGATTGGTTGGAGCGCTTTGTGGCGTGGGTGGAGGAATCATTATGGTCCCGGCCTTTGTGATGGCGCTAGGCATGGGGCAGAAAACGGCGGTCGCAACTTCGCTGGCTGTCGTGGTCGTTTCGGGGTTTTCTGGAACCGTCAATAATGCGGTGAATTCGGATTTGATCCAGTGGAAGGTTGTTGCGGTCGCGGCAGTGGGTGCGGCAGTAGCTTCGTGGTATGGAGCTGATTTAATGCGGAGCCTATCGAACCTGCAATTGCAGAAGGGGTTCGCTATTTTACTGATAGTGGTAGGAGTGAGGATGCTCTTGATGAAAGGATAATTAAGCGTAGTTTTCTGCCGTGGATTCAGTGACACAGGCAGTGCTTGGAGGAGTAGTTGGGGAGTTGGTGCTCGGTCGTAAGATCGGAGGGAAGGGAATGATTTGGGGTCTCGTTTTTGGAACTCTCCCAGACCTTGATATCTTGTTTTATCCTTGGTTAGACCAAGTTGAGGAATTGCGGTGGCATCGGGGAATTTCGCATTCCATTCTTGTCATGGTTGTAGCGGCCTTTGTTTTTGCGAAGCCATTGGCATGGCTGCACCGTAAGAAGGAATTGAGTGCTTCACGAGCGGGTTGGTTTGTTTTTTTGGCCTGGAGCACACACGTTTTGATCGATGTCTTTACAAGTTATGGGACACAGGTCTTTGAGCCTTTTTCGGATCAGCGGGTTGCTTGGAGTAATCTCTTCATCATTGATTTGTTTTTTACGTTGCCGCTTTTGTTTTGGGTAATTTATCGGTGCGGTAAATCAGCTCAACGATTTGGGAAAGTCGTGATTAGACACAGCAAGAAAACTGCTCAAGGTGAGCAACTAGAATTTGAGGGTATTTCGAGAAGAGGAGCGATGGTGGCGATCTCTTTAAGTTTTCTCTACGTCGTTTTTAGTCTGATCATGAAGATTTGGGCGATGGATCAGATTAAAAGTCGGATGGTGGAAGCTATTCCAAATGGTGAGTTAGTTTTAGTAAGCCCAACTCCTTTTAATACCTTACTTTGGCGTGGATTGACTGAGACCGATGATGGGTATTTTGTGACTTACTGGTCGCCCTTTGACAAAGAAATCTCAGGGCATCACTTTTTTGCGAAGCAGCACGAACTCTGTGAATCTTTTAAAGAAGAAGAAATGTTCAAGGGTTTGAAGTGGTTTTCGCGAGGACATTGGGTAGCACGCGAAACTTTGGATCATGAGGTAGAATTCATAGACATACGATTTGGTGAGGTTCGCGATCACGAGGCTGGGAAGCTTCTAGCAATGTTTCGCTGGAATTTATCGTATAACGACCAGGGCAAGTTCCTCGTAAGCCGAGCTCCGCGTCATGCAAAGATGGGCGATTCTATGCGCGCTCTCTGGAAAAGATTGTGGGGAAACCAGAAGGAGTGGGAAGAGATCGAGCCGTTTTAGAGTTTGATTCATCGAAAGCATTAATTTAGACGCCAAGTCGTTTTGGGTCGTAAGCTAGCAATAGGGGACATTCATGGATGTCTCAATTCCTTGAAGGCACTGCTGGAATTTGTCCAACCAGTAGCATCGGATAAGGTCGTTATGCTGGGTGACTATGTTGACCGGGGCCCAGACAGCAAGGGGGTGATCGACTATTTGATAGATTGGCCTTGGGATGCGAAGTTGATTCTCCTGAAGGGAAATCATGAAATCATCATGGATGAGTCCGGTTTTTCGAGTGATCATTTGAAATATTGGTGTCAGGTGGGTGGATTAGATACACTTGCGTCCTACGACGCGCGTTTTGCAAACATCCCAGAGAGTCATTGGGAGTTTATTCGAAATACTCTGCCTTATTATGAGACTGGAAAGGTGATTTACGTCCATGGAGGAGCTGCTCCCAAAAAACCTTTGGTGAAACAAGATCCTGTGAACTTGGCGTGGCGTCGTTTCTCTGACGCTAAGGAGCATTCCTCAGGCAAGCTTGTGGTGTGTGGACATACCATTCAGCGCAAGGGTAAGCCTAATGATAAAGGACACACGGTGTGTATTGATACAGCGGCTTGTCGAGGGGGTTGGCTCACTTGTTTTAACCCTAAAACGGGCCGTTATTGGCAGGCCAACGAGCAAGGGCAATTACGTAAACGGAGGCTCAAAGCGTGGAAGAAAAAGAGAGCGATGAAAAAAATTGATTCTTCTACATCTTCTTCCTTGCCAGAAAGTTAATCGAAAGCCCGATCTGGCACCAACAAATCAAGGTTAGACCTAGTGTTGCTCCCCATACGGTGAGTGAAAGTAGATCTTTTTGATTTCGAAGATCAACTGGCCATTCCTGTGTTAAAAAGTGCATCAACAAGAATCCTTGGCTGATTAAAAGCATGATGGGAAATAAGAAGAACAATGGGCTCCAAACCGCGTTAGCGGGTTGAAGGCCTGGGTGATTGCGGACATTCTGATTCCATAACTTAGCCCAGCCGAAGACTACAACGAAGCACCAGAGGGAATTGAAGATGGGTAAAAAGAGAAAGCGGATTGCCTTGCTTCCAGTCAGGTGGGCGCCAAACATCTGCATCATTTCCCAAGCACGGTGCAGGTAGATAATCGCTAAGATGACCCAGGCCGCTAGGCTAATACCAGCCAGAGATATTAAGAAATCTCTCGTGTTAGCGCTGACAATTTTTTGGCAGAGAAAAATTAAGCCGATGGGAACTACCAGAGTTAAGAAAAAAAGGAGGAGATTTGCAGGGTGAAGATGGGGGAGATACATGCCTCCAGGAGGTCCCTCCCAAATCGTCCTAGTCTTTGGCACAGCATAGGGGTTCTTGTCGCTAATTTCGGAAGGGGGAATGGGCTCCGGCGCTTTTTTTTTGGTTGGGATTAATCCTAGGATACTACCCGCTTCTTGTTTTTCGTCGGTCCCACTTTTCCATACAAGGTGATGGCCGAGAAGTTGGCGGTCGATGGCAAGGCTGCGCAATTCGCGAAAGTCTACCGGACCAAACGACTCACTCTCTATTTCATAAAACCATCCCGCCGAACTTTCAGCCCTCCGAGATGGGGGTGAATTGGGACGAGGAGGGAGTTTTGCCACGGAGCTGTAGGAACCTAGAAGTGTATTGCGTGGCCGTCAGCGTCTAGAGTGGCCTCGTGGATAGCTTCGGCAAGTGTTGGGTGAGCGTGAATGGTGGCGTGGATATCATCAATCGTAGCTTCAAGTGACAGGGCGAGTCCCATCTCTGAGATCAGGTCAGTGGCATTTTCACCAATAATATGGGCGCCAAGAACTTCTCCATATTTTTTACCGAAAAGGATCTTCACAAAGCCTTCTGTTTCACCGCTTGCTTGGGCTTTTCCAAGAGCCTGATAAGGGAATTTACCGACTTTATATTCAATGCCTTCTTCCTTGAGAGCACGCTCGGTTTTCCCAACGGAAGCAACTTCGGGATAACAGTAAGTGCAGCCGGGGAAGTCTCCAACGCGCTTGACTGCGGTGCCTTCCACAAAGATTCCTTCGACACACTGCATCGCTTCGAAGCTGGCGGTGTGGGCGAGCCAAGGAGGGCCTGCGATGTCACCAATTGCGTAAACATTGGGAAGGGAAGTTTCATAACGATCACTAATTTCAACCCAACCCCGGTCAGTGAGTTTTGGTTGTTGGCCTCCCGGAAGAACGGGTGCTACCCCGATGGCGACCAAGCAGCAATCAGCGGTGATTTCTTTGCTACCGCTGCTGTTCTCGACGGTGATGGTGACCGAGCTTCCGTTGTCCTTGGTTGCGGTGACTTTGGTGTTAGTAAGGCACTTTATACCAGCCTTCTTGTAAATCTTAGTGATGGTCTCGCTGATCTCATCGTCTTCGACAGGGAGGAGGTTGGGCATCATTTCGATAAGAGTGACCTCGGTATCGAAGGCATTATAGATGTATGCGAACTCGACTCCGATAGCGCCTGCTCCGATGATGACCATCGACTTGGGCTGCGTTGCCAGAATCATAGCCTCTTTTGAGGAAATGACGGTGGTTCCGTTGATGTCGAGGCCGGGAAGAGGCCGGGATTTCGCTCCGGTGGCGATGATGACATTTTGGGCGTCGAGAATCTCGGTCGTGCCATTTTCTTTTTTGACCTCTACTTTTCCTGGCCCTTGGACAGAGCCAAAGCCATTGACGTAGTCGACATTGTTTTTCTTGAAGAGATATTCAATTCCGCCGGCTAGTTTTCCGGAAACCTGACGCGACCGGCCGACCACCTTGGACCAGTCGTAGCTGAGGTTATCGAAACTTAGGCCGAATGTCTCGGCATCATGCTTTAATTGATGGTAAAGGTGCGCATTTCGGAGCATAGCTTTTGTTGGAATGCACCCCCAATTAAGGCAAGTTCCGCCAGCGCGCTCCATTTCGACACAGGCCACCTTTTTTCCAAGCTGACCGGCCCGGATGGCTGCGACGTATCCGCCAGGGCCACCACCGATAACGACAAGATCGTAGGACATTCTTGAAACTGGCTGCTAGGTCCTCAAGAATCAAGGGCTAAGGGGCGAATTTAGGGTGCGATTTCACGATGGTTTTCCGCTCAAAAAGAGTCATTTCTTATAATTGTAGCCCAAGAAACAGTAATTAAATCTGGTTTGATTTCTACAAAACTTGGCCCGTAATCTCAAGCGGTCGTGCTCGCACGCCGATTGATTAGTTGTTTCTCTGGGCGGTCTAAATACGAGTAGAAAAGGCAAACTTGCTCAAAATTGTGTTTAAAATATCCCTTCAAATCTAGAATCCTAGAATACCTAAATCCTACAGATTAGAAAGAAGATCCATTTCAAGTATGTTTAGGTAATTGCAGTTCCAGTAACTTGATATGTAGCCAAATCGCAGCCCCTCATTATGAAATCATGCTTGAATCCACTCTAAAAAGACTCCCTTACTTTCTGTCTATCGTTCTCTCAGGTAGCTTGTCCTGTAATGTTTTTGCAACAGATAGGCACAAAGAAGTAAAAATTACTTCTTCCGTCAATGAAGCGACGGTTGAATCGCTTCTCGACTCGGATGAACCATCCTCCTCTTCAGATTATCGTATTTCTAGACTCAGTTTTCACCCTAAAAAGGGGAGTCTTGAATGGGTTCAATACGAATTTCCCAAAATAACACGAATTGAAAACATCTCGATCTTCTGGTTCGACGAAGCTCAAGCGGCTGCTTCCTTCCGCAATGAAATCAAAGAGATTCTTCCTCGCGCTTGGAAAATCTTTCTTTGGCAAGGTGGCCATTGGCAGGCAGCTGAAATCAAGCAAACAGATTTAGGGATTGAACGAGATCAATACAATTTTGCGCAGCTTGCCAAGGCGGTAACCACGACAAAATTCAAAATTGAGGTTCAACTCCGCGATGGACTCTCAGCTGGAATACTTGGCTGCCGTATCAATCAGTCCTCTCCATCCCAATCAGAGGAAATATTCACTGACCCTGACCAAGAACTAAAACGAATTCGGGTGAAGGCCAGCAAGACTCTCGCTCTCGATGTTGATGAATTTAATGGATACTCCCATCTAAATGGAAATCGGCCTGAATTTGATGGCTGGCTCAATAAAGAGAACAATGGAGCATTTCTGGAGAAAAATATCCCAAAATTTCTTTGTCCTAACGAGGACTTCACTGAGGTCTTTAATTACCGTTGGTGGATGATCTCCAAACATCTCAAAGAGTGGGAAGAAGATGGAAAAAATTTCTACGTCTTTACTGAGTTTCCCGGCTTTCCAGGCTGGGCAGCCAATAGTGGTGCAATTCCGGCTCCAGCAGGCCATCAGTTCTATGATCTCCGGTGGATGCGTGATCCGAAGTATCTAAAATCCTACGCTGAATACTGGCTTGCAGGGCCACCCTCCCACAAAATGCAACACCAGAACAATTGCTGGTTAGGCACTCTGCCGAGACCTCAAAGCCATCACTACACAAGCTGGATGGTGGATGCCTCGGAAGCCATGCTGAAGGTTCACCCAGATGCCCAATGGCGAGACCGACTCCTACCAGCCATGGAAAAACATCAACAGGTGTGGGACACAATTTTTAAGGTAAAGGCTCCAGGAAAAATCACGGATGGACTCTATAAGTGCCTCGATATGTATGATGCCAACGAGTTTACCATCTCTACTACTTTGGGTCTAATTGCTTCTGAAGGTGCGTTCTCAGCCTACACTGCCGAGATCAATCAGGAAGACCCATACAAAAATCAAGAACGTTGGCGTCGCTATTTTACTGATGGAAAAGGATGGCAACTGGCCTTTGCCGAGGGGATGAGAAGCGAGCCCCTAGTTTACCCCCAGCCATTTAGCCTTGAAAACTACGATACTGTTCCTCAGCCCTTTGGCGGAAATCACGATTGGTATATCGACAAGGACGGAGAGCGTAAGAAAAAGACTCCTAATAGCTATCCCAACTGCTTCACCGTTCGACCCTCCCTTAATTGCTATATGTTTGGAAACTATCAGTCCCTCGGAAATTTATATTCGCTCCAAGGCAATAACTCCAAAGCTAGAGAATACACCCAGAGAGCAGAGAAAATACAGAAGCAGGTTATTACCGCTCTCTGGCACAAGCCTGCGAAAAAGGAAAATCATTCCTATTACGAAAAACGAGGCAGCATTAGTGATCCCTTTTTCTACTCGAGGCTTTCTGGCGACAATCTCTACACGGGAGATGTTGGTGATCCATTGGGACTGATACGGGAAACGGTGGGTTATACACCCTGGTATTTCAATATGCTCCCCGAGGAAGAATCTAAATTTGATATTGCTTGGAAGCAGTTAGATGACGAGATGGGTTTCAAGCAACCTTTTGGGATGTCGACGGCTGAATATCGTCACGACTTTTTCAACGAGATGTCTTACGGCTGGAATGGTCGTGGCTGGCCCTTCCAGAACTCGATTGTTTACAAAGCTTACGCCAACTATCTGCGGAATTACAAAGGGCGCCGCGGCGAAATTACTAAAGCTGATCGAGAATTACTCTACTATCACATGGGCCAATATGTGGAACTTCATGGGCGTAGACGCACGATCGGAGAATGGTATCTCCCTAGAACTGGAGGATATCGGATGCCTGGTGGTGGCGACGTCGTTCAAAGTCTTCCCGCAATGGGAAAAGGTTTCGGCGATGTGCAGGATTATTTTCACTCTACTTTTCCCGATATGCTTATTGAAGACCTTCTCGGGTTTCAATCGGATCATGAAAGGCAATTTACAATTCATCCACTTCTTCCAGAAAAGGCTTGGGATTACTTCTATCTTGGAGACTTGCGCTACCACGATCATAATATTGAAATAATCTGGAAGAAAGACTGGGACAAACTTAAGCCTGGAAATCAGAGTAAGCTTATTGTTTGGGTCGATGGTGAGCGGGCTGCTGAGAGCAAAGAATTGACCCAGGCTCTGAAGGTTCAACTTCCCTAATGAAAAAGATTTTGCGAACCCTGGTTTACTTCAACCCAGCAAAGGGGATTTCCTCTTTTCTCAAAAGACGGTAAATTTTCCCACGGAAAGATTCTAGTTAATACAAAGCTCACCTTCTGTTCTCCATAGAACAGGGGATTACAACCAGTGAAATTGAAAAGAAAGCGCATAGCACTCCTTGTGGAAACCTCTCTTGGTTCAGGAAGGGAAATCCTTCGAGGAATCGCTGAATTTGCTCGCAATCACGATAACTGGGAGATTTTTCATGCAGCTCGGGGCCTTGTCGATCAAGTCCCTGATTGGCTTGAAACATGGGAGGGGGATGGCGTGATCGCTCGAATACAGAGTGATAATATGTTGCAATCCCTCAAAGATTTGAACATTCCAGTTGTTGATGTTCTCGGAGTTCCTCCCCATAATTTACCTTTGATCCGAGTGGATGATGAGCAAATTTCCCAGCAAATTGGGCAACACTTTATTGACCGAGATTTTCGCCATTTCGCCTTCTATGGTATCGAGGGAGAAAGCTGGTCACAGCGGAGGGGCGAGGCCTTTCGTAAGGTTAGTGAAAGCGGAGAATCTTTTGCTTGGATTAATTCACTGCGTGGTATTTCGGAGGGTAATGCCGCGCACTTTTCAAAACTCAAGCAATGGCTTGTTGAGCTCCCAAAACCTTGCGCGGTCATGGTATGTAGTGACCAATGTGGCCTGACTCTTCTTGAAGCTTGCCGAGCTGCAGAGATCATAGTCCCCGAACAGCTAGCGGTGGTGGGAGTCGACAATGATCTCGCGCTTTGTGAAATTTCGACCCCAAATCTTTCGAGTGTTCGAGGAGGACACCGGCGCGTGGGATTCGAAGCTGCCAACCTCCTTAACAAAATCATCAATGGTGAACCAACTCCATCGGAAAGAATTCTGATACCGCCCAATCAAATTGTTGTGCGGGAATCTTCTGACAGCCGTAGTATATCGGATCCCGAGGTAAGAAATGCGATCCAGTTTATTCGGGAGCATCTTTCTGAGCCTATCACCAATGAGGATGTTGCAAAGGCGGTTGGATTATCCAGAACCCGGTTACAGGTTCGCTTTCGAGACGAAGTTGGTGTGAGTCTCCACGCTTTTCTTGCCGAGATGCGATTGCGGAGAGCGGAGAGGCTGATTCAGTCCACAAACCTAACATTCGCTGACATTGCTGAACGCTGCGGATTTAGACATCATGAATACCTTGGTTATATTCTAAAAAAAGCACGGGGGATCACACCGAGACAGCTTCGGATGCAGGCAGTTCCCCCAGCTCACTCGTGAAACGCTATTTCGCAGAGAAACGATGGACCATTATGTGTCGGTATGTTTCGCCTGGACGAAGTAGTGCACTTGGGGCTGCTGGGAGCATCTGGCCCATTTTCTGTTTCAAGACAAAGTGCAATACGATACTGATACTTAACTCCTGCTTCACTGGCACTATATCGTAAGCAGAGCTTTCTAGCGTCGGCATCTCACACACAAAATAAGGAAAAGAGCTCATCAGTAGTCCTAAGAAAGACAAAACAAGCCAGTATAAATTTATAGAGCAGGCTTCAAGGTGCTTAATGATCGAATATGAGCACCATGTGAAGATTGAGTAAGGAAACAGTTTAATTCACGTTCAAACGCCTCGTGGTATCGTGCGCCAAGGTGTTCAATAAAATTGGAAGCAATTGATTCGTGAACAAGATGAATTGTAGAACCACCAAAACCAGCCCCAGTCATACGAGAACCAGCATGTCCCTTTCTTGCCCCAAAGGTGAACCCGGCATCCACAAGAACATCAAGCTCGTAACAGGAAACTTCGAAATCATCACGAAGTGAATTATGGCTAGCCCGCATCAATCGAGCCATCTTTGAAATTTGATTATTTATTAAGGCATCTGAGAAATCATTTACCCGTTGCATTTCAGTCACTACATGTCGGGCTCTCTTAAAAAGCCGATCCCCCAGCGCTTCCTGATTTTTAAGGACAGATTCAAGTGAAATGTTTCGCCAAGATTTTTCATGTAATATTTCCAAGGCTGCTTCGCAATCTCGACGCCTTTCGTGATACTCTCCATCGGCCAGGGCATGCTTTACACCGCTATCTGCCACCACAAGGTTGAGCCCTTTTGGTAGTGGGACCGGCTTAATACTTTGATCTTCGCAATCAATCCGCAAGGCGTGATTTTTAACCCCTGCGCCGACCGAAAGTTGATCCATAATTCCACATGGAACTCCAACCCATTTATGTTCGGCTCTTTGACAACGCAATGCCCGTTCTAAGATAGAACAGGATTGACCGCTAAGCTCTTCAATCAGTAATGCGAATGCTGTTTCTAGCGCTGCACTACTACTCAATCCGGCACCAGCAGGCAGTGTAGAAAAAATGCCAACACGACATCCCTGAGTCATTACCCCTTGCTCAGCGTATGCACTCATGACACCGATTGGATAATTTAACCAACGCTCCTTAGGAATAGTCCGAGGAGCAAAATCTCTCGGTGAAATTTTGTATTTGGTGTCATTTTGCTCCGTGGACCAAAGCTCAATTTTACCCCCATCAGACTCTGGAGCGACCAAGAGCGTAACCTTAGGTTCGATGGCAACTGGCATGACGCAGCCGCCAAGATAGTCAATGTGTTCTCCAATCAAATTGACACGCCCAGGCGCTTCAATTCTCAAACTCGGAGCGCAGTCATATTGGGCGCAAAATTGATCCACATCACTAATCATTTCCGAGTTCCGATTTAAACATCAAGCCACTTGTAGACAAGCCCTACCTCTCAAGATTTTGAGCCAGTTTTTGTAGAAATAAACCAACACTCTCACTCTAGTATGCGAACTCGATAAAAAGCCCTTCCTTCGGGGGCCTTTTTATCAAACACCGTAAAGTAATTAGGCAATACGTTCGATCGAATATTTGCTCCTAGAGTTTCAGCCTCGCTGTCTATTTCATAGCGATAAACCTCATTAAAATTCTTCGCTTCTAGGTTACTTGATCGTTCAAGGAGGACTGTTGAAAAAGAAGTGGAAAGATTACCAATTCCAAATTGAATGCATACCTTATCTTGGTTTTCGTCTAGAAGTGGATAGACGGTAAAGCTACGATTTAAGATATCGACCTGGTCGGGGTCGGCTAACTTAAAGGTCAAGGAGAGATCAACTTGGTTTTGAAATTGGTAGGTGATGTGGCTAGAGCTAGTCGTCGTTTTATAGTTTGGAGGAGCCTCAAGGACCGAAATATCTTCAAGCCATGGTTCAATATTTAAATTGAGCAGCCGATTATTTTCCACTTCAAGCTCTTTGTAAATAATCCCGCCCACTTTGGCTCGTTTGATTTTGAAACGTGTCCAATAATCTTGATCTCCTTCTTTAATTGGAACGTATGTTTCCATGAAGGTCCATTCTTGAGGCATATGATCAGCTAATGTGAAAGAGTTCTCCACTAATGAGTATGAAAGCCCACAAATATCTTCGAGAATGAGAAGGATCTTCCCGGCGTTAAAATTGGAATATTGATCGCCATGAAATTCGTAATCAGCCCTGACCGCCTCCGGCGCGCAAGGAACTCCCCATTTCATATGGTAGTTTTTGAGGTGTGCCAGAGTGAGCTTATTCGCGTGGTCATAGACCCCAGAACGATAGATCCCTTTAAGAGCGAAAAAATTGGTGTCCGGTGTGATCATAAAGTTCGTGTTGCCCCCATTATCAATAAGCTCTTGCCACGAAACCAAATCATTGGTGCCTATTTGTCCTTGGCGATTAAATCCGGTCACATCATTCAAGGCCCATGTTTCCACCATGTCTCGGGCAAGATCCTGAGGAAAATCTTTGAGGTTCAAGTAGGCAAAAGTAGTCCAGCTAAGTTTGTTAGGATCACCTGCTCCGAAGTAGTCTTTGACGCCGTTCTTTTCCCACAAGGAGTCGAACCAATTTTGATAATTAGTGACGTCGACAATAGTTTGCCAATGATCGGCCTCTTGTTGGTGATATCCGAGTTCTAGCGCCATTTTACTGAGGATATCTGCTGCTTCATATTGATGCCCCCAAAAACCAGGGATACTCTTCCACATTAGTGCTCTGTAGAAATCGTAGGCGCTCCCGAGGAACGCTTTATCGCGCGAGTGCTCGTAAATCTTCCAGGCGCCAATTACGTGGCCAGTGACGCCACCTGACAAACCTGAATACCAAGTTTTTCCAATATTATCGGCGGGGATCCGGCCACTTGTTAAATCGGCAAACGGGAGCATCTCTTTCCAAAGTAAAACATTACCATTGGCATAGGATTCCTTATCTGCGATCCACGAGCTCACTGGAATTTGAATGTTTGCATCGTAACGATGCATCCCGAGAAAGTTGTTTACCGCAGTTTGGGTATGCGAATATCGCTCGAACCCTTCATCGACATCGATGTAATACATTAAGTGGATTGCCCAAAGAAAGTAGTAGACTTCGACCGATCTCGTCGTCTGAGCAACGGAAGTATGGAATCTGATTATTGAGCAGATCATTCATGTGATCTGTTTTTTCCTCTAGTGCTGCGTTAGAGTCGGCCAACACGCTCTGCGCCTGAGCAATCGCGATAGCTCTATCATCGTTCATAGCCCATACGAGCGATAGCCCGTTGGAGTCGCAAGGTAATGTAAATCTGTATTTTTGCTGACCTGTAGCTTCGGTAGTGTTCGTGTAGTTTTCCAGAGGTTTCGACGCTGATAAGATCGTGCTCATACCATCATACATCATGATGCCCTGCTTGACTTCTTGTTGGTGTGGCTTGACGAGATTTACACCGCCCTCGACGAGGTGAACAACATTGTTCGTGCTATCGAAGGTGCAAGTAGCCGTAGTGCTCACCGTTGCTCTACGGTCATAAAAACTCTGACCAGCGAACTCAAGAGTGATAGGTAGACTCCGACTGTTATAATGGAACAGGCGGTGTCATTGAGTGCGATAAATTTTTCTTCACGGATAGTGACTCCGCCAACGAGGTATTCACAGATCATACGATCTGGCCTCCAATACATCGCTATGGGAACCGGACTCTCGTAGCGTCGCCCATTGATAATGACAGTGCCGTACGCAACCTTGGTGGACTTGTAGAATTCCCAACCCGTTAAGTCGTGTCCATACCCAGTCTTCTCATCATTAACCATACCGAAGCCTCGGCTTCTCAGGTCGTTGTGAAAAGGGTGTGTAAAGCCTATCGTTTCATCTTCTTGCCGTCGCCAAGACGGCATAAATCCACCGATATAATTAGTTTTGTTCCCGGCAAGAAACCCATGCTTTTTTCCTTGGATTTCTTGCTGTAGAAAAACGCAATAGTCATTCCATGGCGGAGCGATATCTGGGCATGCGTTTGCGGGCCTTTTGAAAAAATGACCAAATTGGTCCGCGATTTGTGAATTCTCCTTGCGTGGTATCGACCCTCCAATAATAAGTCGTCTCAGGATTCAGTGCTGGCAGCTCGTACTCAGTTCTATTTCCACTGACAGTTAGCCACGAGTGGTGGATTGGAACTGGTGCCAAAATAGATTTGCTGCCTCTCTGCTCCTTCTCCGGATTTCCAGGAAATAGCGGCGACAGCATCACAAGATTCTAGTCCATTTGGAGGATACGGTTGATCTGCAACCCCCCTGTAGCTATTGTCGATAACTCCAGCAGTGATGGTTGTCTTACCTAGATTGGAGGTATTAAAATCAAACTTGAATGGTGTTGGGCTCCGTGGTGGTGATTTTTCCATCGGCGACATAGTTTTGAATTTGGGTTGTTCGATCACCGTTAAGAATGAGAGTACCATCCGTTATATGCAGGATTCCCAAGCCCCCATTAGATCCAGTCTGGCCATTTCCGATATGCAAAGTCGTGGCGCTGAGAATACCGTTCAATAAGTCTACGCGGCCGTAGCCGATTTTGTTAGAGTCAACTTGGGTCGCAAATTGGGTAGGAATGTTCAGATAATTAGCAATCCTGATTTCCCCGCCTGAAATAGTGAGTGTTCCATTACCGCCATTTTGATCACAACGCCCGACATCTAACCAAGTACATTCAAGTAGACCTCCTTTGAGGGTAGCAGAATTAGTTTTGCCATACATACCAAGCATGAACCCCTTGCAGAGTGCTGAAGTGGAAGAATCGAGGACGACTTGGGTTCCCTCTCGGTTGAAGGCGGCTCCAGTCCTTGAATCATTGGGAATCGTTCCACTATTCCAGTTGGCCGAGTAATCCCACCGATTATTGTTGCCTGCGCCGGTATAAAAAATATCAGCTCCCTGACCTAATAAGGCTGAGCTAAGTAGCGCAAGACCCGTCGAAATCAATACACTCAGGCGATTTGAGACTTTCTGAAATTGCATGTTACTTTTCTACAAGAGCAAGAGCGCTTTGTCTGACCCTTCGTTATAGTTGATAAAGCCCAGTGCAGGAATAGATTTCATATGAGGAATTAGGGTTTGTTTTGAAGAAATCGGACTTTCTTAATTCTTGGTTGCCGTGTCCGCCATCTTTGCTCCCACTTCATTTCGCCACGAACTCAATTTGGCCTTTAATTCGGCAACTTTACTAGGATTTTCGGAAGCAATATTCTTCTTCTCTGATGGGTCATTAGCGAGCGAATACAGTTGCGATTTACCGGTATCGAAATGCTCTATCAACTTCCAGTCTCCAGCTCGGATTGCACCGGCTGATACTCCACCAAGGAAATGATGCCGATCCAAGGGGTAATGCCAGGCGAGAAATTCACGTGTTGGTGCTGATTTAACATCTTTCCAATTTGCGAGAATCGAGATTCCATCGATTTTTTGTTTAGGGCTCTTTTTCACTCCAGCTGCTTCGAGTAAAGTCGGGTAGAAATCCGTATTCATTGTCGGTAACGTGGAGGTTGCCTTCTTCTGAACACAACGCGGCCAACGAACAATCAAGGGAACACGAATACCTCCTTCGTAGAGTTCGCTCTTACCACCACGAAGAGGAGCATTGGAAGTGACATTAGATTCACCCCCATTATCGCTGGTGAAGATAAGGATCGTATTTTCGGCGATTCCTAGCTCCTCTAATTTAGTCCCGATTTTTCCAACGCCATCATCAATCGACTCTAACATTGCCGCTAAATGAGGATTGTGGTCGATCGCCCAGTGATTACCAGGATCGCCTTTTCCTAGACCCG
Source organism: Akkermansiaceae bacterium (assembly GCA_905181965.1). Taxonomy (GTDB): domain Bacteria; phylum Verrucomicrobiota; class Verrucomicrobiia; order Verrucomicrobiales; family Akkermansiaceae; genus SW10. The sequence continues at coordinate 27,952 of CAJIZY010000001.1, forward strand.
CGTCTTCGGAGATGTAGGAGTCTTCCCTCCCTGATTTACCTGGCGGGTGTTTCTTCCGGTATTTTTCGACAAGATCTTTTCGGCCGTTTAAAATTGTGTGAGGCGCATAGTGGCTAAGATACAAAAAAAATGGCTCCTTTTTCTTCGCACTCCGTTCGATGAAATCTACTGCTTCAAGATTCAGTCGGTCGGTAAGGTATTCCTCTTTTCCAAGCCGATTTGTCTTCAGGTCAATCCACGGAATTGGCTGTGTGCGAAACACATAAGGCCATGTATTAGCACCGTTACCGACACTCTTAACTTCACTGCCAATATTCCATGAAAAGCCATGATCCTTAGGGCGACTCTCGATCTTCGCTCCATGATGTCGGTATCCGGTTAGATGCCACTTACCAATCATCCCAGTAGTATAGCCGCCGCCAGCCAGCATCTCTGGTAAAGTTAGATGATCAAGTGAGAGACCATCTGAAGCATCGGGCCGTAGGTAATCTGTGATCCCAACTCGTGCAGGTACTTGTCCCGTTAATAGGGCTGCGCGATAGGGTGAGCAGACTGGTGCCGCTGCATAAGCATTGATGAAACGTGTTCCCTCGTTTGCCAGCCGGTCAAGGTTTGGGGTCTCGTGGAAGTCGTTACCGTAGCAACCTAACTCTGCCCAGCCGAGATCATCTGCCAGAATAAAAATAATGTTTGGCTTCTTCTCATCTGCAAAGACAGAGATGATAGAGAAGCATAGAAAAGAGAGGACTTGTTTCATAGGGCTATTTTTGATTTTTGACTTTTAAACTTGGGCCCACGGGTAAGCGAAACTGACTGAAGGCTTCATGTAAATCTGCGAAGGCGGGAATGAGGCGGGCCTTTTTAAGATCTCCAGATTGAATCAAGACGCTTCTCTCAATACAAAATTGTGGGTGAATGAGCGGTGACAATCCGTCAAATGAAGCTGGATCACGAAATGGATCACCATCAAAGGGTCGCGTAGACTGAAGAAGAAAATACTTTGTTCCCACTAACAGATTAACGGAATACGAAAGTTCCTTATAGTGAAATTCTCCATTTTTATTTTTCTCACCTCGGACAATTTCAACACGGGCCAATTCCTTTCCCTCTAAAGTCACAAGTCTAACAAAATGATTTTTCGATAGGGTATTTCTTCCCGCTCTTGCTGGCAGGTCACGATCTAACTCGCTACCTACAGCACGTGCCCTTCGTGCCGGTCGCGCCGAATCTGGAGCGACCCACATCCCCAGATGAGTCACACTCTGAGCTTTTTCCACCGAAAATTGAAAACCGATTTCACCATTCAAATCATTGCGTAAATTATGCCATCCTGGATCATAAATTAGGTCATTTCCTACTTTCAGATTCAATTTTCGGGCATGGCCGCGGTTGTGGATTTTCAGCAATTCTTCTGCTAAGGCTAGAGTTTCTTTTGCCCATTCCTCCTTATCTTCGCCGCTCTTGTTCTTTTGCTTTTCATAGGCATCTGCTTCTAGGTTGTAGGCTTCAACCGGGGCTGATGCCCCTAGTTTGCCACCTTTGCCCCATGGCATGACAAGGCCACCTTCTACGATTACTTTGAGATTACCTTTGCGAATCGCAAGCACGTCATTCGAATACGGAGGTCCAAGATGGCAGAAAAATACTCGAGGCCTTGTATCCGGAGCCTTTATGGCACCTTCCCAGTAGACCAATGAATCCTGACTATCCTGCGCTTCGCTCGGCATCAACTCGTATCCCGTTAAACTTGCCAGGGTGGCAAAGAGATCAGTAAGCGAAAAAATTGAGTCTATTTCAGTTCCACCCTCAAACCGCCCCGGCAGAGATACCAAGAAAGGAACACGAATACCCCCTTCCCAAATCTTAGCTTTCTTGCCTCGCAATCCGCCACTCTCTGGATTCCAACCCAAATTATCTCCTACATTTGGACCATTATCGCTGGTGAAAATGACAAGAGTATTTTCGATCATTTTGTGTCCGGGCCAGCGAGGATCATCCATCTCTCGGAGAGATTTTATAAGTGCGCCAAAGGCTGCATCGTTCTCAAGAACCATGTCTTCGCGGTCACCACCAGTAGAGTTATCCGAGTAACGACTCTTATCTTTAATTCTCACTCCAGCAATCACATCGGGCACAGCGTAATCTCCACCCGGATTTCGCTGGAAGTGGTTCGCACATGGGACGTAGTAAAGAAAGAATGGTGATTCTGATTGAGATTCCTGCCGTTTCAAAAATGCGAGAGCTTCGCCAAGAAAGGTTGGTCCAATTTTAGCTAAATCCCAATCTGGTGCAGCGAGGATCCGATTTTTGCGATTCTTCATACCAATATACTTCATGGCATCACGATCGTTGAACGTCCAATGATCATCACGAATGAAGACACGGGGTTCCGTATCGAGCGGATCCTCGGTATTTCCCGGCACTCCAAAAAACTCTTCAAACCCATGATGGGTCGGCCCATCGAGAATTCGTTTTGTGAAATCGACATCATGGTAATCGAAATCATCAGCAGCCTTGCCGAAAGAATCGCTGAACGACATCCCCACGTGATATTTACCAATCGCAGCTGTTCTATAACCTTTTCTTATCAGCATTTCTGGTAGCGTCGTCAACTCACGCTGAATCATAGGGGCATTTGGGCCATGTGGCAGCCATCCTTGCTGCTTAAGATAGGAGCGATGGGCAAACCGACCAGTTAGTAACGAATAACGAGTGGACGAGCACATCGAAGCTGGTGCGTAGGCATTGGTGAATACTAGGGCCTCTTCTGCAAACGATTCTAAATTTGGGGTACGTAGAGTTTTTTTTACAAACCCCGCATGAGGAGACGCCTTTCTTCCTAGATAGGCACTGGTATCTCCAATGCCCATATCGTCAGCCATCATGAAGACAATATTCGGAAGATCTGGGCGAGGATTGTCAGCCGCTACCTTCAGAACAAAAAGAAACGACAAAAGGAAGGGGACGAACTTGGATATCATTTTGAAAAGGAAAGATGGGAATCGTATTAGAACCAATCCGAAGAAGTTCGTTGCCTTTCGAGCTCTTTAAGTCCTTTTTGATGCCTTTTCGAATTTTGAAGCGCCTTTTGCATGCCAGTTTTCAACTTACTCTTAGTTTCAATTTTCAGATCTTGTTCTGTCAGTTTCTTTCTAGTTTCGGTGATTCGCTTCAGATCCTGCCTTATCCACCCATCCAGTTCTTCTTGTCGTGTGTCGTAAACTTCTTTTATCGACCATGCTCCGACCCTCATGAGGTAGGCGTCCAATTTCAGCACCATTTCTTTAACCTTTTTTGGCATTTTTTTTGAGAGTTCCTTTGATTCGCCCATATCTTCAGCGACGTTGAAGAGTTTGATTTCGCCTGTATTAAGTTGGCGCATAAGCTTGTAATCACCTAAGCGGAAGGCAGTGATTGGGGTGGTGTAAAAAGCGGGAAAATGAAAGATGAAGCCAGATTCGCGCTTCGCAAGTTTACCGGCGTTCCCTTTTTCAAAAACTGGACGAAGGCTGATACCATCGAGATTCTTAGGCAATGGCACTTCGCTACCAACTAGATCGTGCATGGTGGTGAGATAATCCCACTGCGCAACCGGATGATCACATTGCGAATTGGCCTCGATACCTGGTCCGGCAACAATCATCGGGACACGCAAACCACCTTCCCACATTTTGGCTTTACCGCCCTGAAGAGGCGGATTTTGGTTTCCCCCACCATTGTCGGAGGAGAAGATAACGTAAGTGTTTTCCTCAAGCCCTACAGCCTTCAACTTGTCCAGCACAAGGCCGATGGAAGTATCCATGTCTTCCATCATCGCAGCATAGTTGGCCTGCTCCCAAAGTGAACGGAGGTTATTGCTCTCCCCAGCCTTGTTATCAGAGATGCCACCATCGATTCCGTTCTCCTTTGCGAGGATGCTCAAATATTTTTTACGGGTCTTTTCTAGGGAGCTATTGCGAACGTGAACTGCGTAGTGCGAGATTGTTAGGAAGAATGGCTTCTTGTCCTCAGCCCGTTTTTCCAGAAAATCAACCGAGGTTTTGGCGAGGCTAAAAACACGCTTTGGGTCCTTATCAGGAATTGGAGTTTTAGTATGAGGCTCCCACCAGTCACCGTGTGCATTTCCGTTTGGATGTTTATGATTAAAGTCGGTAACGTCGTAGCCGTGGTCCTTAAACCAGCCCATTGGTGTGCATCCTTTTCCAAAAAAAGCAGTTACGTGATTTTTATTTGCGGCCTTAATCATTTCAGCGATTGAGACATTTTTGCCCATATCGATTCGTCGTTTATTCATCACAACATCATGGATTGAAATACATCCGACGCGGGCGGTGGTCATTCCGAATTGAATGCTGGCCCGTGAAGGTGTGCAGACCGGCGAAGGCGCGTAGGCACTTGAAAAACGCATCCCGCGTTTTGCAAGTTTTGCAATATTTGGAGTCTGATGGAGCGGATGAGCATATTCCGGCTTCTCCTTCATCATCGGAATACTGAGTTGGCTATAGCCAAGATCGTCTGCGTAGATAATTACAAAGTTCGGAGCCTTAACTCTAGAGAGAGAAGCCGCAGGTAAACAAAAGATTAAGGCAATCAGACATCGGTTCACGAGAATTATTAAGGGTCTGAATACGTACATAGACTTTTTCTCTCCCATTAGAGAGGGCGATAAGGCGATTTTAACTCCTTTAATTTTTATTTCTGGGAACTATCAGGTCCCTGGAACGACGCTCACATTATCGACATAAAAACCTGCAAAGACGTTAGCGTCGTTGTCGGAGACAAAGCGAAATTGAAGCCTTACCTCTTGGCCATTTGCGGACTCTGGAAGGGGTAAAGACTCTTTGGTCCACTCTTGGCTTGTTCCTTCTATATTCAGAGCAACATCTCCATCGACCAAAGGAAGATTCGTAGCAGCTGAGAGTACTACGATGGAACCAACATCAGCTTGGGGAGGGAAATCGGTATCGATATATTGGCTGTAACTTAATGTTGCTCCTGAAGCGGGCACTGTGAAAACACTCGTGGTCAGTGATGCATCTGCTGATGGCGTGTAATCTCCGCCAATGTTAATGCCGGCACAGGTGACGCCAGATGCCGCAGCGCTAGGTTCGGTATTAACTCCGCTTGGTGTGCCCACTTGCCATTGGCTCCCTTCTCCATTATCGGAAGCTTCCCATCCTGCGGGCAGACTTAAATTTCCAAGTGAATCAAAATTCTCAATTAGAAGAGGCTGAAATTCTTTCTCTACAATAGCGAATAAGCGGGGTGATCCCAAAATTCCGACCTTACTCAAGGTGTTGGTCCCTGATCCAGATGCCGCGATATTTTCGTATGAGGGGTTAACGCCATCGTTGTAAGGCGCCCAAGTAGCAGGAGAAGTTTCCAGAGTAGTGGAACTTACTAGGTCGTAGACCTTACCTTCCTGACTCCGCCAAGTAAACTCTAGGCCGTCACTGTCAGGGCCAATCGCTAAAACTAGAGGTCCCGCAGGCGCCTCAGGCTCTTGAATAGCACCAAGGTTCCAGTAGTTTACCGCGACGACTCCTTTTGTAACTTCTGAATTGTTCCATTTGAACATTTCAACCTGAACAAAATTTGTGATCAAATCTCCAACTCGTCCGCTAATTCCGCCCCCAGAATGGAACACAACAGGGTCGTCGTCGTTAATTTGATACGTGACCTCCATCTTATCGGTATCGATGTCATAATCAACAATGAGCTTGATACGGTCTCCATCTACTATTCCGATATCAGAATTCTCGGTAATGTTGCCAGACGACCCTTCAGAGTCATTGTGATACAGCCTTAATTTTCCAAAGCTATTTAAAACTAGTTCCATGAACCCATCAGGCCCAAACATTTTCCATTTGAAGTCAGATTGGGTTCCGGGATTTCCAAGAAGACGGAAAGGTTCCATCACAAATTCAATTTCATTTCGGAAGGAATCAATTTCTCCCCCAGTCGAACGTGTGATCTTGGTTCCCTGCCCGTCTCTCTCGTCAGTCAAAAAATAAGCCCCGTCTGTAATTCCCAAATGAGCATCTTGCAATCCCTCTTGCCTGTATGCTTCATCTAATGAGGGGCCGTCAAAATTATCTGTAAAGGCCTCGTATGCCCCTTCAGATGCGGTGACCAAGAGTGCGGGGAGAAGTATATTTTTAAGGGATAGTTTCATTGCTTTACGTTGTTTAGAATGACGGATTGCTAAAAAATAATACCCATAGTTAGGGTGACCGTCTTCTTCATTGTGGAAATACACGACCTCTTAACAAAGTCATGGCGCCCCCGAGAATCAAAGAATTTAGGGCATTTCACAATGTTACTAGTTCTAGGATTTGGGCCAAAATTTGTAGAAAACGAACGGCCTACTCTTGCCTTGATGATTACATTTAAAGGCCTAAAGATAGAGAGTCTCACGATCTTAATCTTCTCCTTTTCACAACCTTTGATGATTCTTCTCAAATGCATCGTGATTGCTCCGATGCTTAAACTAGATCCTATCGAGGCGAAATCTCAACATGAAGGCGCAAAAATCGCGAAGACTTTATATCGAGCGGGTAAATTGAACGAATGATATGAGTATCTGTTCCGTCGCCATTGTTAAAGGGAGGAGCTACGATGACGGTTAGAGCGTCACCGCTTTGCCAAGTCTGAAGATTTTCCGATACTTCAACGCGGTGAGTGAGGTCGCTCGCTTCTTGGCGTAGTCGGTAGCTCAAAGCAGGGTAGGAAATTCCTTTATTTTCCACAACAATCATACTGGGAAGCGCAGTATCGGGATTTGCCTTGAAATCAGCACCCAGCGAATAGGCAAGCAGATTAGATAAGGAAGAGGACCCAAAGTTTGAATAGGGATTAGCCTGACTTTGGGCGGCCATCCATTCAGCGAAAGGCCCGCTTAAAATATCTCTCCCAGGAGTACCGAAGGGCACAGAACTAGACTTCCAATTCGCTGCCACGTTGGGATCTGTTGAAGCGTTCTCGGATTTAATCACGAGAGAAAAACCGGCCCCATCTGGTTCGGTAGGCCAAGGCGTCTTATCATCATAGGAGAAATCTTGAATTGGAACTCCTGCCCCAAAGGATAGTTTGATACGCTCTCCCCCATTATTGAGTTTATCTTTTGTGTCCCATTCGCCAGCAATTGGAAGCCCCAAGCCATAGCGCATTTCCATTGCCTCAAGATTTGAAACAACAAGAACGAATTCACCTGGATCGAGCTGCGTTATTTTTGATCCTAAAAAATCAAAGTCTACCCCTTTGGTGAGACGTAAATCAGTGAGGTCAAGAGAGGCCATTCCAATATTGCGGAGCTCAATGAACTCAAAATCATCGTCGTTCGTATGACCCGCAGCATACTCTGCATTGCTTGGATCACTTGGATGATACATCTCTTCAATCATCTTGCCAAGATTCTTAAAGGAGAAATATCTGGAAGAGTCGGAGTAAATTCTATCGGGGATGACCAATGACTCCAACGACCGGTATTGTCCTTGTGGCGTAGCCGAGCTCGGTAAGTATACCCTGGGTAGACCACGCTGGAAGAGAGAGCTAGAGAAGGGTCAAAAGTATTCAGTTCACCAGATTCCCACTCGGCTTGCCATTCTAGTTTGAAACGTTCTTCCGGATTGTGTCCTGGTGCATTAGGATTGGTAATTTTGGCAACTCGCCACTCCATAGCCCCGAAGGTATTTTCTCCTTGAGGGTCAGAAAAACCGCTACTCTCAAACACTAAACCATTAGCAGGAAAATTTAATGGTCCAGAGTATGTGATGGTCGGGGTGGAAGGAATACTCGCACCTTCTCCATTTGAAGCTTGAAGCTCGTCAAGATAAGCCGCCCGCCCACCCGGACCGACACTTGCACCTGGCCAATTTCCCCCGACAAAGGCGAAGCTTTTCATATCACGTGCAAGAGAAGAAATTGACTTTGCACCAGCACCACCTAGTCCAAAATAATTACCTACATCCGATGGAGCGTCCTTCCAGCGGGACGCATCGGCAGCTTCGAAGGGAGTAATAAAGCCGGCAAATTCATCAATGAGCGGAAAAATTTGATCGCGCTGCCATAACAAGTCTCGTAATTCCCGAACCGTGTTAAAATAGTCCGGCCAAAGTTCGGGGGTAGTGTTAGTGTCTCCTCCATCACCAAACGCTGGGAATAGAGAATTATAAACTAAATCATGCCCTCTGTTCCAGTTTGGTCCCCAACTTGCATCCGTGTCCCATGGTAGTATCCAAAGCTTTCCCTTGTAACGATTCGCTGCTGGGCTCGAAGTAGTAGACCATGTTTTTGTTTGCATCGGGCCAATAGTCGTAATGCCTGATTGCCTCTACCAAAGCATGCCAGCGATTCCAGCGATCAAGGTTCACATGTTGGGAGATAAATGAGGCCGTGTCTGCTCCATCTAACGACCTCTCAACATGGTCGTGATCTCGGCCCATTGTAATTCCATCTTTTGCCTGATAACGTTGCTGCTTTTCCCAGTCACGGGTCTGGTTAATCAGCTTATATAAGTTTCCTTTCTCTAGTCCATGCGCCTCAAGAAATCGAACGTCGTAGGTCTCCATGACGAATGTCATTCCTTGGAAATCCCCATTCCATTTGTCTTGGGCTTCGGCGGTTCCGTCAACCACCCGCCAATGAGCCCAATGAGTATCAATCGCAGGGACTCCGATCTTATTGAAAAGATGGAGACTGAGAGCCTCGTTAAGCCCGAAGGTTAAAGTAGTTCGATTATCAAAGCCTTTTCCAAGCGTGAGGGTCCGCCATTTCTTTGGGTATTTCTGACCAAGCTGATTTCTAGCCTGAAAATAGTATCCATCATTCAACCGAAATCGCATCGACCGTTTTCCTTGGCCGTAATATCGTCCATTTCCCCCCCTCAGTCGGTAGCGAATGTTATCATAAACGACGCCGTCGTAGACAATCGTTCCACTCCAGTTGTAAAAAAAACGAGCCTCTCGTCCCTGGGTGATTTGGTCAGCGTTATCATAGGCGAAGCACTCGGCATAGTCCTCTTCTCGTGTGATGAGATGGTAGACTGGAAGGGTATTAAGAGTTTCAGCAGGCTCTCCGAAATAGTCGGGAATTCCGTTATAGACAAAATAGGCAAAGTTGAGAGAGCGATCGTCTAAAAAAGGGGCTCGGGCGGATAGTCCAGGAATATCCTCTACCGTGATACGATAGCGGACTAGCGTCCGGTGTTGTTGCGGAGGCAAAGTTACGGTGAAGATATTATCGTCAGCGAGTAAATCATCCCCTAGTCCATCATCCAACATGGGTAAACTTACCCATCCAGAAATGTAGGCAGGGTTGAGTTGTCGAGATTTCGAGAGATCAATATTCTTATTTTCAACTGGAAGAGGAAGATGAGATGGAATGTAGTCGCCCGCTGCAGCAACTTGATATTCTAGGGTGACCGCCGCGACCTTATCAGGGTCGGTAACAAGGGCAGTAATGACTACTGGGTCAGTTTCAGTTGGTTGCTCAGGCAGATGATTGACTTTACGGATGTTCGGAGGCGCATTGGTAAAGTAGACACTATTCGGTTTTCCTGGGGTTGGACCATCACGGGATGATCTCCAGGAACTCCCTAACGAATTATCCAAAAGAGGATTGATTAGCTCAATTGATGGACCATCTCCATTTGCTGCCACTGGCCACGGGAAACCGACCTTGTAATCAGTTTCGTCGGCGATCTGATCGTTTAAATCGCGTAAATAAACGGTTTCGCCCTCCGAATCTAGCTGGCCACGATATGGACCAATTGCGGTAATACCAAAATTAGAAGTCAGAGTTAGAGGGTCTTCGGCAACGACTAGAAAACCACCAGCTGGAATGGTCGTCCCTTCAGGGAAAGAATATTTAATTGCGCCAGAGAGCCGCCACCCGGAAATGTCAGCAGCCGATTTATCTGTATTATAAAGCTCAACAAACTCCTCACGGATTGGATTCTCTGGCGGGTTGAAATGGATTTCATTAACCACAACAAGTGCCAACCCCGACTGCGACCAAAGGAGCAGTGAGCAGCACAAGAAGAGGTGGAGAATAGAAGGGGGAAAACTATTCAAGACGCAGGAAAAAGTTCGGGAGGGATCAATCTGTTTATAGTTACAGATGATACCCTCCCGTAAGAGATTTTTGTTTTTAACCTTCTACTTGCGGCGACGCAGGAGAAATAGTCCGGCAAGACTGACGAGTGCTATGCTTGATGGCTCCGGAACGGCATCTCCCGACGTTTTGAGACTCCAATCGTCAATTCCAATGTTGGGCTTGAACTCAGAAGTTCCCCACTTGAAGACTTCCACTTGAACAAAATTAGAAGCTAGGTCCCCAATCGGACCATCAATTCCGCCCCCTGAATAGAAAGCCATCGCATCACCTCCGTTAACAGAATAGGTCAATTCAATCGTATCCGACGTGGCGTTGTAAGCATTTGAAAGCGTGAGAAGATCACCATTAGCCACAGCGATGCGGGTGTTAGGCTGGATGTTACCACCACCACCACCAGAGTCATTATGATACAAACGCATGTCTCCAAAACTATTTAGAACGATCTCCATGAAGCCATCTTTACCGAAGCTTTTCCATTTGAAATCAGACTGGGTATTGTCGCCTCCAAACCCAAATTGGCTGAATACTACCGAGATGCTAGTCTCATATGAAGAATCGAGGTCGCCAGTGGTTGATCGGGTAAGCTTTGGATTGCTTCCACCACCTTGATTGGCCGTCAGACCATACTTTCCGTCGCTAATCCCGAGGTGACCCCCTTCGAACGATTCCTGGCGCCATGCCTCGTCGAGAGGGCCCGAAAAATCGTCACTGAATGTTAAGATAGCTCCTTGACTGCTGCAGAGCAAAGATGCGGCTAGGAAAGCGTATGTTGTTGGTCTTTTCATGTGTTCTCTTGGTTTGGTGTTTCAAATGCTCGGGGAGTCGAAATAGCACTTTCAGCACCGACAATTCAATTAAATCGATCCTTAATTCTCAAGGCCGCTAACTTGAGGATTTGAGCCATTCTTTGTAGAAATTGAACCAACAATCTAATTTTTGATAACTACAAGGTATCAAAGCTAATTAGATGCGGTTGCAACTTATTCGGAGCTCTTTATAAAATAACCATGACTCAACGGGCGATTGAATATCCTTCAGAGGGCTTTGAGGGGCTTATCTTTGATTTAGATGGGACCTTGATCGATTCGATGGAAGCCCATTACGAAGCCATGGGACAGGCTTTAGAGGAAGAAGGCGGAATAGGCCTCTTCACGAAAGAGCGTTATTCTGAACTGGGAGGCAAACCAGCTGCTGATATCGTGGATTTATTAAATCTTGAAAATGGATTGAGCATGGATGCTCAGAAAGTTTGTGAACGACAACATGAGATCTTAGAAGGGAAGGTAAAATCTTTTAAGGCCATCCCCGAGGTTGCAAATTACGCGGAAAGATATCGTGGGAAAATCCCAATGGCGGTGGCAAGTGCGGGGACGAGTAAAATGGTAAAATCCTCTTTGAGGAGCGTAAACATGCTTTCATGGTTTGACGTTGTTCTAGGCTCCGATGAGGTCAAAAATGGGAAACCATCACCAGATATTTATCTCGAAGCCGCCCGGCGTCTTAAAGTTAATCCAGGAGCTTGCGTTGTTTTTGAGGATAGTGAAGCAGGCGTACGCGCAGCCCAATCCGCAGGAATGAAAGTGGTCATAGTGCCATCTAAAAACTGAGAGAAAAGAAGCCGTTAGTCTCTAATTTCTTCACCGCTCTTAAACCTAGTTTAGTGACTGAGAATTGGTGAGACACAACGAGAGTCAGGATTCCTTTGAAATATCCCGGACATGACTATTTTTCGGATGCTCTTCCTCTTACTAGGTTTCAACGCTTTACAGTCAAAAAATCAGCCAAACATCATGGTGTTTTTAGTTGATGACATGGGAGTCATAGATCGCACGGCGGCGATAAGGTCTTATACGAATCCATGTTTGGATAGAAGTTTCTTGTATGTCCAAGCATGAGGGGTCGTTGCCAGTCTGATTGCTTTGGCCACTCTAGCAATTGTGCTCCCGGTAGCCCAAAATCCATTTAGGTAGGAGATGTGATGGAGCTTTTACAAAGAACGTTTGAGGCGATTTGGCGGCACAATCTACGAATGTGACGAGACTGTCACTCGAAGCTTTTTGAGTAAATACGCAGGCAAATTATTAGTTCTAACGCTTAGCAATATAAGTCTGTTGAAAAATTAATAGTTAATCAAAAACTGAACAAAAGAGACAACGTATGAATGCAAAATTCCTATTCTCCTTACCCTTGCGGGCGCCACAGCCCTAGCTAGTAATCCATACACCAAATGAGCACAATACTACAAATTTTAGGAGCGCTAGGCATTTTCCTTTTTGGCATGAAAGTCATGTCTGAGGGGGTTCAGAAATTCGCTGGAGCCAGAATGCGCGCTGCGCTCTCTTCCATTACTGGAAATCGGTTCAAGGGAGTTCTTACAGGTCTGGTCACAACTGGATTGGTGCAGTCTTCCTCGGCGACGACTGTACTCGTTGTTTCCTTTGTTAATGTGGGGCTCTTAACGCTAGTTGAGTCAATCGGAGTCATCATGGGGGCGAATCTTGGAACGACTCTAACTGCGTGGATTATCGCTTCGGTCGGAAAGTTCAGCGTCGCCAAGATAGCGGTTCCGATTATCGGGGTCGGTTTTCCGATGTTTTTTGTCGGAAAAGGTAAATGGAAATCGTTAGGTGAATTCATTCTTGGTTTCGGCCTTCTTTTCTTGGGTTTGGGGGAACTGAAGAACGCAGTTCCTGATTTGAAATCTGGCGTTAAGAGCGACCAAGGTGTTATTGAGATGCTTCAATATTGGATCGGTCTTCTCAGCAACAAGGGCTATTTGACTTACGTCCTCTTCATGATCGCTGGAGTTGTTCTGACTTTGGTCGTGCAATCTTCATCTGCAGCGATGGCGATAACGATTACTTGTGCAACTCAGGGATGGTTTGGAAACGATCCCTTCGAGGCATTCAAAATTTCGGCCGCCGTGGTCCTAGGTGAGAATATTGGAACGACGGTGACAGCTTGGTTGGCCTCGCTGGGGGCGACGACGGACGCTAAGCGAGCTGCGAGAGCCCACTTCCTATTTAATATGATAGGAACGGTCTGGATGCTGTTGGTCTTTTTGATTTTCACCCAGATCGTATGGAATATTGCTCAGAATCTTCCTGATAGTTTTAAATCGGCAAAGAAAGAGTTTTCCTCTAGCGAGATCGCTTTTGCCACTGCCATTTTTCACACCTCGTTTAACCTAATTAATATCGCAGTTCTCGTGTGGTTTGTTCCGCAAATTGCGAGAACGGTCGAGAAATGGGTGAAGCCTGACAAAGATGCTCCGAAGGATGAAAAGCGCCTTCGCTATATCTCGCAGAATCTTGTTGATCTTGGGGAGCTAAATCTTGCCGAGGCTGAAGATTCAGTCCGGAAGATGGCGACCCACACTAACGATATGTTTGAGGGATTCATTAAGATCTTTGATCAACCGGCTTCGGATCTCTCCTTTGAGGTTTCCCGGCTCAAGAAAATGGAAGACGAGGCTGACTTGATGATGGAG
>CAJIZY010000002.1 GCA_905181965.1 Akkermansiaceae bacterium
CCTGCAACAAGGTAGCGTAAGTAGTGCAGTTGCCGGGAAATGAGTGTGATTATCGGTGACGCGATGAAGATGGGGATATTGCCCTGTCAGCATTGTTGCTCGCGATGGTGAGCAGATCGAATAGACCACAATGCGTTATTAAAGTGGATCCCTCATTAGAAAGCCGATCCATGTTCGGTGTTTGTTTTACCGGGTTGGACAACCAAGGAAACCGAGCAACCCTTCCCCTGGATTCAATAGAATCCTGCATGAAACTCGTCGCGTCCCATCGCTGGTCGTCAGGAATCATCACGATGATATTTGGCCCCTCTGGGATAGGCCGCGGATTAGCTGTCGGGTCTATTGAAACAAACCCGTTATTCTGATCTTTGAAAACACCCGAGAAAGCAACGTTGTCGATCTGCACATTTCCTCCCCCTGCGTCTCCCGACCAAACGAAGCGAAACGAAGCCTTCTCACCCGGAGGAATTCGACTTACTGAACCGATTACCGGCTCTAAGACCAACGAAACATTTTCAACTCCTCGAGCAATCCAACTGTTGGTGTAAAGCAAGGTTAGATCAGCTACCTCAGAGTCGCTTGTCGCATTGATCAACTCACCAGGCTCTGCCAAATAACGGAGCTCTAATTTATCTGGAGAAGTCGCAGGATTAGCAAGTCCACGTGCATCGAAATGAATCGCGCCCAACTCAAAATGATAATCACTATGATTTGTAATCGAGAAATCTCCTTTTAATTGGTTCACATTACCGGAGTCCGCAAACTTCCAAGAACTCGTACCCTTATTGACTTCGCCATTAGGCGGCGGATTCCCAAAAGGACCAATCCGAACTCCAGGAGATCCATCCGCCAGAGTGGCGCTAGTGATGGCCAGAGACGCTCCAAATGTCCCTCCATTCAGAAAGTCTTTATTTGTCGCCTGGCCTAGCCCTCCCCATCCCTCTGCTGAGGCGTTTCCTCCGATACTCCCTGTTAAATAAAGATTCCCCAAACTCGACCCCATCGGAGTGGGATCATAAGTGGAGTTCGAATCAGGGGTATCGTCTTGAATTCCGGAATTATTATTTCCAGATCTACTATTTTCAAAGGTCTGCCACCCGATGATGTGCTGCTGCGCGACCGAATTTTGGACACTCAAAAAACCAATAAACCCGAGGATGTGGTTTTTTAAGATCTTCCTCTTTTGACGAATGGAAAACATGGGATTGATAGCGTGTGATTTTTTAATATCTCCTGCCTAAGAAGATTAAGGGATGAAGATGAATCCCAAATGAATGAAAGCTATTCTCATGATAAAACTGGTCTCGAATAAGTCAAAAAGGACGCCTTCGTCGAATCCGTTTTTTTGAGCGACTTCCGAATTTTCTAATCAACAAAGCAGCTCATCCCGCCCTATTAAGGGCTCTTCGGTCACGCAATCAAGTCGTGGACCACGTTGCCGTGGACGTCGGTGAGGCGATAATCACGCCCAGAATAGCGATAGGTAAGCTTCTTGTGATCGAGGCCCATGAGGTGGAGAATCGTCGCGTTCATGTCGTGGACATGGACGCGGTCCTCGACGGCTGATAGTCCAAACTCATCGGTAGCACCGTAGCTAAAGCCTTTCTTAACTCCCCCGCCCGCCATCCAAGTCGTGTAGCCGTAATGGTCGTGGTCGCGGCCTTTTTTTCCTTCGGAAGTGGGCGCACGCCCGAATTCTCCACCCCAGACGACAAGCGTCTCATCGAGTAAACCGCGTCCTTCTAGATCTTTCAGCAAGGCCGCGATTCCCTGATCGCATGCTTTCGCAAGCTTCGCATGCCCACCAACGATATCACCGTGACCGGTGTCCCAAGCAATATCGTATCCATCGATAGAATGTGAGAGCTGAACGACGCGCACGCCCTCCTCGACTAGGCGTCGAGCGATGAGGCAGCCTTTGGCAAATTCGCTCTCCCCATAAAGTTTCCGGGTTTCCTCACTCTCCTTTGCAACGTCGAAGACTTCCGGCACTGAGAACTGCATCCGGAAAGCCATCTCCATAGCCTGAATCCCAGCCTCAAGGTTTTGATCCTGCTCGAGTCGCTCAAGGTGCAGCTTGTTAATCTTCGTCAAGAGATCAGCCTGCTTACGCTGCTCCTCTCGCGAGAGATTCGAGTTTTTCAAATCACGGATCACGGCATCCGGCTTCATATTCTGAATGTTGACGTATGAACCTGCGTAAGCCCCTGGCAAGAAGGCATTCCCCCAATTGGCGAGCTTCCCCCGCGGCTGGGCCCGCGGCGACATCGCCACAAATCCTGGAAGATTTTCGGTTTCCGCACCCAGTCCATAGGTCAGCCAAGATCCCATGCTCGGGCGGTTAGGCTGCAGGGCCCCAAGATTGGTCATCAGGATCCCCCCGGCATGCTCGGGAATATCAGTATGCATCGAATGGACGAAAGTGATGTCGTCGACACACTTCGCGACCTCCGGAAAAATGTCGCTGACCCACTTGCCACTCTCACCGTATTGTTTGAATCCAAACGGAGAGGGCATGAGGCCCATTTTGGTATTACGCAGAGATTTTCGATCGACACTTTCGGGACGTTGCCCAGCATGTTTCGCAAGCAACGGCTTGTAGTCAAAGGTATCAACCTGCGACGGTCCACCTGGCATGAAAAGCTGGATGAGCCGCTTTGCCTTTGGCGCGAAATGAGGTTTCTTTGGCGCGAGTGGATTCGCGGAAATTTCAGCGCCAAAAGCAGTGTTTCCAAACATGCTCGCTAATCCGATACTTCCAATCCCCGCCCCCATTTTTGCGAGCGCATCCCGCCGGGTGATTTGAGATTGCATCGCCCGGCGATACGCCAGTTCGTGTTCGAGGAATTTCATAATACTACTGGATTTGGATGAGTTCGTGGGCGCTTAACAAAACTTGTGCATATTGATGCCAACTTTTGGGACTTGGCTTATCGCCGAGCCATTGCTTCCCAAGCTCAGTTTCGGCAGGATCTGGGTAGCGAGAATAAAGCTGCTGATAAGCTTTTTTGATTCGGTCGGAAATTGGCTCCTTCAGTCCGTTCATATGATCGCCCAAGGTTCTCGCTCGCTCGTTCATAAAAGGACTATTCATCATAAAGAGATATTGCTGAGGCACGGTGCTGGTAGGGCGGGATGCGCTTGTCGAAACCGCCGCCGGAAAATCGAAAAGGCGCAGGAAGGCATCGGACTCAAACCGATCGCCAGTACGACTGATGGTGGCGTAGAGAGTACGACGCTTACTTCGCAGAATCTCCCCATCGGGTTTTCCCCCAACTTTTTGATCAAGTTCGCCAGTAACCGCGAGCAAGGAATCACGCCAAGCTTCAACTTCGAGCCGGCGCGGGTTCATTCGCCACAGGAAATTATTATCACCATCCACCGTGAATTTTTCTTTGTCAAAGCGGCTGCTCATTTGCCATGTCGATGAAAGCAGGATCTGGCGATGAAGCCGTTTCAGCGACCACCCATGTTCGACAAAATCGTGGGCGAGCCAGTCGAGTAGTTGGGGATGTGTTGGCTTCTCACCCAGAACCCCAAAGTTACTAGGAGTTCTCACAAGAGCTTTGCCAAAATGCCATTGCCAGACCCGGTTGACGATGACCCGGGCGGTAAGGGGATTGTCTGGAGCGGTGACGGATTGGGCCAGTTCGCGGCGACCACTCCCCTCGGTATAGGGTGGTGGCGATTCTCCAGCGAGAATTTGAATGAATCGGCGAGGAACCAATTCCCCCTTCTTTCGCAAATCCCCCCTCAGGGCAACATGCATGTTGTTCTTACCAGCCTCTTGAAGAACATGAGCCGTCTCATATTTTTTTGGAGCGATTTTCTTCAAGCGATCCAACTCGGCACGCATCGTAGACACCTTCTTCTTCGCCTCTTCACCCATCGATTTCTCGATGTCTTTCCGCTCGATCTTAAGCCGTTTACTTTCGTCATTAAGGAACTGATTGACGGCATTATTCTGGTTTTTGATTGCATCCTGACCTTGCTTGTAGGCGTCAACAATAGCTTGAGGAACGAGAGGGTGCTCGCCAATCCGGGTGTTTTTGAAAATGCCAGCGATCGCGTAGTAGTCCTGCGTCGTGATAGGATCGAACTTATGATCATGACATCTAGCGCAAGCGGTAGTTAAACCAAGGAAAGCCCGGGAAAAGGTGTCAACTCGGTCCGAAAGAGTCTCTGCTTGAGCCTGTGCTTTAGCCTCGGGGTCACCCCCATCAGAGGTATAACTAGGGCCAACTACGAAGAACCCCGTCGCAACTGGGTCCGGATGACCATCAATGACATCCCCAGAAATCTGACGGGAAACAAACTCGTTATACGGCATGTCAGAATTCAGGGCATTGACAACCCAGTCACGATATCGCCAGGCATCTGGCAGAGCCCTATTATCACCAAATCCACCCAAGCCATCGCTGTAACGCGCAACGTCGAGCCAATGTCTCGCCCAACGTTCGCCGTAATGATCCGAGGCTAAAAGTCGGTCGACAACTTTCTCGAAAGCATTGGCCGCTGCGTCCTCAAGGAACTCCTCGACTTCTTCCGGTGTCGGCGGCACCCCGGTCAAATCAAGATAGGCTCGGCGGATGAGTATCCGCTTTTCAGCAGCCGCATTCGGCTCGAGGTTCTTTGCTTCAAGTTTTGAAAGTGTGTAGTAATCAATCGGTGACCGTGGCCACGAGCGGTTTTCCACTGGCGGCAAATCGGATTTCACAACTGGTTTAAATGACCAATGCTCCCGTCGAAAACGATCCCAATCGTAGGCTTCTTTAGGTTGAGCTTGGGCGATTTCGGAAGTCGTGTCCGCCCCGGGCCAAGGCGCACCCATTTTCACCCAGTCGGTCAGGATTTTGATTTGTTCCTCCTTTAATTTTCCCTTCGGGGGCATCTCCATGTCTTCGTTGCGGTAATTCACCGCTTCGACGAGAAAGCTTTTCGAGGGATCTCCCGGTGTGAGAGCGGATCCTGAATCACCACCCTTAAGGAGCCCAGCCCGTGAATCGAGCAAAAGCCCTGCTTTCAATTTTCCTTTTTCCTCTGCCTTGGCAGAGTGGCACCGATAACACTTGTCGGCGAGAAGCGGCCGAACTTTATTCTCGAAGAATTCGAGTTGTTCGGCGTTCGGCGTTGCCGTGTCGACCGCAACTGCCAAAAAAACCCCAAAAAAGTTGGCGATTAAAACGATCGGACCCACTTTCATGCTAAAAATTTACGCTTAGATCAGTAAAAATCTTTCCTAAAGGAATATTTTTTAGAGCCAATTTCTCTATTTGGAGGGGGTAGAGCCCGAAATTCGAGGAGATAAGGAAATTCAAACAGCATCCACCCATCCTGCCCACTAAGGGGTAAGCATAAAGCAACTTATCCTAAACTACTTATTGTCAAATTATATTTGGAGTGTTTTTCTAACAGAAGGTCTCAAGGAAATTCGTTTTCAGACGGACTCATTAACAAAGAACTTTCCATTAGTAATGAATAATAAAAAATCTGCTTTTTTTGCACTTAGCGCCCTCGGACTCATGACTAACGCCAACGCTGCTACAATTGGATTTGGCACTGATTTGCCAAGTCCAGCTCAGGATACACAATCAAATGGCGCGAACAACCAGATGCGCCAAAATATCAATACCACTGACACCGTGGTCCTCGGCGCGGGAACCTATCAAGCAGTGTCTTGGTCCTATCTTGCCGCTCCTGATGCGACAAATGGAGCGACTCAGCCCGTTTTTCCATTTCTCACAATCGTCAATGGGATCGCAAATCACACTGTAGTGGCATATGGCCTCACAATCGACACCGAACCTGGTGTTAACACTGACGTTCCCTTCGGTGGAGCCAACAATACCTTCACTATAGGAGAAGGCGGCGCAACGATCGCCGCTGGGATGCAAAACCCAAGTGGCGACGGCCACCAAAATAGCATCATGACCGATACCTCCTTTGGAATTACAGATCATGCGAACGGATTAAATTTCGATGACGCTGGCAGCCTCGGCGCGGAACTAGACAGCTTTGGTCACGGCAATCTTCCCCGAACCTACGGGTTCTCGATCGAAGTGGTGGCTGTGCCCGAGCCATCGACTTCCCTTCTCTCATTGATCGCGGTCGTCGGATTCTGCGGAATGCGCCGCCGCTAAGATTCCAATCTTTAATTTTCAAGCAGAGCGCAGGTTCGGTTAATCCCAATCCTGCGTTTTTTTCACCCGCTAAAACGGTATAAAAAGATTCAAATAGATTCATTAATATGAACATACAGACCAGCACCAGAAATTTACTGGCCGCCTCCATCAGTTTCGCTCTGATGGCAGGAGCAAGTGCCGCTACCATCGGCTTTGGGCCGGACCTATTGGGCGCTCAAGACACCCAATCCAATGGCACAAACAACCAGATGCGTCAGAACATCAACATCACCGATACGGTTTTCCTCGACGCAGGAACCTACCGGGCAACGACCTGGGACTATCAGGCTGCAGAAGATGCCTCAAATGGCGCTACCCAGCCAGTGTTCCCTTTCCTAACGATCGTCAACGGCGCCGCGGACCACACCGTTCTGGCGTTCGGAGCGACCATCGACACCGAACCGGGAATCCAGAATTTGGTTCCCTTCGGTGGAGCCGACGACACTTTCGTTGTTCCCGAAGGAGGTGCTACCATCGCAGCGGGCATTCAAAATACGAATGCCGATACGGTCCAAAACAGCATCCTGACCGATACAAGCTTCGGCACAACCGACCACGCGAACGGATTAAATTTTGACGAAGCGGGCAGCGTTGGAGCCTCACTCACCTCGTTCGGACATGCAAACCTTCCTCGCACCTATGCCTTTTCGGTCGAAGTGGAACCGGTCGAACTCTCTAACCCAACACCCCCGGTCGTCACCGGTATAGAACCTAGCCTCAACTCAACCGAAGTCGCGATTAGCAGTGATCTGGTAGCGACATTCGACGAAATGATCGTGGCCGGTAACGGCAACATTACAATCAAGAACCTGACCGACTCGACTCAGATCGCGATTCCGGTTAGCGACGCCCAAGTCACCATCAAGGGTGTTTTCTTGACCATCAAACCAACTGAATCTCTCGAAGGAGGCAAGGCATACGCCATCCAGATCGATGCGACCGCGATCGATGACACAACAGGAGATAACTTTACTGGAATCGAAGATGACGTGACGTGGGCTTTCAATACCGCTGCGCCCGACTTTGACGCCCCGGAAATAGAAACCCTCAATCCCGTTAATAGCGGAATAAATGTCCTCCTCGTAAGTGATCTCGAAGCGACTTTTGACGAACGAATCGCGATCGGCAGTGGTGACATCGTTTTAAAGAATCTCACCGACGGAACAGAGGTTGCAATCCCGGTGGGCGATGCCCAGGTTTCAATCTCAGGTAGCGTCATGACAATCGACCCGACGGACGATCTCGAGCTTGGTAAAAACTATGCTGTCCAGATTGCTCCTACCGCAATCGATGACTTGGCAGGAAATAGCTTTGTGGGAATTAGCGATAACACAACTTGGAATTTTGCGACCCGGATTCCGGTGATTGGCGGTAGTATTATCGGTCCAGGTTCCGATATCACAGAAGCGATCCAATATGACACCGCCAATCAAGAGCGCCTCAACATTGATCGAACAGCCTTTACCACCCTTAATGCGGGCACCTACAATGTGACCGACTGGCAGCTCAACGTCGTTAGGAGCAATGACGGCACCGGAGAAGTTACCCCAATGCTCCTGACCGGAACACCGCCATCCTATTCGATCTTGTGGCTCGGATCAGCATTCGATCCGGATCTCGATGGCATTCAAACCGTACTAGAGACAGGGAGCTTCACTCTCGAAGCTCCGACAGATATTTACGCTGGATTCTTCACAACCAACTTAGGTTCCGAAATCATTGGGACAGACATCGATAATTCAGGCTCCGGATTCAGTTCAACTGATCACACCAACAATTTTATCGAGCCCACCGAGGTTGGCGAAACGATCGACAATTTCAGCCACTCCGGACTCGGTAGAACCTACGCTTTTGAGATTAACGTGGTAGAAGGCTCACAAAAGGGTCTTCAGATTACTAACATCAAATACCTCGATGAAGAAACCCCAAGAGTAGAATTCACCTTTAATTCCACTCCTGGACGTATCTATTTGATTGAGGCCTCTACCTCCCTGAAGCCCAATGGAGAACCCGGAGGATGGATCGAGCTCGACGACGGTTTTGAAGCCGAAGGAGACGAGAGCACATACGTCGACTTACTTTCATTCGTCACCGGGCCGCGCGTCTTCTACCGCGTTAAATTGATGCCGCGTTAATCTGGCCAACTGAGCTTAGACCGTAGCGAGAAGTCACCAGAACTATTCGAGTCAGTGAGAAACAATCGCCTGGAAATCAGAGCCTTGCACTATCAAATAGTCGCCAAGAACTTCCAACCTGCGATGTCGCCTTGAGGAAACTTCGTGACGGGAATCCCACTAATAAAAATCAAAGAAGCGGGTTCAATTAAGCGCGAATCATACTTGGAATTTTTCTCATTCGTGTGTGAATAAATAGAGAATGACACTTTGTAAGACTCCTATTGCTTTGGCGCTCGTCCTGAGCTTCCTCGGATTGGTAAACCACCCGGTCTCGGCATCTCCTGACGGTGTTGTGGTATTCAATGAGGTGCAATATAATCCGACGGGGTCTGATGAGAGCGGCGAGTGGATCGAGTTATTCAACCAGATGGGGATCATCACCGACATCTCGGGGTGGCGGATCGACGGCATCGGATACACCTTCCTTAAAGGCACCTTAGTGAATCCAGGCAGTTATATTGTGATCGCCAAGACGCCGAGCGCTGGGGAGTTTGGCCCATTCACCGGGAGTATCGATAATGGTGGTGAGCGATTGAGACTTTATAATCAGAGCGACCGCCTCATGGACGAGCTCGACTTTGGCGATGATGCTCGATGGCCGGCCGCGGCAGACGGATCAGGAGCGACACTCGCCAAGCGGAAAGAGTACACCGCGAGTGGCAAATCGAACCTGTGGACTTATTCGGAGCAACTCGGAGGGACACGCCTCGCGGCCAACTTTCCTGATGCTGGAGGCCCTCCGCCCACGACAACCGTAGGCTTGATCACTCTCGCTGATGTTTGGAGATACAAGGACACTTCAGCTGATCCAGGCGCAGGCTGGGCTGCGAGCGCACATCCAATTGGCGGCGATTGGAAGTCAGGGGCAGGCGGGATCGGTTTCGAAAGCGGCACCACCATTTCTCTGGGGACAGTGCTGAGCCACCCCAATGCCAACCCAAGCTATGTGTCCACTTATTACTATGAACGCGAGTTTGACTTAAGTGCCGCACAGTTGTCGGGATTGCAGTCCCTCAAATTGCGGCACGGCTTTGATGACGGCGCGGTGGTCTATCTCAACGGAACGGAAGTTTTGCGGGTGAATATGCCTGCCGGAGTCATCGACGCTAGCACCACAGCTCTCCGTGGCGTGGAAATCGATAACCTTTCAGCCGATATGACACTCCCGACTAGCGCGCTGGTTTCAGGGAGTAATCGGATTTCAGTTGAAGTCCATCAGGAAAGAATCGGCAGCAGCGACACCGTGTTCGGGGTCGAACTAGATGTGGAATTCGCTGGCGTGAATCCGAGTTCCGTTCCGATGCTTTCATTCAATGAAGTGCCGCCCGCGACTGAGACTAGCTTTTGGGTAGAGTTAATCAACAATGGTCCAGCTAATATCGATCTCGCAGGCATCGTCATCTCGGCTGGTAATGATCCATTGCGCCAGTATCAGCTCGAGGTTGGGCAACTCGCCCCGGAAGCCCTTCTTTTGATTGATGAGGCTGCTCTCGGCTTCAAGCCTGCTGATGGAGAGAAACTTTTTCTTTTTGATGCCAACGAGACGGTGGTTCTCGACGCCCGCGAGGTGACTGGGAGGCTCCGCGGCCGTGCCAAAGAAAGGAAGGGAACTTGGTGCTATCCGAACATTGCCACGCCAGGGTTGCCGAATATTTTTGTGTTCAATCAAGAAATCGTGATTAGTGAAATCGCATACAGTCCACCAGGTCTTGGGGGCAGTCCGGGGGTGCCACCGACATTCGATGTTATGCCACTAGTAGTGATGGGAGACAGCTGGAGGTATAATAGTGCCGATGTCGATTTGGCTCCTGATTGGGCAACCGAAGAACATCCGTCTGTCGGTAATTGGAAAACTGCGACAGGGCCAATTGGTTTTGAGACCGGTGCGTTACCGGTCTCACTTTCGACGGTCCTTCGCAACTATACTTCGTCGACCGTGACTTACTACTATGAGACGGATTTTATTGTCTCAGCAGAAGTTTTTAACACCGCCGAGTCGCTGGTAATAACCCATCAAATCGATGACGGAGCCGCGTTCTATATCAACGGGGTACGGGTTGGCGAATTCAACTTGTCTTCGGGTGTACTCAACCCAGAGACCCTTGCAAGTCCAAGCGTTGGCAACGCGGCTATTGAGACCTTGCAGATCCCAGTGTCGAGTCTCATGATCGGCGCAAACCGGCTTTCGGTGGAGGTGCATCAGAGTAGCACGGGGAGCAGCGACACGGTATTCGGGGTTGGGCTTGATGCGCGGGTGCAAACTTCTCCCGGCATGGCGGCGTTGCCGTTTCGCAATTCAGATAACCAGTGGGTCGAGATTGCCAACCGTGGAGCAAGCGCGGTCGACCTTGGCGGCTGGGACTTCAACCGTGGGATCGCCTTCAGTTTCCCTGCAGGCACGATGCTTGCACCGGGGGAACATGCTTGCGTTGCACGTGATTCGGCTCTCTTTACCGCCGCGTTTCCCGGCGCCCGACTTCTTGGTGAGTTCTCGGGCTCTCTATCACGAACCAGCGAATACATCTTGCTACGTGATGCTCACCGCAACCCGGTGGACGCACTCAGATACTTCGACGGAGGGCGCTGGCCTAAGGCTGCTGATGGTGGTGGTTCGACTTTGGAGTTGCGCGATTTGAACGCAGACAACGGCGATGCGGTGGCGTGGGCAGCGAGCGATGAGTCCAGCCGAACGGAGTGGAAGACTTACACTTATCGAGAGAGAGCAGCGAGTAGTCGTGGGCCGGACAATCAATGGCGCGAGTTCAATATGGGACTGCTTTCCGACGGCGAAATGCTGATCGATGATATCAGCGTGATCGAAAACCCCGACGGCGGTGCGGTGCAGAAGCTGAGCGATACGACCTTCAATAATTCTGCCGCTTGGAAACTTGTTGGAAATCATCGGCATGGAGAAATCATCGATGATCCGGATACCCCGGGGAATAAGGTTTTGCGGATCGTTGCCACGGGCGCGACCGAGCACATGCACAATCAGATTTTCACGAAACTCTCTTCGGCCATCTCAAATGGCACCGAGTATGAAATTTCGTTTCGCGCTCGCTGGGTTTCGGGTTCTCGACAGCTACACACGCGGCTCTATTTTAACCGCTGTGCCAACGTGAACCTTATTGATCGTCCTCAAGATGTCGGCACCCCATCTGCTCCTAACTCGCGTGCTGAGGGGAACATCGGGCCAACCTATTCGGGGATGAAGCACTCTCCGGCGGTACCCTCGGCGGGCGAGCCCACCACTGTTTCAGTGGTGGCAAACGACCCGGACGGCATTTCAAGCCTTACTCTTATTCTACTCGGTTAACGGTGGAGCGTTTCAGACTGTCGCAATGGGTGGCGGCGCGGGTGGATTGTATAGCGGACAGGTCCCTGGGCAGTCATCCGGCGCGCGTGTGCAGTTCTATCTGACTGGTGCCGACTCGACCGGAGCCACGCAAACATTCCCTCAAGAGGGTCCGGACTCTAGGGCGATGTATCAAGTAAACGACGGTCTGGCGGCCACCAACGGCTGGCAAAATTTTCGCATTATTATGACTGCGGCGGATTCCAGTTTCCAGCACCGGTCCATTGAAGTGATGAGCAATGACCGTCTCGGTGCCACCATCATCGATCGTGAGGGAGACATCTACTATGGCTGCGGCGTGCGATTGAAAAGCAGCCAGCGTGGACGCGCCAATCTCAACCGCGTCGGCTACAGCGTGCGTTTCCCATCGGATGGGCTCTATCGCGGCGCGCTCGACTCGGTGGCGATAGACCGGTCGGAAAGCCAGAGGCCGGGGCAACGGGAATTGCTCTTCGACATCATGATTGCCAATTCCAACGGCGTCATTAGCCGCTACTATGACTTCGTCAAAGTGCTTGCACCAAATTCATCGCTGACCGGCGGCGGACTCTTGCAGATGGCTCGCTACGGTGACGTCTTCCTTGATTCGCAATTTGACAAGGGTGGTGATGGGCAGCTCTACGAGTATGAACTCATTTATTATCCAACAAGTGAGGATGGCAACGGTTTCAAGCGTCCACAACCTGACAGTGTGACCGGATCGAGCGTCTCGAATGCTAGTGACGATCCAGAACTTTATCGCTGGTTCTTTCTCAATAAAAACAACCGGGAGGCCGACAATTTTGCGCCAATCATGGCCTACAATCAACATTTTCGCAATTCGGGAGCCTCCTTTGATGCTGGGCTTGAGGATGTCGTCGATGTTGACAGTTGGTTCCGAGGTATGGCCTACGCTGTCTTGAGCGGAGCGGGAGACAACGCCGGGTCTGGTAGCCAGCATAATGGGATGTATTACGCGCGCCCCGACGGACGTATCATGTTCCTGCCCGCACGACATGGACTTCGGTGCTGCCGGAGGGAATCCTACAGCATCGATCTTCGCCAACCGAGAATGTAGCAAGCTGGCAAATTCGAGTTCGACGCCTGGCAATGCGCAACGCCGACGTATCTACTTCGGCATTCTTCACGACATTGTCACGACGACATGGAACAGCGCTTACATGTCAAATTATACGACTCACTTGGCGTCGCTGGACTCGCGTCAGAACTGGGCTGGCAAGCTCAACTCTTTTGATCGACGCCGCAACTACGTGCTCACCCAGATCAATAACTCCATCGCTCCCACCAATTTTTCAATCACCACGCCTTCGCCATTGACGGTGGCATCGAGTACGGCAACGGTTTCTGGCAAAGGATGGGTGAACGTTCGGGAGATCCGCCTAGCTGGCAGTTCTGATCCGCGGGCGGTCGAATGGATGGATGGTAATTCTTGGGCGGTGAATATCCCGGTGGCACCAGGCTCACATGCTTACCGAATTGAGGCCTATGATTTTTCTGGGGAGCTCATCGAAACCGATACGATTAGGGTCGATAACAATGGAACGGTTGAACCGGCTTCTACCTTGAATCTCGCCGTCTCCGAGTTGATGTACAATCCATCCGCCCCGACGGCAGCAGAGGTGAATTCTGGATTTGCTGATGCTGACCTGTTCGAATTCATCGAGCTGACCAACATCGGAACTTTGGACGTCGATCTCACAGAAGTGAGCTTTACCGCTGGCATCAATTACGATCTGCCAGCGATAGTTATCCCATCGGGTGAGCGAGTCATCCTCGCCCGTAACCGTGATGCTTTCCTCTTACGCCATCCGGGGATGGCCCCATTTTTGCTTACCGGCGAATACGGGATTGGTGACACAAACAAGCTCGCCAATGGCGGTGAGCTTATTGTAATTCAAGATGGATTGGGTGGCGATATCCGTCGTTTTACCTACAACGATAAATTTCCCTGGCCCAATGTTTCTGACGGTGATGGACCAAGCTTAGTGTTGATCGCGCCCGATACAAATCCTGATCATGCCCTCCCATCGAATTGGCGAGCTAGTGCTATTTCCGGCGGTAACCCGGGTTCTTCAGACGCCAAGTCCTTCGTTGGGGATCCCAATGCTGACCTCGACAACAACGGCGTCCGCGACCTCGTCGATCACGCTTTGCTTGGCGATGGCTTGCAGATTCTGACCTTCAGTGGCTCGACGGTTGGTTTCGAATTTAATCGTGACCTCGCTGCAGACGACGTGGTAGTCGGACTTCAAGTCTCAACTGATTTGTCAAATTGGACGAATGGCTCTGAATTGTTCTCGGCGTTAGATCCGATCTACCTTGGGACAGGGGGGCAGCGAATACGTTATGAAGCTCAGAGCTCAGAATTGCCGGCAGAGCGCTTTTTCATCAGACTGCAGGTGGTGCTGACCAAGTAAAGGGAGAGCTCGCCCCCTCAAAAGCTTTCAATCCTATTGGATTTTTGACAAAACCAAAAGGGCGAGAGACCATGAAACAACCAATTCTCAAGATTTTCATGCTCGGCCTAGGCCTCGCCGGGCTAGCTGGCACAGTTTGGGTCATCACATCCATGATCAAAGAAGATCCGGATCGTTCTAGCTCAGGTCTTGCGCGCGGACCATTCAAGACGCGCCACGCAAAGGATTATCAACGACCAACTCAGGTTGCAGTGGACGGAGACTCGACCAGTATTGATTTTTCCAGCGTAGGAGCGAAAACGGCTGCCGATTTACAATTAGAAAATCTTGATCCAGGCAAGGCCGGTTGGGACACCGAATTGCAAAGCGACTCTGCGGCCCGCGCGCTCACCCTTATTTTCGACAAAGATGGTGTCGATAAGCCGATCGCTGAGGACTTTCGGGGGACTCCGCTCAGGCCTGATTTGGTTGAAATCTATTCCAGTGATGGGATCCAAGTTCGGCGCTTGCAAGTCGGACAGTCTGGTGACGAAGTCCACGCTTTTGATAAGGTTGCCTTTCTTAAGGCACTCCCAAAGCAACATGGCACTAGAAAGATTATTCGTATTTCACGGAAGGGGAATGAGGGCAATTTCTCCACTCGGGTCATCGCTTCCACCCACGATGAATCCGGCGTCGGGAAATGGCATCAAACAACCAGTGTATGGGATTGCAACTGGGAAGTCTCAGCTCTCGAATCTGACGGATTACCACGTCTAAAACGACTCACGCTGCTTTCCCACGAAGAGGTCACTCGCACTGGAAAAAAACCGCTATTTGAAGATATCGCAGGCAACGTACTCCCAGAAGAAATCGGTCCGCACGATTCGCCTGTGACACACTGGGCTCGATCCTTGACCAAAATCGATGATATGCATTTTGCGGGGCACCACGGAATCGCAGTCGGCGATGCGAATGGTGATGGACTGGACGATCTGTATGTTTGCGACTGCGGCGGTTTGCCCAACCGCCTTTATTTGCAGAACCCGGAAGGCACCACCCGCGACGTTTCGGCGCAGGCTGGCGTCGACTGGCTCGAGTCTTCCAAGTCGGCGCTATTCCTCGATCTCGACAATGATGGCGATCAGGATCTCGTCGTCGCGACAGTCGCTCTGCTGCTCGTCTTGGAAAACAATGGCAAGGCAACCTTTTCGCTGCGCGGTGGAATACCGGGCATGTCGAACCCGCAGTCTTTGTCCGCGGCTGACTACGACGGCGATGGCGATCTCGATCTGTTCGTCTGCAACTACGGCACCGATTCGTCCGCCGGCGGTCTGCGGGGATCTACGGCCGGAATACCACTGCCGTTTAACGATGCCGAAAACGGTGGTCGTAATGCGCTGCTACGAAATGACGGCAGTCTACAATTTTCAGATGTTACGAGCGCCGCTGGAATTGCTACGGGTAGCGATCGTTGGAGCTTCGCCGCTTCATGGGAAGACTACGACAATGACGGAGATCAAGACCTCTATGTTGCTAACGACTTCGGCCGTAATAATCTATTCCGCAATGACGCCGGTCGGTTCACGGATGTTGCTGCCGCTGCCGGCGTAGAGGACATTTCATCCGGGATGTCAGTGGCGTGGAGCGATGCCAATCGAGATGGTAGGATGGATGTCTACGTCAGCAATATGTTCTCGTCTGCCGGGGGGCGCGTTGCATTTCAGCGACAGTTCGGCAAGGGCAATCCGGGCGCGACTGCCGATTTGCAACGGATGGCACGCGGCAACACCCTTTTCCTTGGGAGCGACATGGGGAAATTTGATGATGTGAGCGAGTCTGCCGGAGTCAATGTCGGCCTCTGGGCATGGAGTTCGCAATTCGCGGATCTCAACAACGATGGTTGGCAGGACTTGGTCGTCGCAAATGGTTACATGACCAACGAGGTCGGCGGTCCCGATTTGTGAAGTTTTTACTGGCGGCAGGTCGTGTCGCCATCACCGACGGATTTCACCGACAAGGAGGCGGTTGGTGAGTATGCAAATGCTTGGACAGCCATCATGAAATCGGCGCGCTCAGGAAGTTCGTGGAGCGGCTCGGAGACGAACCGCACTTTTCTGAACACTGGTGGGGGACGTTTTGCGGACGCCTCTTACGTCTCCGGGTTCGGATTCGATGACGACGGGCGGGCGTTGGCCGTAACCGACTGGGATGGCGATGGTGACCTCGATTTGTGGGCACACAATCGCACCGCGCCGCGCTTGCGCCTGCTACGCAACAACTCACCACAGGCGAATCGTTCGGTGGCGTTCCGACTGGAGGGTGGCAATAATTCAAATCGCGATGCGATTGGGGCCCGACTAAAGCTGACGCTCTCCAATGGTAGCGAACTTCTGCAGACGCTGCGTGCAGGTAGTGGATTTCTTTCTCAATCATCAAAATGGATCCACTTTGGAATCGATCCTGGGGCGTCACCATCTTCGCTCCATGTGATTTGGCCGGATGGGGTTGAAGAGTCGTTTCCCGGGATCGCGGCAGGTGAGCGCTACCGCCTTACGGAAGGGGGAGCGCTGCGGAGGGCTGCTCCGCGTGCCGCTGTTCACCTAGGGCTAGCTCGGCAACGAACGATCGCACCGCAGCCTTCCCGGGCAGATGGTTTTACCAGGGAGAATTCCGCTTCCGGAGTTCCGCTACATCCCAGCGGGGAAATTGGAACCCGCCGGACTTCTCCGAGGTGAGAAGCCGCTCCTCATAACTCTTTTCTCAGGAACCTGTGAGTCCTGCACCGAGGAGTTGCACGAGTTCGCACAGGAGGAGGAGCGCATCAAGGCTGCCGGTCTCGAGGTGCTCGCTCTCTCGGTTGACAAGTTGGTGGTCGGGTCCGATCATTTTGCAGCAGACAAGCTAGTTACGGCGAGCAAGTTTCCTTTTCCAACCGGGACAATCACGCCTCTCAGCGCGGATCACCTGCGCTTCTTACTCAAGTCGCTTTACGATTTCCCGGCATCGTTCTCAGTCCCCATCAGCCTCCTATTAGATGAGGAACGACGCCTATTCGCAATATATCGAGGTCGAGTTTCGACTGATCTGATCCTCCACGATGTCGCTTTCTCGAAAGCGAGTGACAACCAGCTTCGTGATCTTTCGGTGCCCTTCCCCGGCAGTTGGTTCACGACTCCGATTGCTTCATCCGAGCTTGCAGAGTTGATTGCGAGCCCGTTCCACCGCACCTTTCCTGATCAAGGGTTGCGTTATCTTGAGCACGCGTTGACGAGCCCGAACTCGAAAACTCGTAACGCACGGCTAAAACGAAGAGTGAGTGGAGGCTATTACCGGCTCGCATGGCAGGAAGATTCCAAGGGCAGTAAGAGCAAGGCGGTCGCCTATTACAAAAAAACGCTCGCGATAAATCCTAGTAATTCCAAAGCGCGTACCGACTTCGGTGCACTGCTTGGAAAGCAAGGGAAACTCAACGAGGCTGAAGCGCAATTCCGCATGGCCTTGGAGCTCGA
Source organism: Akkermansiaceae bacterium (assembly GCA_905181965.1). Taxonomy (GTDB): domain Bacteria; phylum Verrucomicrobiota; class Verrucomicrobiia; order Verrucomicrobiales; family Akkermansiaceae; genus SW10. The sequence goes on from CAJIZY010000002.1 coordinate 17,623, forward strand.
CCCTGACAACCAAGTTGCCAAGAAAAACCTAGAACTGGTGATTCGGAAGCGACGTTAGCTGGATGGCTGAGGCCTCCTCTACTTACTTGTAAGCCCCTTGATGACGGTCTCAATCATGAGGAGTGATTTGCCGAAATTTCCATCCTTAATCGTTAGTTCTGATTCGCGAATGAAGTTTCCTTTGGGGTCATAGCTTCGGACGGCACATTCGTGCAGCACACCGACGGCCTCACTCTCGTCGGCGCGCGTGAGCCTGAGAAAGATTTTACCTTCGCCATCTTCTGCTGGGCCCAATTTGTCGATGAGAGGAGTAAGATCAATTCCGACCTCGATCGGTGTTTTGTCTTCCGGGCCAGCAATAGGAACATGTCCCGCGTTCCCCCTGCGGAAGAGAGGCCAGCCATTGAAGGCTTCCGGTGCAAATTCGTGCTCAGGAGCGCTGGCATCTTTATCACTGGCGATACCAATGGTCATTCGGAGATCCGTCCGATCGCTACAAGCGAGCTTCAACCTAAGAGTTCTGCGGGGTAGATAGCGAGTCACTTCGGCCCGACCAAGGTAGTTTCCACGTTTCCACGTGGAATCAATCATCGCGCTGTAGAGAAGGAAGATCTTTCCATCCTTCGACCAATTCTCTCCCCATGAATTAACGACGATATAGGCTCCCCGTTCCCAGTCAGCGAGAGTCACTTTACCATCATCATTAAGGTCAAGGTCATTGGTAATCTTGCCATCACCGTTCACATCATAACCGACTTGATCATCGTATCCCACACAGGTGATTCCGTGCCCGTAGCCACTCGGCCCCCAGCGGACCCACACATCATCTCCAGCCCCATACTCGCCTTCCGGGATCGTTTTAGTGACCTTTTTCAATTCCCCCATTCGTCCATCTAGGGCAAAAATTCCACCAATCGTTTTCTTTCCTACCTTCTGTTGATTTCGATCAAACATCCATCCCCGTGCCTCATTCAACTGATCCACAGTATTAGCAGGCGAGTAGCGATAACCCGACACGCGATACTCCATAGCCTCGCGCCAGATCTGATAACCGTTTGGCCAGACCCCGATTTTATTCAAGCGAACGCCACCGTAAGATTTGGCAGTGGGAATACCGATCCGCTTAGCGACCTCCCAACCATGATAGGCCTCGGATCCCACGTTCTCCGCTCGATTCATCATATTCCACGAAAAGTGAGCCGGAAAGCGGGTTGCATCAGAGTCTGCCGCAGTCCCATTTAAAACATTCATCTCATAGGTAAAGATAGATCCTATCGCTGCGAACTGACCGCACGTCCCCCACCTCTGTTTGTAAATCGGAGGAAACTGCTCGCGGGTAGAATTATCGACCTGAGAAGGCAGACGTTCCAGGTCAATTTTCCCCACTCCCACATCCGGGCCCTGAGCATCCTTCCAAGTATTGTAGTCCTTCCCCTGCGAAGGGGGCCGTGAAAACCCACCCGGATATTCGGCCCGGGCTTGCTCGACTTCGGCCGCAATCAGAAGGCCCATAAAACTAGCAAAGAAAAGGCTTCCAGCGGCGAGAAATCGTCTTGAAAAAGTAATCATAAGTAAAATCGTGGAGTAATACTTTACCTTGAAGCAAATACTATCGTGAGATTGCGTATTATCACTCTAGCAAAAGCCCCTTCTCTCACCACCCTTAAAAATAAACATTCACCCTCTTATCAAATTTGGCCGATAGATCACAGCATGAGCCAGCAGTAGATAACGTCATGGCCCTCTTTGCATAGGCATAGAAGCTACAATGAATATATTCCCCACTCTTTCCAAAACCCGGCTTGGCAGCACTGTCTTTTGCCTCTTGGCATCAACCGTTTTTTGTAACGCCCAGAAATCATCGCCATCGGAAAACCCTCCCTCCTTGGAAGAAACCCGGACCATCGGGCGCGCGAACTCAGCACTCTTGGCAAAAAAACAAGCGATCAAAGCGGCGAACGGAAAACCATCTGCCAATCTCGCAGACTTCAAGAAGCATATTTCACCAATTCTCACCAAGACCTGTGTTCAGTGCCATGGCCCCAAAAAAGCCAAGGGCAAATTTCGGATCGATACCCTCGATCCCAATCTCATCGAGGGAGGTGATATCGATTGGTGGCTAGAGGTTCTAGATGCCGTAAGCAATGACGAGATGCCTCCTGAAGATGCCGAGGTGAAACTCACCAGCGGAGAAACCAGCAAGGTCACAGAATGGCTAAGTTCTGAAATTCAGAAAGCTTCAACGGAGCGACGTCATGAGGGTGGTCATTCATCGTTCCGTCGTATGGCGCGATACGAATACGATTACGCGTTGCAAGATCTACTTGGACTCTCCTACTCACTCTCTGAAAACCTGCCTCCTGAAGCTGATTCGGAAAATGGATTCAAAAACAGCTCAGAAACGCTGCAAATGTCTGCAATGCAGTTTGAGACTTATCGTGAGATAGCGCTCAAAGCGCTTGAACACACCACCGTGGTGGGTGAGCAACCTAAGGTCACCGTCTATCAGCTCCCCAATTCAGACGAGGCTTCATCGACCCTTGATCGCGACCAGGTTAGCAAAACTCACATCCTCACCCAAAAAACAAAAAAAGGTCAGGCTCCTCCAGAAACCGTCATTTTTGACCAGGGGAATCGGTCCGTGAAATTTAATCTGAGCAATCACCTGCCCGACCAAGGCACGATGCGCATCACTCTCCGGGCCGGACGCTCAACGATGAAAACTGATGAATTTGCGAGCCTCCGTTTTATTTTTAGCGCTCATACAAGTAACAATGCCAACTTTTCCGAGGTCATCAGCAAACACGCGATTCCGGTGACAGGCTCGCTGTCTGAGCCACAATTAATCCACCTAGATATTCCTCTCAGCGAAATCCAGCGAAACCCATTCCGAAACAACAAGGAAACATTCCCGAGACGCGACGAATTTCTAACCATTGAATGCCAGTCAAAAACTCGGGGGAAGGAACCGCTCAGTATCACTCTTGATTTTATCGAAATTTGCGCACCCTTTTTTGAACAATGGCCACCCCAAACCCATCGTGATATTTTCTTTGAAAGCCCGAATAAAAACGAAGAGGTAGAATATGCTCGTGAGGTCTTAACTCGATTCATGAAACGAGCGTGGCGGCGCCCCGTAAGCTTAAATGAAGTGGCGCCCTTCGTCACGTTGTTCATGAAATATCGACCTGAGTTTTCGACGATGGAGGAAGCGATGATTGAGGTGCTGGCAACGGTCCTTGCAACACCGGAGTTTCTTTATCTAACACAGGAGGATTCTTCGACAATTAGCGAAACCGAATTAGCCAGCCGGCTTTCCTTTTTTCTTTGGTCCAGCATACCAGACAAAAAGCTTAAAGACCTCGCGAAGGAAGGAACACTGCGGGATCCCAGCAGTTCTTGGGAGCTCAGATCACACGTATGTTGGCCGATCCTCGGTCCGCAAGATTCTCGAAACACTTCGTTCAGCAATGGCTCGGTTTGGATGGGCTCAATAGCGTTGTCCATGTGACCGACGGCGCACTAATGGAAGCCATGCAAGAAGAGCCCATCGCCTTCTTTAAATACGTCCTCAACAACAACCAGGAGCCTAATGGACTTCCTTCACTCGGACTATGCTATGTTGAATGAACGGATGGCTGCACATTACCAAATTCGCGATATTTATGGCCCTCAATTTCGCAAAGTTTCAATTGAACCTAACACCAATCGCGGCGGAATTCTGACAAATGCCGCAATCCTCACTATGAATTCTGACGGCAAGGATTCTCACCCACTCAAACGCGGAATCTGGATGCTTGAACGAATTCTCGATGACCCGCCACCGCCCGCGCCACCAAATGTTCCGGAAGTCGATTTGACCGATCCAAAAATCCTCGAGATGACGCTCAAGGAGCGCATCGAGGATCACCGCAACAAACCAGCCTGCATTTCATGCCATGCTAAAATCGACCCTTGGGGAATTGCCTTCGAAAACTATGACGCCTTAGGCGTTTACCGAACCAAAATCAAAAACAAACCGGTTGATGCGACCTCAGCCTTGTTCAACAAGCAGGAATTAGCTGGGATGGAAGGCCTGAAGCGCTATCTGCTGGCGGAGCGTCAGGACCAATTTGCGAGAGCAATGGTTCACAAAATGACTTCTTATGCCCTTGGCCGTCCACTAACTTTTAGTGACCATGCTGAAATCGAAGCCCTGACAGTTCAATTTCGAAAAAAGGAAGATCGCTTACGGGATTTGATATACCTAATCATTTATAGCAGTATCTTCAATTCTAACTAATACCTAAGAGTCCTATGACAACCAAAACCACCGACATGAATCGCCGAAATTTTCTTCGAGGAACAGGCGTTGCCCTTGGTTTGCCATGGCTTGAGACCTTTGCGGTAGATGATTCAAATCCCAACCCTGCTCCAAAACGCTTTCTCAGTGTTTATCATCCCGATGGGGTTGGCTTACCCGTCAGGGAAGATCCAGCTTGGAAGGATTGGAGTTGGTTTCCCCGAGGTGGCGAAAGAAGTTTCAAACTCACAAAAGTACTCGACGTTCTCGAGCCCTTGCGAAAGGAGATCACGATCTACTCAGGACTCTCCCACCCGGCAGCGAGAACAGTTCATGGTCATTCTAATGCCGACCAATATCTGACCGGCGCAGACATAGGAGGACATGGAGCCTACAAAAACTCGATCTCGATTGACCAAGTTTATGCCGAACAGATAGGGCAATTCACACGTCATTCCTCGTTAGTAATGTCGACCAACGGAGGGGTGGGCGGCCCAAGAGGAGCCCAGACCCAATCCTACAATCGGAGCGGACGGCCCATCCCTGCCTTAAATCACCCAAAGCAAATTTTTGACATGCTCTTTGTCACAAGCGGCAAAGAAGCAGCAGCAAAATTGGCCCGAAGCAAAAGCGCCCTCGATCTTCTCATCGCCAACACTCACTCGTTGGGCCGCAAACTTTCTCGATATGATCAAGAAACTCTAGAACAGTATCTTGATGCCGTTCGTGATACTGAAGTGAAGTTGGAGAAGGCACGGCAGTGGATCGATAACCCAGTCCCCAAGGTGGACACCACTAACCTCACTCTGGAAGCTGGGCCCAAGGAAGCGCAACTTTACTTCGAGACAATGTATGAGCTGATCTATCTCTCCTTCTTGAGTGATTCGACCCGCGTTGCGACCTTCCAGCTTGGTCGCGAAAATGGCGGCGGACCTCACAACCTTCTCTCAACGGCCGTTGGCTTAGGAAATGCTCATGCCCTAACGCACGCCGTCAAAAAACCCAAAGGCTGGGAGAATCTGGGAACCTACAACCGCTACCAAGCAGAAGAATTTGGCCGTTTCATCCAGAAGCTGAAGGACACGAAAGAGCCCAACGGGCAAGGAAACATCCTCGACAACACCTTTGCAATGCATGGTTCCGCGTCCAGCAGTTTCCACCTCTCCCGCAACTACCCCATCATATCTGCAGGCGGAAAAAACCTAGGCTTCGAGAATGGTCGTTATCTCAAATTCGGCAAAGGCAATGAGGACAACCAAGCCGGCGCCGGAATTGTGACCGACAGTGGATGGAGGGGTAAGGTGGAGGTTGAAGAACTCCCACTCTCCAAACTCTTTACCACCATCTTGCAGAGACTCGGGGTAGAGGCGAATTCCTTCGCAGGAATTACCGGCACCCTAGAGCGAGTGTAAATCCGGAATCCATCCTCCACCTCGAAATTCTCGGCTAAGCCAGCTTGTAATGGTCAGCCCATTCCTTTCTTGGAGCAGGGCCAGAAAGGAGCGTATTAGCCACCTTGTTACCGATGAACTTCTGGGTCTTGCGATCAAAATTTAGGTCGGTGTTAAGATATTCCGCAATCATGCCTAGATTCAAAACTTGAGTTAGAGTTCCTGACACACTGAAGGGAGATTCAGTTTTACCCCGACCCATACATGCTTGGGTAAAGGACTCCATATGATCGTTTGCGGGCCCTTTATTGTTCAGAGCTTTCTTGAGATCATCATGCTTGTTAGCCGAAATCAATTTGGACGATCCACTGTGGGAATTCCGATGGACTAGATAGTCCTCTTGCTTGCGATGAAGGAGAGTCCCAGCCCCGCCAAGCCCTGGAGCTTTCTTTCCTCCGAGATATTTTTTATCGATTGATGATGCGTGATCGCCTCCGGCCTTCCAAACAACATGTACCGCCGGCTTATTCTTACCACGAGAAGGGAAGTCCAACTCAATATGCGAGCTTAGCGGAAAGCTGATCTTGTTATAGTCACCAAGTGCCTTGGGCGAGATTTTAGTAGGTAGCCCAAGATGAAGGTAGTGGTGGATAAAGTCGATAATATGGCATCCCCAATCTCCGAACATACCGCCGCCATAAAGATGGAACCCACGCCAATCAAAAGGATGAAACATCGAGCTGAATTCCTTCATTTCCTGTGGCCCGCACCAGAGATCCCACGACTTTAGCGATTCTGGAATGGGCTGGGCCTTTGGGTAACCCTTGATTCGCTTTTTCTTGTCCATGAACCAGAGCGAAGCACTTTTCCAAGCCTCAACCTTCACGATATCGTTGACCACTCCACCTGTAAGCATGCGCTTAAATTGCTCCGATCCACCGGAGGTATGGCCCTGGTTTCCCATCTGGGTCACCACTTTAAATTTCTTCTCACCTCGCATGAGTATTGCTGCCTCCTCAAAGGTATGAGTCAGCGGCTTCTCAACATAAACGTGCTTACCCAATGACATCGCCTGAATGGCCGCCGTAAAGTGAGTATGGTCGGGAGTTGCCACAGAGACTGCGTCAATATCTCCACCCATCTGATCGAACATCTCACGGAAGTCGTGGAAAAGCTTGGCTTTCGGGTTTCCCCTGATGATTCCAGCCGCCCGATTGTGGTCAACATCACAAATCGCAACCGGGGTCGCATTACCTTTCCGGCATATTCCAGAGACTACGCTGGCCCCTCTTCCTCCTGCTCCAATACAGCCTAAGTTGATTCGCTGACTCGGAGGACGTTGGGGGTTATTCTGGGCTCGTGCGCTCGTGAGGTAAGCAGGAATGAAAGTAAATCCAAAAGCGGACGATGTCGCCTGAGTAAGGAATTTACGTCGAGTGGACTTAGAATGTATTTGATGGGTACTCATGGTATTGTTTGGGAAGTGTCTTAAAGATTTTCTGGGTCAAGGATGACATGCTTAACACCTTTGCGATGGAAAGTGTAGCTGATGTGAATCTTTCCATCTTTGGTCTGAATCACTGCAGGATACGAATACTCGACCGAACGATCGGAATTTTCAGCTTGTGAAGTTTTTTCAAGAGTTACCACGGGCGCCCAAATCGTTCCATCTTCAGAAATTGCGACGTTAAGCATACGCCGGCCAGGCACTGGAGATTTTCGCGTAGTGTGATTATAGACAATGAGATGTCTGCCATCGGCAAGAGTCAATGCGTCCGTTCCTGCATTAGGATTTGGTAAAGAACTCGCCACCATCGGGCCCCACGTTTTGCCACCGTCTGAAGACCTGCTCTGAGTAACCACATTTTGGCGGCTTCGACATAAGATTTGAAGACTCTTGTTTTTCTGGATGAGAAGACTAGGTTGGATGGCATCGAACTCGATTCCATCGTTGATCGGCCCGATAACTTTCCATGTTTTTCCGAGGTCACGAGTAATCTCAAAGTGCACTCGCCACTTGTCTCCCTTTTCGCTGCTGGAAGGGCAGAGAATCGATCCATCTTTAAGCTCAAGCGGCTTGTTTTTCACCGGGCCTAGGAGGTGCCCGATCGACGGGTTTTCCCCAAGTTTAGTAGGCCACGACCAGGTTTTACCGTGATCGGTTGAAGTCGTCATCATCCCCCACCAAGAACTAGGACTGGGGCCAACTTTATAAAAAAGGACAAGAGGGCCATTCTCAGGCTGAAAAAGCACCGGATTCCAGCAGGGATATCGTTTCGTGCGGCTTTGCACCCCGTTCACAACCTCTACAGGAACACTCCACTTTCCGTTTCTATATCGGGAGATCCAAATCCCGACATCTCGATGGCCCTCATGGGGGCCCCCAAACCAAGCCGCCACCAAACCTCCAGGTGTCTCGACAATTGTGGAAGCATGGCAGGATGAAGTTGGTTTTTTAGAGAGAGAAAAAATCTGACGCGCCTCTACTAATGGGCCCTCTCCCACTTTCGAAACAGGTGGAATCAATTCTTGAGAAATCGCCAGCGGGCTAAGAAGGATCGCTAGGAAAAGAAAGAAAGTTTGGCGCGCCCTCATACGATTTTGGCAGCTTGCCTTTTTACATTCTAACCAACAAGTCAGAATCATGATCTTTGAATATAAGCTCATCAGGATTCTGAAAAATGGCCAGACTTCGGTTAAGTTTCCAAATCCAAAAACACCAGCAGAAATCAATAAAGCATCTAACCCAGCCAATTCACCAACAACCCTGCTAAAAGAAAAAATTTTTTTCTTCGCTTTCGCTTAGCCGACCAGTGTTTAATCCAACTGTTACCCATGCTCAGATTTTTTCTCCTATCTCTATTTTTACTGCTTCAGGTTGAGGGTTCTAAAAGGCCAAACGTTGTCCTCATTATCTGCGATGATCTCAACGATTACGTAGAAACGCTTGGAGGCCATCCTCAGGCGAAAACACCCCATATGAGGCGTCTTATGGAGCGCGGAGTCTCGTTTACTCAAGCGCACTGCAACATTCCAATCTGCAACCCTTCAAGAGCCAGTTTTATCACGGGCCTATATCCTCACACCTCACAGCTCTACGGCTTTGAAAAGTGGCGAGATAACGAGATCACCAAGAACTCGAGAACCTTGATGGACCACTTCCGGAAGAATGGCTACCACACCCTCGGAACTGGGAAAATCATGCACAATGGCGAACGCCAGGAGTGGATTCACTACCAGAATGATGCGGACTACAGCCCCCTCGCCCACCGTGAGGGAAAAAATATTGCGCACCCTGATATCCCTGCTCCATTCCGCGACGAGTTCGAAGCCATCGATGGTTCATTTGGACCACTGCGAAAGGTGAAGGCTCCCTTTTCTTGGAAATCCGGAAACTGGAAGCGCATGAAAGATTTTCGCTACGAATCAGAGGACGATCGCGATCTCACTGCCGATGAACTCAATGGAAAATGGGCTGTCGAAAATCTTAAAAAACTTGCCACCACGGATAAGCCCTTCCTCATGGGAGTTGGATTCATTCGTCCACACACTCCACTCATTGTCCCCCAAAAATATTTTGACCTCTTCCCACTCGAATCCCTCGAGCTTCCCGTCATAAAAAGAGGAGACGTTGAGGACACCTTTAAACAAACCGTCAGTTCTGTGGAAGATGATCGAAGTGGTGATCGAGGATCAAAGATTTATGACACCCTGATTGCTTCTTTTGGAGGAAAGCGCGAACTCGCTCTCAAGAAATTTATCCAAGCCTACCTCGCCTCAGTTGCCTCTGTCGATGACCTCATTGGCGATATTCTTGATACGATTGAAGACTCACCCCTTAACGATAATACCATCATTCTTTTAACTTCAGACCACGGCTGGGGGATGGGTGAAAAAGATTACCTCTACAAAAACTCTCTCTGGCAAGAAAGCACACGGGTGCCTCTTGTCATAGCAGGCCCGAATTTAGCTCAGGCTAAAACGTGCCAAAAACCAGTCAGCCTCATCGACCTTTACCCAACCCTCATTGATCTTTGCGGCCTTTCAAAAGAAACAAAAAAATCCGCGGAAGGTCGGCCACTCGATGGATATTCGCTCAAACCTCTTTTGCTGAATCCCGCTGGGAAATGGTCTGGGCCAGATGCCGTCCTCACAGCCATGTATAAATGGGCAAACTACTACGATCCCGCAAAGCAAAACTATGCTCTACGCGATCAAAATTGGCGCTATATCCGATACGAAAATGGCAAAGAAGAGCTTTATCACGTCAAAAATGACCCCCATGAATGGTATAATCTTGCCCTTAATCCCGATCACCAAAAAACTCTAAAAGCATACCGGAAAGCGATGCTCGCAAGAATACCTGCCTCCATTCCTCCGCCCAAGCCCACCAAGAAAGATGCCGAGATTTGGAAAGATCGTTATTTCAAAAAGCATCCAAGTGCTGATGCCAATCAAGATGGGAAACTCACTTGGTCCGAACTACAAGCCCACAAAAAATCTCAACTTATAAAGTAGATTATCTATGAAGGCCTTCTTCGCCCTCTTCTCTCTAACCGTGGCTGTTATAGGCCAAGATAAACCCAACTTGATTGTCATCATGACAGACGACATGGGTTATGCTGACGTGGGATTTAATGGGTGCAAGGATATCCCTACACCACACATCGACTCGATTGCTTCCAATGGGGTCAGGTTCACCTCAGGCTATGTTGCCTATTCGGTTTGTGGCCCGAGCCGTGCCGCTTTCATAACCGGCCGATACGGACAACGATTCGGCTTCGAGCGAAACCCACAGTACCGCACTCAGGACGAAAATATGGGACTCCCATTGGATGAAGATACGATCGCTTCAGCCGCGCCGGCTGGGCTGCTGTTCTTGATTGGGAAATGGCATCTTGGTGCTACAAAAAAACACCACCCTCTCAAGCGGGGTTTTCAAGAGTTTTACGGGCACCTTGGAGGGGGGCATCAATACATGCCCGAGATGCTTAATATCGAAGATAGCTATGCGGCGAAGGATGAACCCCAGAGCTACCGCACCTGGATTCTCAAAGACCACAAGCCGGTTCCCCCTCGAAAGTACCTTACTGATGATTTTTCCGACGAAGCGGTCAGCTTTATCGAGCGGAATCATAACAAGCCCTTCTTCTTATTTCTCTCCTACAACGCGCCACACACCCCGCTCCAAGCACCGCAGAAGTATCTCGATCGCTTTCTTAACCTTAAAGATAAGAAACGCAAAACCTATGCCGCTATGGTCAGTGCTGTCGATGATGGCGTAGGGCGCGTCCTTAGCTCTTTAAAAAAGAACCAGATTAATCAAAACACCATCATCTTTTTCCTTTCGGACAATGGAGGCCCCACTACCAAAAATGGCTCTAACAATGCCCCCCTTCGAGGAAACAAAGGCGATGCCTGGGAAGGGGGGTGGAGAGTCCCTTTTGCAGTTCAATGGCCACTTGGACTTCCAAAAGGAAAAGAATATGACCACCCTGTCGTTTCGCTCGATATCATGGCCACGATCGCAGCGAGAGCAGAAGCACCAATCTCCACTGATCGACCGCTCGACGGCGTGAATCTCATCCCTTTCTTAACCGGGAAAAAAGAGGGGGCACCTCATCAAGGGATTTTTCTTCGCAAGTTTGACTCCGGGTCGACAGCCGTCCGTAGTGGCAACCACAAGCTGGTGACCTATGAAAAAAAAGACTTCACCGGGCTTTATGATCTCCACGAGGATATCGGAGAATCCAAAAACATCCGCGATCAATCCCCGGAGGAAATCTCCCAATTGAAGATGCTTTGGAAGAATTGGAACAAGTCTAATATCGACCCAGTGTTCAAAGGTCTCATCCACACCCCCGCTTGGCAAAAGAAGCGGAATCAAGCCACTCGTAAGAAAGCTAAAACAGATCACAAGTAATCCCACTCCTCTGATGAAGATAAAAATTCTTACGACCCTTTTCGCGCTCTTCTCGACTGCACTCAGCGATGATAAGAAGCCAAATATCATTTACCTCATGCTTGATGAATGGGGATACTTCGAGTCCGGTCATATGGGACATCCAGAATTACTGACTCCAAACATTGATCGTTTCGCAAGTGAAGGAATGCGTTTCACCAATGCCTACGCAGGAGCCCCGGTATGCGGCCCAACTCGTTGTGTCCTTCTCACCGGACTCCATTCAGGTCACACCTCGATGCGATCCAATAATGGATTTGCTCCTATCCGTGCGAATGAGCCCACCCTAGCAAGCATGCTTAAACCACAGGGCTATGCCACCGGAGGCTTTGGCAAGTGGGGGATTGGTGGCCGTGGAACCAGTGGAGTCCCTGAAAATCATGGGTTTGACGAATTCTTTGGATACTATGATCAGGTTCATGCTCACACTTTTTACCCGCGATCCCTCATTAGAAATAGTGAGGAAGTGCCATTGCAAGGCAATGACAGCACAAGCTTCTACGAAGGAAAAACCCACGCTCAGACCGAAATCTTCAAGGAGTCGTTAGGCTTCATCGAGAAGCACCACGACAGGCCCTTCTTCTGCTACCTCCCATGGACCCCGCCACACGGGCTCTGGGGTATCGATGAGGACCACCCTTCATGGCAACTCTTCAAGGACAAACCCTGGAAGGCTGGCCAGCGAACGAAGCGCGATGCCCGGGTCTATGCAGCCTTCATGCACATGGTCGATCGACAGCTGGGAGAGATCATCTCCCTCCTTAAAAAACTCAAAATTGATGACAACACTCTCATTTTCCTCTGCGGAGACAATGGAGGACAAGCCTACTTTAAAACCCCAGATCGGCCCCATGGATTCTTCGGCCCCAACTTCAATCGTAAAACTGGCAAACGCTTTCGCGCCGGCAAGGGATCCCTTTATGAAGGAGGCCTCAAAGTCCCCTTCCTCGCTCGTTGGCCTCATAAGATCAAGGCAGGCGACGTGACCGATCACCTGTGTTACTTCCCAGATATTATGCCGACCTTAGCCGAGCTCTCCGGCGCAGAGTGCCCCAAAACTGATGGAGTCTCTTTCGTTCCCACTCTCAAGGCTCAAGCCCCACAAAAACCTCACGACTTCCTTTATTGGGAGTATCTCGGCCAAAAAGCGGTCCGCATGAAAAACTGGAAAGCTTACCAAGCAAAAAAGGGAGAGTGGAAACTCTTTGACCTGTCCAAGGATATTGAAGAAAAAAACGACCTCTCGAAATCCCAACCAGATATTCTCAATCGACTCATCGCAATCGCAAAATCGTCACACCGACCGATTCGTCCCGGAAAGATCTTCAACCGTGAACTGATTGATAAAGACCGGAAGCAAGCTCCGCATGGAAAGAAACAAAAAAAGCAATAGGCTCACTTTTTTTGAAGATTCAGCGGCTGTGGACTTCGCAGATACGCAAAGAAATCACTTAATTCCTGTTCAATGAGACCATTCAAAAGTCCGGGTGGCATCAAGCTTGCTCTTGTTGGTTCCAAAGATAGCACCTGGTCCGCAGCAATCGTCAAAGGAGCTCCGCCCGCAGGCTGCAAGATGACAACACGTTTATTTTTTGTCTTAAGAAAACCCATTAGCTTACGGCCATCCCCAACCTCCAGAATATAATTTTCGAAGCCTTCCCGAATTTCCCGGCTAGGTTCTAAAATTGAGGGGAGTAGAGTTTTAATCATGAGCCATTCATCGAGACTCACCGGGCGATAGCCTCTGGGAAATTCGTGCCATCCAAATCCCCAACGCCAAGGGGTTGGCAGCCACGGAGTGCCCCCCACTCTCACTCCCACATACGCCAACTGAGCGATCACGGGCTTCCCTTTGCGACGAATCCCATCTCGCAGCTTCCGGTCTGCATCCCTCCGCTCCTTCCAAGTTCCCCCCTTCCAATAGGCATAATCATGGAGCACGCAATCGTCACGCCAGAGGACCGGCTCACTGGCAGTGCCATCAGGAAAAGAACTACATCCATCTGACTCGAATGGATGCAATTGGGGGGTGATCTTAGTCCCGCAACCAGTCACACAAACGAACAACATCAAAAGTGGACCTATTGCCACGGGAATTCTAATCAGTGGAATTTTCATCTTATCATCAGCTATCGAAATGAATCCTTTAACATCACCTTCTAAAAATGATTGAAATCAGAAATGGCTGGGGGCTAAAGCCTATTATTTCCTCGTAATACTCCCCTAGAACGATTTGTATCCCAAAAATAGCTTCATGAAATTACTCCCAATCCTTCTCACCCTCCCATTTTGGAGTGCTCACGCCGAGCTTCTCACCCTGCCACTCTGGACCGGCGAGGTCCCCGGCGAAAAAGACCAAAAAGTGGGTGCAGAAAAGGTCGAAGATCGCAACAATGATGGGATCACCCGCACTTCGAATGTCAGCAAACCTACCATCACACTTTACCCAGCACCCATAGACAAGGCCACCGGAGCTGCTGTCATTGTCGCCCCAGGAGGAGGCTATGGCATTCTCGCCTCGAAACACGAAGGGACCGACGTTTGTAATTGGCTCAACGAGATCGGCGTCACCGCGGTCCTACTGAAGTATCGCGTTCCTCGTCGCAAGAATCTCGAAAAACACCATGCTCCCATGCAGGATGCCCAACGCGCCGTAAGCCTTGTTCGCTCAAAGGCTTCTGAATGGAAGATCAACCCTAAGCGCATTGGCCTGCTTGGCTTCTCCGCCGGAGGTCACCTCACCGCAACCGTTCTCACCTCGGATGGCTCTGTGAGTTTCCCGAAGGAAGAGGTCGACAAACACTCTCCTATTCCAAATTTTGGCCTCCTCATCTATCCCGCTTATCTCAAAAACGAAGAAGACCCTAACAAGTTGGTTCCCGAAGTCTCCATCGATAAAAACACCCCTCCATCTTTCGTTGTTATCGCACATGGTGATTCACGCTTCGTTGAAGGAGCTGCTCTTTACTACCTCGCCATGCATCGAGCCAAACGTGACTGCGAACTCCACATTTACGGGAAAGGCGGCCACGGATACGGGATGAAAAAAATCCCACAACGAGTTGGCGAATGGACTACCCAAGCCGGCGGATGGATGAAGGAGATGGGATACCTAGATTAATGCGTGATCAAAAGAAATGGGATGCTGAATTCCCATTCATGAATCGCCCGATTTCAGCGTAACTCCTGCGTCGCCTGTTGCTACAGCTGCTGTAAAAGTGGCATCGAAAGTGAATACGGTGACGCCTTGAGGTCTTTTACCCTGAGTCTTTTAGATCGCCTCATATCCTCTTCGAAGACACGCCGCCGAAGCTCCTGGGCACTTTTTTTGTGGGAGTAAGCTATATTTAGCTCCCCATTGATTCGCATACTTAAGCCATCAAGATTGGCCGAACCCAGGCAGACCCAATCGTCCACCATGACCGCCTTTACATGCGAAAACTTCGGGTAAGCATAAATTCGGCACCCATGTTCCAAGAGAGTTGCGGCGAATCGGCGATTCGCAGAATCGAGTAGTTTGGAATCATTTTGAACGGGGTAGATGAAATTCACCTCTACTCCCCGTTTACGGGCCGAGATCAACTCCCTGAGAAGCAACTCGGAAGTGACATAGGAATTCTGCAAGAAAATTTCGCGACGGCTCATTCGGATCGCCACCAAAATCGCCTCTTCAACCTCCGTCCTCTCAGGCTTGGTTCGTAAGATTCGGATCGGAAAATGCGACGCCTCGGTTGAAGCTAAATCCGGTTTTTTATCACGATACAAAAAAGAACGGAAATCTCCCAAAAAGCTCTGAAGCTTCCAAGAATGCTCAAAACGATTCTGCAACTCGGTAGTGATCGGACCCGTGACCCTGACCATGAGGTCATGCCAGGTGTATCGATACTCTCTTCCAATATTCATCCCTCCGAGATAGGCCTCTTTCCGATCGATCATAATTAGCTTAGAATGATCGGCCACCAGCCACGGATTTTGAGACATTCTCGCTTTAACCTGACTGTTCTTTTTTAGGTAATGGGGCATCGACGAAGGAGGGATAAACCCATCTGGGAGAGGTTTAGAAGGCGGCGTCCACCACGCCCCAATTGATCCAAGCCGATCCATCAAAACCCGGCATTTCACATCTTCGCTTCGCTTGCGTAATCGGTTGGCAAAATCGGTTGCGACGTCATCGTTATCAAAAATAAAAACCTGACTATCAATCTGCTCTTTCGCGCCATCGACAGATCGGTAGAGTGCCGGAAAAAACTCAGCACCATCCACTAAAAGATCTACTTTTCCGGGAAGGGGCTTGGGTAAGCCGACCAAGTCAAGACCCTCTTCAATATTCGCCCCCCTGGCATAGGCCGGATTCAGCAAAGCCTGCTCATTGAGGAAATTTTCACCAAGAAGACGCGACCTTTCATACCACATGGAGACGCCTTTTGTGGTTCCGGTCACCGGGTTGCTTACCAATGATTTCATTGATCCATGGACAACTGCTTTTGCGATCAGCTCAGTTGGCATGCCTACTACGGAGCCCGGTTCTCGCTCATTCCACAGGGGGGTATCCGGAAGGGAACAGGAGGCCATCGCAACCAAGAATAGAACTGCTATTAAGCGTGATCTCATCAGTCATGGTTCTAATCCAACCACCAAGGATCAAAAGATGAAAATAGCGGGATGCAATTGCCCTACATCACCTTTGGTCGATCCTATAGTCAAAAAAATAGAGAACTACTCCATTCCCAATTTTGGTTTGCGATCGATTCCATAGATCCCCCAGTGTTTTTCAGCTCCGAGGGGATCGTTGGGGTCACCTTTCCAATCCTCGTCAAAGGCTTCAAAGAAAAAAGTGGTGATATTGTGCTTCGCTGCCCACGTTTTCATCTCGCGGTAATATCGGGCTTGCGCTTTTTCACTAGCACGCTTCCCAAATTCGGAAGCCACGGTGGCCCACCCCGCTTCGGTAATTGCTAACCTCGCATCAGGCAGGGCCTTACGAACCGCTTCCATATTGGCAACACCAAATGACATTCCTTCATCAATCATTTTCCCTTCCCAGACCGGATAAATGTGGACAGAGACAAAATCGACTTCTTTGGCCAAGGCCTTTCCAAATCGAGCCCACCAATCGTAATTGTCGGCAACTGTAACGGGTTGCTCAATCTCACTTTTCACTTTTCTAACATAATTCATTACGGAACTCACCGGAACCATGTGATCGTTCCACTCGACTAATGCTTCATTTCCCACTGCAACGGCCGCCACAACTTTAGGATACTGATTGGCAAGTTTAATGAGGCGCTCCACTTCCTTTTCATTTCCGACCTTCTGAGACGACAATTCTTCTGGCGTAAAGGGCTGTGGTTTCCATGGGCATTTTGGATTATTAACTTCTGCCGAAAGCCACGCTCCCAAGAGGACCCTGATCGGAAGTTTATGAGTTTTGATCAACTTCAAGATTGCCGCAGAATTTTCGCGACAATCGTAGAGCCGAATGAGCCTGAATCCGTCCTTTGAGAGAATCTTGAGATCCTGAAGCATCTCGGCATCACTTGGATTCTTGGCTCCTTCTCCACGGTCCGGATGTTGACCACTCCGGAAACCCGAATAACAGATCGCCCATGACTCCCCCACCACCAAATCCTCCCGCTTTTGCCGCAAATCCATCTCTTTTTCCTCCGCTCCTAGATTGAAAAGAAGACAAAATGAAACCGTTTGGTAAATCCGACGAAAAAAGAAACAAGATTCCATAGCAGAAGATTATGATGAATGCAACTTGATGCAACACCAAAGGTGGGTATCGCTTTCTAAATGAAAGGTCAGCCCCCCTCCTCAGGTATCATTTTGAGTGAAACTCACTCTCTTTTTGTCTCTTGCCGCGACCGCCTTTCTACAGGGGAAATCCTACGTTCTCATTCTCGTCGATGACCTCGGCTACATGGACATCGGAGCCTACAATCCCAAAAGCTTTTACGAGACTCCCAACATCGATCGTCTTGCTAAATCAGGTCTAAAGTTTACCGACGGTTACGCCGCCAACCCGGTCTGCTCACCTACCCGCTTCGGAATCCAAACCGGCCGCTACCCCACCCGCAAGGATTGCACCAATTTCTTCAGTGGCCGACGTGGTGGAAAATTCGCGTGCGCCCCGCTTCACGATCGCCTCGACCACGATGAAACAACCCTTGCCGAAGCACTCAAGACGAGAGGCTACTCCACCTTCTTCGCCGGGAAATGGCACCTTGGTCCAACCGAAGAATTCTGGCCGACCAAGCACGGATATGATGTCAATGCGGGAGGGTTCAAAGCAGGTGGCCCCTATGGTGGAAAGAAATACTTTTCTCCCTATGGTAATCCCCGTCTAAGCGACGGTCCAGATGGCGAACATCTCCCGGATCGTCTGGCGACAGACACATGCAAGTTCATGGAAGCGAACAAGGGGAAGCCGTTTTTTGCGATGCTTTCGTTTTACTCGGTGCACACGCCGCTGATTGGGCGTCCTGATCTCGTAGCGAAATACAAAAAGAAAGCCGCCAAAATCAACGGACAGGAATTTAGCGATGAGGAACAAGTCCTCGGTGACAAGCCGCGCAAGGTGCGCATTCTCCAAAAGCATGCCGTTTATGCCGCGATGGTGGAGGCGATGGATCAAGCGGTGGGCAAGGTGATTAAGAAGGTTGAGGAATTGGGACTGGAGGATGAGGTGGTGATTTGCTTTACCTCCGACAATGGCGGACTTTCGACATCGGAAGGATCGCCGACTTCCAACCTTCCGTTGCGTGGAGGTAAGGGTTGGATCTATGAGGGGGGCATCCGCGAACCTTTCATCGTGAAATGGCCGGGAGTGACGAGGCCTGGTTCAACGTCTTCGGTTCCCGTGATGAGCACCGATTTCTTTCCAACCTTTGTGAAAGCTGCCGGTGGCGAGAGCAAAACTGCCCTAGATGGCGTCGACCTCCTTCCCCTTCTCAAGGGGGGAAACCTCAATCGTGACGCCCTTTACTGGCACTATCCCCACTACAGTAATCAAGGCGGCTTCCCCTCGGGCGCTATTCGAATGGGCGACTGGAAATTGGTGGAACGATACGAAGACGGGCGAGTTCATCTCTATAATCTCAAAAACGACCTCAGCGAAAAAAACGACGTGAAAGAGAGTAACGAAGAACGCGTGAAGGAAATGCGCGCCAAGCTTCACGCTTGGTATAAAGATACCGACGCCAAATTCCTGCAGAAGAAAAAGGGGCAGGAGGAAGAGCCTTGGCGGCCATAGCTGCTAACCTTCGGCTACTTCTTTCCAATCACTCGCGCCCGGATCCCGGGAGTAACCGCCCCTTCGGGCTCACGTTTGAGCCCCAATTCTTTGGGGCTTTTCCCCACCCACTGGGTTACCCTTTTCTCAACAATAATCTGTCGATCCTTCGGCTCGAAAGTCAAAGTTGTGAAAAGAGCCTCTCGGTAGGGACTTGTATATTTTAAAGCTGAGTGCTTTGCATGCACTTCAGCCGGGTAGCTTTCATGGGCATACTTCGATCCCAGCCAGTGATACGACGCCGAGTTAATGTGGAGATATGGAATCTCGCCAACCTCGGTCAGTAGATCAATGTGGGTGTGACCGTTCATGGCCAAGACCACCTTGTCAGAATGCTTTGAGAGAATTTTTTGAATCTCTGCTGCGTTATCTATTGCATAGGACCCTGCGATAGGTTGATGGGAAACAATCACTACTGGCCCTTCAAGGCTACTGAGCATTTTTTCCAGCCAAGCCACCTGGGACTTTCCGATAAATTTCGGATACCCACCCTTATGTTTCACCGAACCTTTTTCGTTAGCATTCAGCACGAGGAGATGAAGTCCTTCAACGACATGATGATAGTAGGGGTCCTTCATTCCCCATGATTTGAGAACATGCTCCATTGAGAGCCCCCCATCTGTATCGTGGTTCCCAATAACATGAAGAGCGATCTCATGAGCTCCTCAAAGCGATCGACAATCTTCTGATTACTCTCTTTGGCAAAGGAAAAATCTCCCATCTGAATAAGAGCATCCGGCTTAGTTTTCGTCATTTCATCGAGGAAAGAGTCGAGCCGCTCTGCCCCATCGGGAATCAGGTCAACATGCAGATCTGCGATCACTCCCAAGCTGATCTTTTGAGAAAGAGAATCGAGCGTGTCCATTGACTTGGCAGAAAGTGGGAATCCAAAACCTCCAAGGGTAATAGACCTAGAAAAGTGCCGACGGTTCATTATTGCTTGTAAGTCACTTTTTCAAAAAATCTTTACTTCGCAGAAGACGAAACGACTTCTCCATCAATAATAACATGGGTGGTGTGGGTAGTCGTTTCCAGTGGATCACCATCAAAGAGCGCGAGGTCGGCATGCTTCCCTTTTTCGAGCGATCCGATTTTCTTGTCCAAGCCCAAAATCTCAGCTGGCTGGATCGTGCAGGCAGCAAGCGCCACTTCCTGGGGAAGACCATAGGCCGCGGCCATGGCTGCTTCAAAGTGAACCACGCGAGTTTTCGGAACATAAGTCTCGTAACCGGACTGGAAGGCAAAGGGAATATTGGCTTTGTGAAGCTTCGCTGCGAGAGTGAAGGTCATATTTTCAAGATCACCATAGGGGCGACCCATCGTGGGATGAACGATGACCGGAACTCCGGCAGCTTTGATTTCTTCGAGGAGCAGATAAGCCTCGGCGGCACCATCGAGAATCAGATCGAAGCCAAATTCTTCCTGTAGGCGAAGGGCTGCAGCGATGTCCTGATGACGTTGCGCGTTAATGAGGAGCGGAGTCTTTTTGTTGAGAATATCAACAAGCACATCGAGGCGAAGATTAGGGGCCGGAGCATCTTTCTCCTTATCGGCCTTTGCTTCTTCCATCTTGAGGCGGTGAGACTGACCTTTCATGAGCTCTGCCCGCAGCATCGCAATTGCCTTGGATCGCGTGCCGGGAGATTTACTGAGCGCCTTGGAACCTAAGGTTGAAGCAACTGCCGAAGTAGGAACGAGAGTGTCCTTCACGGAAGTAATCGAGGGCACATTGGTCTTCACCACCATAAGTTGTCCTGACATGAGAGTTCCCGGAGCATGGCCGGTATGAACGGTGGTGACACCCAAATCACGAAGCCATTTCACGAGGGGATCACGACCATTATAAGCATCAACCGCACGGAGTTCCGGTTGCATCGGCGATGACTTTTCAAGTTGCTCCTGATCATGCTTGGGCGAATTAAGAATTCCGGACAAGCCGACAGTTGAATGGGCATCAATAATCCCCGGCATGACAACCTTAGCTGTAAGAGTTTGATAGCCTGCCGGGATCTTGATTTTGGAAGCAGGACCAACCGCGCGGATTTTCCCGTTTTCCCCACAGAGGACGATTCCATTTTTGATCGGCTTTAAATCACCAGTCATGGTGAAGAGGAGGTCGGCTTTGACTGCAAGCTGACCATGGGCAACTGCAGCAAAAGCGAGAGTAAGGATTATTTTAAACATTGTATGAGTTGGTGAAAAATTAACGATAGAAGCAACAGCCGGAAGCCTCGCGATTATGCCCAGCACCGTATCCCCCTTCGGCAAAAAGGCGGTCAGTTGGATTTGCGAGATCAAAGACCTTCTCACCTTCGATATGAGTCTCAAGAACGCGGGTATAGATCGAAAAAGGGTCTCCTGAGAGCATGACGAAGTCCGCTTGCTTTCCCTGGTCGAGGGAGCCAATCGAATCATCAAGATCAAGCATCTTGGCCCCAGCGAGCGTGAGACCTTCAAGGGCCTTTTGGCGACTCATCCCCGCCCGCACCCCAACGGCGGCATTGCGAAGAAACCAGCGAGAATCGTTGATTGGATCATCCGTATGGAACGCGGTCACTACTCCACGTTTGGAAAGCTCAGCGCCGTTTTTCCACTCGAAATCGCGCGCCTCTAATTTCCCCCCGGGTGAATCAAGGAAGATAATGGAGCAAGGCACGTCTGCTTCGGCAATCTCATCAGCCACCTTCCACGCTTCTGAGACGTGGTGCAAAACGACTTTGAAGCCGAACTCCTCCTTGAGACGAAGAACCGTGAGGATGTCATCGTGGCGATGGGTATGATGATGGACAGTCCGCTTCCCTTCGAGAATGTCAGCCAGAGTCTCGAGAGCGAGGTCACGCTCGAAGGCTTCCTCTGGCTTCTCCTCCTGATGCTTCTTGCGCTTCTTAAGATAGGCTTGGGCATCCATAAATTTTTGGCGAACGAGGGCCGCAGACTTACCACGAGTTCCTGGAAAAGGACCACTATCGCGGATCGAATTAGTTCCATTCGCCATCTTAACTCCATACGCCAAAGAACCGTCCGCGAGCTTGATCGTGAGATCATCAACAATGTTTCCTTTACGAAGTTTCAGGTAAATCGTTTGACCGGAGAGCAAGTGTCCGGAGCCGGACATGAGATTAGCCGTGGTGATACCTCCGGCACGAGCCTTATTGATCGAAGTATTACGGACATCAATGGAATCAAAGACACGAACCTCAGGCTGAATCGGTGATGAAGAATCGGCCCCAGCCACCGAACCAATGTGAGAATGGGTGCAAATAAGACCAGGAATGATGGTCTTGCCAGTCGCGTCGATAACCTTGGCTTCAGCCGGTATCTTTACACCCTCCGAAGTTCCAACCGCCAGAATCGTATCACCTTTAATGAGCAAAGTTCCCTTCTCAATCTTTGGAGATGAAACCGGATAAATAGTGGCATTGGTATAAGCTAGGACCTTAACTTCGGATTTGCGTGATTCCTGAGCAGAGGAAAAGAAAAAAGGCAATAAAAGGAATGGAGCCATAGCAATGGCGATGAGCTTGCGGGAACGCATGGTGGTGGGAAGCTAGCAGAGCCGACCCATCCGGGGAAAGCGTGGAATCCGGGATTGCTCTCTCGCAGGAACGTTTTTTAACCTCCAGACTGACGTCAGCATGAAAGGCATCCAGTTTATTAGAAATACCAGTGAGGAAGGCTCAGCTACAGATATCGAACTTCCCCGCCCCAAGGCTACCGGTCGCGATATCCTCGTGCAAATCGAAGCGATTGCTATGAACCCCGTTGATTACAAGGTCCGACCAGCTGAAAGCGAGCCCCCAAAAGTTGTTGGCTTCGATGCGGCCGGGACGGTTGTCGAAACCGGTGAGGCCGTCACTCTTTTTCAAGAGGGCGATCTAGTTTACTATGCCGGAGATGTCACGAGATCCGGCACCAATGCCGAATTTCAACTGGTTGATGAACGTCTTGTTGCAAAGCGCCCGACTTCACTCGATGCCGCCAGCAGCGCCTCCCTTCCCCTCACTTCGCTTACCGCTTGGGAGGCCCTCTTTGATCAGCTTGGCATCAACCCAGAGACGCCTAATGACAATAAGAATAAGAGGATTTTAATCATCGGAGGCGCGGGAGGGGTGGGTTCTATTGCGATCCAACTCGCCAAGCTCGCGGGGCTCATCGTGGTGGCCACAGCCTCACGGAAGGAAAGCTCTGATTGGTGCCAAAATCTTGGAGCTGACCACATTATCAATCACCACGAAGATCTGCCACTCCAACTAAAACTCCTAGGGTTTGAAACGGTCGATTACATCGCTAACTTCAATGAGATCGATGGCGTTTGGGAAGCTATGGCAGAAATGATTGCACCCCAAGGTGGGATCGTCCTCATCACCGGGCATCAAACTCAACTCGACTTCGGTGGCGCCTTCAAACTCAAGAGCGCCAAAATCTGTTGGGAATTTATGTTCACGCGCTCGATGTTTCAAACCGATGACATGATCGCTCAGCATCATATTCTTGAGACTGTCGCCCAATTAGTCGATCGTGGGAAACTCATCGCGACCGCAAACAGTTCCATGAACCCCATCAACGCCAAAAACATTCTTGAAGGTCACCGCCGTCTTGAATCCGGAACGACAATTGGCAAACTCGTCCTCTCCGGATGGGAGTAACCAGCAACACAGCATCACCTCGTTTCAAAAATTCGAGCGAAGTTTGGTTGTGCTTCTTGTGAAAACCACGATCCTCACACCCCATGGTTCGATCATTTATTCTCGCGTCACTCGTCCTAATTTTTTCTGGAGGCTCTGCTCATTCGAAAGAACAAGCTCAACCCATTGTTGGTCCGAAAAATGGCTCTTTGATTATCATGGGCGGGGGAGGCAAAGACCAAACCTTCCCCCAAATCTTCGCCCACTTTATTAAATTGGCCGGAGGGAAGAATGCTAGGATTGTTATCGTTCCAACCGCTGCATCCAGTTCCCCTGATCACAACTACCAGCGCTCTTGGTCGCTTGATCTTGCAAAATCAATGGGGGTGAAGAGGGCCACGATTCTGCACTCCCACAGTCGTAAAACTGCTGACACCGAAGCATTCGCCGAACCATTGAAAACCGCTACCGGAGTCTGGTTCGGCGGGGGGCGCCAGTGGAGGTTCACCAAAGCTTATGGCGGGACCCTGACTGAGAAGGAATTTCACAAAGTGCTCGAACGAGGTGGAGTTATTGGAGGGTCATCGGCTGGCGCGAGCATACAAGGATCCTTTCTCGCCCGCGGTGACACTAGCGGCAACACCATCATGGTCGGTGACGTTCAGCAAGGATTCGGCTTCATGCGAAACACTGCCATCGATCAGCACCTCGTTGCTCGCGGACGGCAAAAAGACCTCCTAAAGGTCCTAGAGGATCCCAGAAAGAAAATGCGAAAGGAATTCAATCGAGCAGAACTCTTAGGGATCGGAATCGACGAAGACGTGGCCATCGTGGTGAAAGGCGACCAATTCAGCATCATCGGAAAAGACCAAGGCATGGATCCTCTCGATCCCAAATCTTGGAAGAAAGATACGCCCGACACCAAAAAGTGGGTGACTTTAAAAAAGGGAGATCAGTATGATCTGGCTCAACGAGCAATCATTCCAGCTCCAGCCACAAAAAAATAATCCAGCTTAATGCACAACTTCATCGATTGCCTTCCGTAACCTTACGCTATGAATCTTCACCCTTCTCGACGCGATATTATCCAAACGGGCGCAGCCGCTGGCGCTCTAGGTTTCCTCTCAAGAATTCCCTTACTTGGCAAAGAGGATGTCCAAGTTGACCCTAGCCAAGTTCAGTTTCGCCCGGAAATTGAACCACTTGTTAGACTTCTCGAAGAGACTCCCCGCGAGAGGCTTCTCGAAGAAGTCGCCTCCCGAATCAAAAAGGGCACGACTTATCGGGAAATCCTGAGTTCACTTCTACTCGCCGGCGTTCGTAATATTCAACCTCGTCCGGTTGGCTTCAAATTCCATGCCGTTTTAGTCGTCAACTCTGCTCACCTCGCGAGCTTACGTTCCCCCGACTCAGATCGCTGGCTCCCCATCTTCTGGGCGCTCGATTACTTTAAATCTTCGCAAGCGCGCGACATCAAGGAAGGCGACTGGACAATGACAGCCGTGAAAGAGAGGGAAGTTCCTTCGGCGAGCAAAGCCCGCGACTTGTTCCGCGAAGGGCTGAATCAGTGGGATGAAGAAAAAGTCGATGCCGCAACTGCTGGGCTGGCACGCACGGTTGGGGCTCAGGAAACCTTCGACCTTTTCGCGCGCTTTGGAGCCCGCGACTTTCGCGATATTGGCCATAAGGCGATCTACGTGGCCAACAGCTGGCGCACCTTACAAACGGTAGGATGGAGGCACTCGGAGCCCGTCCTTCGTTCACTCGGCTACGCCCTTCTGCAACACCATGGGAGCAATCCAGCACAAAGTGATCACGAGGCCGATCGTCCAGGTCGGCTTAACGAGAAGCTTATCCACGAAATTCGTGACGACTGGCAAAGGGGCGAATTAAAGAAGGAGGCCACCAGCGAAATGCTGGATGTGCTGCGCGGTGGAACTTGGGAGGCCGCAAGTCACAAAGTCGTGGAATTACTCAACAAAGGTTCATCGCCCCAGTCCATCTGGGACGGACTTTTCCAACACGCTTCGGAAATGCTCATGCGGCTCCCAGGAATCATTTCCCTCCATGCCAGCACCACTACAAATGCGCTCCATTACGCCCATCAACACACTTCGAATGATGAGACCCGACGTTTTCTCCTTCTCCAAAATGCCGCGTTCTTAACGATGTTTCGAGAGCGAGGTGGAATCAAAGACGGGATCAAAGTCGACCAGTTCGAGCCAGCCGATGGCACCCCCAGTATTGACGAGATCTTCGCCGATATTACCGACAACAAAGAGAAGGCGGCACGCAAAGCTCTCGCTTACCTCAAGTCGGCCAAAGACCCGAAACACTTCATGCGCGAAGCCCAACGTTTGATCTACCTTAAGGGGAATGGATCTCACGATTATAAATTTAGTTCTGCCATCCTTGAAGATTACCACCACATCTCGCCAAAGATGCGTGACCGCTTTCTCGCCGCTAGTGTCTTTTGGCTTCAGGGCTCGGGTAAAAAAGACACCGATCTCGTGGCTCGAACCCGCGCAGCAATAAGCTGAAATTTTGTTACAACCTTCATTCATTGTTCGGGTTTCTTTTCTTGTGAAATCCTTTGTCTTTATCGCCTTTTTTCTCTCAACACTTAGCCAAATCTCAGAAGCGCAGCGCCGAGGAGGCGGAGGCCGTTTTGCCGAGATGGAAAAAAAAGCCATCGCCGAACCCTTCAAAGGAGTCACGGCCGATGGAAAAGTTGAGAAAGGACTCTTCAAAATTCGGTCGACCGGAGTCAAAACCACCGCCGTGAGAGAAGCTGCGCAAACCTTTCTTGCGGGGCTGACTGCTGATCAAAGGGCCAAGACTAAATTTCCCGTCGATGACGATGAGTGGCGTCGTTGGGCAAACCAACACAGCCTTCCTCGACAGGGCGTCTCGTTTGAAGAAATGAACGAGACCCAACGTGACCTCGCTTTCAAGATGATCGGAGCTGGCCTCAGCGCAAAGGGCCTCAAAACGACTCAAGACATCATGAAGCTCAATCACACGATTGCTGAGCTTAGCGGGCGCGAGGGTGCATACGGTTACGGCCGCTGGGCCTACTTCATCACCATTATGGGTGACCCCTCGGACACCAAACCGTGGGGATTCCAGTTTGATGGACACCATTGCATCATTAACTATTTCATTCTAAGAGATCAGGTTGTCATGACCCCTCTCTTCCTTGGGTCCGAGCCAGTTTGGGCTGAGAAAGGGAAATACAAGGGCACAATCGTCCTCCAAGAAGAGCAAAATCAGGCCCTCGCCTTAATCCGTAGCCTGAACGAAAAACAGAAAAAGAAAGCGGTTCTCAAAAGTGAAAAAGACGGAACCAACACCAATACCGAAGCTTTTCATGACAATGCCGTTATCCCTTATCAGGGAATCCTGATCTCTGAACTCACACCAGATCAGAAGGCCGCATTTCTGAGGCTCACTGGCCTCTGGATCGGAAATCTCAAGGAAGGCCACGCCAAAGTGAAGATGGCGGAAATCGAAAAACACCTCGACCGCACCCGCTTTGCATGGATTGGCAAGATGGATGAAGATTCAGTCTTCTACTATCGCATTCACAGCCCGGTCGTCCTCATCGAATTTGATCACCAACGTCCCATCGCGCTAGGCCGTAGCCGCACTGCGACCCGCCAGCATATTCACGCCACGGTGCGCACCCCCAACGGGAATGACTATGGCAAGGACCTGTTAAAACAGCACTTGCACGACCACCATCATCCCAAAAAATGAAGGCCGTGGTAGGAGCGATTGAGAAAAGCCTATTATGATCTCGAAGAACCCAAGGTGATCTGAGATTTCTTTAAAAACTCTTCGAAGAAGAAGAGTCTTGGCGGAACTAGAGCCCTTTAAGATACGCCACGCTTTCTTTTATACTTGCGATTGGATCAGGCGATTGATCCTGCTCCACATGACAATGGGCCACTCCCGCGGCTTTAGCCGCCTCAATGATCGGCTCCATGGGAATCATACCGTTCCCCAATTCCTTAAACGCTTCCTTGGGAAGCCCCCCATACATTGGAAGCTTCAACCCCTTCTTGATGTCCTTAAGGTGAAGTTGCGAGACACGCCCGCTCAACCCTTTGATCAGACTTACCGGATCAAGGTCTGCTGCCTTCACCCAAAAAACATCCACCTCAAACATCATCTCGTCGCCGAACTCTTGAACAAAGATATCATAACCCGTCGACTCTTCCATCGGCTGAAATTCGAATGAATGATTATGATACGCAAGTTGGATTCCGGCCTCCTGCGCGATTACGGCAGCTTTATTGAGATTCCCCGAGACCCGCTTGTAATCATCAAGGTTTTTCCGATCTTTGTTGTGAAGATAAGGAACTACCAAATGTGAAAGCCCGGTATCTTTGGCCTTCTCAATAATTTTTTTGAAGTCGGAGAAGCCAGCATCGGTCGGATTCACGGCAGCCTCCCAATCAAAGTGGATGGAATTCACTCCCAGCCCCAAATCCTTTGCAATCTTGATCATTTCCAGGCCACCGGGAAAACCATAGGGCTCGACCTGCTGATACCCGGCATCGGCCACCGCTTTGAGTGTCCCTTTTAAATCTGCCTTAAGCTGATCCCGAAGAGTATAAATCTGCAGACCGATATTCTTGCGGTAGACATTGTCATCACCCAGGGCCAACAGGCTCTGGGTGGTTCCCGCTAAAATAGATGCGGAAGCGGAGGTGCGGAGGAAGTTTCTGCGGTTCATGTGTGACCAAAGAAACCACAGCTCGCTTTCTCAATCCAACGAAAAGATCCACCAAACCTTTCAGGACAATCAAGGCGCTTTTTAAGGCTCAATAGTACTTCCGATCCCAACCTTTAAGATTGAAGCGCCTTCGGTTGCGAATAATCTCTCGACCGTCGCCAGATAACGGGACGCAGATCGCATATCAACATGACTTTTCTACGAGCATTTATCCTCGGCGGGCTTCTCTCCCAGATTCCCACAATCACCAACGCCTCCACACGAGCCGAGATCACCCAGAAAAAAGTCGCCGCGAATCCAAAGCTCAGCTGGTGGGACGCGATGGACACCGGTCCCTTCATCAGCGACACCTTCCTTGGCTTCGACCCCAAAGGCGAAGTCGCAGCACTTAAGGGAATCGCCATCAAGCTTGGAGGAAAGAAAGACCATACCGTTGTCTTCGACACCGAAACTCTCCGCATGGTCGCGGGCTTCAAAGGAAATGTCATGCTCGAAGGCACACCTTGGAGCGGAAAGCACAATGACAACTCCTACCTTCCCGAATCCCGTAAAGACTACTTCTTTGCCACCAACAAGGGGCCGGGAGTGGCCGTAAATGAAAATTGGGACGACCTTCGCAACACCAAAAACGGGCCACTCCCTGATGCTCGGGGCGAGTATCACGGTCTCTACCGGCATGAAGCCGGCACTGTCCTAAGCTACTCAGTCGGAGGAGCCAAATTCCTCGAAATGCCAAAACTTTACGAGAAAACCCTCGTTCGCTCTTTTGAGTTTGAGCCCCTCAAGACCGATGTCGAAATTCTGGTTCTCGACCCACTGGAGGGAGGTCGTGAAATTGACGTGGCTCTCTCCAATGTTCCCAAAGGTGTCGCGCTCAAAACCCTACCCTCGGGCCGGGTCGTCGTCTCCCTCGCCACAGGTGCATCCGGATCCTTCGAACTCGCCTACCTTGCCAAGGGCACACGCATTTTGATCGAGAAGCGCGGTCCACATTAAAAATTTCACCAAAGGCGGACCCTCACTCTTCCCGGAGGTCATCAAAACCAAGGGACGCACCAGCAAGGACGCCAAAGGCTACGCCGTCGATGACATCCCTCTCCCCAAGGACAACCCGTGGGAATCCAACATTCGATTCGGGGCCTTCGACTTTTTCTCCGATGGCAAGCGCGCCGCCTGCTCGACCTGGAACGGTGACGTTTGGATCGCCGAGGGTATCGACGGTGACCTCACCGGGATCACCTGGCGTCGATTCGCCAGCGGACTTTTCCAAACTCTTGGTCTTAAGATTGTCGACGACGTCATTTACACCCACGGACGCGACCAACTCACCCGCCTCCACGATCTCAACAACGATGGCGAAGCAGATTTTTACGAGTGCTTTAATAACGACGTCCTCATCACTTCCGGCTTCCACGAGTTCGCCTTCGACCTCCAGACGGACAAGGAAGGCAACTTCTACTTTGCAAAGGCAGCTCCGGTTCGTGGCGGTGGCCGTGGCTTTGACAAGATACTCCCGCATCACGGGAAGTCAGTGCGGACGGAAAAACACTCACTCGCATGGCCTGGGGACTACGTGCTCCCGGCGGACTTGGCCTCGGACCAAACGGAGAACTCACTACCGGCGAAAATGAAGGAAGCTACGTCCCGCGTTGCAAGATTACCTGGAGCAAGCCCGATGGCAGCAGCTTCCACGGCGTGGTGCCGAGCGAGTGGGACGGCAAGGCCTTCGTTGGTAATCTTCCGGGAATGCCGACCGATTATGAAAGGCCACTTTGTTGGTTGCCCTATTACGTCGATAACTCCAGCGGCAGCCAGATGTGGGTGCCAGAGAACAGCCCTTGGAAAAATCACGCGGGCAAAATGTTCCACATTTCCTACGGCAAGAGTTCGATCTACCGCACTCTGATCGATGAAGTCGGGGGGCAGGTGCAAGGTGGGGTTTATCGTCTTCCGATCGAGCTCACGACCGCGTCGATGCGCGGGCGTTTCCATCCTAAGACGGGCGACCTTTACATCATTGGATTCCGCGGTTGGCAGACCAATGGAGGCACTGGTTTTCAGCGCGTCCGTTTTGTCTCGGATGAGAAGCCCGTCCCACTGAAGCTGGAAGCATTTAAAAACGGCCTCCGTGTTGAATTCAGCTCCAGCCTTGATCCCGAAATCGCAAAAGACCCCCGACGCTACAGCATTAGCAAATGGGACTACATCTGGGGGCCCCAATATGGTTCGGGCCGTTTTTCCATCGATGAACAAGATGCCGCCGCACGGGAGCTCGCCCGCGCCGAACCCTCGAAAGGCTCCGTCAACCAAGTCGATTCCGTCGAGATCCGCGCGGCCCAACTTTTGCCCGATGGAAAATCGGTTTTCCTCTACATTCCTAAAATGACTCCTGCCATGCAAATGGAAATCCGCATGGACCTCGCCGACGCTGGCAAGAAGGAGTTCAAAGAAACCATCTGGAACACGATTCACAATCTGCGTCCGGCCTTCGGTGGTCATGGCCTCGATCTCGCCAATCTCCCTGTTATTAAGAAAGAAGCCCGAGGCGAACCAGGTCTCCTCTTGAGCACTTCGAAAGGCAGCGCCGACGACGCCACCGTGGTGGACCGTCTCGCCCTCACCATCGAGGAACGTAAAGCCGTCTCCGTCTTTATCGGAACCAATCAGGCGGTCTTCGAAGGCCAACTCATTGTCGACGCCCGCGACCAACGTGCCTTCCGGCTCGAAGGCAAGGGCTGGGCCAGCCTCAAGATCAACGGCAAGCAAGTGATGGAAGGCGACCTCCCCCTCGAATGCCCGCCGATCGCTCTTGAATCCGGCCCGCAAGCCATCTTCTGCCACTTCAAGGGAGCCGAAAAAGGAACCAGCAGCATTCGACTTCTCTGGAGCGGATTAGACTTCGTCTGGGAGCCAGTCAAGCCTTCCGCTTACCGCTACGCGGCGAACTCCATGCTAGGCAAAAAAGACAAAGCCCGCACCGGACGGAATCTCTTCGCTGCTGCCAACTGCGTCAAATGCCACACCGCAGACAAGAACCACTTCAAGTCCGAAAGGATGCCTGAGCTGTTCGAACGCCTCCCCGACTTCAAGAACGCGGGAAATCGTTTCCATCAGGCCTGGCTCGAGCAGTGGGTAAAGAAACCCGGAGATCATTGCCCGAGTGTTGCTCCCAACGAAGCCAACGACATCGCAGCCTATCTCGTCAGCCTCCGTGACGAGAAGATTCCAACCTTGAAAGGTGAAGCAACAAACGGAGCAAAACTTATCGAAGAGCTTCACTTTACCCCTTGGGCCGAGCAGCTCGCAAAGACTGCCAAACACACCATCGGTGGACTTCAGCTTCTGCTGCTTCACCCTCAGCAGCACGCCAAGCACAGCACCTTTCCAAACCTTCGTCTCTCAGCGCAGGAAGCAGCAGATATCGCGGCCTCGGTTCAAGCCAAGACACCAAGGGCGATCAAAGCAACTCCCGGAGATGCCGTGAAAGGCAAAACCATCGTCGCCCAACGATGCGCCAGCTGTCATGCCCCCGGCAAAGGTGTGAAATATGAATTCGCCGCTTCCGGCCTGAAGGACATGTGGAACACCGAGTGGCTTGAAAAAGGCTGTCTTTCCGAAGAAGAAGGAAACGCCCCTGAACTCGGTCTCAGTATCGATCAAAAACAGGCCCTCTTCGCCTTCAAGAACATTGATGGCAATAAAAACTACACCTCGCTTCGCCGCTTCGTTCCTCACGAATATGCCAGCCGCGCCGTCGAGCGATTCCAATGCGCCAGCTGCCACTCCGGAGAGAACAAGCTTCCCGGGATTTCCCTGGCTGGAGAGAAGTTCCACAGCGACTGGCTCAACACCCTCCTCAAAGGTGAAGGCCTCAAAGTGCGACCCTGGCTCCAGGCCCGCATGCCTGGCTTCCCGGCTCATGCCAATGCCTTGAGCAAGGGTCTGGCTTTCCGCGCCGGAATGGAGCTCTCATCCTCGGGCTTCAAGACCAAACCCGACCTCGTGAAAATCGGTAACCAAATTACCGGAACGACGGGATACGCCTGCATGGCGTGCCATGCCTTTGGAGAAACGCCCGCCCTGCAAGCCTTCGAAGGACAAGGCCCCAATCTCCAAATCGCCAGTGACCGCCTCCGCCCGGACTACTACCGCACCTGGATGTTCTGGCCACAGCGCCACGCCCCGCTCACCATCATGCCAAAGTATACCGTCGACAAAAAGAAGGCTCTCAACGCGACTTTCTACAAAGGCGATGCCGGAAAACAATTCGAAGCCATTCGCCACTACATCCAAACCTTGGACGGAGCGGAAAGGGCTCCCAAGTCACCGAAAGAATAGCCCAGGATTTGGATCAAAAAAATCCCTCGCCGGCTTCAATCAGCGAGGAATGATTCGATCTTTGGAGTGAGCTAGCGAAGAGATTCTTCCAGCTGCTCGAGGCGGCTTTCGATTTGCTTCATGCTCTCGCGAATCGCCTTGATGGCTTCCAGAGTTTCTTTCTTTGAAGGAGCTCGTTTCGCGGCCACCTTTGACTCTGGTTTTGGAGCCGCTTTCATATTGAGAAGTTCGACAATCTCATCAGCCGGGATGGCGTAGGTTTTGGTGCGTCCGGCACGGGAAACATTCACGCCAATACACCTTCCCTTGAGGTTGAAGAGCGGGCCACCGCACAACTCGGGAGGAAGCGGAATGTCATGCTGGATAACATCGGGGTATCCTCCGGTCTTTTCGGAGAGTCGCCCGAGTGAGAGCTTCATGCGTGGATCGTCTTGGACACTATCGCGTATTTTCCGCTCCTTCAGAGTCACCTTAAGTTCCCCGGGCTCACCCTCCCGAAGATAACCAACGCGAACTTCTTCACCAGCTTTTCGCCCACGAATTAATCCACCAAACGAAATTGGATCGTCCACCTTTTCGTTATCCAAACTCGTAATGATGTCGTTCTCGTTTAGTCCGGCTTGTTCGGCTGCTCCACCAGACACAAGTCGAGCAATCAACACTCCACCGTCGCCCTCAGCCGCTTGAATTCCGATGAATCCAATCTTCGACATGGCGCGACCGGGAACGCTGAGAAGCCCAATCCCGAGCGGCTCATTTTCTGCCCCACTCGCAGTCAGAATAGATCCAAGTGCAGGTTCCTCGATTTGAAAACGAACCGAGCGCAAATTTTTGGCATAAATCTTTCTGTTAAATATAAAATATCTTCAGATCTTTTTTCATACTCTTCTCCTCCTAACTTAACCGCCAACTCTCCTTCATCAGTTTCGGCATTTTTAGTCAGAATCCGGCCATTAGCTGATATGACCGTTCCAAGGGCCGCAAGTTTTCCATCGACCGTGACCAAAGCAGTCACTCCGGGATTCTTTTTCATCACCGGCTCCAAAGCTTGCAGGGATGACGCAAAAAACTCGTCACCACCGCCGCCCATCGCCCCTGGAGCAAGTTGACCTCCACGTTTCTGAAGTTCCTCCATTAATTTCTCCATCCCACCCATCTTCTCTACCAAGCCTGGGGTCAGCTCCATGCGACCATTATTCTTGGCGGCATCCTTAAGCAGGTTATCGAGTAAACCCTCGAGCGAAGGTTTCCTATCTTCTTCGACTTTGGCTTCCTCTTTTTCCGGGGCCGGTTTCGCAGGCTCTGCCTCTTCACTTGGCTCCTCTTTTTCCGCCGGAGCCTTTTCCTCTGACGAATCCTCTGGAGCGCTTTTCGGCTCCATCAGGTCCTTCAACTTGATCAAGGTGGCTTTCCCAGATTTCTCCGCGCCATTGCGCCTGAAGACAAAGCTGATTTCATCTCCCGCCTTAAATTCACCCACCAATCGGATTAGGCCATCAGGCTCCGAAACATCTTTCCCGTTCACCTTAATGATAAGGTCGCCACCCTTCAGGCCAGCTTTTTCGGCAGGAGAATTTGGAACAACTTCCGTCACCAATACTCCACCTTCGCCGGCACCTAACTGCACTCCAAGCATCGGGCGATCGGGCGACTGAACGGGCTGAGGATTACTGTTGAAACGCCTCCCACTCGTTTTCCCTCCCTTCAACTTCTCCCACTGACTGAGATACACTTCAACGGGAACGTGGCGGTTCTCACTCAAGGTCATCCCAATATTGGAGTGAATTCCGATAACACGCCCCTCCACATCAAACAATGGGCCACCTGAATCACCACCCACCACGGCGGTATCAGTGACCACAAAATCAGTATTGGCCAGGACACGACCCAAACGAACTGGCGGCTTACGCGTTGGGTCAAATCCACCCGAATGGCCCAGCGCCACCGTCCACTGATTTCGCTGCAAGCCATTGCTTTGACCAGTCGAAACGAAGGGATATTTTCCTTCGTCCGTAATTTGAACCATTGAGGCATCGCGATCATAATCTGCGCCCAAGATCTCTCCTGCCTTTCTTGTCCCATCAGGAAAAATCACAATCACCCCATTCGGCATGCTGGAAGTCACGTGCGCAGCAGTCAAAATTAAGCCATCTTCGCTGACCACAACCCCACTTCCTGATCCCCGTCCATCCATAGAAACGAGGCAAACCGTCGCGGGCTGCGCCAGCTTCGACATATCCACGATTTGACGGTCCAGCTTCTGAAGCTCCTTAAAATTTTTAACATTCGGAGCTAATTCAAACTCGGCCCCCGCATCCGGCCCCTGCGCTAATATTGGCAAGACGGCCAAGGACAACGAAGCGAGGAGAACGCCTTTGAGTTGGGTCAATTTCTTCATTTCTTGGAGAGACTTACTCTCGAAAAGCGATCTTGGCGCATGATTTGTGTGCCTAAATACAAATCAACTCACCTCCATCCCCAGCTCTCTCACCTTGCAAAGCCCTCGTATCGCCTGCAAATAATCCTTAAATTTGCAGAAATTAGGGGTATCTCACGCCTCACTTTTCCACCAGAGTTTCCCCGCTTTTCGCAGCCTTCACCAACATCGACAAAAAAAGGAGGTTTCCTCTGACAAGATTATAGGCATTAAGGCTGGATAAAACCGAAATAATTAAGGTTAGAAGAACGTTAAAAAGACCTCGTTAATTAAAAAAAACGATACCCCCCCTGACCAATCCAAATCTCAGATAAAACTGCCCATCACTCATCAAGCGAAACTCAACCTTTGAAAGCTTAAGACCTTCGCCCTATCTCCTTGCCACCAATTTCTTGATATCCTAGTTTATCCGAACCTTCAGACCATGCGTTTGCTCCTCACTCTATCGCTCATCTCTCTTATTACCTCATCTGGCAAGGCCGCCGAGGAATCGCCAAAGCCTGTCAGCTTTTATGAGGACATTCGTCCTATTTTTCAGGCGAACTGTGTCGGGTGCCACCAGCCCTCAAAGAATAATGGTGACTATGTCATGACCGACTTCCAACGCCTCTTGGCCGGAGGGGAAGAGGCCATCGCGATTGTTCCGGGTAAACCAGACGAAAGCCACCTGATCACAGAGATCA
This sequence comes from Akkermansiaceae bacterium, assembly GCA_905181965.1. Taxonomy (GTDB): domain Bacteria; phylum Verrucomicrobiota; class Verrucomicrobiia; order Verrucomicrobiales; family Akkermansiaceae; genus SW10. The sequence continues at coordinate 53,376 of CAJIZY010000002.1, forward strand.
CTCCTGATGGTGATGGCGACGCGGAAATGCCAAAAAAAGACGATCCACTTCACGAAGTTGAGATCGCGTTGATCCGTCGTTGGATCCAGGAAGGCGCAAAAGATGACACCCCCGAAAACGCGCGACAACGATATGATCAGGAGCACCCGCCAGTCTACACTAAGCCACCCGTTATCACTTCCCTCGACCACTCACCCGACGGATCTCTCATAGCAATTTCCGGTTTCCACGAGGTCCTTCTTCAAAAAGCCGATGGCTCCGGCGAAGTTGCTCGATTGGTGGGCCTCTCCGAACGCATCGAATCCGTCCGCTTCTCTCCCGACGGAACGAAACTCGCCGTGACTGGAGGACTTCCCGGTCGCATGGGCGAGGTGCAGGTCTGGGACGTCTCAAAGAAAAAATTAACTCTCTCAGCCCCTGTCACTTTTGACACAATCTATGGTGCCGCTTGGTCGCCCGATGGTTCAAAAATCTCTTTCGGCTGCTCCGACAACAGCGTTCGCGCCATCGATGCCAAGACTGGAAAACAAGTCCTCTTTCAGGGCGGCCACAATGGATGGGTTTTTGACACAGCCTTCAACCCTAAAGGTGATCACGTCGTCTCAGTCAGTCGCGATATGACCGCTAAGCTCACCGAGCTAGCGACTCAACGCTTTATCGATAACATCACCTCCATCACCCCAAATGCCCTCAAGGGAGGAATGGCCGCCGTGGTAATGCATCCCACTCGCGACGAAATTGTTGTCGGTGGTTCCGACGGGGTTCCCAAACTTTACCGCATCTTCCGAAATACCGCGCGCAAGATCGGCGACGACGCGAACCTCCTCCTTGAATTCCCTCCACTGGAAGGTCGTATCTTCGCCCTCGATATCTCAAAAGATGCCCGCCGCATCGCCGCAGGTAGCAGCCTCAATGGCAAAGGAGCGATTCACATTTACGAGGTTGATCCTGAGGCCCAAATCCCCAAGGAAATCGCCGAAATTATCAAGAAACCAACCCACGAGCGAAATGCCGACATGAAGGCCAAGCTCCAAAAGCATTTTAATAACAGCATCAAAACCCTCGCAACCATTCCGGTTCCCGAATGCGGAATATTTGCTGTCTCCTTCAATTCTGATGGCTCAACGCTCGCTGCTTCCGGACCCGATGGCCTCGTCCGCCTTGTCGATGTTTCCACCGGAAAAATTTCAAAATCATTTATCCCTGTCACGATCTCTGCGCCGGCCAAAATTGCGGCAAACAATACTGTAACGAAAGAACCCCAAGCCAGACGGGAATCCCTCGATCCTGAAAAGATTCCCGCAGGTCGGTCGGTTGTTAAACTGAGTGTCGTTCCAGCTGGAGTCATCAAGATCGACAATCCCTACCGCTATGCCCAAGTCGTGATTTCAGCCCAACTTGATTCCGGCGACATCATCGACGTCACTCGTATTGCAAAGAAAGCGACAAGCGGCAATCAGGCCAAGATCTCGAATACCGGGATCGTCCGCGGGGTCTCTAATGGAAGAACTCAACTCGAATTCAGCCTCGCTGGGCAGAAGACCACGATCCCAGTTGAAGTGACTGGGATGAATCTAAATTACATCCCGGCTTGGACCAAGGACGTGAACCCCGTCGTAGCCCGTATGGGCTGTAATGCCGGAACCTGCCACGGAGCCAAAGATGGAAAAAACGGCTTCAAACTTTCCCTGCGTGGATACGATCCGATTTATGATGTCCGAGCTTTCACCGACGACATCTCTTCCCGCCGCGTCAATCTGGCCTCACCCGATGACAGTCTCATGCTTTTAAAAGCGACCTCGGCCGTGCCTCACGAAGGAGGACAACTCACCAAACCCGGTGACGATTATTATAAGATCATTCGAGCTTGGATTGCCCAAGGAGCGAAGCTCGAAGAGAAACAAACCAAAGTTGAAAAAATCGAAGTGTTCCCACTCAATCCGGTCGTCCAAAATATTGGAGCGATGCAACAAATACGTGTGATCGCGACCTATCCCGGCGGCGAAACTCGTGATGTCACCTCGGAAGCCGTCATCACCAGCGGTAACGGTGAGGTTGCAGAAACCGTCGACGGTTATCCCGCGCTAGTAAAGGTCATCCGCCGTGGCGAAGCGCCCATTTTAGTTCGCTATGAAGGTGCCTATGCTGCCACCACGGTCACCGCAATGGGCGATCGTAGCGGGTTTGAGTGGATTGATCTCCCGGCTTTCAATCCTATCGATTCACTCGTCGCAGAGAAATGGAAGCGTATGAAGATTCTCCCCTCGGAGATTTCAACTGATCTTGATTTCGCACGCCGTATCCATCTCGATCTGACAGGACTTCCTCCCACGGTCGAAAAAGTAAAATCATTTCTCGCCGACCCTCGCCACTCCCAAGTCAAGCGAAACGAGCTAATCGACTCACTCATCGGAAATCCCGAGTTCGTCGAGTTCTGGACCAACAAATGGTCGGACCTACTGCAAGTGAATCGTAAGTTCCTCGCGCCCGAGGGAGCCAAGCTGTTCCGCGAATGGATTCGCAAGGAAGTCGCCGAGAACACTCCTTACGATAAATTCGCCCAAAAAATCATTACCGCTTCCGGCTCCAACAAGGACAACCCGCCCGCCTCTTACTATAAGATTCTTCGTACTCCGGAGGACACGATGGAAAACACGACCCACCTTTTCTTAGCCACTCGCTTCAATTGCAACAAATGCCATGACCACCCCTTCGAGCGATGGACCCAAGACAATTACTATGAAATGGCCGCCTTTTTTGCGCAGGTAGGACTCAAGGCTGACCCAGCAAGCGGTAAGAGTAAGATTGGCGGCACTGCCGTCGAGGGAGCCAAGCCACTTTATGAAGTCGTCTTCCAGAAAAACGATGCCGAGGTCATTCACGAGCGCACCGGCGAGGTCACTCCGCCCAGCTTTCCTTACGAAGCCGAGCACTCCGACAAAAAGGAGGCGACCCGACGAGATCGGCTTGCCGAGTGGACGACCTCCCCGGACAACCAATACTTCGCCTCTAGTTACGCCAACCGAGTCTGGGGTTACATGATGGGCACTGGAATCATCGAACCTCTCGACGATATCCGCGCCGGCAACCCTCCTTCAAATCCCGAGCTCCTTAAATGGTTGACCCAATATTTCATTGAGCATGATTTCGACGTTCGGGAACTCATGCGCGTTATCGTAAAATCCCGCACCTACCAACTCTCAATCGAGAGCCATCAATGGAACGAGGATGACAAGATCAACTTCTCGCACGCCAAGGCCCGACGCCTTCCTGCCGAAGTTCTCTACGACACGATTCATGCCGTCACGGGGGCCAGCAGCCGCTTCCCCGGAGTTCCCAAGGGCACGCGCGCTGCTTCACTTCCCGATGTCGGGGTCAAACTACCAGACGGATTCCTCGCAAACTTTGGTCGCCCAGTGCGCGAGAGTTCCTGCGAATGTGAACGCAATAGCGATATGCAATTGGGCCCTGTCATGGCTCTTCTCAGCGGGCCCACCGTGGGAGATGCCATTGCGGATCCTAGTAATGCCATCGCGCAACTTGTCGAAAACACCAAGGATGACCCGTTCCTAATTGAGAGCATCTTTTATCGAATTCTCAGCCGACCTCCGAATCAAATTGAGATTGATACCGCTCTCAAAGTCTTCAATTCAGGAATTGACGCTGACCATGCCAAACTTGAGCAGTCTCTTGCCGACCACCTCAAGAATCGTGATCCCGCTCTCGATGCTGCTGAGAAGAAGCAAGCTGCCGATACCGAAGCAATGCGCGCTGCGGTCGCAACACACGAAAAGGCCATCCAGCCTAAGATTGATTCTGCAGAACAAAAGAGAAAGGACCAGATCACCCAACTTGAAGGAGAGAAAAAAACCTATGAAGCCGCCCTTCCCAAGACGATCACCACATGGGAGAAGGGTCTTGTTGGAGGCACCCCATGGATCGCCCTTGAGCCAAAAACTTTGAACTCAACCAACGGAGCCACTCTCAAAGTTGAGCCCGATCAGGCAATCTTTGTAAGCGGCACCAATGGCAAGACCACCTATACGCTTCAAGGAAATACAGAGTTGAGTGGCATTACTGGTGTCAGACTTGAAATGCTTGCCGACGACCGCCTTCCAGGCAAAGGCCCGGGTCTCGGAAACGGTAACTTCGTTTTAGGTGAGATTGAGTTAGAAATCGCTCCAGCTCGCGATCCTCAAAAATTTGCACGAGTCAAATTCTCCACTGCACAAGCAACCTTCAGCCAACAAAATTATGAGGTCACCAAAGCCATCGACGGTAACCCGGGTGGGTCTAATGCCGGCTGGGCGATTTCACCGCAGTTAGGCAAGAATCAGACCGCCATCTTCACCATTGCGGACCCTATCCAACTTGAAGGCGGAAGCATTCTTAGGTTCACGCTCAAGCAACCTTACGACGACACCCACACTCTTGGAAAATTCCGCCTTTCCCTTACCACTCAGAAATCCCCCCTTCCCTTCGCTCTCCCCGCGGATGTTAAGAAGGCTCTTGCCGCTCAAAAAGAGGGGCGCAGTAAGCCACAACTCGATACAATCACGAAATACTTCCGTGAAAATGATGCTCTACTCAAAGGCCTCGATCAAAAGCTTGCCGAGGCGCGCAAGCCTCTTCCCATCGATCCTAAGCTCGCTGAACTCAGAGTACTTCTCACGGCACTCGAGAAAAAGCCAAGCGTCGACCTTCGCCATGACCGTTGGCTTAACGATCTCGCCTTGAGTAAAAAACAACTCGCGCAACGCCGTCTCACCGGTGCTCAGGATCTCACTTGGGCTCTCATCAACACCTCCGCCTTCCTCTTTAATCATTAACGCCAAACCGACCCAAAACCATGTTTAGAATCCCAGGACAAGCCGCTAAAGACATATGTGACCCCGATGCCGGAGTCACTCGCCGCGATGTATTACGAGTCGGAGGAGCGGGAATGCTCGGGATGTCACTTGGCACCATGTTTCAGGCCAAAGCACTGGCCGAAGAGAAAAAGAAATCCGGCGCTCCCGGCTGGGGAAAAGCCAAAAGCATCATCATGGTCTATCTCCAAGGTGGGCCAAGTCATCTTGATCTCTGGGACCCAAAGGAAAACGTGCCCGACAATGTTCGCAGCACCCTAAAGTCCATCCCTACCAAAATTCCTGGAGTTAACTTCACCGAGGCCCTTCCTAAGCTCGCCAAGATTAACGATAAGTTCACCATGATCCGGTCGATGAGCTACACGCCCAACGGCCTCTTCAACCACACCGCCGCGATTTATCAAATGATGACGGGCTACACCACCGACAAGGTCAGCCCTTCCGGTCAGCTCGAGCCACCTAGCCCGAAGGATTTTCCCAACTTTGGCTCAAACATCACAAAGATGCGACCCATGGAAGATCCGATGCTTCCCTTTGTCATGCTCCCACGGCCGCTTCAGGAAAGTAACGTTGTTGGCAAAGGCGGCAGTGCCGGGTTCCTTGGGAAATCCTATGATCCTTACACCCTCTATCCCGGTGGTGGCGACATGGACATGTCCAAAATGGCCCGCATTAAAATCGACGATCTCCAGCTCAGACCTGACGTTTTTTCGCTTCGCCTAAAACGCCGCGCGAGCCTTCGAAATGCCATCAACGCACAGATGCCCACCATCGACAAAGCAGTCGAGGAGTATTCACTTGATGAAAACTACGACCGCGCGCTCAATCTCATAGTTAGCGGTCGTGCTCGTGAAGCCTTCGCTCTTGAACAGGAAAGCGACAAAACTCGTGAAGCCTACGGCAAGAATACTTTTGGGGATAGCTGCCTTCTCGCGCGCCGCTTGGTGGAAGCTGGCACCCGCGTGGTCGAAGTCATCTGGCCGAAAGTCGCCAACTCCGACAACCACTCGTGGGATACGCACAAGGATCTCACTAAACGGATCAAGAACCAGGGCGGTCCCATGCTCGACAAGGGACTCTCCACCCTCATTTCGGATCTTGATGACCGCGGCCTCCTCGACGAGACCCTCGTTGTTGCGGTGGGCGAATTTGGGCGCAGTCCACAAAAAGGAGTGAGCACATCGGGCAACGGAAATAGCGCCGATGGCCGCGACCATTGGCCTTACTGCTACACTAGCGTGGTCGCCGGAGCAGGCATCAAACAAGGCTACGTTCATGGCAAATCTGACAAAACCGGCTCCGCACCTGTGGAAGACCCAGTTCACCCGGGCGAACTCCTAGCCACGATTTACCACGCCTTCGGAATCGATCCTGAGACCATGGTGATGAATCACCTCAATCAACCCCGCGAACTGGTCAAGGAAAAGCCAGTCCTCAAACTATTCAGCTAGCCTGAGTTGTTTGCTTGAAGGCCATAGCTTTCCATCGCCCAGCGAAAGAAGACTTTCTATTTGGAGAGGATCTGTTAGAAGATCGCCTTTTCCTTTTCTATTTTTCAGCCTCAGTTCATCATTCCAACCTCATCATGAAAACCCCAAAACGTCTTCTCTCTTTTCCCTTGAGGTCTTTCTCTCCTTATTATAGCCCTCAGCGCGACTGCCAATGCTGGAGAGATTCCCATATCCGGTATCGAAGCCTTTCATCAGGGAGACAGCTTGGATGGTAACGGATCGGTTTTAAAAGCGATCGATGGCAGCGGCATGGATAAGCTCGATTTCGACGACCCCTCTACCTGGACGGTTGCGAGTACGGCGTGGGCCGATGATTGGCAGGGGTTTTCCTCGGACAACTCTGGAGATAACACTTGGGCCGTGATCGATCTTGGCGCCCCTGTAGCTAGTTTGAGCACAATGTATTTGTGGAATGTTGAGGAGACCAATGCTCTCGACCGGGGGGTGAAGGATTTTGAGGTTTTTCATGCTACGAGCCCGACACTTCTGCCACCGACCACAAGCGGCACCGTCACTCCCTACAGCTTCACCAGCGGGGGGTGGACTGCAATTGGTGGATCTGAACTCAAAATGGGAATCCAAGTTGGTGACGCGGGACAGGCTTACGATCTCTCGGATGCCGCCGGGGCCCGTTACATTGGCCTGAAGTTAACAAGCAACCACGGTGGATTTCGAACCGGATTTGCTGAAGTTGCCTTTAGCGATGTTGTAGATCCAGACGCTCTCACCCTAGGTGAGCCAGCTCCTCCAGATCCACCTGTTGATCCACCGGTTGGTCCCATCGATGGGAATGTTGTCCCTATCGCTAAAGTCTCGGCTTTTCATCAAGGAGATAGCCTCGATGCGAATGGATCAGTTTTGAAAATTGCTGACGGGAGCGGGATGGCAAAAGGCGACGCCAACGATCCTTCGACTTGGACGATCAGCAGCACTGCTTGGGCTGATGACTGGCAGGGGTTTTCTTCAGACAATTCGGGGAACAACACTTGGGTTGTCCTCGATTTGGGAGCCCAAACCACTGGCCTTGACAAAATGTATCTCTGGAATGTTCAAGAGGGAAATGCTCTCGATCGGGGAACAAGCACTTTTGATGTCTACTATGCCTCCTCTCCTAGCGAAGCAGCACCAGACACGAGCGGAGCTGTCACACCCTATGATTTTGGAGGTGGTGGATGGACACAGCTCAGCACCGGAAATAATCTCGCACAGGGAATTCAAATTGGCGATTCCGGTGAAGTTTTTGACATCTCGGGAGCTTCGGGTGCTCGGTATATCGGACTTCACCTCACCGCTAACCATGGCGGTTTCCGCACCGGTCTCGCCGAGGTTGCCATCACGGTAGACTCGTCAGGAAATGGCCTTGAGATCCTGAGCGTCGATACTTCTGAGATCCAAGAAAACAGGCTCGGGCTCACTTGGTATTCCAGATCGGGGAGAATCTATGGGATTAATTATTCAGATGATTTGATCGAATGGATCGAACTGACCGACAGTTACCCAGCAAACGCTGACGGCGAAACAACCACTTTTTCCTATGAAGGACCTGATGTTTTTGCTGCCAAGAAGCGATTCTACCAAGTCTTCGAGGTTCAATAATGCCAAAACACGATTTCAGAAGACTAATTTTTTTTAAAAAAACCTAGACGAGACAGCCAATAAACAGTTTCCTGAACGGGTTAAAGATCTAACAGTTATAAAAATCATATGAATGCACTAACAAAATTACCCTTGTTTTTAGGGGTTACTATCGGCACCGCATCGGCTGCCGTCGTAGTTCCTGCGGGGATTACAGCCTTCCACCAGGGCGATAGCCTCGATGGAAATGGCTCTATCCTGAAAGCCGCTGATGGAAGCGGAATGGCCAAAGGTGACGCCGGCGATCCTTCGACTTGGACAGTCAGCAGCACTGCTTGGGCTGATGACTGGCAGGGTTTCTCTTCAGACAACTCTGGGAACAACACTTGGGCCGTCGTCGATCTCGGATCCGCGACCGCTGGTCTTGACAAAATGTATCTCTGGAATGTTCAAGAGGGAAATGCTCTCGATCGGGGAACAAGCGCTTTTGACATCTACTATTCCAACTCTCCTACGTCGGCAGCACCTGCCGCGAGCGGAACAGTTACTTCCTACGACTTTGGAAGCGGTGGTTGGACCCAGCTCAGTGCAGGAAACAATCTTGCAATAGGAACTCAGGTAGGTGATGCCGGTGAGAGCTTTGATATCTCGGGCGCTTCCGGTGCTCAGTATATCGGACTTCACCTCACCGCAAACCACGGCGGTTTCCGCACCGGTCTCGGTGAGATTGCGATCACAACAAGCGGTATTCCCGAGCCAAGTTCACTTGGACTTCTCCTTCTTGGCGGTGTCCTTGGACTTCGTCGCCGTCGCTAAGTCACCACTTGGTGAACGAGCCCAACAAGGACTTTAAACCTCTTCAGAAAGCCCGCTCATAGCGGGCTTTCTTTGCGTATGCGAAGACCTCTTCAATCCTCATTTTTAGCGATCGCCTTTTTCGGTGCGGTTTCTTGTCGCAGTGATCGTGACTCCTCCGGAAACGGCGAAGGCCTTGACTCTATCCCCGTCCGCTATGCCGACCGGGACGAATTGGTCGTTACCGATCTGAAACGCTTTGCAGGACAAGGGCCGGATACTGAAACCCTATTTCAGACTGTCGAGGCGACTCCAGCCGGAATGGACTTTATTCACCGGTGGGAACTCAACGCACAGACCGTTAGATTATTCGACCGAATTGAAGCGGGAGGTGGCGTAACGGTAGGTGACGTCGATTCTGATGGCCTGCCTGATGTCTTCCTCACTGCTCCCCAAGGCGGCTCGCGTTTGTATCGAAATCTAGGAGATTTCCGTTTTGAAGACATCACAGAGCGCTCTGGTTTATCAACTGATGCTCTTGAGATGCGGACGGGAGCGTCCTTTGCAGATATTGATAACGATGGAGATTTAGATTTGGCAGTGTGTGGCTTCGATTGCCCCACTCGATTGTATGTCAACGATGGGAAAGGGACCTTTGTTGATCAGGCCACGGCGCTGGGCTTCGACTTTAAGGGGTCGGGAATCATGGTTTCCTTCTCAGATTACGATCGAGATGGAGACCTTGACGCTTTTATCGCGACCCATCGCTATGCCGTCGATCTCGACAATCCAAATTACGATAATGGTAGGTTTGCGGTAAGTCAGATGCAGCGCGGGAGCGATGGTAAAATGGGCATGCCACCGTGGCTTGACGAGCTTTGGGGAACCGTCGATCGCCCCGGAAAAGGGCCATTCATTATCCGAGCAGGTCAACGTGGACGCCTTCTTCGTAATGACGGGAGTCAGTTTGCAGAAGTCGGTCTTAAGGCAGGGATCGATGATCGAGGTATGTCCCTATCCGCCACATGGTGGGATCATAACGGTGACGGCTGGCCTGACCTCTATCTTGCCAACGATTTCTTAGGGTCAGACCGCCTTTACGAAAATCAAAAAGACGGCACCTTTCGGGATGTGGCACCCGAGGTTTTACCGCAGGTGCCATGGTATTCAATGGGGAGCGATGTCGGAGATATCAACAACGATGGTCGGGAAGATTTCATTGCAACTGATATGGCCGGCTCGACTCACTACAAGGCAAAGCTTGCGATGGGAGATATGAGCAAATTTGCATGGTTTCTGGAGAGTGGAACACCCCGTCAATACATGCGTAATGCCGTTTATCTTAACACCGGGCAGGGACGCAAAATGGAGATCGCACAGCAACTTGGGCTCGATGCCTCAGACTGGACCTGGTCACCCAAATTTGGCGATCTCGATTGTGACGGATGGCTTGATATCTTTATCACTAATGGAATGACCGCGGATTGGTTTAACAGCGATTCGCGCCGCCATTCTGCCCTTGGGTCCAGTACCTCCTATACTGAACTTGAACCAAAGCGGGACCTCAACATGGCTCTACGAAACAGGAAAGGCGGAATGTCCTTTGAGCCAGTAGGAGAAAAGTGGGGTTTAGCAGAAGCCAACGCAAGCTTCGGGGCAGCGCTGGCAGACCTCGATCTCGATGGTGATCTTGATATCATCGTCAACCGATTTAAGGAACCCGTCGCCCTTTACCGGAATAGAAGTACTAAAGAACGCATCCGGGTTAAATTATTTGGCCGTGCGAGTAACTCCAAAGGGATCGGTGCGACAGTGACAGTCATCGCGGGCGATATGCACCAAATGCGAACCCTCACTCTCGCCCGTGGTGTCGTTTCAACCAATGAAGCTTTAGCTCAGTTTGGGCTTGGGGAACTTAATAAAATCGATGAACTCATTGTGAACTGGCCAAGTGGGCATACCCAAAGCTTCACCAACTTGGAATCTGGTAAGACTTATGAAGTCACCGAGCCGATTGGACTCCCAGCAAAGAAAACAGCTCCTGAGGCGACTCCTGATCCTTTTTTCATAAAAGATCAAAGCCTCCCGGACATTGCACATCAAGAACTCGAATTTGATGACTTTGGGACGCAACCACTTCTTCCGAATCGGATGTCACGTTTGGGACCAGGGCTTGCGGTAGGTGACATCGATGGCGATGGCGATGAAGATGCTTACCTCGGAGGAGCCCTGGGCTCGGACGGAGTGATTATAGAAAACAACGGGGAAAGCTGGAAAGCAGACACCCGAATCAGCGGAGGGAGCGATCATGAAGATATGGGTGCACTTTTCTTCGATACCGAGGGTGACGGAGACCTTGACCTTTACGTTGTAAGCGGCGGCGTTGAGTCTGAAAAAGGTTCTTCGAACTATCGTGACCGCCTCTACCTGAATGACGGGAAAGGAAAATTTGGGCTAAGCGATGGGGGGGCTCTTCCCGAGGTGATGGAAAGCGGATCTTGTGTGGTCGCTGCTGATTATGATGGAGATGGCGACCTCGATCTCTTCGTGGGTGGCAGAATCATTCCAGGAGAATATCCAATGGCCCCTTCAAGTCATTTACTTCGAAACGACTCGAAGGAAGGTCGGGTTCAATTCGTAGATGTGACCTCAGAGGCCGCTCCCGCTCTTCAAAATTTAGGGATGGTGACCTCGGCATTATGGTCAGACGTGAACGGCGACGGTGATTCAGACCTTTTGATAACCGCTGAGTGGGGGCCAGTACGTTGGTTTTGTAACAACGATGGTAAGTTCACCGAGAACGAGGACTCGGGAATTTCCAATCTCTCGGGATGGTGGAATGGAATTGTAGGGGGCGATCTCGATCATGATGGTGATATTGATTACGTCGTCAGTAACTTCGGACTTAATACGAAATATCATCCTTCAACCAAGAAGCCGGCCATCCTTTATTATGGGGATTTCTCCGGGAATGGGGAGAGGCGAATTGTTGAAGCCAAGGCTACCATTAAGGGCACCCTTCCAGTCCGAGGATTTAGTTGCTCAAGTTCAGCGATTCCAAGTGTCTTAGAAAAAATGGGAAGCAAGAAACCCTTCCATAACTTTGCAATTAAGGCTCTCGATGAAATCTATACTGAAGCGCGCCTTGAAAAAGCTCAGCGCTTCGAAGTAAATGAACTACGGAGCGGTGCGTTCATAAACGATGGTGAGGGAAAGTTTACCTTTCGTGCTCTTCCCGCACTGGCACAGGCTGCACCTGGTTTTGGGATGTCGCTAGGTGATATCAATGGAGACGCTCATCTTGACCTGTATATGGTCCAAAATTTCTTCAGTCCACAACCTGAAACCGGACGGATGCACGGAGCAATGAGTATCCTCATGACTGGTCGAGGAGATGGGATGTTCGATTCCGTGTGGCCTGAAAAAAGTGGGCTGGTTGTCCCAGGGGACGCAAAGGGTCTCGTGCAATTTTCAAAGGGCCGTTTTCTCATCAGTCAGAATAATGGAGAAACACTTTTATTCCGTCCTAATTATGACCGTTCGCAGCAGTGCCATATTCGATTGATCGGTCAGTCTAAAAACCGGCGAGCGATTGGAGCTCGAATTTCTTGCTCATTAGAAGGTGTGCTGCTTGGGAGCTTTGAAGTTTATGGAGGCAGTGGCTACCTCAGTTCCGGAACCTCGATAATATCAATACCTCATGAAGGTGAGGGCATGATAGAGGTTAAGGTTGAATGGCCTGATGGTTCAAAGAGTAACCACCAAATTCCCGCAAAAGAAGGCGGAGAGATTAGAAAACCGTGATACGCCACTCAGAGCTCGTGTGGGACTTCTCAATCAGTTGCAAGAACTCTTTAATCTCAAGCCGAGAGTGTTCGAAAGACTTGGCTCCTCGCCCAACTTTTCCCCTCTCCACAATCGTGCCTCAAGATGAGGCAGATTCCTACAGACCGACTCGGGGGAATATGGAGCAACTTAATTGACGCGGATACGGAAGTAGCGGCCCAACTGCGCACCTACAGAATTTTCATCACGAGCAGTTAGAGTAGAGGTCCCATCCCCGTTATCGAGATCACTCTGAATCGTGAAGTTCCCATCAGCATTCCTCCATTCAGTAAGATCAGATGAGGCTTCGATCCGAATCCTGAATCCAGTCAGTCCCTGACGCAGTCGGTAACTTAACTCAGCGTATGTCTCTCCGCCATCACTAACGATCGCAACCGAAGGAAGATCAATAGAAGAGGCATCCCGTGGATCCGTTCCAAAAACATGCTCAAGCAAATTACTGACTCCGTCGGAGTCTGCATCTGCTAGCGACCCGGAGATCGTCGCATCAAGCAGCTCTGCTTCTGAAAAATAATCGGCACGCCAGTCGATTGGCGGCACTGAATTGACAACTCCTGGGGTTCCTCCTGAATTGAGAGAGGCTAGCCAGCTATTGGGGTCACTTCCATAAAGCGCAGGAAGAATTCTCACTAAAGTGGTTCCTGTTCCATCTGGAGAAGTAGGCCACGGGCTACTATCATTGTATTCTGTGATATCAACTGCAGGCATCAAGTCGGGTTCTAAGGCAATCGGATTTGCCTCTGGGAGTTTTAGACTCACCTTTTCACCACCATTGGAAAGCCTTCCCGAGTAGGGCCCAAAGACGCCCACTGAAGCTGGGGGATTGAAGGTCGAACGGAAAGTCGCGGGATTGTTTTCAACAACGAGAACGACTTCCCCGGGAATAAGCTCAGGAGCGGTCGGGCCAAATACGAATCCGATCCCAGCAATTTGGACGCCTGCCAAAGGAACCCGAGAACCCGAAATATTCTGGATCTCGATAAATTCAACGCTGCCGTTAGCTGGGTGATACATCATCTCGGTGATCACCAAACGTCCGCGACGCGCAGGCAATTGGAGGCATTGAAGGAAGTTGCGCCCGAGCGGGTGTTAAGAAATTTTACCAATCGAGTTTACGTGCCGCCCAAAACTAAAGCCTGCCGCGCTATCTCCAAAGGTGAAACCATGAACATAATCGGTTCGCTCTCCGCTCGGGGTTGCAGAAAGAAGGAACACTTCCTCTCCTCCGGAACTCAGCCCAAAACTTGTCGTTTCGGTTGTGTCCCCATCTGGCTCAGGAGGGTCCTCATCTGGCTTTATAACCTCACTTGTGACCAAGTTGACATTGTCAATATCAAGGCCCATAGCTGCGCCACCTGTGCGACCAGCAATCTGGATGCGGAAATCATCAGGTGCTCCAGCAAGAGCGAAATCAGTGAAGACACTTTCTCCGTTGACTGATGCACTAATATTTGCGCCATTTCCACTGCGAGTCAGTGAGACCTCAAGAGGAATCCACTCACCGGCAGGCAAATTGTAAACAGCATCAGCACTTTCGACACCGTCGTAGTTCACAGTAGCGTTGGTGCCATTGAAAGTTCTGAAGCCAACTCCAACAGAGTTAGTTAAATTTGCAGCTCGCTCTTCCTCACCGCTGCGTCCTCCCGCACCTGAGCGGACGTGATCGTTGCCGTGAGTCGCGACGTCCACGAATGCGACGCCGAAGCCATCGGCTTGAGATGCTGATCACGCGCGAACATCCATCGTCGAGTGTCGCGGTTTGCCATCCAGCGGTGCCGGTCGCTGGAAATGCCATGTGGTTGCCCGTGCATCGCCGTCGTTATTGAGCAAGTCTGTAGTAGCTCCCAGTTGGTCCACCTGCCACGACGGAGCCAATTGGTCCCTGCCTGTAAACGCTTGCGTCGGTCCAGGCACCGCCACCGTTTCCGTCAAAGTCGGCGAGAAGCGTGACTATGCCAGGATCGGGATCAGGATCGGGATCGGGATCGGGATCGGGATCGGGATCGGGATCGGGATCGGGATCGGGATCGGGATCGGGATCGGGATCGGCATCGGGAGGTATGATTGAATCGTTGGGAATTCTAAACTTCTCAGGCTTTCCAAGATCATCGGTTAACCACCAACCCCCAAGATCAATGGAAGTTCCATTTGGGTTAAATATTTCGATAGCGTCGGCCGCACCATTCGTAATCACTTCGTTAACATAAATGTTCGGAACCTCGATCGTGCTAGGCTCGCTCTTTCCAGGTGAACCAAGAAGGCTCCGGCTAGCGGTCCAACTCGCGCCATTTGACGGGGCGTTTAAATCAACAAGAACGAGAGAACGACCATTGTCAGCCCGGGTAGGCCATGTTCCTGAAGAGGCGAAATTAATGGACTGGATCAGAGAATCCTCACCACGGAGCTCAAGCAGCTCGCCATCATTGTTGAGTGAGCCCCCAAATTCCCCAGCGATGAGACTATTACGCCCTTCTCCATAGATCTTTTGGAAGGCCGAGAGATCATTCACGACAAGAACTTTCCCACCCGGTGAAAGAGAACGAACGGAGCCTGAAGAAAAATCGAAGGTCACTCCACGAGTGAACGAGGCATCGCTTAAAGAAATATTAGTTTCGCTAATATTTTCGAGTTCAATGAATTCAAAGTTACTGTCTTCGTCCAGGGAATTTCCAAGGTCGTAGGGATCAAACATGATTTCCCGAATCACCAGATTTGTAGAATCGGCCGGTATTTCATCGACTAAATACTCCAATTTCAAAGGAGACCCCCATCCGGTTCCAACAGGCACCCCTGATCCAGGGTTACTCCCCCCCCGCGGGTCAGAGATTCGCGCGAAGAGGCGGGCAGTCTCAGTAAGAGTAATAGGACCAGTGTATTCAATACCGCCCGATTCTCCCGGGTCGACCTGTTTTTCGCCAGCGACAAGGCGGGCCTGAATCAAAAAGTCACTGCTTGTGCTGCTTCCATTAAGACCATGAATAGCGAGGATATTTTCGCCCGGCTTAAGCGCATTGACGAAAGCATCAGCACCAAAGTCGATAAAAGTAACAGCGATTCCATCATCATTATTTTGCGAAGCACTAGAATTCCAGTTGAGAGAACCGGGCGCATTACCTGAGGCAATCCGTGTCCCATTTAGGAATGCCACGAAGCCATCATCGTATCGCATTTGCAGGGTGAGATAATTGAACTTAGCGATATCTCCAGCATCGACATTGAATGGGATTCTCACATAAGCACTGGTATTGACCCCCGACATAACGGGATTGGGTGCTTCTAAGTTTATATTAATATAGGGATTGTAAGTTGAAGCACTGTCAAAGCCGACCCCGTTGGTCCCACCGATCCAGCTAGAATCATCGAATGGTTCGTTTCCACCACGCCAGTTTGTCCCAATATTACTGGTTGGAACAAGGGCTTTGGCCGGAGCGGTAATATCAACCAGAGTTTTGGTATTCAGGACGGTTGTATTACTAGTGAAGCGCGGATCAGTCCCATTTAGAGTATACCAAATACTGCGGCCATTGCTTAAATTCCCCGAAAGGGAAAGGGTCGTTCCAGCAGGAAAGGTCCCTCCATTAAGATTGGCAGTAGGTTCAGGAACAAATTGTCCATCCATCCAGTTGAGCCGAGTGGTTAGCCAGTCTCTTAGATGCTCGACTTCGCCAGCGTATCCACCGAAACGTGGCTGGCTAGAGAAGCGTTGAAAATTTCTCACCTGTGCTTGATTGAGTTCAGCGGCGTAGTCGGCGATGATTTTTTGAACATTTTCATTGGTCCAAACGTCCTTTCGAAGTTCGAAATATCGATCGATGTAGAGTTGCCAAAACTCCTCATTCCCAAAGAGTTGATTCCACCAAGCATAGGTGAAGTAGTTCGTTCCTCCAGACCAGCTTCGTGGATTGTCATCTCGGCTATCGGTCGAATCCATTGAGCGGTCAAAATCCCAGATGGGTCCAAACTCGACCTTCCCAGAGCGCTTTTTATGAAAGTAGGTACTCAATCTTAGGGCATCCGCGTTGAGAGCCAGAACGTTTAAAAGGTGATGGTCTACCCAGGCGAGAGGATCAATATATTCCTCATAGTTTCCGGAGCTTAACGAACTTGTCATATCATTGAGGTGATTGCGGAGCCACGTTGCTTGCGCCGAGGTGACGTCCTCTTCTTTTGGATAAACCCAACCCAAAGACCGTCCTCCAGCACTTAACCCGCCGTCACCAGGGTCAAGTCGGTCGATTTTCATGATGTAGCCACCAGTAATGCCCGGCTCCGAAGAAACGCTGTCCGGAAGTCGCTCCACGTCGACCCTTTCCTTATCGCGTGAGATCTTCTCCATGAAAGTGTAAACACCATCATAGTCGGCGCTACTTCTCGTTCCATAACTCAAGCTTCCTCCATTGGTATTAAGAAAGAGTTCTACGAATCGAGTACGCATTGCGTAGCGCCCAGTTTGATTACTCAGATTATAGATGAACGCATTTCGCATCAGGGAGCGGTCAAACTGAGATCTCGCATTGAGAATCCAATCCGATTCATCAGGCATCCCAAAGGGTGATATATCCTTGTTCCGATTATTTTCGTTCCAGGCCTCGATACTGTAGGCCTTCTTTTCAAATCCAGAAGAAGACGATCCCCGAGTCTTATAACCCCCGCGAGTCCCAAGAGAATAAGGTTTGTTAAGGCGCGTGATCCCGGTGGCAGGATCGGGCTCAAAAAAGGCAAAAAAGACGTAAGCCTTCCCATTACTTGCGGTCGGGCCACCGCTAAAGCGCTCCATAATCACGACTGGAATATCGGAGGAAAAAGATTCCGCGCTTGAGGAGAGCTCAATATACCCTTCCTCGCTAACTGGGCCCGGAGCGAGACCATTACTGTAGGCTCGGGCGCGGATAATCTGAGATGATGTAATGGTGATAGGATTGCCCGTGTAGCGGGTAGAAGAAGCGGTCGGGACATTTCCATTAGTGGTATAGCGAATGTCGGCGTTAGGTGAAGCGACCGATAATTCGAGGGATACAGAATTAGTGAATCCTCGACCGGGAACCGAGAAGGTAACCGCACCGGCAGGAAGTCCTTGGTTAGTCCCATTGGAAGTCGCTGGAGTAGAATTTTGAAAATAACCTGCTTCTCCGAGCCCCGGATTAGTTGCAGCAGTCGTAGCATCAAGCCGGGGTAGCACGAGGAGATCAGAACTTCCGGTGCTTCTGTTGAGCCCATGAATCGCAAGGATATTTCCTCCAGTTTCAAGTAGATTGGGGCCGATAGGAATATTAAAGTCTTCAAAGACGACCGCAGCACTGTCGGGATGATCTGCGGTTGCAACAGAATTCCATTGCGGACTCTCCGGAGCTCCAACGGATGCAACCCGTGTTCCATTTATATAAGCTGCAAACCCATCGTCATACTTCATACGTAAGGTCAAGGAAGTCAGGCTTTCAGGACTATCTATCGTAAAAGGAATGCGAACATAGACACTTCCATTGATGTCATCGGTCTGAGATTGGACATCGCCATTGCTTCCGATGAGATTGCCATAATCGTAACCAATTCCGGTGTTTGCCGAGGGCCAAGAGGAGTCGTCGAAAAGTCGATCGTGCCAAGTCGTTCCGATATTGGACGTTGGCACCAGAATTCTGCTGATTGAATTCTCGGGGATAATGGTAACATCCGAACCGCTTCCCGTTTGAGCGAGCCCGTAAGAAATATCGTCGAACTGTTCTGGATAATCTATATAACCATTTGCGACTGTTTGCCCGTCGCCTTCGACAAGAGCCAAATAGCCTTCTGGTTCTTTACTCAGTTTAAAGTTGGTGTGAAGTTCTCCAACGTCACGATCCTTATTGGATGCAAAAACAATCAGCGACCCACCCGAGGGGAGAACAATCCCAGCGGGGAGTTCCCATTTATCGAGCTCTGTAGGATCGTTTGTTAGAAACCACCCACTGATATCAGCAGAAGTAGGGTCAGGATTAAAAATCTCTATCCAATCGGAGGATTGTCCGTCCTCATCATAAAGGGAACTGTCGTTGGATGCCATAAATTCTACAAGAACAGGCGCGGCAATGGCCCTCGGAGAAGAAACACCAAAGATTAGGGCGGCGGCAGTGACTAAGAGGAAAGTCTGTAAACAACGAGCGAAGAGGCATCCAAGGAAATTTAAGGGCTTCATAGGTAAAGGAAAAATTTGGGGCAATTGATGTGCGAGGCGGAGACTAGACAGTGGTGGGAGAAAGATCAAACTAGCAACCACCATGTTACGTTGGATGAAAATCGGGCAGAATCAACTTTAACGATGAATTCAATCAAGGTTATTGAGGCCTTCCCCTAGTTGACTCGACCTATTTGAGTATCAGGGCCTAATTTGATTCTAAGTTTCCTGTTTGTGAAGGAGAGAGAATAGGGTGACACTCAAGCTCTCATGAGAGGATTATTTCAGGCCGTTCTTTCGCTGCTTTTCGTTTCGACAAGCAGTCTGCTTGCGGATCTTAACAACGAATTAATTCCCCTCACCCTCAAACAGATGGCTCGGCCCGACCGGCTCCCTGAATCTGTCAAAGACGCCGCGCTATTGACAGAAGTAGCCCTCGACCTTGGGCTACCAAATTCCGGGGCCTCGGAAGGATGGCCTGGAGAAGCCTTATCCCGAATAGCGCTCTCTCAACTCGCCAATCTGTCGAACAGCAAAACTGCTAAAGAGATTCAATCCTTCCTCGCAGAAGGTTTCGTCTCAACTTCATTGGAGCCAGATAAGCCAGCCGACCCCTTGTGGGATGACATTACTAAACGTTCCGGCGAGGGCGGAATCCAGACACCAACCAATCCAAAGGCTCTCCTTAAAAAAATTAAGGCACTTGGAAAAATAAAATTCAAAGTCATACGCGTTGAAAACCACACGACGCACCTTCATGTCGAAGCCGATCGTGCGGGAGCGGAATACTCGGCAACCTGGCTCACTTCATGGACCGATACAAAACCACCTAAGCTCAAAAATCTCAGGGTCAAAAACTTCAAAACTATAATCTCGGAGGGCCCTTGGTTTCATGATGCCACGAACACCGTCATTGGAAGGAACCCCCGTTTTAAGGCGCAAGTCCTCCACGGGATCGACCACTGGGCTCAACGAATCACCCGAATTGGTGATCTTTCCTTAACCGGGCATCATGGGCTCGCAGTTGGCGATGTGAACGGCGATGGCCTCGAGGATCTCTATGTCTGCGACGGAGGGAGCCTTCCCAATCAGCTTTATCTTCAACAACCCGATGGCACCGCCAAAGAGGTTGCGCTCGATTGGGGTGTTGCTTGGCTAGAGGACTCCCGAAGCGCTCTTCTCGTCGATCTCGATAACGATGGTGACCAAGACCTTGTCGTTGCTACGATCGCCATGATTGCCTTTGCCGAGAATCTGAATAACCAGGCCTTTAAACTACGAGGTGGCTTTCCAGGTGCTCCTTATCCGTTTTCCTTAAGTGCCGCCGATTTTGATCTCGATGGTGACCTCGACATTTACACCTGCATTTATGGGGCAGGCGACCAACCCAAAAAACGAGGCTTCGAAGCCAACTCTCCTACCCCTTTTAATGATGCAGAAAATGGAGGCCGTAATATCCTCTTGAGCAACCTCGGAGGCTTCCAATTTACAGACGTCACCCAGAAAGTAGGTCTTGATCAAAATAATACGCGATGGAGTTTTTCCGCCTCATGGGAGGACTATGATCGCGATGGTGATCCCGATCTTTATGTCGCAAATGATTTTGGTCGAAATTGCCTTTATCAAAACAACAACGGGCAGTTTTCCAATATCGCCAAAAAAGCCGGAGTCGAGGACATGGCAGCCGGGATGTCGGTATCCTGGGGCGATAGCAACCGAGATGGTGCGCCCGATTTGCTCATCGGAAATATGTTTTCCTCTGCCGGACAAAGAGTTTCCTTCCAGCGAGACTACAAAGTGGAGAAAAAGAGGATGGCCCGAGGAAATACTCTTTTCACCACCTCTAAAGATGGATTCGAGGACGCTAGCATTGCGAGCGGAATCACAAATAGTGGGTGGGCGTGGAGCTCAGGCTTTGCCGATCTTAACAATGACGGTTGGCAGGATCTTGTGGTCGCAAATGGCTATCTCAGCAATTCCCGCGACAATGATTTGTGAAGTTTCTTCTGGCGTGAGGTCGTGTCACCTTCCGAAAATATCGACGACTACGCAAAAGGTTGGGCCGGACTGATGAAGCTGGTTCGAAACGGCGATTCGTGGAGCGGCAATGAGAAAAATCGCTTTTTCCTAAACGGAAGGCAGGGCGCTTTCCACGAAATCTCTCATTTAGCTGGGCTTGATCAAAGTGAAGATGGACGCGGTCTCGCTATCGTCGATTGGGATCAGGATGGGCGGCTTGATCTTTGGTATCGCAACCGCTCCGCGCCGCGACTTCGACTCATGGTCAATAAAAAGGAGAGCCACCCTTCGGTAGCCCTCAGGCTAGAAGGAACCAACTGTAATCGGGATGCCATCGGAGCAGTGGTGGAGCTCCTTCCTTCCTCTCAAAACAGACATTGGGTTCAATCAGTGAAAGCAGGTGACCTTTTCCTCTCGCAGTCCAGCAAGTGGCTTCACTTCGGACTGTGTAACGAGACACAAGATTTCAGCGCACAAGTTTTATGGCCGGGAGGAAAAAAGGAAGTTTTCGTAGGAATCAAAGCGGGTCGTTTCCATCTCAAACAAGGATCGGGTATCGCACGCCAACTCAACTCTCGCCGAGAAATCAAGTTGGCCCATCGAGAGCTGACACGATCACCAAATCAATCCAACGCTCATATTCTCCTACCTGCGCGAGCACCTTTCCCAACTCTTAGTTATCGAGACAAAGCTGCCAAACTTCTCACGACTTCCCAAAACCAAGGCCTCAAGCTTGTCCTTTTGTGGTCAGGCATATGCCCAAGTTGTGAAAATAATTTGAACCAAGTTGCTTCACAGATGAAAGCGATCCGTGAAAACCAACTGACGGTCCTTGCCCTCTCAGCGGACGGTATCAACGGGCCAAAATCCGACCTGAGTCCGGCCTACGAACTCGTTGAAAAGACCAAAATTTCTTTTCCGTGGGGAATCATTGATCAGAAATCCGCTCGTAAACTCCATCGGTTTCAGGAAAATCTATTTGATCGAACACCGGAACCCTCAGTTCCGCTCGCCATCCTCCTTGATCAAAAGCATCGCGCCTTGGCAATTTACCGAGGGGAATTCTCAATTCTGACCATCTTAGCAGATCTCAAAACCATCTTATCTAGCAATGCGATACAGCTTTACCATTTAGCTCCCCCGATGAAAGGGACGTGGTTTACGAACCCCTTGGGTCAAAGAGAGGTGGATCGTCTTTTTCCGGTTATGAGGTAGTGGTTGAGTGTGGAAAAGTTGAGTTGAGTTGAGGAGATTGAGTTGAGGAGAGTTTGTGAAGAGTTAAAGGACTGGGGGTAAAAAAAGAGCCCCGTTTATTGGCGATTGGCCAACAAACGGGGCTTATAACTGGCGACGACCTACTCTCACAGGACCTATCGTCCCACTACCATCGGCGCACAAGAGTTTCACTTCCGGGTTCGGAATGGGACCGGGTGGTTCCTCTCTGCTATGGCCACCAGAAGCCAACATTCGCATTTTGCTTTCGAATACTGACTTCTAGGTGCCACTAGAAGTTTGGTTAAGAGACGCCATTCTCTGGCATCCATGTGAAGTGATTATTTTCGACCTCTGGCCATAGGGCCTTTGGTAGGACTGATACTTAGACTGTTACTATTCTTGCAACCTTATAAAGACTAGATTCCAAAAGAGATTTTGAATTTCTATTCTTCTCTTGCTCTCTGTGGACCCGGAAGGGTTTTCAAGAGAGAAGAGAAGGAATTAAGTCGAACGGATGATTAGTACTGGTGAGCTACATACATTGCTGCACTTCTACCCCCAGCCTATCAACGTGGTCGTCTTCCACGATCCTTCAGGGAAAATTTATCTCAGGAATGGCTTGGCGCTTAGATGCTTTCAGCGCTTATCCGTTCCGCACTTAGCTACCCAGCAGTGCCCTTGACAGAACAACTGGAACACCAGAGGTGCGTCAAACCCGGTCCTCTCGTACTAAGGTCTGAACCCTTCAATTTTCCTACGCCCACAGAGGATAGAGGACCGAACTGTCTCGCGACGTTCTGAACCCAGCTCGCGTGCCGCTTTAACCGGCGAACAGCCGGACCCTTGGGACCTTCTCCAGCCCCAGGATGCGACGAGCCGACATCGAGGTGCCAAACCACGCCGTCGATATGAACTCTTGGGCGTGATAAGCCTGTTATCCCTAAGGTACCTTTTATCCGTTGAGCGACGGCAATTCCACATTCTACCGCCGGATCACTAAGGCCTACTTTCGTATCTGCTCGACTTGTAGGTCTCACAGTTAGGCGGGCTTGTGCCTTTACACTCAACACACAGTTGCCAACTGTGCTGAGCCCACCTTCGCGCTCCTCCGTTACTCTTTAGGAGGATACCGCCCCAGTAAAACTGACCGGCTGCCATTGTCCCCACGGCCGGATGACGGCTCGGGGTTAGATTATCCAATATTAAAGGGTGGTATCTCACTGATGACTCCAGATGCGCCTAAACGCACCCTTCAATGTCTCCCACTTATGCTGAGCATTAAGATCGAACAACCAATAACAGCTTACAGTTAAGGTCTATAGGGTCTTTCCGTCCTTCTGCGGGTGTCCGGCATCTTCACCGGAACTACAATTTCACTGAGCACCTGGTCGAGACAGCGCCCAACTCGTTGCACGATTCGTGCAGGTCGGAACTTACCCGACAAGGAATTTCGCTACCTTAGGACCGTTATAGTTACGGCCGACATTCACCAGGACTTGGGCTCGAAGCTTCGCACTAAAGTGCTAACATCTTACCGTAATCTTTTGGCATTGGTCACGTGTCACATCGTATACGTCGGCTTACGCCTTAGCACAATGCTGTGTTTTTGCTAAACAGTCGGTTGGGCCATTTCACTGCGGCCCCCCAGAGGGGGCACCCCTTCTTCCGAAGTTACGGGGCTATTTTGCCGAGTTCCTTGACCAGGTTTCACTCTTGCGCCTTGGTATATTCTACCCATCCACCTGTGTCGGTTTACGGTACGGGCCATTAATGTAAGGGCTTTTCTTGGCACTCTGTCCAGCTATACGGTCCGGCCTAAGCCTCGCCTCGGAATTCAATAACCTAGTAGCTTTTCATTATGCGTCCTCCTTACTGGGTGCAGGAATATTAACCTGCTTACCATCCCCTACGCCCATCGGCCTCGGGTTAGGTCCCGACTAACCCCGGGACGAAAAACGTTGCCCGGGAAACCTTGGATTTACGGCGGAGCGGGATTTCACCGCTCTTATCGTTACTCATGTCTGCATTCTCACTTCTCTGCGCTCCAGGGTCAGTCGCCATCACCCTTCACTGCACAGAGAATGCTCCTCTACCGCGCCCTAGTAAACTAGGACACCCAGAGCTTCGGTATTGTGCTTATCGCCAAGTATTTTCGGCGCAAGGTCTCTCGATGAGTAAGCTATTACGCATTTTTTAAATGGTGGCTGCTTCTAAGCCAACATCCTCACTGTCTATGAAACCTCACCTCCTTTCCACTGAGCACAATTTAGGCACCTTAGCTGCTGATCTGGGCTGTTTCCCTCTCGACGACGAAGCTTATCCCCCGCCGTCTCACTGCTGCGCTCTATTGAATGGTATTCGGAGTTTGATAGGGGTTGGTAGGCGGGTATGCCCCCTAGCCCTGTCAGTGCTCTACCCCCACTCATCAACACGCAACGCTGCACCTAAATGCATTTCGAGGAGAACCAGCTATCACGGGGTTTGATTAGCCTTTCACTCCGACCCACAGCTCATCCGAGCGTTTTTCAACACACACCGGTTCGGTCCTCCACTTAGTATCACCTAAGCTTCAACCTGGCCATGGGTAGGTCACCTCCGTTTCGGGTCTACCGCCTGCAACTAGGGTCGCCCTATTCGGACTTGCTTTCGCTACGCCTACGATCCAGAAGATCTTAAGCTTGCCACAGACGGTAACTCGCAGACTCATTAAGCAAAAGGCACGCTATCACCCTCGAAAGGGCTCTAACACCTTGTAGGCATAGGGTTTCAGGTTCTATTTCACTCCCCTCACAGGGGTACTTTTCACCTTTCCCTCACGGTACTGGTTCACTATCGGTCGCTAGTTAGTATTTAGCCTTACGCAGTGGTCTGCGCAGATTCACACGGGGTTTCACGTGTCCCGTGCTACTCAGGAACTCCCTAGGGCCTTTTCAGATTTCGGTTACGCGGATGTCACGCTCTTTGTCCACTCTTTCCAAAGTGTTCACCTATCTTCAAAGGTCCCACAGCGGGGTCCTACAACCCCGACATCAAAGATGCCGGTTTGGGCTGGTCCGTTTTCGCTCGCCGCTACTTACGGAATCGAATTCTCTTTCTTTTCCTCTGCTTACTAAGATGTTTCAATTCAGCAGGTCTTGCGTATCCTTCCTTATTTTATTCAGGAAGGAACGATACGATTCAATCGTATCAGGTTACCCCATTCAGAAATCTCCGGGTTAAAGGTTGTTTGCACCTAACCGAAGCTTATCGCAGCTTATCACGTCTTTCATCGCCTTCTAGCACCAAGGCATCCACTCTATGCCCTTAATAACTTAATTCCTCATTCTCTTGAAATCGGTTTTTGTTACATAAGTCGATGGCTTTTACACCATCAATTTTGTCTTGAGTCAGAACAAATCATTGCTGATTCGTTCCAACCGTAAATTTGGTTTTTTGGTAGTCTTTATCCAAGGACTGCAAGTTAGTGTAACAAATAACTTTCGCATTGCTGCTTAGTTACCTGTCTCAGTCTAATTTTCATTGTATTTAATGAGAACGTCACATTGAAGTGATGACGTTCACAGTCTTTAAAAACTTCACATGGATGTCAAAGAACGGCGTTCTGCCAAAAGTATGGGTCACAGAAAATTTTTGTTTATTGTCTCTACTCGTTTAGTTCACCACTTCCTCTTTCAAATCAGGAAGGATGGTGGGCCAGGGCAGACTCGAACTGCCGACCTCACGATTATCAGTCGTGCGCTCTAACCAACTGAGCTACAAGCCCCGCTAGAAAATCTTGAAAGACCCAACACGAAAGATGTGAGTCTTATTGGAAATTGGTGGAGGTTAACGGATTCGAACCGTTGACATTCTGCTTGCAAAGCAGACGCTCTACCAACTGAGCTAAACCCCCGTTAAACTTTTCGTTTACTTACGGTGAGTAGGACAAAAAATCAGATTGTGCACTGCGCCCTAAACCTTTCATTGGTTTAAGGTGCGTTATTGGTCACTCAAATATTTGTGAAAGTCTCTTTCGAGGTTCTTTCCACCATCTTAGTCATCCCAATAAATTAGAATGACTTCGAACAGGTGTCGACCGGACTCAGGGGTTACTTACACTAGTAAACTAGCTGAACTTGAGTCCTTACTCCGTAGAAAGGAGGTGATCCAGCCGCAGGTTCCCCTACGGCTACCTTGTTACGACTTCATCCCAGTTACCAGCCTCACCTTAGGATACTGCTTCAATAAAGTTAGCGCATATACTTCGGGTGCGACCGGCTTCCATGATGTGACGGGCGGTGTGTACAAGACCCGGGAACGTATTCACGCCGTCGTAGCTGATACGGCATTACTAGCGATTCCGACTTCATGGAGGCGAGTTGCAGCCTCCAATCCGAACTGGGCCCAGTTTTGCAGATTTCCTCCACCTTGCGGTATCGGTTCTCATTGTGCTGGGCATTGTAGTACGTGTGCAGCCCTAGGCGTAAGGGCCATACTGACCTGACGTCGTCCCCACCTTCCTCCCAGTTGATCTGGGCAGTCTGAACAGAGTCCCCGCCTTTACGCGCTGGCAACAGTTCACAGGGGTTGCGCTCGTTGCTGGACTTAACCAAACATCTCACGACACGAGCTGACGACGGCCATGCAGCACCTGTGCATTGTCCACCCGAAGTGACCTCTCCTTTTCGGGAGAGTACGACAAGCATGTCAAGCCTAGGTAAGGTTCTTCGCGTTGCATCGAATTAAGCCACATACTCCACCGCTTGTGCGGGTCCCCGTCAATTTCTTTGAGTTTTAGTCTTGCGACCGTACTTCCCAGGCGGCTCGCTTAACGCGTTAGCTCCGGCACAGAAGGGGTCGAATCCTCCCACACCAAGCGAGCACCGTTTACTGCTAGGACTACAGGGGTATCTAATCCCTTTCGCTACCCTAGCCTTCGTGTCTGAGCGTCAGTAAATGTCCAGTAAGTTGCCTTCGCCATTGATGTTCCTCCTGATATCCACGCATTTCACTGCTACACCAGGAATTCCACTTACCTCTCCATTACTCTAGCACGGGAGTATCGAATGCAGTTCCGAGGTTGAGCCCCGGGCTTTCACATTTGACTTTCCGCGCAGCCTACACACGCTTTACGCCCAGTGATTCCGAACAACGCTTGGGACCTTCGTATTACCGCGGCTGCTGGCACGAAGTTAGCCGTCCCTTCCTCTTTGGGTACTATCAAACTTAAACGCTCTTAACGCTTAAGTCTTACTCCCCAATGACAGGAGTTTACAATCCTAGGACCGTCATCCTCCACGCGGCGTTGCACCATCAGAGTTGCCTCCATTGTGAATGATTCTCGACTGCTGCCACCCGTAGGTGTCTGGACCGTGTCTCAGTTCCAGTGTTGCTGATCGTCCTCTCAGACCAGCTACCCGTCGTCGCCTTGGTGAGCCTTTACCTCACCAACAAGCTGATAGGCCGCGAGCCCATCCTTTAGCGATACCCGGAGGCATCATTTACTCCATAGAGACTATCAGGCATTAATCCACGTTTCCATGGGCTATTCCTGTCTAAAGGGTAGGTTCTCACGTGTTACTAACCCGTCCGCCACTAAGATCTTAATTAGCAAGCTATTCAAGATCTCCGTTCGACTTGCATGTCTTATCCACGCCGCCAGCGTTCGTTCTGAGCCAGAATCAAACTCTCCGTAGAAATGTTTTGAATCTGACGTCTAAACATAAATTGCTGCTTCCAATCTCCTCAGATAAATCGAGGAAATCTCCACAGCGCGCTTAGCTATCAAATTGACTTTGGTTTGAAAATCTCGCGATTCTCGGGAAGGGCCTAAACAGGCTTACTCCCATGACCCGCACCTCAAATTTCAAATCAAGAAATTTAAGACGCAGCACACAATATGATTTTTTGTCTTTTTCTTTCCAACAGATCTATCTCGTTGTTCTGAGGCAAAAACACTCAACCTGACACAAGGCCAGCCTAACTGCTCTCACAACTTACTCCCGAGGTGGAAGGATCTGTGGAACCCATACTTTCAAAGAACATTTGACCGGAAGACTGAGCAGGCCCGCTGATGAAAATTCATTCAAGCGAGCCCTCTAAAGTGTTTCTCGGACACAGCCCGTAGCAGCTGCGGGGGCAACCCTAATCATTTCAGGACTCACGTCAATGTTTTTGGTCGCTATTTTTTATGAATTTCATTCCAGATCGCTAAGGTGTTGATTTTACGGCGAAAACCCGCGATGGAAAATTCTTCTAACGAAGGCTGCCTTCGCAAGAAATGTTAAGACATCCTAACTACCCCTATAATTTTAAACTTCAGACACAAATCTCTAGCCAGCCGCAACTCTCCGCCTATCGTCCGATCGCGTGTCTACTTTCTCATTCCAGTCCCTAAATCTCCGAGCCGAAATCGGTGGAAACTCCTATTCTCTCAATCTAGATGGGACTTTGATTCTGCTCGATGCCGGGATGCATCCTAAAGAAGAAGGGGTAGATGCTCTTCCCCGCTATCAGGAGCTTCCATTCGATAGCGCCGATGCAATCATCATCTCGCACTCCCACCTAGACCACATCGGAACTCTTCCGGTGGCTCAGCGGGAGCAACCTTCGGCACCTGTTTATCTCACCGCACCCTGCGCAGCGCTTGGTGAAGCTCTACTCCACAACTCGGTCAATGTTATGAGCAGCCAAAGGGAGGAATTAGGGATTACCGAGTATCCGCTCTATCATCATCGCGAAATCGATCACCTCCGAGATCGCTGGATGATACGACCTTATGAAAAAACTTTTTCACTCGATCCCCTTGGAGAAACGGAGACAACGGTCACTTTTTATGACGCCGGTCATATTCTAGGATCAGCAGGAGTTCTGATCGAGAAGGATAAAAGACAAATCTTCTATACTGGAGATGTTAACTTCAAGGGTCACTCTCTCATCAAGGGGGCACGCTTCCCTCAGCTCAATGAGCCCGATCTCCTGATCATGGAAACAACGAGAGGGGCCGACGAACGCCCCGCCGATTACACCCGTGCCGATCAAGAAAAACTTCTTGCAAAAGGGATCCGGAATGCGCTCGAAGCTGGCGGCTCAGCCCTCATCCCGGTCTTCGCGATAGGCAAAACTCAGGAAGTGCTCACGATGATCGATAACTTCAAATCCGAAGGTTTGATTCCGGATCAGACCCCGGTTTTTATGGGTGGTCTCAGCACAAAAATGACGATGATTTACGACAGCTTCTCAGACTCGACGAGGCGCCATCGCCCCAACTTCGAAATCCTCCGCGACATGAAAGTTCACACAGGCAATAAAAGAAGGCGTACACCCATCGAATACAAACCTGGAGCGATCTACTGCCTGTCTAGCGGTATGATGAGCGAGAAAACCACCTCCAATATTTTCGCGCGCAGCTTCCTTCAGAACCCAGCCAACTCCCTCCTCTTCGTAGGCTACGCAGAACCCACCACTCCTGCCGGTGCGATCAAGAAAGCTTCATCGGGCGATGTCATTCGACTCGATGGAACTCATAAAGTGCAACTCAATTGCACCGTCGAAGAATTTGATTTCTCAGGACATGCACGTCGTGAAGAACTTTTAGAATTTGCCGTCAAAGCACGCCCCAAGAAACTCCTGCTTGTTCACGGCGACCCTGATGCCGCTAGCTGGTTCGAAAAAAAACTCGCTGAGGCCCTGCCGGAAACTGAGGTCATTATACCCCAGCCCAAGGCTAAGATCACCTTCTGAAGTCCGATACCATTTCCTCCAAAATCCCGAGGAGAGTTTTCTTCTCACGGGAGCTAAGGTGATTATCAGCTTCGTTAGTCAGCTCCTCGCGGAGGTGGTAATATAGCAGTCGCCAATCCCAGAGCCTCTGAAAGCCAGCGAATGAATCATATAGGAGCATCGATTCTTAAAAAGACGGCCATGTAAGCGGAGATCTCGAAGACTTTCTCCCTTTTCGGTTTTTACGCCTTGTTACTTGAAGGCCTCTGCAAATTCATCAGAACCCTCGATACCGTCACCACCTAGATCAGGTCTCACTGACAAAAAGACACGCATCGACGATCTCCTTTGCTGAACTCTCTGCCATCTTCCAAGACATTCCGTCATGGGACTCTAGATCATTCCCCTCGCTGTATGATTTCTGAAAATAAAGTGCTCGCTGATACCCCATCTTGGCCTTAGTGATCAAATTATGAGTCCGGCACTGATATTCAAGAACCATCAAAGCGACGATATCACTCGTTGGCTGAAGATACTTTTCGGTATTAATCAGGGACGATAAATCTTCGTGATTCGAAACCTCTGGTTTGAATTTCGCACCACTTAATACGCTTTCTGGGACCCAGCGATTCCCAAGATGTGGGGCATCCGAATGCCCCGAAACATACCAACCTCCCCATCGTTCTCTCAGCGGAGTACTGTCAGTAACGAGAGAAGTTCCAGCACTTAAAATAGGATGACTATTCTGATCCGGCACAACCGATCGAATAAACATTCCCGGCACTCCAGAAGTCCGGGAAGTTGCGTGGCATTGTAAACAAGAGTCGGTTGCACGAACAATTTTGGCCCGACGATCACCAAAAGGTGGATTAATGGTATAAAAAACCGGCCCTAACTTTTCATCTTCTATGATCACTTCCACTTCCCACCAGGCACCCAACCAACGTTTAGCATCCATCGAAAAATAGATCGATCTAGGATTGTTCTGGTTGGTCAACGAATTTTGGAAACTTGTCTTAGAAAAAACCAAAACCTGAGATTCCTCAGGAATATTTAATTTCTTCATCGCCGCCTTAAGAAAAGTCTTACCATCAACCCTCCCGATCACCCAATCACCATGCTCTATTTCAGCTGCCATCTTTGCGACCACATCCTGGCTTGCGGTCTGAGAATACCTGGTTGGCGGCAAGTCCAAGAAATCTTACCCTCCCTGGACCGAAACTCCCCCAAAAATAAGCAGCAAAACAAGCGGATAAAAATCCATAGTGTCATTTTTTTTACGCATTAAAATAGCGCGTCTATCCAAACTTCTTTTACTGCCCTAACAGTCTTGCCAGCCTGCTCGAATATTTTGCCCCGATAAATTCTCAGTTCCTCATCATTCTCGAAATCCAAACCAATCAGAGCGCGACCCACTCGCTCCCCTGTATAAGTGTAATTGAAGTAGCACAGACTGGTTGTCGAACTGATCGCATTCATGAATCCAAGCAAAGCTCCAGCTCGCTCCGGAAACTCAACCTCCACGAACAAGGGTGAAGCGAAGAGAGCCGGAGTAAATGGAATCACTCGAAATCTAGTCGCACCATGTCCCGTGACATCTTCCGAGCTTTCCTCCTTTTGGGCGATCCATTTTTTAAATTCAGCGGAGGCTAAATCGGGAACATCAACACTTAACAGTGGTCTTTGTAGCTCATTCTTTGTCCGCCCATACTGCAAATCCATAATGCTCACGCCAGCTGGCAAATCAGTCAAAAGTCGAGCCAAGGAACCCTTTTCTTCCGGAATAATAAATCGCCAACTCCGATCACGCTGCGGATTGATTCCCGCCTGCCGAGAGACATCAGCAAATTTTGCAAAATCCATATTCGCGCCACATAAAATGGTAAGAACTTTTTCGTCCGGCTTAATCTCACCCGCCTCATGATGCTTCAAAAAACCAGCCAAACTCATCGCGCCGCTAGGTTCCGGAATCACACGCAAACCATCCCAGTGTGACTTGATTGCTGAAGAGACCTCCGCGTTGGTCACTGTGACGATCTCGTCGAGGAGATCCCGACAAAATGGATACGTCAACTTACCAACCTGCGTCACCGCCGTCCCATCGCAAAAAACATCAACATAATCTAAGGGAACCGGCTTCCCCATCTCAATGGCAGCCTTCATCGAAGCCTGATCCACACCCTCAACTCCGATTACTTTCACCTTTGGCCAAGAACTCTTTAAGAGGGCTGCAACCGCCGAAGCCATGCCGCCGCCTCCAACCGCCACATAGACACGATCAAACGGTCCCTCCCCAGAGGTGAAAATTTCATCTGCAAGGGTCCCCTGTCCTGCCATGACATCGATGGAATCGTACGGCGGAATAAAAGTCGCCCCGGTCTGCGCAGCATGTTCAAGCGCAGCCGTCTGCGCCTCCGCAAAACTGTCACCAGTCAACTCGATTGAAACACTATCACCTCCATGTGCCATCACAGCTTTCCGTTTCACTAGAGGTGTTGGCTTAGGCATATAAATAAAGGCCTTGGTTCCCAACTTCCGAGCCGCCAAGGCAATTCCTTGTGCATGGTTTCCAGCTGAAGCTGCGACCACACCACCCTTCAGCTGAGCCGGAGTGAGACAAGCCATTGCATTAAATGCTCCCCGCCATTTATAAGCTTTAATTGGCCCTAGATCCTCACGCTTCACCCAAATCGACTGATTAACACCCTCAATCACCATCGGCTCCAGAGGGGTTGCATTGCCAATCTGATACACCCGTGCACGGGCCAGATGGATCGCCTCAAGCAGCTGATCAACTCGATTTCCTTCGCTCACGCCTCACCTTTCTCAAAAATCTACCAGAAACACACGCCTCAATCGCTCCCCCTAAAAATGCAGCAGCCCCGTCAATCTCCTAAGAAACTGAACAGGGCTACTGTCCCCCCCAAATTGTTAAATCTGTTAGTAGAAAACCATTTTCACTCCCTATCCACAAGCACTTTATCACACTAACCGACTTAACAGAATGGATTTACGCTGTTCAAGTTCGTGTCAGCTCCTAGAGTCCCGCCGCAATGAGCGACGAAAAAACGCCCACCCAGCCCCAATCTACCTCCGAGGAACTCATTGCCGTCCGGCGAGAGAAACTAGCGAAACTCAAGGAATTGGGCCTAGATCCTTATGGCGCTGCGTTTGAGACCACGACTACCCCTGGCGAACTCAGGGCCAATTTTAACGACGATCAACCCGTGAAACTCGGAGGACGACTTCTAGCGATTCGCGACATGGGTAAATCCGTTTTCGCAACACTCGGCGATGCCCATGGTCGTATTCAAATTTATCTCAATAAAAAGGGAGTCTCCGAAACCGACTGGGAAGCTTACCAGTGCCTTGACCTCGGCGACTGGATCGGGGTCGAAGGAGAAACCTTTACTACCGGCAAGGGCGAGCCATCGGTCAAAGTTGAGAAGCTCACTGTTCTCTCAAAGGCGCTCCGACCTATGCCTGATAAGTGGCATGGTCTGTCCGACCGCGAGACAAAATACCGCAAACGCCACCTTGACCTCATGTCAAACCAGGAAAGCGCAGACCTCTTCGTCATGCGCTCGAAGATTGTGGCCGAAATACGAAATTTTCTTCACGAGCGTGACTACCTAGAAGTTGAAACCCCAATGCTTCACGACGTGGCCGGTGGCGCTGCCGCGAAGCCCTTCGAGACTCATCACAATGCCCTCAGCATGCCGCTCACTATGCGCATCGCGCCCGAGCTTCACCTCAAACGCCTTCTCGTTGGCGGCCTCACTAAGGTTTTCGAACTCAACCGCAACTTCCGTAACGAAGGCATCTCCCGCCGCCACAATCCCGAGTTCACCATGCTCGAAGCCTACCAAGCCTTTGGCGACTTCGAGATTATGGCCGACCTTGTCGAAGAAATGGTCTGCCACCTCGCCGAGAAATTCTTCGGCACCCTCGAAATCGAGCATCTGGATGAAAACGGCGAGCATCTCCGCACCCTTGATCTTTCGCGACCTTGGAAGCGTGCTCCCTACCAAAGTCTCATCAAAGAAGCCGCTGGCGACGATTGGTTCGACCTTTCGCCAGAAGGGCGCCGCACCAAGGCCCAGTCGACATTTGGCCTTGAGATTCACGACCATCTTGAAGATTACGAGGTCACCCAGCAAGTTTTTGAAAAGCTGATCGAAGAGCACACCTTTAATCCATGCTTCGTGACCCACGTCGACTCCAAGCTCATCCCGCTCGCTAAGGAGAACCCTGAAAACCCGTCAGTGATCGACGTTTATGAGCTTATCATCAACGGTCAAGAAATCTCCCCCGGCTACTCTGAACTGAACGATCCGGACGTTCAACGCCGTCGTCTTCAGGAACAAACCGGCGGTGAAGCCCAAGAAATCGACGAGGATTTTGTGGAAGCGCTCGAGCACGGCATGCCTCCGGCAGGCGGCATTGGTATTGGCATAGATCGCCTGATCATGCTCCTCACCGGAGCACCAACCATCCGCGACGTTGTCTTGTTCCCTCAGCTCAAGCGTAAAGATTGATCGCTTGCCTCCCTCTCCTCAACTCACCCGCAGCTAAAGCCTGGAACTCCATGAGATGGAGAAGCTCCTCTTGTCGACCTGCTGAATCCCTGAACCTCAAAGGTTTCAGGGCATGTCTAGTAGATTCCCTATAATTTCGTAAAGGCAGTTGTTGCAGAAGAAACCGAATAAAAAACGTAATTTGAGAGATCTTAAGGCGGGAGAGTGTTTTATATTTCGAAAAATAGGCCGCAATCTCCCTTTGGCCGACGATCCTAGCCATCCGAAAACCTCCAACAAGATATGAGACTGCAACTTCTTCTTGCCGCCCTGACCACCGCTGCCCTTACCGCAAACGATTGGCCCCGTTTTTTGGGCCCCAAAGGGGACGCTACCTCAAGCGAATCTGGACTAATCAAATCGTTCCCTAAAGACGGCCCTGAAATCGAGTGGACTACTGAACTTGAAGGCGGATTCGGCGGAGCCGCCATCTCAGGTGCTGAAATTTTCCTCGGTGATCGTGTTGAGCAAGAAAAAGACATGCTCCTTTGCCTCGATTTCAAAACCGGCAAAGAAAAGTGGCGCTACGAGAGCAAATCCGATGGCGAACCTTCTTTCCCAGGCTCACGCAGCGTCCCCACTGTCGAAGACGATGCGGTCTATTTTCTCGGAAGCTTCGGTGAAGTTTTTCGTATCAACCGGAAAACCGGAAAAGCCGATTGGAAGATTAAGCTCTCCGATCGCTATCCAGACGCCACAACGCCCAAGTGGGGATATGCCCAATGCGCCCTTATTGTTGGTGACACTCTCATCGTAATGCCGTTTGGTGAGAACACTGGTATCGCCGGCTGGGACAAAAAAACAGGTGCAGAGCTTTGGAAGAGCGGAGGCATCGGCAACACCCATTCCTCTCCGACCGTCGCAAACTTCGGGGGAACAGAGCAAATCATTCTTCTCACCACTGGAAATAAAGGTGGCCTTAACAGCTTTGATCCTAAATCCGGGAAAAATCTCTGGTCGAGCCAGCTCTACAAAAATCGAATCCCGATCACTATCCCCGTCCAGCTGGGAAAAGACCGCCTTTTTGTGTCCGGTGGATACGATGGTGGATCTAAAATGCTCTCGGTGAAAAAATCTGGCGATGGCTTCCAAGTCAAAGAACTTTGGACGACGAAGAAAGGAAGCCAGATTCACCCCCCCTTCGTCATTGATGATCACCTCTACTTTCTTGCCAACGAGAACTCCAACCATAAGACGGCTACCCGCCGCAAAAAGGGTGGCTTGGTCTGCTACGATCTCGAGGGAAAGGAATTATGGAGCACTGGAAACGATCCCTTCATGGGCCGTGGAGCAAGCCTCTATGCCGATGGCACCTTGATCATTCAAGATGGCGAAAACGGAATTCTCCGCCTCGTTGATCCTTCGCCAAAAGGCTTTAAACTTCTTGCTGAAGCTAATGTCTTTGGAACTGATCCAAAAAGTAAGAAAGACCTCCGTTACTGGAGCCCAATGGCTCTGAGTAACGGCAAACTCTTGATGCGCGGACAAAGGAAGCTCCTCTGCGTTGAGCTCAAAAAATAATTGGGTCACGCCCTATTTCTGAAGCGCATTCCAGTTCATGCTTTATTGCCAAGTCACATTCCCAGTAACTGACGTCAGACTCCGCTCTACTCGAAATGGAATCGGGGACTCCCGAAACGCCGCTCCATAAAGAGCATTCCCAAGACTGGTCCCACCATCTCCAGGGTAAATCTCGACCCCTTGCAATTCATCGACGACAGAATCTCCCACTCGATAATAGCCAAAGGATCCAACTCGGCCGCTTGATTTAAGATAGGCCCAGATCCTGGTGTATCGACGGGTTTTAAAATCTTTAGAAATCCTACTCTGATCTTCTTCAAATGAGATTGCCGCTGGATGAGCCCAAACTTCACCGACTCTCGCAAATCCCTCTTCCCTTCGCAGTAAAACGGACCATGGCCCTCCCATTGTTCCAAACTCCTCAGGACCGCCTGAGAGCAAGATGTCGTCCATCCCATCTCCGTCCAAATCCACAATGATGCGGCTTCGTTCCACGTAGCCCCCATTTTTCACAATCCCCAATTGAGGCTTCACAGATGGGTCGGCGATATCCGAACTGTGAATGGGTCTCATCCGGGGCTCGTCCCAACGAACTTTGTAAATCTTCCCACCTTCAAGGGCGCGGGTTTCCTCAGGTTGAGCAAAGCGTATGGTATCGCTCCACCAAGTTTCCTTAGCTCCTCTGTGCCAAACCATCTTCCCGG
Source organism: Akkermansiaceae bacterium (assembly GCA_905181965.1). Classification (GTDB taxonomy): domain Bacteria; phylum Verrucomicrobiota; class Verrucomicrobiia; order Verrucomicrobiales; family Akkermansiaceae; genus SW10. The sequence goes on from CAJIZY010000002.1 coordinate 89,856, forward strand.
TTTTCCTGCTCCGATGAATAGACTTCACTTTCGCCTCATCGGCTAGTGGAAGGAACGGATTGAATTTTTTTTCGCCTACCGAGAACAAATAGCAGTGGTGATCGACCGACAAAACCAACTCGCTCGCACTCCACCATGTAAGATCGTGCCCACCAGGAGTAGGGAGTTTGAATTCTTCAATCACTAACGCCTCACTGTCATTCATTTCGATTTTCAGCAAAACATCGGTTCCGAGAGCCCAGAGGCATTCTCTCCGCCAATCCCACTCAACCCCATGAGCACCATAAAGCGGGAGCCTCATTTTTGGGGCCACCTGTGTGCCTGATTTCCCCAAATCAAAAATTACCAACTGATCTCCTCCGAAACTGGAAGCCACCGCGACCAAATTCCCCGGTAAAAGACAGGCACTGTGCGCATTCCGGACCTTTGTAAAAAAGAGACACTTCTTGGTCTCTTTCTCAACTAGGGCGACTCCACCGCTAGATGAGGTGATCAACAAACATCCTAGATAAGATTTACAATCATCAGTCGTCGCAAAGGCCGAACGCATCGATTCCGGAATTTCAGCTGAAAGTTCGGCAGTCCATTCCCACACATGATTCCTTCCCCCGTCAGCCGGAATAGTGAAGACCTTCTCCATTCCACAGACAATGAGGTCTGCCCAACCTTTCCCCTGTCCCAACTGGCCAACAAGAGCTATCAAGAAGAAACATCTTAAAAATCTCATGAACTTTTCTAGCGACGCTGGGACTGCGCGGCCGGCAGAAATTCACGCAACTTCTGAATGCGGGTTTTACTCACCGGGTGGGTGCTCAAAAGCTCCGGAGTGCGGCTTTCCTGGCTCGCTCCCATTCTTTGCCAAAAAGTAATGGCCTCAACCGGGTCGTAACCGGCGCGCGCCATAAAAAGGGTTCCAATCCGGTCAGCCTCCAGCTCTTGCGATCGCGAAAAAGTCAGTCCAAAGGCAATTTCCCCTCCTTTATGAGCCCACTGGCCAAGTTTCTGGCTATTTTCATCACCGCTTAGAACTGCCCCGAGAAGTGTCCCACCCAGCGCGATGGTCTGATTCCGCTGAAGCCTCGATTGAGCATGGTTTGAAGTCACGTGAGCCATCTCATGAGCGACCACTGCAGCAAGCTGGCCATCGGTCTGAGCGATCTTTAAAAGACCCGTATTGACGCCCACTTTCCCCCCGGGGAGGGCGAAGGCATTGGCAGATGAATCTTTAAACACCTCAAATTCCCAACGCACACCAGGTAGATTAATCACAGGCTTGAGACGATTTGCGACCCGATTCACCTTCGCGCGCGCGCTCGGATCTCGTGAAATAGCCTTGGTTCTTTTATAGTTTTCAAAGACCGCAGCTCCCTGCTGAATCAAGCTTGAAGAAGCCGGGCGAATGGAAACTTTACCCGTATCCGCATTATAGGCGGCAGGAGCCGCAAAACCTTTCTCTAAAATTTCGTTTTCTAATTGTTCCATCGATTTTAAAACCTTTTTAATCTGCCCAATCGATAAATAGCCTAGAACCCACATTCTTGTCAAATCGCCCACTCAAGTTCGCAAAAGGTTGTCTCCTTGCTATCGCTACGTCACACTCCCGCCGCCACGTGAATCTCCCAAATTCAATCACCTTCGCTCGCCTTGTCTTAACGGCCATTTTTGTCGTAAGCGCCAGCTGGGGAGGCACACCAGCACTTATGGTTGCCCTAATCACCTTTGTCATGGCAACAATCTCAGATTGGCTCGACGGATACCTCGCTCGGAAGATGGATCTCGTCACATCACTCGGCAAACTGCTTGACCCCCTTGCAGATAAAATTCTCGTGGCTTCCGCCTTTGTTTTTTTCACGAGCAAAGGCCTCTGCCCGACCTGGATCACTTGCGTGATCATCGGCCGGGAATTCCTCGTAACCGGACTACGTCAAATTGCCGCGGATAAGGGGAAAATCATTGCAGCAGACAATCTCGGCAAATGGAAAACCACTTTGCAACTTGCCTTGGGTATCACGTGCCTTCTTTGGCTCATTCTTGATTCATCCTCCCCTCACGAAGGATTTCTCCTCTTCCTGCAAAACCTAACCTCCCCGAACGACTGGCTCTTTCTTGGCTTTCTATACGGAGCCCTCGCCTTGACTCTCCTCTCCGGCCTCAACTATATGCGGAAATCCTGGCACCTCCTTCTAGACTAATGCTTCTCACAAACGCCCATATCATTTCACCCGGCCTTGACCGAGAAGGTGCCAGCGTTTTAATCGAAAACGGTCAAATCAAAGAAGTCGCCAATCATACGTCAGGGGATCTTGATCTGGACGGGAAAATGTTGCTCCCCGGATTTATCGATATCCACAGCCATGGCGCAGATGGCGCAGATGTGTGTGACGCTTCCCACAAGAGCTTGGAGCACATCGCGCAAACCAAGCTCAAGGAAGGAGTCACCACTTGGCTCCCTACCACTCTCACGCAGCCGCAGGAAAAACTCGTCGAAATTGTTCATACCATCAGGGATTGGGCGGCCTCGGCTCCTTTGAATATTCCAGGCATTCACCTTGAGGGCCCTTTCATCAACCGCGAGCAAGCAGGAGCGCAAAACCCCCAATTTGTTCGCCCCCCCGATCTCAACGAGCTCCAAGAACTTCATCAAATCTTTCCTGCCCTTATCCTCTCTTTGGCACCTGAAATTCCCGGGGCTTTCAATATTATCCAGGAAGCATCAGGAATGGGTATCACGCCATCGGCAGCTCATACTAAAGCCGACTACGCTACCGTAATGACTGCTACTGAATACGGGCTAAAGCACCTTACCCATTTTGGCAATGCCATGACCGGTTTACATCATCGTGAAATTGGAGTTGTCGGAGCCGGTCTTCTCGAAGACTCCCTATCTCTTGAACTGATTGCAGACGGCATTCATCTTGCCCCCGAAATGCTTGAGCTTATCTTTGCCCGGGTGCCTCGCGAGAATATCATGCTGATCACCGACTCTGTCTCCGCCTCTTGGCAGTCCGATGGTGACACATCTCTTGGAGGTCTTGAGGTTGAAATCAAAGACGGGATCGCCCGACTCAAAAGCAATGGGGCACTCGCAGGATCAACCCTACGGTATAACCAAGGGCTCAAGCGTATTCATGAAATCACGGGTGAACCCTTGTCCGCGATTGTTGCCACCACTTCTTGGAACCAAGCAACCTCTCTCGGGCTCCCAAAAATCGGAAAAATCGAATCCGGCTTCCGTGCAGACTTAGTCATTCTCGAAGAGAACTTTGAAGTCTCCCGCACTCTTCTAGGCGGAAAGTAAACTACTTCACTTCGTAATTATCCGCGAAATAATCGATTACCGATTCTCGGGTATTCACCGGGATCAATCTAGTCTCACTGGCAGGCTCCTCCAAGATCGTCCGCAGGAACATCAAACGTCGACCCCCTGACTGACTGTCATAGCTGTTGAACAGAATACCATACCTCTTATCAGACTGTAAATCCGCAGGATCCAAACCAAACAAGTTGCGATCCGAATAACGATCCTCCTTCGATTCAGCCATGATGACACGAATCTGGGCGCCCGTAATTCGCGCATGGACCAACCAGTTCTCGTAAGGAATCCACTGCCATGCGTCTTCTATTGTTTTAACTCCGGGATCGACATCTGGATTCCCAAACGTTCCATGAAAAACTCCCTCGGAAAAGATCTTTTGTTTTTCTGCCGTCTTCATGAAAGCGGTGCAAATCAACTGCCAAAACGGGCTACTTTTACCTCTGGCTGAAATCTTCTCACTGACCTCGCCAATCACAGTCTGACGACGCTCTTCAGCATTTTCCACGATCGTTTTGGTAGATTCAACAATCACCGGATCGAGAGCGAAGCGATCATCCATAAGGACAGTCCAAGCATTTCGTTTCACAAGCTTTCGCGATTCCAGATCAAAACTAAGATCCACCCGACCACAATTAATTCCATAGTAATTCGCCTGTGTGCAAAGCACGTTTGACCAATACCAAGCCGGTCGATCTTGGTGAGAATGACCACCGATATAAATATCAATACCGGATACCTGCTTTAGCATTTCTTGAATCGGGTTTGCAAAATCATCGGCCCGTTTCCAGCCCATATGACCCAGCACCACAATCGCATCCACCTTTTCCACGCCCAGTTCTTTAACGCTCTCCCTGAGCGATTCGATGGGATCAAACACCCTAAATCCCTTAAGAAGCTCGGGGCGCGACCAGTAAGGAATTCCTGGAGTGGTCAACCCCACAAATCCGATCCGGAACCCCGCGACCTCCTTCACGATCCACGGAGCAAGTTTGATAAAGGATCCATCCTCAATCTCGCCAGCCTTCTTTCCCTCAACCGTGACATTACCAGTAATCACCGGCATTTCCGATCTTCTGATGGCAGACTCAACAATATCTAACCCCCAATCAAACTCATGATTGCCAAGAACCCACCCATCGTAGCCCATCTTATTGAAACTATCGATCATAACCTTCCCTTCGGTCTGATAACCCGCAATTGTGCCCTGATAGATGTCTCCAACATCAAAGAGCAAGTGATCTGGGCACTCCTTTCGCCACTTCCGAATCTGGGTCGCGCAGCGAGCTAGCCCACCGACATCACCAATGCCATCGTAAGTCTTGCTTGGCAGAATATGGCCATGCAGGTCGGTAGTATGAAATAGAGAAATCGTTTTGATAGACCTTTGCCCGGCAAGACAGGATGGCGCAGACATCCAAGCTGCTGCACCCGAGAGAAAATGACGGCGGGTTGGGTTCATGAGTTGAAATTTTTCTCTTTGCGAAGTTTCTCAGCGCTCAATTTTTTGTGGTAGCGACCTTGCACAATATCAGTCAAAAGAAGCACCCCAATCACGAAGTAAAAGGTTGTCTTAGTCATCGCATGAATTTCATTACCGAAGATCGTCAGATGCGCGAGGTGTGCTCCTTCCGTTAGCAACATAATCCCAACGACAAATAAAACGAAAAGACCTAGAACTTCATACATCCTGTTACGCCTCAAGAACTCCGTGACCCGATCAGCTAGAAGAACCATAATAGCCCCACCGATCAAGATCGCCGTAATCATGATTCCCAGCTGATAACCTTCATGGCTGCCATCGGCTCCCTTCTTACTGGCAAGTGCCATCGCGCTCAGTATTGAATCGAACGAGAAAATCACGTTCATAAAAACGATCAATCCAATCACCTTTTTCGACGACGAGGGCTTACGGTCGACTGCATTTTCCTCGTCCTCCAAAGACATCATGTGCGCAATCTCTTTGGTCGCTGTATAGAGAATAAAAGCACCGCCGAATAAGACGATCAGACTGTGGAAATTGATAGAGCCCTCAATCCAGCCACCTTCGGCGAGTTCTAGAAATGGGTCCTGTAATAATTCAACGAGATGAATAAGAATGAACAGTAGGAAAATCCTTAATCCTACCGCGATCGTGATACCCAGCTTGCGAACCCGGCTTTGATCAGCCTCAGGCGCACGCTGCGACTCCAAAGAAATGTAAAGAAGGTTGTCGAACCCTAGAACGGCTTGAAGAAGCACGAGGAGCCCAAGAGTAATCAGAGAATTCAATAGTTCCGCCATCAATGGGGATCATCAATTCGAAACGGAAACCATAAAGCAAAAAACCGACCATCGGAACATTCCTTGGTCGGTCTTCTAAAAGAATCAGAATATCAGAACTATTCCACCATCGTTGGATCGGTAATCCCAGGGACTTCTGGTGGAGGTGCTACCCCAGGGATATTTGGTCGATTTCCCTCCGCCGCCGAATGTTTCGCCTTTGTGGAGGGAGCGGGAGACGCGGGAGCATCCTCCGCGCCGAGTCCCGGCACTCCGGGAGGCGGCGCAACTCCGAAAGGTGCGATTCCAGGCTCAACCGGCGAAGGAACTGGACCATAATTGGGGACTCCAGAGCCCGGTTGCCCACCCTCTGCAGAAGATCGTCCAGCGACCATAATCTCGGGAACATAGCCCACGTCCCCCGAATCCAACTCCACTTTCAAATAAGTCCCCCTGCTTGAAACCACTTTCATTGGAATCGCAACCGGCAAAACTTTATCAGCGACTGCGACCCCTTTGGGGAAAGCCTTGAAGAAGGTCGCATTCGGTATCGAAGTCTCCACCCATTGCCCTTGCTTGTAGGTCGGAGTTGCCGGAGCAGTCTTTAACGACGACCCAGGACTGCTCAAGGGATCAAAGCCACTATCACTCAAAGACCAATTGAATTTCTGGAGGGACCCACAGGACAAAGCTGTCAAAGCCAGAGCACCAAGCGTCAGCAATTTTGCAAAGTTCATAAGGCGTAAAAGTGAGCATAGTGGAACCTTCCAGTCAATGCCATTCACAATCCATCAACAATGTTTCCCTTTTCTCCAAAAGAATACCCGATAATTAAAGGGTATGCGTTCGCTGAGATCCATCCTCCTCACTGGCGGTGCTGGCTTTATTGGTTCAGCACTAACCCGCGCTCTCCTACACCAACCTCATCTCGAACACCTCGTCATTCTCGATTCGCTCACTTATGCTGGCAATCGAGCTAATTTGACAGGTCCGGACCAAGACCCTCGCCTTAACTTTATCGAAGGTGATATTGGCGATGGGTCACTCGTCTCAGAACTACTCAAGAAATTTAAATGTAGTGGGATAATGCACTTGGCCGCCGAAACCCACGTCGACCAATCGATTAAAAAACCTGCTAAATTTATCACCACTAATGTTAATGGCACGTTCTCGCTTTTGGACATTGCTAGACATCACAGCGTAGCCCTTCTTCAGTGTTCGACCGATGAGGTTTATGGACCGATCGCGACCCCGACAAAGGCTGATGAATCTTTTCCCCTTAAACCCTCCTCCCCATACTCCGCGAGCAAAGCAAGTGCAGATCTCATCGTGCAAGCCGCTCACACCACTTTTGGCCAAGAGATTGTAATCGCTAGATGTTCAAACAATTACGGGCCGCGACAGCACCGCGAAAAACTTATTCCGACCTTAGTTTACCATGCTCTTCGAGACGAACCCCTCCCTATCTATGGATCGGGGAAACAAATTCGTGACTGGATTCATGTCGATGACACCGCACGTGGTCTCATTAGTGCCTTCGAAAAAGGGGAGACAAATCGTGTCTATAATTTAGGAGCGAATTGCGAACGCACCAATCTTGAGATCGCGCGCGCAGTCTTAAAAAACCTAAACAAGCCCGAAAGTCTGATCGACCATATCGAAGACAGACCCGGCCACGATACAAGGTATGCGGTCGATGTTACCCGATCTATGAACGAATTAGGATGGCAACCAAAGATCCCTTTTCAAACTGGCTTTGAAAAAGTGATTCACGAATTGAGTGTTGCGCTGAGGCCGGATTAACCCACTCCAAGTTCCTCGCGAAGCTCGTCCTCGACATGTTTGATTTCACAAGCCTGTAATCCGTGGTCACGAATCCCCTGGAGGGTTCGTAATGACCCGCGCTTTGTTCCCGGCCCACGGACTTTTTTCATCGCCGTTTCAACGAGCATCGGTGTTAAAGCAGCAAGACCAATACATGCAAGCGAGAGTCCAATTGGCCGACGAGCTCGAGAGCTCATAGCCTCAGAAACCAGAATTCCAGCCGCCGCACCAAGCACTGCGGGAGCAAAAGCGGCCGTTGTGTCCACCCAATCCCGCTCCTCGTAGATATCATTCATAAGGGGAACTTACCGTAAAAATATCCACATCCCAAATTAAAAACGCAGGTCAGCACGTTTTGACAAATGGCCTCCCTCTCTGTTGAATACAACCCAGATGAGTCAACACTACGCTTTAATTCTTGCCGGTGGGAGCGGCACTCGCTTCTGGCCCCTGAGCCGTAATGCCAAACCGAAGCAGCTCCTCCATCTCTTTGACGACACCACCCTTCTCGATCAAACCATCACGCGTCTACAAGGCCTCATACCCACCGAGAACATTCTCATTCTCACTAACGCACTTCAAGAAACTGAAGTGCGCAAGGTTGCCCACATGCTACCTCCCGAAAACATCTTTGCCGAACCTGCCAAACGGGACACCGCACCAGCCGTCGCCCTCGGTATCGGTCTTGTCGCCGCTCGTGACCCGAAGGCAACCATGGCAGTTCTTCCCTCAGATCAACTCATCAACGACACTGAATCATTTCAATCCGTCCTCGAAGACAGTTTTTCGATCGCATCGCAAACAGATGCTCTTGTTACCATCGGAATCAAACCCACCTGGCCCTGCCCTTCCTACGGCTACATTGAGCGAGGCTCGCCAGCCCAGCTTGGATTTAACCCCACCCACGAACCATTCGAAGTCTCCCGGTTCCGAGAGAAACCAAATCCCGAACTCGCCGAACAATTCCTCCGCCAAGGAAACTTCGCTTGGAATGCCGGCATGTTTGTTTGGTCGCTCAAAACTGTCACTGCCGAACTCCGCCAGCACACTCCGGAACTCGCCGGTTTTATTGAGGAGCTCGAATCTTCAACGGATATCCATCAAACCATCGACGAAAAGTTCCCGTCACTCACGCCAATCTCCATTGACTACGCTCTCATGGAAAAGGCTTCCCGAGTTTTGAATATCGAAGCGACCTTTGATTGGGATGATGTCGGTTCTTGGATCTCCGTCGCCAAATATCTCGATACTCAGGGTGACAATAATCAGACCAATGATGAAATCACTGAAATCGAATCCGAAAACAACATTGTCTTCAACGGTCGTAAACAAGCGAGGATAGCCCTTCTTGGAGTTGACGACCTCATCGTTGTCCAAACCGAAGACGCCCTTCTCATTGCAAACCGTCATCAGGCCGATGACATAAAAAAACTCAGCGATCAACTCCCTGAAAATCTTCTGTAAGAACTCCTAATGAACTCAAAGACCGCTCCCGTTTTTAAATTTATTCTTTCCGCCGGATTTTTCGGAGTCCTCGTCGCCATTTGGGGCGCTTAATACGGGCGGGATATTCTCGCTCTAGGAGGAATCCTCCTCGTTGCGTGTTATATTAATACGATCGCAAGACCTGTAAAATGACTCACCCTATCCTCGCAATCGATCATGGCGACGCCCGCATTGGACTCGCCGCGACCGATGAGTTTGGAATCGGCACACACCCGGTTGAAACAATCGACTGCCGAAAATCTGAGGCCATTCCCCGTATTCTTAAAATAATTCACGAGCGGAAGATCGCCGCGGTTGTGCTCGGCCTCCCCCTTCGCATGGATGGGTCTGAAGGAACCTCCTCTGCTAAGATTAGAAAATTTGGAGGAAAACTTCGGGAACACCTCGGAGAAATCCCTTTAACCTTTTTCGATGAACGTTTCACGACGGTCACTGCTGCCGAAAAGCTCCGGGAAGCTGGAAAAAAAGCGAAACATCAAAAGGACATCATCGATCAAGCCGCCGCCCTTGAAATCCTGAGAGATTATCTTGGGTGGTAGAGTTGAATCGGTCTCTGTCCTGCCCTTAACTCTGCGAGCCGATTACATCTTGGAATTCTTGCTTCGCCATTGATTTTTTAGTGACCGCCATACTGCGAATATTGCGTCGAAAACCAAACCCTTTAATTACTCGTTCCTAAGAATCCGGTATTTAGACAATTCCTTTTCCGAAAATGGAATCAAGCGCCCCTCTTTCAGATGGAATGCTTCGAAGGTTAGCCTGAAATCTGACGAGTAGACGAAGATCTTATCGATTACGCCATTGCTAGAAGAGTGGAGTTTTACGGCGTGTTTCATATTCCCAAAATTCAAACGCTGAAAGCTAGCCCCTGAGTTTGAAGTCTGGTATTTATAAAGAGGCAAATTATCTGCTATCACCGTATAAGTCGTATTGACGTAAACGGCTGGTGCATTCTTGATTGGTAATACCACCTCCAAGATCTTCACCCTATTTCGATAGACGTGCTTAACTAGAACTCCTTCTACAGGGCTTTGAATCTCCTTCTCGGTGATTCCCGCCTCTAGAATGGGGACTAGAAGAATAAGCAGCAATCCAATGTAAATTTTCATTATGAGATTTTTTTGAATTGAGATTCAACCTAGTGAGGTTTGACTATAAGTCTACTCCGACTTGTTGACGCTTTTGTTAACGCGAAGATTGAGGCAAAGAGACTCTCCCGTATACCCGATCAAAATACCAACAGTGTAGCAAACGAAATCAGACCATAAGAATCCTACCCCTAGAAGTAGTGCCCCAGGTCGGGTTGCCCTGATCTGGTTAATCCAATCACTCTGATACAACTGGCTAGTCTCGACTGTGAAGGCGACAGCGATAGCCACGGCAGCCACAATGGAAGTTCGCAATCTCGGGAAGCCCAATCCCACAACCAGAAAAACCATCAATGCCCATAAGGTGTCACCCGCATAAGCAGCAATAAACTCGGACACATGACTGACAGGATATGTCCGCGATGCGAGCCCGGCCCCCATCACGAGCACGATAAGCGCGAGGCATGCTAGTCTGTTGCGTTGCATAAGTCTTCCTTGTTCACCTCAACTACACTTACATGAGAGCGAATCTACCAGAACACTCAATGGAATCTGTAATCATGTAGAATTGAACTTACGGAGGCGCAAGTTGTCATCAAACGCAGCACCCGAGAGCTCAACGTCTTCTCCGAATTTAAGATCACATCCAAACATCGTAAAACTGACTCATAGAATTAGAGGATGGATGAGGATTTTCATTTCATGTAGCTCACTCAGTCCCCACCCTTCCTCACTGCAATCCCATTTGGCAAAAGAGGCTCGAATCCCCCTCCTTTTTTTCTCCGTAGATGGAATGTCACAACGTCTGCTTTTTTCGGAATTAATTCGTGTCCTTGCAATCCAGGGCGCGGAGGAATGCGAGTGGACGGCTGCCAAGCAATTACATCGATTTGATCGCCCGGTTTAACACCAGCTCCTTTTGAAATTGATCTCACTCGAATTTTGATCGTAAAGACTCGATCCCTGTGAAGGCCTATCCCCTTTTCGACGGTCGATTTCTGGACTTTTGCAGTCACCTCCAAGATCTTTCCAGAAACGATATGACTGGCCTCTTTCTGGAGTTTCTCAGGACTAAGGGGTGCTTTAGCAGCCCAAGAACTGAGATTGCTCACGGCAAAGAATATGCCAAGAAAGGTCACGGGAAATCTATTTTTCCTCAATATCATATCGAAATAGCAAAAGTATGCGTTAACTGAAAATCTTGAAGTAAAGTTTACCCCCCCCAGAGCCGAAAGCGAAAGTGGGTTCCAAGGGGGGTGCCGAATTATCGGAACGCTTACAAAATCAGCACTACTGGGGTTCCTGCACTCCTTCGAGATCTCGAGGAAAGACGATTTGCGCCCAGATCGGCTTGTGATCAGACAAGGGCGTCTCCAGTTCAATAAGACCCCCATCCGTTGCCTTGGCACCAGCCAAGGTGTGATACAATATGTGATCAATCACTCCGTGATTCTTTTCTGGGTTTTGGGCGTTGTATGTGAACTCCTTGGATACATCGATCTTCAGATCACTCCATATGGGTCTGAATCCTGCACCCTCGACAGTTTTCATGGCAGCATCACCAATCTTGTTGTTGTAATCTCCAACCACTATCACCCGCGCCATTGTCTCTTTCGGGAGAACCTTGGTGGCAAGGCTATAGGCGTGGCCATCACTTGCTCCAGATTTACAGATATGTAGTGATAAAAAAGCGAAGGAAACACCCTGAATCTGAGTCGTCGCTCTAACAACTGATGCAGGATTCCAGCCGTGGCCCGTGAGTTTGTGTTCCTCAGTATTTTCTAGAGGCGTCCGACTAAGAATCGTCTTGTACTTATCCTTGTGATTGGCCGAGGATATTTTACCGACAAAACTATATTTCATCCCTAGCACCTTGCCGACCCGGGCAGTCCAATCTCCATCTGGAGCTTCATTAAAACCGATGATGTCCAGTTGATAGGGTTTAAACATGTCACCAATCTGTTCAGGAGTGGCACTTTTACTGAACTCAATATTATAGGAAGCAACACGAACCGTAATTGACTTGTCATGGACTGGACAAGCTAGGTTGACTCCCACCACGCAACAAAATAAAAAAACAATCGATAATACTTTCAGATTTCTCATTAAAATTTTCTCCTAGTTTGCTCTTATTACTGATTTTTAAGGTTAAGGGCTTACTTATTCGTCTCAATTTCTTCTCACCATAAGATGACCGATTACCAAGCGTGAGAATCCAAATTAATCTTCCTTCATCCAATACCAATTACCAAATAAATGTCCCTTGCTTCCTGAATTGTAACACAATTCTTCGATACCGCTTTCGCTGTAGATTATGGCAGCTTCCCCATCGTGAAGAAATTGAAAAAAGACTCGGTCCTTGTGGTGGCAGCGACGGTCTGCCTTGCTGAATCTGTAAATGCCGTAATTGTGGGATGAATATGCGACTTGGCTTAAGTCGTCATTGTGTTGTTCAAGGGCCTCCTCCAGTCCAGGCCTCGCCAGCAAGAAGGATGCGTGCAGTGGCAGCTTGAACGCAACCATTAGACTTACCACGACAAGCATTCCGATGATAAAACCAAAGCCATTCGCTGGCGAAGAAGCTAGAGTGACCCGTTTCCACCGTGCAATAGCCTTCATGGCTATTCCTTGTAAAAGACAAGCAGCGCCGACTATCGCCCAGAGCATGATGCCGAAGAAAATCCAAGTGAGGTAATAGAAGCTCGGGAAAAGGGCCAAGTAGAAAATCACTCCCGAAAATGCTCCTGAAAAAGCCAACGTTGTCCTTTCAACAAACAGTTTCCACCGCTCCACCTTATTGAAGGCATCGCTTTCGTAAGCTTCATCAGTATTTTCCATCGTTAAAAAAATTAGGCTTCTGTATCTCGAAGGCTTTCCAGTTTTCTTACGCTCCATTAAGGGTCCTAATCTTACCTCCATTTCACCACTTTCCTCTGGCGGTCTCGATCCATTTTGGAAAATTAATTTATAGGTTGAAATTCTACCAGTATGCAGAGCTCTGATAAGTCAGTCCGGATTTCGTATCGTGATAGTAATTATGAGAGCCTCCATTGCTCGCCGTGTAGGTATATGAGACGGTATTCTCTGTCACCTCCCAGCCAAAAGGGCCGATTACTTTCCCAATAGTGTCAGAGTGTGCCGGCAATCTCTCACTGAAAGAATTCAAAGCTTTCCCAGGACGAGCAAAGCGTTGCTCGAGGAAGGCATTGAGTTCTTTTTCCGTGACGGTATAGACGGCGTAGTGATCGAGAAAATCCCGCCGCAGCGTGATCTCAGAAGCAGTGGGTGGGATCAGATTTCGACCTCTCTCTGGCCACCAGATGCTACCTCTGCTCTCGTGTTTTGTGTCGACTCCGTAAATTCGGAATAGGATTAGAGCGAAAACTATCGGCAGTGCGAGAACAAGAACGCATATCTTGAGAATAATTTTGTGGCGCGGCGACTTGGGGAGTGGAGCCCCCCCCTCTCCCTTGATTTGCGCTGGCGTAATTTCATTCATGACAAGATGGAAGCATCTACTTATGAGGATTTTATGAAGGCACGGTGCAATCTCTGTGAATTTATTCCTAGCCGAACCTCCGAATCAATTCACGCCCTACCGAAATCCTACTTTGGCTTTTCAAAAACCTTCTGCACCTTGTCGAGATATTGATGAAGCGGGTCTTTTCCGAACTCGTTTCCCTTTCGGAGGTTTTTCTGCATCTTGAGATAGTCCTCAAACTCACCGCTCTCCTTCCGGACGCTAGACAAGTGATACCAGTCCATAAGATCAACCAGCTTCTGATGACGTTCTACTTCAGCAGTTCGAAATTCCTCGAGATTTCTAATCATTTCTTCAACCTCCTCTGTTTTTCCGTCTGCGACATCCGAAAGGATTTTAAGGTAACCCGCAATAACTGGGCGAAACGTTGGGAAACAACGAAAACTAAGGTGTGCAAGGAGATCATTGGCTGGCCTTATTGATTCAATACGTTCTTCTTGAGACTGAAGTCCTGCCACCTGACGCCACGATCCCAAGCTCACACGGAAGGCCTCTTCGTTTTCGTTTTTGAGATGCAGTTCTAGAATTCCGCTTAGACGTTCATCGGTTTCCGGAATCGTCATAGCCTCACTTAACTTTTTTTCAGAGAGGGCCGCCACTTGCAACATCCACCATCGCTCCAGACCTTTAGGCCCGAGGTTGGCCTGCGGAAAATGCGCCCTCAAAAGAATCATCTGTTCTCCCTCGAAAACGGCAACTTTACCCAAAAACTCGGCTAGGCTTTTTGCCCCCTGGTTCTGGGCGAGAAGCGCCATAACAAGAGCCCCGGACGAAGCCCTAAAAAGCTCTCGACTCAGAACATCAAGTCCGGCGATTGCCGCGCGGTCTACCAAATCCTCTACTTCAATCCAGCCACCACTCTCCATCAGAGAAGAATACATACGACGATCTCCCTTACCATTTTTCCATTGAATGGCCTCGGCTAAGCCATCAAGAAGCCACGGTCTGACTTCTACCCTTTCTACGGATTCCCCCTCAGGAAGCGAACGCAGGCTTCGCTCCATGACAAGCATTTGCAAGATGACCCGCTCAAATTGTTTTTGCTCAAAAGAACTTCCCCGCCCTAAGCGAAGATAAATCTGCAGGCGATAGGGAGCTCCTCCCTCCGGTTTTAAAAACTCCAGCGAAATTTGGGACGACTTTCCTTTCTCAAAAGGAAAAATCTCCAAATAGATTGGATAAGGTTTTCCTGGGACCTCACCCACTAACCGATCGAGATCCGAGATCAAATCATCGGCATCTTGAATCATTGCCACACGTAAACTGGAGCTCCCCCCCAGAATAGTGAGACGCCCATCAATCGAGCTCGATCTGCCCTCTTGCCCAGACGAGCAAAAAGGAATAAGACAAAGAACGAAAAACAGAAATCTCACAGCACGGAGAGCATTTCCTCTTTAAGACTCCAGAACAAGAGTGGAATTGAGCGCTTCCATTTTCTAAAGCTTCGCGTATTGGGTAAGCAGCACTCATGAACAAGCTAGACGAAATCATCGCCTACAAGAAGAAGGAGATCGAATCCCTCATTCCCCTCACCAAAAAATTGCGGGCATCCGCCCTTATGCGCAATGACTTTGGAGGATTCCGAACTGCTCTCGATCAGGGGCCGGACAAACTCGGAGTGATAGCCGAGGTTAAGAAAGCCTCACCTTCGGCCGGGATTATTGATCCAAACTTCGATCCTGTTCGTCAGGCCAAGCGCTACATCGATGGTGGCGCCACCTGCATGTCAATCCTGACCGACCAAAAATACTTTCAAGGGCACCTTTCTTTTCTTATAGAAATCTCAAAGATCTCTCCAATCCCGCTCTTGCGAAAAGACTTCACGGTCCACCAATGCCAGATTTACGAAGCCAGTGTCTCTGGGGCTGATGCCGTCCTTCTCATTGTGGCCGCGCTAAACGACGATGATCTTCGCAAACTGTATGATGCCGCGCGGGACGTGCAACTCGATGTCCTAGTCGAGGTTCATGATCTTCCAGAGATGGAGCGCGCTCTTGATCTCGGGGCAAACCTTATTGGCATCAACAACCGGAACCTCCAGACCTTCACCACCGACCTTACGACTACGGAAAAATTAGCCGAAGAAGTGCCCGACGATGTTATTTTGGTCTCCGAATCCGGGCTCAAAGATACTGCCGATGCTCAGAAAGCCCTTGATTCAGGAGCAAACGCCATTCTGATCGGCGAAACCTTGATGCGCCACGATGACCCTACAAGAGCGGTAGAAGAATACCTCGCCCTACGAACAAACGAGGAGTGAGCTGTAGGAGGTAAGATTTCACTTTCCAGCAACTGACTTTGGCATTTATTGGAAAATAACACCGCACGGTAACTAGGCGAGTTGTGCCTGTTTAGCGGCGGCCAAATCAAGCTCGATAGCCTCGAGAACATCGTCTTCAGGATGAAAATCGGCAGCGTGGTAGGAACTCCGCACAAGCGGTCCACTCGCGACGTGACGGAAACCTTTTGAGAGCGCAATTTCCTTCCACTCATCAAACTTCTCGGGAGTGACATATTCCACGACTGGAAGGTGCATCGGAGTCGGGCGAAGATACTGTCCCAAGGTCAAAACAGTCACGTCAGCAGAGCGAAGATCATCGAGGGCCTGCGCAATTTCATCGGGCTTCTCGCCTAAACCAAGCATGATGCCACTCTTGGTCGCGACCTTTCCTTCGGCCATTTGCTTGGCCTTTTTAAGAACGGCAAGAGAACGTTCATATTTGGCCCTACTCCGAACCAAAGGAGTCAAGCGCTCAACCGTCTCAAGGTTGTGATTAAAAATATGCGGACGAGCTTTCATCACCAGATCGAGAGCCCAATCCTTGTCGTTAAAGTCCGGCACGAGCACCTCAATAATGATACCAGGATTGGTCTCACGCACTGCCTCGATAGTTTTCTTAAAGTGCTCGGCACCTCCGTCCTTGAGATCATCACGAGCGACCGCGGTAATAACCACGTGATTCAAATTCATGCGCTTAGTCGCCTCGGCAACTCGCTGGGGTTCGTCTGCTTCAAGATCATCCGGCTTCGCAGTTTTGACCGCGCAAAATCCGCACGCGCGCGTGCACTTTTCACCCGCTATCATAAATGTGGCTGTTCCCTGCCCCCAACATTCCCAGCGATTCGGGCACTGAGCTTCTTCGCAAACCGTCACCAAGCTCAAATCCTTGATCATGGACTTAGTATCCCAAAAAACGGGATTATTTGGCAACCTGACCTTAATCCAATCAGGCTTTTTATCGAGATGGAGGGAAGAATCCATCTTCATTCGAGGACCGAAATTTCTGCCGCTACCGCAACCACTCATTACCGCTAATTACCTCCTGATTATCCCAAGCGCAATCCCTGATCTCTCCGAGATCTTTTTTCAAAAAGCTGTCCCTGACACTTTTCCAGCAGATATTGACCCTTCCACCCTCAAGCAAAGAGAACTGGCGCTCTGACACGGTCATGCCCCAACTCCTTCAAAGATGCTAAGCCGCTCCTTCACATCTTGGAAAAATCGAATTAAAAACTAGCGCAAGGCCTAGACCATATCAGCAAGACGCCGGCAAACCTCTTCAACATTCTCCCGAGAGTTAAAGGCGGAAATCCGGAAAAACCCCTCTCCAGCTGCTCCGAACCCAGCACCAGGTGTTACAACCACTTGAGCCCCTTCAAGCATCTTATCGAACATCCCCCAGCTCGTGATCCCTTCAGGACAACCCACCCAAACATAGGGAGCATTTTCACCACCCCAAACTTTCAGCCCTAGACCCTCACAAGCTTCGCGGAGCAATTTTGCATTCGTCATATAGTGCTCGACCAACCCGGCGACCTCGGCTTTTCCGGCTTCGGAATAAATTGCCTCAGCACCGCGTTGAACAGGATAGCTCGCTCCATTAAATTTGGTGGAATGACGACGCCCCCAAAGTTGTTTCAGAGGAACCCGCTCACCGGTAGCAGTTGAACCAGTGACAGCTTCAGGAATGACAGTGTAAGCGCAACGCACGCCGGTAAATCCACCGTTCTTAGAGAATGAACGAAACTCAATCGCACACTGGTGAGCCCCCTCGATTTCAAAAATTGAGCGCGGAATAGAGGGATCCTGTACAAAAGCCTCGTAAGCAGCATCATAAAGAATGACAGCATCATTTGCGAGCGCGTAGGCTACCCAAGCTGCGAGTTGCTCACGAGTGGCAGTCGTTCCAGTTGGATTGTTTGGATAGCAAAGGTAGATGAGGTCAACTTTTTCCTCGGGGATCGCCGGAACAAAGCCATTTTCGGCAGTGCACTTCAGATAGACTAGACCTTCATATTCCCCAGCCTCGTTTGCTTCGCCAGTATTTCCAGCCATCACATTAGTATCGACATAGACAGGATAAACGGGATCTGTCACTGCGATTTTATTTCCCTGGCCAAAGATATCGAGAATGTTTCCGGAATCACATTTTGAGCCGTCAGACACGTAAATATCGCCAGGGTCGATACCCAGTTCGGCATAAGCATTTCGCGCAATTGATTCACGAAGAAAAGGGTAGCCTTGCTCCGGTCCATAACCGCGGAAACTACCGCGATCTCCGAGTTCATCGACCGCCTTCTTCATAGCTTCTCGAGCTGCAACGGGAACCGGCTCGGTAACATCACCAATGCCACAGCGAATGAGCTTCTTGGCCTTCTCAGGCTCAGATTCAGTGTAGGCGTTGACACGACGGGCGATCTCAGGAAAGAGATAACCCGCTTTAAGCTTCTGGAAATTTTCGTTGATGCGAGCCATGACGGGAGGGGAATAACCATCCTCTGCCCGACTCGCAACCGAAATCACTCGCTGAGAGAGACCTTTATGGGCGAGATCACCCGTCTTTCACGAAAGGATTTTTGTGATTTCGTCAGCCCAGTGTCTCGCTAATCCCGCGTAGTCATTATTTCCTTCGGCATAAGTAATCCCGCGCGAAACATTAATGACACTCGCCGCATTCCGACTACTTCCAGCCAAAGAATCAAGCGACCCTCCCTGAGCTCCCAATCCGGGAACCAAAAGCGGCACATCCGGAAGATTTTCGAGCACGTCGCCATCGGCATTGGTCAAACCAACTACAAGCCCGGCAGTTGTCTTGCGACCCTCAGATTTTGCCCGTTCGCAAAGCTCGCCCACTCGCTCGAAGAGTTTCTTCCCTTCACAGTCTCGACGCTGAAAATCAACACTCCCTGAGTTTGAAGTCACCGCAAGGAGATAAACCCCTTTCCCTTCCCAGTCCAAAAATGGCTCAAGAGTATCATACCCTAAAAATGGATTGAGCGTCACCGCATCAACTTCCCAATTCTCAAAGTAACTTCGTGCATAGTATTTTTGAGTCTCTCCAATATCACTCCGCTTAGCATCTAGAATGACGGGTACTTCTTTGGGCATTTCACTCAATAATTGATCCAAAATCTCCAAACCCCGCAACCCCATCGCTTCGAAGTATGCGATGTTCGGCTTGAAGGCTGCAGCAAACTCCGCCGTCTCACCAATCACACGGCGAAGAAATTCCGGAATTGCATCAACTCCTCCATCCGTCATATCGGGCCTCGGATCAAGCCCCACGCAAAGAGCGGATCCAGTCGTTTCGAGGCGGGACTTCAGGCGTTCGGAGTAGGTCATGCCTCAACATTAGGCAGCCCGGTCTCGCTGGCAAGCCGTCGATGATACCAGACCAGCCAAAGGATCAAAGAAGAGATATAAATCAGTCCAAAATTCGAGGCAATTTTTAGAGGGTAATTGGTTGGAGCATCGGAAACTCCGTGGCACCCACACCTCAAATCCTCAATGCCAAGATTCCATGCATATGCGAGGGCCAAGTTGAATGAAATCAACATCCCTATCAGCATGACCGCTCCTCCAACTTTGGAATATGGAATCAAAAGTGCCACTGCTGCCAAGACTTCAAACCAAGGAACAAGGTAGGCAATGAATGCATCCGTTGGAGCATCAAAGAAATTACGAGTCTCACCTGACCAAGTCACCTTCCACTCAAATTGAAAATTCCCCACTGATTTAGTAAATGCCGAGAGGTCCTGAAGTTTTTCGTAACCACTCCACAAAAAAAAGACCGCAAGTGCGATGCGTAGATTCCATTCCAAAAACTGGGTCGATCGCATGGCTAAATACTACCACAACAGGAGCAAAGCGGCCAAGCCCTCATGACCCCAACAAATGCTCTCTTTCCTTTTTTCATCCAAGACACTATTTTACCACCCATGAAGCTTTTAAAGCATGCGATCATCGTCTTCGCAGCCAGCCTACTCTTACCATCTTGTGGGGGAGACGTCGAATCAGCAAGGCTTGCGAGCGAGAGCAGGGCCTCCGAGAAAATCGCTCAGGCTCTTTATAATTCAGCCATTGCTGCCGAAAAGGCAGGTAAACTTGGCCGGGCTATCAAAATATACGAGAAAATCGTCCTCCGCCATCCACTCTGCCCAGCTGCTTCGGAGTCCGCCTTTCGTTGGGGCAAGCTTTTAGAAGAAGAGGGCGACCTGCTTGAGGCCTTTGAAGCTTATGATGCCATCCTCACAAAATATCCAGCCTCCCCTCACTACGCTGAAGCCATGAAGCGGCAGGAAATGATCGCCACCCAAGCTACTGAAGGGCAAATCAAAGACTCCTTCATAGGCTTTAAAATACGTTTCAGTCTAAAAGAGTGTGTCGCCATGCTCGCGAAAGTCCGTCAAAACGCTCCACGCGCCCCATCGGCCGCGAAAGCCCAATACGCGATCGGTAGAGTTTACCAATCTCGTGGAGATCAAGCCTCTCACGTGGTTCTGGCTATCACTGCTTTTCGCGAACTAACACGCGATTTCCCTGACTCGAAATTTGCCCCTGACGCACAATATCAAATTGGCGAAATCTTGTTCGCCCAATCCAAAGATGGCGATCAAGACAGCGCTAACCTAGATCGGGCCAAGCGAGCCTTCGAGGACGTAGTCATTCGCTATCCAACCTCCAAACAGGCCAAAATGGCAAAGGCCCAAATTGCAAGCCTTGCTACCGACAATATCCAGCGGTCTTTCGAAATCGCAGAGTTCTACCGAAAAAAAGGGCAGCTTTCATCCGCTCTTGTCTACTACCGTGACACTGTCATGCGCTCAAATCCCGGACCTCTGCGCACAAGCGCACAAGGTTGGATCAACAAGCTCTCCACCCAGTAATTCATGCTACGCGTCGTCCTTCTGGCTCTCAGCCTTGGCTTCCTGACTTCATGCGCCGGATACCAATTTGGTGGAAATAAGCCCGAACACCTGCGAGGAACCGAATCAATTTCCATTCCGCTTGCTAAGAGTCGTGTCATTTTTCCCCGCGTCGAAGCTCTTGCCACCAATTCTATGGTCGATGCGCTGGTAAGCGATGGAACTTACCGGCTCACAAGAAGCAGTGCCGCTGATGCAACACTTTTAATCACACTCGAAGCAATTGATTACCAGCAGGTTCGTTCTTCAACGGTCGATGTTCTTAGATCAGAAGAACTTCAGCTCCGTGTGACGGTTTCCTACAAATTAGCCGACAACAACCGCCCTGGAATCGTCCTCGACGCAGGCCGGGAACGGGGGGATTCTCGCCTCTTTGTGGATGACAATCTCCAAACCGCTCGCATGAATGCCCTTCCTGACGCTTTGCAGCGTGCTACTCAATCCATTATCGCTCGCCTCGCTGATGGCATCTAAAGACCATCCCAGAGTGCCCGTTGTCACCTTTGTCCCAACTCCTATCGGGAATCTAGGGGATATTACCCTTCGCGCGATTAACACACTCCGGGAAGCTGATCTCATCGCCTGTGAGGACACCCGACATTCTTTGCGCCTCCTTAACCATCTAGAAATTTCCCGCCCTCTCATTTCTCTGCATGACCACAACGAGCAGCAACGAATTCCTGAGTTAATAGAACGAGCCCGCAAAGGAGAGACGATTGCCATCATCTCTGATGCTGGCACACCTTGTCTCTCTGATCCTGGCCACCGATTCCTCAAAGCCTGCCGTGATGAAGAAATCGAATTCACGGTTTTACCGGGCCCATCTGCAATCACAACTGCACTTGTAGGATCGGGATTTCCTCCTCATCCATTTTCCTTCCACGGATTCCTCCACGTAAAAAAAGGCAAACGTGGCAAACAACTTCAGAGAGCCCTCGAAAGCAGCGAAACTACCCTGTTTTTTGAATCCCCACATCGGCTACCTTCTACGCTTGAGCTCCTGAACAAGTTAGCTCCAGACCAGCCTATCTGTGTCGCAAGAGAACTCACCAAGGCCTTTGAAACCCTGCATCATGGCACTAGTAGTGAAATTGCAGCTTATTTTTCAGAACGAAAGGTGAGGGGTGAAATCGTGCTCCTCATTCCTCCATCTCCTCAGGAAAATGCGCGTTGATAAATGGCTCTGGTCGGTCCGACTCTACAAAACCCGGAACCAGGCTTCCCACGACTGCTCAACTGGCAAGGTAAAGCGAAGCGGCAAAACGCTCAAACCCAGCGCCGCTCTTAAAATAGGTGATACTCTTGAGGTTCCCTCTTCAGACAATGCCTATAAACGTAACATCGAAGTGATTCAGCTCATCGAAAAAAGAGTCGGTGCCCCACTAGCGCGCGAGGCTTACCATGATCACACTCCAGCAAAGATTCTTGCCGAAGCGGAACACCGTCGATTGGCTAACAAGGAAAACCGCCAAAGCCGTAAAGAAGGTGATCAAGGCCGTCTCACCAAACGCAATCGACGGCAATGGGAGGAAGGCGGTAATAGATTCTTTTAGTTATCGGAGATCGATCCGAATCTTCCCCTGAAGGGGGTATTTTTTCATTCTTGTTCGAATTTGAGCTTGATTACCCCCTCAATTACCCGACCCACGGGATTACTTGAGACAGAGCTCCGCTTTCTCAGATCACTTTTCACTCTATAAACAAAACCCCGTGGTCTAAACGACCACGGGGTTTTGAAAAAATGGTAGCAACGGGTGGATTTGAACCACCGACAAAAGGCTTATGAGTCCTCTGCTCTACCCCTGAGCTACGCTGCCGCTGGGCGGTGAATTATCGTTGAAGCACGGTTCTGTCCAATAAAAAAAGCCTCAAGATTGATTCTACCAACGCTTCCACGGAAATTTAACCCCTCCCTAATGCTGCCTTTTTACTCTCGCGACCGCTCTCCCTGAAGTAACCGTATAAAGAAAGCCCGACTGATTGTTCAGTCGGGCCTCTTGAAAGTAATTAAAATTCGAGGATCCTAAAGCGAGTCGCCAAGCATCTTCATGGCGTCAGCAGCGCGGTTAGAATAACCCCACTCATTATCATACCATGATAATACGCGGACGGTTGTCCCGCCAACGGTGGTCAGATCACTGTCGAAGATCGAGCTGTGAGGATCACCCACGATGTCCTGAAGAACGAGTGGCATCTCACTGTAATGAAGAATACCTTTAAGGGGACCTTCGGCAGCTTCCTTGAAAGCAGCATTCACTTCTTCAGCGGTGACGTCAGCACCAATTTCAGCAACCAGATCGGTGAGTGAGCCGGTAGGAGTTGGAACACGAAACGCACCTCCATTGAGTTTTCCATTCAACTCAGGAATGACGAGGCCAATCGCGCGGGCTGCGCCAGTGGAAGAAGGAATGATGTTTTCAGCAGCGGAACGAGCACGGCGAAGATCGCCATGAGGAGCATCAAGAAGACTTTGGTCACCGGTGTAGCTGTGAATGGTGCTCATGAAGCCGCGCTTAAGGCCCCACTTGTCGTTGAGAATCTTAGCAAGAGGCGCTAGACAGTTGGTGGTACAAGATGCGTTGGAAACAATGTGGTGATTTGCTGCATCATATTCATTGTCATTGATTCCGAGACACATTGTGAGGTCAGGATCAGAGGCAGGAGCAGAAATGAGAACCTTCTTGGCCCCAGCCGAGAGATGCTTGGAAGCACCCTCACGACTACAAAAGAATCCAGTGGATTCAAGGATGACGTCGGCATTCCAGTCACCCCATGGCAGATTAGCGGGGTCCCGCTCGGCTGTTGCGTGAATTTTGTGTCCATCGACAATAATATGGCCCTCATCATAGCTCACTTCGCGAGCGAACTGGCCCTGCGAAGAGTCATACTTGAGAAGGTGAGCGAGGGTCTTGTTATCGGTGAGGTCGTTGATAGCGACGACTTTCTTAAGTTCGTCATCAGTCATTGAACGAAGCACCATCCGGCCAATGCGGCCGAATCCATTAATTGCGTAATTTGCCATGGGTCTTTCCTAGGATTATTAGGGTTGGTCGTTCTCCCAACCTATTTGGTGGGAAAACGGCGGCATTATGCAGGCGAGCCCCTCCCCGTCAAGGTTCGCCCGAAATGATTCAGAAATGGTGACTTCCTAGCTAATCCAACGAAAAAAAACTAAGTCTCCATCCCAAGGAAGATACCCTCTCAACGGGATTAAAGAGCCTCATCACCTAGAATTAGAAGATTTTCTAGCTTGAGATTCCAATCTCCAAGGTAGTTTCAGCCCATTAACACCCCATAATGTCTTACAAAGTAAAGACAATCCTATTAAGGCTGCGGGCAGGTTCTTTTAAAGGAATTCCAATCAAAAAAAATAGATCAACCTCCAGCGCGGGAAAGTTGATCCATCATAAAAATGCTTTTCTAAAGATATTTAAGAACTTTTTGGCATTCTAGGCACCGGCTCCGGTGCAAAGTAAAACCTCACCGCTCCGGTTGCTCTCGGATTTTGAGCTCTAAAAAGCACATAGTGTTGCTGAGCATACTGGTAAAAAGAAGGGTTTTCCCAAATTTCTTTTTCAAGTTTAATACAAGGAATGCACCAATCTGAACCTGCCCTCCTTAATTGGCTTGGTCGCTGTCTTCCCAGGTGCAATTCCAAAAGCTTTCGTTCCCAATTTCACCAGCACCGTTTTATCAGAAACATTAACAAACCGAATCTCACCCGGTTTGAGAGCCGAAGGGTCGTCCTTGAGAAGAAGCATCTTAGGGTTATTCCAACTCATCGTAGCTGGATCGCGAAAAAGAACACCAAGACTCAATGGGGCCGCTGGCTTACGTGTGGAAAGCCAAGGAGTCGCTGCCGCATCCTTACCCTTCCTGATTTCCAACTTGGGAGTAGTCGGGGCCATGGTGAGAACATTAGTAAAGGCCCGCAGTGTCATTTTAAAAGGAATCGCCTGATCACCAGAAAGAAGAGCGGTGGCGGCGGGAGGAACCGAGCCTTCTGGTGGTTTGATACCCTTTCGAACTCCATCCTTTAACTCTTCCCTCCAGACAGGAAGCTCACCCAAAGCGAGAAAGCGAATGTGTTTCGGAGGATTGTCCTGAGCACTGGCCGCGAAAGCCAGGGCACAAAAACCAAGCGCGCTGAGAAAAATACGTTTCATAAGTTGGGTGAGCCTAGCATAAATCAGCCGCCGCCTCCAGCGAAAGGTTTCGGCGATTTCTAACCGCAAAATAATCTAAGCCTCGTTCGAGTTCACCGTGAGATCAGAGAGACTCGTAAATCCTGAATGGTGCCTGCCCGTGTGATAAAACCCTCAAGATCCCCATTTTGATCATCATCAGATAGCGGTAAAAAAAGCTATCAAGCTGCCTTTTGGTATGAAAAAGGGTGGTGGGAATCATTCCCTCCACCCTAAAATTTCATCAATCTCTCGATTTATGAATCAGATCCCGAATCTTCGGCTACCTCTATTTCACCTTCTTCAGATTCCTCATCCGATTCATCGTCCGGCATCACTCGGGCCACCGCCTGAAGTTTTTCACCTTCATTCAGAGTCACCAATTTGACGCCTTGAGCATTACGACCAGTCTCTCGAACGTCGGACACTCTAATCCTGATACTTTGACCTCCATCGGTCATCAACATCAGTTCGTCAGCTTCCTCGACCGACAAGCTACCAACTACCGGACCAGTTTTCTCGGTGCACTTCATCGTGAGCATTCCAATTCCCCCGCGATTCTTGGCCATGTAGTCACCAAACGGAGTTCGTTTGCCGAGACCATTTTCAGAGGCTACCAAGAGACGGGCATCATCATTCACGACTGCCAAACCAACAACAAAGTCTCCTTCACGCGGTTTAATTCCACGAACACCTGCGGAGTTCCGGCCCATCGTCCGTGCCTGCTCTTCGTTAAAGCGAACACTCATGCCACGGTGGGTCACGAGCATCACATCGTTCTTCCCTGATGTCAGGCGCACTCCGATCAATTCATTACCTTCGTCCAACTTAATCGCAATTGTTCCCGCCTTCCGGTAATTCTTGAAATCAAAGAGACTCGTCTTCTTAACTTTACCAGAGCGAGTCGCGAAGAAGACATTCCCAGCATCCTCGCGGAAGGTAATGTCATCACCATTTTCTTCATCAGTAGTATATTCAAGTCGAAGAACTGCCGCAATTGCCTCATCCGGCTGGAGATCAAGGACGTTCTTAATGCTCCGACCTTTCGAAGCACGAGAACCTTCCGGCAACCCATAAACACGCTCCACATAAACCCTGCCAGTGTTAGTAAAGAACATGAGGTAGTCATGGGCTTGAGCTGTAAAGAGATGCTCAACAAAATCGTTCTCCTCCTCGTCTGAAGACTTTTGAGTGACCATTCCCTTCACTCCTTTTCCTCCACGGGCCTGCACCCGATATTCGCTGGCAGCCGTTCGCTTGATATACCCACGGTTACTCAGAGTGACGATCATGCCGTCATTGGAAATGAGATCCTCAATCGCGATCTCTCCTTCATCAGGAAGAATCGGGCAGCGACGCGGTGTCGCGTGCTTTTCTTTGATCTCAAAGAGTTCATCTTTGATAATCGCAAGCACGCGCTCCTCACGAGCGAGGATGTCGAGAAAGTCCGTAATATCCTCAATAATAGAATCGTATTCGGACTTGATCTTGTCCTGCTCCATCGAGGTCAGCTGATAAAGCCGTAATTCAAGAATGGCATTCACCTGGCGGTCCGTGAAAATATACTTGTCACCAACGATGCTTGGCTGGCTTCGGATCAAAACACCTAGAGCTTCTGCAATCGGGAGATCAAAGTGGTATGCCTTAATCTTTTGACGCGCTTCATCACGATTTTTTGAATCACGAATCATCTTGATGAAGTCATCGAGATGACCCATTGCAAGAAGGTAGGCTTCAAGGTTCTCGGCCCGCTCCTCCGCCTTACGCAAAAGGAAACGAGTCCGGCGAATCACCACCTCGCGGCGGTGCTCAATAAAGGCATCGAGAGCATCGAGCACACCGAACTGCTTGGGACGCCGCTCGTGAATTGCCAGCATATTGACTCCAAAGGAAGTCTCCATGGCAGTTAGTTTGAAAATCTGGTTCACCACGACCTGCGGTCTCGCATCGCGCTTCAAAGTGATCTCAATGCAGGTATCATCTGCCGAAAGGTCACGCATTCCAGAGATATCAACCAAGATCTTGTCACGAACGAGTTCGGCAATTCGCACTTGAAGAGTCGCACGGTTCACACCATGGGGCACCTGCCGAATCATGATCTGACTGGCCCCGGTCTTACTCTCAGTGACCTCCATAACACCACGCATTTTGATGCTGCCACGTCCCGTTCTAAAGTAGCTGTCGATCCCCTTATATCCACGAATCTCACATGCCGAGGCAAAATCAGGCCCCTTAATATATTCCTTGATTTCATCAACGGTGATGTAGGGGTTATCGATTCGTGCACAGACACCATCGATCACCTCTCCCATATTATGGGCCGGAATATTAGTAGCCATTCCGACCGCGATTCCAGTTCCACCATTCACCAACAGATTGGGGATTGCCGCCGGAAGCACGACAGGCTCCTTACTATTTTCGTCGTAAGTCGTTTGATGATCTACCGTCTCCTTTTCGAGATCAGTCATCATTGCTGATCCCATATAAGTCAAACGGGCCTCGGTATATCGCATGGCGGCAGCTGGATCTCCATCAATAGATCCAAAGTTACCCTGACCATCGACCAGCATATAAAGATTGTTCAAGCTGTGCCATGTTCACTAGAGTAGGATATATGGCACCGTCACCATGCGGGTGATATTTACCCATAGTCTCACCCACAATGCGGGCACACTTCAAGTGGGCCTTGGAGGCAGACAAAGAAAGATCATGGTGCATCGCATAGAGCAATCGTCTCTGAGATGGCTTAAGCCCGTCCCGAGCATCGGGAAGAGCCCGGGAAATAATAACGGACATCGAGTAGTCCAAAAAGGACTTCGACATTTCGTCAGCGACATTAATTGACTCAACAAAGTCGCGGGCTGGAGTAGGATCTTGGGGGTCGTCAGACATGAAAAATTATCGGGTTCGATTAAACGTCGAGGTTTTGCACATTCAGTGCGTTGTCTTCGATAAAGCGCTTCCGCGGCTCGACTACATCGCCCATTAGGACATCGAACATCGTTTCAGCCTCAATCTTATTTTCCGCATCAAACTGCACACGAAGCAGTTGACGGGTTTCCTTATCCATGGTGGTGGCGTATAATTCCTTGGCGTTCATCTCGCCAAGTCCCTTGAATCGTTGGATTCGCATACCCTTCTTACCGATTTCTAGAACGCGTCCCAAAATTTCGAAAAGACTAAATACCGGAGTGATTACTTCATTATCACCCTCACCTTCCACCAATTCATAAATCGGCTGATCTTCAGAGAAGAAGGGTTCGCTCTTCACTCCGAACTCGCCAAGCCGCTCGAGCAGTTTGGAAATACCGATCGCTTCACCAAGTTCGCGGCGAACAGCGCGACGCATCTTACCTTCGAACTTCTCTTTGAACTGAGCCTCCTCTTCTTCCTCGATTTCCTCCCCAAACAAACGGAGATCTCGATTCTCAAGCGCGAAAGCTCGGACTTCTTCTTCACTCTTAAAATAATAAACCTCCTCTTCGTTTCCGGTGCGAACACGAATCATATAGGTCGGCAACTTGTTCCCGTCACGAGCCGCTAGGAGATTACGGAAGTCGCCCCCGTGACCTTCAAGAGTCCGAACGAAAGTCTGTAATTTGGCGAGAGTTGCGAGGACACTTTGAAGAAGATCCGAGTCAACCGAATCACTTGTTCCCGTTTGACGCAACAACACGTCATCCGATCCGAGTTCGATGAGAATCTTATTCATCGCCGGATCATCAGCCACGTATTCTTCACGCTTCTTGCGCGTGATTTTGTAAAGCGGAGGTTGCGCAATATAAAGATAACCAGATTTTACCAATTCGGGCATATGGCGACAGAAGAAGGTCAGAAGAAGAGTTCGAATATGAGCTCCGTCCACATCGGCATCTGTCATGATGATCACCTTATGGTAACGGACCTTCTCAATATTGAAAGCACCTTCTTGATCACCATCGCCGATACCGGCGCCAATTGCGGTGATCATAGCCTGAATTTCCTTATTCTGGAGAGCTCGATGCAAACGGGCCTTCTCAACATTAATGACCTTACCACGAAGCGGCAGAATGGCCTGAGTCGTTCTATCACGTCCCGATTTCGCGGAACCACCAGCGGAGTCACCCTCAACAATAAAGATTTCAGATTTAGCCGGATCTCGTTCGGAGCAATCCGCCAACTTGCCGGGAAGACCACCTCCAGACATCACCGACTTTCGAACGGTCTCGCGAGCCTTGCGAGCCGCTTCGCGAGCACGCGCCGCATTGACCGCTTTGTCGATTACTGTTTTGGCTAAGTTTGGATTCTCGTCGAAGTAGTTTTGCAGCCCCTCATAAACTACGGAACTCACTACTCCTTCGATTTCAGTGTTAACCAACTTATCCTTGGTCTGGGAGCTGAATCTCGGATTCGGCATTTTTACACTAATCACACAGACAATCCCTTCCCGAACATCATCTCCGCTAAGGGCAGGGTCTTTGTCTTTGAGAATCTTGTTTGCCTTAGCATACTGGTTAATTGAACGAGTCAATGAACCACGGAAACCAGTCAGGTGTGTGCCACCATCCGAATTAGGAATCGAGTTGGCGAAACAAAGAATCTGATCGTTGTAGGAATCGTTATATTGAAAAACGACATCCACGAAGACATCGTCCTCCATCACCTTGCCATCATAATCGACTTCGACCTTCCGCTTTCCTTTTAAAAGAACCGGGTCGTCGTGCACTAAAGTTTTATTTACACCCAATTGTTCAACAAACTCCACGATCCCACGTGCGTAGAAAAAAGTCTCTTTTTCGGCAGACTCGGCGCGTAGATCTTCCAAGTTGATCGTTAAGCCCGGATTCAAGAAGGCCAATTCACGAAGACGCTTCGACAGGCGGTCGAATTTAAACTCAGTTGTATCGGTAAAGATTGTGGCATCTGGGAAAAAAGTAATCTTGGTCCCAGTGACACCAGCAGGAACCTTATCAACGACCGACAATTCCTTGACTGTCTTACCTCGCTCGAAGGTGATTTCATGGAGTTTTTCGTTGCGGGAAACCTGGGCGACAAACCAATCCGAAAGGGCATTCACACACTTAGCACCCACTCCGTGGAGGCCACCTGAATATTTGTATGCGCCTTGACCAAACTTACCACCGGCGTGAAGACTTGTCAGAACAAGCTCGATAGCCGGAATCCCAAACTTAGGGTGCATATCGACCGGAATTCCTCGACCATCGTCGGTAACGCTACATGATTGGTCTTCGTTGATAGAAATGTCGATCGTTTTACAAAAACCAGCGAGATGCTCGTCAATCGAGTTATCCAGAACCTCAAAAACATATGATGCAATCCAGAGCCATCATCAGTATCGCCAATATACATTCCCGGGCGCTTTCGCACAGCCTCTAAGCCCTTGAGAACTTTGATAGAATCTGCGCCATATTCTTCTGGCTTTACTTGATCGTCTGACATCTAGATTTCCTCTTCCGATTTTTCCTCTGCCATTAGGCGCAAATTCTCCGAAATTTAAGAGATTGCGGCAAGGTTGTTTCGCAAATTTTAAGTGTTTTTTTCGCAGATTCTTCAGGAGAGGAATGATCAGGAATTGAAAGCCTGGTTTGCGTAATACGCGGCGGCCAAAACTCCCACCAAAACAATCACGCCTAACACCAATATTTTGGTCACCAGCGCAACTTCCTCTCGCTCCCGCTGAGTCTCTGAAACCACCTGTGGTGCACGCCTTCTCGGCCGGCCGGTATCCCAGTCACGGTCTTGTTCGACCTTCTGACCCACCGGCGGCCGAACCACTTCCTGCTGCGGTTTCAGACCAGAAAGAACATCGGGAGCCCCCCCTTCAGATCTCTGATCTGGGGCCTTAGTCGGTTTACCGCAAGAAGGGCACGGAGCAGAAACCCCAGCAAGAAAATCATCAACCGTAAGAGAGATCTTACAGTGCTCGCACGTGAATTGAATCACGCCATTATCCACATTTGCCATCGCTCTCAGGATCTCACGAAATCCAAGGCAATTTCAACTCTACAATTCAAGTAAAGACAGCTGCCACTTAAGAAGAATCTCAACAGGGTCGACTCGACCCCCAATAATTTGTTCAAGCACACCACGAGAGGCAATTACCGAGGGATCAATACCTAGATTCTCGGCAATTTGGTTCCGGCTTTCCATGACTTCCTTCAACTTTTGTTCAAAATTTTGAAGTTGGACGAACCCTTTTCAGCCTCACTGGCCACTCGGATTCAGGGATCCCCTCTGCCTCTTTGATAAGCTCTCGTAACCGTTGACTACGGTCAGGGCGCAGCTTTGGAGGGAGATTGATCTCACGTCCCTCAGCCAGATCAGTCGCCCATGCAATTAATTGCTTATTGGTAGCCACCATAAAACTAGGTCGATTCCATGAAGCAGCCTCACCGTCCCGCCAATTCCAAACGGCACGCAGAAACCTAAGCCCCGCAGGTTGCAGGCGACCACTCCCAGAAATTCTCCAGGATTCCTTTTCCTCACCTTCCCGCTTCTTAACACGCGTTTGAGCAGCCTCGCATGATTCTAGAAACCACTCGTAGCGACCTAGCTCCTTGAGCTTACCCTCCACTTCATGTGCCAGCGGAAGAAGATACCGGACATCATTGCAGGCGTATTCGAGCATTTTTGAACTAAGGGGTCTCTTTCCCCAGTCAGCCTTTTGAGAACTCTTCGAGAGTTCGACTCCAAAATACTGCTCCACTAAACTGGCATAACCAAATCGCTGATGTCCCAGAAGCTGGGCGGCGATCTGGGTATCATAAAGCATTGGCGGAACCATCTTCCATTCTCCGAGCATAAGCGTCATGTCGTAATCTGCTCCATGCATCCAGATCCGAGCGGACTTCAACCAATCAACTAAAGGATCCAATGACTCTTCCGAAAGGGGATCGATCAACTTGACCTCCTTACCATAGCAAACCTGCACGAGACAGATCCGCTCAGCATATCTATAGAGACTGTCGGCTTCCAAATCCAAGCCAACCCGACCATCACCTGAAGGCAAAGCCCCCATGAGCTCTTCAACGCTTATGTAATGATCTGCAGCCATGAAACAAAAAAGGAACAGGGGAAAACCCTGTTCCTTTGAAATTATTTAAATAATTCAGAAAAAGTCAAATGATCGAATTTAGATATCAAAAATCACTTGGCGCTAGCCAAAACACGGTAATAAAGGTGTCGACGTCCTTGAGCGGCAATCACTGGAACTCGGTAGACTTCGTAGTCACCCTCGAGTCTATGAAGGTTGGAAAGCTCTACAGGCTGCCAATTCTCCAGGTCAGTGGACTGCTGAGCCGTGTAATTCAGGTCTGGGCGACTTGGGTCGATGCCATATTCGATATAACTCAGTTCACCATCCACAACCAATTGAGGGAGGTAGGAAGGAATATCAGCAACTAGGACATCACCACCAAAGGCATACTCCTGATGGTTCGAATATCCATCACCATCAGCATCAGCTAGTAGGTATGTGTTTCCAGACCATCCATCAGCAGGTCCAGTTGCAGCAAGTGTTGTTGGAGTAAATCCAGCACAGTTCAATGCCCCGTCAAAAGGGAGGCCGGTGCTTGCGCGAATTGCGGCATCAGCTCCTGTGAAGTCCTTACGGAAACGAAGTTGAACACGGTGACGTCCAGGAGGAATTACACCAGCTGCGCCCGAGTTAAAGAAGTTAACCAAGCCATCTCCGGAACCAACTCCTGGGCCAGTGGCAAGCACAACCCCATCAACCAGAAACTCCAAAACATCAGCAGGTTCCGCAAGATTGACGGCGATGAAATCAAAGGTTCCAGGCCCCGTGACCCAACCTGACATAGAAGCTGTCTGGCCGTTACCAATTGCAGGAGTAACGAGAGCACTTGGAGCACCGCCTTCTGATGGAGGACTAATTCCGTCTAGATTCGTCGGCAAGAACAGAGCCCGACTATCAAACTCGAAGTCAAACCCCTCGATATTTCCAGCCCTCTTAACTTCCTCCATAAACTTCTCCGTCGTCATGAGTTCAACATTGTCGACCAAACCGCGATCCTCACCCTCAGTCTCAGCGCCATTCTTGTTATAAATCCAACGAACGTTGTTTCTTTCTTCCGGAAGCAAGATCGCAGAACGACCCCATGCGCGCTCGCCACTGATAAAGGCATCCCAAACTTGAGGAACTTCTCCACCAAGATTGACCCAGAGTCGGTCGGCACCTTCTTCAGAAGAAGTCTTCCAATCAAAGAGCAGAACACCTTGAGCTAAACCATCAAAACCAAAAGCTGAAGATTGATTATCAGCGAGGCCGACCGCACTTCGTGCCGAGAGTGGCTCAGGCACATTGCCATCGTTGGTATCAGTGAATTCGAAATCCCAGGGCAAGTCACCTTCAAAGACCGCAGGGATCCCAGATAAGCCAATCGCATCGCCCAAGGCAACAGAAGTTGGCCGGACCACCACGTTGATGGGGAATTCAGCCTGAGTGCCCTCTGCATCCGTCAAAACGACACTGATGGTATACAAACCTGGCTCAGTCGGGGTTCCCGAGATTGTCTGATCATTTGCATCATAAACCAAGCCTGGAGGGAGATTACCAACCTGAATTGCTATCGCACCTGAGGTCTCGAGAGTGTAATCAACTACGCCTCCTTGGTCGGTATCAATGACACGTGCACTTGTCAAAAGAGGAACCTGCTTCACAGGAGCGTCAGGGTCTGCACTTCCATTAATCGTTAACGTTGCATTGTTGAGAATAGCCTCATTACCAGAGATGCGATCAGTCACACGGACAAGCCATGTTCCCGCAGAACCTTCACCCCAGTTACGCACCGTCATGAAATTCCAGAAAAAGATACTGTCTTCTTCGTGGTCAGCATTCGTCTCCGCCAAAATGCTCTGTGTGCCATTTGGTGAAATCAAAACAACTTCAAGGTCAGCCCGATTCGGAGTAATGATCGTTGCGTTGAACTCAACGTGCTCGACCCGAAGGTTTTCAAACGGAGTGCCATCACTTCCCTGGGTCATATCAAATGACGCGAGCAGGGACTGCCCTGTATTATCAGGAATCACACCAGTTGGCTCTTCAGCAGTTCCTTCAGAATCACTCGAGAAGAAGGCCGAACGAGAGTGCTGAACGACTTCTCCAAGGAAATCGTTGGCGCTATTTACTCTGAACGACTCTGTAACCGCAGCTGCAGCATCAACTAGTCCAGCTCCGTAGCTGTGATTGAAATCAATCCCAGCAGCATTTGTCACCCACTCCGCATTTTCACCATCAATCTTGAAGGCTGTGCGAATTAGGATGTCTTGAACGTCGCGCCAAGTGAGATCGTCATTCTCTTCGAGCATCATTGCCGCCACCCCTGAAACCAAAGCGGCAGAAGCCGAAGTCCCACCAAAATCACTAATATATTCGGTGGTTCGGATTGGGTTATCATCTTCGTCAACATCCAAACCGTAAGATGCCGCCAGCAAACTTTGAGCTCCACCGTCAGAAGGTGCAACCACCACAAGGTTAGCCCCCTTCTCCGAATATAGGGCACGCTGCCCAGCATCATCGATCGAACCTACCGCGATCGTGTATTTCGAGTTAGCGTAACCATCATAATTAGAGTTATCTTCGATCTCTCCTCCATCACCAGCAGCCCACACGAAGATGTTTCCTAAGCCAACAGGGTTCGGATTCCCGGGAGTCGAAGGCCTAGAGCGTCCGAACAAAATTCCGTCTTCGAGCGCAGCTAGAGTCAAAGGCCCAGGTTGTTCAAGATCTAGAGTCGCGTCGTCAGGTCCCCAACTTGAATTGTAGACATCGATAGTATCATTTTCGAAGGAGAGAGAAGCTGCTTCGGTCACGTCGTCCGTTAAGCCATCCGGTCCGAGAAGCCTAATTCCCGAAAGCGTCGCATTGGGGGCAACTCCAGAAATTCCCTCGTTATTATTGAAAGCCGCAGCAATCAAAGAGCCCACGCTCGTTCCATGGGTCAAAGCTGCGTCAAAAGTCGTGGGGTCAGCAGGATCACCTTCAAGCAAATTAAGGTGAGGTCCAGTTGCATTCGCCGCGAGATCAGCGTGGTCGATTGACAAGCCATCATCGATCACTCCGACCGTGACCCCTTGACCTGTCGCGCGGTCTAAAGCGCCTTCCAGCTTAATATCAATACCAGCAACTCCTCCATTAACACCAATATTGTTAAGGTTCCACTGATAGGCCCCATCTTCACGAGGATTATCGATGGTATCGTAAAAGGGATCACTTGGGATCGCCCGCTTGAACCTCTTCTTTGAGAAAACAGGCTCTGCTGAAACTACCTCTGGGTCGGCAGCAACCCGAGCGAGCTGTGCAAGCACTTTACCCGCGGACTCCTCTTCACAAATCGCAAGATTAGAACCTTCCCGAACCAACTCCATTGAGTGAATGCCACAACGCTCCTGCACTTCTTGTAAGCTTGCGCCATTTGCGAGCTTCACGACGTAATGATTACGGAGGATTCGTCGCGCATTCGGATTACGCTGCTCCCCATTAGGATAGAAAACCAAATACTTTTCGCCGCCAGGCTCAGAGGCCTGAGATATGATGGCGGAGATTGATCCAGCAGCAACCGGAGAAATCTTAAGTCGTCCCGACTCATCAAGGTGGCAAAGCTCGTAAGTGCAAAGGGTAAGATTGTTGATCAATCCGCCTTGTGAAAATTGGCGACTACCAGACGAGCTTGCTTGCCCGCTAACGATAGAGGCCGCGGAATCACCAAACGAGCTGCCGGACAGCGCGATGAGTGTGAGGAAGGTCATTGATGACTTTTTCATAGAAAATCGAGGTGGAAAATTAAGGTGATGGGTTAGAGCAATTAGGATTTAGTTCTGCTCGAACTGAACACGAAGGAAGCAAGGGTTTACATTATATGCCGCACGACTTAGCACGCTGATTCGATCGTCATTGTTAAATACAATGAACCAGTTTGGGTCGCCCTGCTCAATCGTGACCCAATTTTCCTGATCTGAGGAATATTGCATAACATAGTCTAAGCGGGATCCAACACCCGGGCGTTTAGCTACTTCCAAATAGCACTGATCGTTTCCGATAAGCACTGGGGTTGGATTAGGAATCGAGGCTGGGTCCGTTGGGCTGGTTTGAAGCCCAAACTCTTCCAAGTTGGTGTATCCATCACCGTCAAAATCAGCATCGGGTTCAAGCAATTCATCAGGAGTTCCGGGAGAAAAACCTTCAGTCACGAAACCAGAGTAAGTATCAATGAGATCAATATCCCATTGATAGAGTCGAGTGGAGCGATCAACTGCGGAACCTACTCCAGAGTTGCGAACGAACTCAACCTCCACCGAAAACTGTTGGTTTGGACCAAAGAAATCCGGACCAAGATCATAGCCAGTCGGGATCCCAAGATCGCTACTACCAATCAGCTGAGGAAGCTCAGGGTTAGGTGGATCTGCTACAGGGATAGGAGGAAAAACTATTTTTCTCGTCTCGCGATCGCGGACCGAAAAGAAGATTCGATCATTACCCGAGAAAGTCGAGGGGTTAAACCCTTCCCATTGAAAGTTGAAAACAATGCGTGGATCAAGCTCCATGACCCCGTTACTCCAGCGGTCATCATTGGTGACGCGAAAATCATTTCCAACATCAATTCCTCCACTATCCACAGTACGACCCCCAGGCCCAGGGACCGCCTCCACCATTTCACGGTGAGAAGCACTCATGAAAAAATTTGCTGGATTCTCTTCACTCGAACCAAGTGCCGGGAATTTGAAAATATAGGTCCCGGGAACGATCTCTCTTCTGTGACGCTCAAGTTCGTTTGGGAGATAAGTCCGTGTCGACTCAAAATCGGTCAATTCATATCCGACTCCGTTTACAGGATCATTGATGAGATCATAGAAGATGACAGTGCTATTATCTGCCCAATTAAAACCTCCAAGCGGTCGTGGGAGATCCGAAGGAGGTGCTGAGTACAATTCAACCGCTTCAGTTAAAAAAGGCTGAATGCTTCGTGCAGGAACAGGCTGACTAATAGAAACATAGACACCAACATCACGAACGCCATCACCATCCAAATCTCCCTGAGTAACGAGACCTGTCGTTCCACTTGGGCAAAATATATTAGGGGTTGTGTAAAAAGGACTAAAGTTAGCTGCACAGCCAAGAGTAGCGGCATTGCCATCGAAAACACGCACGAATAGCTCGCCACCCTGATACTCGGAATCGTTTGGTCCGATCATCTTGAAGACTTTGGTATCCCGGAAAGTGAGATCAAGGGTTTCAAGAAACTGTGCCTGAGCCAGCGTGGCTGTCAGTGAAAAGGCACCCGCAAGCAGGGCCGTAGATTTTACGATGTTCATTTTCGAAGGTGTTTGCAATGCATTTACATGTGTTTGGGGATCCTATCAATCGAAAAACTGTTCTTGTTCAACATTTCGGTCGATTGAATTACCACAAATCTAGAATTCTGCCTGCTGGGAGGTTAGCTGGCTGAAGTGAAAGGCGACAAGCGCAAAATTAAAAAGCAACTCGTCTATTTTTCGAGAAACGTGAACTGAAGATTCCTTGAAAAAAAAACCGCTTTTTTACATCCCACTCAGATTTAGGGCCAATCCCGTATTTTCGAGTTCCCGCCGGCCTTAATCCAGCGGAAATACGGAAGAATCTCTTCTATTCAACGCATTCCCTGCAACAAAAGTTCTGTGTTCGTTTTAGTGCGCGCCAGATTGCGCAAAAGGGTCTCGATGGCCTCCCCAATTGGCAAACTGGCGAGATGGCGGCGGATTTCCTGCACTCGTGGCAATTCATCAGAATGATAAAGCCGATCGTCATTTCTCGTGCCACTCTGGGGGATATGAATAGCGGGGTAAATTCGTTTTTCAGCTATTCTTCTATCAAGATGGACTTCCATATTACCTGTTCCCTTCAACTCCTCAAAAATCACATCATCCATGCGATTTTCAGTCTCAATCAGGCAAGTTGCCAAAATTGTCAGACTGCCGCCTTCCTCGATATTCCGGGCCGCTCCAAAAAACTTTCGGGTTTCGGTGATCGCCTTGGGACTAACTCCGCCCGAGCCGATCGGACCACCACGTGACGCATTATTGTAGCCCCGAGCTAATCGGGTTAAACTATCCAAAAGAATCACAACATCTTTCCCCTGCTCAACCAGTCGACGAGATCTTTCCAAAACAAGATTGGCAACTTCCGCGTGCCTCTTGGAAGGCTCGTCAAAAGTCGAAGCAAACACATTTTGACCCACCATTTCTTCAAAATCGGTCACCTCTTCAGGCCGTTCATCCAAAAGAAGGATGACCAACTCGGTTTCAGGCGAGTTCAACTGGATCGATTTTGCGATTTGCTTAAGTAAAATCGTTTTTCCTCCGCGGGGAGGCGCTACAATCAAGCCTCGCTGCCCCTTTCCGAGTGGCGCCACCAAATCAACCACTCGCGTTGCGAGACCCGCCCCATCATCGGCCCCCTCAAGCACAAAGCGCTCTTCCGGAAAAAGTGATGTGAGCGAATCGAAGTGAGTCGGTTCCCCATAATCAGCTAAGGCCACCCCATCGATCTCAAGAATCTCGAGAACCGAAAGAAATTTGTCTCGGTACTTAGGTTCGCGGATTGACACTTTCAGCCGCTGGCCCTCACGAAGGCTATATTCCTGCAGCATCTGAGCCGGCACATAAAGATCATCTGGGGAAGCCCTAAAACTACGAGACTCATCCCGAATCATGGCATAATTCCCACCTGTAAATTCCAAAACACCCTCCCCCTCAATACGAGTTCCATGAGTCGCATAACACGAGAGAATCGTGAATACCAACTGGGCGCGGGTCACCCGGTTGGGAATACGAACCGGCAAGCGCTCAACTTCATCATAAAGATCACTCAGCGACTCTCTTCGGAATTTACTTAAATCGATCTGCGCTGGCACCTCCGGCGGAGGAGGTGGAGGAGTCTCCACTTTTTTGGGAAGTTCTTTAGCTTCGGTCTCTTTAACCACCGAAATCTCATCTTTCTTCGGCGCCTCAGCCTCCGCATCTTCTTCTACCGTTTCCTGAGAAGCTTTCACCTCAACCTGCTTCTTGGCTAACTTTTTGGAGGCTGCTTTTTTCTTTGCCTCAGGTTCAGCTGAGCAGCCTACGAGAGGCCCTCGCAACGGCCCGAGCCGACACTGCCACTGCCGCTTCTGCCGCTTCTGCCGCTTCTGCAGCAGCTAATTCGGCTGCGACAGCCTCAGCCATCGCATCCTCCTTCTCATCTACAACAGCCTCGACCTCCACTCGAACTCGAGCTCGGTCGCCGCCTTTTTCGCCGCCTTTTTCGCCGCCTTTTTCGCCGCCTTTTTCGCCGCCTTTTTCGCCGCCTTTTTCGCCGCCTTTTTCGCCGCCTTTTTTAGCCGCTTTTTTAGCCGCTTTTTTCGCCGCTTTTTTAGCCACAGGCTTTGCAGCCACTTCTTTATTAGGCTCGATTGGTTCTTGCTCGTCAGTCATGAAATAGAAAGGGATTTCAGGAATCGTGCGAGTTGGCTCTCCAAAGTGGCGAGACTCCCCTCATTCCAAAAAACGACATCCGCTCTGGCAACCTTTTCCATGATAGGAAGCTGCGCTTTGAGGATCGATGAAATCATTCTGTCTTCGAAGTGATTTCGGGCCTTGAGGCGGGTTCGTTGCGTAGCTTGAGAAGTAGCCACGACCAGATTTAGCTCCTGACCGAAATCAAATCCGCTTTCAAAAAGAAGCGGCACATCTGCGACAAACAGTGTCGTTGAGTTCGTTTTAGAATAAAAATCTAGTTTCTCAAGACATTCCTTTCGCACTTTTGGATGTAGGATGGTTTCCAACTTCCCCCTTGAATTCTCATTTCCGAAAACAAGTTTTCGCAGAGCTGCTCGATCCAGAGATCCGTCAGCCTTGATCACCGATTGCCCCAAGGCATCCGAAATCTGCTCTAAAACCGTTTGTTTCTGCAACAGAGATTGCACTGACTCGTCACAATCAAAAAAAGCGGAAGTCGGCATCAGACGACTTATCATCTTACCTGCCGTCGACTTCCCAGTCGCAATCCCACCGGTCAGAGCAAACACTTGCATAGGGAAACAATCGCCTGAAACGTTACAAGATACCAGCCCCGGCTCCCAAAAACAAAAAAGCGGGATCTGAATCACAGATCCCGCTTTGAAAGAGTTATTCCGAATTAATCTCCGGGAAGACTTGGAAGGGCAGTGTCTGCAGCACCTCCACCAACGGGAGGGGCTGAGAGTTTGCGGCCTTCACACGACTGCCGGTCGCATCGATAATCTCAGCAGTCACGAAGATGATAAGATTACTCTTGATGTGATTCTCAGCTTTGGTCTGGAAGAGACGACCAATGAAGGGAAGGTCTCCAAGAATGGGGACTTTATCCTCTACTGACTGAACATCTTCACGCATCAGACCACCGACAGCCACCGTGTAGCCATCATAGATCGTCAGACCAGTTTTCACGCTGCGGACCGAGAAGACGGGCATCTCAATACGGTTTTCCGTGATCACGATCTGCACAGGGTTTCCAAGTGCATCAGTTGCCGGGGCTGTGATTGGGCTACCATAGTTAATGAAACCCTCAAATTCGACGATCGTCGGAGTGAAACGAAGCTCAATGATGCTGTCATTTGCATCGATCTGGGCTTCCACCTCAAGAGTGACACCGGTATTTTTGGTATCAAATGGGATCCGTAAAAGGAGTCACAGGGAAACCGGCACCGCCGCCGCCGCCGCCGCCATTCTGCTGGTTACCAATACCGCCACCAACTTGGTTAGGAAGCTCGGGTGGTTCGTATTCGGTTGGATAGATAAACTCGCGAATGATCTCGATCGTAGCATTTTGACCCGGAAGGGCGACAACGCTTGGCGCGGTCATAATGTCCGCCCCTTTTTTCTGGGCGAGCCCACGCATAATCATCTGAACCTGACCACTGCTGAACAATCCAGTCATGGAAAGGATGCCGGGAGCAACACTGTTGGCCTGAGCAGTCCGAGTTGGATTGTTCAAGATTGCATCGATGCTGTTGCGATTGACTGCGGCAGAACCACTTCTGAGGCTAGAGGTCACGATGTTGGAGACGTTCTCCTGAGGAGAAGCAGGAATCCCGGGGATGTTTACCCGATCTACCGTTCCAATAAAGTCAGTGTTATTGCGAGCAGTTCCGCTTCCAACGGTGCCACCACCGAGGAAGTAGTTGCTACCCACTCCAAATGGAGTTGCGATCCAATCAAAACCAAGCTCTTCACCATTTTCTTGGGAAACCTCCACAAACTTGGTGGTTACCCGGATCTGGCGGGGAGTGTCATTGATCGCAGCCTGAACAATACCGTCGATCAATTCGAGGTTTGTTGGTGTGTTCCGCACGATCAGAGTGCTTGAGCTCTTCAGGAAACTAGCAGAGGAATTTGGAGGGAAAGAAACTCCATTCTCTTTGAGGAGAGTCACAATGTCCTTGCGAGGCTCGATACCGGCTGGGCCGTTATCATCGCTTGCAGCGAATGGATCGGGATCGCCACCACCACCACCACCTTCACCACCACCACTTGTCGTAATGAAAGTCTCGAATGTAGGAGGAACAGTCCAACGACGCTGAACAATATCCGCGTCCTCACCTTCCGTGATTGGAAGAAGCGTAACCGCGAACTCGTCAACCTTGTATCGAAGTTTCGCCTCGTCACAGATATACTGAAGGGCTACGCGAAGAGGAACCTGTCTCAGCTCAAGGTTCTTGATCAGGATCGCATTCGGATCGGTAGCATCACCGAATCCGTCGCCACCACCAAGAGCTTCATCATCACCAGCCGCTCCGCCGTCCTCGCCTAGAGTCTTGGGAGTACGAACCACAAAGTTGATGCCCTTTTGGCTTTCGTCGATCACGGTGTTGTCCAACTCGACGGAGCGGAGGCGAAGAAACTCTACAGCCTCTTCCACAGTGATATTGTTCAACTTCACATCAGGAATAATGATCTGGTTGAGTTTGGCGATAATCGAACGCTCACGGTCTTGACCTGAGTCAATATCAGGGCCCTGACGGACCTGATCACCAAGAGGAGGAACGGCGAGTTCCCATGCACGGTCAACCTGCATCAGCATCTCTGCTCGGGTCTGATCGTAAGCAGCACGGTAGTAGTCGGACTTAACCGAAGAACAACGCTCCAGCCAACGACGAGCTGCCTTGTTGTATGGGTCTGTGCGAAGGACCTGCTTGAACTCTTGTTCCGCTTTGTCGTAAAGACCAAGGTTGTAGAAGCTTTCACCCTTATAAAGAGAACGACGAACTTTTTCGACATTCTCGGTGTGCTCGAAAGTCAGGCCCACCTCGGTGCGAGTGGGATCATCGAGATACTCGAGGCCCTTCTTAGCAGCTGGATTCCCTGGGTTGTTCTTGTCGATTTCCTCGAGGAGATCGCGAGCTTCCTGAAACTTACCCTGCTGACGATACTGTTGTGTCAGAGCAACGGAGCCCTCTTCGAGGCTTTTTGTAATGAACTCGCGGCGATCGCTAGTTGCAGTTCCATACGGAAGGGTATTGAGGGCCTCACGATATTTTTGAACCGCAGTTTCAAACTCCTTATTACCGTAGGCCTCACGACCCTCGTTAAGAAGTTCGTCGGCCTTAGCCACGTCCTGCTGACGGCGAATCGTTTCTTGCCTGAGCAAGTCCTCTTGACCGTATCCGGTCTCGACTGAGAGCGGCGCGATCACGAGTGCCGCTAAGGCAAACATGGTGCGATGAGTTAGGTGTGTATTTCTCTTCTGCATGATCTGAGTGATTTATTGTTGATTTGTGGGGGTGGTGGAAGCTCTTTTTTCAAAAACGGCAAAGTTTCCTTCGGCCTCTCCTACTCCGGGGTTAGATTTTACGATAGTATGTTGATTTTGAGCTACTGGGCGGGGACCTTAATTTCTATAGTTTTGACTCCGTCACCGAGGTTAAACTCAACGATGACTGATTCAGGTTTCCGGTCTGCACCGAGCTTAACTTCTGCCAGCTTGTAGATCTTATCAGCTCCATTGGCAGGCAAAGCAAAAGATCCGCTCTCTTCGAGAGTGATCTCGTTCCCTTCTT
Organism: Akkermansiaceae bacterium; assembly: GCA_905181965.1. GTDB lineage: Bacteria > Verrucomicrobiota > Verrucomicrobiia > Verrucomicrobiales > Akkermansiaceae > SW10. The sequence goes on from CAJIZY010000002.1 coordinate 132,848, forward strand.
CCCCAATCGCACTTAAGCGCAGGGTGACACGGTGGTCGTAAAAGGTGATGTCTCGCAGCTCCGCCTTTTTGGCATTGAACGGAAGATCAAATTGCTTCTTATTTTTACTCGGATTTTGGTCCTCGATCGTAGCCCACTCACGCATCTGTTTACCAGCAGGCCCCTCGAAAGCGCGCTTCTCGACATTTGTCAGCTTAAACCGGCCCTTTCCAGGATCGGACGAGAAAAATGTATCGCCGATCTTAATAACTTCGGAAGCAGGGATTCGGTTGGTCATGAGTCGCTTACCAAACGGAACATAAGCATAGTCAAACTGATATCCTTTCCCAAGAACCGTCTTAAAGAGCAAGCGCCACATGTCACTCTCAACCTTAACGACCTCGAGCTTTTGAACAAGAGCACCATAGTCGTCTGGATCGTTAGGATCAGTTTTAGCAAGAAATTCCTCCTTATTCGTAAAGCCATCTGAGTCCTGATCCATTGTCGGGGAATCTGAGTAAGAAGGATCGATGCGGTGATCAACCCACCACTGATTACCAATCGGCGGATGAACCGGTTCAATTTTTAGCAAATCGAGAAGCTTCTTATTATCTCCATCCTTGGTGTAGAGGTCGACACTCGTGAAGAGATTGACTGGACGGCCATCGGATGTTTTTTGATGAATGACGGGATCTTGCTCAGTGACCATCTTGGTCACCGAAGCAGCAATCTCACCGCCTTCGGCGGTCGTTGTTTTCCCCTGTTTGGTTTCGAGCTTACTGAACGTTTCGTTCAAAGCCTGATTCCCGCTGTATCCGAGGTAGCCGAGACCCGCAAGAACGAGGGTTCCGCCACCTAGTGCTGCGACATGATAGTTTTCTTTAATCCAGGACATTTTTCGTAGGTGTTTTATTTGAGTTCTGGGAGATTTTCTTCCTCAATAAAGAGAAGAAGGTCGGCACGAAGATAGACCGTGAGCTCTTCGCCACCGGACACCTTGTCGAGAACCTTAACAGACTCAACAGGCTCCTCCTCAGCGGTTTCTTCACCCTCGATTTCAATGGCACCAAAAGCACCACCGCCACCATCATCGCTCTTCTTCTCAGAAGAAGCAGCCTTGCCAGCGCTCGGGATGCTTGCGGGATTCAAAACCCGCGCAATACGGGTCTCGAAGAAATACTCGTCGGAATTACCCATGCGCTTTAAGAATTCACGGAGAACAGGCTCGGGAGCCTTGAAGGTGAATTCAACCGGCATACGGTGCGCAATGGCAGGCAGTTTTTCAAACTTCGGAGGGCGAACTGCTCCGGGAGCAGGACGTTTAGCTCGGCCGCCTCCGCCTGATTGTCTTTTCGCATTCTTAGTTCCAGGCCAACCATAGCCATCTTCCTGAGGAAGCGACTCGCGCACAAGGTTCTCAATTTGCTTCACCCCGGCCTCTGAAGCTTGAGTTAAGAGGTATTCCATTGCATCGAGCTGATAATTCAAAACACCTGTCGCTTCCGCCTTTGGTTGGCTACCGCGATACTTTTTAAAGCCAAGGTAGAAACCGCTTGGAATTGCTTTTTCTCCCGGAAAAAGCTCGGTCACTCTGCTTACGGTATCGGTAAGCTTGGTTGCAAAATCCTTTCCGGAGAGGTTCTCCGTTTTTTCAGGAACAAAGGCGAGAAGCTTCTCACGAGCTTCTTTCCCCTTCGCAAGGACTTTTTTAAGGCTCGCCTCCTTAGCTTTCGCATTTTCAGGATTTGGGTAAGGATTGAGACTCTTATCTTTTTTCAGAGTCGCTTTTTTCGTAGCCACCTGCTGCTGAACCTCTTCGAGGCTGGTGCCCGCTTTCATCCCAAAAGAGATGATGATTGCGGCCAAAAGGACCGTGACAACCAGCAATCCGCCGAGGAACTTGTTTTCTTTAAACCAAGACATTATAAGTAATTTTTAAGTGTGTGTGAATTATTTGTGTTGGAACGGCTGCTTCAGTGGAACAAGCATTTTAAAAGGAGCCGCGTAGTCATTGGTCTCTTCTGCCGGAGCAGCTGTAATTTGAGCAAGTTGGTTATCTGGGATTGGTTTGCCTTTAGCATCGACAAATTTAAGGACTCCAGATTTTTTGAGCTCTTCAAGGATATCGAGAACCTCAGCTTGCTTGTTGAGGTGCAAACCACTGATGGCAACACTATCAACCCAAGTTTCCTCCTTCATCAAAGGTGAATTACCGTAGGTGGCAGTGGAAAAACTTTCATCCATGACCGGATCGCTTTTCGCATCCCCATCAATCTGATACTTGGTGCGATATTCAAAGTCGGTCACCCAAACATTCTCACTCACAAAAGCCTTAGACACCTCATTCCACGTCTTAATAAAGCTGAGGCGGCCATTTTCGGCAGCAGCGTAGGCATTGATGAGTTCCAAGCTCTTCTTCTCATCCTTGAGAAGCTTTTTGATCTTAGAAGCTGATTGCTGGATTTCCCTAGCACCTTCCTCAAGGCTAGCAAGATGAGCTTCACCATCACTCACTGATTTGGTCTTAAAACCAGCCCATAAGCCGAGACCAACAATGAAGAGGGCTGCAGCGGTAATGAGGGCAGGCTTCCGGCGAGTAATATCTCGTTGGGCTTGAACAGCGTAAGGAACGAGGTCGATAGAAACCTCAGATTTTCCTGTTGCGCGCAAGCTAAGCCCGACGAGCTCACCGAGCTGATGAGCTTCCTCGCCGATAGCGTCAACATCGACACCTTTGCCAACATTAATTCGCTGAAGCGGATTGAAGGTTTCAACAGGAAGGTTGAGTTTCTCTTCCAAGAACTCGCGGAGATAAGGAAGATTTGCTGTTCCACCGGCAAGGAGCACTTTCTGAGGAGCGTTCCCACCCTGCTGACTTCTGAAGAGAGTATTGGTGCGTTGGATCTCCGCAGTAAGGCGGGCCAGAGCATTTCGAACTACGGTTCCAAGAGCAGCGGTTGCATCATCAAGCTGATCGGCATGAGAACCGCCTAGAGTAACCAATCCACTAGAAAGCTTGCTATTCTCCGCTTCAGCGAAGGAAACGTTGTATTCCTTGGCGATTGCACTCGTGATGTTAGCTCCACCGATTGAAACTGAACGGGTAAAGAACTTCGTCCCATCAGCGTAAATCAGATTAGAGGTTTTCGCTCCAATATCGAGCAAGAGAACACATTCCTCCAAACCGGGATAGTTATAGCGGAAAGAATTATAGAGGGCGGTTGGCGCCGAGTCGACGAGGCGGGTGCCTAGACCGGTATCCGCAACAACTGAATTAAGGTCGTTCAGCGAATCAGCCTTAATAGCGACCAAGACAACTTCTTGTTCAATCCCATCAGTCTTAAGCTTCTGCCAATCCCAGACGACCTCGTCGAGTGGGAACGGAACATTCTGCTGGGCCTCGAAGCGCACCAAGTCGTCCATATCCTCCTCGATAGGAGGAAGCTTAACGAATCGAACAAAGACTGACTGCCCTGAGAGAGCATAGGCGGCCTTTTGCTTATCAACCTTGAGGCCTTTAGCGAGCTCCTTGATGGCAAGTTTGACCTGAGGAATGCGCGCAGCTTCCGTAGCGGGGTCGGCTAGGATACTGGTAGCAGCATACTTTTTGAGGATCAGACCTTTTTTGGTCGGGGCGAGGACGCCCATTGAGATTCTCTGAGAACCGATGTTTAGTGCGATAATCGACTGTTGATCAGCCATAGTTTTAGTGTGTGGGTGTGTGGGAAAAAATTGGCGGAAAGCCCCGAGTATTAGTTTTTTGGCTGAACCTCGGCGTAACGATCATACCAAAGAGCAGCAAAAGGAGTCTGCGTCTTGTCGAGCAAAGGAAATTTTGAAGTCGCTTCTACGCCCTTCAGGGCCTCACGCCACCAACCAGCTTTCTGCCCATGAGTGAAGAATCCGACCATCTTGCCACCCCACTCAATTTCACCACCAATGGCTTCAAGATCAGATTTGCTTGCCTTGCTGCTCCCAGTGATACGCTTGAGAGTGTTTGGAGAAATATAAATTGAGACATAAACCGGCTCATCGACCGGAATATTGACATAAGTGACCGACTTACTGATTTTGTAGTTTTTACGATCTTGCCCCTTAACGACAACATGCCAATTCACATTGATCTGATCAAGATAGCCGTCCTTGGGCTCGTTCCTTACGCGATCAGGCTGCAATTTGACCTCAACCTCGAGCCAATCCTTTGGTTTAAAGCTCTTGGCGTTGCCATCCTGAATTTCGGGAGACTGCAATTCGGTAAACTTCGGATCGTCAACCTTGAACTTCGCATCCTTGGACAGTTCGAGTTGTCCAAAGGCGCTGATTGGCAGGCTAAGGCCACACACAAGGGGTAGAATATTTGCGAAAAATCTCTGACGAATCATCATTTACTGAAGGTTTTCCGGAAGGTAGGAAATCAGAACGGGGGGCGGCTAGCAAAAAACTACCAAACCCTTGTTTTTTTAGCAGTTGACAGCGCTCCACGATTCTGGGCGAAGCTCTTTGACAAATCTAATGTCGTCACCTCAATCTTCTTTTATGAAGCACCTAGGCCAAATCAACCAACATTTGTCGGATCGAAAACGACTTGTTGTGGGGGCCATTGCCGATCCTTCCACCTTATCAATTAAGCCAACGGACTGCGACATAGTCGAATTGCGTTTGGATTCCCTCGGAACCGGCAAAGATGTGCATCAATTTGCAAAAACATGCCCACTTCCGGTCTTAATAACAGCGAGAGGGCCCGAGGAAGGTGGTCAAAGTAGTTGGTCAGCAGAAGAAAGAGCGCACGCCTATCGAGCATTCCTTCCATATGCCGCTATCATCGATATTGAACTCTGCGATTTTAAAGCTTTTGGCTCGGTCATTGACGATGCGAAAGGAATTGGCATTCCCGTAATCGGCTCTCTCCATGATTTCGAAGTAACTCCTGAACCGGCATCACTAGCCGAAAAAATAAACACGCGAGCAGACCTCCACAAATTCGCATTTATGGCGCAGTCTTCAGATGACATCAAAAAGCATCTCGAAATTTTCGAAAGACTATCCGGACACGCCTTATCAGTCATGGGCATGGGACCACTCGGTGCCGCCGCTCGTCCTCTAATGGCTGAAGCCGGGTCGCTTCTGAACTATGGCTTTCTAGGCACTACTCCGACTGCCCCAAACCAGTGGCCAGCCGGATTACTCAAGGCTACGCTCGCGATCTGATCACGGCACAATCTTCACTGGAGCCGGAGGAAGAGCCGCAAGGAAAGATTTCCCGTAGCGCTTGGTGACAACCCTATTATCAAGAATTACAACCATTCCCTCATCTTTTTTTGTTCGGATCAATCGGCCCACGCCCTGACGAAGTTTGATGACAGCCTCGGGAACGGAATACTGCATAAAAGGATTTCCTCCTTCCGCTTCAATTTCTTCCAACCGGGCCGCCGTGAGCGGATGATCTGGCACGGCAAAAGGGAGCCGGGTAATAATGACATTGCTCAAAGCCTCGCCAGGCACATCGACCCCCGCCCAAAAACTTTCAGTTCCGAAAAGAACGCTGTGCACATCATTACGGAATTCCTCGACCATTTTTTGCCTCGGCACTCCCATTCCCTGGGCAAGAAGAGTCCAGCCGTTGTCGTCGAAAAAATCCTCCATACTTTCCGCCACTGATCGTAAAAGGCGATGACTGGTGAAGAGGACGAAAGCACGGCCCTCGCTCTTTTTTACAACACGCTCAATCCAGTGAATTAACATCTTTTCGTAGTCATCGTCGCGCGGATCTGGCATTGATTTCATGACATAAATCGCCATTTGCTTTTGATAGTCAAACGGGCTCCCGATTTTTACTGCCGGGACATGCTGCGCGCCAATACGCTCGCGAAAGTAACTTAACTGGTCATCGCCCGTCCCCAGAGTTGCGCTTGTAGTGATACAGGTCTTATCCGGACCAAACAAAAGCGGGCGCAAACGATCCGCCACATTTACCGGCGCAGCATTCAAGGTAAACGAAGTCCCCTCGTAACCGGACTTTTCCACCCAATAAACGCTGCCACCATCTTCCTGGTCGAGGAACATTTTCAAGCCGCCGTGCATCTCACGAAGCCGACGCGCGCCTTCCATCAACTCGCCTTTGCGCGTATCGTCCTCCGTCCCCTCTGCAACCTCTTCAATCGCAGTCCAACATTCCCGGAGTGGACCTGCCAAGGTATTCTCCACCAACTCTGGTTGCCTTACACGACACTCCCTCCCCCAGTCCCCAAAGGTAACCGCGGCCCCGATATTTTCAAAAAACTCATCCGCTTCATCGAGGACATTTTTAGCACAATCCATCGCCTCGGAAGCTTGCGCATATTTCAGCAAACCTTTCCCCGTTTTCGGATGATAGAGCCGCTGTAAATCAAATCGTAATCCTGCTTGGCTCAACCGCAGGCCAAGAGATTTTGCCGCTACCGCTTCCAAAGTATGAGCTTCATCGAAAATCACGAAATCATTAGGAACCAAGAATCCCGATTCGTTTTCCAACATCTCTTCCTCAGGGTTGAGGAGTGAAAAAAACAAGCTGTGATTTACGACAAGAACGCGGGCGCTTTGAGCAAACTTGCGGGCCTCTTGAAAAAAACAATTCCCGCGTGGTCCGCATGTCCGCTGAGTGCAAATGTGCGATTCACTACAAACCTGTAACCACACTTTGAGCGATGGTTCGAAATCCAGATCACTCTTGGTTCCATCACGGGTCGACTCCGCCCATTTCCAAATCTCCATGAGTTCCTCTTGCTCGCTCGAAGTGAAAAGATCACCACCATTATCCATGGCCCGGCGCAACCTCATCGGGCAAAGATAATTCCCCCGACCTTTTAAAAGAGCTGCTTCAAAAGGCTCCGCCAAAAGTTTACGCACTATTGGCAAATCTTTCCCGATTAGTTGTTCTTGTAGATTGATAGTGTGAGTTGAAATGACTGCCTTTTTTCCCTCGCGAATGGCATACTCCACCGCCGGGATCAAATAGGCCAACGACTTGCCGACTCCGGTTCCTGCTTCGACCACCAAGGAGCGCTCACCCTCAAGCGCTTCGGCAACCTCGCCAGCCATTTGCTGCTGCTCCGCACGATATTCAAAGTCAGGAGACTTTGAGAGCAGACCAGTCTCTGAGAAAACCATCCGCATCTCTTCACCAAACGAATTTCCACCACCAAGCGAGATCACTCCCGTGAGTAACTTCTCACGCCACCAAATTCAACTGTCATCAACACAAGAACATCAATGCTGATTTTCCAACATTTATGTTGCGGTTTTTTTAGCACACATTAATGTCCACCCATGAACCGTTTGGAAAAAGGTGAACTCTCACGCCGTGAGCGACAGCTTCTTGATATCTTATACCGTCTGGGAGAAGCTACCGCGCAAGATGTGCAAGATGAATTACCCGACCCTCCCTCTTACTCTGCCGTCCGAGCTCTCTTAGCGACACTCGAGAATAAAGATATGGTCAAACACTCCAAGGAAGGGCGCCGCTATCTTTACAGTCCCGTCATTAACGAAAATAAAGCGAAACGTACCGCCCTCAAAAACCTCCTCGGTACTTTCTTCAAAGGAAGACCAGAAAACCTTGTCGCGGCCCTCCTCGATCCGAGCGACCAACAGTTAAGCGAAAAAGAAATCGCCGAGATTCGAAAACTCATCAAGTAGCCCTAGGCCATGATTATTCCTTCGCTCGTCTTCTCTCTCCTCGCGGCCTTCGCGATGTGGGTTTTCGTGCGCCGGAACCCTGCCACTGATCCTCGGGTCACCGTGGCTATCCTCGCGCTGCTCCTTATTCTTCCGCTCCTCAACTTTCTCCCCAAATACTCGGTTTCCGTTGAAGGAAGCCTTGGCACATCGACCTCGCTAAGTCCCTCGATCCTCCCATCCATTTGGACCTTAGGGTTTTTATTTTTCGGATTACGTGGGCTCATCGATGTTCTTTCGATGCAACGCTGGAATCGCGAATCAAGACTCGCCAATGATCTTCCTGCGTTTCAAGAAACCTTATGCGAACTTGCGATCTCAAGGCGTGTCGATTTGCGTATTCATCCTCGCCTCACATCGCCAGTTGTTTCGGGGTTGATTCGCCCACGTATTTACCTTCCAGAAAGCTCGACCGACTGGTCACCGCAAACCCTCAGGATGGCACTTCTTCACGAACTCGGACATGTCCAACGTCGCGACCTTTGGATGGCCACACTCGCACACATTGTCTGTGTTCTCCACTGGTTCAACCCATCAGTCTGGTGGTTGCGTCGCACTTTCCTATCACAATGCGAATACGCTTGTGATGCCCACTTAGTTGAGAAAGGAACCGACCCTAATATCTACGCCAACGCACTTTGCGACGTTGCCCAGTCCGCCTCCGCTCCTCCTCTCTCTCTTGCGATGGCTGGTCATGTTCCTCTCCGAGAACGCATCATCTTTCTTTCTAGCGGTGGCCGTCGGGGCTCAGCCTTTCTTTCTAGCCTCATTTTCCTGACAGCAAGCAGCGCGATTGCGATGAGCATGGTCCGCTTTGTTCCCGAGCGCGCAGTGACTCCTCTCCTAACTCCGATAGACGAAGTCGAAATCCGCTTCAACGCGGATCCATTCCCTGGAAATTAGAGAAACGCCTTATATTTATCGGCAGCCAAAAGCTGAAGAAGGCTCGCCTCGAAAAAGGCCTTTGGAAGCCCCCTCAATTTACGGCAGACTCTCCCATAACTAATGGATCGTCACGTCAAGTCATCGAAAGAAGTGCTCGCTTGGATTGCGGCACAACGTCGTGTGACCTCGATTAGTAGTGTCATTATTGCCCTGCTTTTAATGTTCTTGATTGGGATCCTTCTTTACCTCGTCAACCTCAGTATCCTCGAAAAGGAAATCCCCCAACAAGTGACCTATATCGCACCACCTTCGGATGAAATCGATGACGATGCTTCGCAAAAAAAAGCGCAGATTCAAATTGCGCGCCGCCCAACCCCACCGGGCGGAGGGGTACCCTCGAAAATCATCTCTGCCATTACGATCTCTCCCATTGCGGCGCCCACGATGGTAGAGCCCACTCTCGATCAAAGCTTTGGGATCGACGAGGGCTTTGGTAATGACACCGAAAAAGGGTTTGGCGGAGGAGATTTTGGAACTGTTCCTGGGGGAGCGGGCAAACGTTGTAACACTGATGACCGTCTTGCCCGTCTGGCAACCACCGGCGGTTCACCACAATGTGAAACCGCAGTCATCAACGCACTTCGCTACCTGAAAAAAAAACAACACAAAGAGGGTTTTTGGGGCGAAGAACATCGCTGTGGAATCACCGGCTTAGCCCTCTTGGCCTACCTTGGCCATTGTGAGACTCCGGTATCCGAGGAATTTGGGGAAGTTGTTTTTAATGCCATCGTCTACCTCATCGATCGCGCCATGAAAAATAGAGGTCGGATTTTTGACGATCGGAAAGGCCCATGGTGTTACGAACACGCCATCGCCACTTATGCCCTATGCGAAAGCTACCTCTTCAGCCGATCCTTTGGGTATCAAGTTCCTAATCTTAAAAAAGTCGTGCAAGAAGCAGTTCAATGGATCATCGATTCTCAAAATACCGTGGGGAGCTGGGATTACCGTTATGGCGGCGGCGGACGTTATGACACCTCAATCACGGCTTGGCACCTGCAGGCGCTAAAAGCAGCAAAATCGATTAGATTAAAATTGCCAAAGCTCGAGGATACCGTCAGCCGTGGCCTTCAGTCCCTGATCGACGCCCAATTACCTAGCGGGGGAATTGGATACGATCCTAACCGAAAGGATGAGGGGAATTTACCCTTAACAGGGGCAGGAGTGCTTTGCCTCCAACAACACCATGGACGAAGGGATTTTGATGCCCGTCAGGGGATTGGCCACATCGCAAAAAACTCCCGCTTTAACTTTAAAAAGAATGCCAACTTTTACGAACATTACTATGTTTCACAGACAGCCATCAACGAAGGTGGTGCCTTTTGGAAAAGCTATAACAAGATGTTCCGCGACCAAATGGTTACGAATCAAAATGAGGATGGCTCGTGGCCCAACCCTCCAGGCAACAAGCATTCGGCTGGGACCGTTTATAACACCGCCCTCGCCACCTTGATGCTTGAGGTCTATTACCGCTACCTTCCGGGCACTGGGAAATGACTCTCATCAGCTCGGGACTAATCGGCGACTGATCACGGAGTTCTCCCCAGACGGTCTCTACAAGGAATTAGAACAAATTCACTTTCTCCTGACGTTGTAATATTACTTCTGAGAATTAATCACACCAGTTGTAACCAAATCAACGCCAAGCTCATAAGGCTTGTATGAAGAAACAAATCCTAACGTTATGAAATTTAATATCCTCCTCGCCGCAAGCTGTATCGCAATTGGCGCTTCCATCGCCTGGCTTGCCAAGGCCGACCCAAAGGCAGATACCGCAAACACTGCTAAGCCCGCAGTCGAAGAAAAGAAGACCCCTTCAAAAAGCCAGATTACAACTTCCGAGAATGAGAAACGCGAAGCCAGCAAACGCTCCATCGTCACCCCAGAAGAAGTTACCCCACCCATCGACGCCATCCCTTTTGATTTTGAAGATGACAGCAGCGATATGGGTAGCCGAATGCAGCAAATGTTCAAAAATCGCCAACAAGCCAAGCTTGATGCCCGTATTTCCAAACTCGTCGCCCAACTGAATCTCACTCCAGAACAGGAAGCGAGCCTCAAAAAGGCCGCTGCAGATAGAATGAATCGCTTTGGTGAAATGATGGAAGGAGATTTCGATCCATCCAATATGAGTGAATTATTTAACACAGACGTAATCGATGAAGCACTTGCCGAAATCCTCACCCCGGAACAGCAGGAAGAGCTTGAAGGCGTTAAGAAACGTGAGATCGCTAACAAAGTCGAAGCACAGGCACTCAAGGAACTCGCTAAATTGAGCAACCTTGATCTCTCCCAAGAACAAAAAGATGCGGCCTATGACATTCTTTACAAGAATGCCGAAACTTCGGTTGGAAATGAAACTCCAGCGACAGGCCTTGTTTCGATGATCACCGAGGGATTTGGAATAGAATTGGACTCTGATACCTTGGGAATTGCTACGGCGATGATTCCCAGCACCGACGATATCGAAAGCGGAGAGATTGAGCAGGACCCTCGGGCCATGATGGCACAGGCACAGGCAAAAATGGACGCACGGATCGACGCTAAAGTTGAGGCGATGCGTCCGGTTCTCAACGACAACCAAATGGATCAATATCGTAAGGACCTCAAATTAAAATCAGGTGGAGTATTCGGCGGCCTCTTAAATGGTTTCACCAAGGAAGGAGAGATTCCTTTCGGCAACCGCGAATAGGCCACCCTTTATTTTTCAGGCCCGCGCTCATCCTTGAGCCGGGCCTTTTTTTCGCGCGCTTCCCTAAAAAAACTCTTCAACATCGCAACACACTCTTCCTCCATGACTCCCATTGTGATCTCACAGTGGTGATTCAAAGGTGGATTGCTTTGGAGTAAATTAATCCAACCCCCAGCGGCTCCTCCCTTTGGATCCATTGCCCCATAAACGACACGATCCGGTCGACAATGAACAATTGCTCCGGCACACATCGGACAAGGCTCCTTGGTCACGTATAAAGTCGCCCCCTCAAGCCGCCAATCACCATAGGCTGTTTGCGCAGAAGTCAGGGCCAACATCTCGGCATGAGCAGTGGCATCCTTGAGCGTCTCGACCTGGTTCCACGCTCTTGCAATAACTTCACCATCACGAACGACAACTGCTCCAATTGGAACCTCGCCAACCTCATAAGCCCTACTTGCCTCTCGCAAAGCCTGACTCATAAAAAAAAGGTCGCTTTGAAAGTCGATCGGCTGCTCGCTCTCGAAGTCATATTCCATAGTTCTCATTAAACGATGTTTTGGCTACTGGAAAGACTCTCTTGCGAAAGGACCAAAACCCGACCGCCTTTCACCTGCCATTTGACATTTACTCCTGCCAGTTGGCATCCGTAAATTCGTTCCTCGTCATTATGAAAAGCTGGCCTCGGATCAATCGCCAAAACCCTCGTAATTAAGGCCATCGTCTCTTCACTAAGTCCCACTTTCGCCTCATCACAAAACTCGACCGCAAGCGGCTCGGGAGCCTCTTTGGCAAATCCTCCTTCAGCCTCGCGTAAGGATTCAGCATAAGGCAAATAAGGCTTAATATCGAGCACTGGGGTGCCTTCGACGAGATCCAACCCACTTACCTCCAAGGCCCCTTTGGAGACTGATTCCAGAGCGACTAAAGAAAGCCCAATTCGATTGGGCCGAAAAGGTGAACGGGTGGCAAGGACTCCCTTCTTGTGATTGCCACCTAGTCTCGGAGGTCGGACGAACCAGCGAACCTCATCTTCTTTTACTTGATCAAAAAGAAAGACAATCCAGATATGGCTAAACTCTTCAAGCCCTCGACTCGCGTCCGAGGGAACCTCGTCGGAAAATACAACGCGTCCACGCGCCTCAGGAACAATCCCGCTCTGCCGAGGCGTGCCAAACTTCTCACCGAAACAACTCTCGACCCAACCAATCGGGCGCATAGAAATTTCCTCGCTCATGTCTCCAGCAGAGCAGGAGCGGGATCAAGAGGCTAGTATTCCTTTTCAAGTTCATCACAAAGATCTTAACCTGTGCGAAACCCTGTTGGGAAATTGTGAAACCTACGCCGAAAATACGCACCTTTTTCTTCACTTCCGCTCGTTAGGTAGACGCCACCCCCTAATCGGGCTATTACTTTTTTAGCGATACGATGATCACCACCCGCTTTGCCCCCAGTCCAACTGGAAAACTCCACCTCGGCCATGCCTACGCGGCGAAGGTGGCTTATGATCTTGCAAATAAGGAAGAGTCCCGTTTTTTGGTCCGCTTCGAGGACATCGATCACACCCGCGTGCGCCCGGAATACTACGACGAGATCCTTAAAGATCTAGAATGGCTCGGCTTATCTTGGGACGGAGAACCATGGAGACAAAAGGACCGATTAAAACACTATGAGAAGGCTTTGGAACAGCTTAAGGAATTGAGCGTCGTTTATCCCTGCTACTGCACACGACGGGAGGTCGAAGAAGAATTGGCCCATCTGGCTCAAGCTCCACAAGGTCCCGAAGGGCCTCTTTACCCAGGGACGTGTCGCGGGCTTAAAAACGCTCCTCGCGACCGCGACCCCGCCTGGCGGCTTGACTCAAAAAAAGCTGCCTCATTGATCGGTCCACTCAGCTTCCAAGACAAGATTCACGGAGACATCAAAATCGTCCCTGAACTTCTTGGGGACGTCATCTTAGCACGCAAGGATATCGGAACCTCCTACCATCTTGCTGTCGTAGTCGATGACGCAGCCCAAGAAATCACCCATGTCACGCGGGGTGAAGACCTTCTTCCCTCCACTCACGTCCATCGGATTTTACAAAGCCTTTTGGGGCTTCCAGAACCGAAGTATCTCCATCATGAACTCGTGACTGATCAATCAGGTGAACGACTTGCCAAAAGAAACGACGCCCAAGCCATCGCCTCCCTCAGGAAGAGGGGGATTTCCGCTGAGGAGGTGAAAAAAATGTTCTCTACCGCATCGTGTAGCCCTAACTGACAAAACATATTTTCCTCTGTCAGCCCTGATCAGATCAGACATCCGGTCGGGGCTTTCTTGCAAGCACACCAATTCCGTCCACCTTTAACAAGATCGCACCTTCAATCTATGAAGCTTTTCCGCACTTCGATTCTTCTCGTTTTTCTTTCACTTGGACTTTCCGCCGCTGATTTCCACCCGATTTCCTCAATCTCGAGTTCCACCTCCGGCAGTGACCTTTATTTGGTCAACAACCTGATCCAGGGACCTGGTTCGGGATTTGAAGCCACAGAACCCCACAATAGCATAGGGGGAGGTTCTACCAGCACCTGGGTCACCAATGCCCCCAATGGGGGAGGCGACTACTTCGCCAATGGAGTGGCCGACCCCGTTCTCATCATCGATCTTGGCGCCGACCGAGGTCTCAGCGAAATCAGCACCTGGGGGTATGCCAATTCCAACACAAATGGCGGACGTGAATTCAGCCTCCGTTTCGCCACGAGCACAGAAGGCACCGGAGGCTTCAGAAACTCAATCACCTACTCCCCTTCTTTTCAGGCTGCCTTCAGCGCCACCACCCGCGACTCAAATTCGTTCAGTCAAAACGTCACCGCCCGCTATGTGGAACTGACCTTCACCGACAACTGGCGAAACGGACAAGGTGGCACTCCGGGGGGAGACCGCGTGGGGCTCGGTGAGATTGCTTTCGAAGACACCGTTCCTCCTACTGACCCACTCTTGCAAGTCGACAACTCGTTCAATCTCGACCTCGATGGCTCGATCCAGACCTTCAACCTAGAAGTTTCCAATCTCGGTGCCACTCAAAACCTCACTCTATCCAAGCTTTCATTCGGTGGCCCAAATTCCTTGTCATTTTTGGTCCTCTCTTTACCGGGAAGCATTATCCCTTCCAGCAGCGGAGTGATTCAGTTTTCCTTTAACCCCACCGGGATCACCGGCGCCGTGAATGCCTCACTGGACTTCGAAACAAACGACGCCACTCAACCATCACCCTCGGTTGCTTTGAGTGGTTTCATTCACGACCCCCGTATTTCGGCCCCGAGCTTCTTTGACCTCGGCAACTTCGAGATCGGTGCCGGCCCGGAAACCGATTCAGTTACGATCAACAATCTTGGTGGAGGACAAAGCCTCAGCATCTCAGGGACCGAACTTACCGGGAGTAACGCCGACAACTTCAAAATCATCTCCGCACCTGCCTCGATCGCCCCCCTTGGCAGCGATACTGTCACCCTTCAATTCGACCCTGCTGGTGGCGAAGGCGCTTCCTCCGCCCAACTTCGCATCACCAGCAATGATGCTATCAATCCCATTACGATTGTGAATCTCAACGCCCTTGTCGGAAACGCCATTCCAAATTCTGGCCTTCGCATCAACGAATTCATGGCCAGCAACGGCGACACCCTCAATGATGGCAACGGCGAATCCTCTGACTGGATCGAGCTTTACAATGCCGGCCCCGGACCAGTCGACCTCTCCGATTGGTCACTCACCGATTCCACAAACAATCTCAACAAATGGGAATTTCCTGCCGGCACATCCCTGACCCAAAATTCCTACCTGATCATCTTTGCCTCCGGCCGAAACACCGATAACTATGTCGATCCCGATGGATTTCTCCACACCAACTTCAAGCTCACAACCGGCGGCGAATACTTAGCGCTCGTGGGGCCAAACGGCACCACTATCAAAAGCGAATATTCTCCCCAATTCCCCTCCCAATTCGGAGATGTCTCCTACGGTACGTTCGCTGAAGGCAGCGAATCAACCGACCTCCTCGAAAACTCAAACGCCTCAGTTCTCATTCCACAAGACGGAACCCTTGGACTCTCATGGACCTTCCCCGTTTTTGACACCCAAGATTGGATTCACCCCGAAACCGGAACAGGCGTCGGTTTTGATAATAGCAGGGATTATTTTCCCTTCATCGATATCAATATTGGCAGCCAACTCTCCGGGAACGGCACCACCGCTTATGTCCGTATTCCTTTCGAGATCGAAGACACTACTCAAATCAGCACCCTCACTTTCCGCGCGCGCTATGACGACGGTTATGTCGCCTACCTTAATGGTAAGCCTATCACTTCTCGTAATGCTCCCAATAGCCCAACTTGGGAGAGCAGGGCTACCGCCAACGCCAACGAAAATGCCAATATTGACGAGATCGATATCTCCTCTTTCATCACCGATCTCCAAAATGGGATCAATGTTTTGGCCCTCCATAGCCTAAACCGCAGCGCCGGCAGCAGTGACCTTCTCATAGACGCTGAACTCACCGCCACCGCCCCTCCCACTGGCCCACTTCTTTCCGGGTATCTCGCATCACCCACCCCGGGTTCGGAAAACCTCAGTGGCTCTGCCAACCCTGGCCCTGAAATCATCAACGTTTCACATACTCCAGAACAACCGGCCGAAAACGAGAACATCATCGTAACCGCCTCCGTCTCGCCCAGGCTGATTACGACTGGGGATGTCGACCTCACCTACCGCGTTCAATACGGATCCTCGACCACCATCGCCATGCTCGATAACGGAGCCGGAAATGACACCTTCGCAGGTGATTCCATTTACACCGCCACCATCCCCTCATCCGCCTATGGTCAGGAAGACATGGTGCGATGGTTTATCACCGCCAACGACGTATCGGAAAGCTCTTCCCGAGCCCCTTTGTTCCTCGATCAAACAGGCAACAATCAATCTGCACAATACTTTGGCACCATAACTAGCGACCCTTCCGTATCCTCGGGCCTCCCACTCCTCCAGTGGTTCAGCCAAAATCGATCGGCCGGAAACACCCGCGGTGGAACCCGGGCCTCGGTCTACTTCCAAGATCGCTTTTATGACAACATCTTCGTCCGCCAGCGCGGACAAGCCACCAACGGATCTCAGTCCCAAAAGTTTGATTTCAACCGCGGCGATTCATTCTACATCAACGAAGAGATGCCCGCAGTTGGGGAGATCAACATCAATGGTCGCGGAGCAGATAGCACCTACGTTCGCCAAACCCTCGCTTTCGATACCCACCGCCTCGCCGGCAATGAATCGAGTCTCTCCTACCTCTGGCAACTCCGCGTCAATGGGGCCAATGATCGCGTCGGTATCGCGATTGAGCAAGCGGATGGAGACTATCTTGACCGCTATGGTTACGACGAGGAAGGCGACCTTTATAAGTTCGTTCAACGCAGTAATCTTAACCCCGTATTCTTCGACACCATCACCGGTATCGAAAAGAAAACAGGCGACAAAGGTAATATCGATTCCGCTGTGGATCTTGTGGCCGGACTTAATCTTCCTACCCCGACACAGAGACGTAAGTGGATCATCGATAACCTCGACCTCCCCCAGGTCATCAATTATCTCGCTGCGCGTTCCATAATTCAAGATGCCGACGACCTTCGTAAAAATTTCTATATGTATCTCGATACTCGCGGTGACGAACGCTGGCGCCTTCTCCCCTGGGACAAGGACTATACCTTCGGCGTCCGCGGAGATGGCGGAACCTTTCTCCCTCATCCTTTCTTCGGTGATGAAGAGCACAAGAAGCAGAACGCCAACCAATGGAATATCCTTTATGATGTCATTTTCGAAGAACCAGTTACCCAACGCATCTACCTGCGCCGCCTGCGCACCCTAATGGACGAGGTCCTTCAGCCTTCCTCAACCCCTTCAAACGATCGCATCCTTGAACAACTCGCCCAAGACATCATTGGCCCCGCTTCTCCACCTTTGAGCAGTAATGTAAATTCTCTCAACAGCTATCTCAACGGTCGCCGAAATGTTCTTTTCAATAACTACAATTCGCTCATTCCCTCCAGCCAGACCAGGAGCCCCAGCCTTACCATCGCGGAGGTGGAAACCAATCCTGCCAGCGGAAACCAAGAAGAAGAATTCATCCGAATCCACAACAACGAAAACACCGAAATCGACATCTCGAACTGGACTCTTGAAGGAGGAGTGAGGTTCACTTTTAAAGCCGGCACTGTTATCGAACGAAACGGAGACCTTTATGTCACCCCTAGCAGCAAGGACTTCATCAACCGGGCCACATCCCCAACCGGAGAAGAGGAACTCCTTACCGCCTCGCCCTACTCGGGACACCTCTCGAACTTTAGTGAAATCCTCACTCTCGACGCCCAAGCCAACCTCATCTCGACCACGACCTATACGGGCAACCCTTCCGACGCTCAGCTCTACCTCGTCATCAGCGAGATTATGTACCATCCGGCCAGCCCCAACGGCGATGCCGAGTATGTCGAGCTGATGAACATCAGTGACACCAAAACTCTCGAACTCGGCGGGGTTAAATTCACTGAAGGAATTGATTTCACCTTCCCCGCTGGCACCAAGCTTGCCCCGGAAGCCCGAATTCTAGTCATCCTTGATGAGAACGCCTTCGAAGCAATTCACGGCCCCGGGAAGCCCATCGCGGGAATCTTCCAAAATGGGTCCCGCCTCAACAACGGAAGCGATCGCATGAAGCTGGAAGACGCAAGCAATAGCTCAATCCAAGAATTCACCTACGACAACGAACTTCCATGGCCCACCGGACCCGATGGCGGCGGCTTTAGCCTCGTCCTTATCGAGCCCATCAATTCTCCCGACCACGACCTTTCTGCTAACTGGAAACAAGGCTCCTTTGTTGGAGGAACACCCGGCGAACCAGAACCCTCCGGCTTCACTGGAGACCCCAACGCCGATCCCGACCGCGACGGCCTTTCCAATCTCCTCGAATACGCTTTTAGAACCTCTCCAACCCAGTCTCAACCTAGTCCCTTCGAAGTCTCAGTCATCGGCACTTCCGTCCAAATCACCATCCCCATCAATCTTGCGGCCAGTGACCTCACCATCAACCTCCAGAGTTCCAAAGACCTCTCAGTCTGGATCGATGCCTCCGGCGACCTTCCCGAAGTCTCAAGAATCGACAATGGAGACGGCACCGCCAGCCTGACTTTCCTGAGTGATTCCGAATATCTCAATTCAGAAGACAAACTCTTCTTCCGCCTCAAAGTGGAACTCAACTAACGAAAGCCTCAAGCTTTCACTCCTTCAGAGATTAGCAAAACTCAGCGCTTTCGCCGACCCATTCTTCCAGAATCCCCTCCTTGCAGTCTTCACTCAAATTTGGACACTTGAGGGGAAGCCACCTGATGAAACCTCTCTCCTTCCTTACAAAGCTTACACCAGCCCTCTTCCTATTCAACGTCACCTTGCCTCTAGCTGTAGCTGACGAGAAAAAGCCCAATTTCATCTTCATCCTCTCCGATGATATCGCACAGGGGGATCTCGGCGTTTACGGTCAGGAGTTAATCAAAACTCCTCGCATTGACCAACTCGCCAAGGAAGGCACCCGCTACATGCAGGCCTACTGCGGCACGAGCGTTTGCGCCCCTTGTCGCTCCGTTTTCTTCACCGGACTTCACTCCGGGAAATGCCCCGTCCGTGGCAACCGCGAAATGGCTCCCGAAGGACAATGGCCCATCCCTGCCGAAACCGTCACCATCGGTGAAGTCGCCAGGGCTGCTGGATATGCCACCTCGACCTTTGGGAAATGGGGCATGGGATTCTTTGACACTAGCGGAAGTCCGCACAAGCAAGGCATCGACCGATTCTTCGGCTACAACTGCCAACGGCACGCTCATTCCTACTTCCCCACTTACCTTTACGATAATGATGCGCCGGTGCGCCTCCCCGGAAACACCGGCAAAGGAGTTGGAAAAACCTACGCCCAAGAATTGATTCAGAATGAAATGATCAAGTGGGTGAAAGGAAATGCCAAAGATCCCTTCATGATGTTTTACGCCATCACCCTCCCCCACGGAGCCCATGAAATCGATGACCTTGGCATCTACAAGGACAAACCGTGGACCATGAAACAAAAATCCTACGCGGCCCAAGTCACCCGCGTCGACTCCGATATCGGCGAACTCGTAGACACCCTCCGCGATCTCGGCATTGCTAAAAATACCCTCATCGTTTTCACCGGCGATAACGGCTCGTCGTTCAATCCTTCCTCCGAAATCGGCAAGCTCTTCAAGCAGGACGCAAATGGCCTTCGCGGATATAAGCGCGGCATGTACGAAGGGGCTCTTCGGCAAGCCGGATTCGCCTGGTGGCCCGGAACCGTTCCCGCCGGCCGTGTCGACGAATCACCCTGGGCCCTCTGGGATCTCATGCCCACCTTCGTCGAAATGAGCGGAGCCACACCGCCCGAGGGATACCAAACCGACGGCCACTCGCTCCTTTCCTATCTCAAAGGAGGCGAAGCACCAAAACGCGATTACTTTTACTGGGAACTCCATAAAGGGGCCGTCGTGCAAGCTGCTCGCTGGGGCGAAAACCCTTCGTGGAAAGCAGTCCGAAACGGCATCAACAAGCCCATCGAAATTTACAACCTCGCCAAAGACGCCGGCGAAAAAAACAACCTCGCCAAATCACGCCACGATCTCGTCAAGAAAGCCGGAGATATTTTCAAAGACGCTCACCAAGTTGATGCCAAATGGCCCCTCAGCGGCCCCACTAAAGCCCAAAAAACCGAAGCCCAAAAAGCCTGGGTCATCAAACGCAAGCGCGACAAGGACGGCTGGGTCCCGCCCAACGCAAAAGCACTTAAGTAGAGCAACGCACGCCCCAAATTTCTCCCATTCATTTCCTATGAAACCCTTTGGGGGCCCGTTCTTTCTTTGACTCTGCTTGCCTAATACAAGCGCCTGACCAGCACGGCTTTCTCCGCTCGTTTCGACACCACGACTGTCTCATAGGTCTCGGCCCCCAGAGTGATCATGGGCTCTCCTTCGCCCTCAGATACCGCGATCACTACCGCGTGACTCGATCGGAGTCCACCCAACCACTTACGAGTATCGCTGACATAAACAAGATCACCACAGGCTGCGCCCAAGTCGTCTGCCAAGGCTCGTGAAATGGTGACCCCAGCCAACCTTGCCTCTCCACACAATTCCGGTTCCTCTTCAAGGCGCTCCACCTTCGCCATGGCCTCAACGACCTCATGTTCGGATCCGGCCGATCCTTTGTAACGTTTGATAGCATCCGCAATCGTTCCCCACACCAGGCCTTTTTGCCGCTCCTCAGTCTCTGGCTTTGTCAATAGCGTCACTACCACCCCGATGGCCGAACAGACCACCAGCCCATAGCACGCCCGCATGTACTTGAACTGCTTCATGCCGTCAAAGATCCCATCTCCCGCATCCTTCATGGGCACTCCCTGCGCAAAAGGTTTGATCACCTCCGGCACAAACAACGAGATCCCAATGGCAATGAGGCCTCCGACAATCGTCCACAACGCTGCGGTGGCGGTAAAGCGCCGCCAAAACACACTCATCAACAATGCCACCACTAGGGGAGGAGTCACTGCAGCCGTAAATGCGCCATGTGCTTCATAAATAGAATCAAACATCATGAAGAGAGGCACAAGAACAACCCCAAAAACCGTCACCGACACCGACGTTACCCGGGCTGCTCTCATCATCTGTGCTTCGGTGGCCTGAGGGCGGATGTAGGGCTTGTAAACGTCGTTCACAACCACTGCTGCCACTGCCGTTATCAAAGTATCGACGGTCGACATCAACGCTGCCGTCAAAGCCGCCAAAACTAACCCGAAAACTCCGGGACTACTCAGCAATTCTGTCGCGACGTAGAATGCCTGACCCGCTTCCACGGTATTTGGTAAGTCTCCGTGGTTCACCATGGCACGCGCAATCCAACCACCGCCACCCACAACACATGCTGCCACCACCATTAAAATCACGACCATTCCAACGGCTGCTTTACGCGACTCCCGTAGCGAATTTGCAGCTAAGAACCGCATCACCATCCCTTGATTGAGAAAATAAAACATGGCAGTGTTAGCAATACCGTCTTGCCAGAAAATCCCCACACTTGGAAACCCCGGGTCTTCATTAAAATTTGGAAAAGCAGTCCGGTGCCCCCTTGGTAAATTCTCCCAAAAAGCCCCAAATCCACCAAGGTAATCGATCCCCAAATAAAGAATCAAGCCACCCGTAAAGAGCAGCATAACGCCCTGAAAGAGGTCCGTCATGATCACGCTGGTTTGTCCACCCGCCGTCACATAGGTCGCTGAAATCACCGCCACAATGAGTGCTGCTGTCGGAATCGGCCAGCCCAACAAGGCATTGAGCACTTTGCCCATCGTGAAAAGATTAACCCCAACGTAACCCACCAAATAAACTAGCACACACATCGTTGCCCAAAATCGGACCTTTGAATTAAACCGTCGGCCAAAGTACTCCGGAATCGAAGTCACCCGTGAAAAATACAAAATCGGCAACCAGCCGAATAATAACAATGGCAACCAAATCCAGTCATTGAGGTAGGACTGGCTGCTCGAGAGCCCATACCCAAACCCCTTGTTTGAGTATTTCACAAAGCTATACGATCCTACCGTGGTAGCTACTAAGCTAAATCCAATGAGCCAGCCGGAGAACCGCTGCCCTCCAAAGAAGAAATCTTTCGTCGTCTTTTGGCGGCGCCCAAACCAAGTCCCCACGATGAGAATGATCGCGAAATATCCGATCATGATTCCATAATCCAAGCTCGTCCCGCGAGTCTTCCCCTCACTGCCCAAGACGTGGTCAGCCCCGCCCTTGTATGCTTGAGCCGGAGCTTCTTCCATCGGCGCAAACTGCAGAAATGCCGTCATCCCCAAAAAGAGGAAGTAGACTCCAAGACACAGTAGGAGATGCCATAACCCCCGTCCACTCCACCCCAAGTATCCCTGCCGCCACGCAAAAATTATCCCCACGAGAAATACAATCCCGCCGCCGATACTTTGATAGAGAAATGGTTCCATGATTAAAGAGGTATTGATCGCGAGGATCTTAACAAGGCCTCTAATTCGCCGAGGTCATTGATGATCAAATCAGGAGTAGAGGCCGGGGCTGTAACTTCGTCCCGCGTAGCTTCGCCCGTCAAGGTTAATGCTCCCAGAACCCCCGCTTCCCGGGCCATACGCATGTCTGTATAAATTCGATCTCCGACCATCACCACCTCTCCCGCAGTCAAACCCCTCCGATTCATGACCGCCTCAAGAATTGCCGGGTTGGGTTTACCCGATACCTGGTCCGGTTTTCTCCCCGTCGCAGACTCCAACAAAGCGCAGATCGCCCCACAGTCTGGCAGAATGGTTTTCATTTCGGTCGGGCACACAAGGTCCGGATGAGTGGCTAGGTAGGGCTTTCCCTGTCCAATCCAGTAGGCTGCCCGACAAAGACTCTCGTAATTCAAGCTTGTATCGTATCCCACCACCACCGCATCACACCCATCCTCCGACACCACCTCAAATCCGGCACCCTCTAAATCCTTTTTCATTCCTGACGTTCCTAGGACAAAAATTCGTCGCACTTCCGGATAGTCACGACGCAAAGTGGCAACACACGCATCAGTTGACATGACCACCTGTTCCGCTTCTACGACAATGCCCATCTGACCCAGGGATTCCACGTAATCAGCCCGGCTTTTCGAATTATTGTTTGTCAAAAAATCCCACCCAATCCCCAACTCCTTGAGGGTCGCCAAAAATGGCAAAGTTTCAGCAAACAGACGCCCTCCCAGATAGATCGTCCCATCCATATCGAGCACGACATGGCGCACGCTTTTCAAGCGCCCTTTGTCTAGACCAAACAATAAATTTGTGGAAACTTTTGGCATTGCGACCGAATCAATCAGGTCTCTTAAAATATCCAACTTCTAAAAAAGGTTACCAGTGCAGGCGAGTCGCCCAAAAAAAGATAGCAAGCTCCAAACATGTCCTAGCCAACTTGAGCCTGCCCCGCCCTTGATTTGCCGATCACCTGAAGCCTTCCAAGCCGGACGCCGACGCAATACCCTTTAAACCCCCCGCCTCCCGCATTTCACCTACGATCGGAATCCCACTGAACGATCTGCGGGATTCCCTAATCAACTGTCTGCTCCACACCAGCCTGTTTTAAGACTTCCTCGGGCGGCCCTTTGAAGGGACCTCCATAGGGTGCGTTGCCTTCGTATCCGAGAGCCTTCCAGCAACGCGGATCACTGTAATAAGCACCCGATGCTAGATTCACAAACACGTTGAAAAAGTGATTCCCCTTCGCCATGATATCGCAGGCTTTTTTCTTTTCCTCTTCCGAAAGGTCCGCAAAGTTCTTTCCGAAATTGTTTTGGCACTCCTCATCCAGCTTCTTAAGGCCCGGCACAATCGCACCACGGTCACCCTTCTGCCTAGGATAAGGAGCACTGATCCACTCGTCGATAAAATCAGCCACACGCACCTCGCTGGCGGCGGGCCCCAAATCGTCTGCCGGGAAAATCATATCGGCCAAAGCAACCGTTGCCTTCTTTTCTGTTTCCGTCATCGTCAAAGGCCAGGCTTCGCCCTTCTCATATGATTTGGCCATGACCGGATCCTGACCATAACCGTTCGCGGCAGGTTTTGCCTCTTGCCCCAAAGTAGATGGCAGAGCCATGCCCTCGGCCGCCGCCACTGCGGCAAACCACTGCAGGACCCGACGTCGAGGAAGTCTGTTTTCTTGATCTTGGGAATTCATTTTAAAGGTTTCCTTTCCGTGCTTGTTCTATGAGACGGTCGGCGGCTCGCCAGGCTAGAGCCATGATCGTTTCGGTGGGATTCTTATCGGCATTTGAGGCAAAGGGAGCGCCATCGCAAAGAAGGAGATTCTTAATATCCCAGGTCTGATTCCACTGATTGCAAACCGACTTCTTCGAATCAGCCCCCATAATCGCTCCACCCACTTCATGGATAACCTGGCCTCCTTTTAGAAGAGTCTTTTTAGGATCACGTTTAGGATCAAAAAGACCCTTGCCTCCGGCTGATTCGAAAATTTCAGCAAAGGTTTTCTGGGCATGAACCGCCATATTCCATTCGTGATCACTCCACTTCCAGTGCCACTTCATCACTGGAATGCCCCACTTGTCTTTCACCTCCGGATCGAGCTCCGCGAACGATCCTTCATTAGGAATCATCTCTCCACGGCAGGCGATGTGAATGAAGGAACCATAGTATCGCCTCGCCGCTTCCTTCAGCTCTGTTCCATAAAGCCCCTGTAAGACATGGCCCGGCACCGGATTATTTCCCTTCGGCATTCCCCGCGTCCCGCTGATTTCAACATGGTAACCACGGGCAAAGTCCATCTTCCCCGCCTTCTGTTCTTTATAGAGCCACCACGGTGAATAGAAGTGACACCCTCCGGCGCCGTCATCGTTGTGAGCCGGAAGATTCTCAAGGGCCGGAATCTGACCAGACATATCAGAACCCACTGTGTCCATGATATATTTCCCGACGAGGCCGCTGGAATTCGAGATCCCCTTTCCGCTCGCCGAATTCAAAAGAATACGAACGGTCTCGCCGCTACTTGCCGCTAGCACCACGGCCTTTCCTTTGACCCGCTCTTCCTTGCCAGTGGTCTTGTCAATAAAGAGCACTCCCTTGGCCTTGCCATCTTTCCCGACGATCACCTCTCGCACGTGCGCATCCGCGATGATATCGAGATTCCCGGTCGCATCCGCAGGAGGAATATGGACGGTCGTGCTTTGGTAATTTGCCCGGATACTACAACCCCGACCGCATTCCGTGGCCCAAAAACAGGCCGCGCGGGAAGACATTGATTCCTCGACGATTTTCTGGGCCTTCGGATTATCAGGATGAAGTTTGGGGGCGAGACACCGGCTCTTCGTCTATGGTACGCTCAAGAAAGGAATGCACTGGCACACCAAGTTTCTTTCTGCATCGCGTTATCTCGGCGCTGCAACGACCACGATTGCACGACCTCTCGTCGTCGGCGCGTGCGGCGTCCCTCGTTCGTCCCATAAACGCCGATGAGCCGCTCGACCTTGGTGTAGTAAGGCTCAAGATCATCGTAGGAAATGGGCCAGTCAAACCCCAGGCCATCGCGTGAGTAGGGTTTAAAATCGTAAGGTCCGTTCCGCAGGGAAATCCTTCCCCAGTGATTGGTCCGTCCCCCCATCATGCGAGCCCGCCACCACATAAATTGTTCCTCGGGCTTGTCACTCGCCTGCGTGTAAGGTTCATCAGGCACCTGCCAGCCCCCATCGATGGTGGCGTCGAAGAAGCCGAAGTTTTTGTCCGGAGTCGAAGAACCGCCCAAGGGCGCGTCTTTGCCCGTTTGAAACATCGGGGTTTCTTTTGCAACATCGTAGGAACGACCTGCCTCCAACATGAGACATTTAATTCCTGCAAGCGTAAGTGTGTAAGCCATCTGGCCGCCCCCAGCACCGGAACCCACGATGATGACATCAAACATCCTCATGTATATACTTTAGGTAAAAGTGGGCATATTGAAAATTTACTCATTTCTGTAGAAAAATTATCCGAAATAGGAGCTACCTTCTATAAAAATAATCGAGGTGGCGCTTTGTCACAAGATTATTCTTTTCCTCCGGATCATTCGTTAAATTGTAAAGTTCTTCGCCATCGGGCCATTTGCCATAACGCCATCTTTGATTCCGTAACGCATAACCCATCTCTTTACCTCGAGTTACAATACTGTAGGCATAATTCTTTTTTCCAAGTCGCTCGGGATGATCGAGAAGCGGACGCAGCGAGGCTCCCTGCAAGTGCCCCGGAGGAGTCAGTCCAGTAAGCTGCGCCAGCGTGGGATAGATATCGATCAATTCCACCATCGCCTCGGACCGCGTTCCCGCTTTCGTCAGACCCGGCGCATGAACGATGAAGGGGACCTTAGCCCCGATATCAAAAAGGGTCACCTTTCCCCAGAGGAAGTGATCTCCGAGGTGGTAACCGTGGTCCGAGGTGAAAATGACGATGGTATTCTCCCACTGCCCGCTTTCCTTGAGCGCGTCCATGACGAGCTTCAACTGGGCGTCCACGAAGCTAATACAGGCATGATAGGCCTGCATGTATTTGCGACGTCGTCCATCGTCTTCCTTTCCGAGTTCGAAGCCAAACTCCTTAAAGCGACCGTTGATAGCTCCCCGGGGGATACTATCCCAAAGGTCAGGCTTATCCGGAGAATAGACAATCTGATCGAGCGGATAGAGATCGAAGTACTTCTGAGGGGCCAGGAATGGAACGTGGGGTTTTTGAATTCCACAGGTGATGAAGAACGGCTTCTTCCCATTCGGCTTCTCCTTTAACCAACGCGCAACCGTGCGGGCATTCTTGCCGTCCTTGTGTTGTTCCTCGGTCAATCCGCTCGGGCCATATCCGGGAGGAGTCTGGGCATCGAGCTTCAACTTGGCCTTCTTTTCAAGAGTCCGCCAGGCCTTGCGATTCTTAGGCAACTCCACGGAGCCATTCTCAGCCTCAAACTTCTTCCGGGCCTCTGCC
This sequence comes from Akkermansiaceae bacterium, assembly GCA_905181965.1. Taxonomy (GTDB): domain Bacteria; phylum Verrucomicrobiota; class Verrucomicrobiia; order Verrucomicrobiales; family Akkermansiaceae; genus SW10. The sequence goes on from CAJIZY010000002.1 coordinate 159,772, forward strand.
ACCACGGGAAGCTCGTCGTTATTAAAACGGTGAAATTCGTTCCAGGCGATCTCGCCATGTTCATGACGAGGCGAGTGAAACACTTTCCCCACACTGCCCGTCCAATAACCATTCTCCTTGAAAAACTGCGGCATTGAAAGCGTCCCAGGGCGGGTTTGGCGAATGTCAGCCTTGTTATCAATCACTCCACTCGACTGCGGGTAGAGTCCATTCAGAAAAGAAGCCCGCGACGGACCGCACACCGGATATTGGCAAAAAGCCCGGTTGAAGGTCATCGCGTTCGAGGCAAATTTCGCAAGCGTCGGGGTTCTGATGTGATCGTATCCGGACGGAGAAACGTGGGTATTGAGATCATCGCAGACGATCAAAAGAACGTTCCTTTTGTTCCCCTTTTTCTTTCCGTTCTGCGCCGTCTTTTTGGGAGCAACTTTTTCACCCTCCTTGCGCCAACGAAACGTCTCTCCCTCAATAATGAGATCTTTCCCAATCGTCCGCTTGAGAGCCGCTGGAGAAAATTTCTTCGGCGCCGACTTTCGGAGCAATATCTTGGTGTCCTCGTACTTGGGATTTTCGGCCAGGTTATTCCACTCGTTGGGATCGGATTTCAGATCGTAGAGCTCTTCCCCATCGCCTCCGTAGGTAATGTAACGCCAGTCCTTGTTGATGATGGCATACTCACCGGGAGCCATGTAAGGCAGGTAAACATCCCGGTCCTTGGCAACCTCCGGTTTCTCCAAGGTCGATGCCAATGAAGTTCCCTCGAGTTTCTGGTGAGGCCTGGGAAGGCCACACATCTCGACAAAGGTTGGATACATATCGATCAAGCTCGCCGTCACATCGGTAACCACGCCCTTCTTCACACCGGGACCAGCCCAGATGAAGGGCACATTGGATGTCCGCTCCCAAAGAGTGTGCTTTCCCCAGTCATACTTCTCACCGTGGTGATATCCGTGGTCACTCCATAGCACCACGATGGTGTTATCGGCATAAGGACTCTCCTCAAGGGCATTGAGCACCCGCCCCATCATGGCATCGGCGTAACTCATGCAGGCGAGATAACCATGAATCGCATCCTTGACCGCTCCTTTGGCCTCAAGCTCCTTATGAATCTTGGAGCGGGCCGTTTTCGCCCTCTTCATCCGTTCCGGTAAATCCTCCAGATCATCAAGCTTGATCGGCGGCAGCTCGATCTTATCGCGCTCATAGAGATCAAAGTATTTCTGCGGACAATAGTTCGGGAAGTGCGGCGCATAGATTCCACAGGCCAGGAAGAAAGGCTTGTCATGCTTCTTTCCCAACTGCTCCACCGCCCAATTCACTCGAATGGTGTCTGCCATCTCTTCTTCCTTGTCATTGGGCAATCCAGCCCATTCCAAAAACAATCCCCCTTTGATCTCTTTTCCTTTATTGAAAACACTCGCGGGAAAAGGATCGGGAAAAGGCGTTTCCTCGGTCCAATTGTCCAATGACCAACCTTCCTTGCGCTGCGATGGCTTCCGCAGATAAAATTCATCCCATCCCCGAACATCGATACTTCCCGGCATGTGATGGTAAAGTTTTCCAACTCCCAAGGTGGTGTATCCCGCTTTTGAAAAACTGAGCGGCAGCCCTTCGATCTCCGGATGATCGGTGAAGTAATCAGACGATCGGTAACACCCAGTCGTCGAAGCATACTGCCCCGAAAAAATGGCCGCCCGCGCCGGCGCACAATAAACTCCCGGCGTGTGCGCATTCGAGAAGTTCACCCCACGGGCCGCAAGTTTATCAAGATTCGGCGTGATGGCGCGCGGAGTCGCACCTAGAGATCCGATCCAGTCATTCATGTCATCCACCGCAAGGAAAAGAACATTGGGCTGCTTTGCACATGCAGTACCCGCCGACATAAATACCACAAAAAGAGCTGCTCTAAAGAGATTCGAGATCCAAGTCATGAACGAGTTCACGTAATGAACACTTTAGCCACCGAAATAACCAGCCCCCAATCCAGGGACAATGCGCAATCACTCTCCAATGCAATAAACCGTTGATAACGATCTCGAGAAAACCTGCCCCTTGATCGGGGCCAAAGTTGAACGGAAAATTTGGCTCACCTCAGCACCTAGCGAGTTATTGGAGACGATCTCCAGCTTCTTACCCGGTTTGACCACGAGAACGCCACCTCCGTAAACATTCTGTAAAAGAACATGCCCTTTCACGACCAAAGGAGCTGAAGCAAACTCGCCCTTCACTCCCAGTTTTTCTTCCCAATACACTTTGCCGGTTTTGGCGTCATAACAAGTGGCCCTCCCTGACATCGAAACAACGAGCACGTAACCATCAACGACCGCTGGGGAAGGGAGGTCCCGTCCGCCTTTTCGTTTGGTGTGCCAAACCATGTGCGACTGAGTGACATCACCATTCCCGCCCGGCTTAACGGCGTAGGTGTCACCTGGCTTGCCACTCACGACATGAAGAAGGCCATTAAAAAAATCCGGAACTGGCGAGCCCCGTCCATTGAAGGACTTACAGAACCACAATTCTTTTCCTGTCTTAGGATCATATCCCCGAACGCCCAATTCTCCGTTGAGGACGAGTTCCTTGCGGTCGCCATTCTCGATCACGATAGGGGTGCTCCACCCTCCCCGCGGCTTCTCTTCTCGTTCTGTTTGCCAAACAGGCTCACCCTTTTCAAGGCTGAGAGCGACGAGTGAAGAAGCGCCCTCCGCATCGCAATTTTGAATCACGAGATCGCCGAGAATGATAGGAGAGGCCGCCACTCCCCAAGGACCGGGAAAAGCCCCAAGTTCACGCGTCCATTTCTTTTCACCCTCAAGATCAAAGCAGTGAATGCCAGCCGGACCGAAGAAGGCCACGATCTGCTTTCCGTTCGTAGCACAGGTGGGAGTCGCATAACTATTCATCTTATGCGGATGCTCTGGAGATTTACAAAGAATCGTTTTCTTCCAGAGAATTTTTCCATTCTTTCGATCCAAGCAGAACACATAACGCTCCTTCCCATCTTCTGAAGCACTAGTGAGAAAGAGTCGGTCACCCCAATTTACCGGCGACGATTGCCCCTGCCCCTTGAGCTTGGTTTTCCAGACCACTGAGTCCGCACTCCAGTTCATCGGAACATCCTTCGCATCCGAATGACCACGTCCGGTGGGTCCGCGGAACTGTGGCCAGTTCTCCTCCGCATGCAGACTGAGAAGGCCCAACAACCCCACGAAGATTGAAAAAATAAAACGAATGAATGGCGCGTGACGAAAAATTATCTTCATGGATTCAGATCAGATATCTACGAACTCCTCGCTCTTTCTATGTCATGAATTAGGGTAATAAATTCCCTTCCTCCAGCGCCGGAGGGACGCAAGCAGGCGGCAACTCGTACAGCTCATCAGAAGCCGCTCTTCTCACGCCACTTCTAGTCTTCCTCCAGGCAGATGAACGCAAGGATAAGAACGTCGAGAGATTGATCATTACTATTTTAGGGATGATCACAAGAAAGGTCACAGAAGCCACGGGGGCGCTCCGAAACAAATCACTTGGTAAAGCTTGTCCTACCTTAAACTGATAATCTGATACGCAATTTGCGCCAGCCCCCAAGCTAGGGGGAAAGCAACATCAACGATGTTCACTACTCGGCTTCGACTCGCACAAAGAGCCGGCCGGAGGCAATAATGCCTGCCGCGGCCAAATCGAAGGTGACTGTAATTGTATCAGCATCGTCAGGATTTTCGTTCTCTGCTATTTTTGTAAACATATTTAATATCTGAGTCAAAACTAGGACCATATGGTAGAATATTTAACAAGGTAGGAAGCGGCGCCCGTATTGAGCCAAGTCAGGGTCAAGCTTCCCGCGTTCTGATCGTAGACGATGTCAGTCACTGCAAGATTCACCCCGGGGCCTGAACCAGTTCCGTTAATCGCTGAGACAGCCAACCGGTCATTAAGAGTGAATTCAATCGATTGAATTACCTTGGACTGATCTTCTTCAGGCAAGTCATAATTGATCTCTCTAGGAAAAACACCTGGTCCAAAATAGCTGTTCCAGCCTCCAGCACCCCGGCGGGCGATTGCGATTTTATTAGTGGCATTGTAATCTCTTGATGCTTGCCAGTCATTAATCGTAAAAACCAACAACCGAGTCGAAGCATCGGTAAAAGTGATCGTTGCCTGAAAGTTATCAACGCCATTCCCCCCAATCCCAAATATAAGAAATTGAAGATTTGAATAAGCGGCCGGACGGTCGAGAGTGAAAATATCGCCACTCACGAGAATGTTACTTTGATCGTATGGCTGGAGCGAAAAGGCAGTTCCAAAATCGGTCAAAAACGTCCGGTCGACACTATCAGGAACAGCGACTGTGGCAGCGGTAGTATCGATAGAAGGAGATCCCTCCTCTGCAAACACCCAGCGAGCCAACCCTCCGTAGTCAGTGACCTCATCTGGATTGGCTCCTTCCTTCTCAGCAATAGCGTCCGCACTGAACCCGGTTCCGCTGATAGGATCTGCCTGCAAGCCACATGAGGCCGCAGCGGACAAAGCCGTCATAATCACTTTATTTTTCATAATTATTGGTAGCTTTAAAATATCACTCCATAAACTGACGCTTTCTGAACCTCCGAGATTTATGGTTTTCGAACAGATCTTTTGATAGACACTCTCACTTTAACTTCAAGACTTCTCCCCTCAAAAGCTTTCTTCCCTGCCTCGAGAGTTTGAGATAGTGATCGGGCGGGAGTCCCTCATTATTCAGGAACTGAAACCCCTCCCCCACAGGAGGATCGTTGCTCACCTTAAAAATAGCGGTGGCTTCATCGATCTCGTCAAACATCGCAAGATAAGCAGTTTCAATTCCAGCTGCTCTCACCCCTACGAATTGGTCCCAGTAAAAACTCCCACCCCGACGAGGAATGGCGTCCAGCTTATCCCCATTCATGTTGTGCCAACTAAACCCCGGATAAATCACCGGCAGATACTCGAGTCCGTTCTTCTCACACCATCTCCGGTCCTCTACTAGATTGACGACATGCTTTCCACTTTGAAAATCGACATGGTTATAGCGACCTACCGACCAAGGGCTCACAATGTCCGCCAACTTAATGATTTCATGCAAATGCTCATCGCTAGTAGAATCACGCCCCAATTCACGAAATCCGAAAGGCACCCCAAGCATCACGCTCATACCGCCCCACTCCGGATTGTTTTTTAAAAGCCGAATGAATTTCTCGGTATCTTCGAGCGAGTAACCACGGTCATCCTTAAAGCCCACTCCCCAGACTGCGACGAGCGGCTTTCCCTCATATTTCAGATAAGCCTGATCATTTGGATCAGTCCCCAACTTCATCCGTCTTCGGAGATTTTTCCAATCGCGATTGAGTCTTTCAAAATCATCTGATTTCAACCCGGAGAGGTCATACATCAGCGCGTAAGACCGCCTGTTCGCATTAGCGGCTTCGCGACAGTTGAGCAACTTCTGGTTGTCAGCTTTGAGATAATCATAAGAATGATAATTTTTCGCAGCAACCACCCCAAACCTCTGCACGAAAGCCCCATCAATTCCATAATTTCTCATCCATTGAAAATGCCGGTTCACGGTCTTGGCCTTCACCGAGCTAAAAACCTCTGCGACCTTTCCATCCTTGTGGCGAAAGACCGTTTTAAATTTCTCGTCGTCATCGTATTCCGACATATCTGGCCAGAGATCGATCGTCAGATACTTAGGCCCAAATTTTTTCCCTTTCCCATAATGATGAAACCCCATCCCTGCGCCATCACCTTCTGCGCGAAACCACCCCTGATACCCAGTCATAACCCGGCCCCTCAAACCCGAAGGATTCGGGCGCACAGATTTCATTTTTGTTGCTGTATTTAGGTTCGAATAAGCTTCCTCCAGAGAAACCCCCAGAAGCGAAACCATGAGTGCCCCCATGAAAAAGAGACAAGAGAAAAACAACTTCATAGACGCAGAATACGCTCGCAACCTAGCTTGATCGATCATCAAACCTGCCCCCTCCATCGCGGACGTCGGCGATCAACCACTGTATCAAGTCACTTCCCAATGAGAACCCTTGTAAAACTCGTCAAATCAACCAAATTAGAAGCCCGTATGATTTTGAAAATCTTCCTGAGTGTCCTTCTCTGCGCTCCGCTACTTGCCTGCCCCAATGATGAAAAGACTCCCAAGATTGAAGGCACCGCCAATCCAGAAAAATTTCCGGCCCCGGATCCAGACGAAGCACTTCTCGCCACTATCCAATACCCAGAAGAAATGACAGCTCGCGTCTATGCACGTGAACCAGATGCTCTCAACGTAACCGCCATCGCCTTTGACGAAAAAAATCGGCTCTACCTTTCTGAAACCCATCGCTTCGATCGCGGCATCGAGGACAACCGTCGCAACCAACATTGGCTTCGCGACGATATTGCGCTCACTTCCACTTCGGAGCGACTCGCAATGTATCGAAAGCACGAGGGAGTCAAACCGCTTTCCTACTACACCGAACACTCTGATAAGATTCGTGTGCTTGTTGACGAAGACGCTGATGGTAAATTGGACAAATCCCAAATCTTCGCGGACGGCTTTAACGATCCTCTTGACGGCACGGCCGCCGGCATCTTCGCGGCAAACGGCAAGGTCTACTTCGCATGCATCCCGCATGTCTGGATGATTGAAGATAACGACAGCGACTTGAAAGCCGACAAACCCACGAAAGTGCAAGAAGGCTACGGTATTAGCGTCAGCCTCAGTGGCCACGACCTCAATGGTTTTTCCTTTGGGCCAGACGGCCGTATCTACTTCACAATCGGCGACCGCGGATACAACCTCAAAACCTCCGACGGACGCCACCTTTACGACCAATATGCTGGAGCGATCTTTCGCATGGAACCCGACGGCAGCGGGCTGGAAGTCGTTCATTCCGGCCTACGAAACCCAAAAGAAATTGCTTTTGATCAATACGGTTCAGGATTCTCGGTCGATAACAACGCTGATATGGGTGACAAAGCCCGCCTTATTTACATGGTCGAAGGCGGCGATTCCGGCTGGCACCGCGGGAATCAAAACCTCCGTAATTTTCGCCACGCCATTGACGTCAGTAACCGTCACCAAATCCCGTGGATGGTCGAAAGCGGATGGGATCTCAAAGGTGAAAACCGCCCTGCCTCATTTCTTCCTCCCATCACCCACCTAAGTATTGGACCCTCCGGGCTCACTTATAATCCGGGAACTGGCCTCGCTGAAAAGTGGGATGAGCACTTTTTCATCTGCGACTACTGTGGCGGGCGAAGCAGCGTGATTGGCTTCAAAGTATCGCCTTCTGGAGCCTCCTTCTCAGTCACTAATAACGAAACCTTCATTAAAGGATTCCTCAATACTGACATGGAGTTCGGCTACGATGGACGTGTTTATGTGAGCGATTTCACTGGCAGCTGGCGCACCTATGACAAAGGCACTATCTTCGTCTTCGAAAACCCAGAAGAGCTTGCCAAGCCAATCATATCTGAGATTCGCTCACTTTTTGCTAACGGGTTTGAAAAACTCCCTCCCAAGAAGCTTTCCGAGCTCCTCAAGCACACGGATCACCGTGTCAGACAACGCGCTCAATTCGCTCTCGCAAAAAATAATGGGAATCGCGACCTTCTGGCGGAAGCAGCAGCCCCTACAAACGACCTTTTTACGCGTCTTCATGGACTTTGGGGGCTCGGTCAACTCGCCCGCCTCCAAAAGGACAAGGAATCTCAAATCCTCCTGAATGATTTTTGCTCCGATAAAAATTGGCGAATTCGAGGACAGGCTGCGCAAGCACTCGGACAGTCGAATCCCAAACCATTCCGAGCTACCCTGGCCGATCTCCTTACAGACAAGAATCTTAACACCCGAATGCACGCCGCCATTGCACTCGGAAAATCCGGAAACGTAAGCGACATTCCTGCTCTCGTTTCTGTTCTTCATGAGAACAAAAACAGCGATCCCTACCTGCACCATGGTGCTGTTTACGGACTCGAACTTATCGCTAAAAATACCAACTCTGCCTCGACAATTATCTCATTAAAAGATCATCCATCGACCGCAGTTCGCCGCGGAGCTATCATGATTCTCCGCCGACTCAAGCACGCAGGCATTGCCTCTTTCCTCAATGACTCAGATCCGACCATAGCCATCGAAGCGATCCAGGCCATTAATGATAATTATATTGAAGAAGCCCGTCCTGCTCTTGCTCGTTCCACGCAATGGCTCGGCAAGTCCACCCCGATGATTGACTACCGCATCATCAATGCCATTTTCCGCGTCGGAGGATATAATAACCTTGACCGTATTCTCAAAATAGCGAGTGATAAAAATCGCCCTGACAAGCTCCGCATGGAGGCTCTCTTTGCCCTGCAGCGCTGGGAAAACCCACCCGCAGCCGACCCTACTACGGGCAAACATCGCCCACTCTCTAACGATCGTTCGCTTGAAGACCACAAAGACACCATCGCGACCGCCTTAAATCGACTTCTTAAAAAATCGACTGACCAGCTCTTAGCCGAAGTCATCCGCACCACCGAAAGTTTCGAGATTGCGATTGAGGCGAACACCTTACTAGCACACTTCGCCAATCCCAAGAATGATCCTGTCATCCGTCTAGCGGCTCTCGAAAATTTACAAAACTCAAAGAACGCCCTACTCGCTTCGACAATTGCCAAAACTCTCAACGATCCCGATCAGGAGATCCGTGTTCGCAGTCTCGATGCCTTAGCTCGAATCGCTCCAAAAGCGGCAGCAGCCCAAGCTCAGAAAATCCTCTTATCGAACAAAATCTTCGATCTTCAAAGGGCTTTCGCCACTCTCGGAGGACTTAAGAACAAAGAAGCCACCCAATTTATCCTCACGTCTTTACAGACCATCTCCGCACAACCAGCCGCTGTGCATCTAGACATCATCGAGGCTGCCAAAAGACAAGATGACGCCAAAATCGCCGCAGCTCTTGTCGCTTACCAAGCCGGAGTAGATCAATCTAATCCACTTGCCACCCACGCGGTCACACTTAAAGGGGGTGATATTAATCAAGGCCGCTTCGTTTTTTACAATCATGGGGCCGCGCAATGCACCCGTTGCCACAAAGGCCAACGGGGCCGCAAAGGTGGTATTGCCGGCCCTGATCTGTGGAACGTTGGCAGTCTCCATGGACGGGATTATCTTCTAGAATCGCTGGTGAAACCTAACGCTCATATTGCGCCGGGTTACGGAATGGTTTCAGTCACCTTAAAGGACAATACTATCGCAGCTGGAAATCTTCATAAGGAGGATTCCAAAAAGGTCATCATCGCTGACATAACGACCGGAGAGAAGACATCCTATGCTCGGGAAGAAATAGAAGAGATGACGCGACCCGCTTCCACTATGCTTCCAATGTCTGGCATTCTCAAAAAATCAGAGATCCGCGACCTCATCGCCTACCTCATGCACCCCACGGATACTAAAAAGAAGCAGAAAAAATAGGGTGCGGATTCTTCGGACTAAACTAGTCCTTTAAGCTCGCCCTCCCCAGAAGGAACCGCTTCAAAGCAGAGGTCGTATCCAAGCGGCGAAACAATCTCGAAGAGAATGGCCCCGAAAATTGAAGCCAAAATTCGTTTGGTTATCTATGCGAAAGCCAGAAACTCGATACCCTAAGTTCAGGTCACTTGCACTACCTAACCATCATCGATTGGCTCAACCAGAAGCTGATTGAGTCCTTGATCGAAAAACATCAAAGGGATGGGAATCAATACCAACAAAAAGGGGGGCTCTAAAAAAGTGCACTCGCCTCTCCGGGAAGTGGAAAGTGTCCGCTTCTTTCCTTCTTCCAAATCACCTTGCTATCTTGGCGAATTTCAAAAATCCCGCCACTTCCACCTACCAAAATTACTTTTTGACCAGTAATCTTTTCAATCTCAGCCGACACACGATCGGCTTCGGGACGGTAATTTCATTGTTCGCAATATTCAATTTCGATCGCCATAAAGGGATCATCGCCACGAATCTCGCTCTCACAAACGAAAATTGCCCAGGCTCATAACTTTCCTTCAAAATCCAAAATCATAAAGTAACAAGGTCGAAAGTCTGGAAACACCTTGTGGAGACGCTGAATTAAAATTCAGAGCGAAGAGAACCTTACCAAAAAAAGACGAGGAAGCCCGAGGACCCCTCAAATGGCCCTAGAATTCCATAAGTCTCGTCAGCCGACGGGGCTTGATTCGTTGCCTATTTTTTTTTCTCCGAAAGAGGATGTTTATCCAAATCATCATTTTTTTAATCTTCAGGTTCACGGTAAGTGAATACACCTTACCCTTTTCTAAGTTTTTGTTATTTCAGTATTTAATGAAAGTTTGATTCCGACCATGTCAGCGATACTCAAATTGGCGAACAGGGATCTCTAGCTAAAAAACTTCATCGCCAGCTTGATCGCCTTACCGTGTTGCATCGAAGCAACGCGATCACCCATTCGAGAAGCAAAGCTCACGAAATCTTCGAGCTGATCCATCTGCTCATGAAAAGCTCTCCCTTCAGGCGATTTCATACCTTCAGAAGCAGCCTTACAGTTTCGTAAAGTCTCGAGAGCCGGCTCAATCTCTCGCCGTTTCCGCTCTCGCGCGACCCGCCTAAAGATTTCCCACACATCTTTCTCCGCTTCGAAGAACTCTTTCCGCTCGCCTTTCTTAGTGACGATCCGGATCAGCCCCCAGCTGACGAGATCCTTTAAGTTCGTATGAGCGTTTCCCCTGCTAATCTCGAGAGTTTCCATAACCTCGTCAGTACTCATCACGTCTGGAGCAGTCATCAAAAGGGCATGGATTTGAGCCATTGTCCGGTTGATGCCCCACTGTGCCCCCATTATTCCCCATTGGGTCACGAACTCGTCACGTGCTTCTCCCAGGCTGACACCCTCATCGATCATCTGCTTCCAGTATTTACTGAAAGTTCATTTCCGTCAAGCTGAGTCTTGAGGTTTTTGAGCTCTCATAACTTATACCCCAAGGACTGGAGCTAAAAACCAAGGAAGGCCAGACCTCCTGAAAGGAGTATAAAGCTATGGAGAGATTAGAGCCCTTAAGCGTCCGTCAAGGCAGCCACTCCAGGAAGAGTCTTTCCTTCAAGGAGTTCAAGACTCGCCCCACCACCGGTAGAAATAAAGCTCATCTTGTCAGCAACGCCGAACTTCACCGCGGCAGTCACAGAATCACCTCCTCCAACGATACTAAGAGCTCCGCTTTCCACAACAGCCTCGGCAATCTCTCTTGTGCCTTTTGCAAAGCAGTCCTTTTCAAAAACCCCCATTGGCCCATTCCACAAAACCGTCTTAGCCGTCAGCAGGACTTCCTTAAATTCAGCAATCGCGACGTCGCCGATATCGATACCTTCCTTGTCGGCCGGAATTGCTCCGCCTTCCCCATAAACTTGAGTATTCCAAGTCTCAGCGCCTTCCTTGAACTCCTTGGTGATACGCGTATCTGCTGGGAGAAGAAATTTCACTCCTTTTCCCTTGGCTTTTTTCAGGATCTCAAGAGCCAACTCCTGCTTGTCATTTTCGACCAAGCTCATTCCAACTTCGTAACCTTGCGCCTTCCGGAAAGTGTAGGCCATAGCGCCACCAATCAGGATCGTATCAGCTTTTTCAAGAAGCGCGGAAATCACCTCAATCTTATCACTCACTTTCGCACCCCCCATAATCACGACAAAAGGGCTTTCAGCGTTAGCGAGTTTACCCTCAAGATACTCAAGCTCACGCTCGATGAGTAATCCCATAGCGCTTCTAGAAACGTGATGCGTTACGCCCTCGGTGGAAGCGTGGCCTCGATGAGCGGTTCCAAAAGCATCATTCACAAAAATCTCTGCGTTTCCGGCGAGAGACTTGGCGAACTCAGCATCGTTTTTCTTCTCCTCGCTGTAGTAACGAGTATTTTCCAAAAGAAGAATTTCTCCATCCTTCAGTTGCGCGCGAAGAGCTGAAGTGTCATCTCCGATACAATCATCCGCAAAAATAACATCCTGCTCCAACAACTCGCAAAGTCGGGCCGCTACTGGTTCTAACGAATACTTCTTCTCCCTAGCTTCAGTCGGCCGCCCCATGTGAGAACAAAGGACCAGACGAGCTCCGTTAGAAACAAGCTGTTTGATAGTCGGAAGAGCCGCCTGAATACGGGTGTCATCCGTGATTTCGAGGGTATCATTGGTGGGAACATTAAAATCGGCACGCATCAAGACTTCCTGACCGGCGACGTCGATATCACGAATGGTGAGTTTACTCATAATTAGCTGGGTTTTTGGTGCCGCAGACACGGCTTTCTGTCAAGATTTCCCCGGTTTTCACAATTCTGCCCCGAGAAGCACGCACCTTCCTTGCGCCTTGTCATTCAAGGGTTCTTTGCTCATTCTCCTTAAAACTCATGAAGATCAAGAAAGCGGTCATTACGGCAGCCGGCCCCACACAGCAGCACTTACCTCTGCAGACCCTCATCAGCCCCAATGGAAGGACTAAAACGGTCGTGGCTTTCATTCTCGACGAAATCTTCGCCAGTGGGATCGAATCCGCCGCTATCGTCATCGCACCAGGAACAGAGAAGGCTTTCTCCTCCGCAGTCTCCAACCATCTTGATAAAGTCGTCTTCATAGAACAAGCGACTCCACGGGGATATGGACACGCCATTCTTTGCGCCCGGGATTTTACTGGAAACGAACCATTTCTCGTGATGGTGGGGGACCATCTTTACCTTTCTCTTGCCAAAGAATCGTGCGTTCGCCAGCTCCTGAATTTTGCATCACAAGCAAACGGGCCAGTTTCTGCGGTACAACCAACCCACGAAAGTAAGCTTCCATTTTACGGGACGGTGGCAGGTTCTCCGGTTGGAGGAATTCAGGGACTCTATGAAGTTTCCCATATCATCGAGAAGCCGACTCCCACCATCGCCGAGCAAGAGCTTATCGTTCCGGGCTTACGATCAGGCAACTATCTTTGCTTCTTTGGGATCCACGTTCTAACCGCACCCGTAATGAAATACCTTGATCAAGCATTCACCGAAAAAGAAGATCTTCCACTCACACCTAGTCTTGCTGCTGCAGCTAAAAGTGAAAAATATCTAGCGTGCGAAATTGAGGGCCTGCGCTTCAATATCGAAGAATCCTATGGACTCCTTCGAGCTCAACTCGGAATGGCCCTCTCAGGTGAAGGGCGCGACGAAGTAATGGGTTACATGATCGAACTGATTGCTGCTACCCGACGCTAATCTTCTCATAACTTCCGATGTTAGTCTCACTCATCACCGCAGAGGACCCCGCGACACGCGATCGCTCATTAGCGGAGGCTTGTGTTTCTCTCGATGCGAAGGGTCTCTTGCAAGAATGCTCCGCACTAGATGCTTTCCGCCGCACATCGGAAAATCTCTATCATCGCGTTCGTGCCATCTTTTTTCTGCAAGCCATTCATCGGTTTCACCTCCCCGAAAAACTCCCCACTTTAGATACCGGATCCATCCCTTTCGATGGTTACGAGAACCTTCTTGGGCGCCACTTTGAGGAAGCCATAGAAGTCTTTCTTAGAGTCCAAGACCGGGAAGGCCCATCCGATGGCATTTGCTCCGCTCTCGCATCAGCTTATCATCAACTCGCCTTTCAAACTCTGGCCGATCAAGTCCGAAAATCAGTCCGGACGGTCCGTGGAAACCAGTGGATGTTTCGCATGGGGCACCCAGCTGATCACCCACTCCGCATCCGTCATGAACTCCTCGAGCAGGACGAACATCGCTTTCCCATTCTCTGCGAACGCACTCCTGTTCGCATGGATTTGACCCACTCGGCTTGGTCGGACATTTTTTTCCTAGGCATGGACTTCCCCCAAGGAGCCCGTGTCGTCAACGTCTCAGTGGATCTCGCTGTTCATGGACGCGACGCCGTGCCCAAACCTCCGGTCGAGGCCTACTTTCGTATTATCGATGAACCGGTCCTCAAGCTCACGTCTATTGACCTCAAGGCCACTGCCATCATCACCTCCCTAGCCGATGTCTTCGACTTTGCGAAAGACTACCTCGGACTTCTCAAAGCGGCCATCATTGCATCTGGCATCATCCCGCCGGGCATTGAAGGATCCGGGAAATCCCTCGCCGAGCTTCTCAATAGACTGGTAGGCCCCAATCGCGGAATTGAAATTATCTCCTCGGTCAATGACATCCCAAAAGGCTCCCGTCTAGCCGTTTCGACAAACCTCCTCGCCGCCCTCATCAGCGCCTGCATGCGCGCCACGGGACAAACCCAATCGCTCACCGGCGAACTCACCGAAAACGAAAGACGTCTTGTCCTTGCCCGTGCCATTCTAGGCGAATGGATCGGTGGCTCCGGCGGTGGCTGGCAAGACTCTGGCGGCGTCTGGCCAGGAATCAAACTGATCGAAGGGGAACTTGCCGGCGAAACCGACCCAGAACACGGAATCTCCCGCGGGCGCCTTATGCCCAAGCACAAGGTCTTCAATCAGGAGGAAATCCCTAACTCTGCCCGGCAGGCCCTCACCGATTCCTTGATTCTCGTTCACGGGGGCATGGCTCAAAACGTCGGTCCCATCCTCGAGATGGTCACCGAAAAATATCTTCTCCGATCTTCCGAGGAATGGAGAGCACGCCAAGAGGCTCTCGACCTCCTCGACCAAATCGTAACGGCCCTCGCTAGCGGCAATATCCGAGAACTTGGACGCCTCACCACCGAGAACTTCCGGGGGCCACTCCAAACGATCATTCCTTGGGCCACCAATCACTTCACGGAAACTCTCATCGATCGCGTCTCCAAGAAATTTGGGGAAGACTTCTGGGGCTTTTGGATGCTCGGCGGCATGTCCGGTGGCGGTATGGGCTTCATTGTCGAACCATCACGCAAGCAGGAAGCCCTCAATATCATTCACGACATTATGATTCAAACCAAGCGGGAGCTCGAAAACGCCCTCCCCTTCGCCATGGATCCCGTCGTTTACGACTTCGCGATCAACCCCCATGGGACCTTTGGTCAGATCCATCGTGGAGACGAAGCCCTCCTCCCGCCCCCCTACTATCACCTCGCTCTTGCCGACACGCTGCGGACTCCTCCCGAGAAACTCTCACCGACAACTCGTGCGGAACTCGATCAATTCGCCCGAGCCTGCCGGACAAACTCCACATTTTCTTCTTCTGTCGAGTCCCTCTTCGAAACACTCATTCCGCATGTCGACAACGACGCGAACGGTGATAACTCACTTTCCAAACTCCTCGCCGAAAACGGATTTGATCAGCGACAGCACGAAGAAATTCGTCAAGACCTTTTCGAAGGTAGAATCGGGCTTGCCCAAAACCGCTTACCTCCGACCACTCTTATCAAGGATGTCTCACCTACAGACATCACTGATTTCACCAAATCAGATTTCACGAAAGATCTCGCGGTTGGTGAACAAGCACTCGCAAATGGGGAAGTCGGTGTCATCACGCTCGCCGCCGGGGCCGGATCACGCTGGACCCAGGGAGCGGGAGTTTGCAAGGCGCTCCACCCCTTCGTTCGTCTTAGCGACCGCCATCGTACCTTTATCGAAACCCACCTAGGCAAGTCCCGCAAACGTGGCCACGAAGCAGGCTCGACCATCCCCCATGTTTTCACAACATCCTACCTAACCCACCAGCCCACCCGCCAATTCTTGGATACCGTTAAGGATTACAATTATCCTGGCTCGCTCCACTTATCTCAAGGTCGATCAGTGGGCCTTCGTATGATTCCAACTGTGAGTGACCTACGCTTTGCCTGGGAGGAAATGCCACAGCAGATCCTCGATGAGCAGCAGCAAAAAATGCGTGACTCAGTCAGGTCGGCCTTGCTCAACTGGGCCCAATCGACCGGGGAAGCGACTGATTACACCGACAACCTCCCGCTACAGTGCCTCCACCCTGTCGGTCACTTTTACGAAGTTCCCAACCTCCTTCTCAATGGGACTCTCGCCGATCTCCTAATCGACCGGCCACAACTCAGGACCCTAATGTTGCACAACATTGACACTCTTGGAGCTGATGTTGACCCCGCCCTTCTTGGCCACCACTTGGCAGGAAAGACGGGACTCACTTTTGAAGTCATCACCCGTGCCGAGATGTGCTGAGATGTGCCGAGCCAGGGTGCTGAGGAATGCCGTTCGGTGCCTCGCGATGCCTCGCGAGCGAGGGGGTTTGCACGAGATACCGAACGCTACAAACATATTCCGAAAGCTCTGCTCGTTCGGCCTTACTCGAGACGATATTCTTGCTCGTGACGAAAAGAAGATCCTCGCTGGCATCCGAAAAATCGCCTCAACCCTTCCCACTTATATCACGCTTAAAGAAGTTAAAAAGCGCTGGGGCCACGGCCAGGAAGACGTTTTCCCCGTAACACAATTCGAAAAACTCTGGGGTGACCTCACGACCCTCCCCGGCATCGATTCAAAATTCATCGTTGTTCCAAGGTCCCGCGGCCAGCAACTCAAAGACCCCGCTCAACTGGACGCCTGGCTCCGCGACGGCTCCGCCGACCACATCGAATCGCTTTGCGAGTGGTAAAGATTGATATTATTTCATCCCTTTCTAATTGAATTTGAGACCATGACAAGGGTGATACATTTATCGGTCGTGCTCTCATCGTCAGCATACGAGTTTGATCTATAGGAAGCTGGTGATCGGTTTACCATTAAGCACGAAACTTCAAATCTCAACCGCCTCCTCGAGCATCTGGCGATACTCAACCTGCGGAACTTCGTATCCTCCGAAAGTTCTCAAATGATCCGTCATCCATTGAGTATCCAGTAAAATAACTCTCTCTTCGCGAAGCCATTCAACCAAGTTCACCAGAGCGATCTTGCTCGCATCGGTCTTACGGCTGAACATGCTCTCACCAAAAAAAGCCCGTCCCAGTCGCACCCCGTAGAGCCCGCCTTGTAATCCCTCTTCATCCCAGCACTCCACCGAATGGGCAAATCCTTGTTTAAAGAGCTCGCAATAACTCTCCATAATCACCGGGTCGATCCAGGTTTCCTCTCGGTCGCAGCATCCTTCCATCACCTCCTGAAAAGAAGTGTCAAATCGGACCTCGAAGGGTCGCTTTTTCATCGAACGTCTCAAACCGCGCGGAATGTGAAATCGGTCATCGAGTGGAATAATTCCCCGCTCCTTTGGCTGAAACCAATAAATTTCGCCATCTTCCGACATCGGAAAAACCCCCTCCATATAGGCACCCAAAAGGACTTCAGTCGGAATTTTCTCCACATCGGTATTTTCGCGATACAAAGCCCTGATTTCAATCTACAATTCTGCTCATGAAAATTGATCTCGCTAACTTACCCGACGAAGGCCAGCACTTTGAGGGCGAGCTTCCTCCCGAAGTCTTTGACCTTCAAGAGAGTGACATCATCAGCGTCAGCGCGCTAGAATACTCTCTTTTCACCCAGCGCTTTGACACCGAACTCCTTTTAAATGGTAGCCTGCAGGCTACATTTGAGCTCACCTGCATGCGAAGCCTTCATTCCTTCAAGCAAACCATCTCGATGCCATCTGTTGCGGTTCAGCATCGAAATCGGCAACGACGGCGAAATTGACGCCTCGGAGGCCATTCGAGAAGAAGTTCTATTGGAACTCCCGACCAACCCGCGCTGCGAAGATGGCGACACCCCCGGGAAATGCCAAATAGATCCGAAGTATTTAGCAGTGGACAAGTCGACCAATGATGGAGTAGACAACGCCCCCGCGCAGGACGGCCCAATCCATGGGGTGCTCTGGACGCATTCGACTCTCAAGATTAACCTTCTTACCCACCAGATTCATGGCCTCACCAAAACGTCGCACCTCCAAGCACAAACAGAAGCTCCGTCGTGGAGCCAACCGTTGGCGTAAGCCCCTTCTCAAGACCTGTCCTGAGTGCGGTACTAGCATTCCCGGACATATCGCCTGTCCGGCTTGCGGAACCTACCGTGATCGCCAGGTGGTCACCGACATCGATCAAATCTAGATCACGTCATCCAAACAAAATTCCAAAACTTTTCTGAGCGCGGGGGCACCCTCCGCGCTTTTTTACCATCCATGAAGGTTGCACTCGATGCCATGGGCGGCGACAACGCCCCGCAGATCAATATCACCGGTGCCATTGAGGCACTAAAAAGCTTCCCGCTATCAGAGCTACTCGGAGTCCCAGCTCAGGATGGGAGTGCTCCACACTGCTTCCGAGTGCGGTCTGACCTCAGCCCGCGTGCCATCTTCATTGAGGCTCCTGAAGTCGTTGGTATGGACGAGTCCGGAGCCAAGGCTCTTAGGCGCAAGAAAAATTCATCAATCTCCATCGCAGCTGATCTCGTCAAAAAAGGTGACGCTCAGGCCCTCGTCTCGGCGGGTAACACTGGAGCAGCCGTCGCAACTGCCACGGTAAAGCTCCGCCTCCTAAAGGGAGTGCAACGAGCCGGCATAGCCTCGCCCATGCCCAATGAATTTGGCGTCTGTAACCTTCTAGATGCTGGAGCCAATCCGGAAGCCAAGCCAAGTCACCTTTTGCTGTCTTAGGAAGCGAATATGCTAAGGCTGTTTATGGAATTGAAAATCCTCGAGTTGGTTTGATAAATATCGGTGAGGAAGAAGAAAAAGGGACCGCCTTCACCAAGGAAACGATGATTCTCCTGAAAAATCTAGTCGAACAAGGCGACGCCCCCTTCACCCTCTGTGGTAATGTTGAAGGCCACGACCTTTTCCAAACTAAGCTCGACGTCTGCCTCTGCGACGGCTTCACCGGCAACATCGTTCTTAAAAGTTGCGAAGCCACCGCCAAGGCCATGTCCAAATGGATGAAAGAAGAGTTCAAAAAGAATCCTATCCGCATCACCGGAGCACTCCTTGGCAGAGGCGCCTTCCAGGCCGTTAAGGATCGCACCAATTATGAATCTTACGGAGGAAGCCCTCTTCTCGGCGTCAACGGTGTGGTGATCATCGCCCACGGCGGATCCTCCACTCTCGCAATCAAAAACGCCCTCAAAATGGCCGCCCAAGCGCTTAAACATGAGGTCAACCCCAAGATCGAAGAAGCTCTCGCAAAGGTCAGCCTCCCAGATTTGGCTCCAGAACAAGAATAAGCTCTAATGCTCATCGTATTTGCTGGAAAGTTTCTGCGGCACCCAAAAGGCAGCACCTAGCAAACCAGCGCAGGAAATTGATCACTGAAACGGGGACCAAACCGCCCTATCGCCTAAGTTTTATAATTTTCGCTTCTTTCATGATTGGCCCCCTCCACAACTCCTCCATGATCCTCTCATGACGAATTTCGACAATCCGATCGGCCGACGGGAAACAGGCTCTCTCAAATGGGACCGCCGTGGCGATCTCGACCCTTTTTGGGTCGCTGACATGGATTTCACCTCCCCACCCGAAGTCATCGACACCATCCGCAAACGGGTCGACCACGGAGTCTTCGGATATGCCGTCCCACATCCTTCCCTCGTCGAAACCCTCCAAGGCTATCTCCTTGACCGAATCGGCTACACCTGCCCTGAAGAAGAAATCATTCACCTTGGCGGCCTTGTCCCTGCGCTCTCTCTCGCCGCCCGAGCTTTCGGGAAACCCGGAGAGAAAGTTCTTACCTGCACCCCCATCTACCCTCCATTCCTCGGTATCCATCATGATGCCTCGATGGAACTCCTCAGCGTCGATCATGTTGAAATCAACGGACAGTGGACCTTCGATTGGCAAGCTCTAGAAGACAAAGTCACCTCCAACACCAAGATCTTTCTTCTCAGTAATCCCCAAAACCCCATGGCCCGAGTTTTTAAGGAGGAAGAGATCATTCAACTCGCCACCTTCTGTGAGAAGCATGAGCTAATTTTGCTATCAGACGAAATTCACTGCGACCTCATTCTTGACGAAAGAAGGACTCCTCATTTCTCCGCCCTTAATTTACCCGAATCCCTGCGTGACAGAACCATCACCCTCTTAGCTCCGAGTAAAACCTATAATATAGCTGGCCTCGGCTACGCCTTTGCGATCATTCCAAATGACTCCATCCGACGCCGCTTCACCGCGGTTCGCGGCCACACTCTCCCCGAGATCAATTGCATCGCTTATTATGCGGCTGAAGCAGCCTACAAACACGGCGAACCATGGCGACAAGACCTTCTCGCTTACCTTCGTGAAAATCGAGACCTTCTCACCTCGACGATTCGCCAAAAAATACCCGGTGCCAAAGTTCCTAATATCGAAGCCACCTATCTGGCTTGGGTTGACTGTAAGTCTCTCCAAATAGAGAACCCGGTCCAAGCAGCGGAAGACGCCGGGCTCTTCCTTTCCGACGGCAAGTTCTTTGGGAGAAACCGCTGTGTTCGCATAAACTTTGGCACACAAACCAAACGGCTCGAATCAGCTCTTAGCACGTTCTGCGATGCCATGGAACTTTAGGTAGCCCTCGCACACATCTCTTGAGGCTCTTTTGACCACCTGTCGCAACATCTAGTTTCCGCACAACTGCGGCCCTTCACGATATTGCCTAAGAGCAAGATCAGGTGACCTAGGTTGCGATTCCCAAAAACCGCTGATAGCCACCTTCCTATGGCTAAGTAGTAAGGCCTGTGAGATTTAATTATGCTATTTTCATTTCGCTCCACGTCCTTCAAATCTGCCAAGGTTTCAGCGAAGAAGCTCTGACTCTTTCGAATCGACTAGAGGACACGAAAGCCGCTAAACTTCTTATCTTTAAGCTCCGCGATAACGAGGGTCACGGGATGGATTGCCTTGATGTCTTCCAACCTCATTCAACAAAAAACGGCACCTCTTTCGGAGTCTCGCACTCCCTCCGGAACGGGGTATTCTCGGTCCACCTTTCTGAGTCCACCGACCTTAGGAACTGGAAACATGTGATCGAACTAGATCAACACGGTTCGCAAGCGACCGTCCACGAGACTGATGATGGGACCTTCCTACTTGCTTACGAAAAAGATGCCCCAAATTCATGTTGGATCCGCTTAAGATCCTACTCTGATTTAGATGCCCTCCGCTCTGGAAGACATGATCACGAGATTGACTTACCCAGAACCCTCGCCCCCACCGCTGAAGGCACTCCTAGTTTTGAGAAGGTCGATATCGAGAATGGTAATCTTGCCACCTCGAATATCCAACTGCGCTTTCACTACTTCAAATATGCACGGGTTGATCAACTCGCATCAGGCACCCTCATTAATTTTAAAAAATGGAAAGCAACCCCCTCTAGAAAACTGAATCAGGCCTTCATCAAACTTGGGGCAGATGGCAATATCGGTGACCGAAGCAAATTCATCTGGAAGGACAAATCCTATTACTTGCAAGAAGTTCAAGGGACCCGCAGGGACTGGGGAACATGGGGCCTCTTCTTGTGCGATTCTAATGGGCTCCCACTAAAAAGGCTGGATCTTAAAACGCCGGGCCACTCGACTGCTTTTGCAAACGCGACAGTTTCCCAAATTAAAGATAAGAGTGGACAAGAGCTTTTGGTTTTCACCGCCTTCCTCCATAGTAAAGGCTCCTCCCCGCTGGAATCTGGCCAGATGCTCCTTACTTTTGACGCCCTCTAGTTCTGATAAATATTTCGCTAAAAGCGAAAACTAACCCTCCTTCGATAGCGAAGATAACTGACAAAAAGGAGGGCCTAGTAGTCGAAGACTCGAGGTTTGCAGGGGCTATTTTGGCCTCATTGACCATCTCATCCAAACAACCAAGATCATACCAGCCATCAAACATCTCCGCTAAAATCGATTGAAATACGTCAATCACTCCTTCTCACTGAACTTATCGCCTCCAGCCTTGAAGCCGTCTCAAAGCAAAGACATACTAGCGCCATGAAGTTTTGGGCCCTTTCACTCTTACTCATCCTAGGACTGCCTCTTTTTGGGAGTCAGCATGTGATCCTTTGTGGCGGCCCAGCCTCACGGAAGTGGGAAAACCTTCGCGTCGAACAAGATCGCCATGATAGTTGGTGGGCCAATTTCGTTCGAGCCTCGACTATGCGGATGGATGAAATACGAAAATCCTATGGCTCCAATTCTACGATCACTTGGATTGTTTACAAAAATGGTTACCTCACCCGAGGACGCGACGACCAAAAGCCCTACACTTCATGGATCGAAGAGCAGGCTATGAAAAGAAAAGCTCAACTTGTTTGGATCAATACTGGCGCTCAAGCGATTTCCACGATCAACCTCCAGCGAGATATCATTACGTTCGATTTTTTTGGTCACTCCAACCGCCACTGCTTCATGCTCGACTACGGCAGTGACGTAATGGCAGTCAGCCAGACCTGGATTCACGAAAGAGACCTCGAGAAGATCAACCGCCGCATCTTCGCAAAAAATGCCTTTTGCCAAAGCTGGGGCTGCCACACAGGTGAAAGCATGTCTGCTGTCTGGAAACGCCATATGGGATTTCCCCTCATTGGCGCCAAGGGAAAAACCGACTATGCAGCGCTCTCTCTTGGTAAAATGCCCACCGTCTCCGGCGAGTGGATTCGGTAACTCCTCACCACCAATTTTATGACCTTTGAAGAACTCAACTCCCTCTATCAACTCCCGCTTTTCGACCTGATCCAGCGTTCCCGCCAGATCCACGAGGAAAACTGGCCGGCTGCCGAAGTCCAGCTCTGCACTCTCCTCTCCATCAAAACCGGGGGCTGCTCCGAAGATTGCTCCTACTGCGCTCAGTCCGCCCGCTATAAAAGCGGAGTCGATGCCGAACGCCTCATGGAGAAGTGCGACATCATGAAGCGGGCCACCGCTGCCCGCGAAAGCGGCTCAACCCGTTTCTGCATGGGCGCTGCCTGGCGCGGTGTCCGCGAGGGAACCCAGCGGTTTGAACAAGTCCTCGACATCGTTCGTGATGTTTCCGAACTCGGGATGGAAGTCTGTGTGACTCTGGGCGAGCTAGGACCGTCCGAAGCTGAAAAACTCAAAGATGCTGGAGTAACTGCCTATAATCACAACATCGACACCTCTCCAGAGCACTACCCTAATATTGTCACCACGCACACCTTCCAAGATCGCCTCAACACAATTCGTCACGCACAAGATGCCGGAATGTCGATCTGCTGCGGCGGTATCCTAGGACTTGGCGAAACGACCGAAGACCGCCTCAAAATGCTAGAAGTCATCTCCGGCTTCAATCCACAACCCGAGTCCGTTCCCATTAACTCCCTCATGCCTATGCCAGGCACCCCGCTGGCCGAAAAACAAGGAGTCGATGTCTTCGAACTCGTCCGGATCATAGCCTTAGCCAGACTTGCGGTGCCCAAAGCTAAAGTCCGTCTTTCGGCTGGCCGAACGCAATTATCGGAAGAAGCACAGGCTCTTTGCTTCTTTGCCGGAGCCAACTCTATTTTCTACGGGGACAAGCTCCTCACCGCCAAAAATCCGGCAATTGAAAAAGATCTCGCGCTCATCGATCGCCTTGGCATGAAACCCCAAGAACCGAACCGGAAACTTGAGGCCCCTGATTCTGATGAATCACGTCCTGCCGAGCCACAACTCCTTTGATCTCCATTATCCCATATGAATTGGCCAGACCATCGTTGTCGTATCGAAGTTTCTCTCGATCGACAACAAGTCACTCTGTTCAAAGAAGAGAAAAAAATTTTTGAAGCCTTCGCTTCAACTTCTGCCAATGGCGCAGGATTTGAAGAGGGGTCCTTCCGAACGCCCACCGGAAATTTTGTAATTCGGGAACGCATCGGCGAGGGAGCTCCACTCCACACCTCATTCAAAGGACGTCTCCCACGAAGGATCTGGCAGGGGGAGAAATCAGACGACGCGATCCTCACCCGCATCCTCTGGCTCCACGGACTTGACCCCGAAAATCGTAACACCTACCACCGCTTCATCTACTTCCACGGAACCCATGCCGAAGATTTGATCGGGAAGCCGGCATCACATGGTTGCATCCGGCTAGCGAACAAGCAGATGCTTGAACTTTTCGAACTCACTCCGATAGGTAGCGCAGTTCAAATCTCCTAACTCATCATGAAAAAAATCATCGCCTTTGACTGCGACTCAACTCTGTCATCCATCGAAGGTGTCGATGAGTTAGCCCGAATCGCCGGGGACCAAATCTTCCAGGAAGTGGAGGACCTCACGAATCTTGCGATGGATGGTAAGGTTCCTGTCGAAGAAGTTTTCACTAGACGTCTTGATCTCATTAAGCCGACCCGCGCTCAGTGTGCAGAAGTTGGAAGGATGTATCTCAATACCGTCGAGCCGACCGCGAAAGAGACCATCAAAAAACTGCAGGACCAAGGATGGGAGTGCCTCATTATCTCTGGTGGTTTTGAACCTTGTATCGCCCCCCTTGCTCGAGAACTTGGAATCGCAAGAGTTGAAGCGGTTCCCTTACAATTTGATGCCGGAGGACAATATCTTGGATTCGACAAGAATTACCCAACAACTAGATCCGGAGGAAAACCTGAAATCATTAGATCAATCCGTGCAAAAATCGGGGTAAGTAAATTCGTTATGGTGGGGATGGCGCGAGTGACTTAGAGACGGATTCGGAAGTTGATGCTTTCATCGGATTTTTCAGATATGTTCAGAGAGATTCAGTGGCGAACAATTGTAATGCTCACGCTTTTTCAATCTCCGAAATCATAGAAACTCACTTGGATTTCTAAAATGCTACGATCACTTTCTAGGTAAAATTATCTTACCCCGGATGATCTATCTAAAGGCATAGAAAATTCTATAATCTTGGCACTTTGGGATTCACCGAATTCAACGGTAATTCCTTGGCAAACTACCCCCTAAGACCAAGACGGATAAGCTCGGCGCTGTCGGCCCCTGGCTTTTCCTTTAAAACACGATCAACCGCCTTTCGGGCTTCCGCCTGTTTGAAGCCGAGTGCCATTAATCCCATTTCCGCATCTCGCGCCGAGTCGGTCCGATTCGGATCTGCATCCCAAGTCTCGACAACCCCAACCTTGTCTTTCAATTCCAAAATGATTCTCTCTGCAGTCTTTTTGCCAATCCCTTTCACGCCGGATATTCCCGCAGCGTCTCCTTGAATCACTGCCTGTTTGAAGCCTTCAACTGGTAACCCCCCCAAAACCGCCAAGGCTGTCGCCGGCCCAATTCCACTCACGCGGTCGATCAAGAGCATAAAGACATCTTTTTCCTCGTCCCGCGCGAAACCGTATAAAGTCAGCGAATTTTCACGCACATGCTGGTATATCCGTAGATCAATCGAATCTCCCTCGAGCGGATTGAGCTGGTCATAAGTTGAGAGAGGTAAGTGCACAAGATACCCTACCCCACTAGCCCCCACCACGATTCTCCCCGGAATAGCTTCCCAAACTTCACCTTTCAGACGTGCAATCACTTGGGGAACGCTAGTCAAAACTAACCATGTCACAAAGGACAATCACCTTACATTAAGTCCAGGGAAGTTTCTTTATTAAGAAACGCTAACTTAATTGTTTACTAAATATTTAGATTTCACATTGTTTATGGCTTTTTTGGTCGCTATTTCCGTAAATCCCTGCTAATCTGGCTTCGTTATGGCAACTACTAAACGGACGCGTTTCTCCCGTCGACTTCCTGATCATGTCACCGATGAACTGGTGAATGTTCTGGGTTCAGATCCGAAACTTTTCGGATTCAATGACCTTTTTGAGGATGTCTATGAGCGGTTGAAAGAGCGTAATGCAGTAAGTGGTGGAGAAGAAATGCTTCGTCTTCGCGCTTATGAAAAGCTGCAAAATCTGGTTACCCGTGGCCTTGCCGAAAAAGACGGCAAGGAATATCGCGGACTCGAGCGCATTCAGGAAGCGCACAGCGACAATATTGCTAAGCAAGAGGGTTAATTCCCGAAGCAAAGAGAATTTCGCGAAAATTGATGCTGGCTTTGCCAGCTCCGAATCCTTTAATTAACCGCGTTGGAAACGACGCGGTTAATTGCTTTTATACGAAAGGCGATTAATTCTTGAATACGGGTTAAGCCTAACACATTCCTGCTCTAAAATTATGTTGAACGATTATTTTCCTGTTATTCTTCAGGCCCTCGCAGCCATCGGATTTGCAGGCGCGGCCCTCGGGCTCAGCGTTCTTCTTGGCAAGAGAGGAAGCCACAATGAGACCAAGGAAACTCCTTACGAATGTGGCATGCTGCCAATCGGACAGGGAGCCCCACGTTTTAGTGTGAAATTCTATCTCGTAGCGATGCTTTTTGTGATTTTTGATATTGAGGTCGTCTTCATGTATCCTTGGGCAGTTAGCTTTGCCGACCTCGTCCGCGAGAATGTCATGGTTCTTTGGAGCATGGCCAGCTTCGCCGGAATCCTGACGATTGCCTACGTTTACGCGCTCAAGAAAGGCGCACTGAACTGGAAGGGCTAGAGTTGCTCCGAAACCGCCTCATTTTTCAGAGACGAGCTCTATACAATCAGAAGGTTTCGCATTAGAACACCTCCATGTTCGCTGGAACCTTTACCGCCCTCATCACTCCTTTTCGCGATGGCGCTCTTGATCACGGTGCTTTTAAAGCCCTTATCGATCGCCAAGTCGCGGCGGGAATCACCGGAATTGTTCCCGTAGGCACCACTGGAGAATCACCCACTCTCGATTCAAACGAGCACCTTGAGGTCATCAGCACAGCAGTTGAGTATGCTGATAAGCGCCTCCTCGTCGTCGCAGGAAGCGGCGCAAATTCTACCAACGAAGCTATCCATCTCACTCAAGCTTCCGAAAAAGCCGGCGCGGACGCCTCACTTCAAGTTTGCCCTTATTACAACAAACCTTCTCAAGATGGCCTCTATCAGCACTATAAGACAATCGCTGCAAATACCGGGCTTCCAGTGATGCTTTACTCAATTCCCGGACGCTCCGTGATCGAGATTAGCATCGAGACCATTGCCCGCCTTGCTCGCGACTGCGAAAACATCGTGGCAAATAAGGAGGCAGGCGGCTCAGTTGATCGAATCAACCAGCTTGTTCAAGCTGTTCCCGAGGATTTCCAGATTCTTTCCGGAGACGACCCTCTCACCCTCCCTTTCATGTCATGCGGGGCGGTCGGCCTTGTTAGCGTCGCCTCTAACCTAATCCCCGAAGTGATGACTAGCCTCGTCAATCGCTGCCTCGAAGGAGAATTTGCCGAAGCTCTAGAGATCCAGAAGCGCTACTATCCACTTCTTTCAGGCCTCATGGGACTCGACACGAATCCAGTCCCCATCAAATCAGCTGTTGCCTTGCAAGGTCACTGCACCGATGAAATCAGACTCCCCCTCGTCAACCTTACCGACGAAAAAACGGAGAAGCTTCGAAGCCTCCTCAAAACATATACCCTCCTCTAGTTCTCACCACAAGAACCCTCCTTTTGACCCTATGCCATGAAAGTCTCACGCCTTGCCGATGGGTCCCCCGAGATCTTTCATACCTTACAGGGCGAAGGAGCCTCCCTAGGCTTTCCCGCTGTCTTTCTTCGGCTCTCGCTTTGTAATCTTCACTGCCATTGGTGTGACACACCTTACACATGGAACTGGGAGCAAACTCCCTGGACCCATCAGGATGGGGTGAAATTTTCAAAGACCGAAGAGATCGTCGAACTTAGTCCAGCCGAAATCGCGCCACTCATTTTGAGTTACGACTGTAACCGCCTCGTCCTCACCGGAGGTGAGCCCTTGCTGCAACAAGATGAATTGGTGAAACTCACCAGGTTATTACCTGAGATAGCCTTCATCGAAGTCGAAACAAATGGCACCAAGCTTCCAAGTGACGACTTTATTGCTATCCCAACCCAATTTAACGTTTCTCCCAAACTCTCGAACTCGGGAATCGACGAAAAGCTTCGCTTAAATTTCAAGGCCCTCGGTCTTTTTGCTTCGTTAGAAAAAGCATTCTTCAAGTTTGTCGTCTGCAACCAATCCGATCTTGACGAAATAAAGACCTTACATTCGAAGCTAAACCTTTCCCCCGACCGGATTCACCTAATGCCTGAAGGCCGGGACGCTGAAACACTTCAGCACCGTTCGCTCTGGCTTGCTGATATTTGCCGAGATCAAGGCTATCATTTTAGCCCGCGGCTTCATGTTCTCCTATGGGGAAATGAGCGGGCAAAATAGTATTATTATTGGGGAATCCACGAGCAACCGCTACCCCAATCCCAAAATCACTCGCCGAGGAACCTTGAAAACATGGAACCCTCACAACCGTAGCGCGAGGGGACAGAGTAGGGCCCTCGCTAACGTCGGGCCTTTTGACGCTCCCGCACTTTTTCGCGCTGAATAAAAAGAGGAATAAGCTTCTGCTCAACGTAATCGAAACCAGCTTGGAGGCCCTTTTCTTGATACTCACGGCCGATTTCTGCTTCCACAGCTGTCGGGTTCCCTTTCACTCGCAAGAAATCATTCGAGGTTGCCCTAATAAACGCCTCACCATCAATCTTCCCTTTCTCTCGAAGAAGCCACTCTCTCATGTAGAGGGCCAGAATCGCATCCCCAATCCAAGCTTCCTCACGCTCCTGATCAATCTCCTCAGTTGTTCGTTTCATTTGACTCAATTAGCTGTTTCCGTCCTCTTTCCTGAGCTGCCTTCATTTCCTGCCTCAGTCGGTCCTCAGATTCGCGATCCCAATAGCCGCTATCCAATTCTATAAAAACACTAGAGTAAGGAAGAGCCGTTTTAGATTTAAGAACCAATATTGCGTATTTTGAAGCGTCACTTTGAGCAAGCAAAGTCAGTGATCGATTATCCATTTGCCGGACCTTGTGACCATGCAGCGCCTCGTTGAGTTGCTCCCTTAAATCATCAATCCCAGGTGCCCGGTCATTACTCACAAAAGAAAGCTCACGAGCGGTGCTGAACGAAGGCGTCACTGTTTCCGATTTTTCGAGGTGGTTGACGATGAAATCGACGATTTGCGGAATCTCGCAATCCACAACCAAGGTCCTAACCCCACCCCGAGTCACCACTGGGAATGACGACTCGGCCACAATAATCCAGT
>CAJIZY010000003.1 GCA_905181965.1 Akkermansiaceae bacterium
GGACACACCGGCACACCAAACTTTGCCGCCATCAAAATGATCGCCATCACATCATTTACCCCAGACACCCTTACGGCATCAATCTGACAATACCCAACCGCTCCGCTTTTCAGAAGCTGCTTAAAGATCACCGGAGAAGCCGCGTGCTCGCCACAGGCAAACTGAAACGATTCGTCTTTGAAGCTCTCCGAGAGCTCAACATAACCCAAGAACATCATCCCGCGCGATGGGCTCCTCCACCCACTTCAATCCAAACGGCCCGATAGTTCGCCACGTGTTCCTTGGCCTCGCCCACTCCCCAGATACTGGTTGGCATCCACCATCAGCGACTGATCATTCGCCTATCGCTTCCCGCATGAACTTAAGCCGGGCCACGTCCTCGGAGGAATTTAACCCTACCTTCACCTTGAAGGCGTCGAACCCTTCCCCCTGGAGCTTGCGAACCGTTGCCAGAATCGCCTCATCACTCAGCCCAAGCCATCCAGCGGTGCAGTATGCTTTCGGCCCCAGCTCACTCATCGCCTCCTCACGATCCACCTTTGTTTCACCTGCCTTCTCCAAAATCTTTAAGGCCTCTTCGGGAGTCAAAGCGTCTTTCAAATTCCTCCAGTCGATACAACCCACCACGAACGCCGGCTTAAGATCCACGAGCAGCTTCCACAGTGGCTTTCCCTCGGCCTTGGCCCACAAATCCCACATCGCGTTAATGATGGCCCCGCATGCCATGCGGAACACGCCATCGTGCAACCACCGCAATTGGTGGTGGTCATTCAGCCTTCGGTAGAGCTTGACCGGGGCTTCGCAAAACTCTTCTAAAGTAGACCCAACGATTAAGGTCGCGAGGTCTTGTATGCCATGACCAATCCAATCAGTCCCTGCCCCGACTGTAAAAACCACCGACACGCCCCGCAACCCGCCATCGGTCTCCAGATGCAGGACAGCTGATGAGTAATCCGGCGCCTTATGGAAAGGATCAGAACCCAACATGTTGTCCGATGTCGGCACCCGAACATCAATGACTTTTGCCGAAGTTATTTTCATGCCGCTAGCGCTCCTTTAACGGCCACTTGCTTCTGCATTGACCCAAGCCGTCTATCCCCAGCTCCACGACATCGCCCTCTTTCAAATACACGGGCGGGTCAAATCCCAGTCCAACCCCAGCCGGGGTCCCAGTCGAGATGACATCGCCCGGCAAAAGAGTCATGAAGCGACTCAGATAACTCACCACTTGCTGGATATTAAAGATGAAATCCGAGGTGCAGCCATCCTGTAGCTGCTCACCATTCACACTCAACCAAAGCCGCAGATCATTCGGATTCGAAGACCTCGTCACTCGTCGCCAGATAAGGCCCGAACGGCGCATAGGTGTCAGCTGATTTTCCTTTCACCCACTGCCCCCCTTTCTCTAACTGCCACTCGCGCTCGGAGTAGTCATTATGCACTCCATACCCCGCGACATAATTCAGCGCGTCGTCCTCGCTCACGTACTTCGCCCGCTTTCCAATTACCACCGCCAACTCTACTTCCCAATCCGTTTTATTTGAATCGCGAGGGATCACGATATCATCATTCGGACCAGCCCAAGCCGTCGTCGCCTTGAAGAACACCACTCGGCTCACTCGGAGCTTCCATTCCCAGCCTCCTCGGCGTGCGAAGCATAATTCAAGCCTATACAAACTATCTTTGAAGGCCGCGCCACCGCCGGCGCCAGAGGTCACATCCTCCGGCATTCACCCGAGGCAACGAACCTCCTCGCTCCTGCAGAAACTTCTCTAGCCTTCTCAAGTCCATCCGTTTTCAAAAACACGCTTCCCCCCAGTCCTCGCCAAAGTCAGCACAGTTCAGGATCTCGGTTTCGGAAGCGAAAACACCAGGCACGACCGCGCCACTCTCGTAGTATCGGGTCAGTTTCATCAGTCTAAATTTTCTATCTTAACAAGAGTTGCGCCTCCGTCGATATCGTAGGCGGAGCCCGTGATAAAGGCCGCTTTATCCGAGCACAAGAATGCGGCCAACTCCGCCACCTCGGAGGGTTTCCCCATCCGGCCGATCGGCTGGTACTCGGAGAGCTTTTGGAACATTCCGGCCCTCTCCTCTTCAGGGATAATTTTTCTCGAGGTAACCATCCACAAACGGAGTATGAATCCTGAGCCGGGCAAATGCAGTTCGCACGAATTCCTTCCGCCAAATAATCTCTAGCCACCGACAGGGTCATCGACACCGCCGCACCCTTTGGACATCGAGTAGGCGAACCGCTCCTGAATTCCCACCTTCGCCGCCATCGAAGCCATATTCACAATCGCTCCTCCCCCACCTTCGATCATTTTCGGAATCGCAAAGTGAATGCAGTGATAAATCCCTTTCACATTCACGCCATAAATCCGGTCCATCTCTTCAGGAGTGGTGTCGGCCGCTTTGCCGATCGAGGCGATCCCCGCGCAGTTGACCAAGGCATCGATTCTCAGAAATCCCGGCAATACCTTCCTGCACCGATGCGGTCGACGAAACATCACATGCTAGGCACTCCGCGCTACCGCCGGCTTCTTTGATCAAACCAACCGTCTCGGTTCCGGCACCCTCATCAAGATCAAGGATCACGACATGATTGCCATCTTCCGCCGATCGCTGACAAATCGCCCTGCCGATTCCGGACCCACCTCCGGTAACAATTACATTTTTCATAAAGTCTAAAATTCCTGAGCAGCGAAACGATAACTCAGCGTTAAAATCTAACTGCTTAAGAGTAGTTGGCAGATCTACAAGACCGAGGCAAGCACCCAAACCGAAATTACCTGTCCGCCACTTGCCCCATAAATTCTCTCGCCAAAAATCTTACTATTTCCTTTCAGGACGAGATTATGATGCGATCTCTATCACTACGGCACCGATAAGCTTGGAACTGGGAAATTGTATGACAAACCTAGCCCCAAAGAGGCGTAGGTAGTTCCCACAATTTATGAAGAAGTTCTGGTTCTCTCTCCTCTCCATCATTATGCCCGCCTCAGCGGTCACATTTCAAGATAACGACACAGTCGTACTCCTCGGAAACACCATGATCGAACGGGCCCAAAAATATGGCCATCTCGAAACAGCGATCAATCTCTCGGCTGGAAGGAAGAAACTAAAATTCCGTAATCTCGGTTGGAGTGGCGATACCGTCTTCGGCCACGCCCGGAGTTACTTTGGCCCGCCCAAGGAAGGCTTTGATCGACTCAAATCCGACCTCACCGAGCTTAAGCCCAACCTCGTCATCGTTTGCTACGGTGCGGTCGCTGCCTATGACGGAGAAAAAGGACTTCTCGAATTCATCGCTGGATACGAAACTCTTCTCTCGATGATTAAATCATCCGCGAGCCCTCGTGAGATCGTGATCGTCTCACCCCCACCCGCCGAATCCCTCGGCTCGCCCATGCCTGATATGAGTGAGCACAACAAGCGGCTCGCCCTTTATGCAGAGGCTCTTGGTAAACTCGCCCGAAAACACAAACTCCAATTCGCAGACTTCTTTACCACTCTTGGGAAAAGCAAAGGCCTCACCGACAACGGCCTCCATTTCACGCCTGAAGGCTACCAAACCGCAGCTCCAAAATTTGTCGAAGCACTCGGTCTTTCCCTTGCTACCGAGAACCAACTTCAAAGCGAGCACGCCCGCAAACTCCGCGAAGCAACCATTGCTAAAAACAAGCTCTTTTTCTTCCGCTGGCGCCCCGCCAACGAAACCTACCTCCGCCTCTTCCGCAAACACGAGCAAGGCAACAACGTCAAAGAGCTTCCGATGTTTGACCCGCTCATCGCCGACGCCGAAAAGCAAATCGAAGCCCTTAAAAAAACCACTCTCTCCCTTAAGTAGAAATGATCACCCGACTTCTCCTCGCGGTCTCTCTCACGACCTTACCAGCGTTCGCCCAACGCGGACTCAAAGATATTCCTGACCCAGATCCAATCAAACAAGCCGCCGCTTTCAACCTTCCGGAAGGGATGGAGATCCAGCTCGTTGCTTCAGATCCCATGATCGCGAAGCCGGTGCAGATGAACTTCGATTCCAAGGGCCGTCTCTGGCTCGTCTCCAGTGGTATGTATCCACACATCGTTCCTGGCGCTGAAGAAAACGACAAGGTCCTCATTCTAGAGGACACGAACGGTGATGGTGTTGCCGACAAGCGCACTGTCTTTGCCGACAACCTGCACATTCCTACTGCAGTCCTCCCAGCAGATGGTGGAGCTTATGTCGCCAACTCCACCGAGATCATCTTCCTGAAAGATACTGATGGTGATGGAAAAGCTGATCAACGCCGGGTCGTCCTTTCCGGCTTTGGGACTGAGGACACCCACCACATCGTCCACACTTTTGAACAAGGCCCAGATGGCATGCTCTATTTCCTTCAATCCATTTATATCCACAGCCACCTTGAGACCCCTTACGGTGTTCGGCGGCTCATGGGCGGTGGCATCTGGCACTTCCGCCCCGAAACTCAACGCGCCGAGATCCTATCCAAAGGCCTTATCAACCCTTGGGGATTCATCTTTGACGAACACGGCCAAACATTCGCGACTGATGGAGCCGGCGGTCACGGCATCAATGATATTTTTCCACGCTCTGTCTTCCGCACTTCACCCGGGGCCAAACGTATCGTAGATGGCCTCAACCCGGGACAGCCCAAGCTTTGTGGCTTGGAAATCCTCTCCGGATCCCACATCCCAGAAAAGCTTCGCGGCGTCCTGATTGCGCCTGACTTCCGTGGCCATCGCATCAATGCCTACCGCCTAAAACCCGAGGGTTCATCTTACAACTCAACCCGCATCGAGGACTTCCTGAGTTCCTCTCACCGCGCCTTCCGTCCCATCGACGTCAAAATGGGACCCGATGGGGCACTTTATATTGCTGACTGGTATAATCCCATCATTCAGCATGGCGAAGTCGATTTCCGCGACGATCGCCGCGACCACTCACGGGGCCGCATCTGGCGTGTTACCTTTAAAGGTCAACCGCTCATTGAGAAAAAGGACTTCTCTAAATTCTCAATCAAAGAACTCCTCGCTCACACCATTTCAAAAGAACGAGTCCACCGCGAACAAGCTCGCAACGAGCTTCGCACCCGCACCAATGTTCTCCCAGAACTCAGCGCCTGGAGCAGCAGACTCAGCGATGATTTCTCCCGCATGCAAGCGATGTGGAATCATCAGGCCGTCAACCACACCGCCGTCGAGCTCATCAAATCCCTCCTCGCATCTGACGATCCCCGCTACCGCGCGGCCGCTCTTCGCGTCATCTATCATCGCCACACCGAAGTCCCCGGCGGCGGCGATATCGTCAAAAAAGCCATCAATGACCAGAACGGACGGGTCCGCCTATGGGCCGTGAGTTGTCTCGCCCAAATGCCTGGGCCTGACTCAGTTCCCACTGCCCTCCAAGCCCTCAATCATCCAGTCGACAAGACTATGGATTTCGCGCTCTGGTCTATCGTCCGCGAACACCAAGAGCATTGGGCTCCAAAATTTGAGGCTGGCAAGCCTGTCTTCGGAGACAAACTCCCACACCTTATCTTTGCAATGAAAGCCCTTGGGAAGTCACTTTCGCTCGAATCCATCTTCACCAGCCTCGACAATGGGACCCTCACCCCGACCGAGCGCAAAGATGCCATCTCAGTCATTTCACAAGTTGGCTCCGCAAACGACCTGAGCCGCCTCTTCAGACTAGCGCCCAAAGAACCGGTCATCCTCGACCAGCTCGTCACTGCTGCTCAAATTCGAAAACTTCAGCCAACGGAGGGTAAAGAACAGCTTCTGCCCTTCCTCGATTCGAAGAAACCGACTGTCTTCGCAAGCGCTGCGAAACTTGCCGGTCTTTGGAAGTTCGCTCCTGCCCGCAACAAGTTGGTAACTGCTTTCACTCAGTCACCCGCTAAGCGCCAAGCCGCAGCCGAGGGACTTCGCCTCTTCGGCGACGAGGAAACGATCAAATTCTTTCTCAAGCTTTCGAAGGAATCTCCCGACGAAGCGACTCGCGTCATTGCGGTGAAGGAACTGGCTAAAATTGCTCCCGATCGAGCTGCCGCCAGCGCCGTGACCTTATTGCAGCAAGACAAGGCAGGAAAAGACGAACACCGCTTATTTACGAGCTTCCTGCAAAGCGCCAGAGCCTCTACTTCGCTTGCTAAAGCGCTTGAGGGAAAAACCCTGCCCACCAAAATCGCCACTCTCGGTCTCCAGCGCGCCGGCACCTCTGGGCGACCACCCAAGGACCTAATGGCGGCCTTACAACTCTCCGGAAAGCTCAAGCCAATGTCTCAACAACCCTCCAGCGCAGATATGGCCAAGCTCATCGAGCGCGTGCGAACGGAAGGCGATCCTCATCGCGGCGAAACGGTTTATCGGCGGGCCGATCTCCAGTGCATCGCATGCCACGCCATCGGCGGAGTCGGCAGCCCAATCGGCCCCGACCTCGTCAGCATCGGAGCCAGCGCCCCGGTCGACTACCTTATCACCTCGCTTCTCAATCCTAACGACAAGATCAAGGAAGGCTACCACACCACCTTAGTCAGCGAAAAAAATGGGAACGCTCACACAGGTGGTTTGGTCAGCGAAAGTGATACCGAAGTTGTCCTCCGCGACTACGCGGGCCAGATGAACCGTATCGCCAGGAGTGACATCAAGAACATCACCATCAGCCCCGTTTCCATGATGCCACCCGGGCTCACCACCGGGCTTAGGGAAGACCAGTTCATAGACTTAGTTCGATTTCTCTCCGAGTTAGGTAAGGACGGTGACTTTAAGGTTAGCGCGAAACCTATCATCCGCGACTACCTGGTCTTGCAGCCTCACCCAAGAACTGTTGATGGCATGGGCCACTATGGAACCGCCGTCTTTTCCGAGAAATTCGAGGGCTACCAATGGCAGACCTACGGCAGTAAAGTCAGCGGAGAACTCTTACCTTCTGAACTTCCCAAAGTCAGAGGTCGAGGCCGTAACACCTGGGGAGTCGCTCGCTTTGGCATCACTCAAAAAGGCAAAGTGAAACTCAAGATCAACGACACCATTCTGCTAGATCTCTTCGCCGGTAAGAAAGAAATCGTTCTTCCTGAAAAGGGCCCTGCCATCATTGAGCTCGCCGGAAACGAAGATCCCGAGCATTTCACTCTCGCCGTGAATTCCGCTTACCGCCAGGCTCCTGTCTTACTCGAAATCGTCATCAAATGAAACTCCTCAAACTTACCCTCCCCATCGGCCTCGTGGCCCTCGTCCTGGCAGCGCACGACTCCGCCAAAGACAAACCCAGCCACGCACGCCAGGTAGTCTCGCCCGGTGTTTACACCGAAGGAGCCTCTTTTGGTGATGTCGACGGCGATGGCAAGATCGACCTCCTCACTGGGCCCTTGTGGTGGTCCGGCCCCGAATTTAAGAAATCAAACCGCTACCGCCCGGGCGAAGCCGTCCCTGCCAAAGGCTACAAACACAACTCTTTTCAAAGCTGGGTTCTTGATATCAATGGCGATGGACGTAGCGACATCTTCCAGATCGCACACGATGGTAAATTCCACCTTGACCTCTACTTACAGCCCGAAAAACAATCGCAGAACTGGGTTAAGCATCGCGTGGTGGCGAAGATCGGCAACGAATCACCCGAATTAACAGACCTTACTGGTGATGGTAATCTTGAGCTCGTCGCGATGAAGGATGGGCGCTTCGGTTTCTTCACTCCAGATCCCAAAGCTCCCGAGCAGCCCTGGACTTTCCACTCCATCTCGCCCGAGCGCACCAAGTCGCCTTACTATCACGGGCTCGGCTTCGGTGATCTCAATGGCGACGGTCGCGCTTTCTTATTGAGAAAGAAGGTTGGTATGAAGCTCCCACCGATCCCCTCAAATCTGGAAATTGGAATTTTCACCGGGACTGATTTGGTCTTGTTCAACAACTACATCGACATCGATGGCGATGGCGACAACGATGTCGTTTCGAGTACCGCGGCGCACTCCTGGGGACTCGCCTGGTTTGAAAACCAAAAACGCGAAGGCCGTATCACTTTCAAGAAACACAACCTCATTCCCGAGGACAAATCACCCGGTATTGGGGACGTGACATTTAGCCAGGCCCACGCTCTTGTAGCAGGCGACTTCAACAAAGACGGGCTCACCGACTTCGCAACTGGTAAGCGTTATTTTGCGCATAACGGAAACGATCCTGGGGCTAACCAACCTGCCGTTCTTTACTGGTTTGAGCTCGTCCGCGATGACAACGGAGCCCGGTTCACTCCCCACCTCCTCGACACCGATTCAGGGGTCGGGACTCAGCTTGCCGCTGGCGATGTGAATGGCGACGGCAAAACTGACCTTGGGGTTGGAAACAAGAAAGGGGTTTTTATCTTTAGCAGCTTGAAATAAATTTAGCAGTGAGTTGAGCTGATACTCTAATCCCTTTCGCTGGTGATTTCCTCACACTCTGCCACTCATTTTTTTGAGCACCCGCTTCACTGCTTGTGGATAAACGCGATGCTCTGCAATTTGGATCCTGGCATGCAGAGTCGTCGCAGTATCATCTATTAAGACCTCTACTTTTTCCTGCAAAATCACTTCTCCGGTATCGATTCCGGCATCGACATAATGAACGGTGCAGCCCGTCACTTCTGCTTGATCAGCCAAAGCCTGCTCCCATGCTGCCTTACCGGGATACTTTGGAAGGAGTGACGGATGAATATTAAGAATCCGGTTTGGAAAAGCGCTTAAAAGTGGCTCCTTCACTAGGCGCATATAACCCGCGAGACAGATGAGGTCGACACCACCAAGTCGCTTCAAAATTCGCGCGCTAAGATCAGCGCCACCTACCTCTACCGCAGTTGGAATTCCGAATGCTTTTGCTTTCTCCAAAATCCCGGCACCAGGCTGGTCAGAAATCACCAGCACAATCTCATCACCAAATTCCTCCACGAGGGCTTGGAAATTCGACCCCGTTCCAGAACCTAGCACTGCGATCTTCGCCATGAAGGGAATCCAGCAGAAACACCTCACAAAATCACGACTTGATTTGTGTTTCACACAAATGTGAAAACTCTCAAGCGGATGATAACCAAATAAGAACCCCAAGAAACCTTTCGGGCCTCAGTTCGTAATGGTTCACAAGACGCCTAAATTTACGCGTGCCAATCCCCACTCATCGGCTACCTTGCCGTTATGAGCAAACAGGCTAGCGCTGTTCCCGACGCAACGGGTCACTATGGTCAATTTGGAGGATGTTTCGCTCCCGAAACACTCATGACCCCCCTAGATGACCTCGTGGCCGCCTACGAAGAGGCCAAGGCAGATCCTTCTTTTCAGGCTGAATTGGATGATCTCCTCCAAAATTACTGCGGCCGTCCAACCCCTCTTTACTTTGCGGAGCGTTGGACCGAGCGACTCGGGGGTGCCAAAATCTACCTCAAACGCGAGGATCTTCTCCACACCGGAGCTCACAAAATCAACAATGCGATCGGCCAGATTCTCTTAGCTAAGAGACTTGGTAAAAAGCGTATTATCGCCGAAACCGGGGCTGGTCAACACGGAGTCGCCACCGCAACTGTATGCGCCCGCTTCGGAATGGAGTGCACTGTTTACATGGGCGAGGTCGATATGGAGCGCCAAGCCCTTAACGTCACCCGAATGAGGTTGATGGGTGCCAAGGTTGTTCCTGTCACGGCCGGGCAAGCGACCCTTAAAGAAGCTGTCAATGAATCGATGCGCGACTGGGTAGCCACCGTCGATAATACCCACTACATCCTAGGTTCCGCTTTAGGACCCCATCCTTTTCCCATGATGGTGCGCGATTTTCACCGTGTCATTGGCCTCGAAGCACGCGAACAAGTTCTCCAAAAAGAAGGTCGCCTTCCTGACCTTCTCGTTGCTTGCGTCGGCGGAGGCTCAAATGCCATGGGGCTATTCCATCCCTTTGTCGATGATCAAGACACCCGGATGGTTGGAGTGGAAGCCGGTGGTGAAGGAATTAAACCAGAGAAGCATGCCGCCAGATTTCAAGGTGGCAAATTGGGCGTTCTTCAGGGTTCCAAAACCTGGCTCCTTGCCAACGATGACGGTCAAATCCAGCTTACCCACTCCGTCAGCGCCGGCCTTGATTACGCCGCCGTCGGCCCTGAACACGCCTACCTCCAAGATATCGGGCGCGCCGAATACACCTATGCAACTGACGACGAGGCGTTAGCCGCTTTTCGAGATTTGGCTCATACTGAAGGAATCATTCCCGCCCTCGAATCTTCCCACGCCATGGCTTACGTTTCAAAAGTCGCGGGCTCCATGCGCAAGGAAGATATCATTATTGCGAACCTTTCTGGACGTGGTGACAAGGACGTCGAGCAGGCCTCCAAATACCTTCTCGGCGACGAATGAATCAGTCCCTCCACCAATCGGCGTCTTTCTCCCAAGGCTGACTCGATTCTTCATCGGGACCGGCTGGCTCGCTTTCCAGCCCTGTCGGAGCCTCATCGTCCTTCAATAAGTCAGCCAACTCATCTTTTTTCCCGGCGTTCCGCATCATAGAAAAGAGAATTGTCGTCAAAGTACCCGCCGCAATAAGCAGCACGAGCAACATACAAACTGCGAGTGTGTCCTCCGCTGACATATCTGGAGGTTAGCACAACATTTCTCGGGAGAAACCGGCAATTAGGCCCATTTTAGCGCGAACCGGCCAGTCCTGGCGCCTTTTGAATTAGCGAAAGCCCCGCGAATATTTGATTTCAAACATTTCCATCATCTTTTTCGAAAAACCTCCACGATGGGTTGACAAGCGGTTTTCGCCAGCTAGTCTCCGCCTCCCCGCTCCTCGTAGCTGGATTTTTTTAAAAAACTCACCTTTTTTCTACGGCCATGAAAATGACATATCAGCCTTCCAAGCGCACCCGCAAGAAGCAACACGGTTTCCGTGCTCGCATGGCTACCAAAGCGGGACGTGGCATCCTCAAGAGCCGTCGCCGTAAAGGTCGGAAGCGCCTTCTTCCGAAGGGTGCCGAGATTCACTTCAAGCGCCACACGGTGCAGAACAATACCAAGTAATCAGCTGGCCGCCTTCGAGTTTTCCTCAGGCGGCCTTCTTTTTTTCAGCGTGCCGTCGCAGCTATGGAACTTTCCCGCAAGCGACGCATGCTCGACTGGAGCGAGTTTCGGACTGTGCGCACCCAAGGACGATCAGCCGCCGGACGCTTTCTTGTCATTGGGAAACTTGAAGGTGAAGCGACTCTGGACCGCCAGTTTGGGCTCATCACTTCCAAAAAAGCAGGAAAAGCCGTCACCCGGAATCTTCTCAGGCGCAGATTTCGCGAAATCATCCGAAAGCATGGCGATAATCTCCACCAAAACGTCATGCTTGTCACCATCGCCCGCTGGCGCGCCTCCCAAGCCACCTTCCAACAACTTGAAGCCGATTGGATCAAAACCGCCAAAAGACTCAAAATTTGGCACGAACAACCCATCGATCCCTCATGAAATCTCTCATTCGACTGATCATTCGGGCCTACCAGATCTTTATCCGCCCGGTGCTGCATACTGTCGGCGGACCCAATGCCGGGTGCCGTTACACCCCTTCCTGCTCTCACTATTTTCTCGAAGCCGTCGAATCCTATGGCTCGCTCAAAGGCACCTACCTTGGGATTCGTCGGATTTTACGCTGTCATCCTTGGGGTGGCTGCGGTTATGACCCCGTTTCATCAACCGGAGGCTCTCAAGTCTCCTCTAAAAAATCTCCCACAACCCACAACTGATCATGGATCGAAAAGCTTGGATCGTCATCTCAATCTGCGCCATTTTACTGGCCCTTAATCTTTATTACTCAGGCGAAAACGCAAAAATACAGCGGGAAGCTATGCTCGCAGAGCAGGCAGAAAAAGAGGAACAGGACGCCCAAAAAACTCCTGCCGAAAAAACCCCTTCCGTCACCGTCAAACCCCGCCCCATTCCTGAAGACATCGGAACCGAAGAAAGCCACGAGATTGCAACTCCATTCAGCGTCTTCACCCTTTCGAACCTCGAAGGCGGAATCGTTCAAAATAAGTTCCTCGAAGAAAAGGCGTTCTCTGGGGACGGGCTGATCACGATGAACGACCTCGGGCTTAATCGTATCGGCGCCATCACTAAGATCTCAGGAGAAAGCTTAGAGAAAGGTTACTACGAACCAGACGAAAGTAGTAAATCTGAAACCTCGATTACCTACAAAGGCCCTCTTTCCAACAACCTGATCGCACAGAAAACTTGGACGGTCGTCGAAGAAGAGTCCGCCGGAAGCCCGTATCGTCTGCAGTTTAAGCTGGTTCTTGAGAACACAACCAACGGCGAGATTTCGCTCAAAGACGTTGCGATCTTTAACGGTTCAGCTGCCCCTACATACGAAGACGAACGCCCCAACTACCTCAACTTCTTCTGGAACGAAAATGGTAATTACGATTCCGAAACAACGGGTTACTTCAGTAAATTCTTTGGAGCAGACCCCACCGAGTTTCGAACAAATTTCGAGCAAAACCTACTCTTTACCGGAGTAGAAAACCAATTCTTTGCGACCATCATCACCCCGGAAAAACCCTATCCTGCGACCTTCCGTGCCATCCCGGTAGATGTCGATCTTCCTGAGTCCCGGGGAAATAAAAGGGTCAAAGCTTTCAACACTTACCTTGCACTTCCCAACGAAGCGATCCCTGCCGGACAAAGTCGCGAATACATCTTCGATGTCTTCATGGGACCAAAAAATAACGCCCTGATTCGTAGCCTCGATGGAGATAAAGGAGACGTCATGGACTACGGCCTTTTCGGATGGATCAGCCGACCACTCAATTGGACACTCAACAAGCTATCCAATCTCTTCGGCGGGCAAGACAATGACTGGTCTTGGGGTTGGGCCATTGTCGTTCTCACGCTCATTATCCGAACCTTTATGTGGCCGCTCCACGCCAAGTCGACTCGGACCATGAAGCGGATGTCCAAGCTCCAACCTAAGATCGCGGCACTCAAAGAAAAGTATCCTGACGATCCCAATAAAGTGAACCAGGAGATGATGAAGCTCTACCGGCAGTTTGGGGTTAACCCAATGGGCGGGTGTCTTCCCATGCTAGTGCAGATCCCCATCTTCTTCGGGTTTTACAATATGCTTCAATATGCCGTTGAGCTTCGTAACCAGCCCTTTCTCGGCTGGGTGAAAGACCTTTCGCAGCCAGACACGGTCACCTACATCATGGGGCTGCCTCTTAATATTCTCCCTATCTTGATGGCTGTCACAATGGTTATTCAAATGCAGATCACCCCAAAGACCGGTGATAAGATGCAGCAGCGCATCTTCATGCTAATGCCGCTTATTTTCTTCTTTTTCTGTTACAACTTCGCATCCGCCCTCGCCCTTTATTGGACCACTCAAAACATCTTCTCGATCGGCCAAACTTGGCTCATGCAAAAGATGCCAGAGCCCGAATTGAAAGCCTCGAAAAAAGCAGGCAAAAAAAGCTGGGCCCAGAAACTCGCTGAAAAAGCTGAGGAAGCTAAAAAGCAACAGAAAAAAGGAGGCCGAGGACAAAGACCTGGCCAAAAACAAGCTAAGCCGAAGAAACCTCGCGCGCCCAAGACTGGAGGATAAGGCCAAACATTCATTCCAACCAGAATCAGTCAGAACTGGACCGTGGGAATTCTCACGGTCCTTTCTTGTTTTTGACCAGACTCGCCCGTTCCAAATGGCTACCGCTAAACAACCTCTCGTCCGCAATAGGCCAAATTCAGGCTTCCATCTCACCCATTAATTGCGCCCATAAGGCTCCTGCAAAACGAAACTATCGCTTGGACAAATTTCGGAGGCGTGTTTAGTTCAATTTTCCAACAATGAAGTGTTGGAGACCATAAAACAGCCCTCTCCGTCTATGAAATGTATTGCTTTGCTTTTTTGTTCGTTACTCCTTCCTGCCAACGGGCAGGAGAAACCGCTCTCCGAACTTGATCGTGAACTTCTTCTCGAAAAGCTTAAGGAAGTCCAAGGCACCTCCGATAGCACAGTCAAAGGTCGATATGGGGTTGCTCTTTCAGCTTTCCGAAAAGCCCGTGAAAGTTCAGCTGCAGCACATGAACTCTATCTCAACTGCATCGAAAAAGTCCGATTTGAAGATCAACTACGGAAGGCCAGTGAATTTCGTGATTGGAAAAAGCGCCACAAGGAACGCGGCGATAGTCCTGCTTTTCGTCTCGCGCTCCGGCATCAACTTAATTGGCTTGTGCTGACCCTCGAGGCAGCACAAGTAGACGACATTTCTGTTCTCTCAACCAGGGGAGTTGGTGTTCTAGAATCAATCATTCGCGACGCCGAAGACCTCAAGGGCCAAGACCAGCTTCTCCGAAGTGATCCCTTGAGTAGTATATTCGCTGATGCCTACTCGGTCGGCACTATCGAGATTGATACTTGGCCGAAATCTCCACTCGATATAGCCGATCTCTATGAGAACGTTATCCTCCCCCCCCTGCGAACTCCTAAAACACTCGACTCCCTTCGTAAGGCGTGGCTCAAGCGGGTTGAACACGAAGGAAACCTGCTTGAGAAATGGACCAGCGAAGCGAGCGGTGATCGTGATCGCAAACCAGCCTTCGAAAAATGGCTCATTGAAGAGCGTCCAAAATTAACTTGGGCTATGGAAGTCGATCTTTTTGAGGCCGGCGATCAACGCGGAGGGGCTCTCAGGATGCTCGAGCACTTGAAGAAGCACCTTACTCATAAATCCGCCCCCAAGTGGATCGCTCAGTTTACGACTCTTGTCGAAGGCGGGACTCCTGAGGGAGAGACACAAGAGAGTGAATAACACGGATCTTTAAGATTCTTCTTTGAATCGCTAAACACTTGCATGGCAAGTAGGCCATCTCCTCATGGACAAGGGGCTTCTTCCATTGACATCATTTTTTCAAAGAATCTCGGACTTACCTCAGAAGTATAGGGAACTTAGTGGTGCAACCATCATTGTCACAGTATGAACTTTTCGTTACGGTCTATCTGAGATGGTTGAGTTGGAAGTTTTTATGAAGGAGTCACTCGAAGATTTCGCCCTGAGTCGATCCGAGAAAAAGAGCCTTAAAAACCACTTGTCGCGCATCGCAGGGAATCCCATTGAACAAGCCAAAGCTCGACAGCTTGCTTTCAAATTGACGCAAGAAGCCATCAATGAATTCGGGAAAATCACCGCTCTCGACTGGCTTCAAGGATTCATCAAACTGCTCTACACGAAGGAAAATAAAACTAAGGCTTCCGCATTTTTTAGCCCGGGAGACGACTGCCTCCACCGGATCCGCCAACTGATTAGCGAAAGTCGCAGAGCCCTCGATATTTGCGTTTTCACCATTACAGACGACCGCATCGTACGACGGTTGGAAGAAGCCCAAGCACGCGGAGTAAAAATCAGAATCATCTCTGACAACGACAAATCGATGGATTCAGGCTCAGATCTCACCCATCTCTCCAAATCAGGAATCGACTGCCGACTCGACCGAACCGATGCCCACATGCACCACAAGTTTGCCATTTCTGATCAAGACCTCCTCCTCACAGGGAGCTACAATTGGACTCGCGCGGCCGCCGCGGAAAACGACGAAAATATCGTAATTACCAATAATCCACGACTCGTGAGGAGTTTTACTAGAAAGTTTGAGGAAATTTGGTCCAAGCTTGGTTAACAATCACACAGCGAGAGTCCGTTTGTCTGCTTGCACACTGAGGCTTGGCGGGTTTTCTTACTGCCGATGAAACAAGCTTTCCTGACAGCTCTCGTTTGCTCCACTGTTTTCGCTCTGGGAGCACCCCTCAAAATTAAGGAGCTCCGGACCGAATCTGCAACCAATCCAATTGGAGTTTCAAATTCCCCAAGATTAAGCTGG
Source organism: Akkermansiaceae bacterium (assembly GCA_905181965.1). Taxonomy (GTDB): domain Bacteria; phylum Verrucomicrobiota; class Verrucomicrobiia; order Verrucomicrobiales; family Akkermansiaceae; genus SW10. The sequence continues at coordinate 15,864 of CAJIZY010000003.1, forward strand.
AAACTTAATTCCAACGAACGGGGGAATTTCCAGAGCGCTTATGAAATCCTTGCCGCTACTAACCAAGAAAAACTTAATGACAAAACAGCTGATCTCTGGGCGACAAAAAAACAACAGGGAGCTGCCAAACTCCTAGTCTCGTGGCAGGGAAAACCCCTCAAAAACGGCCAAAAAGTCCATTGGAAAGTTCGTGTTTGGGACAAGCAAGATCAGCCTAGCGACTGGAGTAGCATTGCGACCTTTGTTGTTGGAAAACAAGCGAAGCTTGTAAAACCCAATCGGATATCAGGCTTCGAAAGCAGCTCCGAAAAAATTAACAAACTTTACACCCAGAGTATTACCAGTCTCGAAAAACGTCTTACCGCATTCACAGATGGTGATGTGACCGCCCTAGGGGATGGAAGTGCAGTCCATCGATCTGCCCGTGCATTTCTCTATCACTTTGATTCCGTTCCTCACCTCACCGAATGGCTTCGCTTGATGGATTCTGGAATCACCAAGGACAATTTTTTCCCGATCCATCCCGGAGCTCAAACTACCGCTCCAGTTTCATCTGACTCAGGAGTTCTTGTCACCCACCCGCTATGGTGGATGAGCGGAGATGCTCAACCAACTCGATCTCGTTGGGATGCTTATGAGGGTCATATCATTGCACGCGAGGCACAGGATACCCTTCTGAAGGGAACGAGATGGGGAGGAATTGCTGACTCGGAAAACGTGTCAGCTGAATTTATTGATCTCTGCTATCTTGGATTCAGCTGCCGCTTGATTCTCGAACTCGCTTTGCCCGCGGTGCAGCCACAAAAAGCGATCCGCTTCCAAGTTTACGCATCTCGGATACGCAAGAGCTTTGAACGCCAGTTCGTCAACACAGATGGCTCGTTAAAATCAACATCACAAACCGGCCATGTTCTGGCACTCCGGAGTGCCGTTCTGAACCCCCAACAAAAAGCCAAAGTCCTCACCGATTTGATCGCCTTAGTCGCAAAAAACGGATCCAAAGTCGGCCCTACCGGAGCTCATTTTCTTCCAGGTGTCCTTTCATTAACAGGGAATCAAGATCTCGCACTCAAGACTCTGACGGATCTCAACGCAGAAGAACAAAAAACCTATGCCGAAAGTGGGGTCGCTGAATGGCTCATGGCTTTCGTAGCAGGCATCGACACGATCGCACCCGGATTTAATCAAGCAATCATTGCTCCCCGCATCCCTTCCGACGATTCTCTAACATGGGTGAAGGCCTACCATGATTCGCCGACTGGAAAAATTTCGGTTCACTGGCAAAAGCTTTCTTCCGACTCAGCGCTCGCAGCCGAGATCGTGATACCTGCTGGCACTCTTTCGCGGGTTATTTTACCAATTAGAGAGAATCAAAAAATCACTGAAAGCGGAGATACAATTGCTGACGCAGAGGGGGTTGAGATCATTGAGAGAAAAGATGGAAAAGTCTCTCTTATCACCCAATCAGGAAAATACTCCTTCTTGATAAAGTAAGGCAAAGATCCCTCGTTTCTTTTAACTCCACCAGCCGCTTCTCTGAAAAGCTATTGGTATTGCCACTCCATCGCCTTGAGCAAGCTACTACGAGGCTCACCCCAACGGCTATCGACTCCAAATGAACCGGGAAAACGCTGATTGGTCTCCCTCCGACCACCCCAACGGGGATCAACAGCACAACCCATCAAGAAAAACGTCAAAAAAATAATGAGCAAAACAATTGCCTTCACGGCGCAAGCTTGCAAGTTGATGAACGATGTCAATCGATTTCACGGAGCTACCTCAACCAATCGACCACACCTTCGAGAGCACGAGATCGGTGACTCAAGCCATTTTTGATCTCTTCCCCGAGCTCAGCGAAAGACCTTTCATAGCCTTCGGGAACAAACAAAGGATCATACCCAAAGCCACCCTCTCCCTGATTTCTTTGAAGAATATGCCCCTCCACCGCGCCTGAGAAATCAGCGAGAACATTTCCTCCTCGAGCTAGGACAATCACACATCGAAAGCGAGCGGTGCGTTCACTTTGCCCATCCATTTCACGAAGTAGTTTCTCATTATTCAGGGAATCATTCCCATCCTCCCCTGCATAGCGTGCGGAATAAACGCCCGGATCTCCACCCAACGAATCAACCTCTAATCCAGAATCGTCTGAAATAGAAATCAATCCTGATTTCACTAATCGCTTGAGCCTTAAGAATAGCATTTTCAAGAAAAGTTGAGCCCGTTTCCTCGACCTCCGGGGGATCGGTCAGAACAGACAAATCCAAAACTTCAAAAGCGGAGAGAATGGCTCGAATCTCTTCGACTTTATGGGCATTCCTTGTCGCCACAATCAATCGCTGTTTCACAGACTAAGACTAGCAGCCTCCAAAAATATTTCGACAAATTTGGAATAAAACCGACCATTGGAACGCCTAATACTATCATGAGCCCACTAAAAACGATTATTTCCACCATCTTTTCAGTCGCCTTCACTGCCACCGCGCAGGCCGGAGACTTCCTCACTGACTTCGACGCGGGAAAGAAAAAAGCCGCTGCAGAGAAAAAATGCATGCTTGTAAAGTTCACCGGCTCCGACTGGTGCCCTCCTTGCATCAAGCTGGATAAGGAAGTCTTCTCGAAGAAAGCTTTCAAATCCGGAGTCGAAAAAGATTTTATCGTGGTCGTGCTCGATTACCCAAGAAAGAAAAAGCTCCCTGCAGCCCAGACCAAAACGAACAAGGAAGTGGCCAAGGAATATAATCTCCGGAGTTACCCCACCGTAATGTTGATGGATTCACAGGGAAAAGTCTTCAAATCAATATCCGGATACAGCGGCGGTGGCGTCGAGCCTTTCCTCAAAGAGCTCAAAAACTCATTGAAAGCACGTAAGTTCCAGTAAGTTCTCCCAACTCCGGTTCACCGGGATAAAAGGTCTCAAACCTCGCTATGGCTTTTTGCTTCTACCACGGCGAGGTTCGATTCTGCAAAGCTTAGGACAGCGGCCGAAGCCCAATGACTGTCTCAAGAGTATGCGATCCATTTGGGCGCAGGGTTGGCTTGTCCGTTCCGGCATTCGCACACTCCACACAAACAAATTCTTTGTAAGCCCTATCCGGTAGATCGGCGAGGGCCTTTGATTTCTCTTTCCACGGATTCCAGATAACCGTGGAGCGTGATCCAGCCTTGTCGACAAAGACTGATCGGTAGCGATCAAGATCGCGAATCAATACCGACGACATGGATTGATAAATTCGATCCACCTCACCTTTGATTTGGAGATTCTTTTCCTGATAAACAGGCTCCTTGTCATCGCTCGCCCGATCAATGTAGTGGGATCCCTTAACTCCCTCGAGTTGGATACGCTCAATATCACCAAGCGAAAGGTAGGTGTGGAGTGCCGAGCTCACTTTATAGATCTCCTCGCCAGTATTCTTCATGTTCAACTTCACCCGCAATTTATCCGCGACACGAATCGTTGCAGTTAGTTCGAAGTCGAAGGGAAAAAGAGCTTTGGTTCCCTCGTCAGAGACTAGTTTGAAAACAAGGGTGGCCATCTTGCCCACCATCTCGCCGGAGACGAGCTCCCAAAAGCGGGTCCGGGCAAAGCCATGCGCTGGCATCTCTGGATCGTCAGGGTGATTTCCAAACCATGGCCAACAAATGGGAATACCACCGCGGAGAGCTTTCCCCTCGTTCATCTTGGCCTTTGGACTCACATATAAAACCGGTGGGTGATCGGTCGGAGCCCAGGTGAGAACCTGCGCTCCGTGGAGAGCAATAGTTGCTGCTGAAACAGGAGTTTGAACTTCGATGACAGGGAAGCCGGATTCTGGTTCAGTGACAGTCAACTCGGGAGTTCCGCTCAAGATGGTGGTGAGATCTTCAATCGATTGGGACATAGCAAAGGTGAAGTCCAGCACCATTGCCACAAGCATCGGAAAAAAGGAACAAAAGAATGATTCTTTTTTCACCCGTTTTTTATTCTCCCGACTCCTGCCAAACCTGCCCGACGATCTTCTTCCGCAAAACCAGCGGATCAATCACACCAGAATGGCGAAAGAGAACTTCACCATTCTTACCAACAAGCAAAGTGAAAGGCAGCGCTCCATCCCACGTGGGATCAATGGCTTTTGCTAAATCCTCAGTATCTCCGTCGAAAAGATAGTTGTTTGTCGTTCTTTTTTCTTCATCCAGAAATGGTTTTGTCCGGGGCGAAAGCCCACAATGAGTTCTCTTTAGGAACCGTAACACCTTGTCTTTGTCATCAGCGGAATCGAGGCTGATGGGAATAAATTCAAACTCCTGCCACGAATATTGACGGTAGATTTTCACTAATTCGGGAAACTCCACCACACATGGGCCGCAACTTGTTGACCAGAGGTTGATAAGCCGCATACCAGTCCGTCCCCGATTTGCCACCAACTTCCCAAGTGTCTTAGCATCCGCTTTTTCCACAGTCACTGGTTGGGCTTTCCACTTGCGGTTTTCCCCTGCGACCATTTCCGATTTTTCCTTCCACTTTGTGCTACATCCCACCGGACGAGTCTTCACAACTTCAATTTTTTTCCCTTTAAGGATCGCAGAAATAGCATCGCGTGCTTCATTCTTTTCGACCACTCCAACTCTACGACGACCATTGTCCATCCGGCCGTTGTACCGGAGGTTGAGATTCTCATCGAAGATGAAAACGTGAGGAGTTGCAACCGCCCCATAGGCTTTGGCTACCTCCTGAGTCTCACCATCGTAGAGATAGGGTAAATTGAAGCCACTATCCTTGGCGATAAGCCTCATGTCTTCAAAGCCATCGTCATAGACCGTCCATCCAAGCTCCGGCAAATGAAGCCCTTCCGGCGAATTACTATTAATGGCAACAAACTTCACAGGCTTACCATTGAAATGCTCAACCAAGGCCACCATACGCCCGTGGGAGGCGATCGCATCAGGGCAATGATTTGTTGTAAAGATAACCGCGAGAGCTTTTCCCCCGCTGAAATCCTTCAAGGTATAGTTTTTCCCGTCCACTCCTGGCAATTTGAAATCTGGAGCTCCTTGCCCTTCCGTCAATGGTACAGGTTTATAGGCAAAAAGAGAACCAATGGCAAAAAAGCTAAAGAGCAAAAGTCGCATCGTATCACTACGCATCTAATCTGCGTTTCTAGCAAGGAGATATGCCGTAGGAAAACCCAAGAAGATCCCAGCTACCATCCCGGTGAGATGAGCCAATGTATCGATTCCCGGCCCCCCAATTCCATTTATCCCAAAGATCATTAACCCAGCCAATAACGGGGTGAATGACCTCAGCCCTTTTCGAAACGAACGCTCTCGCCAAGCCACCTCCAAGCCAGAACCTACCAACAAGCCAAGAGCCCCAAAGACCGCAGTCGATGCACCCAGACCAAAATAGCTCTCCGGAAATCGAATAAAGACATTAAGGAGATTCCCAATAAACCCACTCAATATGATGAGCCCCCATCCTCTTAATGGTCCAAAAGAATTTGCTACAAAGATTCCAAAAACTGAACCAAATGCAGCATTACCCAATAAATGCGGCATATCGGCGTGAAGGAACAAGGCAGTAAAAGCTCGATGCCATTCTCCCCCGATAACGATCCCAAGAGTCGAACTGACATACTTTGTCTCAACTTCTGGATACTGGATTTGCCGGGTAAAACAAAAAAGAAGAGTTCCGATCCAAAGCAGAGCGAGCTCCACTCCCGAACCAAAAATTGGGATCGCGACCGGAGAGGGTTGATAGACTTGCTCCTCTCGGTAAAGTCGGAATTCGTTCTGAATCGCCTCTACAAATGCTTCGTCGCCGTGGACTAAGAACCCACCCTCTTCCTCAACTGTAATCAGACAATCCAGTCTCATTGCCAAAACGACCAAGGCGTATTCCTGCGCTTCCTCCGGTGATTGAAACCGACCGACAGGAACTAGGCCAGAAGCCGCAAACTCTGGGATTTCCGTTTCAGGCACTTCGAAAAAAAGCACTCTCACCCACGTAGCGCAATGGGTATTTTATAAAGCGATTCGAAATCCAAGATGAGTTTGAAACACAGCATGATCTTACATCGTGCCGTATTGACCCCAATCTGCTTAGTCAGGAGCCAAGAAAGAGATCAAACGCCGGGGCCGGATTCTGCCCCAGACGCCTTACCTAAGATCTCCTAGCTCTGCCGAAATAACAGGAGACTTCAATTTAGATTCGAGGAGCCCACCCTTCACGGTAGTCTCTTTTCACGAATTGGTTAGCACGATCATTATTAGTCGATTTCATGTTAGGGCCATCCCAATCAATGGGCTGTCCCTCTCCCACTTGCTGGGCAATACATCCTAATAAAATCACTTCATTCAAGTAAGCTGCGATCTCAAAATTTGAGTAGGCTGGAGAACCACCTTTCATCATTTCGAACCACTCCTCAACGTGTCCAGGAGATCGAGGGACGACTTGCGGAATCGCTTTACAAGCCTCGTGCTCACCAGCATCACGGTATCCTTTCTCGCCATTCAAGATCACGTAAGGGTTCCCGCCATAATCATCTTGGGAGAATAACTTGCCCTTATCTCCAATGATAACAGCACCACTTCCAGGGAGCTTGCCTCCCCGAAGGGCGATTACTTCAGAAACAACCTCCGTTTTGGGACGAACCGGATCAAAGCTTTGGCGAGGATTACCGTCATACCACCAGAACTTCAATGGTGGTAACCCTTCTCGCTCCGGAAATTCAAACCGCACTCTCGAAGTTAGGGGATAAGTCTCATCATAGATCCGAGAAGCCATCTCGCATTCAATCTTCGTTGGATAGCCCAACTTCAATGCACGAAAAGGCATATTTACAGTGTGACAAGCCATGTCACCCAGGGCACCAGTTCCGAAATCACTCCATCCCCGCCACTTGAAGTCATGATAAACACCTTTCTTGTAGGGTCGCATTTGTGCCGGCCCGATGAAGCAGTCCCAATTTAAGTTATCTGGGATCGGGTCTGCGCCTGCAGGGCGTTCTAAGCCTTGGGGCCAAACCGGACGATTCGTCCACACGTGAAGCTCTTTGGGATTTCCAATAACACCAGCTTGAATAAGTTCAACTGATCTACGTAATCCATCTCCAGCACTTCCTTGGTTCCCCATCTGAGTTGCTAACTTTTTTTCGCGAGACAAGTTTCGCATCATGCGTGATTCCCAAACCGTTTGGGTCAGAGGCTTCTGACAATAAACATTTTTCCCCATCTGCATTGCCATGATACCAGCCACCCCGTGGAGGTGATCTGGAGTAGAAATAGTCACCGCATCGACCTTCTCTCCCATCTCAGTCAACATCTCGCGAAAGTCGGAGTATTTGGCGGCCTTGGAATACCGCTTTGCCATCTCAGCGAGTTTCCCTCCGTCGATATCACACAAGCCAACAATCTCGCCACCACATTTGGCCGCATTCATCGTATCGCTCCTGCCTTTACCTCCCACTCCAATGCAGGCAACCTGTATCTTGGAATTCAGATTCTTACCGCTTAAAAAAGCAGGCATCCCGAATGTCCCTCCCGCAAGGAGACCGGACTTCTTAATAAATTGACGTCGATTAGTCGATGATTGGGCCATCCTACTAAAACGAGACCTCTGACGCCTGACTTTCAATCACTCTAGAAAACCTTACTTCTTTTTTTTCCCAGCCTTCCGGCGACCACCTGCAGAATTGGGATCGTAAGCCGGGTTTGGCGTCATCATCTGAGCCCCCACTGATTGACGCCAAGCCTTTAAATCCTTTAAAAGGGTCGCCACTTTCTTCGGAACTTCGGAAGCTAGATTTTTCTCCTCAAATGGATCCGCCTTCAAATCAAACAATTCTAGGTCTCCATTTTCAAAAAACTCGATCAACTTCCAATCCCCGTCACGAATCGCGCCATAGGGCTTCGTCCGATGATAATGAGGATAGTGCCAGTAAAGTTTCTCCCGCTTCAGCTTTGCACTTCCATCTTTCAAAAGCGGACAAATACTCACCCCGTCAAGATGCTCGTCTTTCATAGCGGGTAAGCCTGCCATTTCCAGGAAAGTTGGATAAAAGTCCATCCCAATCACCGGCTCCTCGCATCGAGATCCCCTCTTAATCTTACCCGGCCACTTCGCGATCAAAGGTTCACGAACTCCACCTTCGTGGGAATATCCCTTCCGATCCCGAAGGCCTGACGTGGTATTATCATAGTCGCCACCATTATCCCCCGTCAAAACGATCACCGTATTCTCGGCCAAACCCAAATCATCCAGCTTGGCCACAATCCGACCCACACTTTGGTCAAGAGCCTCAATCATCCCGGCCCGCTTAGGATTCATATTTTCATTCCGCCGATTGTCGAAGGTCTTCGCTTTTTCCTGATACTTCTCTGTCAACTCCTTGGGCGACATAATGGGCCCGTGTACCGTGTAATACGAAAAATAGAGGAGAAACCGCTCATCCTTCTTTTCTTCTAGGAAGTCCATCGCGGCATCCGTCAGCTTATCCGTCAAAAAGTCACCGTTCTCACCATCGTCGAGACCTGGCATTCCAAAAGGCGAAAAATACTTTCCCGGTCCTTTAGGTTGTCCCCACTCACGGCCACCTACGTTCACATCAAATCCATGACTCGTTGGAAAGTGTTCCTTGAAATCCGGCTCACCAATCGGCATCAAGTGCCACTTCCCCAAAAAAGCCGTCGCATAGCCCGCATCTTGCAACGCCTCCGGCAGCAACACCCGCTCGTGATCCATCTTCATCTTCCAGTCAGGAACAGCCAATTTTGCAAAAGGCCTCCTATGACCGGTTATCCAATCAGTAAGATGTAATCTCGCCGGATACCTACCCGTTAAAATCGCCGCTCGGCTCGGAGAACAAACCGTACATGCCGAATACGCATTCGTAAAAAGCATCCCATCCTTCGCCAACTTGTCGATGTGAGGTGTCTCATAAAACTCTGCACCGTAACACCCGAAGTCGCCCCAGCCTAAATCATCCACCAAAAGAAACACAAAGTTGGGCTTCTTTTCCTCAGCCCAAATTAGGCACGAAAGCGTAAGATAACATCCTAGCAAAAATAATTTAGTCACTTGGGAGTGATAAATTTCAACAGCCTCTCGTTCAATAGAAACTCTTCGAAGAGAGCAAAAAAGGAAGCTCGTGAATCACGACACTGTGAGAACTACCCTAACCCTCAATCTTCAATGATTAAGACTGATCATGAAATCGCGAAAGTAAGCTTTCCCACCTGATCTCCCGCTACGATCTAGACTCACTTCGCTAAGATCACCAATATCTTCTACATCCACCGTGATAAAGCTCTGAAAAGTTCGCCCACCTTCTCCCAATTGCTCCAGCAAAACATCTAGCCGCACATGACCACCCAGCATCTTCGTTACATCAATCGACATCCGCTGTCGGCTATCCCCCAAAGGCTCAAATCCAACCCCTTTCGTGCCACTGAGATGTCTGTGATTATCGATTCGCTCAAATCGAAACGAGCCACCCTGCATTCCCGGGTGGAACAGCGTCCGGATTCTCCCGATCGTGATCCCCATGTGCCAGGCGCCGGGTGAAACATCTTCACCTCCTAGGATCACAGAAACCCGGAAACGGTCGCCAAACTCAATCTCCCCCGGCCAAGTCTTCGATTCCAAAATCAATCGTTGGTCACCATCTTGTCCCGCTTTTCCCGCAAAGATCAGCCGCGTTCCTTCGACCTTACCTGGACGTTTTGATGAAGTCTCAAAACGAAATTGACGATAGTCTTCCCTGAGCTTCTCATCACTCTCACCAAACCATTCGAAAAACATTCCTCCCGTATCCGCTGACTTTTCACGTCCTTCCAAACCTTCCGCTAGTAATGACTTCACCGCATGCTCAACGGCAACTTCGCGGTCTTTGCGAAAAACTAGTCCTAGCTCTTCAATCACACTCAGAACCCGACGCCTCAACTCGGGATCCTCGGACGGCTCTATCTCTAGCAACCACTTCAAGGCATCCTCACCACCGCTCATCAATTTCTTACGCCCCCCCTCTCTTTCATCGAAATCCTGCGAAGCGAGCATCGCGAACGCATCCTCGTCGTTGCCCCGCACGATGCCGTCGATCACGTTGATGTCGAAAGCTCCCGGAATCGAGTCCTTCCCGACTCCCTCCATCTCCCAACTTTTAGAAACCTTCACGTCATCGGCGGGGACCTCGTTCACGATGTGGTCCCAAAACACAGATCCGTGAGGATCCGCCATGACCACGCGGACCTTATCGTTCTGGCTCTTAAGATACCGGCCGGTCTCCTACTGCTTCTCACCCTTCTCCTCCCCGGCCTCCTCGCTGCTGCCGACAAACCCAACATCATTCTCGTCATGACCGACGACCAAGGATACGGGCCGGTTGGCCGTCACGGTCACCCGTGGATCAAGACTCCCAACCTCGACAAGCTCTACGATCAAAGCACCCGCCTCACCCGCTTTCTCGTCAGCCCCACCTGCTCACCCACCCGCTCCGCTCTCATGACGGGACGCCATCCGCTCAAGAATGGCATCACACACACCATTCTCGAACGCGAGCGCATGGCGCTTGATGCCACGATACTTCCCCAAGTTCTGAAAACGGCTGGCTATACTTCCGGAATTTTTGGCAAGTGGCACCTCGGCGATGAGGAAGCCTACCAACCCCATAAGCGCGGGTTCGATGAAGCCTTCATCCATGGCGCCGGTGGCATCGGGCAGAGTTACAAATGCTCCTGCGCCGACGTCCCCGGCAACAAATACTTCGATCCCACCATTCGCCACAACGGCTCCTTCGTGAGAACCAAAGGCTACTGCACCGACCTCTTTTTTACCAACACCATCGTGATCAGAGGCCCAAAAAGAAAAAAAACCCTTTTTCGCATACATCACCACCAACGCACCCCACGGCCCCTTCATCGCGCCGCCTTCCAATACCAAACGCCTCACCGACCTCGGTTTCTCCGCCAAGACCGCCGGCTTCTATGGTATGATCGAAAACATCGACGAAAACATAGGGCGGCTCATGACCAAGCTCGCCGAATGGGACCTTGAGGAAAACACTATCCTCATCTTCATGTCCGACAATGGTATGACCGGCGGAGGCTCCGGCCGCACCGGCAAGCCCCTCGGCGAAGACAAAAACGGTAAAGCCATGATGATGTTCAACGCCGGCCAAAAAGGCCTCAAAGGCAGCGCCGACGAAGGCGGAGTCCGCGTTCCCTTTTTCATCCGTTGGAAAGGAACCCTCGAAGCCGGCCGCGACATCTCGAACGTCGCCGCCCACATCGATCTCTACCCCACCCTCGTCGAACTCGCCGGAGCCACAATCCCCGAAAAACAAGTTGGAGGCCGCAGCTTCCTCCCCCTCCTCAAGGATCCCAAATCAGCCTGGCCCGACCGCTACCTCTTCACAAACAAGGCCCGCTGGCCTACCGGATCCGAACCAAACAAGCATCAATGGAAGAACTTCGCCGTCCGCAGCCACCAATACCGCCTCGTTGACAAACAACTCTTCGACATGCTCGCAGACCCTGGCCAAAAGAACGACATCGCCGCCAAGCACCCCGAAGTCGTGGAAAAAATGCGCGCTGCCTATGACAAATTCTGGAAAGAAGCCCGTCCTCTCATGGTCAACGAAACCACCCCCATGTCACCAACCCAGCCCTTCCGGGTGGATTACCAAAAGCAGCTCGTCGGAAAAGGCATCCCAAACTGGGCACCTCCTAAATTATAGCCACACTTTTAAAGCACCCGTCCTATGCTATAAGAATTAGGCTTTTTAATTTCATTACTCCTGAGGTTCCCCATGGTTCTTGAGAAAATTTCAAAGTTGGCTTGAAATAATCGACAGCCAAAAAAGTCGTTAGACTACCTCCGGTAGAGGAAAGCATCGGAAGTCACCAGCGAGGCAATCAAAGCCTTCATGCTTCCTCCGCTCTTACGATAAACCCGGTGCGCTTCCTGCAAAACTGGCGCATCATTGAGAGTTTCATTTCGCCCCATCCAATAACGAAAGGCATGACGAATAAAGACCTGCTCGACCCGCTCGCTCTCTGAAAGTTTTTTGATGAGATCGAGTGCGTTCTCCACCGGACCATCCAATTTTGGATCACCCGAATCCACAATCACACCGCTGGTATCGACCGGCTTCCCCAACTCTGTGGTCCGGTGTAAGCCCGCATGATTAAACATCTCAAAGGGAAGACCGAGCGGGTCCATTTTTGCATGGCAAGTCCAGCAGTAGGTCTCACGCGTCACGTGCATCCGGGATCGCAGTGTTGTGTTTGGCTGATCCGGCAACATCGCATCCACCGTGATTGGGACATCAGGAATACCCCCACCCAAAAGTCGTTCCCGTATCCAGCGGCCGCGCAAGATCGCGTGATTGTCCATCGCATCGGAATGCGACACCAACCACGAAGGATGAGTCAAAATCCCCATCCGCTCGCCCTTGGGGGCAGTCGCTAAAGTTCGTTCTGGCTTCATTGAACCATTTCCAAAAGAACGATGGCTCACCCGTGCAAAAATCTTTGGCCCCGATATTTTAGCCTCCTTCAGCGCAGGATTCCCCCTCGTTCCAGCCCCCTTTTTGACGATATTCTGCGCTTTCTTCTTCGCTCCTTCCAATTTCTTTTTCTCGCGGTCCAAACCCTTTTTCGTCTGCCCATCTTTGGCGACCTTAATCTTAGCGTCCAATACCGTTAGCTCTTCCTTCAGAGCCTCCAAATCAGCAGCCGCTTTCTCCTTAGCAAGCTTATCGGCCTTCTTTTGCTCTGCAATAGCGGCATTTCTCTCCTCCCTCGTTTTTAGGCCCCCAAAATACTTGCTGTCATTTCGGGTTGCCACCACTTTTTGGGTCGTCAAAAGCTCTTTCAAGACCTCTTTATCCTCCTCAAGAATGAGCTCGATAAGTCGATCTGTACTCGCGGTGGCATCAAACATAGCCCGGTAGTGATTACTCCCGCGACCCGAAACTCCGGTTGCGGCCAAGGCCTTGTCGTCCTTACAAATGTATCCACCCAGATCGTGATCAAAGTAATCACGGAAGAAGCGCAAGATCCGGGGCTTACGAAAGCTATTATCCATCAACATCCGAGTGACCTCACGCTTTACATCTGCTCTGGTTCGCATCCGACCCTCTACAATCGACTCCCGAAGTTGCTCATCCGGTTTAATATAGGACAGCGCATGATTGACGGCCAAGCCCAACTCCCAGTCCTGCAACATCACTCGACCATCTTTTGATGGCTTTCCACTCACCCCTAGTTCCGGACGAAACAAGGCATCGCGATCAAGGAAGATCGCCGAAAGCCCGATAAAAACACCGTCTTCCTTTCCGACTTTCTCGATCGCTTCACTTGTGACCAGCAAATATTGCTCCAACTCCTTCTCGGTCGGAGGACGAAAGGTCACTGCTTCGAAAACATAATTAACCGCTCTGAGTAAAAGATCCTCCGAGAGTTGCGAGGCCTTCATCACTTCATAAACCGGCGTCAGCGGACGCTTTACTTTTGTACTGTAGACCAAGGCCGTCGGCAGTCCGCGAAGATCGCCCTTCGGTCTTATCTTCTCATAAGTTGCGGGATCATCAGTGATCTGCTCTGGATTTGCGATACTCAATGGGCCATAAGCCATATAGCGGAGAATGTCTTCAGCTTTCCCTAGAATTTGCGTCGCCTCGGCACTATTGACGGTGTGAAAATTTGGATAGTTCTCAAAGCCATGCTTCCTTGCTGAAGAGAGCACTACTGGAACACTCTTTACAGATGTCGCATAGGCGACGGTTCCACCCTGCCATTTGATAATACGATCGGCACCAAAGTAGAGCTTCAACTCACCTCCATGGTTTGTCGGCACCGTATCACCGCGCGTCCGCATTCCGGGCTTTTCAGGGTCATACTCTGGCTCGGTATTGATCAACTCATTGAGCCGCGTGATGTGCTCCTGCGGAGTGACCCGCCAAATCCGTTTTGGAGAGGCCGGTGGCGCCAACTCGATCCCATCCGGCAGCCTACCAAACAAGAGATCGTGATCCAAAAAATTACCCTTATGAGGATCAAGATGAGCTTGGAATTCGCCCTTATCCTTCATGACCCGCTGAAGCTCATCGACAATCCAATCTGAAAATTTCAGCCGCTCGATCACCTTTGGCTGTTCCTTTTTCTTCGGCGGCATTTCTCTCAGCGAAACCTGCGCCCAAATCGATTTCCATAAAGCCGCATTGGTTTCGTCAACCGGCCCCAAATCCTCAAGCGACAAATCACCCTTCTTCGTCGCTTCGTCATGGCAATCCACACAATGGTAGTCGAGAAACTCCGCTGCAAAGTCCTTGAAACCAAGCTTCACCGGCTCGCCGGGAATGTAGGGTTTCGCCCAGCCAATTCCCACGCCGAGCGCGCATACCACCCCACGCAAAATCATACTCATCTTTTAAGCCAAGATTTCTTTCAAGGGACCGCTACCTGAGTCGAATTTCTTCGCCATTTTTTCGCTCATGTTAAAGCGATCACATGATACTCCCACTGAACCAAGAATGGTGGAGTAAAGTGTATTGATCGGACGCTTACCCTCAACATGTGTAAAGCAGCCCGACTTAAAGATCCCGTCACAATTCCCAAGGAGCATAACCGGCCAGTTTGCACCATTCGTATGCTGTTTGTCAGCATTATTACTGGTGTAAACAATCAAAGTATTATCCATCATCGTGCCGCTTCCCTCTGGCACGCTTTCTAGCTCTTCCATAATCTTGACCAACAGCAGTGAGTTATACTGGCGGATCTTGATCCAAATCGGATTATCCTTCTGAGTCATATGCCCCAGATTGTGCCCCTGCTTCTCAACCCCCAATCCTTTCCAAGATCCGAAAATCTCACCCCGCCCAGATCCAATTGTGAGAACGTTGGTGATGCCAGATTTCAGGGAAGAAATTCCCAAGTCTAAAAGGACATCGTGCCAGTCGGTTTCAAACTCCGGTGAGGAATAGCGGGCATCCACCTTAGGCGCAAAATTTCGCAGGTGATCAGAAACCTTTCCGAGCCGCTCACGCAACCCGTTCATATCTTCAAATCCTCCCACAAACTCACCGTAGCGCTGCTTATCCGACAGCGGCAAAGCGCCCCCCTTTGCAGCCGCTAACTGGCCAATTCTCTCCAACATTCCGGACCGCGCCTCATGCTGCTTGCGGATCTCGCCTTTGGAAATCCCTCCGTAAAGAGTCTGGTAAAGATGGTTCGGATTCGAATGCATGAAGATGGGCTGCCCAGCTCCGCTCGCCGAAAGGTTTGCAACAGTTGGCTTGGTCTTCATGTTCTCCAGCGAGTCCATCCCGATACACAAATGAGGCAACAAGGTGTCAGGCAGAGCCTTACTCAGCTCATAATCAATCGTTGAAGCACTAGGTGGCACTCCATCGCTACCACGATATCCACCCAGAGCACCAAAGAAGGCACTGTGCGATGGACTAGTATGAATTCCATGCAGACCACTAATGATATGCAAGCGGTCTTTAAACGGCTCTAACGCCGAAATTGGCTCAGGCAACTTCGCCTTCGCGAGGGAGCTGCTATGTCCCATTCCGTCAGGAATACAGGTTCCGGGCTCAAAGCCCTGATTCTGCATGAAAAAGATCACCCTTTTCGGGCCACCTGATGCGGACGAAATCAATTTATTACCATTGCCGAATGAAGGCAGCACGGTGGAACCAAGCGAGGCACCGAAGCCAGCGGCTAAGCTCTGAAGGGTTTTTCTACGAGTCATCATAACGATATCGGGGTCAAATCGAATCGATTTCCATTTACCGGACATAATTACGCCCAGTTTTGAAACGAGTTATCAACCCAAAAAATGACCCCCAAATAAGTAAGCTTTTTTAAAATCTCCAAGCTCAAGCTAAAAGACATCTACCCTCTAGAATCGCAAATCAAGTTTCTCGCTTCTTCCCGCAGTCGTGAATCTATTCACCTTGAACCATCACCACGATTCGGCGCGAGTGAGGTTGATTCCGATGTTCAAAAAGAAAAAGCCCCTGCCAGGTGCCAAGGGTCATTTGACCATTTATCACTGGAATTACTTCGCTGGTCCGAGTGAGAGCCATACGAATGTGGGAAGGCATATCATCGGGACCTTCATAAGTATGGACAAAATACGGTGTATCCTCGGGAACAAGGTGGTCAAAAAAAGCATGAAGATCGGTCCGCGCGCTCGGGTCAGCATTCTCCATAATGACGAGGCTTGCGCTGGTGTGCTGCACGAAAACCGTCGCCGTTCCAGTAGTAATTCCCGCTTCGGCGATGATATTCTCTATTTGGCGAGTAATCTCATATGTCCCTTTTCCGGAGGAACGGACTGAAAGGGTGGCAGCATGCGTTGGCATACGCGGGATCCTGACATGCCGTTGCCGATGAGAGCAAGCCACCCGATTACCCAAATCAGGGCCGAGGAATCGAAACAGGGGCTTTGGGAGATGTCACAGAATTCCTCACCGGTTGCTTCGGTTCAAAGATAATTGGTTGCCTCGAGGCGTCTTGCTTGGCTTCAGGTCCATTAGGCCACATCAGAACAACTGCCAATAAGGCGGCGTAAGCCATCCCTGCTCCAATAAACCATTTACGATTGCCCGCTCCACCAGACACCCGGGAATTCAAAAACCCCTTGGAAGTTTCTCTCTCATTCCGACGGCTCTGGAATTCCTTCAGAAAATCCTCAAAATACCCATCCCGAGGTTCCTCAAACCGCTTGAGGCGGATGAGTTTTTGGACCTGTTTTTCTGGCTCGTTCATAGGGGGGGGATATTATTTGATGAACTCTTCCAAATGCCCCTGCAATTGCCGGTGCGCATAGAAAAGCCTCGAACGAACGGTTCCTTCCGATACTTTTAGAATTTTGCTAATTTCGGCATGAGGAATTCCTTGGATATCAAACATCGTAACGACCGCTCTATGGGCATTAGAAAGCGATTGCATTGCTTCGTTCAATTTTTTTTGAAGTTCGTTCAAATCGCTTTGGTGACGGGGATTCGCAGCATGTGCTAAATCGACCATCGCCTCATCATTCTGAATTCCCGAATCAAGGTTATCGAGACTCCACACAGCCCTGCGGTTGCGCTTCTTGAGAAAATTCAAAGTCATATTCGTCCCGATTGCATAGATCCACGTGTAGAAGGATGATCGTCCGCGAAAACGATTAAGAGATCGGTAGGCTTTCGCAAAAACATCCTGCGTGAGATCGTTCGCATCCTCTTTGTTTGAGGTCATGTGATAAATCATCCCGTAGAGTCGCGGACTGTAACGAACGACTAGCTGATCAAAAGCTAAAGTATCACCACTCTGAGCGCGGGACACGAGCACTTCATCCGCATCGGTGGGAGATTCATTCTCAAACTCGGAAGACATCTATTTTATGGGGTCCGGTGAAGAATCATCCGACACAATCTTAAGGACAAACCAGAGCAACACATGTTCAATTTATCTCTGAACAAGATCGTTCCAGGATCACGCCAACCCAATCGGTTTCCGGCAAAATGAATTTTTCAACCTCGACACGAACCTTGCTGACCTCGAATTCGCCCAGCACTACTGCGGCGATGTCCTGCGCCAGAGTCTCAATGAGATTACGCTCTTTTTCGGCAGCCGATTCACGAACACGATCCGCGACCGCCTTGTAGTCAACAGTACCCTCAATACCATCAATCTCCGGAAAACGAATCACTTCAAGCGTGAGATGAACGCGCAACTTTTGAGCCTCGGCCCGCTCCTCGGCCGGCACACCAATATGCGTCAACAATTCCAGACCTCGAATCACGATCTGATCCTTCATAAGCCCACCGTAGGTTGAATTATGGAATTCTCCAGCCACTGACGGAAATCTCCGAGGTGATCAAAGAAATGATGAGGGCCGCTTTGCGCTAGCCGCTCGACCGGGTCATACCCCGTGGCCACCGCGACCGACGCAATCCCTCCATGTTTTGCAGTATCGACGTCGTGGACCATATCCCCTACGAAAGCAGTGTCGGCAACTGATAAATCGTGCGATTTTAAAATGTCGCCAATCCGCTCGCGCTTATCAATCACCCCAGCGTAAATTGCCTCAAAATGGCTATGTAGACCAAATTCATGCGCCTGCTCTGTAAAAAGCCCCTCGTCCATGCTGGAGAGAACGAAACAGCGAATCTCTTGATCACGACACCAATCGAGCATCTCACGGGCATGAGGTAAAACGGTCACACCTTTTGGCGATAAATTGAACGAAGTGCGAAATGTATCCTCTAAAGTTTCAATAGGAACACCGGGTAGCACCTCTTCATAAAATTCGGGATACGGAAGCCGGAAACGCTGGCGGAATTCCTCGCGACTAAGCGTAGGCACATTGTGCTCACCCAATACCATGTTGGTCGCGTAAAGCGTTGGAGGAAGATCATCGACTAAGGTTCCCGACCAATCAAAAAGGAGCGAACGATATTTCATGAATCTCTAAATCTTAACCGATAGTAAGCCGGAGAAAAGTAACATTTTCAGCCCCCAGCTCGCTTTGGAGTTTGCGCAGTAGGCCTGGCTTAAGTTGCTCAAGGTGATAACGCATTGCTGGCTGCAACACTTTGAGAGTAAGGCAGCCCTTCCGGAGCGAGACCGGTTCCGTTTGCTTTGCGATTAAATCCCCAGCCAGCACAGACCACGCCTCTTTGACACGATCCTCGTCTAGCCCTCCTTGAACGCCAATAGATTCAAGAATCGCCTCAATGTGCGCCCCAGCTTCGCTGATATTCTTTTCGAGGTTCAGCGGTCGGGAAGCGCCAACCCATTGACCAACGACGTCAGCCCGCATATTCTTCCGGGAAATTAATTTCTCTTTCCCGGTGCTAGGCTTCTGTCCCATGGCTCGGTTTAGGAATCCTCGCCGTCATCACCGATCGCTTCGACCGGGCAACCTTCGAGGGCTTCCATGCAAAGAGCGACTTCCTCGTCATTCTCAGCCTGTTTATAAACGTAGGAATATCCTTCGTCGTCGGAACGCTGGAAATTATCTGGTGCGGTTTCGCGGCAGAGATCGCAATCGATGCACTGAGAATCGACGTAGAATTTTCCTGCAACACTTTCGGGGTTTTTGTCTTCAAGATCAGCCATGGCTTGGTGCGGCAAATGTTCTATCTCTGATCGCAAAGTGCAATCACTTTTTCCGAACATGATTCACGGGTTGCAATGATCCGCCGCGGTGACTATCTCTCTTGGCACCAATCATGCAAAATCAGCCCACCGAACCCCAAAATGAGCCTCAAAATGACTTTTGGGACCTTGGTGACGACGATCTCGATCCCGATGAGGCAAAAGAATCAAGCCAGCCAAAACAGCAGTCAACCGATTCAGCATCCGCTCAAGACACTCCAGCAGCCCCGCTGGAAGAAATTTTGAGCGACCTAGACGATGATCCACTCCCACCCGCTCTTCCTCCCCAAGAGACCGACCCTCCTGAGACAACGCCTACGCCAAGACGATATCGGGCTAAAGAGACTGGCCGAGAAGCAACCCCCACAACCGAGATCGAAAAAATATTCATTGGCTCGCTTTTGGCTGTTTTAGTCGGTCTTACGGTTTGGGGAGGCTACACCTATGTCGGCGCTGCTCCAAATGGTAATCTCGCAGAATACAAGGAAGACTTTCCGATTCAGGGCGAGTCCGTCACCATTGAAAGCGTTGAGACGTGGTGGCGTGAGCCCGTCCGCGGCGGTGGTGATCCCGACGTTGGCGTGGTGGTTGAAGCCCGCCTCATCCCCTGTGCCTCCATCAAAATTAGTGAAGGAGGATCGTCTACCTTGCAAGTGAGCTTCCGCGATGGTGAAGACCAACTGATCGGCGACATTCTCAATCTTTCCGTAAGTAACGGTAAATTTGAAAATGGCTCGAATGAGGCCTTGGTATACGGCACTGACGGATTTACCAATCCCACCACGATCAATCCTTACGTCAACCAAGACATCGCTCCCTGGACCCTCGCCATTGTCGAAAGCGCCGACGGGGCCGAGCCCATCGTCAAGACCCGTATCGAAGCGAACCGCAAAGAAAAATAAAAATTCATGTCCGATAACCCAACTCCCCTCGTGCCCGTCGAAGGCTGGCACGTCATGCATCTTTACTATTCCATCGATCACAGCCAGTGGTCACTTTTATCCGAAGCCGAGCAACGCCAGGCCAAAACCGAACTCAGCGAATTGGTCCAGGAGATCCGTTCACACAAGGACACTCAACTCCTCGTCTTCGCCGTAGCCACTCCAAAGGCCGATCTAGGCTTCATGCTCCTCACCCCCGACTTGCATGACTCCACTCATTTTGAAAAGCGTCTCACTCTCGCCTTGGGACCCGACGTCCTAACCCCTACCTATTCCTACCTCTCTCAAACCGAGCGCTCAGAATACACCACCACATCCGAGCAATACGGAAAAGACACCCTTGTCGGGGAACAGGGTATGACCGAAGGCAGTGAAGAATACGAAGCCGCCCTCAAGGAATTCGACGAACGCATGAAGCACTACCTTCAGCACCGCCTCTATCCAGTTCTCCCCGATTGGCCCGCGATCTGTTTTTACCCGATGTCCAAGCGCCGCGCGCCAAGCGATCACTACAATTGGTATTCCCTTGATCATGCCGCACGTGCCAAGCTCATGAAGGGCCACGCCACCACCGGTCGCAAATATTCTGGGAAAATCCTCCAGCTCATAACCGGCTCCACCGGACTTGATGAGCATGAATGGGGCGTCACACTCCTAGCCAAGGACACTATTGAAATTAAAAACATCGTTTACGAAATGCGCTTCGATGAAGTCTCCGCCCGCTTCGCTGACTTTGGTGATTTTTACATTGGGATGCAGCTCCCACTCAACGAACTTTTCAAACGTATTTGTCTCTAGCACGATGAAACCTCTCTGGCTTGCCATCTTCGCCTCTCTTCTGTTGGCGTCATGCTCCAGCTACCAGCGAGAGTTTAAAGCATCTACAACCGAGTTTCGCTCAGCCAAGCTCAAGACCACTCCCACCGGCCCTTGGAAAGGAACCTGGAAAAGCGAAGTCAACGGGCATCATGGTCCGCTCTGGTGTATGATTACAAGGGATGAGGCCTCACCCGAAACCTACAACTTCCGCTACCGTGCTGGTTGGGGCTTACTGCAATTCGGCGATTATACCCACCCCATCACAACCACACAGGAAGATGGAGCCCTTTCCTTGAACCACTCAATGGCTTTGCCCAACAACTTCGGCACCTATCGTATCAAAGGACGAGTCGGCCCGACACAATTTGAGTGTCGCTTCCAAGGCAATAGTGACAAAGGAACAATGGTCCTTCAGCGCCCCCACTAGCTGTAATACGGCTCGACTGCGACGAGGCCGGGTGCTGCATCCCTTGCTTCCCGGGAAGGGAAAAGGTAGAGCGCGTAACCACCATGGCCACCCCCGCAATATTTCCGAGCCACGCTGCCTAGAATTTCAGGCAACTCTTCCATGCCCTCTTCCAACTGGGCGGAATAAGACATCAAAACCGCCTCAGCTAGCTTGGCAACCGACTCGGCCATCACGGCCTCTCGAGCTACGGCTCCCGCGCGCTCAATCAAATCGTAATCCCGTTCAAAACCCACCGAACCCGGCGTATCGTGTTGCTTTCTAGTCCAGAGCAAACCCATGCATCCAGCCAGAAACGATCCATCTCGTTTCAAATCCAGCCTCGGCCTTTCGCCACTCTTCCAGACACAAATCCCAGTTTCTCGGATCACTGCTGGATCCTGCCAACCTACGCCCAAATCTAGCTCGGACTGCACCGAATCTTTGCCATTCAACAAGGCCCAAGCTCCGCTCCCCCCCAGCCCCGCCTTCTGCTCATAGGGCCAATCGTGCAAACTTACTTTCGGTGAAATCGCGCAGTTCACAATAAAACCGCCCTTCCGAGCATACTTCGGCACATCCAGCCAGCCACCACCAAAGTCAACACGCAGAGGAGCCTCCGCCACCCCACCAATCCGATTTACAATAGCGGTCGTCGAAATTGGCTCAAACTTTGGAGGAGTCTTCGGAAGGCGGACATACCGACAACCCAATTCCTCACACAGTCTCTCTTTGATTGCCCCATATTGATCGTCCTCCGTAACCGCCAAAATATCCGGCTTAAGCTCGCGAAAAACTGGCTCAAAATCCAAGCCCTGTCGTTCTCCATTCCCAGCAACTACGCGGTCTACCATCACCAGAGACCGCAAAAGCTCCACCTTATGATCATCCGGTAACGAAGGCCTTCGCCCCTTATGCTTCCATAAAATATCCTCATTTGCGAACGAAACTGTCAAGTGATCACCCAAAGCCCGGGCCTCCTCAAAAAACTGTAAATGCCCCGCATGTAGAATATCATAACAACCTGAAACAAATACCTTCGCCATCGCTTAAAGTAGTCAATCACGCCTCCCTCGCTGGACAAGTCTTTCCCTCTTCGCTAACGTCTGCGAATGAAGCTTTTCCTTCTTCTCCTATTCCCCTTCACCGCCCTCGCAGAGAAAAAGCGGCCCAATATCGTCTTTTTCTTCACCGATGACCATGCTCCTCACGCCATAGGCGCTTATAATGGCTGGCTCAAATCGGTAAACCCAACCCCCGAAATCGACAAGCTTGCCGACGACGGCATGCTCTTTGAGAATTCCTTCTGCACAAACTCCATTTGCGGGCCCTCTCGCGCCGTCATCATGAGCGGAAAGCACAGCCATAAAAATGGCTTCATGAACAACGGAAACTCCTTTGATTGGAACCAACAAATCTTCCCGAAAATTCTCCGAGCCGCCGGGTATCACACTGCCCTTTACGGCAAATCCCACCTCAAGGGAAAACCTCAAGGCTTCGACTCATGGGCCGTCCTTCCAGGTCAGGGCGACTATTACAACCCGGCCATGATCACGCCAAAAGGGCGAAAAATCATGAATGGCTACTGCACCGACATCGTCACTGACATGGCCATCGACTTCATCAAGGAATCCAAGGAACTCGGCAAACCCTTTATGCTTATGTGCCAGCACAAGGCCCCGCACCGCACTTGGATGCCAGCTCTGCGCCACCTTCATCTCTATGATGACATCACGATTCCCGAACCCAAAACCGCTCTTCGACCAATACGAAGGGCGCATCCCAGCCCAGCACCAGGAAATGGAAATTGATCGTCACATGTATCTCGACCACGACCTCTTCACCGACCTCACCCCAGGCCTCGACTTCCCAAAACAGCGCCTTCCAAGCCAGGATCGCTCCGCCTACCTAAACATGAAACGCATGACCCCGGAACAGCTGAAAACTTGGCGCGCCGCATACGGCCCTAAGGATAAGGCTTTCCGCGAAGCCAAACTTACCGGTCGTGACCTCGTCCGCTGGAAGTTTCAGCGCTATGCCAAAAACTACCTCCGCGCTATCAAGGGCGTCGACGAGAACTTAGCACGCCTCCGCAAAGCGCTGGAAGACCAAGGTCTCGCTGATAACACGGTCTTCGTTTACTCTTCTGATCAAGGGTTCTATATTGGCGATCACGGTTGGTACGACAAACGTTGGATGTACGAAGAATCTTTAAAGATGCCTCTCATTATTTCTTGGCCTGGTGTTATTAAACCCGGCTCACGCAATACCGATCTCGTTCAAAACCTCGACTACGCACAAACCTTTCTCGAGATGGCCGGGGCAAAAACACCCAGCGACATGCAAGGCACTTCCCTCGTCCCACTGCTCAAAGGCAACAAGCCCAACGACTGGCGTAAATCCATCTACTACCACTACTACGAGTATCCTTCCTACCATCAGGTCCCCCGCCACAACGGCATCCGCACCGAACGCTACAAACTCATCAACTTTTACGAATTTGGAGAGTGGGAATTCTACGACCTCAAAACCGACCCTGATGAGCTCAAAAACCTTTATGGTAACCCCGAGAAAAAAGAGCTTATCGACGATGTCCGCAAACAACTCCTCAAACTCCAAAAAGGCTACGGCGACGACACGGTTCTCAAAGAAAAGCCGCCGGAGTGGAAGAGCAAAATGCGAACCACCACCAGCGTGAAAACCAAAGCCAACTTCCGCCCACGCGTGAAGTAGTAAATCTGAAAAATGGCCTGTAAGCTCCGGAGCTTCGGGCGGGTACGAATTCATCAATTCAGGAACCACCATCACCAGAATCCGACGCTTGGCACTTGCCATCTCGGCGGAAAAAGCCAGTCTCTCACGCGACAAAACCCGTCATACAAATGAGCGAATTCCAGGTAGTCCCAACTAAGCAACACGATGATTTAGTCGCTGCAGCCTATCAGGCGAGAGGTTACACGGCAGAAGAATCTTCAGTTGCCGCATCAGTTTGCCAGGAAGCCGCTCGTCACGGAATCCGAACCCATAATGCCCTCAAAGCTCTTCACCTCGACCACCTTTTTGGTTCCGCCACTGGTGGCTGCGTTCCTGGTGCAGAAATCGAAGTCGTCAATGATCGCTTTAAGGCTTCTGAAGTCTGGAATGCCCACAAGAAATTAGGCCAAGCTGTTGCCGTAGCAGCGATCGATCGCTGCATGGAGATGGCCGACGAATATGGAGTCGGCCAGGTCGCTGTCGATGACGCCTTCCACTACCTCTGGGGTGGCGGCTACGTCATGAAGGCCGCCGAAAAAGGCTACATCGCTTACACCAACTGTACCTCCACTCTCGCCGAGGTCGTGCCATTTTTTGGAAAACACCCCACGATGGGCACCAACCCCCACTCATGGGGCTTCCCTACTCAAGAGGCCAATGGCTTCCCCATCGTCATCGACTGGGCCACCTCCACCGTCGCCATGGGCCGCGTGCAGCAGCTCAAGCGCGAAGGCAAGCCCCTCCCTCCCGGAGCCGCTTTAGATGAAGATGGCAACGAAACTACTGACCCAAATGAAGTTGCCTCCCTCCTCCCCTTTGGAGCACACAAGGGTTATGGCATGGCTCTCATTAACGAACTCGTCGGC
The DNA here is from genome assembly GCA_905181965.1 of Akkermansiaceae bacterium. GTDB lineage: Bacteria > Verrucomicrobiota > Verrucomicrobiia > Verrucomicrobiales > Akkermansiaceae > SW10. The sequence continues at coordinate 40,823 of CAJIZY010000003.1, forward strand.
GGATTCATCGGCGGCAACCTCCCCACTGAACGGGGGCGCACAGGCGCCAAAACCACGTCCTGTTTCTACTTTCAGGTCATTCACCCAGATGCTTGGTCCAGCGGAGCGTTCGTTCACGGTAACCAATCGGCCAACATGAAAGCCGTCCTTGATGACATCCTAGGTCACGGAAACGAAAAGTGCCTCCTTCCTGGACAAATTGAAGCCGGCTTCCGTAAGCGTAGCGACGCTGCTGGCGGACTTCTTTTCACCAACGCCGAACTTGCCGAATTTAAGGAATTGGCCGATGAGATCGGTCAAAGTGGGTGGGGACTCGAAAACTTTCCAGAAGAATCCGCGTAAGAAACCTACATTATGCCAAATTACGACTATCGGTGCAAACAATGTGATCACGTCTTCGAGGTCTTTCAGAGCATGAATGACGACAAACTCACTGACTGCCCCCAAGCAGACTGCAGCGGTCAGATCAAACGCCTCCTTGGAACTGGGGCAGGCATCATCTTTAAAGGATCAGGATTTTACGAGACCGACTACCGATCAGACTCTTACAAAGCCGGCGAGAAAAAAGCCTCCGAATCTGGTTCATCAAAGCCTGAGAAAAAGGAATCAAAGCCTGCCAAATCCTCCGACTAAACTCGATAATCCGAAAATCTCGCCTCGAGGACGATAGGCACACCAAGTGGGGCCTTCTGTCGCTCCTAAAATTCGTTAATTTCATGGTTGGCTCTGCCTCTCGCAACCTCTTCACTGTTCGGTCATGAAGCGCTATTTCATCCTTTTCACTCTTTCTCTCGTCGGGGCGCTTGGCTACGGAATCTACCTTGGCTTCCAATCGCAGGACCTCTCCGACATCAAGGGACGCTTGGAGGACGATCGCACCAAGAATCCATCTAGCGTTCCCAGCCTCATTGAAGAGGCTGCGAAAGATCGCACCGAGAGCGTCACCATTACCGAGCGCCAGCTCAACAGTTGGCTCGCAGACAAACTGAAAGCCCGTCAAGAAGGACTCCTTGCAGACCACGTCAAAATCAAAGGGGTCTGGGTCCGCTTTGATGAAGAGGAAGGCGGTCGCGCAGAGATTATTATTGAACGCGAAATCAAGGGCCACCCCCAAACCGTTTCCAAATTCATCCGCATTGAACGTAAGAAAAAAGAAGACGGCTCCTTCACAACTTACATCTACGAAGATGGCGGTCGCATCTGGAATCTCCTTGCCGCTGGCGGTCGCTTCGGCCCCGCCCGCGTCCCCCAAGGATTTCTCTTCTTTACCCACGATGCCTTTCAGAGCCTGAGAGGTCTTTTTGCCGATGAACTTGCCGCCATGGAAGAAGAAATCACGAAACGTGGTGGTGGACGCATCATCTTCGAAGAGGACCAAATGCGCATCGACTTCCCGAAGAACTAGCTTTGTCATCAACGATTTAGCCAAATAATCGAAGCCCCACGATTGTTTCGGTCCCTCGCATACCTTCCTCCCAGCTCCTCGGCCAAATGACGCAAGAAAGCTGTCGCACGCGGGCCAATGATGGAATGACCCGACGTCGAACCGTAACCGTGCACGATTTTTAAGCCGGAGTGGCGATAATGAATCGCCTGATCCAGCGCCTCCACGATTTTTCCGCGCGCCTGCTCCCACGTTTCGCCAGCATGCGCGACATCCACTTCTAACATCCCTTCCCGGATATCGCGCGGTGCAGGACCATCACATTTGGGGCAATGATTCACCCCAAAGTGATCCATGGGAAAACCACATTCTGGACACCCCCGCATCTCCCCTAAATCCGGAAAAATATCTTACGTTTGTAGAGGGTCCGGCACAACCAAAGTATCAAGATCATTCCTCCCACCGCGACCACTAGGGCACCCAGCCCGGACGCCATTCCATTCGTCCAATCGGCGATCGAACCGCCCAAAACCCGCCTCAGCAATCTGGTTGAATTTCACGACGTCCGAGAGCAGGTAAATCGCAATCGGATTCATTCCAATCCACACAAACGGCATGGCCCACTTTTTGACCCGCACCACGTCTATCACCAAATAAAAGAAGGCTAGTAAGATCAAACTCCAACCACCTGCTAAAACTACAAAACTGGAAGTCCAAAGGTTCTTAATGACCGGGTGATACTCGCCCCATAAATGCCCTGCCAAAACCAAAGCCACCCCGACTCCCAACAAAGTTAGAGCTTTCTTTCCTCCTGCCATCCGCTCGTTTTTCAGAACTAGCCCCGTAAAAACTCCCAGCAGACAAGTTGCGATTGCCGGCAATGTGGAAAGGATTCCTTCCGGATCATGCGTTCCATTCCATTTAAAAAAAGGCAGATATTTTGAATCAAACCAATTCGTTATATTCCGCCCCTCTTCGAAACTCACCGCTTCTTGACCAGGCATCGCCACGAAAGACAAAAGCGCCCAATACCCGCCAAGTAAAATCAGAAATGCCGCGACCAACCCACGCACTGGTAAATAGATAAACAGCAAACCCGTCACCAAATAGCAAATCCCTATCCGCTGTAGGACACCTAGCAACCTCACCCCTTCTAATCCACCTGAGATTCCTCCATAATAAATAATCCCGACCAACCAAAGCAAAAGCCCCCGCCAAATCACCCGCCGAACCGCGTCACGCCGACTGCTCGACGCTTGTAATTTTCCTAATGAAAACGCTATCGAAGCTCCAACAATGAAAACGAAGGACGGGAAAATGAGATCATAAAAACGAAACCCCTCCCAGCTCACGTGTTTTAGCTGAATCATTACGGTATTTAGAACTTCTGATTGCACCCCGTCTAACTTCGCCAGCGCATGAGCGAGCGCCTCACCACCCACAATCCAAAACATCACAAACCCCCGAAAAGCATCCAACGACATTAATCGCCCATTGGAAACCGGGATCAGACTAGGAGAAGCTTCATCAGACATCCCTCTAACTAGTAAATCCAAACTGATTTGACAATCTCCCAAATCCCGATCCACCATTCCCAACACGCCTGAGCTGCTCTGCATCAGATTTAACCTGTCCCAAGCACTCAAGATGTAGCGCTCAATGCTCTAGCATTCGACGTTTTCTTGCTCAAATTACCTTCCCTACTCTAAAGACTTCCAACTTCCTTCAAAATGTGGTCCTAAAGCTCTCGTCATGACTTCGGCAGAGATTCGCAACAGCTTCCTCGACTTCTTTAAGGAGAAACAGCACACCACTGTCCCCTCCGCCTCTATTCTGCCACAGTCGCCCGGACTCCTTTTTACAAACGCAGGAATGAATCAGTTTGTTCCTTACTTCCTTGGCACTGAGAAAGCTCCCTACGATCCTCCACGCGCTGCCGATACCCAGAAATGCATCCGTGCCGGCGGCAAACACAACGACCTTGAGGATGTCGGCTATGACACCTACCACCACACCTTTTTTGAAATGCTGGGGAACTGGTCCTTCGGCAACTACTTCAAAGAAGAAGCGATCGCATGGGCTTGGGAACTCGTCGTCGAACGCTGGGGACTTCCAGCCAACCGGCTCTACGCGACGGTCTACGCTCCCAGCGAAGGCGACCCTTCGGAATTTGATCATGAAGCCTACCAGCTCTGGAAAGGCTTCTTTGAAAAAGCCGGCCTCGATCCAAAGATCCACATCGTTAATGGGAACGTCGAAGACAACTTCTGGAAAATGGGAGATACCGGGCCGTGCGGCCCCTGTTCAGAACTCCATGTCGACATGACACCCAACGGCGACACCGGCGGAAAACTTGTAAATATGGATTCCGATCTCTGCATCGAGATCTGGAACCTCGTCTTCATCCAATACAATGCTGAAGAAGACGGCACTTACCGTGACCTCCCCTCCAAACACGTCGACACTGGCATGGGGTTCGAGCGTGTCTGCTCACTCATTCAAAATACCAAGAACTTCACTGACTTTTCCAAAAAACCCACAAACTACGCTACCGATGTCTTCCAGCCAATTTTTCGTATGCTCGAAAAACTCAGCGGCAAAAAATACGTCGACGTCTACCCCGGCGAGGAATCCGATGCCCTCGAACAAGCCATCGCTTTCAGAGTGATCGCTGACCATATCCGCACCCTCAGCTTCTCGATCGCCGATAGTATAATCCCTGGCAATACCGGACGAAACTACGTCCTTCGCCGTATCTTACGACGCGCTGTCAAATACGGCCGTACTCTCGGATTCAATGGCAACGAACCCTTCCTCCCTAGACTCGTCGACACACTCGTCGAGGAATTCAGCCACGTCTTCCCCGAAATCAAAACCAGAGCCGCAGTCATTAAAGAAACTCTCACCCTTGAAGAAGAGTCTTTCAATAAAACCCTCGACCGGGGAATGGAAAAGTTTGAGAATTCTGTTATTGAAAACGTCTTTCCTCCGGAGGATGCCTTCCAACTCTACGACACCTTTGGCTTCCCCCTCGATCTTACCGCTCTTCTTTGTCGTGAGCGAGGCATCACTCTCGATGAAAAAGCGGTCGAAGCCCGTATGGAAGAGGCCCGCAAACTTTCCCGAGCTTCACAAAAGAAAATGGTAGTCCGTGCGACTGAGATTTCTACCGATGTTATCACCGAATTCCTCGGATTCGAAAAAAACTCCTGCGAGGCAATCGTTCTCGAAATTCACGGCAATCTCGTCATCACCGATAAAACCGTCTTCTTCACCGAAATGGGCGGACAGGAAGGTGACACCGGAACCCTTAATGATTCCACCATCACCAGCACCCAACAGATCGGCTCCGCGATCGCTCACCAAATCGAAGGTAATATTCCTGCAGTTGGCGACACCGTAGATCTGACAATCAATCGTGAGCGCCGTTCCTATCGAAGCTCACCACACCGCCACCCACCTCCTCCACTGGGCTATACACAAAGTCATCTCACCCGACGCTTCCCAACAGGGGTCCAGCGTTTCGCCAGATCGCTTGACCTTTGATTTTAATTCAAAAGCGGTCACTCCAGAACAAATCGAAGCCATTGAGGAAAGAGTTAATTCCGCAATCAAAGCTGACGATACGGTTTCGTGGGTTGAAGTCCCACACTCAAAGGTGAAAGACCGCGAAGACATCATGCAGTTCTTCGGTGATAAATATGGTGACCTTGTCCGCGTTGTCCAAATAGGAGGGGGTGACAAAACTCTCGACGGTTATTCGATGGAACTCTGCGGTGGAACTCATGTCCGAAAAACTTCTGACATCGGTATCTTCAAAATTAAATCCGAAGGATCTACTGGAGCCGGAATTCGCCGCATCGAAGCCGTCTGCGGCCCCGCTGCCGAAGCCTTTCTCGGCGAACAACAAGAGAAGGAATCCGCAGAAAAATCCGAAGCCCTAGCGAAGCTAGCGAAGGCCAACGAGGCCCTTGCCAAACTTGATGCTCCCACCCTTTTGGTTCCCGATAATGCCCGAGCCTTCGAAGTGAAAAATCAGGCAATCGAAGCAGAAAAGGCCCTTAAAAAGGCCCAAGCTACTGGAGCAGCCCGCATGGCTGACTCGCTTATTGCCGAGAAAAATATCACCGAAAACATCGTCATCTCCACTGCAGGGTCACCCGCTCTTCTTCAAGAGTTGCTGAACGGCTTGAGGAAAACCCACTTCACCCAAGCCGCCTTTATCGTAATCGACGACGGCAACAAACTCCACCTTGGCGCATTTTGCGGAGAAGAAGGAAAGAGAAATGGTCACGGTGCCGGGACTCTCATTCAAAAACTTGGGCCCATCGCTGGAGGAAAAGGAGGGGGTAAACCTGACATGGCTCGAGGCGCCGCTTCCGACCGCGACAAAATCAGTGAGCTCGCCACAGCTGCAAACACAGAGCTTGGACTTTAGCCTGAGCCACAGCCCTCGCTCAACTTGCTCCACCTCGAACATAAACGTAAATTTCTAGCACGTGAAGGTTACCTCATCGTAAGAGGCTTCTTCCCGCAGGACGAAGTCGCTGCTCTCATTGCAGAGCAGAATGCCTTTTACCGTGGCGAATACGACTTAACCCCGCCCTTCATCTGGCCCCAAGTCCGCTCCTGCCAAGCCAAAACCCGCAAACATCCTTGCGCGTCCTTTTTCTGCTCCGGAATGGCAAGGCTCACCCGCGATGGTCGTCTCGCTTCCCAAATAAAGGATAACTTTAATCTCAACCAACTTCGCTTCTGGCATGATCAACTCCTTTACGAAGAGCCTTATCGGTCGAAAAAAATTAACTACCACTGGCACCGCGAAGAATCACGCTGGCTCACTTGCTGCGCCAGAAAAATGGTCACCGCTTGGATACCGCTCGTCGATTTCACCCCAGAAATGGGGCCCATCACCATGATGTCACACGACAAACCTTGTCGCATGACCCTCAGTGCTGGAGACCTCGTAATCTTTCCCTCTACCACCCTCCACGGCAATCCACCCAACTATGGTGACCAGCCCCGACGCGCCCTCGCCGCACACTTTGCCTCTGCCGATCTACACTATCAAAAGAATGGGAAATTCTCCCACATGAACGAACGGATCGTGCGCCGCATCGATGGCCTCCCTGACTTTCAAGATCCTAAAATCTGCCCCTTAGTCTAACTCTGCCCCAAGGCTACACATCCAAGAATCCCTGCATGATCACCCAATTGGGGAAGCACGACAAGCTCTCCAGCATCTGGTAACTTCAAGTAGCCATTAACCAAGCGTATCACTTCCTGACGAACCAACGCCAGCAGCTGTTCCTGATGCATCACGCCGCCGCCAAGAATGATCTTCTCTACCGGAGCAATCGTCAAAACGTTCACACATGCTTGCGCAAGATAGTATGCCTCTAGCACCCACGCTGGATGATCAGCTGGTAATTCTTCGGCCTTTTTCCCCCAACGTTTTTCAATTGCGGGACCACACGCAAGGCCCTCCAGGCAATCCCCGTGGAACGAACACACTCCCGCAAAATTATCATCAGGGTGCTTCGTCACTCGCATATGCCCCATCTCGGGATGTCCAGATCCGTGCACTAGGGAACCCTCGACTATCAGGCTTCCGCCAATGCCAGTTCCCACCGTAAAGTAAGCCGAATGTTTAAATCCTTTTGCCGCACCCCAGTTTGCCTCTCCAAATAAGGCCGCGTTCACATCAGTTTCAAACACAACAGGAACATCACCGAACGCCTCCCGAAGAGGGCCTAGCAAATCCGTTTGCGACCATCCAGGCTTGGGCGTTGAGGTAATAAAACCGTAAGTTTCCGACCCCACCTCAAGATCCGCCGGGCCAAAAGTCCCGATAGCTAAAGCTTCCGCTTTTCCGTGGGCAGACTAATTTATCTCGAAAAATTCTACTAAGCGATGAATAGTTTCCCCGGGAGTCGTAGTTGGGATCTTCTCATGCACGATAGTCTCACCGGGCCCACTTGAGAGAGCGGCGACCATCTTTGTCCCGCCCGATTCCACTGCTGCAACCATTCTTCCACTCATCTGAGGTCATTGCGTATCAAACGAGTCTGACTGCGTAAACCTCTGAGATGACACTTGTCAAAAACATGCTTTGTCGATAGTTGCCTCCGCCGTGGCTGACTTTCGATTTGAAAACCTAGAGGTATGGAAAATGGCAACCGAGATTGGACATCGTGTTGCCGACCTCGCCGATGGTATCGATTCTTTGGGTAAAACCTGTTTTGCCAATCGACTGCGTGAGGTCAGTTATCGTATCTCGGGCATTCTTGCCGAGGGCAGCAGCTGCCCAACCAAGCCTGAATTTGCCGTCTTTGTAAGTCATGCGCGTGGAGCGACTCTGGAAATTGCCAACCTTATCATTTTCTTCTCTGAGCGAGAACTCATCTCCGAAGAAGACGAAAGTAATCTCGTCAACATGCTAAAGCGTGAATCCAAGATGCTCGACAACTTCCGTCAAAGCCTCGAGCGTGCCGGAATTCCTTCCACGTCGGAGCTTAGAATTCCTTCGACGAATCGGAGATTTTTTTGCGAGCAATCCTGAGTTTACTCAGTAGCCAAACTGTTAAAATGGCTCCAACTCCCTGCCAAAACCAGAAGGCATTCGGGATCGCTCTTGCCACATCTCTAGGCATTCCCTCCTCGGAGAGAAAAACCCCCGATCCATAAATCGGCCACGATACCGGACAAATCCCAGCTAACCAGACGGCCAGGGCGACGAAATCGTCGCTACTCACGGCCAAAATAACACCCAACATTACAGGGAGAATTCCTCCGAGAATAACCACAAGCCCAGTCACCTTACGTCCTACCGATTCCAGAAGCGCAGCCATTCCCAATCCCCCACAAGCCAGAATAGAAAACATTGCCACGGGAGTCACCACTAGTAGCGACAGCTCGGGATACCAGTGGGAGCCGATGAGCGCTTTCCCAAAAATGAACCATCCCGCGGCGCCCATAACTGACATGGTCAAAACCCACGGGACTGAGGTCGCGGCGTCCGATAGCAAAGGCAACGCCGGATTGCCCAGCTTACGCGCCCGCCGCCAGCCACGAACTTGACCGTGCAAATCAGCAGAAATAATAAAAGTTAGCCACCAGAGACTAGCAAGCGTCACCAAGCCATAAATCCCAATCATCACAGTAGCCTCCCAAGTCTTCGGGCTCCAGAACTGGATATCCGGATTGATCAAACGCCCAAATCGTCGGTCAAGTTCACGTGAGGGGAACAAATCCCCCGAATTCATCAGGGGTAACGCATTCCCCAACAACATCATCTGGAGCCAGCCGAAAAGACCAGTAGCAGCAAACTTTCCGAGGAGATGACAATCTGCCTTTCGCCACCGCCGCCAAAGCATCATCACCATCGCAAGGCTTAAAACACCTTGCGAAATTAAGGTGAAAACATACTGCGGGAGGTTTAACCCAAAAAACTTAGCCGGAGGGATAATCGTATTAAAAACCTCCGCAGCATCCCCCAGCGGTCGCGGAATTAAACTCGGGTAAACCTCATTAAAAACGGGATAAATCGTAACATACTTTAAGTAAACTAACCCAAACTTGGCAGCTTGCGGGATAATCAAATAAAGGACCATCACCAGACCAGTTGAAGTGAGAAAAGCCCATCGCCTATTCTTCATCACTGATCCCGCTAAGAGCCCAGTAAGATGATAAAGAATCGCTGCCATAAAAAAAACCGCGTAAAGCTGTAAAACCCCATTAAGCGGAACCTGCCCCTTCCAAATCGAATATCCAGTGAAAGGTAAAGTCGCCAAGAAAAGAATCCACTCACGAATGGGGAGCCCAAACAAATAACCCAACACCTTCGTAAATGGAGTCATGGGAGCCAGTCTTTGATAATCAATCACTCCTTCATCAGCCTCGGTAGTAATTCCCGCCGCTGCTTGTCCGGTTCCTAGACCAAACAGAATGAGCCCTTGAAGAATCAATAACGGAATTAAAGGCATACGTCCCACGTCAATGGGATTCTGGATTGATCTCGCAGTAGTTTCCCGCGCGAGAAAAAAGAAAAAACCAGCTACGAGAATTGTCATTAACAACGCCACCCCAAAACTCGCCGGACGGAGCCGACTTCGCGCGTAACGTTTTAAGATCGGATTAGCCCAAATCATCCACGCCGGTAATGGCGTTAATTTTTTAAAACCACTCATACCTCACGATTCCCCTCCGCAACTCGCACTAAAATTTCCTCGAAGGACGAGCTTTCCTCTTCAAAAGAGCGAATTTTCAAACCTGCATTTACGAGCTCTATCAGCAATCTTTCCTGCTCTTCCTCTCCTCCCAAAAATTGAAATCCGACTCGTGAACCATCCACCTTCAATTCACTCACCCCTGTCCACCCTTCCAACCATGCTTTAACTTTTTCCGAGTCACCAGAAGTCATTACGCTCAAATTGCGCTCGGCCCGACCCAGCGCCCTTCTCACCTCTTCCGCCGTTCCGCTAGCCAGCAGTTCACCTTGGTTCATGACGCATAGCGACGAGCACATTTCCGCCAACTCACTAAGGATGTGGGAACTCACAACAACCGTCGCTCCGTCTGCCGCCAAAGCCTGCAGTGCAATCCGCATCTCGCGGCGCGATAGTGGATCAAGTCCACTAGCCGGCTCATCAAGAATTAGGACCTTGGGGCGATGCAATAGCGTCTTGGCAAGAACCAGACGCTGTGTCTGCCCACGCGAGAGCTCTTTGCACCAAGCACTTCGCTTACCATACAAATTTACGATCTTAAGGCACTCATCTAATCTCTCGCGGCGGTCGCTAGCGCGGCCCAACCGATGAGTATCCGCATGAAAATCCAAAAATTCCCATAGCTTCAAGTCGGACGGCACCGGTGCAAGGTCTGGCATGTAAGCCATAACTCGGCGCGCCTCCTCAGCCGACTCAAATATATCAAACCCCGCCACGTTCACTTCCCCGTAAGTTGGCTCCATCAAAGTCGTGAGAACCTTAAAAGTGCTCGTCTTTCCCGCTCCATTGGGCCCCACTAACCCATACACAACCCCTGATGGAATCGTCAGGCTAATGTCATTAACCGCTACAAAATCTCCGTAATCAACACGGAGATCTTTAATTACGATTCCTGACTCGCTCATTTAAAAGATATCTCCCTCCAAAAGATCAAAATCTTTAGGAGGAGCCAACTGATAAAGCTCCCATTGCTCGGCTACTTTGCGTAGCTGATTCTCCCGGTGTTCATTCAGCGCCTCTCTCTGGTCCGGAGTCAGCGCCCCATTAATCGCAGCATCCCTCGCCACACGATCTAAGGGAGCGGTTGCTCCACGATAATCTTGAGGGTTAACCTCCGGTCGATAGTCTTCGGAACCCCGCGCCATCACCCGAAAAAGCTCAGCTTGCTGTTCATCATTCAATGTCACGATCTCATCCAGTCGCCCAAGTTTCCGGTCCGCCTCCTCCTGCACCGCCTCAACCCTCTTTGCAAGACGCTCTTCTTTAAACTGTTCCAACTCTTCCCCTTTTAAAAAACCCTCCATCAAGTCGTTCGTTTCCTCGAAATCACGCCAATCGTTTTCAGTAGCCTGCACGAATTCCACAAAACCGCTCTGATCACTATTAATCACTTCGGTGATTCTCTCAGCATTTCCCTCACTTCGTTTCTTAAAATGCCCACGTAATTCATTCCTCTGGGCTACCGTCAAAGTGTAATTACGCGTCCACTCAGAAACCCGGGCATCGACCCACTTCGCTTCGTTCACCTTCCTAACCCGCTCCATCACTGGAGCAACCTGCCGCATCCAAGGTTTCGCACTTCCCAAAATATCATCAAAGCTAATTTCCTTCCCATCCTTGAGATCACGAGCCAATCGCCGAAACTTAGAAGACCCTGACCCTTCGGCACGTTCCACATAAGCCTTCAATGCCCTTGCTTCTCTGCTACTCTTAGCCGCCTCCTGCTCAGCAAGCTCTAACCGGTCTTGGATCGAACCTGGGGGAGGACGCTGACTTTTTGAAAAGAGATAACCTCCCGCACATCCCACAACGAGACCGAGCACTAACCCCAAAGATTTCTTAAGCTGCACAAGAAACCCCTAGCAGATTATTGGGACGATGTCCCTAGAAAGTAAGCTCCGGAGCAGATTAAGCTGAAAACTCAATTCGACACCGCGATAAGATGAAGCGTTGCGACATAAACAAGTTCACCGTCGTCGCCCTCGCCCAAATTATTAATCTCATTTATAATCTTCCAACCTGACTTTTTGAGGAGCTTTTTTAATCCCGTATCGGTGAAAAATCGCAACCGCTGAACAGTCTCTTCCCTCCTAACAATATTCCCCGAAGCATCCTTCAAAGTATAACGATGTTTCCTTACTAAGCTTCCGACTTGCTCTTTAATTTTATGCTGCGTCTCCAGTTCACCAGCTTCACCAGTTGGCAAAACAACCTTACGATCAAAATACCATTCGCTCGGGGCTAGATCTCCGGAGATCTCTGCCCAGGGGAAAAACAAAGTCAGATAAAGAGAGTCTGCTTGTTCACTCAACCGCGCGAGCTGTTTTTGCGGATCTAAAAAAAGCTGGAAAGTGAAGGCCGGAATCACGATAGCAGCATACTTGCCCTCATGCTTTTGCCATTCTTCTTCAAGCACCTTTGCATCAGGAAATTTTTCTCGTGAGAGCCTCGCCATTTCAGACGAGCATTCAAGTCCCAGCACATCGTGTCCCGCCGCGACTAAAGGACCCAGTAAGCGCCCCGACCCGGAGCCAATATACAGACACCTCCCTTTTCTATCCTCTAGAAATTTCTCGATTAAAGGTAATTCGCTAGGCGCTTCCTCGGCCTCCCAAAACAAGTCGTGCCAAGAAGCTTCAAAACCCTCGTAACCCGAATTCATGATTCAGATTTTCCCTCAGACACTTCTTTCTTTTTTAAGGCCTTAGTCTGTCGAATTGAAAAGGAATGAGTTCCTTGTTCAGAAGCTTCAATTTCTTCGTCCTCCGATAAAACCGGACTCAACTTTCCATCTTCGGTTTCGGTGAAAAGAATAATAGAATTGTCGCCGTGCGCCGTCTTGAAATCTTCCATCGTGAAAACGTCCGTCAATAAGGTTGATTTCATCTCGGCGCCCTTTTCCACAAAAGAACTCAAATCGGAAAATCTCGGCCCCCCAAGGAAACAAAATGCGCACGCATGTGATTAGCGACCGCTTTTTGGTGATGAAAATCGACATCCGATGGCGTGATCTGCCAAACGTTAGCCTTGCCAAATCGGTGCTGAAATTCGCGCGCTGCCAGCGAATTCACCTCATTATTGGGAGTGGCCGCCACCAAGTGCCCAAGCCCCGCGAAATCGATTTCCTCCTCAGCATACTCCGAGAGAATATTAGCTCGCACTGCCTGTAAGCCATCAAGCCTTGCAGCCGATACTTTCTCGAAGCGTGTGTCTAGCAAAAGGCAGTGGTGCCCTTGGTCAACCAAACCCTTTGCGACAACCCGAATCCAAGGCTCAGCTCCAGCAAAAAGCACACCCGTAGGATTAGCATCGGACAGCCCAAGCCGACGCGCCAAAGGAGCCGCTAGCAGACCATAAAAAGTGACCGTTCCCAGGATCACAATAAAAACTAGGGGAACCAATTCACCAGCCTCCCCGGCCAAAACGACATAAGTTTCGTTCTCGGGGTTTAACTTCGCCGCCCCCATAATTTGAAGAGCGAAAACTGACGTTACGGCTGCCGCCACGATTCCCCGCGGAGCCAATAGGGCTAAAAAAAGTTGCTCCCGAAACGTCGTACGCGCCGATCCAAGATTCGCCAAAAAGACGGAAGCCGGACGCACCACCAAAATCAAGACGAGGAGGAACATCAGCCCCTTTTGCCAAACCATTTGAATCTCCGATATCCCGATCCGCCCAGAAAGCATTAAGAAAAGGAGAGAGATAATGAGCACTCTCAAGTTCTCTTTAAATTCAAGAATGTGCCGCACTGACACTTTTTTCTGATTGGCCAAAGCCACTCCTAAAACAGTCACCGTCAGCAAGCCCGCTTCATGTTGAATGGCATTGGAACCTGCAAAGGCCACTCCAACCAAAGCCAGAAAAAACATGCTCTCCAGAAAATCTGGGATCAAGTGCCGCGACATTAATCCCTCGGTCACCTTTGCCAACCCCCAACCCAACCCCACCCCAACAACCAGCGTCTTCACCAGAGCAGTAGCCACAATATCCCAACCCTGGCCGACTCCACCTTCCTGAATCGTAATAAAAACCAAGACCGCTAAAACTGCCCCGATGGGATCTACCACGATTCCCTCCCACTTGACGATCGAAGCCACCTTACGACGTGGCCTAATCAAGCGGAGCAAAGGAGCCACCACAGTCGGCCCAGTCACCACTAAAATCGCTCCCAACAGCGCACAAATTTGCCAGTGGTATCCCAGAGTGTAGCGTGCTGCCACTGCAGTGAGACCAAAAGCTAATACCACCGCGATGGTGCAGAGTCTTAACACCGGAGTGCCAGCCTCTTTGAGCTCGGAGAATTTTAAAGTTAGCCCACCTTCAAAGAGGATAATCGCTACGAAAAAACCAACTAGACTTAAGAGAGAACTCTCATCCTTAAGATAATTATCAATCCGCATTCCGGTAAAATGCGAAAGCGCAAACCCCAAAATGAGTAAAAGTAAGATTGACGGTAGCTTCATCCGCCAAGCCGACCATTGGGCCACTACCCCAAGGAGTAGAAGAAAGGCAAGATAGGCAAGGAGGCTCACCTGCAAAGACTGACTTCAATCTTCTTCTCCGCCAAGTCTAGATCTCAATCGGAACAAACACATGCCCAAGACCATCCTCAAATGGCGATCCAAAACCTACTCCCCGCTTATCGCCAGAAGGAGGATCCATCCTTTTGAGACCCTCACAATCACAAAGCCTACCTCAGGAAGAGAGAGTCTCAAAGAAGCTACCAAGGCAGCGGGAAAGCGGCATTGAAAGCGAAGACTTTTTCACGAATCTCAACAAGTTTTTCATCATCTTCGCGAGCTTCTAAGGCTTCATGGATTAAATCAGCCACCATCTCGATATCATTTTCTTTCATCCCACGAGTTGTCACCGCAGGAGTTCCAATTCGAATCCCGCTCGGCTTCATTGGACCAGCTTCATCAAAGGGAATCGAGTTCTTGTTCACGGTGATACCGACCTTGTCGAGGGTGTCAGAAACAATCGATCCATCGAGGCCCACCGGACGAAGATCAACCATGAAGACATGATTGTCAGTGCCTCCAGAAACAATGCGATAACCATTCTTTCCTAGAGCCGTAGCCATTGCCTGAGCATTCTTAACAACTTGCTCCTGATACTCTCTGAACCCAGGCTTGAGAGCCTCGCCAAAGCATACCGCCTTAGCTGCAATAACATGCATCAGCGGCCCACCTTGAACCCCCGGAAAAACTCGGCCATCGATTTTCTTGGCATACTCCGACTTACATAAAATGATGCCGCCACGAGGTCCGCGCAGAGATTTGTGAGTGGTAGACGTCACAAAATCAGCATGCGGAACCGGGCTAGGATGAACTCCTGCCGCGACCAATCCAGCTATGTGCGCCATGTCGACGAACAAATAAGCTCCGACCGCTTTCGCAATTTTCCCCATCCGTTCAAAATCAATCGTTCGCGAGTATGCACTCGCTCCACAAGTGATTAATTTGGGCTGCACCTCCTGCGCTTGCGCTTCAAGAGCGTCGTAGTCGATGCACTCATCTTCTGCAGCCACTCCATAGTGGGTGACATCGTAGAGCCGACCCGAAAAGTTAGCCGGATGGCCGTGTGTCAAGTGTCCACCGTGCGCAAGATCCATGGTCAAAATTTTGTCACCTGGTTGCAGCACAGCAAAGTAAACTGCCGTGTTGGCTTGGGACCCGGAATGAGGCTGTACGTTGGCATGCTCTGCTCCAAAAATCTTCTTGAGCCGATCGATCGCAAGTTCCTCGACCACATCAACATTTTCGCATCCTCCATACCAACGACGCCCGGGGTAACCCTCAGCATATTTATTAGTCAAAAGCGAACCTTGGGCCTCCATCACTGCAGGACTTGCAAAATTCTCGGAAGCAATCAGTTCAATGTGACTCCGCTGGCGTTTTTCCTCGCCGACAATAGCATCAAAAACTTCGGGATCCGTCATCGCAAGACGCGATCCCGACGCTTTACAAAGTCGGAGCTCATGACGCCCACCCTCGAAATCTGTCTTAAGAAAAACCTCAACGATCTCAAGTGCGACTTTCTCTTTCACTGCCTTCTGACCGAGACAGAGCACATTCGCATTATTGTGAGACCGCGCGAACTCCGCCTGCTCTACATTATGAATATTAGCACCCCGAACATCACGGAAACGATTCGCGGCGAGGCACACACCCGCGCCGGAAGTGCAGATCAATATTCCACGATCGACGCGCTCCTCATTTACCGCACGGGCCACCTCATTAGCAAAATCGGCATAGTCAACCGAATCGGTCCCATGGGTACCATAATCGACGAACTCTCGGCCCGCCTTTTTCAAAGCCTCCACGACAGCATTTTTCAACTCAACTCCGCCGTGATCGGCCCCGACTGCAATGCGGTAAGAATCTGCACTCATTAGACCCCCCTTCATTGGCCCCTACTTGCCAAAATGGCAAGCGCTCACTTACCAAAAGACCAATCAAGACTCCTCTTCCCGATTTTCCATGAAGCCTAAAATCCCGCCCATCGCGGCATTAAGGACCTTCGAGGTCATTTCATAAGCAGGTCGCCCCATCCCGATAGGATCAGGAACATCCACTCCCACCTTACCGTCCATCTCCACAAAATCGCAGGCAAGATGATATTTCTCCTCATACTCCGGATGCATTATTTCCAACATTTCAAGATGTCCCTCGGTCATGCAAAACACAGCATCTGCTTCCTCTAGCATTGAGCCATCTACCATGCGGCTCCGAAAGTTCTCCAGCTCGACTCCCTGCTCTTTGAGAACAGTGACCGTTTCATGACTCGCCGAACTCCCGGGCTGGGCTGCCACTCCAGCAGAAGAAACTTCAATATCCGTTTTTTCGGCTGCCTTGCGAAATATCCCTTCCGCCATTGGGCTCCGACAGGTATTTCCAGTGCACACAAATAGGACCTTTCTCGACATGGAAAGGACGCTAGCGCTTCCCAAGTATCTCTCAATAAGCAATTCACCTCTCATGAAAATCCTCTTCTTCCCCATTAACCTTATCATGGCCGGTCTCTTCTTTGTTTTCGCTTGGTTTCAAAGAAACGATATTGATCCAGAAATCTACTCAAGCCCCTCTTTCGGAAACCCTACTCTCGACTCCGCGCTCTGGTTCCTCTTTTATGCCGTCATTGGGTTAGTCTTTCTCCTTCTAATAAAAAAACGCATCCCGGTCTGGTATTTCATTCTCGCAATCATTGCCTGTCTGATAGAAATGTGTCTCTCAGGGCCTGGCCTCTGGGAAAACATATTCGGTGAACAATCTTTCACCATGACTGGTGAATCAATGTCTGGAACCGACCCGCGCGTCGAACTCACTCGCGAATTTTTTGGGGCAGTCATCGCTCTTGCCGGAGTAACTTTCCAATGGTCGCAGAATAAAAAACTCAGCGCCTGATTAATAAACCTTCTAGGTTACCGCGAAAAAGATCTGCAATGGGGGATTTGGATAAACCCAAGGACTCCCGGGGGTCTCGCTAAATCCCAGCGGGCTTCCAAGCATCTGAATATTCTCTCTGCCAGTATTTCTTGGGAACATCAGAGCCTTTAATCTGAATACCCTCACGGTAGGAAATATTCCCAAGGTGACAGAGCATTGTGCTCTTTTGGGCATCAGAAATTTCCGCATTGAGAGCTTCTCCCTTTCGAATGGCATTGATGAAATTTTGGAAGTGCAGAACATCATTAAGCTTAGGAACATTCTCATGCACAAGCTTACCCGCGTTGTCATAAATTCGATAACCCCCGCTATCGAATGACATGATCCCGCCATCACCATAAACACTCACAAAGGGATGCTTCTCCTGCTTCCGTTGCAGGCAACTGCTCCCATGCCAGCTCATCCCAACCTTACCGAAGTCGTAGGTTGCATCAGCAGTATCAGGCGTCTCTTGATCATCATTAAAGTGGTAACGCCCACCAATACAGCTGGTATTATGGGGTGAATCAACTCCCAGTGCCCAGCGAGCAATATCAAGTGCATGAACTCCATTATTAGCAAGTTCACCGCCGCCATAAGCCCAGTGCCAATGCCAGTTGTAGTGGATCAAATTATCCTTGTAGGGTCGCACCGGAACTGGTCCCTGCCAAAGCTTGTAATCAAGGTTTTCCGGAACTACCGCAGGCTTCCCCTTTCCAATCGAATCTCGCTTGTTGTCATACCAGCAACGCGCATACCGAAGCTTCCCAATCACCCCAATCTTGAGCTTTTCAATCCCCTCGCGAAAAGCTGGAGCACTTCTTCTTTGATTGCCCATCTGCACTTTCCGATCGGTCCGTTGAGCTGCTGCCACCATGAGCTCGGCCTCGCGGGGATTATGACTTCCAGGTTTCTCAACGTAGACATGCTTCCCCGCGTCACACGCAAGAATCGTGGCAGGGGCATGCCAGAAATTTGGAGCTGCGATTGATAGAATATCGACCTCTTTATCCTCAAGAATACGACGAAAATCGGTGACTGCTTTGGGAAGATTACCCTTCTGGCGGTCAGCTGTATATTTCGCTCCAGCCGCCAGACGACTCTGATCGACATCGCAAACATAGGCAATCTCAACGCCTTCTAGCTTCGCAAAATTGTTGATATGGGCTTTTCCTCTGCTAAGGCCCATTATCCCCACCCTAAGCTTCTGCCCCGGTCGACTTTCGGCCCGTAAATGACCTGCAAGTGCAGCTGCAGAGGCCGTGCTAATGAATTGGCGACGATTGTTCATCCCAAAGTTCTAGTGATTGATAGAACTCTTGGCGAGCATTTCGGAGGAATCTCAATCTAAATTAGAGATAAGAAGAAAATTCCACAACTCCATGAAAGAGAACATCGTTTGGGCGACTATCTTTAATCTGAATCTTTTATGAACATACGACACCATCTCTCGGCAACTCTCTTCCTAGCGGCAATATTTCCATCCTCAGCGGATGTCAGCGTTTCAAAGGTCTTTGGCGACCATATGGTTTTACAGCAAAAAGCGCCGATCCGTGTCTGGGGAACCGCCGATCCCGGGGAACGTGTTAGTGTGTCTCTCGGCGGTAAAACCTTGGAAACCACCGCAACGAACGAAGGCTCTTGGCGGGTTGATCTCCCATCTCTCACGGCAGACAACAAGCCCCATACCATGACTATTAAAGGTAAGAATAGAGTCGAAATTAAAGACGTCCTTCTCGGAGAAGTCTGGATCTGCTCAGGACAATCTAACATGGAGTGGGCGGTTAACCGCTCTCTCAATCCTAAGGAAGAAATTGCAGCAGCAAATCACCCGAAAATCCGCCTCTTCAATGTTCCTGGACACGTGGCAAAACCGGAGCCTGAAAAAGATCCCCGGGGTCAGTGGCAGATCTGCTCGCCGGCGACCATTCCTGGCTTCAGCGCGGTCGGCTACTACTTTGGGCGCAAACTCCAAAAGGAACTTAACGTCCCCATCGGCCTTGTTGGGACAAACTGGGGCGGCACTCGCATCGAACCATGGACTCCGCCAGTCGGCTTCAAATCAGTTCCCAACCTAAAAGACTATGTCGAGAATCTTGATACCGTTGCCAAGGCTCGCGCCGAGGGGAAGAAAGCAAACCCTAAAGGCGGCGCCGTACAAATTTACAACGGAATGGTTCACGCACTGACACCACTCAGCGCGCGCGGTGCAATCTGGTATCAGGGTGAATCCAACGCCGGTGATGGACTCCGCTACGATCACCTCAAGGAAGGGCTCGTGAAAGGATGGCGCTCGGCCTTCGATAACGAAGACCTTTCCTTCTACTGGGTTCAGCTCGCCAACTTCCAAAACCCCGGAGACAAACCGGAAGGTGGTGGCTGGGGCCCAGTTCGTGAAGGACAACGTCGTGCGCTGCGACTCCCTAAAACTGGCATGGCTGTCATTATCGACATCGGAAATGCTAGAGACATCCACCCTAAGAACAAACAAGACGTCGGCAAACGCCTCGCGCTTTGGGCTCTCGCGAAGGACTACAATCAAAACATCGTTCCCTCCGGGCCACTCTACAAATCAATGAAAAAAGAAGGACCTAAGATCAGAGTTTCCTTCGACTACGTCGGCTCTGGCCTCACAACCGGCGAGAAGAAAGGCTTGGACCCAATGAAGGAAACCACGGGCACAAAATTGGCCCGCTTCTCTATTCAAGACGAAGCTGGAAAGTGGCATTGGGCTGAAGCCAAAATCGACGGCGAAGATGTTGTAGTTTGGCACGACGAAGTTAAAAAACCACAGCACGTCCGCTTCGGTTACGAATCCAACCCTGTCGGTATCAATCTTTACAATAAGGAAGGCCTTCCGGCTTCCCCCTTCACGACGGACTAAAATAATCAGGACGCAAGCGCCTTCGAGTAGATTCGGCGGCGCTTGTGAGTCTCGTGCTCGATATCTTTCCAAAGCGAAAGCACTTGTGAATTCGTCTCGAGTTCGCCGTTCGTTTCCACCCATTTAAAACCAGCGGCAGCCGCAGACTGGTGCATCTCCTGCATAACAACCGCGTTTAACCCAGCGTTCCGAAGTTTCGGCGCGACCGCGATCAGGTAGAGATCCAGCGTATCACGACTCCCTTTTAGTTCCCCACCCAACCAAGCTAGAAAAACACGTCTCATCCTACCTTGCAATTTCTGCATTAAGCCAGACCACGAAGGCATAGCGACCCCTAGGGCCACGATCTTGTCTTCCGTATCGACTACCAATTTCACAAAGCGCGGGTCGATAAGGTTGAAAAACTTTTTAATTAGCGCATCGATTTCGCCATCTGTCATTGGCGTGAATTCGTAAAGATCCGAATAGGCAGCATTAATTAGTTGGAAAATTTCACGCCCCAGCGGGCGCAATTCACCTACTGATTTCTTCTCAACCAAGCGTAGCTTTTTTTTCTTCAAAGCATATTGAGCAACTCGCTGGTATTTCGAGTTTAGCTCAGGAGGCAGTTCAAAACGGTGCTCAACATAATCGACTTCCTTAGCGAAGCCACACGACTCAATGGTCGGTCCATAATAAGGGAAGTTATACGAGGAAACAACAGTTGGAAGCCGATCAAAACCATCAACGAGCACCGCCGACCGCTCAAAGGTAGTCAGCCCAAAAGGCCCTTCAAGAAGGGTCATTTCTTTTTCCACTGCCCAGTTTTCAACAGTTTCCAAAAGAAGCCTCGCCACTGCCGGATCATCTTCGAAGTCCAGTAAACAGAATCGCGCCGCCTCCACGTTACGGAGTTTGTTATCCCGACGATGAATCACTCCTGCGATCCGTCCGACACACCTGCCATTACGTATGGCTAACCAAAGTTGGAGTTCACAATTCTCCAATCCGGGATTGGCTCTAGCATCAAGAGACTTGAGTTCATCGCGAATCAAGGGCGGGACCCACAAAGGGGCGTTATAATAAAGATCGAACAAAAACTGCACGAACCGAAGACGATCTCTTCGCGAACCCGAAAGACTTTCGATTTTTATGAGACTTTCGTTATCGGGCATCGGCTGGCGAGGACCTTGGAACATCGAAGCTCTTAGGACAAGTGGTTTGGTAGCACTTCATTTCCAGAAAACTAACTCGTATCATCTGATGAAAGCTCCCGATGATTTTATCGCTAGTTTAACCCACTACAAAAACCTATTTTAGGTTTCGATTATTGTAAGGTCTCCCAAACGGTAACAGCCAATCTCAAAGAAATCAAAAAGCGGTATTGAAGAAATGCAATATCCCCCCGTATTAAAGAGCCACAAATCATGCCCTTCAACCGATGGTAAGCCAGTTCCCTTTCTTCAACAAAAGCCTAGTCACTAATCTCGTCGCCATTCTCTTCGCGGTCACAGGCTACTTTCTTCCCGCTCCTTTTAGCGATCCATTTCTAAATATCGGATTATTCGCCTTCTCAGGAGCCCTCACAAACTGGCTAGCAATTCACATGCTATTTGAAAAGGTTCCCGGCTTTTACGGATCAGGTGTTATCCCCGCCCGCTTTGAAGATTTTAAAGAAGGCATACACCGCCTCATCATGAAACAGTTTTTCACGACAGAGAACGTGGCCCGGTTCTTCAAAGGGAATCAAACCGGAGACAAATCCGGAGTCGACCTTTCACCCTTGATTGATTCGGTTGATTTAGACCCAACTTTTGAAGCTTTAAAAAAGGCTGTCATGAATTCTAAATTCGGGGGCGCCCTCGCCATGTTTGGAGGGGCCGCTGCGCTTGACCCCATCAAGCCCGACTTTGTTGAAAAAATGAGAAGCTCCGTAAAAGAGATCGTTTCATCCCATGACTTTCAGGAAAAACTTCAAGCCCTTGCAACCGGAGGAGCGAGCGATCACTCCGAGCTCCTGGACCGCGTCAGCGCCATCGTCGAAAAACGACTTGAAGAGCTCACGCCAACCATGGTCAAAGAAATCATCCAACAAATGATCCGCACTCACTTGGGTTGGCTCGTCGTCTGGGGTGGAGTCTGCGGAGGTCTCATTGGCCTCATTGCTAGCCTATTTCGCTAAGCCTGGCTGCCTCCGCTCAAAACCCGGAATCTCCAGCCGATGGCCCAACGCTCATTTTAAAATTCTCTGCTACAACTGTTCTAAAACCTCTATCTCCTCGGCGAAATTAGCCCGCGCTTTCAAGAAATACCCGTGGTATTATTTCCCAGTCAGTAGGATCGTAAATTATACTATGCCGTCAATATTTCGAATCCTCCTATCCTCGATTTTCTTTGCGGGTTCAGGAACTGCTCAGAAAGTCAGCTTTAATCGCGATGTCCTGCCCATTCTCTCAGATGCTTGCTTCACTTGCCATGGACCCGACTCTGAAACCCGCGAAGCCGACCTAAGGTTAGACCTTGAGAGGGAAGCCAAGGCTAATCGTGATGGCTTTCCTGCCATTGCTTCAGGCAATCCCGATGAAAGCGAGTTGGTCTTCCGCATTCTAAACGAGGATCCGGAGGAGATTATGCCTCCCCCTGATGCACATCGTCAACTTACTGACAGCGAAAGACAAACTCTACAAAAGTGGATCAAGGAAGGAGCTAGGTGGGAAAACCACTGGGCCTTTGTAAAGCCACTTTCACCTCCGCTGCCAAAACCCTCTAACTCAGAGTGGCCGAGAAATCCTATCGACCACTTCATTCTTCACACACTCGATCAAGAAAACCTTTCACCATCCCCCGAAGCCTCCCGCGAAAAAATCATCCGCCGCGTCACCCTCGATCTTACTGGCCTCCCTCCTACTCTTGAAGAAATCCGATCTTTTCTCTCAGATAAAGAAAGCGGCGCTTACGAACGCACCGTCGATCGACTCCTCGCCTCTCTCCGCTATGGAGAAACAATGGCTCTCCCTTGGCTCGAAGCAGCCCGATTCGCAGACACTGATGGATACCAATTTGACGGCCCACGTTTCATGTGGCGTTGGCGCGACTGGGTGATCAAAGCTTACAACAAGAACAAACCATTCGATGAATTTGCCATCGAACAAATTGCAGGCGATCTCCTCCCCAAGGCCACTCTCGATCAAAAAATTGCAACCGGCTTTAACCGAAACCATCGCTACAATTCAGAGGCCGGCCTCGTTCCCGAGGAATTCCTGCTCGAAAACGCGGTCGACCGCGTTGATACCACAAGCACCGTTTTCCTCGGTCTTACGATGGGCTGCGCCCGCTGCCACGATCATAAATACGACCCAATCTCGCAGAAAAACTACTACGAGATGCTCGCCTTCTTTAACAACATCCCCGAATTCGGACGCGCCATTAAAGCAGGGAACTCGGAACCCTACATCCCAGCTCCCACTAAACCCCAGCAGGCTCAACTTGCGCTTCTCGAAGCGAAAGTGTCGACCACTCAAAAAGAAATCGACGCCATCGCAAAAACACTAAGGACCCAGCAACCGGATCTCGATAAAGCCAAAACTTTAGTTACCCGCGGGCTCAATTACCAACATCCTCCCGAAGTGCTTTCCTTCGATGGCACTCAATCCATCGATATTAAGAGCGCGGCACTCACAAAGAAAAAAAATGCTCCCACCCGCTTCCAAGTCTTCACCCCACTCAGTCGCTACTCTGTTTCCCTCTGGGTTAAACCTTCTAAGGTAAAATCAGGGACCATCATCTCTCATCAAACCGATGAAAATGCACGCGGCACCGGGATGAACTTGCAATTCAAAAATGGTCATCTCCGATTCAGCGTGATCACCCGATGGATCGCCGGAGTTGCTCAGGTCGAAACTATTGAAAAAATCCCAGCAAACGAGTGGACCCACCTTACCCTGACCTTCCACGGACAACTTCGTGCTACCAACCAGCACATCTTTATTAACGGGAGAGAAGCCCGACTAAAAGTCCTGCACAACACCAACAGCAATACAGGATCAGCTAAGAAGACTGCTCCTTTACGGCTTGGCGGATATCCCGAAGATTACCTTAAAGGTGATCTCCATGGCGTCCGCGTCTACGATCGACCGTTAAAGCCCCGAGAAATTCTCACTCTAGCCGGAAACCCGGAAGCCAAAGCCAAAACCATTTTCCTCGAGCAAGGCGCTGCCCTAGAAGCTTACCGGAAACTGATCGATGCTGAAACCAAACGGGATCAGTTTATTCGGACCCTTCCAACCACCATGGTCATGAAGGAGAACCCCACGATCAAGGAAACCCACATTCGTAAACGCGGTGTCTATCATGCCCTCGGTGAAAAAGTGCACCGAAACGTTCCTGATATCCTGCCTCCACTCTCCAAAAACCTTCCTCGTAATCGCCTTGGATCTCGCCGAGTGGTTCGTCGATCCGGAGAACCCGTTGACCTCTCGGGTCGCGGTCAACCGTATCTGGCAGCAATTTTTCGGCGTCGGCCTGGTGAAAACCTCCGAGGATTTCGGAGCTCAGGGTGAAGTCCCGAGCCACCCCGAACTCCTCGACTGGCTCGCCACCGAATTCATTCGTTCGGGCTGGGACATAAAGCATCTTCAAAAGCTCATTGTGACGAGTGCCACCTACCGGCAGCAATCCAACCTCACCCCCAAACTCCTTGAGGTTGACCCTCACAATCGACTGCTCGCTCGCGGTCCCCGACAACGACTCCCTGCCCACGTCATCCGTGACCAAGCTCTCTCTCTTAGCGGGCTCCTCGTCGAAAAGATCGGAGGCCCATCAGTCAGCCCCTACCAGCCCAAAAATCTTTGGATCGAAATGTCAATGGGACAAAAATACAAACAATCGACCGGTGACGATCTTTTCCGCCGAAGCATTTACACCATCTGGAAAAGGACCGTGAATCCGCCATCCATGGCCCTGCTCGACGCCGCCGAACGCGAAGCCTGCTGGGTCGGAACCAAACGAACCAACACTCCACTTCAAGCGCTCACCCTGCTGAACGAAACCGCCTTCGTCGAGTCCGCACGTAAACTCGCTGAACGCATCCTCCGCGAAAACCCTGACGACCCAGTCACTCATGCCTTCCAAATTGTGACCCAGCGGACCCCTCGACCTGACGAAAAAGAACTCCTAACGCAGGGGCTTCGTGATTATCTCGCTCACTTCAAAGCCAATCCAGATGCCGCCAAATCTCTGATAAAAATCGGCACTTCCTCAGTCCCCAAAGACCTCAACCCTGTCGAGCTCGCTGCTCATACTACTCTCGCCAATGTCCTTCTCAACCTCGACGAAGTGATCACCAAGGAATAGCCATGAATGAAATGACACGACGCCATTTTCTTGAAAGGAGTTCACACGGATTAGGCTCGGTGGCACTTGCCTCATTGCTCAATCAATCGCTCCTTGCCGAAAGATCAAGAACCCTACCAGGGAAAGCCAAGCGTATCATCTACTTGTTTCAAAGCGGAGGACCTCCGCAGATGGACCTCTTCGACCCCAAGCCACAACTCGAAAAATTTCATGGCAAAGAAGTTCCTGACTCGGTCTTCAACGGCCAGCGCCTCACCGGCATGACCGCTGGACAGGCCTCTTTCCCAGTCGCCAAATCAACATTCAATTTTAAACAAGCTGGGCAAAGCGGCCAGTGGCTCAACTCCGACCTCCTGCCACACCTCTCCAAAGTTGCTGACGACATCAGCGTCATCCGCTCCATGCACACCGAGGCCATTAACCACGACCCGGCTATCACCTTTTTTCAGACTGGATTCCAACTTGCCGGACGCCCCTCCATCGGCTCCTGGCTTTCCTACGGGCTTGGCAGCGAAAACGCCAACCTTCCCGCCTTTGTGGCCATGACATCCAACCGATCCGGCCAAGCTCTCTACGACCGGCTCTGGGGAGCAGGTTTCCTTCCTTCAAAACATCAGGGCGTCCGCTTCCGCTCTGGAAAAGATCCAGTCCTCTACCTCAATAACCCCGAAGGTATTTCTACTGATCTTCGCCGTAAAACCCTCGATCAGATCGGCGCGCTTAATCGTATTCATCATCAAGAATTCTACGACCCTGAAATCGAAACTCGGATTGCCCAATATGAGATGGCCTATCGCATGCAGATGTCAGTACCCGAACTCACCGACGTCTCCAGCGAACCCGACAGCACTTTCAAGCTTTACGGCGAAGATGCTCGTAAGCCTGGCACCTACGCTCACAACGCTCTCATGGCACGCCGGCTCAGTGAACGCGGGGTCCGCTTCGTGCAACTTTTCCACCGTGGCTGGGATACTCACAGCGGGCTCGCCAAGCAATTAACGCAACGTTGCAAGCACACGGACCAAGCGACCTACGCCCTCCTCACCGATCTCAAACAACGCGGACTCCTTGACGACACCCTCATCGTCTGGGGAGGAGAGTTTGGCCGAACCGTATACAGTCAAGGAAATCTCACTCCGAACGGGTTCGGGCGCGACCACCATCCACGTTGCTTCTCAATGTGGCTCGCTGGGGGAGGGGTCAACCCAGGCCAGTCGATCGGAGAGACTGACGAATATTCTTACAACATCACTAAAGATCCAGTCAGCGTTCACGACCTACACGCCAGCATTCTCCACCTCCTCGGGGTCGATCACAAACGACTCACCTTTAAGTTTCAAGGCCGCCACTATAGACTAACCGATGTCCATGGAGAACTCATCAAACCTCTCATTGCCTAAACACAATGATCTGACCCCTAGAGGAATCTTCAACTACTTTGAGATGCAATACACCGCATTGTTTGAGCGCAAGTAAATCGCGTCGCTCGCCAAAGCCGGAGTGCCATTGAAATCCGAATCATCATCTAAGGTGTTTACTCTGATCAATTTCATCTCTCTACCGGCTTCGAAAATAAAGGTTCCATTTCTCCGACTCACTGCAACGAGCCTCTCACCCACTCGCAGAGTCGACGCATAGAAGCTAAACTTCTTTCGCTTTTTGATCGCTGCAACACTGCGCTTGGTCACAGTTTCGCCTTTGAGCAAATCCATCGCAATGACACTGGCCTCGTCATTCACCCAAAAGAGGAGACCGTCTTTGTAAACCGAACTTGGCACGTAAGAGAAGGTCTTGCTCTTCCAGAGAATCTTATCGGTCACGTCGCCCGAACCACCCCCTTTGATCGCAATCGAGCCCTTCCGCGGATAACCACCGGTCGTAAAAAGAATCTCTCCCTCACTGATGACACACGGCGAAATATTCCCCGGGATTTCAGACTTTGCCCACCACAGCTTCTTGCCAGTCTTGGGATCGAGCGCGAATATTTCATTGGGAGCTGCGATCACCAACTCAATCTTTCCGGACTTTGGAGTGTGGACGGTTGGCGTATTATAAGTCAGCTCCAATTGTTTCGCTTCATAGCGCCATTTTTCATCTAACGTTCGGAATCAAAAGCGATGATCGCCCGCGCCTCATCAGCGGCATTCACAATGAGAAAATCGCCTACTAAAATCGGACTCGCCGCGGACCCCCAGCGACGATTGCTAGAAGAACTCCCCACCTGCTCACTCCAAACTTTATCACCAGTAACCGTGAAGGCGTGGATGCCTGACTTACCGAAGAAGGCATAAACATGCTTACCGTCAGTCACCGGTGTGGCACTCGCGTATCCATGTTCGGTCAAATAGCCACGGTAGTCATCCTCTGGATTTACTAAAGGCACCTCCTCTTTCCAAAGAATCTTTCCAATCTTGCGATCAAGACACAAAAGGGTGCGGCTCAGCTTATTAGCATTACCAACCTCTTTCTCATCAATACCATATCCGGTATAGCAAGTTACAAAGAGCTTGTTGCCCCAGAAGATCGGACTGGAGCTCCCTGGCCCTGGTAACTCAGTCTTCCATCTGACATTTTCATTAGCGCTCCACTTCAAAGGTAAAGTCGCACTATCGATCGCCGCAACTCCCTGACTCCCTCGAAACTGAGGCCATTTTTCTCCGCTTAACACAAAGCCAGAAGACAGGAAAATAATGCATAGGATCCCTGGGAATTTTTTCACTCCGTGAGAGTAACTCACTCTGATTTTCAGGCAATTTTTATCGGCTTACCCTTAGCCTCGCCAAAATTTTGGGAAGCAATGCCAAATTAGCTTCCATCGTAATGAACTGATAAGAATGATCTCTTGGATCAGGAACCCGCTTCCCAACTTCTTCAAATAGATCACGATTCCAAGGACCGGAAGAAAGATCATCGGTCGCTTCAAAAGTGAAAGTTAAATCCGGATCATCAGACCTTACCCGAAAGACAATTTGAGCCTTCTGACCACCTACCACCGACATCATCCCGGTTTCCCTTACCACAGAGTTAGGATCAGTTCCTTGGGCATACTCAAGAAGGTTGTTAGCTCCATCGCCATCTGGATCGGCAGTATCTCCCCATACCAAAAGTTCCTTCCTCGGATCAGTGAGATCATCACTCAGAAACTGTTCTTTTTGCCAAGCCTCATAAGGGTTAGCCAAGGAAATGGGCCGGGCTAAATCAATTGCCCAAGGACCATCTAACCCCGCCGATACGATAGAAATCGTCGAACCACTTCCATCCATAGAGCTAGAACCAATTAATTGAGTCTCGGTATCTGTCCAATACATCGTCCCGGATACCGGGTCGATTACTAGCCCGTGCGGACGATCTAGAATTCCCCCCGAAAATAAGATGGTTCCACCGCCGGCCCCGTTCACCTCACGACTGCGTAGCTCACTGCTATTGCGGTCACACCAATAGATCACCCCATCAAAGACTTCAATATCCCGCACCCGTTGTTGCCCCGAAATTACAACTACCCGATCTGCACCACTCTCGGCTGAGGCCCGCTCAATTATACCGGTATTAAAATAACTCCAATAAACGAATCCATCGGCTAGAGCGAGGTAATAGGGTCTGATTAGCCCACTTAGAACAACCGTCACTTCTCGATCATCATCAAGATTGGCCTTTTGAATCTGCCCTGATCCTTCTGAAATCCAATAGATCACGCCATTCTCAATATCAAGTTCGAGATCTGCTGGTTCATCTAATGAGCCAATGAAGACTTCAGCGTTCGTTCCATCGCAATTGGCCCACCAAATCGCCCCATTCACTTCATGAACTGCCCAAAAAATCTTCTCCTGATCTGTATCAACGGCAATCCCGCGCGGATCAGAGAGACCGCTCAGAATAGTCTCTCTATTTCCGCCATTAGGATCGGACGCTTGGATCAAGCCCAAGTCCTTATCCGTCCAGTAGAGCCGCAGTAAACTCGAGTCAGCCAATAAATGACTCACAAAAAGTGAAGCAAGGGCCAAAAACCTCATAAGACCCCCATTTTCGGATCAAAAAAAATCGATAGCAAGAGACATTAAAAAAAAATCGTCCAAAACTCTCCCCCGCTTCTAATCAATCTTAGTGGGTAAATTGGGCGGCCTTTCCGGTCCGGGCTTCGCCGGAGTCGGTTCTTGCTGTCTCTCAATCTCGATATCGTTAATTCGTATTACAAAATTACTCGAACCATTCACCTCCCAGCCCGCTGTCACTTTTTCACGATCAGCCAGCTGCCTCGCCCTCAGGTAGGTATTGAACGAATTGGGATGCACGTTGAAAATCAAGACCGCCCTGCGATTAAATCTGAGCTTATCAAGAATCCTTCCGAAATCAGAACGAGGCTCACCCAATTCCTCGAGTGAAGTCCCTCCATTCTTGAGATTTGGGGAAACCCGAATGTGTAAGCGAGTCGAAGTGGGGGAAGCCGTAAGTTCGTGCTTTTGTTGATTTGAATTCTTAAAATCAAAACCCTTAAAATGCTTCAGAATGGGGGGGGCTTGGTAAATGTATCGGTCAGATCCCCGACGTTTGATTCTCTGATTCGGAAAATCTCTTTTTGCTTTTTTAAACTCCGCTTTGAACAATTCAAGAGGGGTGATCGGATCAATAAAATGAATTCGATTATGGATCACGATTGCACGATAGATCGAAGCATTATTCGGAATAGGGCGGCTTGCCGGTATCCCTACAATAGTCGGCTCAATCTTGAGAACGGGAGTTTCATCCAAGAGCCCCTCTAGCTCTGCAATTCGATCCTGAATCTTCTCAGTTTTTTGCGCCTCAACATCCCGCTCTTCTTGGGCTTCCTTCGCCGCTTTTTTTAATCCCTCGAGTTCAACCAGAAGATCTTTCTGCTCCTTCACATCCTTTTCCAGGAGAGCGAGTTGACGCTTTTCCACCTCGATTTCCACTTGAGTCGGCGCATCTTTCTGCAGCAATTGATCCAACTCAGCCACCCTCTTTACGAGAATTTCAACCTCTTTCTTCGAAGCCTCAACTTGCTCTGAGGTCGCAGGCTCTAGACCTTCCAAAAAATCAACCACCTTCTTGCTGACATCAGCTTGCACTAGGATTAAAACAAGAATTAAAACTGCCACCACATTGGTGAGCGCATCCATGAGGGAATCCAAATTGACACCCTCTTCTAAATTGGATTTACGCCGACGTGCCATTCTTACTTATCTCTAAAAAGCGCTGGGTCAATATCACCATCATTTGGAAGAGGTAACTTTCCAATTGGGAGCTTATACTTTAACTCAGCCATTCCAGCCGCCCACCGGTAAGCCTCATTTCCGGTCTTTCGGATAAGGAACAAAACCATCGAATCTTCGGTCTTCTTCACCCGGTCTAGATACTTTGCGTAACCCCCACTCGTCTTAATTGCGGCCGTAGAGATCTTCTTCTGCCCACCTTGCGAATCAAGTAAGACAATTCCCGTTGAGTTACATTCAACAAAGAAAATCACGTCCGCCGCCCCCCCTAAAACACCCCTTGGCTGCACCTTGACAGAGTCTTTTGGCTTAGGCTTTTCCTCCCTTCTCTTCAATTCATCCTCCAGATCTTTTAAGCGTTTCGCGAGGGGTGGACGTTCCTCCTTTATCGCAATAATTTCATTCCTCATGTTCTCGACCTGCTTCTGCAACTCGGCATCCGAACGACTTTTATTCTTCGCTTTATTCAAGCCCTCCAGTTCCATCGTGAGTGCGATCTTGCGATCCTTAATTTTTTCCATCACGGACACCGTGGCCTTCTCTTTCTGGAGCTCCTTTTTTTTAAGATCACCCTCTTTTAATAACTTTTCAGCCTTCTTGATGAGTGTCCGATTCTTCATCGCCAGAGCCATCTCCTCCTCGGTCCGGCCAGCTTTCTTCATCTGCTGGACCTGTATCACCACGCTGATCATAAGCGTCAAAATTCCGATGAGGCATGCCAAGATGCTCATGAAGGGGAAAAGGGAAACCCCATTATCGGAATCTTTCGATCGGCGGGCCACGGCTCAAAATTTAGAACTTGGAAAAGAATCCACGCTTTTTTTTGGCCTCGTTAGGAATTTGATTTTCTCCGAGCTCCTTGAGCGAACGATTCATCGAATCGATTCCCGTAGCTATGCTTTGGAAACTTTTTTCCAGTTGATTATTGGATCGCAGAAAAACATCGCGACTTGTCTCCAGCAGCTTACTCGCCGCATCGGTAAAGGTTTTCTCAACCATTTTTTGGTGCCCGGTCAGCCTCACCTGAAGAACCTCGGCTGACTCCGTAAGCATACGGGTAGACTCGTTCAAATTCACCAGGAAGGTCTCATGCGCCTTGGCCAGAGACGTGACCAATTGCGGTATACTATTGGCCTGCTGGATCAATTCTTCCCCAACCAAAGTACGGCTATCATTAAGTTTAGGGAGCAGCTTCTCCACACAGAAAGAATCAATCATCGTGAGCGTTTCGTCTTCTTTCTTTTGAACCAATGCGAGCGGAAAGCTCATCAGGATACTCAAAATCAAACCAAGCAAGGTCGTATCAAATGCGGTTCCCAACCCCCCGGTAAGACTGTTGATCGACTCCTTTAAAGACTCCGGATCCGAAGCATCACCCATCGCGAGCGACCCAACCGCAACCGAAAGGCCAATCACAGTCCCAATGAAACCGAGAATGGGAATGGCCCACAAGAAAACCTTCACTAACGAATACGAACTACTTGAGCGGTTGGCATCGATATCCGATTGCGTGTTGAGAAAATCTGCCACCTCCTGGTTGTTCACCCGTGATTCAAAAAGCTCCAGAGCCTTCCGGATTCGATTCACCATAAGACTGTCTCGAAGCTTGATGGGAACGTGATAAACATTATCGATAAAGGTGCCCACATTCCCAACGTGAATCTCCCGCCCAAGATGCTCAGGGAAAAGGTTGAGTAGAGTTGCCCGCTCCTGACTCTTATTCTTCTTCCATTTCATCGCGAGCATCACCAAGCCCCAGCAAAAAAGGAAGGTTTCAACCCAATTCACCCAGCCACGGTCGAGGAAAAGATCACCGAGCCGACTCCCCAAAAATGGAACCATAAACCCTAAAACGCCCAGCGTTATCAACACTCCAAAAAAGAGACTCTTTCCAAAGTTAACGTTCGCATGATCGCCCTCCTCCCATCCGGTTCTCTCAGGGTGCTTGGACTTGGCAGCATCACCACCAGAAACAATTTCCGAAGGAATCGTTAATCGATTTTGACAAGCCGGGCACTGCACTTGGTGCCCCAAGTGCTCGGGGGTAACATCCAGCGCGGTCGAACAATGAGGACAAGAAATTTGCATGGGAAATTAAACTGGAAAGAACGCCGAAACAGAATCGGCCTTTGTTGATAACTTCTAGACGAACCTATGCCAATTCGCATTTTACGTCTCTTTGAGCCAAACTCTCATAAACTAACCGAGGGTCACTAACATTACTCGATATTTCACCTTGCGCTCTAACTTCTAGTTTGCTCAGTAAAAGAAAAGCTCTAGGATTGGGAGGTGAGGAGGGAAATAATGGGATTGGGAGTAAGGCAGACCATCATATTTCTTTTCGGCTTTTTGGGATTTTCATCCGTCGCGCAAGCAAAAAGCGTAGCTCGACACTGGAACGAAGAAAACCTCGCCGCTATCCGTCTAGACTTTCCCGCTCCAACCGTCCACGCGCGGAACCTTTTCCATCTTTCCGTGGCAATGTGGGATGCTTGGGCGGCTTTTGACGATGAGGCTACTAGCTATCTCTACAATGAAAGCGCGCTAGTTCCAGTTGGTTCGACAGTTGAAGCTGCACGCCATGAAGCGATCAGCTACGCAGCCTACCGTGTGCTCAAGCATCGCTATGCTTTTTCAACGAATTCCTCCACCACTCTGGCTGCTCTCGATCTTCGTTTGAGCGACCTCGGATATGACAAGGCTGAGACCTCAACTATCGGGGCCTTACCTTCAGCTGTTGGGAACAGGATTGGGGCTGCAATCATCAGCTACGGTAGGGAAGACGGGGCCAATGAAAGCACACTTGCCGGCTACCGCGATGACACAAATTATATCCCCGCGAATTCACCGCTCATTTTGGCGACAAATGACACTGCTTCCTTCTTTCCCAACGGCTGGTCTGATCTGAATCGATGGCAGCCTCTAGCCTTCAGCGTTGCCTTCACTCAGAATGGTCAAATCGCTTCAAAAATTCAACGATTTGTCAGCCCACACTGGGGAAGTGTGAAGGCCTTTGGTCTATTTTCCTCCGACCGAGATTCCGACGGTCTTTACTTCGACCCAGGCGCCCCACCTAAGTTGGGAGAAAACGGTGGCCTTGATTACAAGACTAATGCAGTTGAGGTTTTGGAGTATTCGGCACTCCTTGACCCTACTAACCCGTCCACCATCAATCTCTCACCATCAGTACGTGGAAACAATCCTCTCGGAACAAATGATGGGACCGGCCATCCGATCAATCCGGAAACTGGGCTTCCTTATCCCGATAATGAAGTTCTGCATGCTGATTTTGGGCGCTGTGTCGCTGAATTCTGGGCCGACGGTCCAGACTCGGAAACTCCTCCCGGCCACTGGAATATCCTCGCCAACGAAGTCACTGACATCATAGCCGCGGATCCGTCCCTTGATCTAAAAATCGCCCGTGATGGTCCAGTTTTAGATATTCTCGAATGGGAATTAAAACTCTACTTCGCGCTCAATTCAGCTCTCCATAATACAGCAGTCGCGGTTTGGGGTGTGAAAGCGCACTACGATTACGTCCGCCCTATTTCAGCGATCCGCTACCTCGCTCGCCTTGGCGAATTACCTCTTATTCCTGGATTGATTGAAGAAATCACCGCTTCAACCGGCGAAAGCTACCACAGCCATCTCTCTTTCTACGTTGGTAGTATCGCGGTCAATGTGTGGCCCGGTGAACCAGATGATCCAGAAACCGAGGCCGGAGGCCGGGAGTGGATTCTCGCACAGAACTGGCTTCCCTATCAACAGGACGTCTTCGTCACTCCCGCCTTCGCCGGGTATGTCTCCGGACACTCAGGATTTAGCCGAGCCGCCGCAGAAGTGATGACGCTTTTCACTGGCTCATCCTTCTTTCCTGGCGGACTGTTCTCCCACACTATCCCCGCTGGTTATCTCAAATTCGAAGCGGGGCCTACCCGTGACCTCACTCTACAATGGGCCACCTATTACGACGCTGCAGATGAAGCAGGCGAATCGCGGATCTACGGCGGTATCCACCTCTCACCCGATGATGGTCCAGGACGTATCATGGGACAAAAAATTGGGGAAGCCGCCTATAAGCATGCCAAAAAATACTGGGGAGGTGATATTTTGAGGCATCCCTCTCTCGTCTTGAATGATACGGGTAAGCTGTGGTTTCAGACTATTCCGGGCTATCAACACACGATCGAAAGCGGAACGGATCTTCTCACCTTCCCGACGATCGAAGCTGCTTCCATTCCGGCGACGGGACACGAGGCGACGTTGAACGTCCCGGTCTCTGGGCCAAGTCGCTTTTTTCGGCTGAAAATTACCCCGCCTTAATCACGAGCACACTTAAAAGAATTCCTAAGAGACCGCATCCGCACAACGCTGACAGAGACCATCGCTATTGACGGCGGGTTCGTATTTACGGCAGCGGGGACACATCGGATGTGAAGTTCTCTCCACAGCCGCAGACATCACATCACCCTCTTCTATCTTCAGTTCGCTCACAATGAAGAATTCGGAAGAAAATTGATGATCCTTAAGCAATTCAAAGCACGGATTGCTCGATGGAATAGTTAGAGTGACGCTTGCTTCATTATTCTTTTTGAATTCCTTCCCCTGAACCTTCTCCTCAATTGCAGCCTGCATAACAGCCTTGATCTCAAGAAGTCTGTCAATCGTCTCTATCGCATCGGTGGTAGCGTATTTGGGGTTTACCTTTGGGAAATCCTGTTCATGGATACTCCCTTCACCACCCGCATGCTCCCAGGCTTCCTCACTGGTGTAGGCTAGAACCGGCGCGAGAAGTTTTACGAGAGCATCAAATAGCTGCCCCATCACCCAAACACTCGCTTTGCGTTGCTCACTTCCCTCGGTGTCGCAATAGAGGCGGTCTTTGGTAATATCGATATAGTTAGCGCTGAGATCGCTCGCGGCAAACTGATTAACCAGCGTAAAAACCTTACGGAAGTCATACTTTTCATAAGCCTCTCGCACTTCAGCGATAATGACCTGCAAGCGCTCCATGATCCACTGATCAATCAGCGGAAGTGATGCTGGTTCTGCTACCTTTTCATCCCGCATGTTGCCAAGGAGAATTTTAAAGGTGTTGCGGAGTCGACGATAGGGCTCTCCAACTTGCTGGAAGAGCTTCTCACTGAAAGGGACCTCATTTTGCCAATCCACCGAACTCACCCAAAGACGAAGGATATCAGCGCCATATTTCCCATAGAAGTGCGCCGCATCAGTCGGCTTCCCTTTCTTCTTGGCATCCTTGGTAGAAGTTTTCTTCCCAGTTTCGGTATCCACCACAAAGCCGTGAGTCATCACTGTTTTATAAGGTGCTTTGTCTCGCACTCCGACACTCAGCATGAGCGAGCTTTGGAACCACCCACGGTGCTGATCGGTCGCCTCGAGGTAGAGGTCGGCCGGAACATTGAGCTCAGGATGAGCCTCGAGAACTGCAACGTGGGACGAGCCAGAATCGATCCAGACGTCCAAGGTATCGCGGCATTTTTTAGACCCCTTGGGTAAATCGAGAAGGGTGGCCCATTCAGCATCAGATTTTTCAAACCAGACGTTGGTGCCTTCCTTCTCAACGAGATCGGCAATTTTCTTGGCAAGATCAGCCGAGACGATGGGCTCACCATCTTCCTTAAAGAAAACAGGAAGCGGAACACCCCAAGTTCTCTGGCGCGAAATACACCAGTCAGGCCGAGCTTCGACAGTTCCGTAAATACGATTACGACCCCAATTGGGAAGCCACTCAACATCATCAATCTCACTGAGAGCTTTTTCGCGAAGCCCCTCCATAGAGATGAAGAACTGTTCTACCGCGCGGAAGATGATGGGTGTCTTGGAGCGCCAGCAGTGCGGGTAACTGTGCTCGTAGGTTTCCTCGCCTAGAAGCGCTCCTTTTTCAGTAAGAATCTCAACAATCCGAGCATTCCCTTTGAAGACGTGTGTTCCGACCAACTCGGGCAGACCACATTCGTCAGTGAAGAGTCCATCGTCATCAACCGGGCTGAGCACAGCCAGGCCGTTTTGCTGCCCGATAGAGTAGTCATCAGCTCCATGACCGGGAGCGATATGAACTGCCCCTGTTCCTGACTCGGTGGTGACGAAAGAAGCAAGAATCACTTTGGAAGAACGGTCTAAGAAGGGGTGCTGTGCTTCTAAGCCTTCGAGCTCTGCTCCCTTGATTTCGCCCAATTCCTCTTCTAAAGTCAGGCCAGTTTTTTCCTGAAAATCGACAAGAAGATCACGGACAACGATAATTGTTTCACCATTCGAATATTTCCCGATGGTGTAAGTGAAACGCTCATGCACTGCGATTCCGAGATTCGCTGGAAGCGTCCAAGGCGTCGTAGTCCAAATTGCGATCGAGCTCCCGGCAGGTAAAGTGTCGTGCGAGGGAAGATTGAATTTCACGAAAACGGCAGTCGATCTCTTGACCTGATACTCGACCTCAGCCTCGGCAAGCGCAGTCTTAGCCCCGAAGGACCACTGGACTGGCTTCTTTGATTGATAAATGCAGCCCTTCTCGATCAATGCCGCAAACGTCCTGAGAATATTAGCTTCGTAACCGGGATCAAGGGTGAGGTAGGGGTTATCCCAATCGCCAAAAACCCCAAGCCGCTTAAAAGATTCACGCTGAGTATCAATCCAGCCTCTTGCGAAGGTTTCGCAACGACGTCGGATTTCAGCGGGTTCGATATCGCGAGCATCCTCATCCTGCATCACCTTAAACTCGATCGGAAGACCATGGCAGTCCCAACCTGGGATGTAAGGCGTTTCAAATCCGGCCATTGTCTTTGATTTCACCACAAAGTCTTTAAGGACTTTGTTGAGACCGGTTCCCATATGAACGTCCCCGTTTGCAAATGGAGGGCCATCATGAAGGATGAACTTCTCAGCATTTTCAGCTTTTCTTTTAGCAATAATTCGCGCGTAGAGATCTTCGGAGTTCCACTTGTCGAGGCGAGCCGGCTCCCGCACGGTCAGATTCCCCTTCATGGGGAAATCTGTTTTCGGCAGAAACAGGGTGTCTTTGTAGGATTTTCCTTCAGGAGTGCTCATAGCGCTAGAAATCAGGGCGGACGCTAGGCTTGAGGACTCAAAAGGTCAAGGTCGGGCCAAAGCACCTTCTCTTTTAGCAATTCAGCCTACTTTCGGATTATGACGACACACCAACAACGAGGCCGCTTAACGAAATCACGTCACAAGCAAAATCTCGGCAACAACATGTCACGCCAAGATATCCTTCACGACATGTCCGTGGACATCGGTGAGGCGAAAATCCCGGCCGGAGTATCGGTAGGTCAGATTTTCGTGATCCAGTCCCATGAGGTGAAGAATGGTGGCGTGGAGATCATGGACATGGACCTTATTTTCCATGGCCGCGAAGCCAAACTCGTCGGTCGAACCGTAGGTCATGCCGCCCTTGACTCCTCCGCCGGCGAGCCAAACGGTAAATCCATGGTGATTATGATCGCGCCCACTTCCTCCCTCAGACACCGGGGTGCGACCAAACTCACCTCCCCATAAAACCAAAGTGTCTTCGAGGAGGCCTCGAGATTTCAAATC
This sequence comes from Akkermansiaceae bacterium, assembly GCA_905181965.1. Classification (GTDB taxonomy): domain Bacteria; phylum Verrucomicrobiota; class Verrucomicrobiia; order Verrucomicrobiales; family Akkermansiaceae; genus SW10. The sequence continues at coordinate 78,877 of CAJIZY010000003.1, forward strand.
ACGAAGCAAGCCGGCAACGGCCTGATCACTTTGCTGCCCCTTTGTTCGGTGCCCATTTTCGATATTGCCATGATCATCCCAAGGTTGACCGCCACCAAAATAAACCTGCACCATGCGAACCCCACGCTCGACGAGACGGCGGGCCGCGAGACAAGAATCGGCAAACTGCCCTTTCCCATAAAGCTCGCGAGTCGCTTTGGTTTCCTTGCTCACATCAAAAGCCTCCTGAGCTTCGGTCTGCATTCTGAAGGCTACTTCAAGCGACTGGATCCGTGACTCAAGCTTGTCATCTCCCGCGCGTTGATCCGAGTGAAGGCCGTTGAGCCGGTTAATCAGATCAAGCTGTTGACGCTGGGTCCGAGGAGTGAGGTGCTTGTTGCTGATATGATCAACGATCTTTTTGGGATCGAGCTTACCTATGTGGCAGCCCTGATGAATTCCGGGAAGGAAACCGTTACTCCAAAGTTGTGGCCCTACGACCGGTTTACCCGGACATAAGACAACAAAACCCGGAAGATTTTGATTTTCGGTCCCCAGACCATAACTTAGCCAAGACCCCATGCTGGGGCGAATTGGCTGAGTGATCCCCGAATTCATCATAAGCAGGGAAGGCTCGTGATTGGGCACATCAGTGTGCATGGATCGAATGACGCAGATGTCATCGATACACTTTGCAACCTCGGGAAAAATTTCGCTGACCGGAATCCCAGACTGCCCCGATTGCTTAAACTTGAAGGGCGATTTGAAAAGTCCTCCGGTTTGTCTTTCTGTTTTACGTTCAGCTCCCGGCGGGCGCTGCCCATGATATTTCTCGAGAGCCGGCTTGGGGTCAAAGGTATCGACCTGGGAAGGGCCACCATTCATGAAGAGATGGATGATACGCTTAGCCCTAGGTTGAATATGAGGAGATTTTGGAACGAGCGGACTTTCCGCAGCTAACAAGCCTTGATCGGCAAGAACTCCGGCAAGCCCGAGCGACGCGAATCCTCCTCCCGCGCGTTTCAGCATATCGCGGCGATTCATCATGGGCTGGTCGAAGGTTCCGTTTTGCATGTTAATCGAGATACATCAATTCGTTGCTCGCAAGGAGCGCCTGACCATACTGCTCCCAACGGGAGAGTTTGTCGTCCTTTTCTTTTTCGATACTAAGATAGGCCTCCGCAACTTGCAATTCGGCTTTCGAGGGTGAACGCCCAAAAACAAGGCGATAGGCAAATTCCACCTGCTCTGGAACTTCATCATATTTACCAGTCACCCGTTTGGTAAAAGCCTTAGCCTGATCGATAATGAAATCACTATTCAGAACGAAAAGTTGTTGTTGCGGAACAGTCGTCTCCGTTCGAGAAGCTGCAGAAACATTTGCGTCGGGAAAATCAAAAATCCTTAACATCCCATTGAGCTGATGACGACTGATACTCGCATATACCGTGCGACGTGTTTTGTTTTTACTGAGCTCGATCGTCGGACCACCCATCGCCGGGTCGAGATTCCCAGAGATTGCAAGTAGGGCATCCCTCCAGGCTTCGACTTCTAGGCGACGACGATCGAATCGCCAACGAAAGCGATTATCACCATCGAGTTCTTCGTTCTTAGAACTTCGCTGACTAGCAAGTTGGTAAGTCGATGATTTGAGGATCTCGCGATGCAACCACTTAATCGACCATCCGTTCTTTATAAAATTGACGGTCAACCAATCGAGCAATTCAGGATGAGTCGGGGCTTCACCCAAAAGACCAAAATTGCTTGAAGTCGTCACCAGGCCTTTTCCGAAGTGCCACTGCCAAACGCGATTTACGATCACCCGCGCGGTAAGAGGGTTCTGCGAGGAAGCAATAGCCTCAGCAAGGTCAAGACGTGAAAAAGGATGCTTCTTGGCGGCTTCGGGATTAGTCGGTCGAGGTTCATCTTCCAAAATTTCAAGAGTCCCCCGAGCAACCCATTCACCTTTGCTCGCCGGATTACCACGAATGTAGACCTGCATCGCCTTACCTCCTCCCTGGACTGCATGGGCTAGGGGATACTTGGGCTTGGCCTTCTTACGAAGAGCCTCAAATTCGGTCTTCATTCGATCTGCTTCCGCTTTTTGCTCCTCATTCAAAAGCTTCGCATATGCATCATTTTCAGAGGCGTAGAGAGGAGCATGACCATCGACCCAAATATTTTTAAGAAGGCGCTTCTGATCATTCTCCATCTTCCCGATGATTTTATTCACTCGGTCTTCTACATTACGGGCTTTTGCCAACTCCTCTGCTTTCTCAGTCTCAATCTGCGAAATAGCTTCTTCAGCCCGATCTACGAAGTTTTGAAATTGATGAGACAATTCTACGATTTTATCTGGAACCTTGAGGGTTTCGACCGTGGGCTTCTCTGTAAAATTCACCACCACATCATGCCATCCTTTCAACTCAGGCAAACGCTTCATCAGGTCATTCTTGCGACCTTTCTCCAGCATTTCCCGGAATCGCTTTGTATAATGGCGATGGAGCCCCACTTGCTCTGCGAACTCATCGTCCGAAATTTTTACTCCTTGAGATTTCAAGGTCACCAATCGCCAACCCTCCTGTAAATATCGACTCACTTGACCAAGCCTCTTTTGACCCTCTTGTTTGCCGATTCCTCTAAGGTAACTACGATGTATTGATTCTAAATCCTTGATGGCTCGCTGTTCATCATTGTAAGCCTTCACCTCCTCTTCTCCAGCCAAAGGAATTTCAGAATATCTTCGGCCGTTAAACACTCCTGCTAAAGCGTAATAATCACGGGTCGGAATAGGATCAAATTTATGATCGTGGCATCGCGCACACGAGACCGTTAGCCCGAGGAATCCGCGAGTCACGGTATCGATCGTGTCATCAAGCTCATCTGCCTCAGCTTGAGCCTTGTCGGAGTTTTTATAATACTGAGCCCCGAGACCTAAAAAACCAAGACCGGCAAACTGGCGGAAACGATCTTCCGATTCATTCTCTATTAGATCACCTGCCAATTGGAATTTAATGAACTTATCGAATGGTAGATCTTCATTAAACATCTTGATGACCCAGTCGCGGTATTGATGGGCGTTTGCTCGCTTCTTAACTCCAAAAGTGTGAGCCTGATCCTCGGCGTAGCGCGCCACATCGAGCCAATGCCGCCCCCAACGTTCACCGTAATGGGAAGAGTTTAAAAGTGAATCAACGAGCCTCCCAATCGCACTGTCCTGATCCTTTGCAGAATTCTTAAGAAACTCGTCGACCTGATCGGGCGTCGGAGGCAGCCCTAAAAGGTCGAAGTATATTCTCCGCACTAAAACCCGAGACGAAGCGGCAGGCACCGGACTCAAATTCTGTTCTTCGAGTTGGCGCAAGATGAAACTATCAATCTCCGAGCGACCCCACTTGGAATTCTTTACCTCAGGAAGCTTCGGTTCTTTGGGCGGCTGAAAGGCCCAGTGGCTGGAGGCATCAATTTTAGCGATCTTGAGTTTACTCTTGGATTGTTCCCGCGGATCAATTGCACCCGCCTCGATCCATTGGGAAAAATCGGAGATAATTTCGTTGGAAAGCTTTCCCTTAGGAGGCATCTCCAATTCTTCCTGCCTCAATGCTTTTAAAATGAGACTTTCAGAAACATTCCCTGGAACAACCGCCGGCCCGGTATCCCCGCCTTTTCGGATCCCTTTCTTAGTATCCAAAAACAACCCCCCCTTTAGCTTATCTCGATTGGCCGCCTCCACGGAGTGACACCCGTAACACTTATCGACCAAAACCGGGCGGATCTTGGCCTCAAAGAAATCGAGCCCGACTTCCGCCGCCGAAACCCCGCTGACGCACAAGACAGCGAGAAATTGGAGGCGTAACTGTAAGAGCATCGGGTAGAAGTAAAGGTCTATAACTATGCTTAACGTCCGAACGATGCGAGATCTTACAAGGGGTAATATTTGGATGCAATCTCCCGCTACAAGCACTCAAATCCCCTAAAATTTATTGGTCCCTCCGCTGGAGATTCAGTTCTGCTCAAACTTGCCCTGAAATTACCGGCCGGGAACGGGAGCCATGGTTCTACCCAAAAATCTCGATGATTGGGCCAGCATCTTCTTTGTCAGGGCCAGCCATGCGGAAAGGTCGCTTACTCGGGGACTCGATGACTTTTGCATGATCAAGTGCGATGCTAGAGTTGATGAGTTAATTAAGGTCATGGAAGGTGACGGGATTCTCAATCACTTTCCGAGCATCCTTGTCAGTCTTCCCGTAAGTCATGCCACCTTTCACCCCCCCACCTGCAAGGAGGCTGGTGAAGGCTCCGGGGTGATGACTGCGACCGTTACGATGCTGTTTTTGGATCTCAGGAGTTCGCCCAAATTCTGAGCTTAACACGACCAAAGTGGATTCGAGCAAGCCGCGCGCGCTGAGGTCAGTGATCAGTGAGCTATAAGCTGAGTCAAGTAACTGGCAGCGGGCTTGCACTCCAGTAAAGTTGTCATAGTGAGTGTCCCAATCACCGAGAGTAACCTCGATAAAACGAACGCCATGTTCCACAAGCCGGCGGGCGAGAAGACAACCTTGTCCGAAAGAATGGCGACCATATCGATTTCGAATCGTCGGGCTTTCTTTAGTAAGATCAAAGGCGGCCAGGTCCTCGCTCTTCATGACCCGCACTGCTTCATCAAAAAGCATTCCGAAATTCTTGGCATTGGGCGAGGGATTCTCACGGTGAAAGCGCTTATTGATGGCGTCAGTAAGGCTAAGTCGGCGTTCAAAGTCCTCTTCATTCACAGAAGGATGCCTGCTCGTTCCTTCCAGTCCCTTTTCGGGATTCGTCACCACTGCCGGGGCAAACTTGGCTCCCATCCAACCCGCACCAATCATGTTGGCCGGACTATTCACCGCAATGTATCCGGGAAGGGTATCGTTATCAGTACCCTTTAACCGGGTAACCCAACTGCCAAGCGAGGGATGAACAATTGTGCCGAGTTGGTTGTAGCCCTTATGAAGAAGGTAGCTGGCTTGATCATGATCACCTTGCTTAGACTGCATCGAGTGGATGGTGCAAACCTCCCTCATGACCTTCGCCGTTTCGGGAAGATAATTGGCAATCTGAAGCCCATCGGCCGTTGTAGGGATTCCTTTAACCGGCCCTTGGACATCCTGCCCGGGCTTCAGATCAAAGGTATCGATGTGGCTCATCCCACCAGCCATGTTGAGAAAAATAACGTGGGTCGCCGGATTCGGTCTTTCTGCGGAAATTTTCTCGCCAAAAGCTTCGGAAGCAAGGCTCCCTCCAAGCATGGGGGCAAGGCTGACCCCTAGGAATTTTTGGGAGGCATCTCGAAGGAATTCGCGACGAGAAAATTCATCGCTCAGCTTTTGATTAAAGGAGTTCATTAATAGATGAAAAGAAATTCAGGACTACAGACGAGAGCAGAAACGATGTTGGCCAGCCCCTTGCCCTCGCGATCAACCAGCTCCTTATTACACATTGCACGTTCCTGGTCAGTAGGCATTCGGGTGAGGATAGACTGGAAGACTAGCGCTCCCTTTTCGTCGCGCGAACCAGGGACCTCAAAGATCTTACGAATGGCGGCATCCTCCTTGGTTGCCACCATTGTTTGAGTTGCCCCGTTGAGCATCTGGAGCGTCTGGGTGAGGCTTCCTTCATTGGTCGCACCATCGATACTAATCCGATCGGATTGGCCGAACTTCCGGAGGAAATGGTTGGGCAGAGCCGGGCTAGGAAGCTCCGAGGCACGAGCCATTCCCCGAATTGCCGAAGTCATCAGACGACCGTGACCCGCGATGTAAGTCGGAGGCCTAGAGACAGGTGCCTTTGGGCCGGTTCCGTCGCGCGCTTCCTCGTATTTTGAGATGATCCACTTCTGATAGTCCTTGATCGTCTTAAAGGAATGAACCTTTTCGATGATGTCCTCGAGGCGGCCAATGTAACGACCGTGAATGAAAAGGTGCTCCATATCTTCCAGCCGCTGCGGCGCTTCTGGGTCTTCGAGAACGAGCGTGATCAGGGAGTCCCAAATCTGCTCGGCACTCATTCTCTCGATAGGCCGGCCTAGCAGGCCATGAAAGGAAGCCTCGGCATCCGGAGCTGACTTTACAGCAAAGGTCTTAGTCAGCATGAGAGTCTGTTGGAAGGCGCGAAGATCGTAGTCGTAGTCCTTGATGAGCTTCATCAACGCACCACTAAGAGCACCGGTGACGGAATCTTTTGGATCTAGGAATTCTTCGTTGTCCTTCTTGTGCAATTTGGCACCCATCACCCGCAGCCACATTCTCGCCGCGATGGAACCACCAAAGGTCGGGTTTTCCTCACCCACCACCCAGGCCGCAAATCGATCAAGACTATCCGGGTTGGTCTTTTTTGATTCAAGGCGCACCTTCCCTCCAAAGGGAGTTCGGCCCTCTACCATCTCGCCCGGATCACCATCTTCGTATTGGTAATCATCAGGGAGCTTGATCCGCCCTGTCCCCTTACCGGGCTCGATCCCACTGGCGGCATACTGGCCAATCGCATCGCTAAAGAAGTGCAAGTGATGAAGACCCGGCACATTAAACTTTTTATCCGACGACATTTTAACGAACAAACCCCTACCTCTTAAAAAATCGAGGCGCCCGTAATTGCTTTTGCCGTGGGTGAAGGCAGCAAGATTGAAAAAATCAATCCGTTCCCAGCTCGAACCTGGATCATCGTGGCACTGGGCACACTCCATGCGAACCCCCAAAAAAGCCCGCATGGTATTGGCAGAGTTATCTAGCGGCATTCCAATATCCCGAGTGTAATAGTGGGAAGCCCCCGAGCCGGTCCAACCATTGCCACGGCTCGACAGCAATTCAACGGTCATCGCTTTCCAGCTTTTGTTTTCGCGAACCGCCTGCCGCGTCCAATTGATGAGGGGAGTATTAGAACTAAAATACCCTCCCTGTAATTTCACCTCGTTGAGCCTCAGATGATCTTGAAACCAATTATTCATATGGCTTTGATGGCCCTTCGAACGATAAAGCCGATCGACAAGGCGATTGCGTTTATTGGCAGCCGGATCGTTGGCAAACTCCTTGATCTCAGCTAAAGTAGGAATTCGCCCGATGGCCACTAAGGAAGCGCGGCGTAGAAAGGTGAAGTCATCAACCGGAGCCGGCTTGGTCTTTCCGGATTTTTCAAGGACGGAACTGATGAGAAGATCGAGATTTGCGGCCTCCTTTTTCATTCTCTCGGGAGTGATCTCCACCGCGAATAGAAAAGACCCCGAAAAAAAAGCCCCAAACACCAAGAGGTGGGAAGCGAGTAAGAGACGGGACATGAATTTGAGTTACGAAACTAAACTCGGAAAATTTTCACCATTCGAAAACTCGAAACCAAAAACTTAAAACAAAATGAAATGACATCGCTCTCTCAGGAAGCTTTAGCTAGTCTCCTCAAAATGACAAGGTGGTTCCTCTCGATTCTATTTCTCCTAGGGGGAAGTCTCGTCTTCTCAATCGAACCTCATCCCGATGCAGCACCAAACACTCACGCGCCAGGTGAAGTCGACCTCAAGGCCAACCTGAAATTCATCATCCCCAACCCAGATGCTCTCCCTGGAATTGTTCTCGATGAAACCAGCGCTATTCTCAAGGGAAAATGGCAATACTCAACCCACACCCCACCCTATGTTGGCATCGGATACCTCCATGACCAAAAATCGGACAAAGGGAAGAAATCCGCGACCTTCATTCCTGATTTCCCGCGATCTGGGAAATACGAAGTCCGTCTCTCCCATTGCTACAATTCAAGACGCTCGACCGCTACCCCCGTGACGATCGTCCACGCGAACGGGAAATCCACCATTCGGATTAATCAACAAGATGTCCCCAAGCATGGGAGACTCTTTCGCTCCTTGGGAACCTACGAATTCAAGAAAGGAAAAAACGGATCAGTCATCATTTCAAACGAAGGAACCGAAGGAAGATACGTCATCGCCGATGCCGTGCAATTCTTGCCAAAACACCAAAGAAAATAACTCACTACCGTGTCTCTCGAACAACTTAATGTGATCTCCAAGCCCTGCGAGATACCGGACAAAGTCACCTCGATGCTTGCCGAGGCCGAGCAACGATGTGACGCCTTCTTCGAGGCCGGACTGGATCGGCGCTACCCGCGTTACCTTCCCAGTAATCCTGAAAAAGTCTTTGCCGCCATCGCCACTCTTAAAGAATCTGGAATCCTTCGCGGTGACGTTTTCTGCGAATGGGGCTCCGGCTTTGGGATAGCAACCTGCATGGCCTCTCTCATAGGTTTTAAAGCCTATGGGATCGAAATCGAAGATGGCCTTGCAAAGCTCTCCACCGAACTGGCTCGAGACCTCTCCATCCCCGCCGAATACCTTTGCACCAGTTACCTTCCTGAAGGTTATGAAGAATGTGAGGGCATCGGCGGCAAGGACCTCCTTCCTCCACAGGCCACCACTTCGGGGGGAGCAATCATCGACACTACTCCGCTCTATGATGGTCTTGACCCTGGCGAAGTCGATCTCTTCTTTGTCTACCCTTGGCCCGGTCAGGAGGAGTTCATGATGGACCTGTTTGATGAAATCGCCAGCGAAGATGCCATTCTTTTAATCTACCAGGCCGACGGAGAAACCACCGTCCATCGGTAATGACGGGGGAGGCCCAGAGGGGTTCGCCGAGTTCCATTCTGGCGACTTGTTGAAATTCCTTTCCAGGTTTTCTCCGGAGTTACTCAGACTGCCCTCCCGGATCTTCAGCTGGAGCTGGCGCTTCATTTCTTCCAAAGACTTGGTTGAGCTCGCGGCGTTGCTCAGGCGAAACCTCTGCGCTTTGAAGTGCGGCATTCGCGGAAGCAAAGTCGCGGGAGCTCCAACGATGAAGCACCTCCCGCATCATCCCGGTCCTATGTCCATCGTCACTGAGACTGTTTGCCCAGTCGAATGCTGCCGCGGGGTCGGTAGGAAGCATCGTTCCAACCACTCGTTCCGCCGCCGCATCACGAACCCTTCCTTCCGGAAGCTGTAGGATCCACTCACCGGCAGCCATGCTATCAATCCGCAACCAACGCTCAGCCACCTCTCCAACCGCGGAGCGACGCACCTCCCCGGACTCCGGAAGACCCAACGCCCAATCCGCAGCTTCTTGAGGACTAGCCGCGGACCAAGCCGAAGCAATTTCTTGCGCCATCCGTCGATGTTCGTGTGTTGCCCGCAACTGGGGTGGGAGAGATGCTGTTAGCTCCCCGTAGATCGCAGCTGCTTTTCCCGGAGCATTTTCAGCCACTCCACGTAAGATTGATTGAGTAGCTCGGTGACGATCTACACCAGCCAAGCCTTGCGCCCATTCCATCGCCGCAGTCGTATCTTGGCTTGCCCAACGACGAGCCGCAATCTCAAGGGCTTGATGCTTCACGAAGAGGTTGCCGATCGTCGAAGCAAAATTAGCGGCGGCAGCGGGATCTGTCTCAGCCCATGAACTTACGACCCCACCCATCGCCCGGCTGCGTATCGCGGCATCACCTTGAGACGCTCCCCATTCCATCGCAGCAGTTCGGTCGGTCTCAGCCCAACGATGGGCCATTGCATGCACCAAATGCAAATTTTGCTCAGAGGTCGGGAGCTCCGCCACATATTGAGCGGCACTCGCAGGATCCTCTTCCGACCAACCATGCAAAGCGCTCTCTAAGGCCCTCCGGCGATCGTTTCCCTCCAAACTTTCGGCCCATTCCACCGCTACCTGACCATTCCGGCGACCCCAAACATTGGCGAGATGCTCCAACATCTGTCGCCGCTCCCGGCCAGCCGGAAATGATTGTAAAAGCTGACTCGCGGTTTTTGCATCCATGCTCCCACCCTCTTGGAGCTTTTCCATCACCTCTCGAAAGGATCCCAAAACTCCATCAGCTCCCTCTTCACTTGACTCTCGGGGCTCTCGATCAGAATCGCTTCGACCAGACTGAGAAGACATCGTCCGCTTTCTTGATCCCCTCGAAGAGGAGCTGCTGGACTCCTTGTTTCTGCTTGAGACGCCTTCCACCGCGGCCATGTCCTCCACAGGGGAAAGTACAGCACGGTCAACCGCGATTCCTGCAGCAAAGGCAGCAGCTGCGATGAGACAAGAGCTTAGGTTAAATTTCATTGAATGACACGCAGGATACTCCACCAAAGAGTCAAACGAAACACTCTTTTTATGAACCTCCTCAGGGCAAGAAATTGCCTATGGAAAAGCAATCGTAAATTCCAAGCGATTTTCTACCCATTAAAGGGATCCTGAGCCGTCCAACTTTGATGCTTGTTTATTGCCTCGGCCCCGATCCGCGTTATAAATATCACTAGAAATGGCGCGCCTCTCTGTTCTTCTCACCTTCGCACTGATCTCAGTCGCTTTCTCCCAAGAAGTGGTCTTCAACCGCGACATTAGGCCTATCCTTTCAAACAAGTGCTTCTTCTGTCACGGCCCCGACGAAAAAACACGCGAGGCCGACCTTCGTCTCGATACCCGAGAGGGCGCGATTGAAGACCGTGACGGATTCTCCGCGATCGTTCCGGGCAAACCAGATGATAGCGAATTGATCTACCGCATCGCGGAAGCCACCGGTGATGAAGCGATGCCTCCGCCACATGCCAAAAAAGAAAGCCTCACCAAAGAAGAGGTCGCTCTCTTTCGTCGCTGGATTGAACAAGGGGCTCCCTACCAAGGTCACTGGTCCTTCGAGCCTCTCGCCAAGACTAACCCGCCAGTGTCTTGGAAAGGAAATCCGATCGACTACTTTATAGAGGCCTCCCTCGCACGTCTTGACATCAAGCCCTCACCAACCGCCGATCGAGCCACTCTCATCAGACGACTCTCTCTCGATCTCACCGGCCTCCTTCCGACGCCTGAAGAAACTAACGACTTCATCAACGACAAACGTCCCGACGCATGGGCTCGCCTTACAGACCGACTCCTTGCAAGCCCGCACTATGGCGAGCGTTGGGGTCGGCACTGGCTTGACCAAGCTCGCTACGCTGATTCCCACGGCTACTCGGTCGATGGCGGTCGCGACATGTGGCCTTACCGCGACTGGGTAATCAAAGCACTCAACGACGATCATCCCTTCGATCAATTCACGATCGAACAACTGGCCGGCGACCTCCTTCCTGCCCGGAGTAAAAGCCAGCTCATTGCCTCGGCCTTCCACCGAAACACTCTCATCAATCAAGAGGGCGGATCCGATCGCGAGCAATTCCGCGTGGAGTCTGTCATCGACCGAGTCAACACCACCGGAGCGGTTTGGCTTGGCCTCACGGTGGGTTGCGCCCAATGCCACACGCACAAGTTCGATCCCATCACACACCGTGAGTATTACGAACTCTTCGCTTTCTTCAACAACACCGAAGATGCCAACGGCACCGGCCCCACGGTGGAGGTCAAACAATTTGAGATCCTGAACAACGGCGCCAAACCTATCATGCCTGAAGAGTTGGGATCAGCACAGACCGCCAAGTGGCTTCCCGTTCGTTACGCGCACCATCGTACTTCGTCCAACCTAAGTTTGAAACGTCTCCCCGATAACTCTCTCCTCGTGGATAAGTCCGCCAGGCGAAAAGAAGCCTACGACCTCAAAATCTCCACTGATCTCAAGACCGTCGCTGCGCTCCGACTCCGCACCCTCCCTGACAATTCCCTCCCAAAGAAAGGACCGGGCACTGCGAGCAATGGAAATTTCGTCCTGACTAATCTCACCGTCACGATCGACGGCAAGCCCATCCGTCTTAAAGCCGCCTTTGCTGATCACGAGCAGCCGGACTACCCAGCTTCCCACATCATCGATCGTGACGAGAAGACTGGGTGGGCCATCAACATCGGTCGCGGGCAAAAGGCTAAAATGAACGCCGAGCACGAAGTGACTTTTCTTTTCGAAAAACCCATTGCAACCAACGGCAAGCCACTCACCGTCCGCATGGAGCACAATCTCCACGATAACTATCTCGTCGGACGTTTCGCCCTCGATCTCTCCGCCACCGCTCCGTCCATTCCGAGAGGTAAAGAACCCGGCAAAGTCACACCCCGCACTGGAAAGCTCATGGTGATGAAGGAACTGGCCAAGCCGCGCACCACTTATCTCCTCACTCGCGGTGACTTCACCCGACCCAATAAAGACCTCGGAGAACTCACGCCCGGGATTCTCTCCAAAGTCAAACCCGCTCTTCCCAATCCCACCTCGCGCCGCAATCGTCTCGACCTCGCTAAGTGGCTCGTCGATCCCGCCAACCCGCTCACACCCCGCGTTACCGTCAACCGAACCTGGATGCGCTACTTCGGACGCGGCCTCGTTGAAACCGAAGAAGACTTCGGCACCCAGGGTTCACCTCCCACTCATCCTGAACTCCTCGATTATCTTGGCCGCCGTTTCATCGAGGACGGTTGGTCCATGAAGAATCTCCACCGCCTCATCGTCACCAGCGAAACCTATCGCCGTTCATCCAAAGCCCGTCCAGATCTCGCCGACCTCGACCCGCGCAATCTCCTCCTCGCCCGCCAAAGCCGCCTTCGCCTCGATGCCGAAATCATCCGCGACGCCGCCCTCAGCGCGAGCGGGCTTTTCGCCCCAATCGTCGGCGGACCCGGCGTCTACCCGCCCCAACCCGATGGCATTTACGCCTTCACCCAAAGCCGCAAAGGTTGGAGCACCAGCACCGGCCCCGATCGCTACCGCCGCGGCATGTATACCTTCTTTTATCGCAGCGCCCCTTACCCGCTTCTCTCCACCTTCGACGCACCGGACTTCCAAACCGTCTGCACCCACCGCGTCCGCTCCAACACCCCGCTGCAAGCGCTCACCATCGCCAACGATCCCGCCTTTCTCGAAATCGCCCAAGGTCTCGCCGCCCGTCTCCTTCGCGACAAACCCAACGGGCTCGAAGCGCTCATTCGCCACGCTTTCCAACTCACCCTCTGCCGTGAGCCAAGCAGCGAGGAACTCTCCATTCTTAAAAAATACGTTCACCAACAGATCAAGGACTTCGCCGAAGACGAGGAAGCCGCCCAAGCACTCCTTTCCAGCAATCTCCTTGCTTCCGAAACTCCGCCAACCGAAGCCGCCGCCCTCGTTGGCCTCGCCCGTGCTCTTCTCAATACCGACAACTTCATCACCCGCGAGTAACTCATGAATGACTTCGAAAACCGCTGGCTCGCCGAGCGCACCCGCCGCCATTTCTTTCGCGACTGTGGAGTTGGCCTTGGCTCTATTGCCATAAATTCCATGCTCGGGCAACTGCAGGCCGGTGAACTTCCCGCCATCGATCCGGCCAATCCGATGAGCGCTCGAAAATCCACCCTTCCAGCGAAGGCCAAGAACGTCATCTTCCTCCACATGGCCGGCGCGCCGAGCCAACTCGAACTCTTCGAAGACAAACCCAAGCTCCGCGAATACCACGGCAAGACTCCGCCCGAAAGCCTCATGGAGGGCAAGCGCTTCGCCTTTCTCAAAGGCAACGAAACCCTCCTCGGCAACCAACGCGAGTTCGACCGCTACGGAGAATGCGGCATGTCACTCAGCGAACTTTTCCCCCACCACCGCAAAATCGTCGACGAAATCGTCTGGCTTCGCGGTATGACCACCGACGTCTTCAACCACGGCCCGGCCAAGCTCTTCATGAACACCGGCTTCCAGGCCCCGGGGCGACCCAGCATGGGCTCGTGGATCACCTACGGACTCGGCAGCGAATCAGAAAACCTCCCCGGCTTCGTTGTTCTGCAAAGCGGACCACGCGGACCACGCGCCGGAAATTCCCTTTGGGCCAGCGGCTTCCTTCCGACCTCATTCCAGGGCGTTCCCTTCCGGGGAAAAGGCGACCCCATTCTCCACCTTCGATCCCAAAGGCATCACCCGCGAACGTGAGCGAAGCTTTTACGACACCGTCGGCTCTCTCAATCGCGAACGTCTCAAGGAAACCGGCGACCCCGAAATCCTTACTCGCCTTAACGCCTACGAAATGGCTTATCGCATGCAGACCAGTGCGCCCGAACTCATGGATCTCAAAGGCGAATCCAAGACCACCCTCGATAGCTACGGCGTGAAACCCGGCGAATCATCTTTCGCTTCCAACTGCCTTCTCGCCCGCCGTCTGGTCGAGCGTGGCTCCCGCTTCGTGCAACTTTACCACACCAACTGGGACAGCCACGGCGGCCCTGGGGAGAACCTCAACAGCGACTTTGAAAAAGTCTGCAAGGACGTTGACCAAGCGAGCGCCGCCCTCGTTCTCGACCTCAAGGAACGCGGAATGTTAGAAGACACCCTCGTCATCTGGGGCGGTGAATTTGGTCGTACTCCGATGGGCGAAAACCGCAAGACGGTCGGCCGCGACCACCACATCGAAGCCTTCACCATGTGGATGGCCGGAGCCGGATTAAAGAGCGGTCACATCCACGGCCAAAGCGACGAACTCGGCTTCGGAGTGGTCGAAAACAAAGTTCACGTCCACGATCTCCACGCCACCATTCTCCACCTCCTAGGCTTCGATCACGAACAACTCACCTACCGCTTCCAGGGCAGGGACTTCCGCCTCACCGACGTCCACGGGAAAATCGTGAAAGAAATCTTAGCGTAGCCAAGAGCACCCGCTTTTGGACGATTCCAATCAGTCTGATCGAGGCGGGCTTCAAGCCGGTGTTCGCCGGAGGGTAGGGCCCCTCAACTGACCGGGGTGAGCGACGGCTACTTCATCGGCGAGATCAGCTTTGATGTTGTGTGCTAAAGAAGCGAGTGATATTCACAAGCACAAGCTTATGTCGATTCACATAATTCCCATTACGCGTCGCCGGTTCCTCCACGTTTCGGCAAGAGGCGCAGTCGCCGCGATCGCCGTGCCATCGGTTCGAGCGATACCGGGTAAAGAAGTTCCAGTTGACCCTCACCGCTTCGCATTTCTCTCGGACACCCACATCATGGCGGATCCCACCGCCGTGGCGCGCGGAATCAACATGGCAGATCACTTACGCCAAGTTGTCGCCGAGATCGCCGCGCAAACCGCTAGGCCGGCCGGCGTCGTTGTCAACGGCGACTTAGCAACAGATGGTTCCCCCCCAACAGCTGGCGCGTACCGATATTTAGCCCAGCTTCTTGACCCGCTCAGCAAACAAGGAATGCCGGTCCATCTCACGATGGGCAACTGCGACAGGCGCAGTCTCTTCGCGGAGACGCTGACCGAGATGCTACCTGGAACGCCGCCGGTCGCCGGTCGGCTGGTCAACGTGCTTCAGACAGAACGTGCAAATTTTTTCTTCCTCGATTCTTTGTACAACACCGAGCGCACGGTCACGGAAGGAGACTTGGGGATGAAGCAGATCGAGTGGCTCGCGCGGGCCCTCGACCAGCACGACGAAAAGCCAGCCATCGTCATCTGCCATCACAACGTAAACCAACCAGAAGCCACGTCAGGTACTGCAAAGGAGGGGGGACTTCGGGACGGAGCGGCGCTGGTCGAAGTCCTGCGTCCGCGCAAGCACGTCAAGGCGTTTATTTTTGGGCATACGCACGAGTGGCGGCGCTGGGAGATCGATGGAATTCATTTCATCAACCTCCCAACCACCGCTTACATTTTTGACCCCGACGAGCCGCGGGGCTGGGTCGACTTACGGCTCGAGAAAAGCGGAATGAGTCTAATGCTCGAGTCTCTCGATAAGACACACCCCAAGCACGGGAAGAAGCTCGTTTTCCGCTGGCGAAAATAATAAACGTTATCTTGTATTGCGGTGCAGAACTTCAGCTTTGCAAGGCTGGGTCGACGTACGGCTCGAGAAACGCGGGATGAGCCTAATGCTCGAGTCTCTCGATAAGACGCACCCCAAGCACGGGAAGAAGCTCGTTCTCCGCTGGCGAAAAGAATAAACGTTTAACTTGTATTGCAGCACTACTCCGACTTTTCGGAAGTGTCGTTGGAGATTCTCTTTTTCTCACGCCATGCAGCCAACCCCCTTTCGCCCCCTCCCTCATCCTTCATGCGATTCATATGATCAATAATTTCGGGAAGCCGAATAGAAATATACTTCAGTCAATTCCACAGGGGCCGCATGCTACCAAGATCCAGAATATCTTTTTCTCGCTCATTTGCTTTTTTTTCTGACATCGAAACGCACAATAAAAAGCCACTGCCAGTTCAATGTTAAGTGGGGTAAACGCCATAACAAGGGAGCAGACCAAGGGTTTCTGGTCAATTGCACCCGGGGGGGGTAGGGGGGTAAGGGCTTTACGCCGTGTGATAATTATAGAAGCCTCTTCCCAACTTTCGAGGTCATGTCGAACAACCCCCTTTCTCCCCCATGTATTCCGCCAAACCCGGGTTTCCACGACCTTTCCTACAAAAGCAAATTCCTAGCAGTTCAGTAGGATCCCAATCCAATCGCCCCCTTCATCTCTCGCTCGCGCATGAAACCGACGCCCGAAATCAAAATTCCTAGCAATAATAATCCAACGTCTGAGAATTTGGGCAAATCCACGTGGAAGCCCTTTCGATTTCGACGAATTCCGAGGGCTGTGTGCATTGCCACCTTTCTACTTGCTCTGGCATTTACCCCCAATGCGCCAGGGAATAGTAAAGTGTTAGATCTGAAGCTGCGCGGCCTCTCGAAACCCGGCAAAGCAGAAGGGGCATGGCAGAGACACCTTGTTGAAGAACACTGGGAAGCAAAGCGGACAGCACTCGTCATCTGCGATATGTGGGACTACCACCACTCCCACAACGCGACCAAGCGCGTCGGTGAGATGGCGCCCAGGATGAACAAAGTGGTGAGCGAGATGCGCAGGCGGGGTGCCCTAGTCGTGCACGCGCCGAGCGATTGTATGGATTTTTACAAGGATCATCCCGCGAGGAAGAGAGCAATGTCCGCGCCAGTAGCAGCCAATTTCCCCAAGGACATTACTGGCTCGTGCGAGCAGATACCAGGGGAGGAAATGGATTACTACCCGATCGATCAATCGGACGGAGGCGACGATGACGATCCGTTGATCCACCAGAAATGGGCCAATCATTTGAAGTCGATCGACCGCAATCCGAGAAGCCCATGGAAGCGCCAGATCGATGCGATTGATATCGATGGAGGAAAAGACATTATCAGCGACAAGGGGGACGAGATCTGGAACGCGATGGAGGCGCGCGGGATCGAGAATGTGATACTCGTCGGGGTGCATACCAATATGTGTGTGCTAGGGAGACCATTTGGTCTCCGGCAGATGGCAAAGAACGGTCGCAACGTGGCGCTGATGCGGGACATGACCGACACCATGTACAATCCGAAGATGAAACCGTTGTATCCCACTACCGGGGAACGGATCTAATCGTTGAGCACATCGAAAAATACGTTGCCGGTACGATCACCAGCGATCAAGTCATCGGGGGTGAGCCATTCAAGTTTAAATGGGATGTGCCGACAAAGGTGGTAATCGCAATCGCGGAACCCGAATACAAGACTTGGGAGACACTGCCTGCCCTGGCGGAGAAGATCTGGACAGAGGACAGGGGGTTCGAAGTGCAGGTAGTCATCGGAGATCCTAATAAACACACCTTGCCCGGGCTCGCTGATGCCCTGAAGGATGCGGATGTGTTGGTGTTGAGCGCGCGCCGTCAGGCACTACCGAAGGATCAGTTGGATGCGGTACGCGCGTTTCTTGCATCCGGCAAAGGCTTGCTGGCAATCCGCACTTCCAGCCACGCATTTTTCGCACGCGGCAAAGGCCCTGAGGGGCACGCTGAGTGGCCAGAATTTGATGCCGAGGTGCTCGGCGGGAACTATGTGGGACATTACGGCGGCAAAGAGATTCCGCAGATCACGGTCGCCAAGGGCGCCGAGAAAAGACTAATTCTCGATGGGGTCAACCTTCCACATATCTCTAATGGCTCGCTGTACAAGGCTAAGCCAATAGCGAGAGATGCCGCTCCTCTACTCATCGGCACCATTGTAGGAAAGGATCCTGAGCCGGTCGCCTGGACCCGTGTCTATGGCTCCAGCAAGATTTTCTACACCTCTCTGGGGCATGTCAGCGATTTCGAACAGCCGGGATTCCTGAAGCTGATCTGGAACGCAATGGAATGGGTGCGCACCCTGCCGAGCGACGCCCATTTGAAAAACGCAGGGAACGCTGTGGTCGAACCGTCGAAGAAGACATCTTCGGCACCGGGCGCAAAGCCTCCGGAAGAGTCATTGCTTACACTGAAACCAGGGGCGGGCTTGGCGATCGATCTGGCGGTGGCCGATCACGAGGGCTGGACCGCCTTGCCGGTCCCCAACGCCACCGGATGGGAAACAGGAGCTGATGGGGAATTCGCAAATCACGATGGGTTCGCCTGGTACCGCGCCTATGTCAAAATCCCCAAAGAATGGCAGGGGAGCCGGCTACTCCTCATTGCCGGATCGATCGACAATGTCGACGAGGGATTCTTCAACGGTCAGCGGCTCGGTGCGAATGGATCGATGCCACCTCTCTACAACAATCCGGCCAGCCCGATCCGGCGTCCGTTTGTGATCGAACCGGATCTCGTCCGATTTGGCGAAGTCAATCTCATCGCCTGGCGCATCTACGACAAGGACGGCAAGGGAGGGATCATCGAAGGCCCCATCCACCTGACGCGCGCCGAAGACGCGATCGATCTAAGCGGCCAGTGGCTATTTCATGCAGGCGATGCCCCCGCATGGGCGTCCTGGTGGCACGACCCAGGCAGCGCGGACGGGAAACTCGAAGCCGAGGCGTTTTTTAATCTCGCCGGGGCGAAACACGCTGGCCACCGGGGTCTGGTCGCTGCCGACATCGCCTATCGCGAGCGCATGATCGCCGCCGTCTACAAGCGATTCGAGGGCAACAATAATCCGTTCGCGAAGAACGATGACAAGGGCGATCCCAAAAGTCCGGAGGATTCGCTGGCGACCCTCAAGATCGCTGACGGGCTCGCGGTGGACAACGTTTTGGCAGAGCCGGTGATCACGCAGCCGCTGTATGTCGATTTCGATGAGCGCGGGCGCATGTGGGTGGCTGAGTACATTCAGTATCCCAATCCGGCAGGTTTGAAAGTACTCACCTGGGATGCCCACTTGCGCAAGGTCTTCGACCAGGTACCGCCTCCCCCGCCCTATCAAAAGCCCGAACAACGGAAGTTCCTTGGAGCCGACATCATTAGCGTGCACGAAGATCTCGATGGCGATGGCACCTATGAAACGAGCAGGAATGTTCTCGAGGGCCTGAACATGGCGAACTCGATCGTCCGTGGTTGGGGCGGACTCTGGGTGATGCACACTCCCTACCTCCTCTTTTATCGCGATCAAGATGGCGACGACATTCCCGAAGGAGATCCCGAAATCCGACTTGCCGGTTTTGGGCTCGAGGATACCCATAGCGTGGCCAATGGCCTTACCTGGGGGCCCGATGGCTGGCTCTACGGAGGTCAGGGCAGCACCGTCACAGCGCGCATCCGGGCGCATCTCTCCGCGTCCGACAAACGGACCACATTCATGGGCCAGGCAATCTGGCGCTACCATCCTGAATCACACTTGTTCGAGCTGTTCGCCGAAGGTGGCTGGAACACCTTCGGTGTCGATTTTGACGACCAGGGACGTGTCTACTCCGGAACCAACAGCAACCTGCAAGCGGTCTACTTCGTACAGGACGGGTTCTACCAAAAGGGATTCGGCAAACATGGCCCGCATACGAATCCGTATGCTTTCGGATACTTTGGCGGCCTGCCGATCAAAGGCGAAAATGTCAGGCTGGTGCACCAGTGGATCCATTACAAGAGTGGCGCGATCCCAAGCCTCGAGGGATTGCTCGTCGGCGGGAACTCGCTCGCGAGCAAAGTCCACGCGCTGCGGATGGAACCCGATGGCAGCTCGTTCAAGACCGTCGAAGCGGCAAACCCGATCAAAACCGATCATAAATGGTTCCGCCCTGTACACTGTACGGCTGGACCGGATGGTGCGATCTACTTTTCGGACTTTTACGATGCGCGTATCACGCATGTCGATCCGCGCGACAACTGGGACCGCGAACGCGGCCGCATCATCCGACTGCGCGCCGCCGATGCAAAACCTGGTAAGGCACCGGACCTGAGCAAGAAAACGAGCCTCGAACTTGTGAAACTATTGGCCGATCACAACCAGTGGGTACGGCGCACTGCACAACGCCTGCTGGCGGACCGCCGGGACAAATCGGTGCAGCCAGATTTGATCACCGGTCTCGTCTCGCCCGCGGGGCAACTGGCCCTGGAATCGCTCTGGGCACTCAATGGAATCGGAGAATTCACCGACGCCGTCGCCCAGAAGGGAATGAAACATGCCGACCCCCATGTGCGCGCCTGGGCAGTCCGCCTGCTTGGCGATCCCCGAGCCACACTTCCCTTCGAAACCTACGAGGTGATGTCTGCACTCACTGAGAATGAGAACCACCCAGTGGTCATTTCCCAATTGGCTTCCACCGCACAGCGCCTGCCAGTGCCCCAGGCATTGCCGATCATCGGCGTGCTCACCAGCCGCGATGCCTTTGCGAGCGATTCGTTCATTCCCCAACAGATCTGGTGGGCGCTTGAATCGGCGATCGGACGAGATGCAAAAAGTGCGCTAACTTTGCTCGATCAGGCCGAATTTTGGAACCATGCGATCTTTACTCAAGTGCTCGCCGAGCGCATCGGGCGACGCTTCATGGCCGATCGCAACGATGCCAACATGACAATCTGCGCCCAACTACTGGAACGCGCGCCTAACGCAGACACCGTCAAACACCTCCTCCGTGGGATGGAACTGGCACTGCAGGGAATGGCGATCGACTCCGTCCCAGCGGAATTTGACGCCGTGTTCAGCCGGCTCTGGAAAAAGTATCCATCAGACCAGCAACTGATCAGCTTTGCCCTGCGACTCAACAGCCAGGAAGCGCTCAAGGTTGCGCGCGCGACCATCATCGATACGTCTCGGCCGGAAGCGGAACGCGTGGGCTACATCGAGAAACTATCGCAGATGGGCGATGCCGACGCGGAACTGGCGCTACTGAAACTTGTCGGGCTGCCTGCGAAGGACGTATCGGCCCGGCTGCGCATGGCCGCTCTAAACGCGCTCCGGCGCTACAGTGGTAACGGGATCCCGGCCGCTCTGCTGGGAGCCTACGACTCGATGGAACCCGATCTCCGCCAGACCGCACAGTCGATTCTATCTGGCCGCCCGAGCTGGGCGACGCAGTTGCTCGAGGCGGTCGACGCAGAAAAAGTCGCGCGGGAAAGCGTCACATTTGATGCCCTTTTGCTCATTCAGAGCCGCGGTGACGAAAAGGTCAAAGCCATCATCAAAAAACACTGGGGGTCGTTACGCAAGCCTGCCAAGGAAAAAGCCGCGCGCATCGATGCGATCAAGAAACTACTGGCCGGCGATGGGGCACGCGGCGACGTCGCACGCGGGCGCACACTTTATACAGCGAGCTGTGCCGCCTGTCACAAGCTTGGAGACCTCGGGCGAGACATCGCGCCTGAACTCACAGGATACGAGCGCGGGAATCTTGACTTTCTTCTCCCGGCTATCGTCGACCCGAATCTCGGAGTTCGCGAAGAATATGAGCTCGTAACACTAACATTACGTCAAGACGATGGGGCGGAGGCCGCTGAGACAACTGCCTTGACCGGATTCGTCAGCGACGCGACCGACCAGACGGTCACACTGAAGGACCTCGTCGGAAACAAGACCTTGATCGCGAAACGGGACATCGCCGACCAGAGCCGGGCCGCCATTTCGGTAATGCCCGAAGGTTTGCTCGATGCTCTGACCGACCAGCAGATCCGCGACTTGTTCGCGTTTCTTCAATTGAAGGATGCCACGAAGAAGTAGGCTATCGGGCAGTCGTGGGTAGCACTCTGAGAGCAGTAGATCCGACGGTTGGGGGGAGACGAACAAAAAATTATCACTCACGCGAATGCGCGATAGCATGGGGGATGCCCTTGGAGCAGATTAGGACTAGGATCCCTCTATGGCCAAGTTCCGTCTTTCCATGTTTCACCTGTCCAAATCCCTTAACGCCATGTTTCGTTTATCTACCTCGATCTCCACCTATGTCCTGCTCGCCCTATTGGCCGGAGGCTCTAGCTGGGCTGTGGAGGTCGAGGAGGAGGAAGGGCCCTGGTGGTCGCTACTGCCTCTGGTGAAGCCGGCAGTTCCCGACGACAACCCCCTTTCTCCCCCATGTATTCCGCCAAACCCGGGCTTCCGCGACCTTTCCTACAAAAGCAAATTCCTAGCAGTGTTTTGCCAAGAGAAATTTCCTAGCAGTAACAGTAATTTTCTAGCAGCTTTACGATCATGGAATTGAAACACGCTCTGAGGCTTGTCGGCATCGCTATTTTTTTAACATCGCCCGCTAAGCTGCAAGCCGACGACAGCTATGCCATAGTGGTAAGCAAGGACACCCATGCACACGCCGATTGGGCGCCAGTCGTCGAGGCGCTGCGCAGCAAGCACAGCGGTATTGTAATCGAGTACGAGAAAAATCTTTCGGAAAGCCTCCCAGCGTTACAAGCAGCGTTCCCGAAATATACCTGTATCGTCGCCAAGCCGGAAGATGCGGGACGTGCCTTCGTAGCCGCCGCCCATCAACTCACCCGTCAACTCGACGCGGATCCCTACCCCGACACCATCTGGGCCATTGTCACAGGGTATGAATCGGCTGATGCCTTGCGCATAGCCAAGCATGCCAAACCGCTAACGGTAAAACGCGCTCTTTCCGGGACGGTCGGTTCACCTTTGGACGCCTATGAGGAAGGCGTCATGTTCAACGAACTAAAAGCCAATGCGATGTGGGAAAAAGTCTTAGGTCAAACCGTTACCCGCAAGTCCTGCCCCCAAGATACCACCAAGCTTATTGTCGATTCGCTAAACGACTACAAACCGGACGTCTTCATCACCAGCGGTCACGCTACGGAGCGTGATTGGCAACTGGGCTTCACCTATCGCAACGGCTACTTCAAATGCAAAAATGGGCAGCTCTTTGGTCAGGATTCGTCGGGCGGACGCCATGACATCAACTCGCCCAATCCAAAGGTTCACCTGCCCGTCGGCAACTGTCTAATCGCGCACGTTTCCAATCGCGAATGCATGGCGCTGGCGCTGATGCATTCTGCCGGCGTAAATCAAATGGTGGGCTACACCATCCCCACGGGCTACGGCTACGGCGGTTGGGGCGTAAAGGACTACTTTTCGGAATTGCAGGCGGGGCGCTTTAGCCTATCGGAAGCGCATCACGCCAACCAAATCGCCCTCAACTACAACATTGAGATGTTGGCAAAATCCGGTAAGCGCATCCACGGTCTTAGCGGCGATCGCGACGTGGTCGTGCTCTACGGCGACCCCGCTTGGGAAGCGCGTATGCCAAAACGCCAATTGCCTTGGACCCAGACCCTCAGCAAAAAAGGCGGTATCTATACCTTTACCGTTATCGCCAACCAACGCGGCGACTGGGACAATCGGCCCGTTGTCCACCTTCTACCGAAACGCCTCACCAACGTGAAACTTCTTACCGGAGGAGAACTCAACCCCGTCATCGGCGATAATTTCATTCTCATCAAGTTTTTTAAGTATAGCTCCCATGAAGGGGAATCGCGGCGAGGCAATTCCGATCCGCGGCGACTATGAAAAAGGCCAGACCTTCACCATCACCTTCTCGGGAGAAGTCATCTAGTGGAACATCCTCAAACGCCACCACACCACCAAGCGCAACTTCAAGATCGAGACCATGGAGCCCATAACCTCCTTTTCTCCCCTCCTCCGTTCCAGTTCTCGGAGGGAATACCATTGGAATAAAGCGAGATTTGTTGTAGGCAACATAGCACCTTAATGTTCACAGATTTTTTCAATTCTCTGGTAGACTTGTTCGATGATCAATCAGATTGGATCCAATGGGCCGTAGTAGCTGGCTGTCTTGGATTCACCTTCGTGATCAAGAAGGCAATAAAGCACTATTTTAACAAGACGGATACCAAGTTTAAAAGGCACTGTAAATCCGCATTCGATAACTACGACGGACTTCGCACCTATCCCTGTATTCTTGTGTTTTTCTTGGTGGTAGCATTGAATACTGTCCCTCTCTTTGATCTGGAATCGCGTTACATCAAGGTCATTTCTTATTTGGTGTCAGCCTACTGCGTCTACAATCTAGTAAACGTATTCTCAAGGGGACATTTTGTTCCCAAAGTACTTGGCTTACTGATCTATATTACATTGGCCCTCTCCTTAATAGGTTGGCTCGAACCACTCAAGCAAGCGATGTCGAACGCTGCGATTCCGGTCGGTGATATTCGTCTTGATCTCTGGCGGATTCTCTCGGGGATTGTGATTCTATTAGTGCTTCTTTGGCTCGCCGGAGTGATTAGTAATCTTATAGAGGTAGGGGCTCGGCGCAATAGGTCGCTACCTCCCACGATGCGAGTCCTTGTCATGAAGGCGTCTCGCCTCTTTCTCTATGTGGTGGCAATTTTAATTTCTTTGAAGACATCTGGCGTCGACCTCAGTGCTCTCGCCTTTTTTTCAGGAGCCCTTGGTTTGGGATTAGGTTTTGGTTTGCAGAAGGTCATTTCTAATTTGGTTTCAGGTGTGATCATTCTGCTGGATAAATCGATCAAGCCTGGCGACGTCATCGAGATCGACGGCACCTATGGTTGGATCAATACGCTCCGAACTAGATATGTATCTGTCCTCACACGCGATCGTAAAGAGATCTTGATTCCCAATGAAGACTTTGTCACCAACAAGGTAATAAACTGGTCTTTCTCGGATACTTTTGTGCGGATTAAGGCAAATGTGGGGATCTCTTATGACGCGGATGTTGATCAAGCGATCGAGTGCTGCATCACGGCTGCGGAAAGTATCCCGCGCGTTGTAGGCAATCCTTCTCCCAAGTGCCTGCTGGTGGGCTTTGGAGATTCATCGATCGATTTGCAGATTCGCTTCTGGATCAATGATGCTAACGAGGGCGTAGCCAATGTGCGTTCCGCTGTGCTGTTGCAGGTGTGGAGGGAGTTTAAGGCAAACAATATCGAAATCCCATTCCCGCAGCGTGAGATTCGCATGAAGGATATTTCTGGTGGCGGACAAGTTGGCTTTTCAGGAACGGTGGGGAATTTCGATCCTAACGACCCAGACGATGCGGCGGAAGCTAGGGAAATCGAGGAAATAATAAAGGCTTCAGAGAACAACTCCGAGGCCGATAAGAAAAAATAATAGTGGAGACTAGCTAAGTTCTTCTGTTGCGAGCTCGAATTACTCGTCTAGACCATATTGCCCATTTCAATGATCATGTCTTGGTTCCATACAGGATCTCAAACAAAGTTCTCAGGGCATCGTCAATACCTTCGACGCCCAAGATGCGTGATTGTGTATCAGCAGCGATCACTGGCCCCATGCCGGGGCCTTAGCAAAAACGTATCATCTACTTTCTCCACCCTCCGTTCCGGTCCAAAGGCGACATCAAGGCCCTCCCGCCATAGGAAAACTCCTAACAGTTCAGTGAAAAAACAGCGAAGACCAAGTTTGCGGTGCTGCGTCAGGCTCATTGGAAACTCGCCTAGGCGGTCATCTTTGGCCAGTGAGGCGCTGTTTCAGGTGGGTCGACTCCGGGTCCGGCCACTCCTTAGGATTAGGAAGGCACTGGCCAGAATGAGCCCGGCCGATCCGATCGAAAGGATATAGGTGAAGGAGCGGAAAAATTCCAGGCGGGTGGCCTCGCCTACAACTAGATCTTTGAACAGGAGAATCGCAACCGAACCGGTGTAGCCGAGGGCGTCGGCAACATAGATGGCAAAAACCGCTGTTCCGATCACATGAGCTTTGGCGATTATCCGATCGAACAGGATCGAGCCGTAAGGAACATAGGCAAGGTAGGAGCCAATCCCGATGAGGATCATCCAGGTGAGGCCGTTGATTGCGCCGCGGTCGAATAAGAGAGTGCTGACTCCCAGCGAGAGGGCGCCGAAGATCATCAGCGAGAATGCAGCGAGCAGCCCGAAAAAATTATCGCGAATACAGAAGAGGAGCGCGAGAGGGACGAGGACTCCGAATGCCACCCAAGTCTCACTCTTGGAAAAAATGCCCGGTTTCTCGCCGTAGCCCAGCTCGGAGAATATTTCGACTCCGTAGTTGTCCCTGTAATCGCGGAAGGCGGTGAGGAAAATGTAGGCAAAGAACAGCATCGTCAGCGGCAGGAAGAAACGTCTGAGGAAGCTGATGCGGTGGGCTCCGTCCATCGGCTCCCGGGGACTTCGCTCCTCCTCGTCGTCGGCGTCCGGGTCCGGGAGCTGATCGAGCAGGAACGTCGAGACAACAAAGGGTATGAGGAATATCAGACCAGTGGTAAACGGCATCCAGAACTCTGATACTCCATGGTGGTCCATGAGCCAGCGACCGACGTCCTTCACGACACCGCTTGCGAGGATAAAGGAACAGGAGAGGCCCGCGAGAAGGAGCTCCGAGGTCCGGCGCCCCTCCAAGTACCAGACAACCAAACCCCAGACCATTCCCAGGGGGAGACCGTTTGCAAAGAGGGCCAGGATCTTGAGTTGCGGGGGTAGCACCGCGAAGAGCAACAGCGCGATTTCGGCGACGGTCACCAGGCCAATAAGCATGGCCAGCCTCCTGCCGCGCGTCATCTCCGAGCAGAACTTGATGCCCAAATACTTGGACAGAGCGTATCCGATAACCTGGCTGATCACGAATGCCGTCTTCAGTTCGACCTGTGTCCCAAACAGTGCAAGTCCCTCGTACTGAGCAGCCGAGAACGGCTTGCGAAAGGCGTACATGCAAAAGTAGGTCGAGAAGGACGTGCCGATGGCAAACACCACCAGCACCCACGCCGGAGCGCCCGCCAGCCACCGGGTCAAACGTCCACGATCTCCGCGAAGCACTACGACGAAGGCTTCCTGCCAATGACGAAGGTTGCCTGTCCGTGCTGCCGGCGGCGTTCTTCTCGTTCGGCGAGGAACGCTTGAAGCGTTCCTTCTGCGCTCATGCGCTTGATTTCAGCGTTCGCGTTTTCCAATTCTTCAGCCGCGACGAGGGCCCAGCTGGAGTCTCCATCGCGCCACTCCTGTCGCGTCGGTCCGAGCGGGTCGAGGTAGGTTTCTCCCTGCAGTACTTCGTCAAGGGAAACCAGTCGGCCACCCGGTTCCAGGCCGGACTCGCTCATGCCCTGCTCTAGAAGGTCTAGGGGAATGAACCGCTTGACCAGTCGGTCGATCGCTTCGGGGATGAGTGCAGAATACCAATAGCCCTGACGGTACTGCTCGTGGTAGCAAGTTTGGATCACCAAAGTCCCGCCCGGTGCGAGCACCCGTGAGAACTCGGCAACCGAGCTTCGTGTCGCGGCGAAGCTCTCATCAGATCCATCCTCCAGATGGTGGAGCACGTAGTTCACCACCACCCCATCGCAGGACCCTGATTCAATAGGTAGCTCGAGGACGGAACCCTGTTGCAGTGTCACCTCCTGATGATTCGCCATCTTCGTCCGCGCGGTTTCCAGCATACCCGGGTTGAGTTCCACGCCTTCCACTCGTGCCACTTTGCCGGCGAGGGCAGGCAGGTAGTTTCCCGTTCCACATCCGGCGTCGAGGACGGTTTGATCGCCGAGGGGCCTGGAGCCGCAGGTTAAGGCTCCGAATATTAATTCCTGACCGACAGGTCGTCGGGTCAGATCGTAATTCTCGCTGGTGTTCGTGTAGTTTTCAAAAAGGGACATAATAAGAGGTTTTTAATCCGTGGCAGGTTACTTACCCAAAGCAATGATGAACTTCTCTCCATTTCGCCGGACACAGGAATGAAGAGCGCAATACGGAGATTTCATGGACACGGGCGTCTTCGCCAAGGATGAGTCACCCCCCCTTTTTTCCTCCGCCCCCTTCAACGACGCCCTAAGGCGCTCTGGCTTATTGAGTTTGCATGAAGGTCTTGTAGTCAAGAGCCTGCTTCTTTGATGTTCCGGATTCCCGGATCATAGAAAAAAGTTTTCGTGCTATAGCAGGATCCTCCAAGGCATCTCCTGTCCTCTTTTGCCACGACGTTAGTTCGGCTTTCAATCGACCAAGTATCTCGGCATGCGCAAGGTCTTCAGCCAGATTCTTGAATTCAAAGGGATCCATTTGCAGGTCATACAACTCGTACTTGGGCGGCTTTCTCATTATTTTATAGGCCATTTGAACCTGTTTTGAAGCGGCCGCCAATAGTTCGGCCTCCGGTGTCTTGAAGAATTTTCTACCCATAGTGAAGGCATAGCCAGGATTCATCTCTCCTGCGAGTGGGTTATAGATCAGCTTGTATCGTGCATCACGCACCGTTCGCTGAGGCCAGGGATTGTGATTGGAGTGAACATGAAACTCGGTGAAAAGATACTTTCGCCAGTTAGGACTCCCGCCATAGGTGATGGTCTTAAGGGACTGGCCAGGTAGTGACTTGGGTATCGTGACCCCGGCGATTTCGCAAAAGGTCGGGAAAAGATCGAGCGTGGTGACCAGTTCCTTTTTTTGCTGCCCACCCTTTGCTCCGGGCCAGCGAATAATCATGGGAATCTTTACCCCGCCCTCATAAGAAGTTCGTTTGCCCCGCAGAAGATCAGCCCCGTGATCACCGATATAAACCACCACGGTATCCTTGGACTTGCCGGAAGCCTCCAGGGCCTCAAGCAGATCACCGATATATGAATCCAGGCGCATCATGCAGTTGTAGTAGTCAGCGGTCTGCTGGCGCAGCTCAGGATGATTGATTCCCATGTAGGGAATCGCATCAACATCCTTGCCAGTCAGCGGCTTGGCCGGAAGCTTATCAACTGTCTTTATAAAAGGGCGATGGGCATCAGGATAATTCACATGCAGATAAAAAGGCTCGTCGCTTTGCTTGATAAACTTTGCTGCATTTTCTACGTAAGCGGCCATATCCTTACGGCTAAAATTGGCACTGGGAATGGCCTTGAAATCAAAAGGGAAGGCGCTCTTGGGATTGATGTGCAGTTTACCGATGATACCGGTGCGGTAACCCGCCCTACCAAGGGTCTTCACCACGTTTTTGATTTTCCCTGAATACATTGCGTAATTCCAGGTGGCCAAGCCGATCTGCCCGTTTTGATGTGGATAGAGACCGGTTAGAAAGGCCGCCCTCGATTGCGAACACCCCGCCTGTGGAACATAGGCATTGCGAAACAACGTGCCCTGGGTTGCCAGTTTGTCTAGGTGAGGTGTTTTGACCGGCGCACCATAACACCCAATCTCAGGCCCGTTATCTTCTGAAACAATGAACAGAATATTGGATTTCTTTTTTTGATCCGACGCCTGCCCCCATAATGAGGCGCCCATTACAAAAAATAAAAGTATGGCGATTAGAGATACTATTTTGACGAGGCTCATCTTTGCCCCGTTGTATACGGTCTTAATAAGCTACTTCACAAGTTTCTCGATTTTCTCAGTGACCTCAGCTGAGGTTGGCTCAACCCCTGAATTGAAACGAGCGATGATTTTACCGTCAGCATTGATGAGGAACTTTTCAAAGTTCCAGCCAATGTCACCGGCATGTGGAGACTTCTTCCCTGCCAACGCTTCATACAAAGGATGTCGATTTTCACCATTCACCTCAATCTTCGAAAACATCGGAAAACTAACATCATATTTCGTCTTACAAAAGGCCTTGATATCCACCTCCGTGCCGGGCTCTTGCCCTCCAAATTGATTACAAGGAAAGCCAGCGATCAAAAGCCCCTTTTTCTCATATTTCTTATGGAGGGCTTGCAGCCCCTCATACTGACGCGTGAAGCCACACTTGGAAGCAGTATTGACGATCAGAACGACCTTAGGTTTGGTGACACCTAAGGTTGTCTTCCTGCCATCAATGGTTTCCACCTTAACGTCCAGAGGAGAAGCAGCAGCAAAAGATGAAATCAAAAACAAAGAACAGAGTGAGGTTAAATTGGGCCTAAACATGATTAGAAGATCACCCCAATCTCAACTCCGTCAAGAGATCAAATTGCCCTCATAACCGATGACTCCTTAGGCAGGAATAAAGTTTAATTAAGGAAATCCCGGTAGCGAATCAGAAGCACCGGAATTTAGATAACTTCCTCTTTCTCCCCACCAGCTCCAGTACAAATACGGCTCCATGGCCCTGCCACCAAAAGAAAAATCCTAGCAGCTATCGTTGAAACGTTCCACGTCCAACCACCGTATAATTCAACTAATCCCAACCGGTCTTCTCCGGTCCTCTCCGGTCCAAATACAATTCCATGGCCCTCCCGCCAAAAAATTCCTATCAGTCAGTAGGAATAGACCCAACTCACTCCACTATGAAACCCTCTAGCTCACCCCTTGTTTTTGCTGTCGCCGTCATGCTTATTACTGCCAACGAAAAGGCTGCAGGGCAATGGGTCGCCTATAACGATTCCGCCGATATTGATCCTGATTTGACAGCTGAAAATATCACATCGTTTGGACTTGGGCGAGGGTATCAGGGTGATGGTGGAGCAGGTGAGTTATTGGACTTTGAGACGGGAAATCCAACCGGTGTGGAAGTTAAATTTGTGGAAATATTTTCCACGGGTAATACCGTCAACTGGGCAGGAGATCTCTCCAGAGTCGACGAAGATTCTGATGCCGCGCTCACTTTCAGCGAGAATGTCAATCTTACCGGAAATATGAGCTACAACGATGCACCGGGTTGGTATGTCGATCTAATCATTACCGGACTCGATCCTGAACGCACCTACACGTTTGAAGGAACCGCTAATCGTGGCGGGGGGGCGTCTTATGCGGACCGGGTGACCAACTGGAGCATCTTGGAAGCCGATGACTTAGTTTATGCGAGCACACTGGCTGCCCATAAGGTCAGTGATGCTTCGGTCGAGTTTAGCACGGGGGAAAACACTGCGGGATACGTGGCACGCTGGACGGGAATTCAACCAGGGCAAGACGGAAAGATTTTGATCCGAACAACCCATGGCATTGGGGAAGCAGCTGGCGGAATGCCGGGTGCTCATGCTTACAAGGGCTACGCTGGCGGAGCGTTTATTGTTCGCGAGGAACCTGCAGCAAGCGGGTTTGTCTGGCGCGCATTTAACGATAGCGTTATCACCGACCCTGGACTCGTGTCAGAGAACGCTACGAACTTCGGACTTGGGCGAGGGTTCGATGGAACTGGTGAGACCGGTGAATTACTCAAGATCAATTCGGGAGATGCTACAGGCGTAACCGTTGAATTTGTCGAAAATTTCTCTACGGGTAACACGATCAACACTGCGCGTGATTTTTCTGAATTTAATCCTGAAACTGATGCCGCCATGATTTTTGGAGACCATGTCGAAGCATCTGGAAACTTAAGTTACAACGACGCGCCGGGATGGTACCTGGATCTCATTATCACTGATCTTGATCCGGAGAAAACTTACTCTTTTTCGGGAACTGTAAACCGGGCGGGAGGAGCATCCTATGCCGACCGTGTCACCAACTGGACCATTCGTGATGCAAAGGCATCCGTCTATGCCTGTTCAACCGGGGCTCACAAAGTCAGTGACACCTCGGTTGAATTCAGCACAGGGGAGAATGGAGCTGGGTATGTGGCGCGCTGGACGGATATTCAGCCAAGCGAGGACGGCAAGGTTACGATTCGCACTAGCCATGGTGTCGGTGAAGCCAATGGGGGGCTGCCCGGCGCCCACGCCTACAAAGGCTATGGCGGTGGTGTTTTCATGTTAGGCGAGCAGTCAGGCGCATCTGTTATTCCAATTGATTCAGTCGGTGTTTTCCGACTAACTCCAGCCCCAAATTTGGAAAACGTGCATCCCAATGCGCCTGTCGAAATTGTCCTAGAGCATCGTTCCGCGGTGGTCGATCCAGCAACGATCTTACTTTCCTTAAATGAAATCAACGTAGTGCCGGAAGTGATTGTCAGTGAAGACGAAACGATCATTCGTTTTATCCCCTCAACAATGCCGGCCGCTAACTCAACAACGAACGTAGCCCTCAAGTTCAGCGATAACTCTGAACCAGCGACCGACTATGTCCGTGAGTGGTCATTCAAGGTGACGAATTATATCGACCAGAATTTATACGGCACGATCCCGTCATCCTGGGCAATGCCCATCGACGGTGCTCGACAACGGGGTATCGCCATGCGTGTTGCTGCTCCCAGCTTGGATGACGATGTGTTCCTCGAAACCCCCGAGGACGTAGAAGCAATATGGAATGAAACCTTCGTGAACCTCGCAGATCTCAAGGATGCGAATAGTCTCGGTTATTTCATTGAAACTGGCACCATCAACTACCAAACCGATCTCGAGCCGCGTGGCAACAAGGCTGGTGAAACCAACTTCCCAGGGATTCAAAGCAGCTTTGAACCGGGGGTTCCATTTGGCCTTGAGATCGATACATTACTCCTCCTCGATCCAGGGTTCCACTTGTTCAATTTTACTGTGCCAGGAGACTTTGAGTGCTTCATCGGTTTTGGCAGTAACAAGATAAAACTACCGCGAACCTATGCTGAGTGCACGAACTGCGGAGGGGAGGACGGCCCGTGGTTCACCGGTATTGTGATAGAAGAGCGCGGCCTTTACCCTTTCAGAGTCATCTACCCAAACCCGGGAGGCTCTGGCAGCCTTGAGTGGTTAGAAGTTGCCCCTGATGGTCGACGCCACTTAATCAATGCGCCGAATGAAGATTCGATCCCGGCATTCCTCCCATCGAGCATCTTTCCGGTCGGCTTGCGTGTCCTCAGTATCGAGCGCAATGGCCCCCTACTAAACTTGATGGTAGAGACCCCAGATCCATCGCTAGCTCACATCGTCGAAATGAGTACGAGTCTTGAGCCCAATTCATGGGGGCCAGCACTGATTGAGGACACTGAACAAATCACTGGCAACCTCCTGCGAATTGAGCTCGAAATACCAACCAATCCAACTGCTTTTTTTCGTGTCCGGATCGGCGCAGACGGTAACTAGGAGAGCGTTTACAGCGTCAGCACTGAGGTAGATACTTTCCTCATGTTAATTTTCTTTTTCAGCAGATTGCGATGGTTTCCTTTCTGTTGATTTTCGATTGATCTATTGCGTCGCGCTCGGACCGGGTCGCAATCCGAGCGATCTCGACTCCGCTTAACCCTATCGAGAAACTTTCAAACGCAGGAAATTCTCCCCCCCGTTTGCCAATGGAATCGACACCCTCCGTATTTCAACTTCGGCGCGAGCCTCGAGCAATTCATCAGGCGTATCAATCCAGGTTTTCAGATCGGAACTCGCTTGGACCTGGTAGATGATATCGGTTCGATCGAGAATCTTCCGGTAAGTCAAAACCATCGACTCCCCTTCATGCCCGATTGTAACTCCGTCATCCTCTATAATTGTTGATCTTGGATTATTACCGAACGCGTATTCGATCAAAGTCCCCATTTCCATCCCCATCCCCATCCGCAAGATCACCCCATAGTGAGGATTCTAGATTAGGATCGGCAAGTTCTTCGATGCTGAAATGTTGATGCCGCCAGATTTCCATCGGCTCCGCATTGAAAAGAATCTTAGCAGGCCGCGGCCCCTCTTCCAATATGCCATCGCTCACCGTGACAGCGAATCTTGGGGGAGATTCCGGAGCCAGCCTCTGATAACGGAACATCGAAATATCCGTGACCCCAGAGACTCTCTCTCCGATTGTAAAATAAGCGTCAGCACTTGCCGAAAAGCAAACCGCCTCTCCTTTTGGTTCGCCTCCCGGAACGCGTGCTCCAAAAAAGGGTAACTCTTCAATAGCACTACCGGTGAGAAGGTCGGCAATAGAGACGCTCAGATCCGGACGCCGAAAATACAAAACGTGCTCGTAGTTTCGAACGATAATTTCGAGCCCATCTCGAGAAATATCGGCAGCAGTTGTACTCACTGAAAAACCGTAAAGGCGATCGTGAATGATGGCTGGCGTCTCACCGAGATATTCCAAGGTTTGCACGCCAATATAGTTTTCCTGATGAGCGAGCCGGAACAGCCGGCCGACTGTTTCGCGCTTAGACAGAATATACACGTCCCCGTTATGTGGATCGACGATCAAAGATTCTGCGTCGCGGCGAGCTGGAACACCGGGCACTCCAGGTCCACCTTCACCTCCCGGTGTTACGGGATATTGAAACTCAATTCTCTCGATGTCCGTTTCCGGAATAATTCCACCCCCATTGGCGACCAGAAGCGGCTCTCTAATTCGAAGAATGTTCAGGTCTGTTCTTACGGCACCGTTATCCCCAAAATCACCAATGTAGAGCAGGGGCTCGTCGTTCACCGTGGCGGCACCAATATCTTCCCAGTCATTATTAGTCGCACCAGCAAGAATCCACTCGCCTCGATTGCTTCCGTTGGTTCCCAGCGCGATCAAATTGGTCGGCTTGCCGCTATCTTGATGCGCCCACAAAATCCCCGGGTTTTGAATCGACGCGACCAATCCTGAGATTTCAGTAAGACGCGTAGGCTCAAGAAGATTCCCCGCAACATGTCCTGCCCCAAACCGGCCCGGCTCGTAAACGAATTGAATCTCGCCATCGGTGATCTGAACCTGAGAAAAATCGGCGATCGCAACACCAGGAGCTGAAACTAACTCGAACCGCCCCGACTCAAGATCACTGATCCTAAAATCGAGCTGGCCATCATCGCTCGTAAAATCAGATGCCCTCAGTTGTTCTGGAGTGATCGCGATGATCGACTCCCCAGTCGAAGCAGCAAGCCAACTGCGCCGAATCACAGGGGCAGTCGGCCCGACGACATCCGTCGCACGCAAATCGAAGCTCAAATCGGAGCTCCCCGGCTTGTCCTGATGCACCTCAACGGCGATGATGTTTTCTCCCGGTTTAAGCAAGAGAGGAGATACGATGAACTCGTGAATGACAGTCTCGACCACCCCTCCCTGTGAAAGACTGGCCACCGTGTCTTTCGTGATTAACTCATCTTCCGGCATATTTGACCGCCCGACTTCCACTCCATTCACGAAGAGGACGGCCCCATCATCACGCAACAGCTCGAGTTTGATTCCCGGCAAAGCCGACGGGTCATCCACCATGAACTTACGCCGAAAATACGTTGTGATAAACTTACTTCTCGGATTGTCACCAAACCCAACCTGAGTCGTTTCATCCTCACCATAGCCTAGCTCAGCCAATCCGCTTTTCCACGAACTGTCGTCAAAAAAATCCTGCCTCCACTCGTAACCCTGTTCGCTCCCGTCATCGAGATACTTCCACGTTGAACCAAACGGAATGAGAACTGACTGACCACAAGCGAGACCCGTGAGTGCAATCGAAAGTGATACTAAAATAAATGAAGTGAACCCCAACAATCTCATAAGAACGAATGAACGAAGACACTTCTTCGCAGGTGAAAGCCTCTTCAGCGAATCCAAAACAACAATTTTCAGATTTTAACTTCGGACGAGATCCTCTCAGACCCCCCAAGAAAAAACCAAAGCTTCAACGGGGTGGTCCGACTCAGCTCCTTTTCTCTCCAATCAAAACCTGGGTTCCTTCCATTTCCGATTAGAAAGGAAATCACTACTCCGTCAAAACGCGTAGTCGCATAAAGGATACTTTTTCCTCCTGATTATCGAAGGGTAAGACGCTTCGATATAGAACTACTGAAAGGCCATTTTCTGCTACCTCTTCAGAAACAAATATCAGCTCACCGTCAGCCGGCTCCCAATTCTCAAGATTCCTCGACTGCTCAATGACGTAATTATCGAGCACCCCAGTGGTTATTTTCTGAACATGCAAAGTAGAGAAAGTTACCCTCTTGTTCTTCAACAATAAAATTCATAACTCCTACCTCAGGAATAGCGAACGAACTCGGATCGGCTGGATCCGTTCCCATCGCAATTTCGACATCGTCGGGAACACTGTCTCCATCGCTATCATTCCCAACAGCAGGAGGGGCGCCTCCGATCCCAACTCCGGGAGTACCTCCAACTACTAAACTAGCGGTCCAACTCGTAGCTTCGTTGTGATCAGAATTACTAAAAGGGCGAACAAGTTCGAGGCTGAAGCCTTGTCCATCCGCTTCCTCTGGCCATGGAGAGGCATCTTGATAGCGAAAATCTTTTATAACACTTTGAGAAAAATCGCTCAAAAGAAGATGCTCGCCATTATTATCAAGCCGCCCGCTATATGAGCCAGCCACAGGAAGTCCGCCACCATAACGGAGTTCAAAGGCCTCCTTATTACTAACTAATAGAATCACTTCTTCTGGTCCGAGAGTCACTCTATCTGCTCCGCGAAAATCAAACCCAATTCCTGCAAGAAAAGATGACTCGAAAAGATTGACCTGTTTGCCTGCAATATTTTGGAGCTCAAGCCATTCAAAATCATCTTGATTAGTGAATCCTGCGGCTTTCTCTAATTCACTTGGTGCGGCCGGATGATACATGATCTCCGAAACCACAAGGTTAGCCTCTGAGCCGCGATCTTCGCCAACCACAAAATAAGCACTCTTGGGAGGGCTCCAGTAGATACGGCCATTCGCTTCTTCCGCCGTTCGAGAAGTGACGAGGGTCGACTTGTTTATCGGAAGGGGATTGGGAGCGAGCGTCTCATTAATATTAAGCTCTGGAAGAATGAAAAAGTCAGAGCCCCCCGGGGAAGTATTCATCCCTTGAATCGCGAGCACATTACGACCTTCACGAACGATTTCCGATCCATTAGCAACACTGAAATCCTCGAAAATAATCGCCTCACTATCCTTATGAGATCTCGTTGCCCGAGAATTCCATGCCAGCGTTTCTGGAGCATTAGCACGAGCAATTTCGACCCCATTGAGATAAGCTGCGAATCCATCATCATACTTCATTTTAAGCGTCACCGCATTGACGTTTGAGGCCTTGTTATTGAAGTTGAATTCGACCCTAGCATAAACACTCGAGTTCACGTACCGCATCTCGCTCTGTATATTTGTGTTGATTAAATCGAGGGCTGGCCCGTTGGTTTCAAATCCCATCGCGGTTGCACCAGAAGCCCAAGAAGAATCATCAAAATCAAATGTGCTCCAACCATTACCAAGAGAGTCATCCAAAGGTATTAAGTGTTTACTCGGAACAAACGAGGCAACGTAATTATTGGTGAATTGACCACCAGGAAAAAGCTCGCCAGCTACAACGCCATTAAAGTCACGCGGATCCGTTCCGTCTAATGTGTAAAAGACCGACCCCTTAGGTGATGACATCGCGAGTTCAAAACCTTCCTCCACAATTCCACCTTCCCGATTCATGGTCGCCTCAGGAAGCCATTGCCGGTCCATAAATTTAACGCGCTCTCTCAACCATCCCTTGAGGTGCTCAACTTCACCTTCCCAACCTCTATCGCCATTGGAGTAACGCCCCCCATTCGGAGGCCTAGTCGACCAGCGAAGGAAGTTTCGCGACTGAGCTTCCCTGATCTGAGAAGCCATCCCATCGATGATACTGTTAAAACTTTCTTCTGAAAAATGCGTCTTCCGGAGACTAAAATAGCGGTCGATATAGGCTTGGTTGAAATCGGGATCACCTCTATCGCTCGCAAGCGGAGGGGCTCCATTCACACCAGGTTTCCAAATCAGATTATTCCACCAAGGATAAGCCCAAAAATCATTATTAGAAAAAGAGCTCGGAACCCCTGAACGGCTATCCGAATCACAGCCCAGGCAACGATCAAAGTCCCAGACGGGGCCATAATGAACCTTTCCTCCGCGAGGTTTAAACAAATAAGTGCTTAAGCGCAAAGCATCGGGATCTTTTGAAAGGATTCGTAACAAGTGCTCATCCAACCAACTTCCCACATCGATATACTCAGAATAATGTTTTCCAGTTGCGGTATTAACGTAGTCAGGGAAATTACGGATAGCTCCATTGAATTCATTGAGATAGTTTCCAAGATATTCCGCTTGGGCATCGGTAACATTCTCTTCTTTTGGATAAATCCATCCTAGGGACCCCATACCCTGAACCCTGAGACCTCGATCCCCAGGATCGAGTCGATCTTTCTTAAACATGAAGCCTCCTGTGATTGCGGGCTCAGTCGTGTCGGATGGAGAGAGGCGCTCAACATCAACGCGATTAGGATCCCTCTTAACTTTTTCAATGAGAGAGTAAACTCCCATATAGTCTTCTGCTTCAAGAACCCCATCATCCGTATTCGAGAAAACTTCCACAAATCGTGTCCGCGGCGCATAACGACCAATCCTGCGACTCAGCTCATACATGAAGGGGTTACGCATCAGCGCACGATCAAAATCCCAGCGCCCGCTTAGCACCCAATCAGACTGGGCCGGCATTCCCAGCACGCTCAAATCACGATCTTCATCCACCTCGTCGCGAAACTCCACCGCAAGAGAATACTTTGCCCAAGAACCCGTGGAAGACCCGCGTTGCCGCATGTTACCCCGGGTTTCCAAGTCAGGCTTATTTCTTACCGACGCCCGCTTCTCCTCACCTTCACCTTTCGGCTCATAAACAGAAATGTGCATATCGCGATTACTACTCGGTCGCCCTCTATCAAAATTGTCGAGAACAACAATGGGGAGATCTGAAGTGAAATCCCGAATGGGCGCGCCTATGTAACGCTCAGAGTTAGTGACATTCTCCTCCTGCAGATAAATATAGGTGGCACTCAGCGTCTCTCCCAATGTTCCATCCACATCAATGATCCTAGCCCTTACTTGCAAAGTCCTATCGGAAGACTTCTGAACTGATATAGAATTTTGATAAATTGGACTATCCTCATTAGGTTCTGGAGTGGCCCCACTACTACTGATGTTAGTTTCAAAATGAATCGCCTGACCCGGCCCGGCTCCCGATAGGACCAAGTTAAAAGCTTCCGTGAAAGTCTGGCTAGAATGAGAAAAATTAACGAGAGGAATAGGATTCTGAAAAGACGCTCCATTCATTACCCCGGGACTCGGAGGAGAGAAATACCCCTCAGTCCCTCCAGCATCCGATTCTTTAAATCCGTATGAGATATCTGTGAACTGTTTAGGAAAGAAAGGAGCAAATTCTTGGATTACAGTGAGTCCGTCTTTACCGACCAAAGCAAGATATTCCCCATCCGTCGTAAGTTTAAAATTAGTGTGTAAATTTCCTCCTGGGTTTGATCGGCGCTTTTCGGAGGCAAATACGATCATCGCTTTACCAGCAGCTAACTGCACTGCCGGGAAAGACCACTTAACTAAATTATCGGACTTATCAGTGAGGTAGTATCCGGCAAGATTAAGAGGATTATTGCTTGGGTTATAGATTTCTATCCAATCAACATAATCATTATCTTCGTCCTGAAGGACCGT
The DNA here is from genome assembly GCA_905181965.1 of Akkermansiaceae bacterium. Lineage (GTDB taxonomy): Bacteria > Verrucomicrobiota > Verrucomicrobiia > Verrucomicrobiales > Akkermansiaceae > SW10. The sequence continues at coordinate 118,132 of CAJIZY010000003.1, forward strand.
TGAGTTAGAGGCCGAGAATTCAGAAATGATCGGATGAGAAAAGGAAACCTGACTAAGACAACAAATACTTAGAAAAGTTATTAGAAAAGATTTATAGCGATTCGAAATACGCACAAAGCGTAAGATTTTCTCCGTCATTGGACCTCGAAGCATGTAAGGTTTCCCGCAGGAATCAATGAAGTAAGTATTTAAAACTCTAAACTATCTTCCGACTGAGAAGGGGCGGTAGAAATTCTTCTTCCTAATCCGCTCCAGCCCAAAAATGGCTTCACTCTTCTTCCACCAAAAGTAAATTCCTAGCAGCCAGCTCCGATTTGCCTCGCGCCCTTATCAATTTCTCTCAAAGCTACACCATGCCAAAGACCCTGACCTCCCGTCGCCACTTCCTCAAGACCGCCGCCGGCGCGCCTTTGATTTTCAGCAACCTCCGCGCTGCCCCCTCGGCGAACGGAAAGCTCAACCTTGCGGCAGTCGGCGTCGATGGCAAAGGCTGGAGCGACCTCACAAGTCTCGCCTCCCATCCCAGCGTCAACGTCACCGCAATCTGCGACGTCGATACCGCACGCATGGCAAAGGCTATGGCAAAGTTTCCCAACGCCCGGGCCTACCAAGACTGGCGCGAAATGCTCGAGACAGAAGGTGACAAGATCGACTCCGTTCAAGTCGCCACGCCCGACAACATGCACGCCCCGATTTCAATCGCCGCGATGGAGCAAGGAAAACACGTCTATTGCGAGAAACCGCTGGCGCACGAGGTTGCGGAGACCCGCGCCATGGTAGAAGCAGCCGCCAAAGCGAGAGTCGTCACGCAGATGGGTAATCAAATCCAATCGACCATCGAATACCGATCCGCCGTCGCACTAATCCAGCAAGGCGTAATTGGAAAAATAAAAGAAGTTCACGCTTGGTCCGGAGCTTCCTTCCCCGGCAAAGGACGACCTCCGGGAGCCGATCCCATCCCAAAGACGCTCGACTGGGACAAGTGGCTCGGCGTCGCCCCCGAGCGCCCTTACAAAAAAGGAATTTACCACCCCTTCCAATGGCGTGCCTGGCAAGACTTCGGCACCGGTCCGCTTGGAGATTTCATGTGTCACATCATGGACTCTCCTTTTAAAGCATTGGAACTAACCGCTCCAACTAGCGTCAAAACCACGAGCGTCCCCGACGATTGGGCCTCAAGCGAGGCCGCCAATAAGGAAAACTGGCCGGCATGGGCAACCTACGAATATCTCTACCCGGGAACCAAGTGGACCGTCGGCAACACCATCAAAGCTTTCTGGTATGACGGCGGCAAAAAGCCCGCGCACGAACTCGCCGGGTTCTCCGATAAAAAACAAAATCTTCCCGGCGGAGGCAGCCTGTTCATCGGGGAGGGCGGTAACCTCCTGCTTCCTCACGTTGGTGGTCCGCAGCTTTTGTCCCACTCAAAAAACAACAATCTTAAACTACCCAAGCTCGAAAACCGTAACCATTACCTTAGCTTCATCGACGCCTGCCTCGGCCGTGGCGCGACCACCAGCCATTTCGCTTTCGCCGGCCCCCTCACCGAGGCCACCCTGCTTGGCAACATCGCCAACCGTCATCATGGTAAGGAGCTCAAGTGGGACACCACCGCGCTAGAAATTAGTAACAATGCCGATGCCAATAAGCTGGTGAAGCGCGACTGGCGAAAGTTCGTTTAATCCACTTGATTCTAGGAACGGATATTTCACCCAAGGTGAGCATCGAGTGGGAATTTCAGGCACTTCTCTGACTCAGAGTAATACGAGAACGACTTTTATCCCCCTTCACCGCAAGACCATCTGACTTTTCGTTTTACTCACTGCCACTATGATCGTCACCCGTCATCTAGTCATCGCCCTGCTCACCAGCATCTTTCCCAACACCCTTCTCGCCGACAATAAAACAACCCCCTTGGTATTCTCCGCCATGGGGTGCGGGCCCTATAATTCGGCTGATCTCCGGGCCGCGAAAATATACGTGAAGCAGGAGAATAAAGCCCAGACCTCGCAGTTTTTGATTCATCTCGGTGACATCTGCACCGGCGTGGCAGCACGTGACGGGAAGCTCACCGAAAAATCCTACTCCGACATCAAAGACCTCTTCACAAAAGGTAATACGATCCCCTCTTACATCGTTCCGGGTGACAATGAGTGGAACGACCGGCCTGACCCCGACGTTGGTTGGGACCTATGGTGTAAACATTTATTAGCACTTGAGAAAAACTTTAAGACCGAATGGCAAAACGTCCGGCAGCGCGAGCGTCCAGAAAACTTTGCTTTCGTTGCGAACAGCGTGCTAGTTATCGGCATCAATCTTCCAGCTGGGCGCATCCACGACAAAGAAGAATGGGCACGCCGCTTCCGCGAAAATATCTCTTGGATTAAAGCTCAATTTGGAAAGCACAAATCCGAGGTGAGCGCGGCAGTCGTATGTGCCCAAGCCAACCCTATTGGAGGAAGCGGAGTGGCAGCAGCAGTCAACAATCGATTCTCTTCGTTCACAAAGCCCTTCGGCAAGCTCGCGGCGGACTTTAAGAAGCCAGTTCTCTTTCTCCATGCCGACGGTCATAAGTGGATCGTCGACAAGCCTTGGGAAAATGCTCCAAACATCACTCGGATGCAAGTCGACCGGCTCGAACCAAATTTTCCACCAGTCCAAATCACAGTCGATACTACGGCCGAAAAACCATTCAGATTTGAGCGGCGTCTCGCGAAGCCCGCTTGGAATATCTCCAAGACAAAAGGGTAGCTGCATTGAACTGAATATCTTATTCAACCTATTCTTTCTGGATATTTATCTACTTATGTTGGGGTGCCGAGGATCTGGCAATCAACCTGATTATTTCTGCTCGGAGAGACGGAACCGGGTCACTCTAAAAATTTCTCTGCAATGGTGCGGAGTCTCTTTTTTCCGAGGAACTTAAAGGACGGCATCGGCGCTAACTGAGGATTATTTTTTTTCGGGTCCATGGCCCATTCAACAATTCCATTTGGATTCCCGGCATATCGACCACGTATAAATTCAAGAGAAGGCCCGACGGTCTGGTCCTTCGGATGATGACAGGCTCTGCATGCATCCATTAGAACTTCAGGATCATTCAGGTTTGAACTAACTATGACTGGATCAATACCAAACGTTTTTTCAATTTTTTTGTAGCCCTTGTAATCAGTGAACGGTTCTCCAAGTTGATGGATCGTTGCAAAGAGCTCGATCCTTTTCTCATCATCAAGATGAAGGTGGAGCTGATGGACCGGCTCGATCTGAGGAATCTCGATAAAAAGTTTTGGCCCATCTCCGGCCCTCTGAACGGAAAGAATTTCGAGCCAGTCATGGCCAATTCTGTTCGGATCCGAAACCGAATATTCTCTGGATCCGTAACTCGGTCCATACCTGTAATTCCAGTGCTGAGCATACCATTTCCCCCGCTCTGCCTTAGGAACTGATTTCTCATTGGCAAAAGTTAATAAGAGACCATTTTCCCGCACCTCAAAATCCACAGGATAGGGAAAGTATTCTGTCTGATTATTATATCTGACCCTCTGCAGGGCCCCATCAGCGATGCCATAATTTCCCCACCCCTGAGAACCGGTAACGTAAAGCTGACCATCGTATTGGGAGAACCTACCTCGGTGCGAACCCGCCAAGAACGATCCTGGAAGGACTACTGCAGCTCCCTGAGAAGACTTGTTCAAAGGTTCTCTCAGCAGAATGAAGTGCTTGGCAAATCCTGAAGAGAAATGGACCCATTGCCCGCTCAAAGGACCCCATTTGTCACTGTCGATAAAGACCTGCCCTCCGGAGGAATTATCAACGCCCCTCGGAAGATAAAGCATCGGAGGAACATAGCCCCGTTCCCCTTCGCGTGGACCGCCTGCCCCAAAGTGCCCACCAAAGCTCACATCACAGATCGCACTAGCAGGAGTCCAGGTCCCTTCCTGAACACTGGTCAGAACCGTGCTCCCGTTCGGAGAGATCCCAAGCCCATTTGGGTTGCGTAGACCGGTTCCAAGAACATCGATCCTCTCATTATCAACCCGACAAAGCCCCTGATTTCCTGAGGCAAAGAACCACCGCCCCGAAAGATCACGCTCAAGGCCGGTAACAAAATCATGTCCCCCAGCCGAGGTTTGATGAACACGTGACACCGGCTTGTAGTAGTCTGCCTCACCATCATTATTACGGTCATGCAGTGCGACGATCTGATCACGGCACATGACATGAATGAGCCCATCCACTACTTTGAGACCGAGAGGTTGATGAAGTCCAGCTGCGAACCTCTTCCAAGTCAGCTTTTCGAGGCCGGGACCGGAAATGTCACAGACCCAGACATCGCCATGGATTGTGCAAAGGGCGATCCTCTGTTCCGAGACAAAGTCATGTCCTCCCGGAAAAATGAGAGCGTTCCATGGATTAGTATATGGGAGAGTCAATGTATCAATGGCATAGGGCATTTGGTCCCCGAGTTTTCCTCGAGTTATGATTCTCTGTATCCACTGAGGCGCCGGATCCTCAGGAATCTCCGCTTCGATTTCATGGACCTTACCATCAATGACGACGGCGGTCCTGTGATTGACCTTCCCGAGTATGGACCATGAGAAAATGACCCGGTCAGCATCACGGTATAGACCGAGAAATTTGGCCCCCTCAAACTGAGCTTTCTTATCAACCAGTTCGACTGGCTCTCCTCCTATTGGAATTCCTTGCATTAAACCACGCCTCACATCGGTCCAAGCCACCAGATCACCTGACCAAGCAGCAGCGAACCGCATCTTATCCGTATCATAGACCACATTAAGAGGTTCTTTCTGACCAGGCACGGATGGAAGGCGAACGCTCACAGCCCGTGGAATCGTCAGTCCCTGACCACGGAAGACACCACTGACCATAGATCCAATCTCCATGTCCTTGACTCTTCCGTCTTTCCAAGTCTCTTGATCGTTCTGATTGCCCCAGTGACCGGTGTGCGCTCCGTCGAGTCCGGGGAAAGCAGCAGGTTCCCGGTTCCGGGCAATGGCCTGCCTCGCATAAAAATCATAGACTCGGTCACGGTTCACATTCGCATCCCAGTAGGGATTCGATTCCGGATTCAGTGGCCTGGCATTCATGTCCCGCGGGGCAATCGCCCCCACCTTCGGCTTATTTGGAGCTTTAATCGGTCTCAGGCCCGCGGATCCAGGCTCGTTATAATCGCGGACGAGCCAGTCTAACCCTTCAAGATTAGACCTTAAAACGACTTCCGTATCGAGATCGGTCCGGTGATCAAGGATCCCGATCGGTCCATCATAACCGCTCTCGATGACAAGCTTCAGCATCGCCTGGTCATGCTGACCATGTGACAGGTCAAGGATCTTGGGCTCCGCTCTGGCATTCATACCGTTCAGATTCAGGCAAAGGAGGTGAGGCTTCATTAGCTCGAGCGATTCTTTCCAGTCTCCTATGTGCCCATGACCATGGTGCCAGTTATAAACAATTCCGACGTTCTTGTGACCCCTCTCATGGAGCTCCTCACAGACCGCGACCAGGTTCCTAGGTTCACCTCCCCAACCTCCGTGATTATAGAGTCCTAGTTCACAACCTATCTGATCGAGACGCTTAGCGAGCCCCGAAACCGAATCCGCGGCTGCCGAAACCATCTCGTCAACCGACCCCTCAGTCGGTGAACCAAGCGTTCGCCAGATCTGTGGATGAATGTCATGTTTTTGGAACAACTTGTAAGCCTCCTCATGACCAGCCCAAAAAGCGAAGAACTCAATGCCGTGCTTCTTGTACTGGAGAATCTCCTCCTCGAAGTCTTTGACGTGCTCGCCGCGCCAGTCATAAGCGCATCTCTTAAAGCCAAGACGAGCCAGCATCTTGGCCCGTGCCTCCGGCCCCCTTTTCTTTGCATCGAACGGAACGACGCACCAAGGAGACAAGCTATCAACCTTCATGTTCGCCGGGACTTCGGCATAGACTTGCTCCGCAAAGAACAAAGAACCTAGGACCATTAGGGGGAAAAAGATGAACTGGAGAAGTCTCATGGCAGTCGGAAGATTATCAATTTCATGGATAAGAAAAATCCAAATCTTTAAAGATAATTCTCACTGAAGTGAGCCCGGCTCCCCGTGATGACCTTTTCCTTTCCACTAAAAATTCATCGTAATTAACCAAGACAAAGAACCCCCTATTCTGGATGAATAGAGCGACAAGGCAAACTTTCTCGTTCTCGCGTCTCTTCAAATAAGGCGCAACAGTATCCGAATGATTGACGTCTGATACCTTTATAGAGCTGAATACGTTCCTACTCTGATAAAGTTCATCGCTGCAAAAATAGAACCATCAAACCTTCCCACCTATGAATCCAGTTTTCATTGATTTTCCTACCAGTTCCACCTCTATAGATACGCCTCTCTGCCAAATCGGAGACGGCATCAACCAAAGAGGATCCAGATCGATACCATTCTTCTTCCTCTGCCTCTTCGCCCTAGGCACTTCGCTTTTCGCTAGCGAAAAGAGTCCGAACATCCTCTTCATTGTTGCCGACGACCAATCCCCTTACGATCTTAAAGTCTACGATCCTAACTCACCGCTCGATACCCCTGTCCTCGATCAACTGGCCGCCGATGGCATGATCTTCGACGCTGCCCACCACATGGGTTCATTCTCTGGAGCCGTTTGCTCACCCTCTCGCCACATGATTATGTCGGGTCGCACCGTTTGGCATCTCCCTAACGCTAGAGGCGCCATCAAGAAAGGACTCTGTCCCACCGGCCTCGAACAAAACGTCATGGCCTCCGTCTTCAATCGCGCCGGCTACGATACTGTACGTACCTGTAAGAACGGTAACAGCTACAAGGCTGCCAACGAAAAATTTACGATCCGCAACGACGCCACCAAGCGTGGTGGCACCGACGAAACCGGAAGCTCATGGCACGCAAACCAAGTCCTCAACTACCTCGAAGACCGCTCCCAAAAAGACAAACGCAAACCCTTCCTCATCTACTATGGCTTCTCCCATCCACACGACACCCGCGATGGAAAACCCGAGCTCCTCAAAAAGTATGGAGCTATTAACCACACCCAAAAAGAAGTCCTTCCCCCGGCCCACCCCAACCAGCCGGAACTTCAAATCAATTACCTCCCAAAGCACCCCTTCCACCACGGTCACCCCGGCCTACGCGACGAAGTCAGCGTGAAAGGAGTCTGGGGAAAACGGGACGAACGCACGATCCGCAACGAACTCGGTCGTGAGTATGCCTGTAGCGAAAATATCGACATCCAAATCGGCCGCGTCCTCAAGAAACTCGAAGAGATGGGCGAGCTCGAGAACACCTACATCTTCTACACTGCCGATCATGGGATGGCGATCGGCCGCCACGGCTTGCAGGGAAAACAAAATCTCTACGAACACACTTGGCGGGTCCCCTTCATCGTGAAAGGCCCCGGCATCAAACCCGGCTCTCGAGCCCCCGGCAATATCTACCTTCTCGATACTCTTAGCACCCTCTGCGATCTCGCTAGCATCGACGCCCCCCAAACCTCCGAGGGCGTAAGCTTCAAATCTGTTCTAGAAGGAAAAAGAGACTCCGTGCGAGACACCCTTTTCGGCGTCTACTGCGGCGGAACCAAGCCAGGAATGCGCTCCATCAAAAAAGGGGACTGGAAACTCATCAAATATGACGTCCTTGATGGCAAAGTCCGCGAAACCCAGCTCTTCAACCTCGCAAAGAACCCCAATGAATTCATCAGCGAACACGGCAAGAAAGATCCCAGTCTCACTGACCTCGCCGAGAATCCGGACTACGCCGAAAAACTCGCTGAAATGGAAGGTCTTCTCCTCGCTGAAATGCGCCGCCTCGATGACCCCTATCGCCTATGGAACCAACCCGGCGACGGCCTCACCCCCCTCCCGGACACAAAGCGTAAAACAAAAAAGAAGAAGAGCCTGAAGTAATCTTAACAAAGGCGCCGGCACGCGGGGCAACTTCCCTCCGTTCCTACTGAGGAATTTCCTCAGAGGAGTTTGTCTTCTTTTTGAGAGTTGTTTCTTGAGCACCATATTTTTTGTCGGTGAGTGACTTCAGAAAACTGATGAGGGCAGCCTGATCACTGCCCGAGAGGGCGATGCCCCCTTTGGGGTGTTTGGCGAGATTGGGATCGAGGGTAGAAGTGCGGTGGATCCCCTCGTTATAATGCTCAATGACTTCTTCGAGTGTCTGGAACCGACCATCGTGCATGTAGGGCGCGGTGAGAGCGATATTTCGGAGGCTTGGCGTAGAGAATTTTCCTCGATCAGTTTCTTTCCCGGTGACTTTCATGAGCCCAACATCAGAAAGAGAGGGCTTAAGTCCATTGTTGTGAAATTGATGATCGCTGAAGAAGGAGCCTCCGTGGCAGTGAAAGCAGTCCGCTCCATATTGCTGGCTACGCGGTTCATACTCAGTGAAAAAGAGTTCCATACCGCGTTGCTCGGCTTCGCTGAGTTTCGCTTTTCCAGACATGGCCCGGTCGAATTTGGAATCGTAACTCGTAAGAGTGAGTAGGAAATTTTCGAGAGCGAGGGCGATTTTTTCTTCGGTTACGGGACCTGGCCCGAAGGCATTTTCGAAAGCGCGCGATTCGTTTTTTTGAAGCTGCGCCACAACGGTTTTGAGATCGGAGGCCATTTCACGATGATCTTGGATCGGTTGAAGGACCTGGTCACGGAGAGATTTGGCCCGTCCATCCCAGAAAAAGGAGGATTTCCAGGCAAGGTTGAAGAGGGGCATGGAGTTTTTGTCACCCTCTTGATCGTTAATGCCTTTGGAAAATTTGAGTCCATCGGTAAAAGCTTTGTCCTGATGATGGCAGTTCGCGCAAGAAATAGTGCCATCTTTAGAAAGGGATTTATCGTGGAAGAGTTTTTTACCAAGAACGACCCGTTGAGTGAGGAGAGGATTGTCGCGAGGAAGAAGAGGCATGGGGAAACGGCGACTCATCTTCAAGGGAAAGGGAGTGTAGTTTTTTGGGAGGAAAAGCGGGGTTACCGCGGCGAGGGGAACTTCGCCGGGAGGGTAGGAAATTCCCCTGACAGAAAATGCGCTTTTTAGGTTCGCAACAAGGGCGCTCGAGATCGCATCGCCGGGATGGGAGTGGGTGGAATTTCCGTCCTTACCGAAAGAAAGCGCGCGAGGCTGGTTCAGGAGTTTTTTAAGATCAAAGGAAAGGGCGAGAGCGGTGTTATTCTTAATTCGGAAGTTAGCAGCAAGCTGAACGCGGGAGAAGTTTTGATCGTTGGCGAGGTGGTATACAAAGCCGTTCAATTTTTTTGGAGAGCTGCGAAACTGTCCTTCGAAAGCGAGAAAGATGTAGCCTCCAGCCCAGTCCCAATGAAGGTTGTTGAGGTTGGGATTGAGCGGATGATCGGCAGGGTATTGGGCCGGATCTCCATGGTTTTCTTTTTTGGGAACTCCGAGGCTGAAACGAAAAGACTTGTAGGTGCCGGGCGGAACCTTCGTCAGAGTAAAGGAGGTGCGGCGGGTCGAGGCGTTGATGAAGGCATATTGTCTAGGAAGTTCTTGCCAGCTGCCGTTTTCGTTTTGCAGGGCAGGTTGGCTAATTAGATAAGAGAGGCGCGAGACAGATAGGGTTTCAGCGCTCTCATACTTCAGAGAATTAAGTGTAAGGGGTTGGTCCCCAAATTGATGCGAAAGATCGATGCGAAGAGTGCCTGCAAAAAGAGGCATGAGAAAGATGACTAGGAAACCAGCGGTCTTAATAACACAATCGCCCGCCATCGAGAAAGGCCTAAGGCCGACCCCGAAGACTGACAGGATTGCGTGGAGATTTTTCAATCGAGTTGGGGAGGATTAGGGATTGGTAATAATTTGAGTCGAGTTGAAGGAGCGAGCACCACCAGTGTTTGGATTGTTTGGAAAGGTGACGGTGGCAGAGGTAAAAGGACCGCCTGTCCCGGGTGTCAGACTACATTTTACCCAGTATCTTTGAGCAGTCCCAGAGCTGTCTTCCCGAGCGACAAAGGAGGCTGATTGCCCATCGATTATGATCGCGGTCGGATTAACGGAAAGGTTATTGGGAGGGCTAGTGGGGCCTGTTCGGTTGGGGAGCTCGATGTAGATCGTATCGAATGATCCTGCGGGTGAGTCAGAGTATCCACCACCAAGAGCAAGATCTTTGGCAAGAAGGTGATCGTAAGCAGATTGAGCTTCATTACTGAGAGGAGAAAGGAGAAGATTGGTTTGCTCGTTTGCATCGCTCGGAAGGTTGTAAAGTTCAAAGATGGGCGTGTCGCTGATGTCATCTTTATCTCCAAAGATGATGAGCTTGTAGTCTGGGTGGACATCGGAGATGAGGGCTCGGCCATTGCCATTATTGTCGCCGAATTTCTCCGCGATAACGCACCTGCTCGCTGTATCAATCCCATGAAAGATGGGGAGAAGGCTTTGAGAGTGGGTCGAAACTCCAACCGTGGCGGCACTTTTATCAATCCCTCCAAGGTCGAGGATAGTGGAGAAGAGATCTACGCAGTGGACAAGTTTGTCAGTCGCTCCAGTGATACGGATATCAGGACCAACCGCAAAAAGTGGAACATGAATTCCGCCTTGGTAGAGATCGCCCTTGGCATGTCCATTCCCAAAAGGAGCCTGGACGACTTGGCCGGGAGTCCCATTGTCTCCGATGACGATAACGTTTGTCCGGTTAAGATCTACGACGGTGAGAAGGCGTCCAATCTCGGTATCAAGTGCTTCAAGAGCACGAATGTATTGATCGCTATTCGAGGAGCCACTGGTGGAATACCCGCCCACTGGCGCGAGATTAGAAGGAGGGCTATGGAAGGGGGTGTGGGGAGCATTAAAGGCCATCCAGAGAAACCACGGATTGGTTCCTTGAGAGACAATAAAATCGGTTCCTTCATTCACTTGGTCAGTGGTAGTGTAGCTAGTCACTTCCTCAGTGGTGGTTCCATTTTCTAGTTTATCCCAAAGAGTATAGTTTGTGACACCACCTCGGCGGATCCCGGCAAATTCTGGCCATCCACCACGGACTGAGGGCGCATTGACAGTTCCTCCTAAGTGCCATTTCCCGTAGGAAGCCATCTCGAAGCGAGAATTCTGGGCAGTAAAAATTTCGGCCAGCGTCAACTCGGATGTGGGTAAAATCGAGGAAGCAGAGGGATTCCCAACCGTGTGCTCAAAGGGGTGGCGACCAGTGAGGATGGTGGCGCGAGTTGGGGAGCAGAGGGGCTGAGAGTGGCATCGGGTAAAGCGGAGTCCTCGCCTCACAAGGGCGTCCATGTTAGGAAGTTTGGGGAGGGCTATCCCAGTGGGATTATCGAAAGGAGAAGCGTCAATCCCCCAATCATCGATAATCAGGAGGAGGATATTTTTTTCCCCTCCACTAGAGAAGAAATTCTCTGAAAGATGCGTGCTATTAATGACAGCTTGATGGTCGCCATCGGGTAAGGTGGCACTATTAAAACAGAGGGTAAGAATACCGACGGAGCGATCGTACGATGAAATGTTAGCGAGGCTGATATCTTGCCCCCCAACCTTGAGAGAGTTAATATTTTCTGGAAGAGGGGGATTAGCTGAGAAGCGGAAAGTATAAGTGGTCGTGAAGGTATTATTATCAACGAATCCACTATCATCATAGGGCGCAACAGCGGCCTTTTTGACCCGGTAAAAATTATTCGAAAGAACAGCTGTCTTATCGCCAACAACGAGTTTATCCTGGTCAGGATTGACACTGGAGAGGGTGGTCTTCCAGCTGCCGCCTCTGAGCGAAGATGATGTTTCTAATTGGTAGGAGCCACCTTCCACTGCCTGCCATGTGAGGGTGATCTCGTCATCTCCAGTCTGGATAGTGTCAATGCTGGAGCCCTTTTCTGCACCGCCTTCAAAGAGGAGCGTGACAGGCTCAGTGATAGAGTTGACGTTTCCTCCGGCGGGAGTGCCGTAGTATTCTCGCCCCATGGCATAGGGAAACACTGGAGTGCCATCGGCTGCGATCGTTATAAAGTAAGCATAGGTGCCACCGGGGAATTCAGGGGTCACACATCGGCGCCCATTGTGCTGATCCAAGTCGCCGGAATTTAGAAAGTCGTAGTCTTCAATATAACGTCCAAGAACGTAGGCGTTGTTGACAGGCGGGCCCTGTTGATTGGCAGAAAGATTGGCATTTCGATTTTGAAAAGTTGCAGCCCAAGCGGGAAGTGTGGCACGTCCCATAGTGGCAAGATTCGTGGTTCCATTTGTCCCATTGCTTTTCTGATAGCCTGAAACCATTAAAATGAGCATATCATCAAGGGAGGCAGACACAGCATAGGGGCCGTAGATCGGAAGGCCATCAGCAGCCCAACCGAGAATGGGCGAGTGGTAGGAGTTGAAATTTTCGGTGTAAGTATTGGTCTCGAAATCATGATCCACGCTATCGCCAAGCTGGTGGCGAAGGCCAGGAGGGTTCGCGTGGTAGTGGTAGGTAGGGCCGGCTTGGTGAGCATTCCCTGCATCGAAAGTGACCGATTCATTGACATAGGCATCGCGATTCCAGATGCCATCTCCGATGATGCCATTGTTTGGCCTAGAGTCTGTAGAATTACTGTTCGAGTAAGAAAAAGCATCCCGAGAATCAAACATGGAGACACCATTGACGTAGCGTCCGATCGTTCCGAGACTTGTGCCTATTTTGTTGGTGGGGATAGTCGGGGTCCGAGGGATACGGTAAAGAATGGAACGGTTGCTTGGGTAGTTTGGAAAAAGATTGGTTTTGGCGGCATTGAGATACCATGGCCCCATCAAATGGGAAGCTAGCCCAGTCGTTCGGATATAGACCCAATCATTTGAATAAGAAATCTCATGAATATCGGCATAGGTCGGTAAGCTTTGATTTCCTCTTCCCCGAAACCAAGTGACGACAGATTGGTTTGACGCTTCGGCTTCTTTCGTCTCGTAGAGTCGAGCGTATTGGCCAGAATTATCAGTGGACCAAGATGAGAGGCGCGGATCAGCGGAGAGAGCGGCAGGAAGGAAGAGGAACAATATGCCTAGGCAATACCTCTTTAGACCTTGTGGTGTTCCACCAGAAGCTAGGCAGCTGACAACTGTATTTAGATTAAAATTTTTCATAGGTCTTAGTTTTGGCCGAGTGGTTGGGGCCTTAGGAGCGTCGCTTTAAGTTGTGATGAACGATAAATTTTGCCAGAGCGGGACGAGATTCAAAGGTGAAGTCCAAACGATCCCACCAAAAAAATCCTGCTTTTAATGTCATCATAAAGTGCGCGCGAAGCCCATCCTGCTAAAGCACAATATTAATCTTTGGGTGGTCTTGACTCTTCCCGGGGCGCCTGACGACGCAGGGGGCGACCACCGCGACCCTCGATTTTCACTCCTTTGCTCTTCCCTGCGAGCTGAGCTTTGACGGACCTGATACGCCGTTTAATAAAGGGCTTAATGGCAAATATATCGCGCTCAACAGCGGAGTTCTTTCCGGAGCTATCGCCTTCAATCCCCATACGAAATGCTAATTGCTCTTTTTTGTTAAGATACGGTTTGAGGGCCTTAGTGAAAATATCTACTCGCTCATAAAGATTTTTCTCAGTGAAGGAACCCAGCATGAGTTCGTTCAACTTTTCTCGGTAGAGCTTGGAAAAATCCTTGTGAGTAAAGAGACGTTCCAAGAGAGGGATATTAGAGGTCCAAGGCCGCGTGATATCCCACTCGGCGAGCTTCTCGGGAGTCGTCCCCATGGTGAAGGTTCCAAAAGCCTCGTTAACATCCCATGGAAAAAGACGGACCCTATTATCGGCCTGATCAACCATCAAATAGTAATTGTGAGGTGCTCCAATGTAGCTGTCTAAACTGGCGAGGAGGCTAGTGGCGGCGAGGTAGCCTTTGCGCTGCCGCTCCATTTTTTCGCCAATCTGGTTGAAAAACTCAGTGCCGGACACCTCCCCAATGAGTCTGAGAAAGTCACCGAATTGGGTGATCTGCTCCTTATTATCTTCCCCTTCCTTGATGTTGAAAACCTCCTTATATTGTTCGATCTCTTCACCGGGGTGTTGCCAATTAGGAGAGCTCTCAGGTTTCATGAGGAGGCTATCCTTCGATTTTTCACCGTACTTGCGCTCCAGATAGCTTTCATCCACCTGCTCGATCAAAACATAGATGCCCAGATTTTTTTTCTTTAGTTCACCCTCAATGGAAAGGCTCACCTTGGCCCAACCCGAGCCCGGTGTCGGGATTCCAGCTGCTTGGTAGACCTCGTAAGCGAGCTTCTCCTTCATGAAGGCGGGATCTAAATAGGAGTTCGACAAATTGAATTTGGTCCGGCCGTGAAGTTTTTGTCCGGTGACAAAGCGGTTGGTGTCGATTTTCAGAGGTCTTTTGAATCCATCGGAAGAGAAGCGGTAAGAAGAGTTTCCTTTAAATCGAAGACCGGCGTCTCCAAATTTTTCGCCATCAATCGTGATGTCTGCTTTGACATATTCGAAGCTCGTTCCAGCTCCACCTCTTCTCCCACCACCACCGGGAGGTGGCCCATCAGGGCGCCGGGACCGACCACGTGGCGGGCCGTCGGGAAGAACTCCTCCTCGCGGCGAGCCACCTCTTCCTCGTTCGTTTTGAGCAGGTTGCATGGACTCCCAGGCTTCCTTGGTGAGGGAAATATCGATTTCCACGACGTGATTGTCTTCGTAAACGGAATTCCAGAAGTCGTTGGATTTATCCTGATCAGGGGAGGCCTTTGTCTCCTTTCCGAATACCGGGAGCAGAGGGAGGGAGGTTGCAGCGAGAACGATCGGGATTATTGATCGGTTTGAGAGGAAATAGAGTGCTTTCATGGGACTGAAAACCGAAGAATACTGACTGAAGATGAATGCCCCGTGAACGAGTCCTCACCTTTTCCGCCAAACCGCTCTGGGCAAGAAGATCCCTCTTTATATCCCGTGAGCCAAAGTAACAGCCTTAGCAGCTATCGTAGCCAAAATCACTTAACTCCCGGATAAGACAGATATGAAGAAGCAAGTCGATTGCTTATTTCCTCGCAATCATACAGTAATTAAGAAAGGTAACCTGAAGGAACATTCTAGACCGTAAACTAAAAGCGCATCACAAGAAACAACGCAACCAGCAAGCTGACATAGAACCAAGGACAACCATGCCCACGCTCTTCGAAATTATTCACCCCATTTTTGTAACTTCCACGGGTGTTGTTGTCAGCAACTGAACTACCCTTTTTAAACAGCAAATTCCGTGGCCGTTTCCTACAGCCAAAATAAGATATGAAGATACTGAATATCAGAACAAAAAAATTTTCCTGGTACAAGACAGATCATGAATTTGCTAATGTTATCGATATAAAATCGGCTGAAGATTATTATGAGGCGATAAAATATGCACAGAGTAAAAACCTTAGGTGTTACACATTGGGTAATGGCTCAAACACATATTTCCGAAAGAAAAAGATTTCTACTGTAATTCTCCGAAACTGCTTGCCTGACTTCATCAGACCGGCAGGAGAGGATCTTTTTGAAGTCAGTTCGTCAACGAATGTCCCAAAACTTCTCCGGTATCTCTACTCTGAGGGGAGAGAAGGGCCATTTAATCTGGCATCTGTTCCTGCGACCGTTGGAGGAGCAGTTGCCATGAATGCTGGCGGTGGGAAAACTGAGGGCATTTTTATCAGCAGATACCTCAAAAGCGTAAGTTATCTATGTAACGGTGAGCGTATCGAGGCAAAGGTCTCTGAACTGGAAATGGGGTTTCGAAAAAGCCTATTTTCAGAGCGCCGAGATTGTATTATTATTTCAGCGACATTTTTGTTTCCTCAGAAAGAGTTTATTTCCAATCCAGTCACGGAGCGTTTGGATTGGGCAAGAGAGCATCAAGACTTAAAGATTCCAAATTGTGGCTCTGTCTGGAGAGCTTTCTGCTTCCCATTGTTGCGCTTAGCTGAAAGCCTTTTCAGAACGTCACCTGCGTATTTTTCTAAAAAATCCTTGATTTGGATTTCAAATAAATCGTCAGACCATAGACATATCTTGAAAATATTAAGAGTGGTTCGATTTTTCCATTTAGTGACACTCAGAAAATGCGAACACGAGATCAGAATTGTTGATTGAAATCTCGATAGTTTCTGTGGTGATCGGTGATGGCCAAATAGCAAAATGGGTCGATACCTCTCGGCGAAATACGGGTCGACGTCATAGAGCTGAAGCAAAACGATCGATGAGAAGTAAGGAAAAGAGCATAACTGACTTCGTTATTCGCCGCACTTGCCTCACCTGAAAATTTAATGCAGGTTTTTAAAGTCAGATGTTAGCTTCTAAACGTCTATTGATAAATACAAGCGTCACATACTGTCGCAGTATTTTTGCGGTCGCATTGGGGCTTTTAAGCAGTCGTTGGATTCTTGAGGGTCTGGGACAAGTAGATTTTGGTCTGATGGCTGTGGTCGGGGCGCTAATCGGATTTGTAGAATTCCTAAATAATATTTTGGCCAATGCCGCTGCACGTTTCCTTGCTTTTTCGATTGGTAAGGACGACGAAGGTGAGACCCAACGCTGGTTCAATGTCAGCTTATTTCTACACATAGTAGCACCCTTAGCTTTAATCTCGATTGGTTGGCCAATCGGAGAATGGGCTCTAGACCATTTTATAAAGATTCCCGATCATCGGTTAGTTACCGCGCACTGGGTCTTTCGTTTATCTTTGATATTAGCATTTATAAGCATGAGCTTTGCCCCATTTCGCGCGATGTTTATTGCTAAGCAAGATATTGCAGAAATGGCGATTTGGGGGATCGCGGGAAGTGTCGCAAATTTCATCTTGGCCTATATTGTCTGGCACTATTCTGGAGATCGTTGGCTGTTCTTCTCGATTTGTTCAGTTGCGATTTCTTCTTCACTCGTCTTGATGCAAATCGGGCGTGCTTACAAAAAATATGAGGAATGTCGCATCCAGTTGAACCTTTGGTTAGATTGGGTGCGTTTTAGGAAATTACTCAGTTTTTCAGGATGGAATCTATTTGGCGGATTAGGTCAGCTCCTGAGAGGCCAAGGAATTGCAATCTTATTGAATCGTTACTTCAACCCGGTCAGCACGCCGGGGGTAAATGCGTCATACACAATCGGCAACACAGTATCGTCTTCCACGCAGCAATTATCGAGTTCATTAATAGGAGCGTTTAGCCCTGAAATTAATACAAATGAAGGACGAGGAGATCGAGAAAGAATGCTTATACAAGCAAACCGAGCTTCCAAGTTTGGCGCTTATTTAACCTTGTTATTTGCAATCCCGCTCATTCTAGAAATTGAATACGTCCTAGATTTGTGGCTAGTTCAGCCACCCGTATATGCAAGCGGCATGACATCCTTAATTTTGTGTACTTTTATAATCGATCGCTTGACTGTGGGACAAATGTTGGCTGTTTCAGCTCGGGGAAAAATAGCCGGATATCAAATTATGCTGGGCGGCTTCCTACTACTAACCCTTCCAGTGGCTTGGTTGTTTTTACATCTTGGCTTAGGGCCAATATCCGTTTGCTGGGCTTATCTTATTACCATGTCGCTATGCTCAATTGGCAGAGTATTTTGGGCTAAGCGTTTAGTCCAATTTTTGCCATCCATCTGGATCAAAGAGGTGTTTCTCCCCCTAATTTTCCTAATTATCGTAAGCGTCTTTACTGGGCGAATGAGTCAGTTATTTTTAGATGCGTCGCTAGGGAGGCTTTCTTTGGTCGTCGCAGCTACTTTAATGACCAATATCGTTTTAGGCTGGAACTTACTCTTAAATATAAATGAACGGAAGAGTCTTTTAGCCGCCCTTCAGAGTTTACTTAAGGGGATCTTCAAATTAATTAGGCCCCAAAAATGACGGCTCTTTCAGCTAAACTAATAGCCTCAGATAGCGGTATCGTCTTGGTGGAGGAACTGATGATGAAGGTGATATAACATGCGCTCATCCCGCTCTTTTTTCCACACCTTCCTCTCTCTAACATCTTCTTTGGTGCTAAAAGCACCCTGAGCTGACTTTACGAAAAGAAAATCCGACGACGCCCAATCAAGGGAATCAACGCTACGCATTACCGCCCTACTCAAATCGGCGAACTTGTAGAAACATTCGTCCTACGATCAATCCCTCTCCTTCGACAAGATAGCTGCCCCCCTCGGGGCCCGCTATTATGCTATCATCCAGTTCGACCCAAGTCTCCAGATCAGAAGACCGCCAAACTTGGTAAATCTCTCCATCCTGCCCATTCCAAGTGATCGTCATTCCATCTTCAGCAACCGTCACCGTCGCAATCTGGAGTTCGGGCTTCTCCGTTGGCTTGGAAAGAGCTGTGTCTATTCCTGCCCAAAAACGGAGTCCTGTGTCTAGGTTGATCGTTGCGGTGTCTCCAAGGTTAGCAATCGCTGCGAGGTTCGTATTATCACCATTTCCTGCAGCAAAGTTTCCTCCGAAGATACCAAACCCAGCCGCGTTTGCTCCACTCCAGTTATTCTGAGTTCTGGCAACTTCAGTCGTATCGACAGTGGTTCCACTACTGGCTCCATCAACAAAGAGCTCCCATTCGATTTCGCTGGCATCGTATGCCCACACAACTTCGACCTCTCCCCCTGAAACTTGCGCATCTGTAAGTTGATGAGTTACCACTCCCAAGGCATTTCCACTATTAGTTGAGTGGTGCACGCTCAAAGTAGCTGCAGCTTGATTATAGGAAACGCTTGTTCCAATTGTTGCTCCACCGCTCTCCCAGATGACTCCGTTAGTTGCACTATCACCTGCGTTGAAATCAATCGAGACCGCGAAGGTAGCGTCCTTTGTAGTAACCGCCTCAACTCCACCAACAGTCCGATTTTGATACGTCGGGCTCTGCCCGATCGTATTGACAGTCTCGGAAGGCTCCCCGAGATCAGCCAGAGCACTCACACTGACAGTTTCCGATGAAGCAGCGCCAGTGAGAAAGGCACTTAGAGCAGCGGTTCCCAGACAGACTGCGGAAAGAAGAGAAGAACAGATGTCTTTCATTACACAAGGTTAACAAAATCGCAGAGCCCAAAGCAATCTGACTTTTCGATAATCATTAAACGACGGATGCTCAGGACGGAAGAACTCTTCCCACAAAGATAATCCTTGATCAGGTTTGCATTAGAATTCGGCTATTGCAGGGTGGGCAGACACTATTTTAAATTCCCTCCTTTGACTCCCGATACCTCGGCCAGACCTGATAATAAAGGCAGACGGTTTTCTATCCAAATTTCATAACTTATGCGTTTTCTACTCTTCTTTGCTTACTTCACCTCTCTCGCCGCGAAACCGAACCTTCTCCTGATCACCGTCGATGATATGAATCGTGACTCGATTGGCTCCTACGGCTGCTCAATCAAGAATATCACTCCAAACATCGACCGACTTGCCGCTGAAGGCATTCGCTTCGACCGTGGCTTCGTGAACGTCGCGATCTGTATGCCTTGTCGTGCTGTCCTGATGACCGGCCGCTATCCGCAAACCAGCGGCGCACTCGGGTTCGACAAAATTAACCCTGAAGTGCCCAGCCTCCCCGAGGCGCTTGATAAGGCCGGCTATTACAACAGTCTGATCGGCAAGGAAATCCACGTGGTGCCCTCTCGTCACAAAGCCTTCCACCGAATCGACAAACAAAAAGATCTCGGCGGAGGCCGCAGTGCCAGCGCCTATGCCAAGGCTGTCCGTGCTTCAATCGAAGAAGCCAATGACGCCGACAAACCATTCTTTATCATGGCCAACGCGGCCGACCCGCACCGTCCCTTTGCCGGGGCGAAGGGCGATTCCTTCAAAAAGATCCCGTTCCCACGAAAGATCGATCCAAAACAAGTTCCGGTGCCCGGCTTCCTTCCAGATCTTCCCGAAATCCGAACCGAATTGGCAACCTATTTTCAATCCGTCGCTCGTGCCGATCAGGTGGTTGGAGCAGTCCTCGATGAGTTGGAAAAAAGCGGCCAAGCCGACAACACCTTGGTCCTCTTCCTGAGCGACCACGGCATGCCCCTGCCCTACGCGAAGACCAACTGCTACCTCGCCTCCAACATCACCCCCTTCATCCTGCGCTGGCCCGGCCACATCGAATCCGGATCAACCGACAAGAAGAATTTCATCAGCACCATCGACGTTGCTCCGACCTTCCTCGCAGCCGCCGGTATCGAGAATCTGGAAGGCGCCAACGGCCTTTCCCTGCTCCCTCTTATGAAGGGGCTCAAACAAGCAAATCGTAATCGGGTCTTTACCTTCCATGAGCGCCCCTACTCCCGGAAGCACCTGCCGATGCGCGCCGTCAATGACGGCAATTTCCTTTATATCTGGAACGGCTGGTCGGACGGTAAGACACAGTTCCGCAACGAGTCGATGAGCGGCCTCACTTTCAAGGCGATGAAGAACGCCGACGACCCGAAGATCCGCGCCCGCGCCGATTTCTACCTCCATCGCACCCGTGAGGAACTCTACGACCTACGAAAAGACCCCTATTGCCTGAAAAACCTGCTCGATGAACCCGGCGGCAAGCAATCCGGTCGAGTCAGCGCAATGACCAAGTCCCTATGGCACTGGATGAAGGACGTCGATGATCCCGATTTGGAGCTTTTCCAAAAACAAGTCGAGCTAGCATTGGACTAAGCCACTCTCAACCACAGCCCCGGCTTCCCTCTCCGCCAAAAGCAAATTCCTCTCCATCTCTTATCTCGCATATCACTCGCCGTTCCGGGACTTTCAAAAACAAGGAAATCGAGATCGACTTTCACCTCAAATCGCCAATTGTCCGGCTCTTATGGCAGCCGCTCTAGATCTCGTCGTCCTCTTTGAAAATGAGGCCTGGCAACAACCACTCTTCGATGTCCTCGACCAACGTGGGATTGCTTATGAAAAATATGATCTTAAATCTGCGGCCTTTGGTGGACATGATCTTCCCAAAGCTCGACTCTACTTTAACCAAGCAAGCCCGAGTGCCTACGTCCGAGGCCGCCTGAGGGTCGTTCCATTCACGCTAGCCTTACTCAAGAACCTTCAAATACAGGGAGCTGAAGTTCTCAATGGCATCGATGTCTTTTCCTTCGAACTCTCAAAGAGCGCGCAAATCGCTAAGCTCAACGAACTCGAGATCGATCACCCGCGCTCTATCATTTTCAATGACGCCGAGGCCTTGGCAGGCCGGAATGACTTATCTTTCCCGGCAATGCTAAAGCCAGAACAAGGTGGCAGCGGTGCTCGCATGAATCAACTCGACTCCCTCGACGAACTCCGCGAGCTGCTCGCCAAGAATCCCAACCTTTGGGAGCCCGACCAACTCTTACTCTTACAGGAATATCTTCCTCATGATGCAGAGGTTGGTATCGTCCGCATGGAGTTTCTCGGAGAGGAACTTCTCTATGCGATGCGAATCGTCACCCATGGCCGCTTCAATCTATGCCCTTCCGAAGCCTGTAATCCAGTCGAGGCCGGTAAAGAAGGAGCCTGCGCCATTCCCGGCCCTCAGGAAACTGACGCCAAACCGGTTGAATTCTATCCCTACCTCGATCTTCCAGCTGAAGCTCTCAAAGCAGGAAAGCAGATTGTCAAAAGCGCCAAGATGGATGTTGCAGGAATCGAATATCTTGAAACGCCAGATGGTCGCCGTGTCTTCTATGACATCAACGCCAACTCGAATCTCCGCAAGCCTATCGGAGAAGCATTCGGTTTTGACCCCTTCGAACGAGTCGCTGATTTTTTAGAACAAAAATTGCAGAGCATAAGATAGGGCTATAACTTTACTGGGAGTTTGTATTTTTTGATCTCGTTGCGACCCAGCAACACCTTCCCTTTACGCCAAAAGAAAATTCCTTACAGTGAAAGTTCCCAATAGTTGCCAATCTCTCCTTCTTTTATTGGCTCCTATCGCCGCTTCCGCTGCGCCCTACTCCGTAGAGGTTCTCGCGGATAACCCGGTGGCTTTTTACCGACTCAGCGAAACTTCGGGAGCCACAGTCGCACTCGATTCCTCTCCCAACGGGAACCACGCCACCTTCGTTGGAACAGCTTTCCCAACTCTAGGAGTCACCGGGCTCACAGAAGAAGCCGATACCGCTGCAGAATTTAGCGGTAGCTCGACAAGCAAGTCACGCATCCTCACTCCACCACTTTTTAATCCCGCTCTCACAAGTTTCACGATCGAGGCGCTTTTCAAAACCGACGCCACTTCCCAACAAGCGGTCGTCCAACAAGACGGAGGCAAAGGGCGCACGCTCTTTTTCATTTCTTCAAGTAATAATGACATTCGCAGTTTCCTTGGCGGTGCCACAAGGAGCAGCGGAACTTCAGCGGTCGTGGAAAAAGTGCATCACGGAGCTCTCGTCTACGATGACTCTACCAACAAGTGGACCTGGTATATCGACGGAGTCGCCACGGCCTCGGGCACGGTCAACCCAGAGTCATCGAACGGAGGTTTCTTCATTGGAATTCATAAGAACCTCAATGGAAATTACTTCGACGGGACAATCGACGAAGTGGCCTTCTACACTCATGCTGTCCCAGCCTCACGTATCGCAGAGCACGTTGCGGCGATGGAAACCTCGCCCCTCTTAAACTCCTTCACTGGAGCACCGGTAAGCATTGCAAGCGGCGACAGCGCCACACTCTCGTGGGACATTGCTCCTGAAGTCACCGCACTGTCCATCAGTCAAGATATTGGTGATGTCCTGCCTTTCACTACAAATGGGATCGGCAACCTCAGGGTCTCTCCGGTCGTCACAACTGCCTACACTCTCTCTGCCACCACCCCTAGCGGAACCGCTACCGAATCCGTGACCATTTACGTCGACGAGCCTGCCGCTCGTCCTCAACGAAATCGTGACGGACAACGTAACGGGCATCGATAACGGAAACGAAAAGCGCGCAGACTGGATCGAGATTTTCAACCCTAACGCGCAGGCAATCAACCTGGACGACTTCTATCTCACCGACGATCCCTCCAACCTCACGAAATGGAGCTTTCCCTCCATCGAGATTGGAGGAAATGGAACTCATGCTCGTCTTTGCTTCTGACAAAAATCGCGCAGTTTCAGGGAATCAACTGCACACCAATTTTAAGCTCTCCTCAAATGGGGAATATCTCGCTCTTGTCGAGCCCAATGGCTTGACCATCCACGATGAGATTGCTCCATCCTACCCTCCCCAGTATGTGGGCAGCTCCTATGGTCGTCTCGCAGATAACAGCTCGGGTTACTTTTCCGAATCTACGCCGGACGCAGAAAACGGCACCACGACTTTCAGCGGTTTCGTTGAAGAAGAAGTTCTAGCCGATATCCCGCGCGGATTCTACGACGCCCCATTTTTGGTCGGACTCAGCAGCTCCGATTCCGCTCTAGCCATTCGCTACACGACGAACGGATCTCCCCCCACCGCGTCCACGGGAACGGTTTACAGCACTCCGATTCCCATCAAATCTACAACCATCCTCCGAGCTGCTGCTTTTCGCCCCGGAGAAACACCGCGAAAAATCACCACGGTCACCTACCTCTTCCTTGATGACATCATCAACCAACCCTCCTCCCCTTCTGGTTACCCTTCCATCTGGCAACCCGGCACAAGCGCTGACTATGCCATGACTTCAAGCGTTGCTCCTGACAAAGATATTATCGATGCCCTCATGGCTCTTCCAACAATCTCAGTTGCCATGCCCATCGACGATCTTTTCAACAACAATACTAACCCCGCTACCGGGGGCATTTATGCAAACTCGACCATCGCCCGCGGTTTCCCTTGGGAACGCGCCTGCTCAGCGGAATTCTTTGGATTCCCACACGGCCAAGAACTACAGATTGACTGCGGGATGCGCGTCTTCGGGAATGCCAGCCGCTGGACCTCCCGCCCGAAACACAATCTCCGTCTCGTCTTCCGCTCGGCCTATGGCCCCTCTGAACTCGACTTCCCAGTTTTTGGAAACGATGCCTGGCCAGACAAGGTCAATAGCTACCTCCTCCGTGGACAGAATGGCGATTCATGGTTTCACCCAACTCAGAGCTCACGTAATGAAGCGCTCTATATTCGAGACCAACTCGCCCGCAGTCTCCAACTTGCGATGGATCGCCCGGCCAATTTCCAAGAACACGTTCATCTTTACCTTAACGGAATCTACTGGGGCCTCTTCCACACTCTCGATCGTAATGAAGACAACTCGATGGCGCAGCGATTCGGCGGCGCGAAAGAGGATTGGGACGTCATCAAATCTTCACGGACAAATGGCATGGAAGCGATCGACGGTGATCTTGCCGCCTGGAATGCCATGCTCACCCAGGCTGAAGCCGGGCTCGCCGGAACAACAGAATATGCCGCGATGGAACAACTGATCGATATCGACAACCTGATCGATTACCTCCTCGTCAACTTCTACGATGGCAATACCGACTGGGATGATAACAACTTCCAGGCAGCGCGGAGAAAAACAGGCAATGACCGCTGGCGCATCTTCGTATGGGACTCTGAACGTACCTTCCGCGGTGCCTCTGATAATCAAACCAACAAGAATTTCGCAAACCGGACTACTCGCCTCCACAAAAAGCTCCGAGACAATGCTGAGTATCGTCTGCGCTTCGCGGACCGCATTCACAGACACTTTTTCAACAACGGCGTGCTCACCCCGAGCAGCGTCGCCAACGAACTCGACAAATGGATCAACACTCTTGAATTGCCACTGATCGCCGAGTCTGCTCGTTGGGGAGATGCGCAACAGGCCAACCCAGTTGGAATGACGCGATGGCAGACCGAAATCGACTATCAGAAAAACACCTATCTCCCCAACCGTACTGCCACCGTCCTCAACCAATTTCAGTCACAAGACCTCTACCCGTCGGTTACAGCACCAAGCTTTAGCCAACACGGAGGAAATGTGAGCACAGGTCTTCAGCTTACCATGACCGCACCCGCTGGCACGATCTATTACACGCTCGACGGAAGCGACCCCCGTGATTTCACCATCACGAGCCCGAACATTTCCGCAAGCGCACTCAAATATAACCCGAACATAAGCCCCGTGATTGTATCCTCGACTCACGCCAAAGCACGCGTCTTGTCAGGAGCAACTTGGAGCGCACTCAATGAGGCCTCCTTTTTTGTCGACGCTATTCCCGCCGACAGCACTAACCTCGTCATTTCTGAACTCAACTACCATCCACAAAGCGACGACGATGCCGTGGAGTTCATCGAACTCATGAATATTGGCAATAATGCTATCGATCTTAGCGGAGTAGAATTCATCCGCGGAGATACTTTTAACTTTGATCAAAATAGCACCCTCTCCATCCCTATTCTCGCCCCGGAAGAGCGGATTGTGCTCGTTGGAAAATCCGCTGACTTTGCCATCGAATATCCTGGAATTCCCATCGCCGGAGAATTCATTGGCGACCTCTCCAACACCGGCGAAAACATCACCCTCCTCGCCGCTGACGGAAGCACTATCAAGGACTTCCGCTACAACGACAAACTCCCTTGGCCGACCAGCCCCGACGGCACAGGCTTAACCCTTGTGCTTATCGCTCCCGACAAAAACCCTGACCCTCAACTCTCGACCTCCTGGCGCTCCAGCGCCGCCAGAGGAGGTAACCCCACTACTAGCGACGCCCTTTTCTTCACTGGAGACCCTACCGCCGACTTGGATTCCGATGGCATGACTGCTCTCCTCGAATACGCTCTCGGCACTGACGATTCCGCTCACAATCAAGCCAACAACATTTACGATCTCACTGGTTCGCAAAATAATCTCACCTTCGTCTTACAGCGAAACCTCAGTGCCGATGACACCATTGTTGCCCTTCAAACTTCCTCTGACCTTCAAACCTGGGTCAGCGCTGATGGACTTCTCGAGTTGAGCAAGGAAGAAAACCTCGGCAACGGCAACGCCCGCTTCATATGGTCCCTCCGACCTTCCACCGAAACCGGAACTCAGCTCTTTGTCCGTCTCAAGGTCGAATTAAGAACATCGCCAAAATAAGATTCATTAATCAATAGGATCTCCCTTCCCACCGCTATGTGATCGGCCCAGTATCAACTTCCCCTTTTGATGAGAGTAAATTCCCAGTAGCGAGGTCAGTTTAAGCCCCGTTAATTTAGGGTTACCCCCCCACTTTAGGAGTCCTTCATATCCCCCGCGATGGGAGAACCAAAATTGTAGATGTATCGCTTAAATTACCCCACGATTTTTAAGGTTGTTAAGACGTCGGACCGTGTCAACAAGCCCATCGACCACCACCTCAATATAAGTTCGCCCCATCGTGGTATCGACTCCATGACCAGGCACCAGCTCGCGAAGCTCGGCAAAAGCTTGGTCGTCATGGCGGAATAACTCAACGAACGCGCTAGGGAGTTTCCCAGTTTCCGCGTTGGCCCTAAGGAGCGCACTTACCCAACCATCGTCAGAAGAAAGGCATCCACGAGTTGTAGGCGCAGAACAATGAAATGGTCCGATCTGATCATTCGCTCCCATTTCAAAAATAATTTGTTCATTTTCAGCCATCGAGAGTCCAGAGTCCCCACAGTGCGCGGCGTCGATGAGCGCCCTGAAAAATGGACGACCAACTTTTTCATTCAAACCATCAAGAATTGGTCGAATTTTCTCAAGTGAAGTGAATGTCGCAAATTCTCCAGGGCGTAAAAATTCGAGGTTCCAGTTCTTAACACATGAATTTGCAAGATCTGCCTCTTGGAATGCTCGAAGGTGGAGTTTGATATTCTGTTTGACTCTATCTTGGAAATCATTGTCGTCAGAAGGAGATGTTCCCTCCATCCATGGCTCAATTGAAGTAGAATTGATTTCAGTTGTATGATTACGTTTAGCAGCCTCAATATTGTGGAGCAGCTGGGCAACGGCCTCATCTTCATCCTCTGACAGGCCTCCGAAGAGCTGCTCCTAATTGGGGCTCGATATTCAGTTCACGGAGATGCGCAATTAGCGCATCTTTCTCCGAAGGCAAGGTGTTTCCAAATGAAAGGAGTTGAATGAGATCAACTCTAACGGGGGAAAGCTCTAGAAGTTTCTTTGTTCCGGAAACCACGACAAATTCTCCATCTTCATCTCGTGGGAGCAAACCCTCCCCGTTTGGAACTAAAGCCTCAAGAACACCAAGGTGAGTCCCAAGAATTCCCAATTTAATCCCAGAAATATTTTCGATCTTTCCCAGCTTCATCCCCGACAACCTAGAGATGGTTTAAGTCGAGGTCCAACCTGTTATTACGCTCACATCCCTAAATTTAAGTTTATACATGAATCTTCAGATCCTTATCCTTAAGAAGGATAAGATTGGCTCAGTGGGTATTTTTTCTTCTCAAAGCGAGTCGCTTTTTGCTATTTCCTTTAACTCAGAAAGCCTAAAAACAAGCACCTCCTCCCATTTGATCATAAAAAAACTATCCAGATCCAAGAATGAGTCTTTTGAATTCAGGGCTCTTCTTAGCATCGCAAAAATCGGAATCATTTTGGGATCTTTAAATCCCGCACAGGCAACAATCCTCATTGGGGGAGATATCCTGAACGGGAATCTAAATGCTGGTAATGCAGACGGAGACACAACTGACGATAACTTTCAATCAACTCCCGACTGGGTCAATGTGGCTGGCGCTCAAACCATGCAATGCACCCGGACGAATTTAACTTCTCCAGATAGCACTCGCAATGCCGTCTTATCCCTAAGTGGCGATCGTAATTTTGGATCCGAATTCGGCCCTGACGGCTACACCATTAAAGCGGGTGATGAGTTTGATATCCAATATGAATGGCGCGATGCCTACAATTGGAACGACGCTTTAGACAATGTCACCGTCACTCTTTTCACGACAGATGATGATACGATAGAAGGCAATGCCACCCCTCTAGTGGTCGACCTCTCTGGACTAAGCACGACCAATAACACCTACGAAACTGTCAATCATGATGGGGTCTACATCGCCACAGCTGACGATGCTGGAAAAAAACTTTTTCTAGTTTTTGCAGGACAGGCCGGTGAAGGAGGTGACACAAACGGATTTGCTCGATTTGATAATCTTGTCGTGGAAGTAAATCCTTCTTCGACCGTTACACTTCTCATTACAGAGATTCAATATCTACCTGAAACATCAGAGTTGACTTTAACTTGGCCTAAAACTAACTCCTCCTCTTACCGAGTTAAATACTCCACTGACCTCATAGACTGGAGTAATGAATTGGATGACGAAGTCCTTAGCGAGAGTGATGAAAAACCCGGGGATCCATCACAAATCACCGTTACGTTTTCACTTTTTGAGGGGATTAAGAACCAAAAATATTTGTTCTTTAGAGTCGAAGGGTAGTCTTCCTCCACTTTAGAAAGTCACACAAAGCTAACAGCGTTTTGTGGCCCTATTGGAATCTACGTAACCATTACTGGCTGAAGCACAACTTCACCCAGTAACGCTTTTAATCTTCTGAGACAGCCGTGATAGAAACGGTCGCAATTTTTCAACTCTCTCCCGCCATAATAACAACTCTGCTATTGGGGGTGCCAACGATAATCATTTGACCGCCTGATCTGGGCATGCAATTTTATGCATCGCCCTATGAAAGCCTTTCCCATCCTCTCTTGCTTTTTTCTGCTTTCTGTTTCGCTTCCAGCCGAAAAAGTCACCATCCAGAAAATAGGTGGAAAAGCCACCTTGCTCGTCGAAGGTGAACCCTTTCAGGTTCATGGCGTAGGTGGCGATGGGGATTTAGGAAAACTTAAGGCAAGCGGTGGAAATTCGGTAAGAACTTGGGGTATCGATAAAAACACCCAAGCCATTCTCGACGATGCCCATACCAAAGGAATCAAAGTAGCCCTCGGCTTCTGGCTTGGCCACGAACGCCATGGCTTCAGCTACAATGATTGGGACTCTAATGTGAACCAAGCCGAGAGTCTCTTCGCGGCTGTTAAAAAATACAAAGATCACCCAGCCCTCCTTCTTTGGGGGCTCGGAAACGAAATGGAAGGATTCGAAAAATCTTCCAACCCCGCTATTTATACTCAGATCGAATATCTAGCTCGTAAGGTAAAGCAGATCGACCCACACCATCCTATCATGACGGTCACGGCTGAGATCGGGAAAAAGCAGATCGACGGGCTCAATCGCTTCTGCCCAAGCGTCGATATTCACGGAATCAATTCCTACGGTGGCGGACCTTCGCTTCCCAAGCGCTATCGCGACGGCGGCGGAGTGAAACCTTACCTCATCACTGAGTTCGGCCCTGCAGGAACTTGGGAGCGACCTAAAAATAAATGGGATATGCCAGACGAAATCACGAGCACCCAGAAAGCTGCTGCTTATCGTAAATCATACGAAGCTTTCACCGCTGACCCGCTCTGTCTCGGTAGCTTTGCCTTCATGTGGGGGACAAAACAAGAGGCCTCTGCGACTTGGTTTGGTATGCTCCTCTCGACCGGTGAAAAAACAGCTTCGGTCGATGAGCTCACTCAGCTTTGGACTGGCAAAGCCGCCAAAAATCTCTGCCCTGTCATCGAGTCACTTGAGCTCGGGCAGCCAAATGAAGAGCTCGATCCCGGATCGACTATCACTGTAAACCTCAAAGCCACCGATCCCGAAAACGACCCGCTTGATGTGCAATGGATCCTTACTGAAGACTGGAAGGAAGTGGCTGAAGGTGGAGATTTCCGCGTGGCCCCACCAAAGTTCCCTAAAGCAATCCTTCCCGGAACAACGGGCGAACAAGCTAAGATTAAACTTCCCAAAGGCGGTGGCACTTACCGCATCTACGCCTTTATCCGAGATGGTAAGGGCTCTGCTGCGACCGGTAATATTTCCATCAAAATCAAAGGTGAGCGTAAGCCCATTCCGGCTGAATCGCTCGACACTCCCGTGGAAATTACCGGTGCTTCACAAAATGGGCCCTGGGCTGCGAGTGGCTGGATGGGCAACACAGCTCAACTAAGAATGGACGAAGCCTCGACCGAGAATCCGAAAGTCGGGAAAGAGTGCACTAAGATTAGCTTTCAAAGCGAATCCGGCTGGGCAGGTGTGGTATGGCAGCACCCCGCTGGTGATTGGGGTGATACTCCCGGCGGCTTTGATCTCACCGGCGCATCCAAACTTAGTTTCTGGGCGCGCGGCGCAGAAGGAGGCGAGAAAGTTAGCATCGGCATCGGAAACATCGGAAACGATAAGCGTTACCACGATACTTTCAGCGGAAAAAAAGATCTCACCCTCACCGGCGAATGGCAACAATTCAAAATCGATCTCACTGGCAAAAATCTTACCCGTATCAAGTCGGCCCTCTACTTTACTACGAGCTCGGATGGCAAGCCACAGACCTTCTTCCTTGATGGCGTGATCATTCAGTAGCGTGATTCTCGAGGAGCCCCCTAATCCTCGCCCAAGGGAAAATACATTTCACGAATCTACTGATTGGCACGCCGTAAGTTGATCCCAGAAAGAACGGTCTTCCCGGTTTTCGGACCAAGATCAATCCGGAGATTTCCTTCATCCCCAATGCGGACGGAAGTGGCCTCAAGGACATATCCTCTTCTGATACCCCCAGCTTTTTCTACGACATTCAACTCATCGATGATTTGATCTCCATTCACTGCGACCGAAAACACCGGTAACTTCTCTGAGCCATCAGGTTCACAAAAAACAAGGCGTAGATCGTAGCTTCCCGGCATAAGACCTCCAAGAATCGCGGAGTGAAGTCCCTTCACGCCGGACCCAGCGACCCAGGGCCAACTTTTACCACCCTCGTGAAAAAGTGAATGATGGTAGAATCTTTCTAATTCGGACAACGGCGGAACGGTCACAAAGTCAATTTCCGGAGAGGGCCCTCCCACTTCCGGTTGATCCAGCCACATCGTCCCATCCTCAGTGACGCGGTCACCCGGGGCTCCTAGATTGATCCCAATCACTTGGATCTTCCCACGCGTCTTTTCGAGTGGCAATTCTCCCCACGAAGCCCACTGCTCGAATTCGGGCGGCATACTCACCAAAGCCACCGCCATCGGCAGGGGGTAACTGCAAGTGCACCCTTCGTAAAAGTAGGGAAGATTCAACAATCCATTTGCCGGGATAATACTGTTAGTACACCCGGACCGGGGACCGCTAATGTTGATAGTGCCACTTTCAATCTGCTTATCGTAGAATGCCGGGGTTCCAGATCGCATTGTATAGAGCAGCCCGTAGTCCACCCCTCCGTCACATCCATAGCTTTTTGGAAAAACGCGGGGCTCAGATTCCAGCGTCATTGGATTCGTGCGTGTTCCAGCCTGTGGAGCTTTTGGTTTCCAATCGTCCTTTTGTCTGGGTGGGCGATACTGGCTTGGCTGCACTGTCTTGAGGTCAATATTTGAAAACGACTTTCGCAGTGCAGGAGCTTCTTTAGCACTCAGGATCCTCCCAGTGTAGACATCTGAAAAAACGGGTGCTAGTAAGCGGTAATCAACCTTGCCAGTGCGGGTTGTTTCATCGGTCCAGTCCTTTGGAGTTGAGATCATCACGCCATCGATAAACTTCGGTTGCGGCGAACGCTTGAAATGGCTTAGGGAGTCATCGAACCACAAGACTCCGAGAGGACCACGCACTCTCTTATCCCAGCTTTCTTCCCAATTCCCTTCATAATTGGCTGAGCCCAAGAGTGCTCCCTCACGCGTGATCACCTTCCAGTCAGATCCGGTCCGAGATCGCTTCGCACCCTCAAGATCAAGGTCGTCCGAAAGCGGTTCGCCTGACCGCGTCATCAGCTTGCCTCCAAATGGACGGAGGGATTCATACACTCGCTTCAATTGGGTAGCATCGAGACTAGTCGAATTACCAATTACAATTAACTCGGCAAAATAAGGCGGCAAGATGACTGAAGTCGGATCATCCTCGATAACTGAAAGTTGCTCACCCGTTAAAGAGCTCACCAAGCTTTTTTCCCGTATTTGTCGTACTTTCTCAGGCCTTGAATCGACTATGATCACTCGAAAGTTAGTTTCCGAAAGGAGAGATTCAATAAGCTCCAAATCATCCCCGGCACCTAACAGCAGCGCGAAGCCGTGGGTCTGATCCAACTTCAAAAAAAGGCCCTGCTTCCGACCTTTAGCAAGTCTGACTTTGGACGCCTTGTGCTTGGTTGGCTGTTTCAAACCGGGTCCAAAACAGCTGATTTCCCCTGCCTTGGTTACTACAAAAAGTTTTTCGTCCGCCACCAACATTGAATGAATCGAGCCTGCTTGTATGTCGAGATACCCATCGCTGAAATGCATCTCACGTCCCGCCACCGTAATTTTGTTCCGGACTCCTTTCTCGCCCTTGAAATGCGGCTTATCTTCGTGGACACGGTAATTGACTTCCTTGTCGAACAACAAGCCACGCCGCTTCAACTTCTGCCTCTCGAGCTCTGATGGGGTTGACGCAAACCATCCGCCGGGAAGTCGACCTGGAGCCGGAAGTTCAAAGGACTTCAATTCTCCAGTTTTCATATCAAACTTGGCCGGATAAGCCTGACTACTCGGGACGATCAAATGCCCAGTCTCGTCATCAATCAAAAGATATCCTTGAGGCGCTAATCCACCGAATGCCCTAGCATTGTGTGGATGGACTCCATAGCGGTAAGACGATCGATCATTTCGCCAAATCGTTTCGCCCGTCAAGGCATCGACACAGAAAACAAAAGTTCCTTCAAGTGGCCAAACCCCTGCAGCGAAGTAAACACGTCCTTCGTGTAGAACTGGCCCTCCCCGGACCGGCCACACCGAAATCATGCGCTCGTTTCCTATCACTTTCCGCTTTGACGGGACTGCCCGTTTTTTCCAAACCAGCAAGCCGTCTGAGGCATTGACGCAATAAAGACAACCATCGTCGGATCCAAAAATGATCCTTCCTTCGCATCCAACAGGAGCAAACCTAACCGGGCCATCGGTGAAAAACTTCCAGGCCTCCTCTCCTGTTTCGGTATCAAAAGCGGTGACGCTATCGTCTCGCGAGGACCCCACGACGAGTCTTTTCCCAAGCACGATCGGCTCGTAGCCTGCGTCGAACTGCAATCGATTATCACGATAGGCCGGCTTCAAAGGAGGCAATCTACGTGACCATTGAAGACTCAAATTATCGGCCAACACTTCGGCCGATTGAGCTGTTCGCCCAGTATCATTTCTCCACATCGGCCAGTCGGCCCCAAGAGCCAAGCCAGAGAAAATTGAAACTATAATTGTCCTCTTTAAAAATGCATTAATCGTCATAAAAACTCCCTATCTCTGATTCCACGTTGCTACTACCGTTTGTTCCTCGAAATCAGGACACTCCCGAAGGCTAACATTAAAAGTATCACCCCAACGACCATTACCCACGGCCGGCTTATCAAATCCGTCGATCCAGAGCCGAGGGTTTCTCTTATCTTTTCTCCGTCCATACTTTCATCACTCAAAGTCCCGATTCCTAGCAGAGGGGGAAGTGACTTTTCAACCACCACCTCATTCCCCGCAATCGCGTCTTCCCAGTTCGCTGAAATCAACAGATCAACTCCAGGGTTTTGATTCTTGATTTCACACGAACACGCTCCACAAAAATAGGAGGAATGCTCGAACATGTTGGCGCAATTGATTCCGCGGGCGATGAGGGGCTCTAAAACACGGCCTCGCCCAAATACCGGGAACACCATCGGTTCATTCCGGAACTCCCCAAGGTCTGACTCCATGTGCAACAACATCTCCCGGAAAATCGACTCCTCTGGGTTGGTCCTAGCAATCCGCATCAAAGAAAACTTGATCTTCAGTGGAATTGACGAACGTAACGTAGCGTTCAAATCGCGCTCGTTCCCTGCCGAAATCTTCCGTGCCTCCGCGACGGTCAGCACTCCATCGGGAATCTTCAATTCAGCCTCAGCTTTCGCAATAGCCTTTTCGATCTCTACCACCGCGCGGTCATCTTTTTCTTTATTTCCCGACTCAATCAGGACCCAAACCGCAGATTCCCCGCTGAGAAGCCGATTCACGATTTCACGCCGCGCTGACGAATCAACCAAGGTTTTGGTATTTGCCATGGTCAAAGCTCCTGACCAGATTGGGGGGAGCCGCGGACCAGTCGATCTTGGTGGATAGAAAAGTTGCATCGTCGCAGCTGAACTTTCCCCAATCTTTTGGGAGTCAAGTCTAACCTCCAAGTTTAGATTCCCCAAATCAGACCCCCCTCCCGATTCTAAAATTTTACGGACTTCGTTCTCAGCGGGCGACAACTTCCCGCTCGCTCCAGGAACAATGACAAGCGTGTAAGAGTCCCTCTCCCAGCGCTCCAATGCAAAGCGGAAAACCGGCACCTGACAAGCAAACCCAGCAATCACAATCCCAAAAAAGATCATTCCAAACAATCCGGCGTGACGGAATCGGGGCTTCTTTATCAACTGCGTCACACCCTAGTCTGTCAGTTGGCGAATCAGTTGCAAAGCCCACTTTCTATTAGTTCTAAGTCCCTCTATATCTCCGCACCGATGATGATCGAGATCCGGATCAAAGATCGGATCCTACAGCATTTTCTTGTAAGTCCGAACCAAACAAACACTCTTATTTTACTGTGAAACGCGTTCTTCCCATCTTTTTCCTCCTCGGCTCCAGCCTCTTTGTTCTCGGGGCTCCGCAACCCAATATCATCGTCTATTTTACCGATGACATGGGACTAGGTGACACCTCCGTCTATCAGGACTGGTGCGGTAATAATGACGACGTGCAACTACACACACCTAATATGCAACGCCTCGCAAACATGGGGATTCGCTTCACTGACGCTCACTCCCCACATAGCCGGTGCTCAACCTCACGCTACGCACTCATGACCGGCCGTTACTGCTGGCGCTCGTCCCTCAAACACTGGGTTCTCTTTGGTGTGCAATGTGATCCTCTCATCGAAAAAGACCGCCCAACCCTCGCCACTTTTCTCCGCCAATCGGGCTACCGCACCGGAATGGTAGGAAAGTGGCACCTCGGTCTTAGCTATCGCAAAACTGACGGAACTGTAGCAGATGGCTGGGACGGCGCGGACCTCACGAAAGGAATCGCGGACGGCCCGAACGATCACGGCTTCGACTTCTTCTACGGGATATCGCGGAGCCATCCCACGTCCGGACCAGATGGGATGAAGCGAAACACACCTGACCAAAGTATCGGCCCAGGCTGGATCAGAAATCGTCATATCTCCGGCGCAACCGGAGATGGTAAAAAACTCGACGGCTCGTATGTCCTAAACGAGATCGGCCCGAAGCTCCACCAAGCTAGTCTCGAGTTCCTCCGCGGAGCCCATAAAGAAAATAATCCTTTCTTCCTCTATTTCGCTTCGCCGAGCAATCACACCCCGCATACCCCCTGTGGTGCGATTGCCGGACAAAAAGTTACCGGTGCAAGTGAGTTTGTGAATGGCGAGAAGACGGGGCTCAAACGCCTCGACTTCGTTTATGAAAACGACGTGCAACTCGGTCTGATCCTCGACTATCTCGAGAAGCATGAAGACCCACGTAATCCGGGACACAAGCTCATCGAGAATACTCTCGTCATCTTCGCAAGCGACAATGGATCAGAGAACAAGTCCAAGATCTACACCGGCCCGCTGCGCAGTAATAAAGGATCGACCTACGATGGCGGTCACCGCACGCCCTTCTTCGCATCTTGGCCTGCGGGCAAAATCGGCGATGGAAACGCAAAAACACCAGGCCAAACAAGCCGCCGGCTCCTTGCGCTCAATGATCTCTTCGCCACCTTTGGGGAAATTATCAGCAAGCCTCTTCCAGATCTAGCTAAGGGCGAGAAAGGCGCAGAAGATAGTCACTCGCAGCTCGCAGCTCTACGAGGAGAAAAGACCGATCCGCGCGCGCCGATTTTCCCAAACGATCATAATGAGGCCTCCAAGAAGAAATCTAACAAGCGCGCGATTGTCGCAGTGCGCTCCAACGCTGCGCCCATCCCTGGCCAATGGAAACTCTTCCTCGATCATCGCTTCGCCTACAACGGTGAGCTTCATCCTATCGAACTCTACAACCTCGCCATCGAGCTCAAGAATTAGAAAAACCGTCTCGCTGACCCAAAAGCCAAACCCGCTCTCGACTTCCTTATTAAGGAAGCAAGGAAGGCCAAGGGCGACGGCGGATCAACACGTTAGTTTATCATAAGTATGAATGTCATCCCAGTATCGAGGTATCTAATTTTCTTAAAACACTCGCAAGGTTCCCCTTATTAAAAGAAAACTTTTAATAGTCTAAAGGATTTTTTGGAGCTTTTCCGAGCACGGAAACTGCTTCAACCTAACTTGGATAGTATTATTAGATAAAGACCTTCAAGAAGATGATCGCTCAATTCTCTCTTAAGCTTGCGACCCTCCTGCAACCTTACCTCTTCGAAATCTGTTTGGCCCAAATCGTCACGGTCTTGGTCCTCTGTAGTGATACGATCGACCGTTGTTTTCGCAGGCTACTACGCCCGAACCATTTTATCATCCGTGTGACCGGATTTGTGCTTTTAAATGCTTTTGGTTATGGCTTTGCAACCCTCGCGGGAGGAAGTGTCCTCAAACAATTCTATCTGCAGATTAATCTTTCGCTGAGATACCCAGTCATTCTAGGAATCTTCATACTCATCGGTATTATTGCTGAAAGAATGAAACGCTGCTAAAAGTGAAAAATCATTAAATGAAATGATCACTTTAATAGGCATATATTCCAACTCCCTCCCTTTTCCTTCAAAAGAAAATTCCTACTAGTTATGAAACTCACAAACTCGCTTGTTTCTCTAACCTTTCTCTTGGCATCCTTGGCTCAAGCCAATCTGATCGCTTACTGGCCTTTTGACGATCTAACTGGAGAGGTTGCGGAAGATGTCATCGGGGGATATCACGGAACGCTCATCGGTGGAACTTGGCTTGAACCAGGCAAGGTAGGCGCAAGCGCTTTAGAGGGGGCAGGCGCCGATGAAATCTTGTGTCCCGCAGAGGCCATCTCAACCACCGAGGATCTCACGCTAGCTTGGTGGATGATCGATAACCAAGGCAGTTGGGGAACCATTATGGATAAGTCTTTCACTGATAGCACCTCAGGTTTCGATATTTTGGTTCGCCCAACGGGTACTGAAGACAGCCCGCTTCGCTTTCGGATCGGTGGTTGGCAGGCCTATGGCGGATGGGGAACTGAATGCCGGCTTCCTGCTGGTGCTTACGAGGATGGGGAATGGGTTCATATCGTCTGTGTTTATGACAGCACTACTGACACCGCTAGCATCTACGTGAATGGCAAATTACCCGAAAACGGAACCCTTAATCCAAAAACCGGGATCGCTGGCGAGGGCGGATATTGTGAAGGGGTAAACAACACCACCGCTCCGCTCTATCTTCGAGGTGGGAAGGAAACCTTCACGGGGATTCTTGATGATGTCGCGATGTGGGACAGACCACTTAGCCCCGAAGAAATTACAACAGTTTTTACCAGTGGTCCTCTTGCGGTCGAAAGGCCTGCCAAGGAACTCGCTGTTACCTCATTTGATCTCTCCGAAATCACGGGCGAATTCACTCTCACTTGGAACTCCAACATAGGGGAACTCTATGCCGTCAAATATTCGACAGATCTCATCAACTGGGATGCCGACCTTGATGATGGAATTCTTGCCGATGAGGGTGAAACCACCTCAAAAACTTTTAAGCTTACTAACCTCGATAATCCGAAAGCCCTCTACTTCCGGATCGAAAAACAAGAGGAATAACTTGAACACGGGCTTACGAAATATCAATGGGGGTAGGTAGGAATCGATTGATTCTCGGTTAGTACAGGTCATTATTTACGAACCTTTTCTCTAGAAGAAATTAGATCCCCCTTTCCAGCGCAAGCTTCCCTCCGGAATTGACTTCCTAGCAAGTTCCTGAAATTGCATCATCTAGCGATGCAAGTCTTTATCACCTTCATAGGTTTTACCGCTTTCGTAGCATTCTACTCGTGGTTTCGCTTGCGGAAAGAGGAGCTTTCTACCCAAGATGGATACTTCTTAGGTGGTCGAAGCCTGACCGGTGTCGTGATCGCTGGCTCGATGCTCTTAACCAATATTTCGACCGAACATTTGATCGGGATGAATGGGAGCGCTTATAAAAATGGGTTCATCATCATCGCGTGGGAAGTCACTTCAGCATTAGCCTTAGTCGTGGCAGCCACCTACTTTTTACCCACCTATCTAAAAATGGGATTAACCACTATCCCACAATATCTTGAAGAACGATTTGATGCCACTACCCGGACAATGGTTGCCTTGTTTTTGCTCGTTTCTTTCGTGGTCACTCTATTACCTATCGTTCTTTACACGGGAGCTATCAATTTAGAGAGCATCTTTAACATCTCTGGAACTTTTGGGATCAGCCAGTCGGCAGCGTTATGGTACACCGTTTTAGCGATTGGCTGCGTAGGTTCATGCTATGCTATTTTTGGGGGCCTCAAAGCGGTCGCCTATAGTGACACTATCAATGCCATAGGATTATTTTTAGGAGGATTATTAGTTCCGATTTTGGCGCTATGGAATATCGGGGATGGTAACGTCTGGGGAGGCTTAGTGAAAGTCTATGAGCGTTGCCCCGAAAAATTTAATGTGGTGGGGGCCTCAGATTCGGCATTACCTTTCGGGACTTTGTTCACTGGATTGGTGATTAACCAACTCTATTTCTGGGGGATGAACCAAACCATCATTCAACGTGCCCTGGGTGCAAAATCTTTGGTAGAGGCCCAAAAAGGGCTCTTAATCACGGGGTTGTTAAAAATATTTGTCCCAGTGATCATCGTTCTACCTGGGGTGATTGGTTTCTATTATTTTGGAGAACGGTTTTTTGGTGACCAAGATCTCATTTATCCAGAACTGATCAAGAAGGTCCTCCCTTTAAGTTTCGTAGGATTTTTTGCGGCGGTTGTGATGGGCGCGGTCCTCAGCACGTTTAACAGTGTTTTAAATAGCACCGCGACCATCTTTAGCATGGGAATCTATAAGAGACTCATGAATCCCGGGGCAAATGATCGCCAAATGGTGCGCGCAGGGAAGACCGTTTCCATTATTCTTGCGGTCATCGCGATTTTAACAGCTCCCTTGGTAGCGGGAGCTCCAGACGGGCTCTACGACCTCCTTCAACAACTCAATGGGATCTTCTTTATTCCTATTGCTTCTGTAATGCTCGCTGGATTGTTCCTGCCCAAAATCTCAGCTCAAGGAGCGAAAGCCGCATTGTTTGTGGGACTTGCGTTTTACATCAGTGCCGAATTCATTTTTAAGGTCGAAATCCATTTTGTTCATATTTGGGGCATTGAGTTTGTTTTAAATATGGTCGTGATGTTTGTCGTAACGCATTTTTATCCCAATAAGAACCCATTCCAACCGAAGGACAAAGGACTTGTGGAAATTGAAGAATGGAAATACACAAAAGTGTTTAGCAGCTTTTTGGTCTTACTCATTGTGGGGATTTATATTTGGCTAGGCTGGCTCATCTAGTTAGTGCCTCCCCGAGGAATCTCTCCTAATTACAAAATCCTCCCAGAGCGTTATCGTCCCAATTTTAACGCCCGTAGCCCCCAGCATGAAAAACCTAAAAGATAAAACCCCTGATATTGAAGACCTCTGGGAGGAGGATTTGCGTAGTCGCTATCCTGAAAATGGAGAGAAAGGGAACGACGAATTTCGAGATTATAGCGATCCGGCAAGAGATACAGTGCGGGAGTTTTACCGCCTAAATCATCTTTATCAGAACTATGACTTCGTTCTTCAGAAAAAAGAGCAATATACGAAACTCAAGAAACGGAAGATGAGCCTGTGGGAGGCTGTTGAATTCTTGAACACCCTCGTCGATGATTCTGATCCTGATACTGATTTGGATCAAACTCAGCACTTGTTGCAGACCTCCGAAGCGATCCGGGCTGACGGTCATCCTGATTGGTTTATCCTAACCGGTTTTCTACATGACCTCGGCAAGATTCTCTGCCTCTTTGGCGAGCCGCAATGGGCAGTCGTGGGAGATACTTTCCCAGTGGGATGTCAGTTTTCACGATCCATTGTTTACCCCGAATTCTTCAAGGAAAATTCCGATTTTCACGACCCACGTTTTAACACAAAATATGGGATTTATGAGCCAAATTGTGGCCTCGATAAGGTCCAGCTTTCATGGGGTCATGACGAATATTTATACTACGTTCTTAAGGAGTATTTACCTGAACCTGCTTTGTATATGATCCGCTATCACTCGTTTTACGCACAGCATAAAGAAGGAGCATATGACCATTTAATGAATGAACATGATCATTCACTCTTTAAATGGGTTAAGCGTTTTAATCCTTATGATCTCTATTCCAAGTCACCAGTCCCTCCCAATGTTGCGGAATTAAGACCCTTTTACGAGGACCTTGCTGCCAAGTATCTGCCCGATACGATTGCATTTTAAATGCAAAGAGTGATACCTTAAGATGACGCGCAAATAGAATGAAAAAAAGCACCAAGGTTTGTATTGTGGGGCTCGGAAGAGCCGGTCGTTTCCACTTAGCTTCGATTAAGAAACTTGATTCTATTGAGTTGAAGTATGTTGTTGATCCAGCCCTCTCAACACGGGATGACATTGTTCAAAATAATGATTTCATTTTACTAGAAGACATTGAAGAAGCGCTAGCAGATGACGAGCTTGATGCCGCGATTATCTCACCGCCCACCCAGTTTCATTTTGATTGTGTGACTCGATTCTTAAAAGCTGGCAAACATGTCTTCACCGAAAAGCCTCTTGGAAGATCCCTTGCTGAAATCCAAACCTGCTTTGAACTTTCAGCTAAGCAAGAAAAGGCGTTATTTTTAGGATTCCAAAGACGATATGACCGAAATTTCCGTGCTCTTAAATCAAAGGTTGAAACCCTGGAGCCAATAAAAATTATTAAGACAAGCTCGCGAGACAACCCCCAACCTTCACTAGATTACCTAAAGATTTCAGGTAATATTTTCCACGACATGTTGATACATGATTTCGACATGTTGATCTTTCTTTTAGGAAACGAACCTCCCATTTCGGTTTTTGCCTATGGCCACGCTTACGATGAAGACATCCGGAAGATTCCAGATCTCGATACCGTAATGGTGATTCTTAAATATAAGACAGGTTTGATTTGCTCAATCGATACAAGCCGGAACGCTATTTATGGATATGACCAGCGGCTAGAAATCTTTGGTGAGGGAGGCATGGCGATCGCTGAAAATGAGAGGAATCATACGGTGCAAATGCACACTTCACAGGGAATGGAGGTTCCAGCGATCAATGAGTCATTCCCAGAGCGATACAAAGAAGCTTATACTGCTGAGATCGAGGATTTTACCAAAGCGCTTTCCCAAGGCCGATTAACAAACATTCCTCGGAATGAATGTATTTTAGGTCATTTGCTTGCTAATGCGGCCCATCGATCTATTGAGACCGGTGCTCCCGTTGATTTTGAGGATTATTTAGCGTCCCAGGGCGTTGATTTGCGCGAGACCTAGGCCCCTTAGAGGTGGTGCGGAACCATTTGGCCCTATTAATCCACCAATTCTTGATAAACCTTTTCAACGAGATCAACCATCCTGGCTAGGGAGAAATCTTGATAGACTTCCTCACTCAAATTCTGAGTTTCATGGCACACCTTA
This sequence comes from Akkermansiaceae bacterium, assembly GCA_905181965.1. Classification (GTDB taxonomy): domain Bacteria; phylum Verrucomicrobiota; class Verrucomicrobiia; order Verrucomicrobiales; family Akkermansiaceae; genus SW10. Next base: position 159,734 of record CAJIZY010000003.1, read on the forward strand.
TCCAACTCGCGTAACACAGACAGAATTTCCGCAAGGAGCGGTTCAGGCTCAAACTCATAAAAAAGACGGCCCACAAAGTTATCCGCTTTTAGAATTTTATAGTTTTCCCGCGAAACCACTGGGGCCCAATACGCAGAATTTACCGGAATCACTGGTATTCCGAGCGCCAGCGATTCGATCGCAACTCGACCCACCCCCAATGTCAGCGAAGTCTCCTTAAAAAGGGGGACAAGTGATGGCAGGAAACCATGAAAAACTACCGACTGCTCTGAGGATCCCGTGAAGGGTTTAGCAACTTCCTGCACCTCCACTAGCCGGTTCCCATCGCCAGCAATATGCAATTTCGCATTTGGGAATTGACGCAGCAACGAAGGCCAAACCTTTTTCAAAATGATAATCAAAGCCTGGCCATGACGCCGATCTACCCGACTTGCATAAAGCAGATTCAAACCCTGAATCTTGTCTCTCAAGGCCCCACGGTCTTCTAGAGCCAGCCCATTATAAATCACGCAGCATTTTTCCCGAATTACATCTCTCTCTCTCAGAGTGCTTAACCGATTCGGAGCAACGACAATCATCCTGTCAATCCAACGACGCATGAAAGCAGGACGAGAATCTAATGATATCCGACCATGGATCGTCGCTACAGAAGAAATACCAGTGAGAATTTTCACAATCGCTGAAATTAGGATCGGTAGCCGCTGATGCCCATGGATGATTTCGATCTTCTCAGACCGAATGAGTTTCCTCACTTTAGAAACAGCCCCCAATAATCCAAAATCAGTGAAGCGATGCTGGATAAAGGTTACTTCGGCATTCAGGCACTCGACCTGCCGGCCTGATCCCGACATGACAAAGACTCGATGCCCGGCTTCTGCCAGCCCGTTCGCCAACTCCCGGACGTGCACCTCGGTCCCACCAAGATCAAAATTTTTCACCAAAAGTAGGACCTTCATATTTCAATAGGCCAGAGCCCTCTTTGCACTCCCTGACTCCTCCACTTCTTGGTCATTCCGGTTTATGCTGCAAACTTTCTTTTTATAACCCCAGCATTCACAATGATGGTGATGCTCCAACGCCTTTCGTCTTCTAAGCAGCCTCATGTTACGACGGTTCTTCAAAATAGATCACCCTTCAAGTTCAAACGAGAATTTAGCGCTACCCCCGAGCTTATTTGACATAAGCTTCGAGCCCTCTGGAAGATCACTACCACCTACTTGCGGTGCGCGTATCAAAAAACTAAATAATCCCTCCAATCCAGATTTAGCCTTGGAATCTTATGCTCGATTTTACTCTTGTTCTATCCGTAATCGAACAAACCAGTCAGAATTTGAATTAGAAGGCGGTGTGAGGCGAACTATTACCGATTCTGTTCCATCTCCATTATCGACCGGCCCTCTCTCCACTTGCATTGCCAAAGAAGCACTCGCCGAAGTCCAAGGGATCAGATTATTGGATACTTGCACCATATAATTGAGCCCATAAATCGAATAACCATTCCCGGTCTCTCCTGAGGCATCTCCTGGATTAATACCGCGCAAACGGCGGTAGGTGAACAGAAGGTCTCCCGGTGTGATCGAATCTTCAACGAGTGTCGAAATAGCGGCATCTCCTCCTTTCTCAGGATTACCTCCAGTGGCATATTCCATGAGATTACACACCCCATCGAAATCCGGATCTGCCAACGCCGCCTCATCAATGAGAGTATAATCTGTAATCCACTGAGCATAACCCTGCGTATGACCCTGCGCCGCTTCCACAAGAACCGTGATTTCATCGACCTCGCCACTTTCTGTTTCAAGGCTCAAGACATGAGTCCCCGCCTGATCAAAAAGCACCGAAGAGCTCAGATTTTCATCATCTCCAAAAGTCACTGTGCCCGGGCCAGATTTCCTCGTCCACTTCACACGCCCTAAAGGTAACCCGCTCGCCCGCGTTCCATCCAAAGTTAGATCAAAGGCAAGGTCCGAACTCGTTTGCGACCGTTGATGGACTTCCACTGCGATCACATTTTCCCCGGCCACTAGATCCAACGGATTGAGCTCCCGATCGAAAAACGTTTTCTCGTCATCTCCTCCAACCGTATCCTTTGCTGGGGTGGAATAAGTGACTTCTCCGGGATCCATATTGATGCGCTCTACTTCATTCCCATTCAGATAAATCACTGCCCCATCATCAACGAGGAGACTTGTAGTCAGTGCTGAATAATCAGCCGGATCATTGAGATGAAATCTCCGCCGGAAATAAGTTGTGATCTGTTTTTGATCGTCTACTCCGCCGTAACTAACCTTGGTGATCTCATCGTCGTCTCCATAACCAAACTTCGCTAATCCGACCTGCCAATCTCCATCAAGATACGGCAAACCTTTCCAGCCGACTGTCGGGGCAAAGCCCTGATCATCAAACTTCCAGTAATCTCCTGCTGCCACAAATTGTTGCCGCGATTGAATCAGCCCAGCTAAGTTTGTCTTGGTATTAACAACCACTGTCACATCAAGACCTGCATCAGGAACCTCAACTACCGCCAATTCATCATCAATGATTGTGATCGAAGCGACTCCTTCCGATCCCACAGCAAACAAGTCAGTGGCGACCGGTGTTACAAAAATTGCCTCACGTCCTTCTCTTAGCGAATCATCGATGATCGAAACCTCAAAATCTACACTCGCCTGCCCTGCTGGTATGATCACACTCTCGGGCACTCCTGAAAAGTCAACCCCGCTAATTGCATCGCCGCTCACCACCAACGAGACCTCAAAAGCCTCTTCTATCGAGCCGGATCGCGTGACTTCAACGGTGGAAGTCGCAGCGCCATTCTCCCAGAGAAATCCGTCGAGAGCTGCAATCGAGACAACATTATCCGAAGCAACCGAAATCAACGCCGTAGCCTCCACCCCATCGGAAACGTGGCCATCACCGTATAACTGCCGGGAGAGCTTGCGGTAAAAACACCATCAATGGAAATACTCGCACCAGCCGGATTCACCGCCCAGGTCGGGGACACCATCGAAAGGCTCCGCGCCGCACTCAGTTCAAGATCGAAACTCAAGTCACCGCTGTCGACATCCTCCTGATGAATCTCCGCCGCGAGAATATTCTCCCCCTCCACCAACAATTCCGGGTCAACTGCAAAATGAATTAGAATCTCCTCGTAGGTCGATGAAATTTCATTCCACGCTTCAGTTCCGGAACTCACGGTTCCCAACGTCAAATTATCACGAGCAATCTCAGAGCCATTCAAGAAGACCCGCACACCATCATCCCGCTTCACCGACAACTTCAATCGTGATACTTCGCTCACATCCGTCACCGAAAACCTCCGGCGAAACCAAGTCGTAGTGTGCTTGTCAGCAGCATTTGAACCATAACTCACCACCGTCGCTTGGCTGTCACCATAACCCAACTCGGCCACGCCAGACGCCCAAGCCGAGTCATCAAAACTTTCATCCATCCAACTTGTCCCCGGATTCACTCCGGTATCAAGATAGTTCCAAGTATCGCCCATTGGCACAAAAACACTCTCAGCTTGAGTATTGTTCCAAACTTGTGCTGTAAGCTGCACCGGGGTCGCAACATCGGACAAAGTATACCGAGGCGTCACCGTTAAGACTCGGGTAGGCGCTCGAGGAACCACTGACCGATGACCCCAAAAATCTACCCCTTCAAGATCCGGACGAGGCGTGACAGGCATTGCCATCGATGATTGAAAAACCTCCCCATCTTGCATCGCCTTAATTGTGATTTGCGACGCAGTCGAAAGACCTGCCAAAAGATACGTCCCGTCCTCCATCGTGATTGATTGTTGATCCGAACCTTCCACGGAGACCCGCGCTCCCGCTACTGGCAGGCCGCCTTGCAAAACACGTCCACTCACCACTCCGTTGCTAGAGGGGTTTCCCACTTTAACCAAGACCCGATCTCTAGAGATACCCCCTTTACGATCCGAGCATGTCACCGTCACCGCATACCAGCCCACCCTGCTCCATCGACGACTCGCATTCGCCTGATTCAGACCTTCCGGTGCAAATTCATTTCCAATATCGTAATCCCATGCATACGCCAGCGCATCGCCGTCCGGATCACTTCCATTCGCCGTAAAAGCGACCTCCTGGCCCACCGACACAGCTAAAGTATTTGCCGTAAGAGAAACCGTCGGGGACCGATTCGTCCCTCCTTCAAAAACCGCTGACAATTTTGGCTGAATCAAAAAGTCCGAACTTGCCGAACCATTGTTCAAGCCATGAATCGCGAGGACATTCTCCCCCGGCACAAGAGCCGCCAGACCCACATCGACAATGAATTCTTGATAATCTTCCGCCAGACTGTCCCTGCGGTTTCTAGCGGCACCAGAATCCCATTCTAGAGACCCCGGAGCATTATCCTCCGCGATTTTCACTCCATTCAAATAAGCTACGAAGCCATCGTCATATCGCATCCTTAGTTTCAGCGAGGAAATATTAGCAAGATCAAGTTCCTCATTGATATTAAATGGGATACGAATGTAACAAGACTCGCTGTTGTTTCTCATCGACGTTCTTACATCCACCCCAAAATAAGGGAGGTAGTTTGAATTAGTATCGTAGCCCACTCCCAACAATCCTGAGAAAGGCCAGCCACTGTCATCGAAATTCAGGGCCGTCCAGTCGGTTCCCGTTGCTGTCAGGGAATCGGGAACGATGGCAGTGCAATCGTCATTTTCACCTACAAGTGGCACTTCGTTTCCCGTCGCCAGATGGACGTGAACATCAATATACTCATTGGGTGCGGTTCCACCACGTGCAACCGGGGTAACGCTCACATTGCTTTCCGAATCGGTATAAGTCCGCCCTATCAAGAGAGGAGCATCCCACTTATCGCTATTATCTCGAGTCGTAGAGCCACTTCCTACCGACCCTTCATCGGAGTAGGGAGTCATGTCCAACAAGGTGCTTGTCCCTCCACCACTACCTGACCAATTAAATAGAATCCCGTTCAACAAAAAATCATTATCAGAATTTCGATTGGGCTGGCGCCAAGCCGTCCGATAGCTCAACCAATATTTTGGGTACAGTCCCCCTGAGGGAATCCGAATCGCCCGAAGTCCCGTGACGTCTTGATCGTCATTTTGGTATAGCCGATATGTCCCCGATTGATCACCCGTGGTAATATCGACAATGTCACTGTCAGTGACCCAGTCCAAGCGCCACTTTTCATGCACCGTGAAATGCGGTAAAGCCGGATTGTTCATGTCACTTCCATTTTGCGCACTCATCACACTAAACCGATGTCCATACTCTATCCGGCCGGCACCATTGCTCGGGGTCGCTCCACGCGGGCTGAGATCGCTCGTATAGTTGTAGTAAGCATGCGATAATCCCAAGTTATGCCCAAACTCGTGACCCGACGTCCGCAACGAAGTGTAACCTTTTTGATGGTGACTTTTTCTTCCACCCACCTGCGCTATTCCGGCATAACCACCAATTCCACCATCCGAAATAATGGTGTAGAAATCATAATTCCGATAGTCCCAGTCCAACCCCTTTGATTCCCCAAGAATAATCGCAGCAGCGCGTGCTTCGTCCATCATCTTACCCAGCCCCTGCTCGACATAACCCGACTTGTTTTCTGCCAAAGTGATAACGTCTGGAAAGACCGTAGTGACATTCAGTTTCCCATATGACGCAATGCGGTAATGCTCAGCAACATCGTCCTGATGACTCTGCGCTGTTGCTAGAGAAACCGGCTCATACCCTAGGTCCTGATCCGCAAAGCGAACTCGTAAATAAAGGATTCTCTTGCTACCCTCTGTCCACGTGCTTTCTGCTATCAAAGATTCACTAGCCCGGACTACCGCTGGCCCCGGAACATTTTCATCCGCCACTGTCTTTGCGATGTAAAAATCAAGCTCCTCTTCACTCGCAAACTGCCTTTGCTCACCAAAAGACTCGGCCAGCAATCCCTTTCGTAAAACCGGGTCAGGCGAAACTGCCATCACATCATCGAGGGAAATCCCATGAACCGAAATCCGATCTTTGGTAAGCAACTCAGCCCGGCGACCATAAGTAAATGCTCGATAGCGCTTCTCATTTACCGTCACAAAACGCTCCTCATCCGGTGCCCTTACCGGCCGAACAAATCCACCAGTATAGCAACTTACCACGCGCTCAAATTCTCCTGCATCAGAAATCGAAACCTCTAGCAACTCACTAATTTCTTCCGGAAGCCCTACTCGACCCTCATTCGAAATCGCTCTCTCCAAAGCCTCTCTCGGATTAGTCCTAATTAAGTGTTTCATTGTCACCCTCCGCTCTCGAGCAAGAATCAAGCCTTCATCCAAATCAATCCGCACGTCAGATTTGCGATACGATTTCAACCACTCCTGAAATTCTTCCGGCGCCTCCCAAACAAGATCAATCTTTTCAAAATGCCCTTCCTTTTGAATCTGCTGACCTGCTTTTGCCTCTTCATACTGGGACTCCACAGGTCGTCGATTCAACCACACCAGACACACCAATAGAACTGGCATTCCGACACAGATCAATCGCACTGGTTTCATTAGTTGCTGGGAAGACTTATGTATAAACCTTCTTGAGGCCAAAAGCAAATTCCGGCTCCCTTAAGTAAGGGGTCTAACGCTTGAAATGCCGGTCGGCAAAGCTCAAGTATTGTTCCCAATCATAGGCCGTGACTGCATGTGCCCCATTACGGAGGTGATAGCCAATCGTGCCTTGGACTGGGGCGTTGGGTGCCGACATCTTTGGACTTGGCAAGCCGGTCTTCCCCAAAAGTTCATAGACAGGAGAAGCAGCGAGCGCAGCGAGAAATTCTCCTTTTGGATCAGCCCATTGATCCTGGGTGGCGCTTGCGACATAGAGAGGACGAGGAGCTACGAGCGCTAGCAGCATGTGTTGATCGACTGGGAGGTCTTGTTCTCGATGGGCAAACTCTGCGTGATTCCTGCAGAACCAATAGCCAACGGGCTTGATCATGTGGTGAATCCTCTCACCAAACTCACGGCGATAGAGCGCAGCTCCACCACATCCTGAGTTATTGCTGATCACAAGGCCAAAGCGCTGATCCTGAGCCCCCGCCCAAAGGGCGGTTTTTCCAAGGCGCGAATGCCCTATGACTGCAACCTGTTTCGCATTAATAGCCGATTCAGATTCAATGAGGTAGTCAAGAATCCGCGAAAGACCCCATGCCCAAGCGCCAATCGCGCCCCATTCACCCGGATCGGGTTTTGATTGATCATCGCGGTAAAAGAGCGGGTGAATGCCATCGGTGAAATCGTGTTGGTAATTGTCTGGATCAATATCTCCGCAATAAGCGGTAGCAACAGCATAGCCCTTTTTTATAAGTCGTTCGATTTGCCAACGTTCGTGGTAGACCCCTCGAGTAGCCTCGGTCGCTCGGTTATTCTTAATTCCGATTTGAGACTTCCCCGCCATCCATCGAGGGTTAATTTGAATCTTTGAGTCAGCATGGACAGTCTGATTGCCATAAAAATTGAGGCCCATAAAACAGGGTGCTGGTTCATCTGCTTGGTTAGGGAGGTAGACAAGGAGATCGATCGACAACTGCTGCGCGTCATCAATGATGATCGAAATCTGCTTGCGAGTGGCACTTCCACTGAGTGCTTGTGGATCAGTATCAACAATTCGAGTTTGGAAAGGGCCAAGGTCTCTAGAAGGCGTTTTGCCATAGATATGACTCTCAAGAAGAGCTTGAAGCTCAGGGCGTCGTTTTTCATACCAGTTCTTGACGAACTCAGGGCCCCTAAGGTCGGACTTCAGTAATTTCGGGAGCCGATATTCGGGCACTTCTGCCTCAACGTAGTTTGTGTCGGCTGGTTCGGCACCATTTAGAAACGAGAAGAGAGAGAGCAGGACGACAGAAAGCCTGATGCTTGGGTTTCCTTCCAGTGACTTAATCCAACATATCATCCAACCATCATACGATTCCTGATCGAAGGCACCATCGAAAATTAGACTTAAGAGGAGAGGCTCGATTGGATCAAAATCTCAGCAGGAAAACTGGCCGCGTGATCACCTTGTTCCCCCCATCTACCTTCCTTCCCTAATTTCCCAAATAACAATTTCAGCCTTCCAACCTTGAAAAGGATTCAACCTATTGACAGAAACACCCTCTCAACAAGAGTAAGCAACTTCATGAAAGTCTTAAGCCAGTGGCTTTTCGCCGGTCTCATCTTGACGAACTTCACCTTCGCCGAAGAAGGCAAAGGTCTTAACCCAACTCCTCTTTTCAATGGCAAGTCCCTGCAAGGATGGACTGCGCTTCCTGGAGGGACTTGGTCTGTTGAAAATGGCGCGATCGTAGGCCGAAGCCCCAAAAGTGAAAAACGACACGGAATGCTTTTGTCCGAAAAGCAATATTCTAATTTTGTGGTAACCGCAAAATTTCGGGTTTTATCGGGAGACAGTGGGTTTTATTTCCGCTCAGACCGGGTCAAAAGCAACGTAAGTGTCAACGGCTTCCAAGTAGAGATCGACACATCTCAGGAAACTGGAGGCCTTTACGAGACAGGCGGACGAGCGTGGGTGAAAAAACCTGATCTCGAAGCCGTGAAAAAACGGGGCTACAAGGCCGGGGAGTGGACTAGCATGGAGCTCCGCGCGATTGGCCACGATATCGAAGTCAAAATTAACAACGTCCTTTCGGCTAAACTGACCAAGGACAAAGGCAGACTTAAGGGCCACTTTGGACTCCAGCTCCATGGAGGACAAAAAATGCACGTCGAATACAAAGACATTAAAATCACTGAACTGATCGAAGAAGCTGGCTTTGTAGAATTGTTTAATGGGAAAGATCTCACCGGATGGCAAACCAATGGAAACTGGGTTGTCGAGAAGGACAATGTTGTCACCTTAAAACCTCGCCCCGGCGAAAGCGGGTGGCAGCGTTATCCCGATTACCTTACGACAAAACGTAAATACAAAAACTTTGTTCTCGATCTCGAATTTAAGTTCAACAAAAATGGAAACTCGGGGGTCTTCATGCGGATTGGCGATCTAGAAAATCACGTCGATCATGGTTTTGAAGTTCAGATTCTCGACACCCACGGGAAAAAGAAATTTGGGCACCATGATTGTGGGGGAGTGATCCGAACATCTGCTCCTAAAAAAATGGCAGTTAAGCCAGCCGGAGAGTGGAACCGCTACACTATTACCCTAAACAGCAGTCAACTTAAGGTCATCCTCAACGGTGACCTTATCCAAGATCTCGACTTGAGCCAATCCGCGATGAAGGATCGCCCGAATGAAGGATATATTAGCTTCCAAGACGAAGCAAAACGGATCTGGTATCGGATCTCCGGTGAGAGTCCAATTGGCCAAATTCCAATTAAAAAAAGCCTCCCCTTCTAAAGGCTTGATCCGCCTCTTAATTCTCCTAGTTTGGCTCACCCTTGATCGAAGGCGAATTGTCTCCTCTTTCATCCAAAAGCAAACTCCTAACAATCAATCAATTCATGAGAAGTAAACGCATCGTCATTATTGGAACACGGACATGGGAGCTAACTTCCATTCACATGGAATATTTCGTTAACAACGATGCTAACATTGTCGGTATTTTGGAATCACCTACAGAGGGGATCACAACCACAACATCAGGTGGCAGCTCAAGCAAACCCATTCATGTGATCGCTGAAGAGCAAAACATCCCCATCGTTTGCGGTAAGCCCAAAGATGATGGCATCATGGATCAAATGCGTGATTGGGCTCCGGATGTAATCGTCGTCATTGGGTATCAGTTCTTCTTACCAGACGAATTTCTCAATATCCCACCCATGGGCGTAGTGAACTTCCACACCTCTCTCCTACCCCGCCATTGTGGCAGACATCCAGGCTTCTGGACGATCTGGTATGGTGATGAGAAATCTGGTATGGCCGTTCACTTCATGGACTCTGGATTAGACACCGGTGAGATTGCCTATAAGTCGTATGTGCCGGTAGAAGATGGTGATACAGTCGATACGCTCTATGATCGAATCTGGAAAAATGATGAGCCTATGATCAAGCAGCTGCTCGATGATATTGAGACCGATACCATTCCTCGGACCCCCCAAGACAAAAGCCAATACACCTACAACTATGTCCCCCATGAAAAAGATTTTGAACTCGATTTCAGACAAGACGCTCAGCTGTTAGTAAACAGACATTTAGTGAAGCCCTATAAGTCATACATCGTTCTTAACAGCAATCATTACCCAGTTTACGAATGCCAAGCGATTGATGAACCAACGACATCCCGTAACTTCAAGTTGAATACACCTTACGAATGTAATGGGAAATTGGTATATATGACACCAAACAAATGGCTTCAAATTGACCAGCTCATGCTCGAAGACAAACCTCATCCTGCGCTAGAACTTGCACAAGAGAAGGTCGGGGAAATCAGCATGATTAAAACGGGATAGAGGATAAGACCCTTTCTCTCTGTCCGATCCGGTCTGACGAAGACGTTCCCCGCCATGAGATTAGATCCCCAAGCGAGTGCTTTTCTTGCCGCTGTCGCGGAACTGAATTCACCAAAATATGAAGACCTCCCGGCCGACGAAGGCCGAGAGATCTTCGCAAATCTCTCCGATTTTTTTGGCACCGGGCCGGAAGCTGCTTCCCAACAAGACACCGAGGTGCCAGGTGGCCCCAAACTGCGCCTCTACCGCGCAGCCGGTCAAGGACCGCAACCGTGTGTAATGTATTTCCACGGTGGCGGCTGGGTGCTGGGGAATATTGAAACGCATGATACCTTGTGCCGTCGCATTTCTGCCCAAGCAGGTGTAACTGTCATTTCTGTCGAATATCGCCCGGCTCCTGATGACGTATTCCCCGCCGCGATCAATGATTGCTACGATGCAACGCGATACGTCTCGGATCACGCCTCAACACTACAAATCGATCGGTCTCGTATCGCCGTAGCTGGAGACAGTGCGGGTGGCAATCTTGCTGCTGCAGTATCTCTCAAGGCACGCGACGAAGAAGCTCCGCCGATCCATTCTCAATGGTTAATTTATCCAATCACCGACGCCAACACAGAGACCGACAGTTACAGTAAATACGCTGATGATTACGGACTGACCAAGGATCTTATGGCTTGGTTCTGGGATCAATACGTCCCTAACGTCGAGGAGCGGGGGCATCCACTTGCCAGTCCGTTACGCGCGGCATCTTTGAGTGGACTCCCTCCTACCTATTTGTTGAGCGCTGGCTACGATGTGCTCTACGACGAAGGCCAAGCCTATGCCGAGCGGTTGCGTCACGCCGGTCTTCCAGTCACCGAACAAGCTCACCCAACTATGTTGCACGGATTTCTGCATACCTCCGAACCCTTCGATGAAGCTGTCACTGCCATGTCCCAACTGACCTCTGCGATGAAAGGCTTCTTCGCCGCCGAAGACTGATAGCCACTCGGCCTTTCCTCTGCAAATTTCTGCGTTTTAAATCAAGCTTTGGACCTTTAGGATGGCAAACTATGAGCGCGACCTCTACCCGTCTCCTTTATACGATATTGCTGTTCGCCTCGATCATCAGCAAGACTTCTGCTGACAAAGCATTTATCCACCCGGGCCTTCTTCACTCCCGAGCTGATCTGGATCGTATGAAGGTTGCGGTGGCACAGAAGAGAACTCCAATTTTTGAGGGCTTCAAAGTGCTGTCAGCCAGCCCGCGGTCGCAGGCTAGCTACCGTAGACTAGGACCTTTTCCTGAAATCGGAAGATCTCCAACCATTCGTATGGGCGAAGCCAAAAGCGACGCGGAGGCCGCTTACCAAAATGCTTTGATGTGGACTATCACGGGCGAGCAGGCCCATGCCGATAAAGCGATTGAGATCATTAACTCCTGGGCCGGCTCACTTAAAAAAGTGACCGGGATCGATGGCGTCCTAGCAGCGGGACTGCAGGGCTTTAAGTTTGTCAACGCTGCCGAACTCCTCCGCCACACGAACTCTGGCTGGTCGGAAGAGGATGCCAAACGCTGCGAGAAGTGGCTCATGGACACTTGGCACCCCACCATCAAACACTACGCCCACTTCGCTAATGGCAATTGGGAAACCGCTGCCTTACAAACCAAGATGGCAATCGCCATTTTCTGTAATGATCGTCAATTGTTTGAGGCGACTGTGCGATACGCGATCGCTGGAGCAGGCAACGGCAGCATCCCTCACACGATCGTCTACCCGAGTGGCCAATGTCAGGAATCCTCGCGTGCTCAACACTATGCACAGCTGGGATTGGGCTTATTAGGTTGCGCGGCCGAGGTCGCGTGGAACCAGGGCGTGGACCTCTATGGCTGGAGAGATAATCGTATTCTTGCAGGTTTCGAATACTGCGCAAAGTATGGCCTTGGCGAGGATGTTGACTACCAGCCCTACCTCGACCGCACTGGTAAGTATGGAATCGGCGGGCGTAATAATCCTTACACCAAAATATCCCCCGCCAGTCGCGGTAACTTTTACCCGATCTTCGAGCGCCCGTTCAACCACTACGTAAAACGCCGGAGAATCGAGGCGCCTTACTCCGCTCAAATCGTCACAAAGAAACGACCGGAGGGCCACAGTGGAGACCACATCGGGCTCGGCACGCTCACTCACTGGAGACCACCATTCGAAACGGCCAAGACGACTAAACCACCCGGCATGCCAGCGGGCCTTATCGCTCGCACTACTCGCGAAGGAATTCGCATTACTTGGGTGAGATGCGTAGAACCAGACAGCTGTGTCGATGCCCAAAGTTACACCGTGTATCGTTCAACAGACTCCAGCGGGCCCTACCAAAAAGTTGCCACTCAGCTTTCCTCCCCTACCTACCACGACACAAAGACAAAACCTAGAACACTCTACTTTTATACGATTACTGCCTCGAATGAAACCGGCACAAGTGCCAGCTCCGCAAAGCTCGCAGCGAGTTCAGGTTTGCCAGATGGTTTTATGAGCATGGATGTCGGCAAAGTGGGACTCCCCGGCTATAGCGAGTTTAATGGCAAAGCCTTCACCATGGAAGGTGAAGGCCATGATATCGGCGGCATAGATGACTCCTTCCATTTCGCCTACGCGCCAATGACTGGCGACGGAACAATCACCGCGCGTATCATCAGACCAATGAGTTCGCAGTGGACAAAACCAGGCGTAATGATGCGCGAAACCCTCGATGCTGATTCGCGTCACGCATCGGTATTACTCATCCCACACTGGAGCGGCGCGCTGGTCACCCGGTCAAAAAAGGGAGGTGAAACGACCATCCACAAGGCGCGACATCTCGGCGAAAAGCATGTTATTAAAAAAAACCGTTTGAGCACGCCTTACTGGTTACGCCTGATTCGCTTCCGTAACCGCTTCACTGGCTACATGTCTTCAGATGGGTACAACTGGAAAGATCTTGGCTCTGCCGAGATTCCCATGGCACAAACTTTTTATGTAGGGCTACCCGCTTGTTCTCAACTCGACAAGGTCACTACTACCGTGACTTACGACCACGTTAGTATCCCAACATGGCGAACCCCTCCCCCCAATGGCAAAGACAATCTGATCGGTGCTCGCCCCGAGCCACGCTGGCATAAAATCCCTTGGCTAGAAAGACACCGCGCCTTTAACGCGCGCGTGAAAAAGGGCAAGGTAGACTTACTGATGATCGGTGATTCGATCACCCATTGGTGGGACAAAGAAGGTGAGGCAGGTGGTAAAAAAATCTGGGACCAATATTACGCAAAACGCAATGCCGTGAATCTAGCGATCAGCGGTGATCGCACCGAGCATGTGTTGTGGAGATTGGAGAACGGAAACATCGACGGCATCTCGCCCAAGCTAGCCGTCCTAATGATCGGCACTAACAACCATAGTAGTAGCCCGCCCGAAGTTACGGCGCGCGACATTCGGCTAATCGTGGGAAAACTAAGGATCAAGTTGCCGAAGACAAAAATTTTAGTGTTGGGGATTTTTCCGCGTGGCGGCAACGATGATGATACCGCAAGGCAAAAGAATATGAAGGTCAATAAACTCATCTCCAATATTGGCGATGAAGACGGAATGATACACTACCGAGATATCGGCGCGACCTTCCTCGACGGCCGCAGAATGAAAAGCGATCTCATTCCCGACGGCGCGCATCCCAACCAGAAAGGATATGCAGCATGGGCAAAAGCGATGGAACCAATAGTTTCGAGTCTGCTCGGAGAGACCACACCCATAGGTAAATAGGTAGCGCCATCTCAAGGATCAAACTTAGCAGCTTCACACAACCCTCAAGCAGATAGCGTAATCAAAGAAATTATTCTCCCGCCCCTTTAGCTCGAAAGAGGAAATCACCGAGGTCCGATTAATCGCCCGTTAGAAAATCACATCAATCAGTCATTTTCCAAAAGGCCAGCGTTCGAATTCACCACAAGACTGGAGGGCTAAGACTGCAAATGCGGTACCAGTATTTGTGATATAATGCTTACTATCTTCTGCGGGAGAGCGGGTAAACCAACTCCCGCTTTGACGTTGATTGTTCTTCAGCCATTTTATTCCCTTTTGAAGGCGATCATCTTCGGCAGGGATCCCCATTTCGCGGGCCACGATAATAGCGAGGCCAGTCCCATAAGCATCCGGGGTATTGGGATCGTGAGGCTTTTTATCCATGCGCTCATAATCTTTCCAATCAACCAAAAATGCCGGCGTAGCCCACCCTCCACCATCGAGCTGCTTCGATAGCATTTCCTCGAGGACCTCCTTACGCTTCGAGTCCTCCATTAAACCATCGACTCGTATAGATGCCCAAGCGAGCATCATACGATGATGGAGAGAGTGCGCCCGATTGTCTTTCAGGAACTGGCGTATCTTTTCCATTCCTTTTTTGGCAGCCTTGCTTTCCCCGTAGTTTCCTGGTGCGATCCCGACAGCCAGGGCGGCCAATGTCACCCCAAAGTGGTCATCAATCTCCATTGGAGCCCATCCGCACTTAGCCCAGTCCCAGCCACCATCACTCCGTTGCGTCTTCCACATCATGTCCAGCGTTTGCCGAGTTATGGCCGATAATTCCCCTGAGGTCTGGACGTCATTAAAAGCAAGGGCAGACCCTACGACTACCGGATTGTATGCGTGCTTTGGAGGGGTTTTTCCTTTTCCCCACCTCTTCATGAAATAGCTTTCAAAAAATCCCCGAACTTCCCCAGAGTCCTTCAATACCTCGCTTAGGGCGGGTCGAGCCATGAGATAAGCCATATTAGTATGGCACGTGACACAATTACGGCGCTTCTGCCATGCGAGTGACGTGTTGTCTAGATATCGGGCCGCTTGTTCGGCTGAAAACCTTTTCCGGAGTGGTTCGTCCGCTACGATTCTTTTTGCTGAGGAAACGTTTTCTAAAGTGATGAGATCTGGCTCTTGGCAAAGTCCACGCGAAACAAAAACCAAAAATATAAGACAAAAACTAAGATATCCTTTCACTGAAAATTCTGTGTATTAACGTTCGCTCTCAATTCTATTGTTATTGGCATGCCGGAGCGAGCCAATTCCTCCAGTGGGGCCTCCTTCAGTATCTCCAATCTTGCTTGCCACATTAGAGCGAGACAAACACCTACGAAACACGCTATGAGAATCCACCTCATTATCTTCACGATCACCTCTGGGTTTTTCCTAGCACCCTGCTGGAGCGAGATCAAAAAAGCCGCCGATGCTCCCCAGCCACTTTCCCCAAAAGAAAGTGCAAAAAAAATCCGTTTACCGGAGGGATTTCGTATCGAGCTGGTGGCCAGCGAGCCAATTGTCGAGGAACCTTCATGTATCGCGTGGGACGAGTACGGACGCGTCTTCGTCTGCGAATTGCACGGCTACAATATTGAAGGTCATATTGATACCGAAGAACTGAATAAGACTGGGAAACTCGATAAAACTGTGCGGCGCGTGCGCTGGGAGTTCCAGGGAGGACCTATCGCGGAAGCGGCAGTAAAACGGCAGACCGGAACGGTGAAATTACTTACTGATACAGATGGCGATGGCCTCATGGACAAAGCCACCGTGTGGGCTGACGACCTACCACCATGCTATGGCATTGTGCCCGCGAATGGAGGAATTATCGTGACATGTGCGCCACATATCATGTTCTTCGCTGATCGCGATGGCGATGGAGAACCCGAGGTCCGGGAGACCCTTTTCACCGGCTTTGCCACCAACACGATCGAACGTGGTATCAATAATCCGATCTGGGGACTCGACGGCTGGATCTACGTCGGCAGCGGCAGCGGTGGAGGAACAATTACGGGGCCAAGGCTCAAGACGCCTCTTGAAGTAGGGAACTCAGATTTCCGCATTCGGGCCGACGGCAGCGCAATCGAACGAGTAAACGGCAGCGTGCACACCTTTGGCCTGACAATGAACGACGTTGGCGACCGCTTCCCTTCATCCGGCGGAACCTCGGTTCGCTACGCCCTTCCTCTGCCCCATCGCTACCTTGCCAGAAATCCTCATATCCCTTCACCCAACGACACCCACAACGCTTCGAATTATAATCGTGGCTTCCGCATTAGCGAACCACACCCGTGGCGGGTGAGGCGCCGCAGTGATCCAGCGTGGGTGAAATTCTACGGTGACCGCGAAACGAACAGCAACTACTTCTCCGGAGGGTGTAGCACCACTTACTATGGGGGAACGCTTTTCCCTGCGCGGTATCGCGGCAATCTTTTCTACTGCGAACCATCCCTTAATATCATCCACCGCGCCGTTCTGAACCGCGACGGCGCAGGCTACAAAGCAACCCGTGCCCCAGAAGAAATGGAGTCAGAATTCTTGGCCTCGACCGATCAATGGTTCCGCCCCATGAACCTTCGCACCGGCCCTGACGGCGCGCTCTACATTGTTGATATGTATCGCGAAATTATCGAGGATTACTCTGCAATTCCGCGATTTCTCCAACAACAATATGGCCTCGACCAAGGTAGAGCACACGGTCGGATCTGGCGACTTGTCCCAAAAAATGCCAAAGTCCAAGAATCCCCAAATTTTTCCAAGCTCAGCGGAATTGAATTAGCCCAGGAAATCGGAAGCAATAATCCCTGGCGAAGAGAAACAGCACAACGCCTGCTAATCGAAAGAGCAGATAAGAATCCTGCGGAGGTGCTTGCGAAACGCCTAGATGGAAACTGGCGCGGCGCAATTCGCGCAATAAACACCTTAGCCAGTATTGGAGCTCTAAAGTCTTCACACGTTTTGACAGCACTTCGACACAAACACTTTGGGGTTCGCATCCACGCCTTGCGCATCGCCGAACCCCTTCTGAAAAAAAACAAAGCGGTTAGTAGGCATGTATTTTCGATGGTCGATACCCTCGACCCCGATCCCAGCGTTCGACTTCAGATCGCACTCACCCTTGGCGCTCTTCAGACTGAAGCATCCGCCACCCGACTTGCGTCCTTATCTCATCAACATGGGAGCGATCGCTGGATGGAATCAGCGATCCTTAGCTCTGCTAATGGCCAGAACGGATCGTGGCTATCACAATGGAAAGGAACCCCGCTTCTCGGAACCACGATGGCCGGCAGGAGGGACTCGAACGCTGTCATGAACCAGCTCTTACATCTTAATCACGTGAGTCCTGAAACCGGCATTCCTTTTCTTCAAGGTCTTATCGCCGGCGCCTCTCAAGGAGATACCCCATGGCCAGAACCAACGAACGGCTGGGAAACAATCGCAAACCAGCTTGCGGTCATGATGACCAGCCGCAATGCGGAAGTTCGAAAGCTCGCATCTGGATTTGCCGCAAGACTCCCCATCGATTCTTCCAAGTATATTGGCAAATTTCTAAATTCGGCAAAAAAACAGGCACTTAATAATCAGACTCCACTCAATCAACGTATCTCCGCGATCGAAATACTCTCGATCGCTCCCTATGAAACCCTTGCCCCCGTCGCGATCAAACTCCTTGATCCAAAACAGCCTCCCTCTCTGCAGCAAGCTTCCGTTATCGCCCTCGGAAAATCTCACGATATTCGTGTCGCGCGAGAGTTGATCAAGGTCTGGCCAAGCCTTACTCCAAAGTCCCGCACAGCCGTGCTAGAAGCTCTTCTTTCCCAAGAAAACCGCCTCCCAGTGCTCCTCGGCGCCTTGGAAAAAAGGGCCATTCAGATTGGCGACCTTTCTGCTATTCAGCGCGAAAAGCTCATCCAAAGCAACCATACCAATCGCGCAAAAAAGCTCTTCGCAGCTGTCAGTAGCAACGTTGACCTGCCAAAACGTATGGCCCGCTATCAGAAGGCACTCACCGCCAAACGAGACGGGGAAAATGGAAAAAGTATTTACGCGAAAAATTGCCTTATCTGTCACAAGCTCGACGATCAAGGCAACGAAATCGGACCCTCTCTCGAGAGCATCTCAGGCAAACCTGATGAGGGGATCCTCATGGACATCCTGGACCCAAACGGAAAAATCGATCCTGAATACAAGCTATACCTCGTCACAACTTCCACCGGTGGTTCTCACGCTGGCGTTCTAGCCAACGAATCAGCCACCAGCCTCACCCTCAAACGCCCCGACGGTAAAACCGACATCATACTGAGGAAAGACATCAAGACAATGACTGCGTCAGAAGTCTCACTTATGCCCGCAAACCTACACGAGCAGATCACGCCAGTGGAAATGGCAGATCTCGTCACCTTCCTGCGCGCCAAGTTTGGCAAGAGGTAGAACTCCCGCATCGCTGAGGCGAATCTCGAACAGCCGGAAATACCTATCAAAGGTCGGAAAGATCTACTGAAGAATCTTGGACTAGAGGAGCATTCTTAGCAGTAATCAACCACTGTTCTATGCCAAAATCCCATCAATCAATTTACCATGAACGTCGGTCAACCGGCGTTGAATCCCGTTGTGATAATAGGTAAGTTCCTCGTGATTAATACCCAGTAAATGTAGCACTGTGGCATGGAAATCATACCAAGGCACAGGATCAACCACGGACTTGTAGCCCACGTCATCCGTCGCTCCATATGTGATTCCGTGTTTCAACCCAGCGCCAGCCATCCAGCAGCTGAAACCAACCTGATTGTGATCGCGCCCAGTGCCTACTTGGTCGGCTCCTGATTGAGTAAAAGGCGTGCGGCCGAACTCCGAGGTAAACAATACGAGCGTGTCATCGAGCATTCCGCGCTGGCGAAGATCTTTGAGAAGTGCTGCGACCGGCTGGTCAATCCGCAAGGCCTCACGGCCATGGTTACGCTTCATGTCTTCATGCCCATCCCAATTGATGCGTGGCGACCCGAATGAACCGCCGGAGAAAAGTTGCACATGGCGTACGCCCTGTTCGAGCATCCTCCGCGCCAATAAACAACTGCGCCCAAAATCCTTTGTCTCCTTACCATTCAATCCATAGCTCTCACGAGTTACTTCACTCTCTTTGCCGATATCGGTGACCTCTGGAACCGCGAGCTGCATCTTGGCTGCCAGCTCGTAACTTGAGATCCGTGCCGCGAAGACATCCTCGAAGCCTCTTTCTTCCATATGCAGGCTATTCATCTTGTCCAAAAGTGCTCGGCTATTGATCTCAACTTCCGCCGTGATCGGCCTAGCCGGGAACAAATTGCTGATGGCATCCCCCTCGCCGCTGGTCCGGAAAGGCACACCCTGGTGGACGGCGGGTAAAAAACCATTAGTCCAATTACTCGTCGAACCAGCTGGCATTCCACGAGCGTCCGGCAACACGACATAGGTGGGTAAATTATCAGTCATATTCCCAAGCCCATAGCTCACCCACGATCCCATCACCGGAAAACCATTAAGACGGAATCCACTACTTTCCTGGAAGGTCGCCGGAGTATGACTAGAAGACTGCGCGACCATGGAATTGATGACCGTCAGTTCGTCAGCAACCGTCGCAAGATGTGGGAAGAGATCGGAGATCCAAAGTCCGCTCTTGCCCCGTTGCTTAAACTCCCAATCATTTTTACGCAGTAATCCCACTTTACCAAAGAACACATCGGGGCGCTCATCGGCTGAAAGCGACTTACCGTGCATTTCAGCAAGCTTTGGCTTATAATCAAAAGTGTCGACTTGGCTCACCCCACCGCACAAACAAAGATGAATGACTCGTTTCGCCTTTGGTATGTGTTGAGGCTCAACGGGGGGGGCGGCAACACCCTCCCCTACCATCAGCGAGGAAACTGCAGCCCCACCGAGCCCTCCCTTTGTCCACTCAAAGAATTCGCGTCGTGATAGTGGTTTACCAATCATAGTTCGATCAATTTACGTAGAGGAATTCGTTAGCGTTAAAGAGCACCCGGCAAAACGCGGCAAGGCCGCTCTTGGCGACGAAGTCGTGGCATGGCCCGATCTCCACTTCTCTTGGCTCGCGGCCGTAGGCGAGACGAAATCCGAGGGTGATTTGGGCCTTCGCATCATCACCCGCCTCAAGTTGCAACCGCTCGGCGAGGCGATCCGACATGCGCAAAACGAAAGAAGTATTCATGAGCGAAAGCGCCCCTAGCGGCGTAGTGGTGATACTGCGTGTCGGAGTCGTAGTCGAGGGATCGGGGCAATCAAGAGGAGACAACAAAGGATGGACGTTGCCGCGCGCCCAAGTGCGGTAGATACTACGGCGATTAAATTCAGAACCCTCTGGATCAATCGGATCGTAAACCCATGACCCCTTGTGCCGATACATCTTGAAATCACGAAATCCGGGACCTCCCATTGCGGTATTCAGTTGGCCCGCCACCCTTAGAATCGAGTCGCGGATCACCTCGGCCTCGAGCCGCCGCGGCGAAGATCGCCATAATAAAACGTTACCTGTATCGATTTTTAAAGCATCGGGATTCGGCCGCGAAGACTGCCGGTAAGTCGCAGAGCTAACAATCAGTCGATGCATCGCTTTCAAGCTCCATTTTTGCGCCCGGAACTCGGCAGCGAGCCAGTCCAGCAATTTAGGGTGCGAGGCTTCGCCCCCACTAAAACCGAGGTCGTTGGGTGTCTTCACCAAACCCTGCCCAAAGTGATAGTGCCAAAGCCGATTCATCATCACGCGGGCCAACATCGGATTATCCGGTTGTGAAATCCAGGCGGCGAGTTTCTTCCGACGCTCAGCTTCACTCGCATTCGGAGCTAAACCGAAATCCGCCGGCAATGTTGCTTTGACTGCTGCAACAGCACCCGCCGAAACCTCTTCGCGAGGATCAAAGGGATTACCCCTTTCTAAGAGTTTCGTCACCGGCGAACCTGACGGACGCACAGCGTAGACTTTCTTTTTCTGAATCTTGGTCAGCAAGCCCTTGATCCGAACAATCTCTGCTTTGTGCTCATCGCGAATCTGACGCTGCTCCGGAGTCAAGGCCGCAACCACCTCCGCTTCGCTGACATAACGAACATCCGCCGAGATTGCGATCTCCTCGGCCGATAGAACACGATCATATAACTGAGCTCTATCAATTTGACCCGCTAACATGCGCCCAGCACCGGCGCTCTTCCCATGACGCAGCCCGAAGAGCACCTCGTGATTCTTGGCGAGATACTTCGATCGTCCCGTGCGGTAGGCCTTACCATACAACTTCCCGTTGCGATAGGCTGTGATCGCTCCGTCTTCTGCGTAGGTCATCGCAACATGAACAAACCCATTTTCAGCATCAATTTCCTCACGACCCCCAAAGCTCTTGGAACGAGTATAACTGTTGCTCCCTGACATCCAGCGACGTGGTTCACGCTCGCCGAATACGACCGCATCGAACTGCCCCCCATCGACGTTTTGAACCGAGATCGCTGAGCCTCCACGCTGATCGAGATTATCTAACTTCACCCAAGCCTCGAGCGTCTTAGCACCCAACTCCTGCGGCATGCGGGCCGTGATGACGTAGTCATCTTTGCCATCGAGATGCAAGACTCCGCCAATGACGCGCGCACCACCTTTGGCTTCACCGTGCGCGGATCCGATTTCATCCCGGAGATCCTTATCAAAGGTCCAACGAGAGATTGGCCTCACCCGATTGACCGCCAAAACGATTCTTTTATCAGAAGCAAGAATCCTCTGGGTGATACGCTGCTCGGACTCCGCTAATTTCGCGGTAACCGCATCAAGTGAATTTTGTAACGCTTCTGGATCGCCACCAGCGGGCACCTCACGATCACCCCGGGTGACTCCGGCCAAGGCCGAGGCCATTTGGTAATATTCTTTTTGCGTGATGGCGTCGAACTTATGATCATGGCAACGAGCGCAATGCACGGTGAGTCCAAGAAAGCTCTGCGCGACCGTGCCAACCAGATCCTCCATCTCGTCCTGACGCATGATCTTGCGCTGTTTGTCTCCGTTCGGCTTTAACCCATCAAATGCCCCACACACCAAAAACCCGGTCGCAGTGATCGCGTCCGGATTATTAGGTTCCAGAACATCTCCAGCGATCTGCAGACGCACGAATCGATCGTAGGGCATATCGTCGTTGAAAGCATTAATCACCCAGTCGCGATACGGCCACGCGTTTTCGCGTAACTGATCGTATTCGAAACCTTGGCTCTCTCCAAACCGTGCAACATCCAACCAGTGCCGCGCCCAGCGTTCGCCATAGCGTGGCGAAGCAAGTAAGGCATCGACATCCCCTTCGACACCGAGATCCGGCGGAAGGCCAATTAGATCAAAATACAGTCGCCGGGTAAGAGTTTGCTTATCAGCCTCAGGTCTAGGCTTTAACCCCTCAAGCTCGAGTTTTGCCAAGATAAAATCATCAATCGGATTACGAGCCCAACTCGCATCAAAAACCTTGGGCACATCTGGCCGATCGACCGGCTGGAGTGACCACCAACTCTCGTCGCCGCGCTCGGCAGCAAAAATCGGCAGCAAATAGCTCGCAAATATCGATAGCGTCGTAGTCAGAAAACGTCTCATCACCGGTAACCACTATTCTCTATGAATCACACTCGGAGGCGAGCGTATTGTATTCATAGTTTGAAAGGATTTTAGAATTCAGATAGGGTCGTTGCAAAGATTTAAAATAGGGCTCATATATCCGACATGCCGTGAATCCAGTCGTTGGCTTTGGAAAGGCGTGTGAGGGCAAACTTTCGAAGAATCATCCATTTTTTTGAATCAAATAGAACGACCGCCAGTCAAAACTATATGCAGCGCCTTTTATACTTCATCGCACTTCTCGGTAGTGCTGTTTTTTCCCTAAGCTGCTCGCCAGCTCGGCAGTATTATCAACCACTTACCAAAAGACCAAGTCAGCCGTGGGAAGGGAACTCGTCCTCACTACGAAAGCGAGGTTGAAAACACCATCGACAAAATATTACCCCTGCTTGAAATCCTCCGCCGCCCTGGCTCAGAATTCGCGAGTTATTTTGTCAATGTCCGCGCTGCGGAAATTGCCTTGGCCCGCGGGAAAAACACCTTCTGGTTGGATGACGAAGGAACGAAAAAATGGACAGAGGAAAGTCACTTCTCCGCCTACACCATTCCCGGATATTGGGAATTTAGAGAGCGTGAAATCTCTCGTTGTTCACGCGATTGTGAAAAAGGATGTCGGGAACATACGGAGATCGTAAGGGAGAGTTTTTGGGTGCCGGAGCGTTATGTCCCGCCACACACTAGCGTCAACTTACTGAGCAAGGCCGAAGTAATCATGTCGACCAAACCGACAGGAACGCGTCTAAGAGCGACTGATATCATTGGCGACGCACTTAGCAACAGCCACGGCTTTGGCAAACCGAAGTTCAGCTCGGATACCATGAACGCCTACGAAGCCCGCATGACAAAGCCAACCCTCTGAGGACCTATTGGAAACCAGAGAGAATCACACCTTTCCTGTCACGATTGGTTTCTGAAGGGCTATTTAGAATAGTTTGAAGTATGCCTTAATCGTGAATTAACACGCCTTGTTGGAGCAACTTTGAACACTCTTAGCTCAAATCACTCCGTCGCTTGAAATGAAGCAGTGGTGATTACCGTAATCCTATGCGCCTAAGGATCTCAATAGGGACCGACCTATGAGGTGGTATACGATTGCGCTAGCAATGCTAGCGCAGTCTAAACTAAACAACAAAATGAATTTTAAAAACCTCGTGCTTCTCTTTGCGCTCTTCCCAACGATGGCGTGGCTTGGAGCCTCTGATAAGCGCGGAAAGCAAGCAGGCCCAAAACCAAATCAACTCGTGCAAAAATCACGCCTTTTAGAACTCACTGGAAAGTTTGATGACGCCAAACTTAGCAAAGAAGTTAGAATTCTTTGGCTATCTGGCCCCGAGGATCATGGTGGCGGCGAGCATGACTACATTCGAGTCAAAGAATTGTTCGTCCCAATGCTGAAATCTATTTCTCATATTACGGTCGAGGAAGCATTTGGATTCCCAACTCAAGAGCAATTTGATGCCGCTGACGTCCTCATTCAATACCTTCATCTCCCGGATTTAAGAGATGAACAATTCAAGATGTTTAGGAATTTTGTCAGCAGTGGGGGTGGCGTCGTATCAATCCATGAATCGTGTATCATGCGGCCAATCGATCAGGCCGAAAGGCTGGCTGAATGTATTGGTTGTTCTTGGAAAGGAAACAGAGAATCCAAGTGGAGCAAATTTGGACATGATTATCCTCTTTTTTTAGATACCACCCACCCAGCTTTTACAGGCCTACCTAAATCGATTCGTTTGAATGATGAGTCCTATTGGAATCTTCTAAAGGGCGAAAATGTGAAGGTGATTGGCGCATTGAATCGCGACACTGAATCTAAATCGTTTGCTGAGATTCTTGAAAGCGATGGGGTTCGGAGTGACGCTTTCTGGACTTATGAGCTGGGGAAAGGCCGAGTTTTTGGAACCACGACCGGTCATTTTACCTATACTTATTACGATCCAGTTTACCGTCTCCTCCTGATGCGTGGGTTGGGATGGGTCTTAAACGAAGATCCGGCACCGCTCATGCCAATTGTTTTTGAGGGCATCACAAACGATGAGGGTCTTGTCGGAACAACCGACACAATGATGAATTATAAGAATAGGGCTCGTTAAAGGCTTCCTGCTCCTTTGCCGGACACCAGCCTATCTCCTATTGCCACTAAAAAAAGCGACCTTGAAAAGTTTACCCCATAATCACCGGCCCATAGGCCTGTTTACCTTATTGATATTGCTCCAGCTTGCTGCCCCATTGTTGGCTTCAAAAGCTAATTATATCACGGAGATTCAACCGATTCTCCAAAAGCGCTGTTATGCTTGCCATGGACCTGAAAAGCAGAAGGGCAAGCTTCGACTAGACACGATTTCTACCGATCTCATTAATGACCGCAAAGCCGCAAGACACTGGCAAGACGTTCGCTCAGCAATCAACTTGGGAGAAATGCCTCCAGAGGAAGAACCAACATTGAGCGCTGATGAACGACGGACTGTTCTAAGCTGGCTGAATTCGGAAATCAAATCAGCAGCAGACTCACGAAAAAGCAAAGGTGGTCGCGTCGTAGTGCGCCGTCTGAATCGGGCCGAGTATCAGAATACAATGCGCGATCTGCTAGGACTAGATATTTCCTTTGTGTCGGACTTACCGCCCGATGGTGTCTCGGTTGATGGAATGCTTAATAATGGAAGCGCGCTCCAGATGACAGGTATTCAATTTGAATACTATCTGAAAGCTGCCCGTGCCGCACTCGATCACGTCATTACTACGACCCCGGCACCCAAAGTCTTCGAATACACTTTCAAAAAGTCGACGGAAAATAAGTGGCACAGAAAAACCAAGCCGTCTAACCGTCTTGGCAAAGACCAAGAATTCATCGCACGTATCAAGAATGATTACCCTGAGACCGGAGAATTCCGAATCCGGATCCGTGCCAAAGGAGAATTTAATGAAGACACACCAGGCCCACTGCCCCGAATGAGGGTGATGGTAGGCTATCGACCGGACACTGAAGTTTATCGGAAAACCCTAGCTGAAATCGATATTACCGAGAAGGGATGGCACGACTACGAATTCTCGGGACGGATGGAGAACTTCCCATTGCCAGTGAAAGGACAAGGTAAGTATCCGGGGCTAGTCATTTCTGTGACGAATCCATACGGCGGTCACCCGGTGATCGAATCGTTGGAATTCAAGGGGCCAATTTTTGAGAGTTGGCCACCTGCTCATCATCGCCAAATTCTTCACGATTCTGTTTCACGTTCCGAATCATTCGAACCAGATTACGTTAGGGAAGTTATCGAGAGATTCCTCCCGCGTGCTTGGAGACGTCCAGTCACAAATGATGAGGTGATTCGCTTTACGGAATTCTTCAAAGTCGTTCGGAAGGAAATGCCCACCTTTGAGGAAGCGATGAAAGAAACTTTAGCAATGGCGCTGGTCTCACCTCATTTCCTTTACATTCTTGAGCCATTCTCGGCGGAGCAAAGGCCTTTGACACAACATGAGCTAGCTGCGCGACTCTCTTACTTTTTATGGAGTAGCATGCCTGATCAGAAATTGTTGTCCTCTGCAGATTCAGGCGAGCTAAGCAAGCCCGATGTGCTTACCCACCAGGTCGATCGAATGCTGAAGCATCCTCGTTCGCAGCAATTTGTGGAAAACTTTGTTTCCCAATGGTTAGACATCGACGCGTTAGATCGTGTTGTCATCGACCAGAAAATCCATCCTGGATTTAAGCCCGAATTAAAGGGTGACATGCGCCGCGAAACTTTCGCTTTCTTCTCCGAAGTCCTTCACCGTAATCTATCTGCCGAAAATTTTATCGATTCGGATTTCGTGACCGTAAACAGCCGAATGGCGAGACATTATGGGATCGATGGGGTAATGGCAGGAGAATTCCAACGGATCAAATTAACAGCCAAAAACGCATCGCACAGGGGAGGACTTTTAGGACAATCGTCTATCCTCACCGCCAATTCGACAGGTCGGGATTCGAATCTCATTAAACGCGCGGTGTTTTTACGTAAGCGTTTGCTCAATGATCCACCAGCTCCTCCCCCTCCAAACGTTCCCGAACTTAAGACCGCCGACCCAAATTTTGCGCAGCTCCCGATTCGTAAACAGCTTGAAATTCATCTCCATGATCCCGCGTGTGCCGATTGCCATCGCAATCTCGACCCTTGGGGTCAGGCTCTTGAACAATTTAATGCTATCGGACTTTGGCGAGAGAAAATCATAAGACCAATCCATGGTAAAAAAACGATTGAATTGGAAGTTGATGCGAATGCCAAACTTCCGGACGGGCATAAGATTCAAGGGATCAGTGGACTAAAAAATTACCTCAAAGAACATCGGCGCAAACAATTCGCAAGGGCCTTCGTGTCAAAGATCCTGACCTACGCGCTAGGGCGGAGTCTGGAATTCTCCGATGAAACCCTAATATCCGATCTCACAAATCAGTTCTTGAAGAATAACCTGCGCGTGAGAGATTTATTGGTCGCGGTCGTGCAGCGGCCAGACTTTCAAACCAAATAACTTACGAATATGGATTCTAGGAAACCTTGGCACTTAAATCGTCGAACTTTTCTACGTGGAATTGGAGCGACCCTTGCTCTCCCGTCTCTGGAATGCATGGGGAGTGAGGCCTTGAATCCTTCCCCAAAGAGATTGGCAGCAATTTATTTTCCGTTCGGAGTTTCCATGGCGCCTGCTGACAGTGGAAAGGCCAGTTGGAATTGGTTCCCAGAAAAAGCCGGGGCCGACTTTAAATTCTCCAAACCTCTGAGTCCTTTAGAATCCCTTCGCGAAGACATTTCGATCCTTGGGGGCTTGTCTCATCCTGACGTTCGCAAGATCGACGGCCACGATAGCGGAGACACTTTTTTGACCGGTTGCGATTTATTAGGCCGAGATCTGCAAAACGTTCAATCGATGGATCAAATCGCCGCCAGCCAACTGGCCGATAAGACTCGGTTTTCCTCCTTGGTCATGTCGACAGATGGAGGTGTCGGTGAACCCACTAGATCGAGCACTCTCTCATACAACGAACAAGGTCGCCCCATCCCCGCGCTCAACCAACCGCGCCAAATCTTTGAGCGCCTTTTCGGAGGAGGCGATGAGTCAACCGCCAGGGGACGTCGCCGCCTGAGGAGTGCCGGAAGCATGTTGGACCTCGTTCTTGATGACGCGAAGAAAGTCCGAAGTCATCTTGGCCAGCATGATAAGGAAAAGTTCGATGAGTATTTGGATTCAGTCCGTCAGGTAGAAAAACGAGTTGATCGATCCCAGGCGTGGATCGATCTCCCAAAACCCGAACTCACTGATCAAGATCGCGAACGTCTCAAGCTAGAATCTGATTCAAATGTTCCGGAAGACTATGTCGGGACAATGTACGAACTCATCTATCTTGCCTTCCGAACTGATTCGACACGCGTTGCCACATATCAAATTGGAAGTATGGGAGACGCCACAAGTTTGAGTGGGAAATTTCCTCAGCTTCTTGGCTTCGGGAAAAACATTCACTCGCTCTGTCATGACTGGAACAAGCCCAATGGAATCGAGCCACTTGGAAAGTGGGACCAGTTTTTGTCGCGGAAATTTGCCGAATTCCTCACCAGAATGCGTGAGACCCCTTCGAACGCCGACGGCAGCAAGAGCCTCCTCGATCAAACAACCATTCTTTATGGTTGCAGTAACAGCACGACCCATAACAACAAAAATTATCCTTTGGTGTTGGCAGGTGGTAAAGGCTTGGGGTTCAAGCATGGTAATTACCATCGCTTCGAGGAGTCCATACCACTGGCAAACTTACACCTCACTATGCTCAAAAAAATCGGCATTACTGCTGACAAGTTTGCGGATAGTAATGCCTTGATACCCGAGGTCCTGGCTTAGCCAGATGACGGAAAATTCTGCTCTTCACTGTTCGAGATGAGTTTCCGACGGCAACATCGTTGAACCTTTCTTCAGGCAAGCTGGATCAAAAACTTAGAAAGGTAACTTCTCAGTGGCTTAACACATCAAACCCGCAGCTCCTAGCGCTTTAGCCAACGATCTAGAAACTCAAAGGTCCCTTTCCCGTTAATCTTATGGGGTCCAACAAACCACTCGATTTCCGCGCGCTCACCGAGCCCCAGTTTTGCTGAGTACAAATGCCTTACTTTGGCGAACTCAAGGGCTACTCGCTCATCTGGCGCGACCCCATCAAAATGGCCCCGCTCAACCATAAAAGGCCGTGGGGCAATGAGCGCAGCCATTTCCGAATAATTAAAGGTGCTCCCAAGATCGAACTCAAAAATCTCATACTCAGCTTTATTCGAGTAACTGTATGGGCTCCGTGTTGAGGCATTTTTCCAGACCCAATCGTTGAAATCCGCGCTGCAAATTGACAAACAATAGTTGTCTACCAAGGGAGGAATACGCATTGCCGATTTCCCACCATAGGAGAGACCATAAAATCCAATTCGCTCCGCATCAACAAAGTCCAGCCCACCAAGCCAGTCTGTAATTTGTTGATGCTGTGGAACCATGAGGGAAAACAAGGTGCGCCCAATTGAGTTAGCCTTGAACTGGAGCGTTCGGAATCGGTCTTCAAAAATATAGAGATTCTGTGGCGCAAAAGTGATGTAGCCACGCTCTGCCAATTTTGCGGCAAAAGCCCCATAGTAATGCTCGTCTTTCTCTCCAATCGTCGACTGTGGCCGCCCTTCCAAACCATGTTGACAAACCACGCAAGGTCGAGATTCCCCCGATTTTAGATCATTCGGCAGAATTAGAATGCCGTATGCAAAAAAACTAGCGTCCTTAAATACATCAAGAACAACCTCGTAAGCTTCCACCTTATCATTGATCTCAATTCGCCGGGTCCGAGGATTAGGCTCAAGTAGTTCATCATTAAACCGGCCAATTACCTTTTCAGAAAAATAGTTGCGGTAGAACTTTTGAGTTTCCCTAAAAGCGAGAGGCGAAGTCGTCTTAAGCTTCGCCATGAATTTTCGACGCACATACGGGCTTTCAACAAGTAACTGTTGGTTGTGGCGGTCAAGCTCGTGCATTTGCCGGGCATGGCGCGCTTTCTGGTCAACGACTTTGAGTATCTTCAAAGGCTGAGCCTGCTTTTTCGAATTTTCGCCCTCATGACCTGATGAAAGGAGACGCCCAGGCTTGCCTCGTGATTTTTTTGGTTCAATCAACACTTTGGGTCCAGATGGGTGAGCCAAAATCTTTAAATCGCGCGGAGCGACCATCTTTTTTAGCGAGGCGAGATCAAACTGCTTCAGCAAACCAAAGACATTGCGTTCCGCAGGCTCCTTCCACAAATCAGCATCAGGACCAGAATAGCCACTCACCGTAATCTTCGGGATCCGCTCATCAAGCGCTGCTGCAAATAAAGCGAGCATGCCACCTTCACCATGCCCGTGGATTCCCACTAATTTAGGGCCTAGTCGGTCAACCAGAGCTAATACTTTCTGAATTTCATAACCGATAAGGTGACGGCCCAATTCAAAAGCGGGGCGATAGAGATACTCACGATTCGATATTTTGTGCGGACCTAAATCCCGGTTAATTAAAACAGGCACGAAAACATTAATCCCATCAGCAGCATACTCACGGGCGGTTTGGTAATCCATCGAAACCTTATCATCAAATCCTGCTATTTCCTCCGGAGTTTGATCCGCATCCGGTATAACGATCATCGATTCTTTTGCATTTGGAGGAGCGAGCCACAGGCCTTCTCCACACACATCACCAAAGGCCTGCCACCGGATCTCGTGGACCACAAAATCATCTCCCTCCGCGATCTTGCCTAAGACTTCGAGGTCGAGGGGGGCTGCCACTCGCTCATCCACCATTCCCAAGATACGTGCCAATTCCGCGCGCTCTGGTTGAGCCAACTCATGAATTGTTATCGTTTCCTCAATCTTCTTTAGCAAAAAGGCATCAGCCGAATCAATGAGTCGAGAAGCGACGTCGCCTTCCCAGTCAAGTGGCTGCGTTCCAGCTAACGGTTCGGCGGAGCAAGTATAATTGTAACCAAGGAGGACAATCAGCAAACAGAACGATCGACTCATGGAAACCAATCTAACTGATAGGCTGTCTTCTTAGAATAAAAAATTATGAGCCTCAAGCCAGTCACTAAAACCTATCTTTAGAAGAGCCCCTGTATCAATCCATCTTCATCCAGCTTGATTTTATCAGCTGCTGGGACTCTTGGAAGGCCAGGCATCGTCATGATTGCACCACACACAATCACAACAAACTCCGCACCAGCAGATAACCTTACCTCTCGGATAGAAAGCGAATGATCTTTCGGCGCACCTAACAATTTCGGATCTGTGGAAAAGCTATACTGAGTCTTTGCAATACAGACAGGCAGATGCCCAAATCCATTCTCTTGGAACCACTTTATTTTATCTCTAACAACTTTGTCTGCCATTACTTCATTTGCTTGATACAGCATTTTGGCGATTGTTTCGACTTTCCCCATCAATGGCATTTCATCATCATACAAAGTTTTAAACTGCGCGGCCCCCGAGTCAGCTAGACGAGCCACTTTCTCGGCCAAGTCAATCGCGCCATCACCTCCATTTTCCCAGTGACTTGTGACACTTACCTCCACATTGAATTTTTTACAGTAGTCTCTAATGACTTGGAATTCCGCCTCGGAATCAGAAATAAATTTATTAATACCAACAACCATTGGCACCCCAAATTGGCTCAAGTTCCGAATATGTCTCCCCAGATTTGAGCAGCCTTTTTTCAGCGCTTCGATATTTTCGTTATTTAAATCATTTTTCGAGACGCCCCCTTGGTGCTTTAAGGCTCTGACAGTGGCGACTAGCACCACAGCATCAGGCGAAAATCCAGCTTTCCGGCATTTAATATTAAAGAATTTTTCGGCGCCCAAATCTGCTCCGAAGCCCGCTTCAGTCACGACATAATCTGATAATTTTAGTGCCGTTTTTGTTGCGATCACTGAATTACAACCGTGGGCAATATTCGCAAAAGGCCCCCCGTGGATAAGAGCGGGGTTACCTTCCAAGGTCTGCACGAGATTAGGCCTGAATGCGTCCTTCAACAGCACCGTCATCGCATGATGAGCGTTAATCTCTCTTGCTCTGACTGGAGTCACCTCACATCTTAGTTAATATTTCCTAATCTTTCTTTTAAGATATCCCTATCTTTTTAGACAGGCAAAAAATAGCCATAACTTCTGAGGCCACCGTAATATCAAAACCATCTTCTCTTGGATAACCATTAGTAGGTCCTTTTTTGATGATGTGATTGATCTGAGTAACCTATCATTCATATCAACCACTCGTTTCCATGTGATTCTTCTACTATCTATCTTCGTTGAATTCCCCCAGTAAATATGATTATCAATCATGGCAGAAAGAAGACTATGAGCCGAGGTGATCGCATGAAAGTCGCCGGTGAAATGAAGATTAATATCTTCCATTGGTATCACTTGCGCATAACCACCTCCAGCGGCACCACCCTTCATGCCGAAACAGGGCCCTAAGCTTGGCTCACGCAGACACACTGTCGTTTGTTTGCCAATTTTATTTAAACCATCCGTGAGCCCAACCGATGTTGTCGTCTTACCTTCACCCGCTGGGGTTGGTGTCACTGCCGTCACAAGGATCAATTTACCATCCTTATTCTTCTGCGCGCCATCAATTGCGCTCCATGAGATCTTAGCTTTGTCATGGCCAAAAGGAACGAGATCTTTCTGATCAATCTTGAGCTTAGCTCCAATGTCATTGATGTGTTCACCGGAAACTTCTCTAGCAATATCGATATCGGTTTTATACTCACTCATTCTTTGTCTTAGGTGTGCTGTAAATCTTGAATTCATCCCATTCCCACAATGAATCATTGCGGCGACTAGGATTACCAATCAGGTTGAGAAGAGAGTTAGAATATTCTCAATAAAAATCAATAAGCGATCAACATTCCACTTACCCCCAGTGATATAAATTTTATTCCTGCCCTCGAAGACCCAGATAATTGATCTCTCTCAGACAGAGGGGACTAGATTCGCGCGTCATCCAAAAAAAGTTAAGAAGCGATAATAAAGACGATGAATTCCGGCCTAGTGGCTCTAGCGATACTTAGCGCCCATTTAATAATCAATTCTGCAGCACAAGCTGAAGAACTGGCGAAGAGAACAAAGGAGCCTCGCAAGGTATTTATCGTTGCTAGGCAATCAAATATTGATGGACAGGCCTACATCCGAACGATTGACTTTTCTCGGCGAGGACCAAGATCCTGCACTGCCGCAGACTTTCAACCCCAACAACAAGACCTCAGTCACACGCGACGACGCTTGGATCAAAACCACTAGAGCTTGACCATATACTATGAAAAAAAATCTGTCTCCGCTGCTTTTCTTTTTCTTTGGGCACCTGATCCCAGTCATGGGGGAGGAGAAAATGAACATCCTATTTATCGCCGCAGATGATATGAACTGTGATCTCGAGGTTTACGGCAAATCCCAAGTGAAAACTCCAAATCTAAAGCGGCTCGCCGCGATGGGAATCCGCTTCGATAATGCTCATTGCCAACAACCACTTTGCGGCCCAAGCCGTGCCAGCCTGATGACAGGCCTTCGTCCCGACACCTTAAATCTCCACACGCTAAAACATGAGTTACGCCTCAAGAATCCTAATGTCGTAACCCTAGGGCAACTTTTCAAAAACAATGGATACTTTTCCTATCGATCGGGAAAAATTTATCACTACGGGAATCCCAGCATGATCGGGACCGATGCCAACGATGACCCCGCCACATGGACGGAGCGCTCCAATCCTGCCGGAATCGACAAAACTCGTGAAAGCGAAATCATCAACTTCGGCCCGAACAAAGGCCTCGGAATCTCGATGGCGGTGTGGGATCCCATTAGCAAGGACGAAGAACACACCGATGGGATGGTCGCGAGCGATGTGATTGCCCAGATCGAAAAGCATAAAGATAAGCCTTTCTTTCTTGCTGCTGGATTTTTCAATCCACACTGCCCCTATGTCGCTCCAAAAAAATACTTCGATATGTATCCTCTGGAGGAAATCACCATTCCTGATTTGGACGAGGCCAAGAGGGATTTAGAAGATGTTCCGCCAATGGCCTATATGAGAGACTCAAGAAGTTGGCCCTACTACTTTCCAAATATCACGGTCGATGAGGCACGGCGTTGCAAACAAGCCTACTATGCCTGCAATACCTTTATCGATGCGCAGATCGGCCGCCTTCTCGATGCTCTTGAAAAGCACGACCTCATGAAGAAAACCATTATAGTTTTCTGGTCAGACCATGGATATTTTCTTGGGGAAAAGGGGCTCTGGTATAAGCGCAAAGCATTTGAACGATCTACCCGTATGCCGATGCTCATCGCGGCTCCTGGTTTCACCCGCGGGAAGGCATCCCCAAAACCAGTTGAACTTCTCGACCTCTATCCGACCCTCGCAGATCTTTGCGGATTGGAGCCGCCCAAGAACTTGGAAGGGGCGTCCTTGCGCCCCTTACTCAATAATCCTTCCGATCCAAGCTGGAAAAAACCAGCCGTCACCCAAATTTGGCATCGCCACAATGCGTGGGGATACTCCCTACGCACCGAGCGATACCGATATACAGAATGGCTGCGAGGCAAAGCTGGGCGCGAATTATATGATCATAGCGTCGATCAAGGGGAGGTGACAAATCTGGCAGAAAACCCGAAATATAAAAAATTAGTGGCTGACCTTTCTTCTCAGTTAAAACCCTTCTTCCAACTTCCCAAGGAGAAGCGTTTGGCTCCTCCAAAAAAGAAAAAATGAACAAAGTGAAATCCTATCTTGTTTTTGCTATTCTTCAGATTATCGCAAATGTATCAGCAGCCGAAAAATACAGCTTCTTGGTCGTAGGAGATCCACAATACCTCGCCGAAAAATCGCACTCTCCTAAGCGGCTAGATCCATATTCAGAAACGGCAAACAGTCGCGCAATCGCACTCCTGAAAAGTTTTTCTGGTCGGTCAATTCCAGAGGATCATGGAGGGGGGGAAGTCAGTGGAAAAATTCTCGGACTCATTAATACCGGAGACCTAATTGATAGCGCAGACAAAAACGGCGCGAATTACCCGGCCATGCAAAAATTTGAGTGGGAGCGCTACAAGGCTGACTACGGACTCACGGGGAAGGATGGCTTAATTCCATTTCCGGTCTATGAGGTCCATGGAAACCATGACGGGCCGCAGGGAGATACCTTTATTGTCGCAGATATAATTGAACGGAACCGAAAACGTCCAGGAATCGTCAACCGCTCCGACAACGGGTTGCACTACTCATGGAATTGGGGACCGCTTCATTGTATCAATCTTGGCATATTCGCTGGGGAAGGCGGTAAGCGCCGAAATGACCACCACTATGCCCCGCGCTCCAGCCTAGAATTTCTGCGTGAAGATCTTGCTCGGGAGGTTGGCAAGAGCGGCCGACCAGTCATCATTTCGTTTCACTTGCACCCAAATTGCCCCGAATACGACTGGCCGAAAGAAGACCTGGAGGCTTTTTGGAAAGCAATCAAAGCCTTTAACGTCTTGGCCTTATTCCACGGCCACACTCACGGTTCGCCACCCAACAGGATAATGTGGGATGGCCAACAATTCTCAAGTAAGCTGGCAGAAGGAATTGAGGTGTTCAACCCCGATGATATAGGCGCCGCAAAAACGGATCCTAAGACCCCCGGGCAGGGCGTTGGATTATTACATGGTTTCCTGTATGTCGAATTAATCGATAAGAAAGGCACCAAGGAAGATCGCTTGATCGTAAGGAGCTACGCAACGCGTGATAACTGGCAGAGCCACGACTGGCACACAACCTGGAATCGAAATATCAAAATCCCAGACAGAAAAAATTGATCCAATTAAAGGTCACTGAAAATGGTGTCCTTTAATATCTCTCCGTCAAAAGTAATCTCCAAGCAGCCGAAATCATCGGGTATTTCTGACTTAAAAGTGTATTTTTAAATCAATGATGAACTTAGTACGCTCCCATATCAGTATTTTTTTATCCCTGCTCGGGTTGTCGACTTCATGCCTCGGTAACGATCCCCTTGCCCCATTTCTGAGTGCTCCGGTCTTTGAAACTCAGCGCCTATTCAAAGATCAACGCTACCCAAATGTAGTCGTCACAACCCAAGGAACAGTCCTGGTGGTTTGGGGCAATGATGGCGTGGTCGTACGCAGAAGCGAGGACGGCGGTAAGACTTGGGGTTCCGCCATCTCAGTTTCAAAAAAGGGATACCATGGTGGAGGAACTACGGTCGATACCACCTCCGGCGATATCCTCGTCTTTGTAGAGAAACGGCAACCACCAGCCCCGCTCAAGATCTACCGCAGTCAAGACGATGGTATGTCGTGGCAGATTCAAAAAACAACAATTGAGAAAGACCAGAATGGGAATACGCCTTCCATGCACATGAACGAACACGGTATCACGCTCCGCCACGGACGCTACCGTGGACGGCTCATTCGGCCGTCACGCTATTATGGTCCCAAGGGCGGCGAAGCGGAATGGCCCCAGCAATACACAAATGCTATTTATAGTGACGACGGCGGAAGAAGCTGGAAGACCAGCAAGCCATTTCCTGAAAATGGAACGGGCGAGGCTGCTCTAGTCGAGCTCACCGACGGGCGCATCTACTACAACTCACGTGTCCACTGGTCCAAACGACCACGTAACAAACGACGGCGAGAGGCATGGAGCGACGATGGCGGAGTCACGTGGGAAAAGTGGAAGATCATCGATGCCTTGCCCGATGGGGATCAGGGGCGGACCTATGGCTGCATGGGAGGGCTGACTCGGCTGCCGGCGAAAGATCGCGACATCCTGATCTTCAGCAACCTCGACACCGACGCCCAACACCGCGAACGAGTCACCGTTTGGGCGAGTTTTGATGGCGGGAAAACCTGGCCTATTAAACGATTAATCGACGCCGGACGCAGCGGATATTCGTCGCTCACAGTGGGCCGACCCAACACCCCAAGTGCCGGGTTGATTTATCTGCACTATGAATACGACCCAATTAAGGGCGCTTATATCTCCCGATTCAATTTAGCTTGGATCCTTGGCGGCCAAAAAACCGGAGACGGGACGGTCCCAAGGACACTGACCGAAGTTGTTAAATGACGCGAAAGGATCGCCGGTGTATTTTCGTAACATATTGAATGTCTTCGGGGTTGGAGACGTTACTTCGTCAGCACTTCTGACTCCTCACCGCCTCCAGATCTAATCCAAAAAAATGGCTAAACTGTATTTTTCGGTTTCGAGTTTTGGCGCTTTTTGGCGGCCTGCTTTTTTATCATGCCTCTTTACCCTGATTTCTACGGCGGCAACGGTCAAAGCGAGTGAAACAAGTCATTCGCTATCGGGCATTAACAGCAAACATCTCGGTCTTTTAGCCACCCACTGCGCGTCTTGCCACAACGAGAAGAAGAGCAAAGGAAAATTCCGAATTGATAAACTTAGCCTCACCATTCAAACGACAGCCGATGCGGAACGATGGCAAAAGGTGCTCAATGCCCTTAATGCTGGCGAGATGCCACCAGAAGATGAAGAGCAAGTCCCACCTTTGGAGAAAGCAGACCTAGTAGACGACCTAGGGTTAGCAATGGTGACTTTGCGAAAGAAAATGAGCGATCGCCATGGGGAAATCGCCATGAGCCGCCTTAATCGCCGCGAATACCGTAACACCCTCCGCGAATTACTTGGCGTCGAAATTAATGTCAGCCAATTACCCGCAGATCATGGTCTTGGTAACTATGACACTTCCGGCAGCAGCCTCTACATTTCAAGTAACCAAATTGAATCGTATTTGGAATTAGGACGCGAGGCAGTAGAGGAAGCAATCGACCGTTACCTTGCACGCGGAGTTGCCGTCAACCACCGGCACGAAGGCGAAGAGCTGACCAAAAAATACCGGGCACATTTCAAAAAATGGGATACCTCAACAAAATGGCGAAGTGAACTCGCAAAAGCAGGGTCCCAAACAGTGAATAAAAAAATCTATGAATCACTAAAAAAGAAACATCCGACCCGGCAAGATAAACATCTTCCCTTCTATCTCCACTTTGATGAGATATCAGGGGCACCTCCAGTCCCCAGTGACGACGCCTTTCGTTTTTTCGATAATCCCACTCGGGTCGATCAATTTATCGGCGCTTCCGCACCCAATCATTCTTATCTCAAAAGATACCTGAATCTGCC
This sequence comes from Akkermansiaceae bacterium, assembly GCA_905181965.1. Classification (GTDB taxonomy): domain Bacteria; phylum Verrucomicrobiota; class Verrucomicrobiia; order Verrucomicrobiales; family Akkermansiaceae; genus SW10. Next base: position 197,792 of record CAJIZY010000003.1, read on the forward strand.
AAAAATTGAGCAAGGTGCCTTCATCACGATACCGACCATTCATCCAAATCAATTGCCCACAGGGTATATCGAATACCATCTCCCCCCGGGTTGGCCCCCCGGGAAATACAAAGTGAGATTTCGCGCTGCACGCGCGGACAATGCACCAGAGGACCGTCGCTTTCTGGAATTTGGACTACGCGTGCGTAACGTTGACTTACTGAGTGCTCATGAGGTAACCGGAACCATGGAGGACCCCCAAATAATCGAGACTTCATTAGAAATCACGCGCAAGCATTCTCTAGGCGAAAACCGTGACGAGAGGCAAATTTATCTCCGCGAAAAAGGGATGCATCATCAATTCCACTATCCGCGCAGAGTATTTGCGGAGACTAAAAAACGGAACGGATATGGCCCCGAATATGTCTTTTGGATCGACTGGCTAGAGGTTGAACGTGTCACTACAGAAGACCACTCGCTTCCCGAAGGCATGCAAGCAGTGGTCCAGCTGTTAAATAGCGAGAAGTTGGTTGAAGAGCGTTCTGAGGAGGGTCTCTTTATCCATCAAACAGGCGGAATTAAGGCTCAACGGATCCGTATCATTAACCCAGATGCCGGTGACAACGACTTCCTCCACCTTCGTGAAGTACAAGTAATGAGTGAAGGTAAGAATATCGCACTAGAGGGAACTGCCTCACAGAGTTCCACCCACGGTAATGAAAATGAACGGGGCGCAAAAAGTGCAATCGATGGAGACATGACGAGTATCAATCACACTTCGAATATTACTAACTCCGGAGAATGGTGGGAGGTCGATCTTGGCCGCGAAGTGTTAATCGATGAAGTCCGTATTTACATTACCTTAGATATGTTTTTTGAACTCTCAAAAATTACACCTTGCAAAGAACTACTTTCATCAAAAGATAAGGAAAAAACTATCCAAGAACCGCCGAACTAGCCGCTTGCTTCAAAGAATTCTCAGCCCAAGCATTTCGGGGAGAACAGGCAGACCAAAGCTTTATCGATCGCCTTTTAAACTATTACCATAAGAAACGGAAAATCGATGGACTCAAACATCGAGAGGCCCTCACCAGCACCTTGGCGATCGTCTTGAGCTCCCCAATGTTTCTCTACAAGTCCGAGTCCTCTTTGCAGGACCAACAAATAATCAACCAGCAAGAACTCGCCCAACGACTCTCTTATTTTCTGTGGAGCGCCCCAGCCGACGCAGCCCTCATCAAGCTGGCAAACGCCGGCAAACTATCCGACTCTCGAGTTCTCCGCCAACAAACCAACCGACTCCTTGATGACGCACGGTCTACTGCAATGATCCACGGTCTTGTTCATCAGTGGCTAGATATGGAGCGCCTCGATTTCTTTAATGTAAATCTGATCAAACATCGAACCTACGATAATAGCGTAAAGATGGCAGTTCGTGAAGAAGTGTACGAAACCTCATCTTTTCTTCTCAAAGAGAATCGCAGTATTACGGAGTTGTTGTCAGCTGACTATGTGGTCATCAATAACCTTCTGGCCCAATTCTATGGGATCCCTGACGTCGAAGGCGATCACTTCCGAAAGGTGGCCCTTCCTAATAAATCGCCACGCGGCGGCTTACTAGGCATGGCAGCAATTCATCTGATGGGTGGAAATGGCGACGAATCGAGTCCGGTTGAACGCGGGGCCTGGGTCCTTCGAAAACTCCTCCATCAACCACCTCCCCCTGCTCCCGCCAATGTTCCCAATCTAGCCAGACTTTCAGATAAAGTTCTCACGACGCGAGATCGCTTAAGGGCTCACCAGGAACTCCCGCAATGCGCCAGCTGTCATCGCAAAATCGATCCAATCGGATTTGGTCTGGAAAATTTCGACGCGGTTGGTTTATGGCGAACCGAAAACAGCTACGAAACTTCAGGTAAAGACCAAGAAAAGAAAACTTGGAAGATTGATCCCAGCGGTCAAATTCATAAAGGACCAACTTTCTCAGATTACTTTGATCTGCGTGATCACATCGCCAGCCAAAAGGATGCCTTTGCCAACAGCTTCACTTCAGCTGTAATCGAATATGGGATGGGGCGATCCATCGGTTTTAGTGACCAAGCAATTATCAACGAGATCGTTAAACAATCGAAAGACAAGAATTACACCTTCCGCTCCTTCTTCCACGCCTTGATGCAACACGATAACTTCAAACTAAAGTAGTCTTATGAATCATCCGATGGGCCGACGCCCTTTCCTCCGATCTGCAGCCGGATTCCTAGCTCTTCCAGCGTTAGATCTTTTCGCCGAAAATCGCCCTCGTCAGACCAAGGCTCCGGCCAAGCGGATGGTCTTTCTTAGCTTTGGTTGGGGTGTCACCGAGGAAAGTTGGTATCCGGATATCACCAAACCGGGCGACGCTTACAAAATGCCGACTGGCCTCGCTCCCCTTGAGCGCCATCGTCAAGATTTCTCCATCGTGCAAGGACTATGGCACAAGTATAGTCTCTTCAACGATGCCGGACATTCTGGCAGCACATTCTGGCTCACTGGTGCCAATCGATTTGCGCAACCGGGCGTAAGCTTCGCCAATACCATTTCTGTCGATCAGGTAGCAGCCCAAGAATTCGGCAAACACACGCGCTTTAATTCCATCCAGGTCAATGGCGGCGGAAACGTCAACGGTGATGGTCACGGTCCTGGGCTATCAATGTCATGGGACTCGAAAGGCAAACCATTAGGCGGCCAAAATCATCCGGTCCAATTATATCGTCATTTGTTTTCTGGTAGTAATATCCCACTTGAGCAAGTGCAGCAGCGATTATCCGAGAAACGCAGTGTGCTAGACACGATGATGGGGAACGCCAAACAACTTGAGAAAAAATTAGGGCACACCGATAAAGACAAACTGGACGAGTACTTTGAAAGCATTCGGAAACTTGAAAACCGAATCGCTAAGGAAGAAGCCTGGCTCAACGTCCCTCGGCCCAAAGCACCCATCTCCGAACCCAAAGTGAACAATGGCCGTGAACTTGTCGAAGCCACCTACGACCTGATGGTCTTAGCCATGCAAACAGACAGCACCCGGATCATGACCTTCCGTCAACCAGTCCAAAGTTTGCTCAACAGCGAAAACATCGCCGTCGGCGGTCACGACATCAGTCACTACCACGGGAATTCCGAGAAGATGCATGCTTCTAAACAGCGGGATCTTGTCCAGAGCGAACTACTGGCCGGCTTTATCGATCGACTCAAAAAAACGAAAGAAGCAGATGGCTCCAGCCTGTTCGATCACCTCTCCCTTGTCTACGGCAGCAACCTCAGAACCAGTCATTCGGTGGACAACTGCCCAACCCTCGTTGCTGGAGGCGCATCAGGAATCAAGCTTGGACACAACCATGTTATGGAAAATGAGACTCCGTTGAATAATCTTTGGTTGTCATTACTCAATCAACTCGACGTCGTGACAAAGAAGCATGGTGACAGCACCGGGGTCCTTGAAAAGATTATGGTCTAGTATCTCATTACTGGTTGGCTGACTCCTTCAGCGTTCGTATTTTTTTCTGCTCTAATAAGACCCATTGGTCCCAAACATCTTCTCCTTGGAAGCGCGAGGACGCCGACGCACTGAGTGATCTGGAGCTCCCGTAATCCGATCAAATTCATCAGGAGTTCGCTTTGAAGGAAGGTAGTCGTTTGTCCTTTTGAATTGCATTTTAAGAACCGCTTTCAATTCTAAGAGGATTTTCTCATTTGCTTCGTTCGAGGCCAAGTTGACAAGTTCAAAGGGATCGTTTTTGAGGTCATAAAGTTCGAACTCAGCACGAGGTTTGCTGAGACAACGACCTTGGGCAGGAGTAAGTTTATTTTCCTTTTTTAACCTCTGGATGGCGGTCCAAGTGGGACTCCTCCCGGCATCCGCCGATGGAGTATTAGGAAGATCGGGGTAGGTATTGTGAATGAGCTTCCAGCCTTGGTTCGCAACTGCCCGGCCATGATCCTCGAAATCGTGCCAGTGATCTTCAGAAAAAGCATACTTGCGGGTGATCTTCTGAGCGTCTTTCAAGATAGGTAGGAAGCTCGTCCCTTCGAATGATTCCAGTGACTTTAAACCCGTGATTTCAAGAAATGAGGGAGCGATATCGACCGATGACACGAGGCTTTTCGTTTTCTGTCCCGGCTTGATTTGAGCAGGCCACTTTACAATCCACGGAGTCCGAATACCCCCATCATAGAGGGTCGTCTTATCTCCCGGAAAAGGACGCCCATTATCACTGATAAAAACAATCATGGTATTCTCGCTCACCCCCTGCTTTTCCAGTTCAGTAACCACTTTCCCCACGTATTGATCGAGGCGCCCGATCTCATCATAGTAGAGTCGGAAATCTTCTCTAACCTCCGGAGTATCAGGCATGTAGGGTGGAATCTGAATATCAGACTTTTTGTGCGGGATCTTCAGAGCCCCATCTTCGTAGGCCCGATGCGGATCCAGAGCCGCCAACCAGAGGAAGAATGGTTTGTCCTTGGGGCGATTTTCCAAGGTCGACACCCAAGCCTCGCATCCACTTGGCGACTTTGCGACCATCTTGCCCGGTTTGGCATCGGTCCCAGATGGGAGAATGAACCCGGCGGTTGATGCTTCGAAAACGTCATCAAAGCGATTTTTCACGGACTCGCCGAGGTGCCACTTCCCTGCCGCTGCTGTGTAATAACCAGCAGCCTTTAGCTGCTCCACAAATGTCACCGACTCTTTTGGCAACGGCCAGTGCAGTTGCTCGGCACCAGTATTATGGGGATAGCGACCTGTGATAATGCTCGCTCGACTTGGGCTACAGGAATTCGCAGTCAGATAGGCGTGCTGGAAAGTTATCCCTGACTTCGCCAGAGCGTCAATATTGGGCGTCTTAATCGAAGGATGCCCATAGACCCCGCAATCATCCCAGTTCATGTCATCCGCAATGATAAGAACAAGGTTCGGCTTTTCGCCAGCCACCAAGGGGAGGCAGATTACAAACAAAGAGATAATGAATTTCATTTTTTTGAGATAGGATTTCCGTAAGCGTCGACCACGATTTGTGCTCCTTTGGAGACGGGAGGTTGCATCATTTTCACGATGACTTTTGCGAGCTTCGCTTTGGCAGCTTTCGCTTCGGGAGAGAGTTTGGCAGGATCAAGAAGCTCTTCCTTATAATCTACGCCATCGATCGCGAAGAGACGCCCATCTGAGAAGAGCTTATACTTATGGTCGAGGGCAAAGATCGCGCGGGAGAAAGCCATTTTATCCCAACCTGGTCTTGGGTCATACCAGAAGAAGGCCCAGTCACGGGGAGGTGCACCGGGGTGCTTATGAATCGCTGGAGCAAATGAAACACCATCGTGCTGCCAGTTTGGGGGGACCTTTTTGCCGGCAAGCTCGGCAAGGGTCGGAAGAAAGTCCGAGGGATCAATCAATTGAGAGGACACTTTCGGCTGAATCTGCCCCGGCCAACTCGCGATTAAAGGGACCCGAATTCCGCTTTGAATGGGTTCGGCTTTACCTCCTTCGACAAGCTTTCCATTGAGGCGAGAAGTCACCGACTTGTTGGTGCCATTATCAGAGTAAAACAAAATAAGGGTTTCTTTGGTGAGGCCAAGTTTCTCAATCCCATCAACTACCCTCCCCACAATCGTATCCATATAAGCCACCATATCTGGAAAGTATTTGTCATCTTTCTCAAGCCTCCTTGAGGGATCCTTGTTCCAAATCTTGGAATTAGGGGTGGGGTTCACCGGCCAATGCGGAAGAGCCATCGGATAATAAACAAAAGCTTTCTCATCTCTATTCTTTTTAAGGAAATCGAGAAGAAAATCGACTGCCAAATCCTCACCGTATTTCCCTTCAACATTCTTATGAAGCTTTCCATTTCTCAGGAAAGTGGGATTGGCATAGCGCGATCCTTTGTCCTCGGTGTGCAGTGAGTGAAAAAGGGAATACTCATGAAACCCGGCGTCCTTCGGATGCATCCCGGTGCCCCGCCGTTTCTCGGCATTTGGAAAATCTGGCGGGTCATAAGATTGCAGCTGCCACTTCCCCGAAATGCAGGTGCGATACCCAAAAGACTGCATAAGATGCCCAAAAGTTTTCTCCTCAGGGGGCAGAATCCCGAAATATTTCCAATTCCGATGATTCTCCCGGCCCGTCATGATCTCTAGACGAGTTGGAGAGCACAGAGGCTGCGAATAGGCGTGAGTAAAACGAAGCCCATCGGCCGCAAGTTGATCGAGCCGCGGAGTCTTATAATCCGAACCACCATAACAGCCCAGTCCCTCGAGACCAATGTCGTCCGCCATGATCAGGACAATCTTCTTGGGAAGCATGGGGTGCCCCGCCAATGAGACCATTGCAGAGCAAGCAAGAACGATGAGGGTGCGAACAAGCATAACAGTCGGTGACTAGCGTTCGCTCTTCAACTTGAATCCTGGATGCTCGGAAGGAGTACGAAGCTGATCCATGAGCGTCGTCAACTCAGCCACTTTGCCGGAGTTCTTCTTCGAAAGATCGATCTTTTCCGATTGATCTTTTTTAATGTTAAAAAGCTCGGCACGTGGATTTGCATCCTTGTTGGTATTGTAGAGAATCAACTTCCAGTCGCCCTTGAGAATAGCGCGCTTCCCTCCCCCTTCAAAAAATTCCCAATAGAGTTGCTCGTGCTTCTTTTGCTCGCCTTTCCCGAGGAGAGTCGGAACCAAGGAATATCCGTCCGTATCTGTCTGCTCCTCGGCGCCTGACAGCTCGCGAACGGTGGGAGAAATATCCCAAAAGGCCGAAGGATGATTGCTGATCTCTCCCCCTTTGATCTTCCCGGGCCACCATGCAACCATCGGAACTCTGACTCCGCCTTCATAAAGATCGCGCTTCCCGCCGCGGAGCAGGCCGCTGGAGTTAAAGCTATCGCGACGGTGGCCACCTTCCTGCATTGCCCCGTTGTCGCTCGAGAAAATCACGAGAGTATCCTGGGCAAGACCCAAGTCCTCCAGCTTCTTCAAAAGAAGTCCGACGTTGTGATCCATATAAGAAATCATGGCGGCGAAGGTCGTCTTCGGTTCGCGCTCGTAGGAATAATGAGGATGCTTATCCCGGGCGGGCAAAAGCTTCTCCTTGAGAATCGGGCGGTACTTCGCTTTCCACTCTTCCTTGGCGCGGAGGCTAGCGTGTGGAACCTGCAGAGCGAGATGAAGAAAGAAAGGGCCATCCTTCTGCTTTTCAATATAATCAAGAGCCTCTTTGGTCACCATCGTCGATGAATAATGATCACCACCATGAAGGGTATTTTTCGGATACTTTACCTTCTCGGTATTTCGCCAAAGGTAGTCGGGGTAGTAAAAGTGGGCCGCTGTGTGTGAGGTATAGCCGAAGAAGTAGTCAAACCCCTTATCAATCACGAGCGCCGAGTCGTCGGTATTACAACCAAGTCCAGACTTTCCAATTAAAGCCGTGTGATAACCAACTTTCTGGAGGGCTGCCGGAAAAATCGGATCCAGAGGATCGCGCCGCATTTGTAAGCTCCCATTGCCGCGAACATAAATATGCCCAGTATGCTTCCCCTGAAGAAGAGCGCTTCTTGAGGGTGCACAGACTGTGCTTCCCGAATAATGGCGGGTAAACTTCATTCCTTCCTTCGCCATGCGGTCAAGGTTAGGAGTCTTGATGATGTTTTGCCCGTAGCAACCGAGATCGCCGTATCCGAGATCATCGGCAAGAATGTAGATGATGTTTGGCCTCCGCGCCGAAAGAGGAAGGGTAAGAGCAAGAACTAATAGGGAGATCAGTCGTTTCATAAAATCTTTCGGAGAACCTAGGCGGTTTGGGAGGGAATGGGAAACCACGAAAATCGCAAATAACATTATGCAGTCAAAAAAACTGACCGGATTTTCTATTGTCTCTATGAACCCACTATTCGAAACGAAACCTGGCGAAAGCTCCCTCTGGAAAGAAAGCCCAATTTATGGATGACTCGCTTCTTTCTATCGCTAGAGATTCGAGGCAAAACCCCTTCACTAGTTCACCACCGCAGCACACCAGAACTGGTACTAAAGGCATCGGTTTCCATGCCCATTTCCTGAAGCATTCGGACGAAAAGATTACCAAGAGGAGTATTGTCGTTGCGATTGTGCGTGACGTAGCCGCCATGCTTCAGCCCTCCTCCTGCTAGGATGATCGGGTTGTTGCGAGGATCATGGGCAGCGGCATTTCCAAGATTACTTCCAAGAAGCGTCAGGGTCTGATCAAGAAGATTGGCGCCTGCCTCCTGATGTTCTTTCATGCGGTGGAGCAAATTGCCAAAACATCCCATAATCGCGCTCTCTATTTTGAAAAGCTGCGCGATTTTCTTGGGATCACGCCCGTGATGGGAAAGATTGTGGTGTTCCGCCGCCACTCCATTGATGAGAGGAATCCCATGATTATTCTGAATCACAATGCTGATCACGCGGGATGAATCGGTTTGAATGATCAGAGGAACGAGTTGGAACAGCAATTCGATGCGCCCGACAAGATCCGCTTTATCGGCGATGTCTTCCGGAACCGGACTTTTGACACTTGGCTTTGGCCGATCCATCCACGCTCCGGCTTCCGACAAATTGCGTTCGGCTTCGCGAACCGCTTCAAAGTATGCTTCGAGTCGTTCCTGATCACTGGATGAGGATTTGCGAAGAATACGACTACGTTGATCCCCGAGTGAATCAAGAATGCTGCGACCGTCTCTCAGTTTTTCTTTCTCCCGGGCCACTTGATGCGGCTTCCCCTGCAAAAACAATTTCGAGAAGATTTCGGAAGGCCGGTCCATCGCGGGAATCATGACTCCGTTCTCGGTGTAGGACTGGCTCATCGCTCCATCACTACTCAGAGACAAAGAAGGAAAGCGAGTGGTGTATCCCAGCTTGCCCGACGCGTATTGATCAACAGACATCGAGTTCTGGAACCCATCCCGTCCGGGATTGCGCGCCGCACTCAGCCAGGTCATCTCACATTGGTGCTCTCCCCCTTGATCTGGATGGGATAAGCCGGAAAAGACCGTCAGATCGTCACGATGTTCCTTGAGCAGGGAAAGATAGTCGGAAGCCTCGTAATTTACTCCTGGATTCGCGGGATAAAAAGCAGGTGGATAAAAGCCCAGTGTGTTGCAAATAAACAAGGCCCTCTTCGGTGGTGCCTCAGCGGATTTTCCAAAGACCTCCAGCCAAGGAATTGCCAACGAGACACCAGAGTTCCGGAGGAATGTTCTGCGATTAAGATTACGTGTATTCATGGCTTTATCACTTGTTGCGAAACATCTTACTTTGCACCACGGCATGAATCATTCCGCGGATCGGATATCCCTCGCGCCCTGCCTGCTCGAGAATCTGGTCGCGCTCTTTACGATCCGCAAATTCTACTTCCGCCCCTGTGGAGTAGGCGATCAATTGATTGAGGAAATGACGAGCAAGCTGATCTTCCTTTGGCTTCATCAGCCGTTTGAAATCCCGGATCCCGGCAAAGGGTTCGCCTTCACTTGTTTCCCCGGAGGCATCAACTGGGAGTCCTAAGCGGTATTCGCGAACCGGGCGCCCAAAGAGTTTCGTCAAAGGCCGGTCGCCCTGCCCTGTCGATCGATATCGACTTCGGAATCCGCCGATGGGATCAAAGCTCTCCAGTGCAAATCCCGGTGGATCAATTTCGCGGTGACAACGGTTGCAGCTTTCCATTTCCCGATGAGCAGCAGCTCCTCCCGAATCGTGGTGGCTCCCCGCGTGTCCGGTTCGACCGCTGCCGACTCCCGGAGGCGGCGGACTGGGTGGGGTGCCGAGCAGGTTTGCGAGGACAAAGCTCCCCCGCGGCACGGGCGAGGTGTTGGTGCCGTTGGCAGTGACTTTCAAGATACTCGCCTGGGTCAGAAGACCACCCCGGGGGCTCTCCGCGGGCAAAGTCACTTTCCTGAAATCCAGTCCCTGGACGCCAGGAATTCCGTAATGCTCGGCGAGCCGACGATTCAAAAAAGTGAAATCCGAATCGATGAACTCCTGCACGCCAAGATCACTTCGTATCATCTCGGAGAAAAAGCGGCGAGTCTCCTCTAGCATCGCTTGCCTAAGAACATCATCATACTCGGGATACAGTTTCTCATCTGGAGTCGTGGCATCGATGTCTTTCAGCTCGAGCCATTGATCGAGGAAGTCTTCGACAAAGCGCTGCGCCTTCTCGTCCGCAAGCATCCGATTGACTTCGTTAGTGAGAACCGCCCGATCATTCAGTCGGCCTCCGGCAGCGAGAAACAAGAGCTGATCATCGGGCAGACTCTTCCAGAGAAGATATGAAAGCCTCGTCGCCAGGGCATAATCGTCAAGTGGGCCGGGTGCGGCCTCGTGATAGAGAAACTCAGGCGAACTCAACAGGGCACGCAGGACGACTCGAAGCCCTTCCTCAAAACCACGACCGCTCTCAAGCACCGGTTTCGCAAGCGCCGCCCAAGCTTTGGGCTCAGTATCCCGGAGTGGACGTCGTAAGGCACGTGGTCCAATCCGGCTCACTATCTCTTTAATTTGCTCCATCGGGCTTTTCCCGAGAACGATGGCGTAATTGCCTTTCGGACCGGCTCGAAACTCAACGTCACCGAGCAGCTTCCGAGTGCGTTCAGGAGGCCATTGTTTCTCAAGCGGGCCCTCCAGCGTAAGACGGCGAATCGCGACTCCTTCGCCACGATAATCTCTAGCGCCGACCGCCAACACCTTTCGACCATTTGGGTCACAGTCGAGATCAGCAGGTGCCAGGTAGAAGTAATCGCCCGGAGTAAAGTAGTGTTCAACTTCGACCTGCCTTGGTTTCCCCGGATTGAGTTGCCAGCTGCCGATCAACTCACGAACCCCGCCCAGATCGTTCCCCCGGTAAATGCAAAAGGTGACAGGAGTCCTTGCTTGAAAAGCATGCGCTTCTGCCTTGATGTGATACCGCCCCGGCACCTTGAAGCGGATGCCCATATTGTTGCTCTGAGTGGTGTGCGGGCGGTCGTCAAAAATCACGAGTGCGTCCTTTTTTCGCTTCACAGTATTGCCGCCGCGTCGCAGCTCCCTTTTAAACCACATCTGGAGATAAGGATGATTAGGGTAATCGATCAGGCGTGGTTTGCGATCAGGTCTCGGTCGTAGTTCGATGGTCTCGTCGATCGCTTGGTCTGCCGCCGCAAGATAGCTGCGGATGTGAACCGTGGAAATACCTTGATCCGCAGCAATCGTGTCGAAGGTGGAGGTCGTGCTTTCCGGCGGTAGCTTCGAAGCAAGATCGCCACCAATACCGAGCAGGTCGTGCAAGGTATATTCGTACTCGGTCCGTGTCAGACGCCGAACCGGAGCTCGTCCGTCCTTGATCTGCTTCGCCAAACTTGTTTCGCGAAGGTGTTTATGAAGCGTTGCCAGCGCCTTGTTCTTAATTACACGATCTGGACGTTTTTTCTTCTTGGGCGGCATCTCGCCACTGTCGACTTGGTCAAAAATTTTCACCCATTGCCGAAAGGTGTTGGGATCCGATAGATCATGCCCGATCTTTTCCAGATTGAGCGGCGTATCGGTATTCGCATCATGGCAATCGATGCAGGAAGCTTCCACCAAGGGAGCCCATGCCTCCTTGAAAGCCTGTCCATAAATTGGCAGGGCAAAAAATAGAAGAGCGATGGTTAAAAATTGATTCATTTTGAGGGCCAGTCCGGCGCATCGGTCATGACGTCCTTGTAGAGCGTCAGCAGCTTATTCTTTAGACGATTGGTAACTCCCGGGCGCTGCTTTGAAATATCCTTTTTTTGAAACGGATCAGCCTTTAAGTCGTAAAGTGCGAATCGACTGAAACCACCTTTTTTGATGATTGGGATCCACGCTTCCTGGAAGGTTCTTAAACGAACGAACTCGTTCTTCAGTCGCTTGTATTCGGGGCTGGTGAAGGTTGTGTTGCTGACGCGGGAAGCTAGATTGGGCATCGATGGATCAATGTCCGCCAACTTGGCCATCTCCTGCAACAACTCGTTTTTCCTGACCTGATTTTCAGGTAATTTGTAACCACGGTAACCCATTAGCGTGTAATTGCCTTCCCGCAGGGTGGCCAGATGGCCCGATGAAGGGGCCAGCCACAACATGGGTTGAGAGCGCTTAAACGTTCCTTTCTCAATCAGTAAAGGTGACAGGTCGGAGCCATCGAGGTGCACGCCTTTGGGTTTATCAATGCCAGCTAAGCCGCAGATGGTAGGCAACAAATCAACCGCTCCCGATGGCGTGCTTTCAATCCGGCCGCCGCGAACGCCATCGGGCCAGAAGAAAATGCCGGGCGAACGCAAACCACCTTGGAAATTTGAGCCCTTGTTGCCGGTTAATCCGCCATTGCGATCGGCCCGGTAGCTCCCGTGGTCGGAGGAATAGATGATCAACGTGTTGTCCAGCTGGCCTGTTTCCTTGAGCTTTGCAACGAGGCGACCAATCGCGCGATCAGTATTGTCGACCGTGGCCGAATAAATGGCGGCTTCATCCTTGGGGTCTCCATAGATCGACGTGATCTCAACGGGTGCCGCGAGGGTGGCATGAGGCTCGTTGAACCAGATGTTCATAAAGAACGGCTCATCGGGATTTGCCTTGGTTTCCAACCAGTTGATCGCATCACTGACGACGATCTGGCAGGAGTAACCTTTCATCGGCCCGACTCGCTTGCCGTTGCGCATAAAGTTCGTGGGATTCCTGTGAGTGGGATTTGCGCCATTAGACAAGCCAAACCAGTAGTCAAAACCGTGATCCTGGAGGGAAGGCTTTTTCCGTTTACCGGAGGTCATCCCGACGTGCCACTTGCCGAAGTGGGCCGTTCCATAACCAGCCTGTTGCAATACTTCGGCGATCGTTACTTCACGCTTCAGGAGATGCATATCGTGCATGTGATCCTGCAGGACACCATAGATTCCCGTTCGTAAATGTTGTCGTCCCGTCAGCAAGGTCGCCCGCGAAGGTGAGCAAATCGCGGCGCCAGCATGAAAGTCAGTGAACTTGACGCCCTTCGCAGCCAAGTCATCGAGCACCGGTGTCTTCACCGGCCCTCCATAGCAGCCAAGGTCTTTCGACCCCAGGTCATCAGCCAAAAGCACGACGACATTCGGTCGCTTCCGAACATCTTGTTTCACCGTAGGGGCTTTGACATGTTGGGTGTTTTGAGGAAGCCATTTCTTGAGTCGGGTTTTTGCGTCGGCAAACCGCTGATCATTGGCGAGATTCTTCCACTGGTGCGGATCTTTGGCGGCATCGTAGAGCTCTTCACCGCCATCGGCATAAGTGATGTAATGCCATTGTTTGGAACGAACGGCATGATCGTCGCGGTGACTAATCACCGCCGGAGTTTCCCACTCGCTTTCCGGCAGGCGAAGCAAGGGCACAAGACTGCGTCCATCCAATCCATCCCGCTTCGGTAATCCACAGAGCTCGACAAGGGTGGGATACAAATCAATCAAGCTCACTGGCTGCTTGCATCTCTTGCCTTGAACCGCTCCAAAGTCCGGAGAGGAGATGATCAGCGGCGTTTTCGCTCCATCCTCCCACAGAGTGAGTTTGGAAATACGATTTTTCTCACCAATGTGAAAACCATGATCTCCCCAAAAAACCACGATGGTGTTATCGACGTGTTCACTTTTCTCCAAGGCATCCAGCACGACCCCAACACAGGCATCCGCGAAAGAACACGACGCCAGATACCCCTGAACCGCATGCTTCCATTCACCATGCTCTTGGATGACGCCAAAGGCCTGGCTCCCGCCGGTCTGTCGACGCCCCCTTGTCGGAACGTCGTTCAAATCGTTTTCAAGTGTGACCGGCAGCTCAATTTCGCCCAAGGGGTGCATGTCGAAGTATTTCTGTGGCGCATACCAACGGAGGTGCGGACGAAAGATACCGCACGCCAGAAAGAAGGGCTTTTCGTGATCGCGCCGCAGGAACGCAGCCGCGCCCTCGGCCGTTTCCCAGTCGGCAGTTTCTTCTTCGGAAATAGCCAGAGGCATCCAATCCGCCCAATCTTTATAGTAGTCGAGAGTGAACTCGTCGCTCATCCCGTGCAGTAACCGGAGTCCGTTTCCAGGAAAAGGCGTTCCTGTTTTGGTCGAATATTGATGATCCCACGATAAGGGATCCGAAAACTTGCCGTGTGCTTGGTGGAAAATCTTTCCACCGGTCACAGCCGTGTATCCATGCTGACGAAAGTACTGCGGGACCGTCACCCAATCCCTGAACTCAGGTTTATCCCGGAACCACGAAGTTGCTCCGGGACGATCATGGGTTCCACCGTTGCCCCAGACTCCAATTGTCGATGCCCGCAATCCGGTCATCGTCGCCATCCGTGAGGGATTGCATAAAGGCGACGAACAATACGCCTGCTCGAATAGGACCCCCTTTGATGCGAGACGATCGATATTGGGAGTCCTGGCCTGGGGATGCCCTCCAAGGCAACCAACCCAGTCGTTGAGATCATCAACTGCGATGAAGAGGACGTTTGGCCTATTGATCGAGGTGTCTGCCCAAACTTGTTTGAAGCCAAGGATCGAAACAACAAAGATGGCGATCGCCAGTTTGGCTTTGGTCTCAATCGGATAAGATTTCATTTCGCTTCGGTGAAAATTTTGTGAGGAAAAGTGACTCACTTTGTTACGTCTTCGAAGTGTGGATAACGATAGTCAGATTTTAATCTTAATGAGAATCACTCTGACCGAGCCCGGAATTTAAAATTGGAAACACTTCCGTCTTTGCGGACCGTGATTTTCTGACTCTGCTCACCCAACTTCTCATGCCAGGCAGAAACCTCGTAATCTCCCGGCGGAAGATCCAAAATCTCAAACTCCCCTTCCGCATTCGTCACCGCATAGAAGGGATGATCCATGACCCACAGGTGAGCTTCCATCCACCGATGAAAATCGCATTTGAGTGTGATTGGACCTTCGGCTTGGTCGAAAGTCTTTTCCCGATCGGGTGAACCTTGTGGTTGGGCAATATTAAATTGGCGGTTCTTCCTCGAAAGTGAACGAACGTTATGAATGAAAGGATCCCCGTTTTTCATCATGAGCTGCTGGCCGACGCGGACGGCTTGGACACGCGGGATGAAAATCGAGCCTTTTTGATCGAGGATGGCGGGCTTAGTTGGAAGTTTATATTCTCCGGCTGGTGGATTTTTTATGTAAACGAACACGTTGGCAAGACCACCAAATTTGCCAATGAGGACGCTCTCGTCGCGGGGCTGGCGGGCTGAAGTTTACGGCTCGACTCGTCCATGTGAACCGGCGCCCGCTTGGGGCGCGGACCTTCAAAGCGAATCGTTCCTCTGAGCAAGCGCTTTTTTTTCGGTCCTTCAGTCTTCTTCGGCGTTGGCTTTTTCGTAACGTCAGTGACCTTGGCTTCGAGCACCAGGTCACGGAAGCGTTTGTCGCTTACATCATTCAAAGATTGCAAAAACGAAACCAATCCAGTGACTTCCGCGTCGGAAATTTCCAAACCAGCATAAGCTTGGTCGCCACCAGCTGCTTTGGCCATCTTCCGCCGGATGACGGCCTGCAACTCGGCGCCATTCTTTTTGTGATTACGCAAAGATCCTTTACCAGCCGAGAACTCTGGCCCGTTGTGACAAGCCATGCAGTTGGAGATGGCCGGGTTACCTTCAGAGCCCAAGAACGACTTGAATCCCTGATACGCTGTGAGGTCCATTCCCGGTGGAAGTTTGAGTTGAATCCTCCCCTCCTGATTGGCCAAGCGGCCATGAATTCGACCCGCGAAATCCTTCGGTGATTCTCCCTCGCGAGCCTTGTCTGGAATCCGGTTTACATAAACAAAGGCATCGAAGGGCGCGCGCTTCGGGCTGTCGAGTCGATGGATTCCTGTTTTCTCCTCCATCGATTTTTGTCGGGGTTTTTTAGAGTTGGCTGGCTGGGATTTAATCCGTCGGCTTACATTCCTCACCACGATCTTCCGAAACCCTTCATCCTTAATCGAGTTGGCCCATTTTAAGGCTCTCTCCGGATCCTTTGCAACCAGACCATGAGCAAATCCATTGATCGCGTAGTCCTTGTTCTGTGAACTACCAATTGAGTTGATACGCTTCTCAACCACCTCGATCTTCACACCCCCAACTCCACCTCCGAGTCGACCAAAGGCCGCTGAAAGAGCTGACCTACGACCTTCGAGATTCTTCACCTTGAGAGCAAAATCCACCGCATCAAAGGGAGCTGAATCAAACTTCCCGGATTGAATCAACTTGGTAGCATTTTCTCCCGCTTTCTTGACCTTGGCCACTCGAACACGGTCCGCTTCAGAGGCAATTCCCTGCTCCGCGAGACTTAATTTAATCGGGCTCAACTTCATTCCGCCAGTCTCTTCATTAAGATTGTCAAGGATCTCTAATTTGATGACCGTGCCACAAGCATTCTCCATATGCCGGGCCGGGCCGCTGGTGCTCGTCCAGACATTGCCTTCTTTATCGAACTCGATTTCCCGAGTGTAGCTGACACGGAACGGCAATGGGAATTCAACGAGATACTCGGTCTTGGGATTGAAGCGATAAAGCGTATCATTGCCCGTGCCGCAGATCCACACCATGCCATCCGGAGCGACATTGAGAGCATACGGAATCTGATTCAGGTAATCCGGCAAGGGATAGGTCGTCCACTTCTCGGTTTTGGGATCGAACTTACCAAAGACTCCGGAGCCGAACCCCGGAACCCAAATCATTCCATCAGGTGCAACATGAAGACGCCGTGGCCCCCGGAACGGAGGATTCCACTCAGTGACGTCACCGTCGGGGGCTTTCGGGTCAATACGCCCGATACGGTTTCCGTTGAGTTTGGAGTACCAGATCATGCCATCGACTGGTGAGTAATCGAGGCCGTAGGGAGTGATTCCTTTTGACTCTCCTTTTCCACCCGCCTTCACCTGACCGGCTTCGAGAAGTTGGTATTCCTTGCGCACGAGCGTCTTCGGATGAAGTCGAAAAACTGAATTCCGCCCGGCATCGGTATACCAAATAAAACCGTCGGGATCTTTTGGATCGATCCGCAAAGTGTGAGGCCAAGAACCTCGCTCCGCCGGGGCCTCGGCACTTGATAAAATCGTGTATTCCTTAGTCTTAAGATCAAACTTCGCCATTTCACCCGAGACGCAGAGAGTGAGCCACATCTCACCATCATTATCGGGCTCGATGGAGTGCGGACCATGGGACCCTCGAGGAAGACGGTAATAAATCCGCTCCCCGGTTTCTGGGTCAAGCGTCGCGGTGTATTGCTTCCCAATATGCACGACATAAGCGAGGCCGTCATCGCCCACTTCGAGGTCGTGAAATGAACCCTTGAATGGCTCCCCCATTTCCCAAGCCGTTATTTTCGCTTTGGTTACCATGCCGGACGGAGCTGGTGGTGGAACGTAAGCGGGCCAGCTTTTCACGGCATCGTCCTTATAGGTGTCGATGATACGTTGGGTAATTGTTTCCTTGGTATGAGGATAAAGGCCACCAAATCCATCCATACGTCTAATCATCGTCTCCCAATCAACCGGCCGTTCTGGGGTTCTAAATCCGACCGTCCCGATTTGGTGGCAGTAAGCACACATCATTTTGAAATTCAGCCTGTCCCGTGGGCTGTCGAAGCTCAGTTGCCCAAAAGCATCGCTGGCAGGACGTTGTTCCTCCAGATCTTCTCCGGTGGCCGGCGACATCTTAATGACGATCGAATCTTTCCCCAGCGTCACATTCTCGACCCACCCATCCTGCTGACCAAGCAGGCGTGCTCGAATCTTAAACTTAGACTCGTGAAGGCCTTCAATCCGAAAGCTCCCATCAGGCTGGGAAAAAACCGATGTGCTCTGGCGCCGACTGTCGTCGAAGACTGAGACCATGACGCCGCTCATTGCCTTGCCTGCCAAGTCCTGAATCCGACCGGAGAGTGCCCCTGTCTTGCCGAGGGGCTTGCCTGGCTCGCGTCGAATTTCAGCTTGTACCTTCCTTTTGATATGTGGGTTAGTATTACCAGTTGGTCTTGCCGCTTTTGCCTTATTTCCTTTGGTTCGGACGTAATCGAGGATCTTGATAAAGGATTCCCCGCGATTTTTCATATCCGGGAAGAGCCGCTGTTGTTCTTCCCATAATTGACCAACTTCCGCCCCTTTGGCACCTGCCGTTTTAAACCATTTATCGACAAATGCCTGGTGCCCTTTTCCTCCGGGGTAGTCTTTGGGAAGTTCGCGCCTCGCAATCTCTTCTAATAATTCGCGCGTCGACTTATTACCTTCCGCTTTAGTCTCGGAAGAAATCTTTTTGGGGCCGACTACAGCCTTGGAAGAGACTTCCTGCTTGTTGGGGGTCGCACCTTCTTCAATGCAGTAAAGATACTGACTTCCCCGTAAGAGCATTTGCTTGCCGACCAGAGCGGCCGAGGCGCGAAACTCATCATCCAGCTTATTGGTAGCTAGAACTTCAAACTCCTTACCACGTTTAAGAACAAGCGTGACGCCATTTCTTCCGGTAAGATAAACTCGTCCAGCTGCCCCCACCGGAGACGAATAAACATTCGCAATGGAAGGAAGACGAGTCGACCCGATTAACTCGTTTCCTGTTTTGGCATCCAGAACTGAATAAAGACTCTGATTGGATTTAAGGAATCCCAACATGCCATCGTAAAGAATTGGTGATGGAATGTAGGGAGTATTTTTTGACTTACTCCAAACAATTTCTTCGCTTCCAGTGATATCGCCCTTTGCTGAAAGCGGAAGAGCCAACAGGGAATACCCCGAATAGCCACTCATACAATAAACCCGTTCACCATCTGTGACCGGGCAAGGGATCGTGTTTTGCGAAAGTCCGCCGCATTGCCAGATGATCGATCCATTTTCGAGGTCATAGCTTCGAATAAGATTATCACCGCACGTGATGACCTGCGTTTTTTCCTGATAAGGAACAATCAGCGGGGTCGACCATCCATTCGGTTCATCCCGCTCTTTTTTCCAAAGAGGATCACCAGACGCGGCATCGAGCGCCTCAATTGTCGACTGTCCCTGGTTATCCCGAAGGATGACTACTTTCCCGTCATGAACGACAGGTGAACACCCTTCTCCGAGACTGGCCCCGACTTTCGCCCTTCCAAGATCCTTGCTCCAAAGTTTATTCCCGTCCAAATCGAAACAGTAAAGACCAGCTGAGCCAAACCAGCAGTAGAGACGTTTGCCGTCTGTAAAGGGAGAAGCCGAGGCAAAGGAGTTGTCTTTGTGATGTCCTTCATGCGGAACCAAATCAGTGGCCGCTCTTCGCCAGATTTCCTTCCCGGTTTTTCGGTCGAGGCACAGGACGACGAAACTGTATTTCGTATTGGGATGTTTGATTCCAAAAACCCGCTCGGGTTGGTCTTCGGGTTTAGGCAAGGACGCATCAACCTCTCCGGTATTCACCGAGGAAAGAAGGAAGACCTTGTCTCCCCAAACCACAGGACTGGAGACGCCTCGTCCATCAATAGGGACTTTCCACCTGATATTTTCAGACTCGCTCCAAGTCATCGGAGGTGTTGCAGTACGAGAAACACCGTTTGCCTCAGGCCCCCGCCATTGGTGCCAGTTTTTGGCCCCCTGCACGTCATTTAAACGTCCTGAAGAAGAGGTCGTGAGAAAAGCTAAGAGGAAAATCCAATTTCCAAAAAAATAAGATACGGACTTAATCATCATTTTGGTTCGACTGAGTTTGTGACCTGCTCCCAGATAGATGGAGCTACACCGCTAGAGCTATACCATCGAGTGGCAGCCTCTGGATCTCGCTGGAAGTATTGCCTGCCAACCCGAACCGTTACGGCATCGCGTAAGCCTGGCTCCGAAATCGCATCAATCCAGGTCATGGCCATCTCCCCATCCTTATGAACGTGGGCGCTGACAAATCCATTGATGGCAAGATTGCGATCTGTTCCATCGGGTATTTGATTGACCGATTCTCCCGCTGCAACCGGATCTTTTGAAGCCCACACTGCATAGGCGGAACTCCACGCATCTCTTCTTTGCGGCCCCTGCGGCAGCTCATTCGCCCAATCCAAAGCCGGCTGCAAGCCCTTGTCTTTCACCAGCTCACGAGTCAATTCGGCCATCGGGCGCCAGGAGTAATTCTCAAGATCACTCGAATCATAAATGTAATCAGTCGCGATAGCTGTATCATTATCCACAAGCCCTCTTAGGAGCTCTGGACGGACTTTTGCCTGCTCATTGGGCTCAAGGGATTCAAAGAGATTAATCGCCAAGTCTGCATTCTCACTCGCCAGTCCTGGAATGATATTTTCGATAAATCCAACTCGCTCCTCAGCTGGAATTTTGCCGAGATGGGCAATGGCTTCGTCAGATTGATACACCCCCATCGCATAGCCGAGAAGTTCCCATTCATCATTTGCTCCCTGCTCTTTCAATGCCTCTCCAATTGCCAGCGCATCCTCGAAAGACATTTCTGAATTCCTCATTTTTTGAAGGATCTGATCCATGGCTTGGCGACGTTCGATCGGACTGCTGGATTTGATTGAATCTGTAACCAACAAATCAATCTCATCTTCAGATAATTGCTTGTCTCTCCTTGGTTTGTCAGCCCCTTCCTTCGCCTTCCGAGAGTCACGAACGGATGTCGAACTCACAGTTCTTCCAGACACCGAAGAAGATCTCGCGAGTGCGCCACGGTATTCAATGCCGGTTTGACTCACTCCTCCTTCGTCAGGAACATCTTTAGCCCTTGATGATCGCGACCACTGCTTGCCAGAGACAAAGGTGATGACAGTGACCAACGCCCAAATGCTATGCTTGGAAAAAAATCGCTTCATCCTATTCCGATTCCGGTGATAAAAGGTCCACACTCGAAAGGCTCAAACCAACGTCCTTCCGGTGGGTTTGCACCCAAAGCCAGACGAGTTCATGCCCGGCCGGAGACTCAACAAAACGGCTCCTCATCCT
>CAJIZY010000004.1 GCA_905181965.1 Akkermansiaceae bacterium
CTCTTCGCTATCAATACGATAGCACTCCGGCCGGCAGCCAAGATAAGTCTGATATTCTTCTTCTAACCGGTCTCTCTTACTCGTCGGGAGGATTTAAGAAGTCGACCAAACCGGATCGTATGACCTTAAAACCGAAAGACAAAAAACCAAAGGAGATCAAGATGGGGTGGACTACTACTGCCGCCCTTAGTCACTCTCTTGCCAAAGGGAACTCTGACAGCCTCTTTCTCGGAACCTCACTCGATAGCGCATACCGAAAAAAAGACGATGAGACATTCCTATCGCTCACCTACAGTTTTTCCGAGAACGGCGGTGATACCAGCGCCGACTCGCTCCGCACTAACATCCAACACAACCGAGTTTTTAATGAAACCCACTTCCTCGGAGGGAGCCTCGGATACTTCCGCGACGACATCGCTGACGTTTCCTATCGATTCACCCCGAGCGCAACAGCAGGATACTACTTCCTTAAACAGAACGATATCACGCTTAGCGTAGAAGCTGGGCCTAGCATGATATTTGAGAAAATTGGTGGTTTGACCGAAGATTTCTTTTCAGTTACGGCGGCGCAAAATTTCACTTGGCAGATTAGTGAAAACCTCAACTTCAGTCAGCATATCACTGGGATTTTTGACCCGTCCGACCGCCAGAATTACATTTTTTCAGCCCGCGCAAAGCTCGACACGAACATCACTCCGAATCTTGCTTGGCGCATCGCTTGGGCTTTGACCAAAGACAACACCCCTGCTGCAACACGAAAATCCACGGATTCCACCCTCACCACTGGAATTGCTTTAAAATTCTAATCACTTCTTTCTCCCACCCTACTTTTATTACCCCCATAACTTTTTTATCGTCGGAGAGCCACAACCTCCTCGGAAAGATGTAAACAATCTTTAAATAGTGGATAATCTCCTAGACTCCCCTGCCACTTCAAGCGTCCGGCCATTTTTGCGCAAGTTCAAAACACGCCTGTTTTAAGGATTCAAATCCGCTGGAAATCCCAATTCCGATAGATTGATTTTCCTTCCCATAAATATTCCTTCTCAATCCCTCCTACTCCCGCCACACTCCGAACCACTTTTACGTCATGGAAACAATCACCGCCCAACTTAAGGATTTCATCCAATACATCGCTCTCCAGTTTATCAAAGACCCCAAACTGGCCGAACTCCGCATCGGGCAATCGGGTGATAATCGAGTGAATTTCCGACTTGTCCTCAGCCAACCAGACGTAGCGACTTTGATCGGACGTCAAGGTTTCACTGCTTCCACCATCCGTAGCCTAGCCAAGGCCGCCGCCGAGCGTGAGGGAGTTAAGGTCAACCTCCGCATTCATTCCCACGAGGAAGAGCGTCAATATACAGCCGCTTTAGAAGCAAAAGCTATGGAGTAGAATCCCTTCCTGGTCGACCTTTTCAAAAAACCCGCAAGGCAAATCGCCATCGCGGGTTTTTGTCTAAGATTCCCTTTACTAAGAACGTTTTTAGACCGTCTTCATGAGAGCTATTCTTCTTCTTTTTCCAATCTCGGTCATCGCCCAAGAAATCCTCCCCGAGATCGTCGTCACCGCAAATCGGACCACGAAAGAAACCAGAGAAGTTCCCTATACCCTAGATATCCTCACCGCCAAAGACCTACTCGAAAACGCCACCCGCACCCTACCCCAAGCTTTTCTAAATACTCCTGGCGTTCTCGTCCAACAGACTACGCCCGGTCATGGATCACCTTACATTCGTGGTTTCACCGGACGCCAAAACCTTCTCCTCCAAGATGGTATTCGACTCAATAATTCGACTTGGCGTAACGGCCCAGTTCAGTATTGGAACACCCTCGACGCGCAAGCCATCGATCGCCTAGAACTTATCAAATCACAGGGTTCGGTGCTCTTTGGCTCAGACGCCATTGGTGGCACCGTAAACACCCTTTCCAAGTCCTCTAACTTTCGGCAAGAAAATGGGCCCTTCTCCGGTGGAGCTGCTTATTACCGCTTCGACACAAATTCCAAATCCCACCTTGGCCGCATCGAGCAGCGCTTTGGTGTCGGCGAAAAATGGGGCATCATGCTGGGATACTCCGCGAGCGACATTGGTGACATTCGTGACTCAGGTCTCGGCACGATGCGCGGTACCGGTTATTCCCAACTCAGCCATGACTTGAAGCTCGAATATGCCTTAACCCCGTCTCAGACTCTCACCCTTGCCCACTTTCATCTCGACCAGAACGATCTATCCCGCTGGCACAATACCATCCACAATCCAGGCTGGACTCAAGGAAGCTCTTTCACAACCGCCGGCACCGACCTCAGCCGCGATTACGATCAAGAACGCTCACTCACTTATCTCCGATTCGAAGAAACCAATGCCAACTCTTCCTGGATCGACCGCTATCAAGCCACCATCTCTTTCCAGCGCACCCAGGATTCTGAATTTCGCGTCAGAGAATCCGGCCGTTCCGATACTCGTATCCTCGATATCGATACCTTTGGTTTAAGCCTAGTGGCTGGGACTGGAGAAACTGTTTGGGGCGCTGATTACTTTCACGACCAGATCGATTCTCAGGGGTTCCGTAATAGCACTCCCCGCCCCTCAAATCGACCTATCGCCGATGACTCAACTTATGAATCCATCGGCGTCTTTACGAATTACACGGGCGCTATCGGTCAACGCTTCGCTTACGATACCGGAGCACGTTTCACCTATATCCAAGCCCAATGGGACGGTTATCGCCCAGACGGAGCAATTGTCGATCAAATCGGTGACGGTTCCTGGGACAACCTCTCTCTCTCTCTCCGTGGACAGTATGAACTTGATGATTTCTGGACGATTTTTGGTGGAGCTTCCCAAGCGTTCCGCGCCCCCAATCTCGACGATTTAACCGGCCGACAATTCTCCCTCAACGGACTAGACGAAAATGGTTCGCCCGACGTTGACCCAGAGAAATACCTCACAAGTGAATTTGGCACCCGCTTCAACGACTCTGAATTTTCCCTTGAACTCTCCGGATACTACACATTTATCAACAACGGCATCATTCGAATCAACGACGGTATGGGGGGGCTCGCCACTACCAATGGATCTGAAGGCTTCGTCTATGGTTTTGAAAGTCAAGCCATCTGGAATCTCCACCCCCAGTGGCGCCTCCTCGCGCATGCCTCATGGCAGAATGGTGAGCAGAAAATAGGTGGCATCACCGACACTATTCGCCGCCTCAACCCTCTCAACGGCGCTCTAGACCTCCGTTGGACCGCCTCTTCCGACCAATATTGGATCTCGGGACGTATCGAAGCTGCCTCTCGTCAGGATAACCTTTCAAAACTCGCCGCCAACGATACCCAGCGCATTCCGGTCGGTGGCACTCCTAGTTATGTCGTTGCTTCACTTCATGCTGGGTGGCAAACATCCGAAGTTCTCCAGCTCAATTTCGCGCTCGAAAACCTTACCAACGAAGTATACCGAATCCATGGATCTGGCCAAAATATGCCCGGCCGTAATGCCACCCTTTCCATAAAGTTTGAGTGGTGAACTCTTTAGCTTTATTTAAGATCTTCAGACTCTGATGAAAAAACTGCGGCGGCTTTTCATTCTTCTTATTCTCGCAGGCAGCGCCTACGCAGGGTGGAATTACCGCGATTTACTTGTTAATTTTTATCAGCAAAAGATAGCCAATCAGATTCTTTCCAAGGAAATTTCCGAACCTGACCCAAAGCGCTACCAGAAGCTAATCTCCGAGCTTGCGGAGAAAAGGCTCAATCTTTCCAAAAAATATTCACGAGCCCGCACCGCACGAGAGATTTCAGATGTAGTCACTGAAAGCCAACGCACTCTTGAACAAACACTTCCTTCCATGATGAACTGCTGGCTTGGAACGCCTTGGGATTTCAATGGTATCTGCCAAACTCCGGGGTCAGGAAAGATAGCCTGTGGATATTTTGTTTCCACTATCCTTCGCGATGCCGGATTTGGCGTTGAGCGTATCCGACTCGCACAGCAGCCTTCACAACAAATTATCGAAACCTTCATATCGAAAAAGATGATGACGATTCGTGTCGGGCAGGACTACGACACCTTCGTCGACCAGGCTATAGAACGTGGCCCGGGCGTCCACATTGTCGGCCTCGACAACCATGTCGCTTTTGTTGTTATTCCAAAGACCGGGGACATTCGCTTTATCCATTCCTCAGGAGCTCGCCCCTTTTGCGTAGTCGATCAGAACCGCAAAGAAGCCCTCAGCCTCCAACGCTCTAACTATCGAGTAATTGGCAATCTAACTCGAAGTCCCGAAGTCATTCATGGCTGGCTCACCAGCCAAAAATGGCCCACTAAATTTTCAAGCGGGAACTAAACCAAACTATTTTTCACGAGTCTCTGATCAAGAGCGCCCACCGATCTTTCATCCCCCATTGATTCAAGCACATCGCGGTAATTGGCCGCTACAATTTGATAGTCAGAACCCGAAACCTTTAAATTTGATTCAAACCCGCAAAGCGCTTTCTCAAAGTGATTCAGCTTCAATTGTATTCCCGCTCCTTACTAAAACCAAAGCCAAGTTTGCATAACTCTGCGCAGACTCAAAATGTGAATCGCCGAACAAAATCACTCGGGCTTTGAGCGCCTCTCCATGCATTTTACCGGCCTGTTCATCATGCCCTAGCTTGAAGTAAAAACTTCCCACATTATTGTAATAGGCTGCGGTCTGTTTATGATTCGATCCAAATTCTTCGTAACAGGACTTTAAGGCATCCAAAAAACACGTTTCAGCTCTGTCATAATTCTCTTCCGACTCATAAATGAACGCGAGATTGTTTTTCAACTCCGCGATATCCTCCACCGGCAGAGGCTCAAGACCTTTGAGCGTTTCGATGGCCTCTTTGTAGTGAGATTTTGCTTTCAAACTCTCGCTCGCTAGATCGTATACACCAGCTAGTCCGGCACGGATCCTGCCCACAATCTCCTCGGCATCGCGGATTTCCCCCAGGAGAGAGAGCGCATCTGCGTAATCATCCCGCGCTTTTTCAAGTTCTCCTAGATAGCGATGTAGTTGACCTCGGAGCTCAAGCCCCTCAACCAAATCCTGTTTTGATAAGAGATCCGTCTCTAGTTCCGCCCTAGCCTTCCTTACAAGATCATCGGCCAGATTCCGAAGATCATCTCGCGAAGCATCCACAAGAGATTTGCCAAGCAGCTTTTCCAGCTTTGGTAGCGAAGATTTAAAAATTGTCGGCATGATTTAATATCGGAAAAGCGAGTTAACGAAACCTTCTCTCACTTTTGCCCAAGAAGTTCCAGACAATGATTTCTAGTATTGGGAAGCTTGCCGTAGACTTTTAAAATACCAAGGTGGGCACCTTTTCCCAGTCCCAACATCCGTGCCACCTCCCGCTCAAAGTGAGACATTGCCCGACGGCTTGCACCATTTGTCTCCAAATGCTCCAGACCGCGTCTCAGAAGATCCCACATTCCCGGCTCCGGGTGATCTAGCTCTAGAACCAGTTCCAACAACTGCCCAAAGTATCCTGCCACCAAGGCGTCCCGATAACTAGACCTCAGCCCTTCCCTAAAATCCAACACCGAAACTTCTTTAAGATGATGTAATTCACCCTTTTTACTCCTTCCCCACTCGAAATCTGCTTCCACAAAAAGATCCAGCCTACCTGCAAAAACACTCCTTGGGCGGCGTGCACCCCTCGCAACCGTTTTGATTAAGCCTGCCTCTTCGCTTATCCAATGCACGATCAGGCTGGTGTCGGTCAACTTAGTCAATCGAATGATAGTTCCCCGCCCGCTTTCCATCGCAGTAGCATAGTTTCCTATTTTGAAATCTCAAATCCATTGATCTCAGCCCACCAAAATGCCAAACCGCCCCGTGCCCAATTCAGATCATGCTCCAAAAGATGCCCCACGCTCGCCTTTTGCGGGCTGTCTCATCCTAATCGTGATGGCGTTGGTCATTCTTGTCCTCATCAGCTCTGCTGGATACTTCCTCAAAAAGCAAACGAACGCTTACAAAACTTTCACCGAAGAGATAGCCAACTCTGCTCCCATCGCCGATCCAAAGGCACACGAGACAGAATTCAACTCACTCGTCAATCGCCTCCGCCATTTCGACCATGAGGTCAGCAATGATCGTGCCGCCCAACTCTCGCTATCCGCGCAAGATCTCAATCTTGCGATCGCCCACTTTGAGATCCTAAAAAGCTATCGGGGCCAATTTCACTTTGAAAAAATGTCGCCTAGCTCACCGGCTATTACAGCATCAATTCTACCGCCAAACTCCTCGACGAGTCTTGATTGAGATCGAATTTCCGGCTCGCCCGCATCATTAGCCGACGTGGAAACCAGCGCACCGCCGTGGCGATTAATCCTCAACGTCTCAGAAATCACACCGAGCAAAGGAGAAGTCCCCGAAGAACTCCTCTCCGGAATTTCACGTTTCTTGATCTCCGGCGAACTCGAACAAAAAGCTGAAGACGATCCAGAGAATATTCCGGAGCTCCTGAAAATCCTGCGCAAACTAACATCCATTGAAATGCGTAATGATTCGCTCGTCTTCTTATACTCCCCTGATTCAAAACCACCCAGCGTTAAGGAAGAGTCAGATGCGATGGCCACAAAAGCCAAACACCTGGTTGCACTTGGCGCCGTCATTTTCATTTTGACCATGATCCTATTCTTCATTTTGATGAGCCGTCGCCAAAAAACCAAACGAGACGCCTTGCGATCCGCCTGATTCTTGGAAAAAGATTGATAAGCTACGCTCCCGGTGTCGTTATCCTAGCATGCTGAAAATCAGTCTAACTCTCGCAGCTGCACTTACACTCGCAGCTACCGCCGACCCAACCGCTAAGCCCGCCGAAGCCGCTAAGCCCGCCGAAGCCGCTAAGCCCGCCGAAGCCGCTAAGCCCGCCGAAGCCGACAAGCCCGCCGAAGCCGACAAGCCCGCCGAAGCCGATAAGCCCGCCGAAGCCGACAAGCCTCCCAAAGCCGACAAGCCTCCCAAAGCCGACAAGCCTCCCAAAGCCGACAAGCCTCCCAAAGCCGACAAGCCTCCCAAAGCCGACAAGCCCGCCGAAGGGCCTTCTCACACGGGAGGTAAGGCTAACAACAAGAAGGAGCCTAAAAAAGACAAGGCCGCAAAGCGTCCTAAAAAGGAGCAAGCTAATAGAAAACCTCCGGTTAAAACCGAGAAAGCCAGCGAATCAAAGCCAGCCCCAAAAAGTAAGGAAGTCGACGAAATCGCCAAAGCAAAATCCGAAACCGAGCGTCTCTCTATTCTCAACGCCTACGCTGAAGCTAAGTCGAAACATGATACAATCAAACTCCGTGCGGAGATTGCTCGCATCAAGCTTGAAAAGGAACTTCTAAGCGAGAAAATTGCACATGCCACTGCGACTCAAAGCTCAAATAAAATCGAACAAATCGCCAAGTTTATGGCTGAAAAGGAAGATCTGACCCGTGATTCTACTCTTGCCAAACTCGAAGCAGAGAAACTAGCCGCCGAATTGAAAGTGCTTCAAGCTGACTCATCTATGAAAACTTCCGGACTGATGGCGGAAATTAGCGAAATTGAAACCCAGAAGAAGCGCGACAACTACGCCAATGCCGAACCCCTCTACCTTGACAACCCCCTGAAAAAAAATGGTACTCTTGTCATTTCTGATCGCCGAATCCCCTTTAACGGAGCCGTTACCGGCACCCTCGCCGAGCGCGTAACAACACGCATCAACTACTTCAACAACAAAGACCCGAAGAAGCCTATCTTCATCGTGATTGATGACTCACCAGGTGGTTCAGTCATGGCAGGATATCGTATTCTCAAAGCTATGGAAGGATCAGAAGCACCGGTCTATGTTGTCGTGAAATCATTCGCCGCCTCCATGGCAGCCTGCATCACCACTCTGGCCGAGAGATCCTTTGCCTACCCAAATGCCGTCATCCTGCACCACCAGATTTCCTCGTCCTATATGTTCACCAGCATGAACCTCACGGATCACAAAGAAGCCTACGACGACATGAAACGCTGGTGGCACCGCCTCGCCGACCCCATTTCCGCAAAGATGGGCATCACCTCCGACGAGTTCATCGAGCAATGATGTACAAAAAAACTGTCTCAGGGGATTGGACCGAGTTTGGCGACGATGCCGTAAAGCTAAAGTGGGCCGACCATGTGGTGAACCGCATCCACGAAACCGCCCTTCTCAAGAATCCCGACGCCAAGAGCGCTGCCCCAACCCCAACCCGCAGTGCTGCCATCGAGAATGGCCTCACTCCTGCAATCGATGATAACGGAAATCACTATATGATCCTACCGCGACGTAATCCTAAGGATCTTTACTTAATGCATAATCCAGATGGATTCTACCGCTTCAAGTAGGTAATAACACAGCCTTTATGAAAGCCCGGCGCTTCCCACGAAGCCCGGGCTTCTTCACGTACTGAACCATCGACTCAAAGCTTTCAAATCCTATCGATCTAACCCATCCACTTCCGCATAGGCTATGGGCCCTCCCATACATCAGCTAAAAACCCAGTCAGTTCCAATTTTCGCCCCAAGAAAGGTGAGAAGAACTGAGGAAGAAAAAGCTCAAGTTTGATTCAACTAGCTCAGTCTAAACATTCCCTTAAGACTAAAAAAAAGAGTATGAGTTAAATCCTGAAAAATCCTCGATTTCCCTATTTTCGCGGTTCACCTTCCCCTGATTCCAACCTAGAATCTCCCCAGCGGGTCGTGTTCAGAGCAATCGCTGCCAACCAAGACCCCTTACAGCTTTAACCTATCGCCCAAAAAATGAGCCTCTACCAAGAATACCTGAAGGAAATCGCAGAACGCAAAGAAAATGGCCTACACCCAAAACCCATTGACGGGGGCCAGCTTCTCGCCGAAATCATCGCCCAAATCCAGGATCCTTCACACCAGCACCGGGAAGATTCTCTTAACTTCTTTATCTACAACACTCTCCCTGGCACCACCTCTGCAGCAGTCGAGAAAGCAAACTTCCTGAAGCAAATTATTCTTGGGAAAGACCTTGTTCCCGAAATCACCCTCTCATTCGCGTTCGAGCTCCTTTCCCACATGAAGGGCGGGCAATCTATGGAAGTCCTCCTAAATTTGGCTTTTGGCGACGATCCTGAAATCGCAACCGAAGCTGCCAAGGTGCTCAAGACGCAGGTCTTTCTTTACGACGCTGATATGGATCGGCTCGCCGCTGCTTACAACGCCGGCAGCACCGTCGCAAAAGATCTTCTTGAGAGCTACGCCAAAGCCGAGTTCTTCACCAAACTTCCTGAAATTCGAGAAGAAATTCAGGTTGTCACTTATGTCGCTGGCACTGGAGATATCTCTACCGATCTTCTCTCACCCGGTAATCAAGCCCACTCACGCTCCGACCGGGAACTTCATGGAAAATGCCTAATCTCGCCTGAGGCTCAGCAAGAAATTGAATCCCTCCAACGTCTTCACCCAGACAAGAGTGTCATGCTTATCGCTGAAAAAGGCACCATGGGTGTCGGGTCCTCCCGTATGTCTGGCGTGAACAACGTCGCTCTCTGGACTGGTAAGCAAGCCAGCATGTATGTTCCTTTCGTGAATTTCGCCCCGATTGTTGCGGGAACAAATGGTATTTCACCCATCTTCCTGACCACCGTTGACGTCACCGGTGGCATCGGTCTTGACCTGAAAAACTGGGTTAAAAAAGTAGACGCCAAAGGCAACACCGTTTTTGACGATAATGGCGAAGCCATCCTTGAGAAGGCCTACTCGGTTGACACTGGAAACGTCCTCACCATCAACACCAAAGAGAAAAAGCTTTATCAGGGCGAAACAGAACTCATCGATATCTCAAAAGCTTTCACGCCACAGAAAATGGAATTTATGAAAGCCGGTGGATCCTACGCTATCGTCTTTGGTAAAAAGCTCCAAACCTTTGCTGCCAAAACTCTCGGCATCGAAGCACCCGTTGTCTTCTCACCATCTCAGGAAATCTCACACGAAGGACAAGGCCTGACCGCGGTAGAAAAAATCTTCAACAAAAACGCTGTCGGAACGACTCCCGGTATCACCCTACATGCTGGATCTGACCTCCGAGTTAACGTCAACATTGTTGGCTCACAAGATACCACTGGGCTCATGACGATGCAAGAGCTTGAAGCTATGGCTGCCACCACCATTTCACCAGTCGTCGATGGAGCCTACCAGTCGGGCTGCCACACCGCTTCGGTTTGGGATAAAAAAGCACAGGTCAACATTCCAAAACTCATGAAATTCATGAATGACTTTGGTCTCATTACTGGTCGTGACCCCGATGATAAATATCATCCTATGACGGACGTAATTCATAAAGTCCTCAACGATCTCACCGTAGACGATTGGTCTATCATCATCGGTGGCGACTCTCACACTCGAATGTCAAAAGGCGTCGCTTTTGGAGCTGACTCCGGCACCCTCGCTCTCGCCCTCGCCACCGGAGAAGCATCCATGCCAATCCCCGAATCAGTCAAAGTAACCTTCAAAGGCGCTCTTAAAGAACACATGGATTTCCGAGACGTCGTTCATGCCACACAAGCACAGATGCTTGATAAATTTGGGGGCGACAACGTTTTTCAGGGCCGTATTATCGAGGTTCACCTCGGCTCGCTTCTTGCTGACCAAGCCTTCACTTTTACCGACTGGACCGCTGAAATGAAGGCCAAAGCCTCAATCTGCATTTCACAGCCCGACACACTCATTGAGTCACTTGAAATCGCCAAGTCCCGTATCCAGATCATGATCGACAAGGGAATGGATAACCAAAAAGAGGTTCTCAATGGCCTGATCGAAATCGCCGACAAACGCATTGACGGTATTCGCTCCGGAGAGACCCCCCCACTCACCCCGGATCTTAACGCTAGTTATCACGCAGAGATGGTTGTTGATCTAGATATCATCGACGAACCTATGATCGCCGACCCTGATGTTCACAACAACGATATCTCTAAGCGTTACACTCACGACGTCATCAGAGAGCTCTCCTACTACGAGGGCAACAAGGATATCGATCTAGGCTTCGTCGGCTCCTGCATGGTGCATAAAGGGGACCTCAAAATCGTTTCGAGGATGCTGAAAAATCTTGAAGATACCCAAGGCAAAGTGAAATTCAACGCCCCTCTCGTCGTCACTGCCCCAACTTATAATATCATCGATGAACTGAAGGCCGAAGGAGATTGGGATATGCTTCAAAAATACTCTGGATTTGAGTTCAACGATAATGAACCCAAAGGCGCCGCCCGTACTGAATACGAGAATATGATGTATCTAGAACGCCCCGGCTGCAACCTCTGCATGGGCAACCAAGAAAAAGCAGAAAAAGGTGACACTGTCATGGCGACCTCAACCCGCCTCTTTCAAGGTCGTGTCGTGGAAGACTCGGATCGCAAGAAAGGGGAATCACTCCTCTCCTCTACACCAGTTGTTGTGCTTTCTGCCATCCTAGGAAGGACTCCCACGATGGAAGAATATAAAACAGCTGTCCAAGGCATTCCACTCACCACCTTTGCACCACCGGTGGAAGCAATGAGCGCCTGAGAAAGTCAGCGGGTGTGAAGCCTGCAAAGACAAAATTTCAAAAAGCAGCGCCTGAAATGGGCTCTGCCTTTTTAGCAGCTAATTTTCCATGCTCTTCTCAGCGCGATAACTTTCCGGATAATAGGTGAACCACTTTGGTAAAGTCCGGAATGCCACTGGGGCCACTTTCTCCAAAACTTTCATCCGCCCTCGACTCCAGCTCGTCGACTCCAACCCCAGTTTTTCACGGATCAAATCCGGCACCGTCTCAATCGGCAAAAAATCTCCCGCCTTCCCAAGCATCCGGTCCCGCCACGGCTTCTGGGGCGAAACAACCGCCGCCGCCATCTCCGCACAAAGCGGATGACTGCCAAGCAGATCTCCTGATAGCATCTCATCGTAATATTTTACAAATTCAAGATAGTCCTGCGGTCCCACGTCCTCCCCAAGACCAAAATAAGTCCCAAACCTCCGAAAATCTCGGTAAAAATTCTCCCTTCGCTCGCTCGAAAGTGGCTCCCATACAAATTCATATCCTTTAATCGAAGCATCGATCAAGGTCGCCAAAACCCACATCAACAAATCTGGCTCAAAGGCGGAGTACTTTTTCGGTCCAGCCATTCTGTCCGATATCGCACCATTCACTCCACCGTGCACTTCCTTTAAACGAGCACGCATTTTCTCCGCCACCTCTTTCGTCCCAAAGGCAATCCGATTCACGGTCGAAAGTGTTCGACGCAGCCGCCCCAATGCGTCCTCTCGAAAATCTGAATGATCCGCTACCCCTTGTGCCACTCGCGGATGCGCAACTTGTAACAACACGGCCGCTGGTCCAAACAGCAAGCCATTTGCATACCGATTCACCAACCAGAGCTCACTGTCGGGGGAGAAGGCAAAATCATTAGCTGTCATCGAACTGGCCACAACTAACACAACAATCAAACCACTCCGTTAGCAAATCAAGAACCGCTAGTAATGACAGACAGCGAACCCTGCTAAGTACCCTTGTTAAGCTCGTCTAGCAATTTCCGCCAAGCTTTCATCGAAGCGGTGAGATTGACTCGAGGATCACCTTTGATGGCATAACACTGAAGGCCCACCGGACCTTTGAAATCCATCTTTCTGAGAGCTTTTAAAAGGCGAATCTGTGGAAAATCACCTTGATCAAGAGTCTGAATTAAGTGGCCCCAGCTCTTTCCATCTATATCGGCTCCGCAAGTGCTCACCGCAAACAAGCGATGAGCTGCGACGCTCAAAACCTTCTCAAGGTCCTCCGCTTTTTCATTTTTTAAAAAGTGACATAAATTGAACATCACGCCCAGATTTGGATGACCAACCTTATCGATTAAACTCATAGCCTCTGGCATCGTCGCAACCGCGTTTCCAGCGTGAGGGTACAAGGCCACTTTAATCTTCAAATCTTCTGCCATCATCGCAGTTCTTCGAATAGACTCAACCACCTCCGGAGTAATGGTCTTTACAGTCAGCTCAATCATGCCACCCCGATTAGCCAATCCCTTGACCGCCTCCTCCTTGATCGGGTCTTTAGTAGCAGATAGATAAACACTTAGAACCCGCACCCCCGATTTTTCATACGCCGCAACCCGTTCCTCAAGTTTCTTCCCCGCCCCATTGGCATAGACCTGACTGATTCCCGCATAACCAGTTTCTTTAAAGAACTCGGCCTCCTTTTCGAAAGGAACCCTAGGTGTTCCATTGAAGAAGGCATAAAGCTCGGGTGAAAATTTTTCCTCGGCGGCCAAGAAACTGCAAATCGACAAAAAGAACGTAATAATTAAGGCGACACCTTTCATCCAAATCAGAACGAACCAAGATCATCCCTTCTATCAAGAGTGCTCTAGCCCCTTCCTCAAATAGACCTACGGTCGTCTTTTCAAACAACAGCCAAATCTTATTTCCAGCGCAACAGCTCGGCCGGGTCACGCAAGACGAGTTTGGAAAAATCAGGCTGCTCCGTTTTGAATTTTACTAGAACCGACGCCTCAAACTTTTCGCACAGCGGATGTCTCCCTTCCAAAAATTCTGCGAAACCGCCAACGCCTCCGCAGCCTTCCGGTGGCCCGTGCCCTTCGCCACCGTGAAGGTGTGCGATCATTTTTCCCGAGGTGCCTTTTATTCCAGCCTGCGCGAAATCTTCTATGATTACCCTGTGGCGCCAGTTATCTTCAAAATCATAAAGATAGATAAACTCCGAAATACTCTCACGGAAGAGATCAAGGACTCCATTTTCGATTTCACAGTAGTCTTCGTCTAAGGGTTTGTTTTCCCGTCCAAGACTGAAGGTCAGCTCTCGACGACCATTCTCCCAGATCTCAAAGCGATGGAGATGCGAATTCTGCCATCCAAAAGAATCCTGTATGGCGCAATGAAGGTGAAAATAGGCACAATCGGCAGGTAAGCTGAAGCGGCGCCACACCAACGGTTTGGTCCCCGGCAATTCGATCCTGAAAATCAAGCGAGCGGGACTTTTTAGTTTAAGATTTGCGAGCTCTGCCTCTTCCTCCTTGAGCATGGTATCAAGAGGTCCTCCATCTGTGATCTTTCCAGCAAAATCTCGAATCAACGCTTCTCCTCCAGGAGTGGATAAAACCTCCTCAACAAAGGCGTCGAGCTCTTCCTTCGGCGCATTTTCTTCGGGCATGCTATCGAGGAGATCATCAAGCGACTTGTTCATACGCTTAGGCTAACGCACACCGTAATTTTTTTACAGAATTTTGGGGTCCCGCACTTTATAAATCAGGAGTGCGAGGTCATCTAAGCGAAGTCGTCCGATTGGGTTGGGGCGGGGCAAAATCAAATATCCTACCCGGCGCAGTGCTCTGGGTGATTGGATTGGCTCTAGTAATTTCCTACTATCAAATCCGTCCGGTCGCAGAGATTCTCGATCAACTTGGAGATTTCAAACTAAAATTTTCACCCTGGTTCGCCATTCTTTCGACAGCGCTTTTTGGCAGCCTTATCCCATGGTTGGTCCAAAATTTTTTCTCGAAATGCGGCGAGAAACAACCTTTTCGTCATGTTCCATGGCTCCTTCTTTTTTGGGGTTTTCACGGATGGCAGGTAGACTGGCTTTATCGGATTCAAGCGGGGCTATTTGGTAACGAAATTAATTTTCAGACGATTCTAAAAAAGACCTTAGTCGATGAATTTATTTGGGTGCCTTTAAATGCACCTCAATGGCAAATTAATGCTGGCATAAGATGGATCAGTGAAGGAAGTTAAAGCCGCCCTTAAGCAAAAACCCTTTTTTGACCGTGTGATTCCACTTATGATTGCAAACTGGGTTGTTTGGATTCCGGCAGTATCGCTCATCTACCTTTTTCCACTCCCACTTCAACTCCCTCTAATGAATATTATTCTAGCCCTATGGTGTCTTATCCTCACCTTCTTTGTGAAAAACGCCTAAGCCACTGAAAAGGCCATCCATCATGGATTTTGAGGCAATGCTTCAATCTCAACGTCGTAGCTTGCGATTCCCTTTTTTTCTGGGATTAAGGAAAGAGTTGAAAATTATGGCGATCGTTCAATTCCTTTCGCCCTTTACCGCCAAGTGTGTCGGAAATTGGAAATAGACGGATGAACTGCTATTTCGGCTCAAAATCTCGCTCTTTAAAAATACGAGAATTACGAACGTATTTCTCGGCCCAACTTTTGATGTTCTGTTGATCTTTAAGATCAAGCGTCTTGACCACTCTGGCCGGACTTCCCAGCACAAGAGATCCTTCGGGAATAATCATTCCTCCAGTAACAAGGGAATTTGCACCGATAATGGAACGTGGCCCGATCACTGCTCCATCAAGAACACACGCTCCCATTCCCAAAAGCACCTCGTCTTTCACTTCGCAAGCATGCAAGATCGCTGAGTGCCCTACGGTGACCAATTCTCCGACATAACATCCAAAATCGTCGGCAAGATGAATCACAGCGTTATCCTGTACATTACTGCGGGCTCCAATCACGATTTCATTAATATCGCCCCGAAGAGTTGTGTTATACCAAATACTTGATTCTTCACCTAGTGAAACCCTGCCGACGAGGTCAGCGCTCGCTGCAACAAAGGCGGATTGGGGAATTTTGGGCCAAATTTCTTGAAAAGGTTCAATTGCCATGGCGAAAACATAGAAAATGGTTAAAGTTTTCGCAAGAGAAGCGACGAAACCGCTGGCAATCTTCTAAAACTGTTCAATGTTAGGAGATCGGGAGACTTTTTCGATAATACCTTAACCGAATGCAAAATTTTCTCATTGTCTTGGCTTGTGTTGTGATAGGCGTAGCCTTGCGCTCGTGTCGGACGCTGATTTTACGAAAGCTCGGCGCCCTGACCTTTTTGGGCGCCTCCTTCCTGACCTTCTGGCTGGGTTTTGGGAGTATTGCCGCCGGTCTTCTCGGAGCCGCCCTTTGGTTCCTCCTCCCATGGTTTGACTTGCTCACACGGATTCGGCTCATGCGGCTACCGATCGAGAATCGCCTTAAGTTACGCACTCCTCCTTCCGAGGACCACTTTCCAAATGCCTCGCGTTTAATTCATGAGATTGAGAAAGCAGAGTTCGATCATGTTACCGACAGCGGGTGGGATTGGGCAGGCATGCAACAATACTTCCGCTTTTTCTGGAATCCAGAGGCCAAAGCTATCGCAGCGGTTTGCCTCTGCGAACACGACCAGGTCGCGTTTGCTTTTGTTACTATATCAGCTCGTGCTCCAGACGGTCGCACCGTGCACACCACAAATTATCCGTTTTCACCAACTCTCAAGCACACCCCGGAGGCTCACTGGGATCATCTTCCCTGCGAGCGTAATTGCTTTGAGTCGGTTTATACGGATCATCAACGACACCTCAACAAGCTGAAAATCCCCTCTAAGGAGCTGCTCATGCCAGATCCAGAAGAGGTTCTAGAACAGGTCGAATCTGAAATGAAGCGCCAGATTGATCACAACCTCAATTGCGGACTCATCAAGATGACCGGGGATGGTTACTTCCAGTATTCGACGAGGGGACTTTTTTTCCTTTGGTTTCAGTCCGTGAAGGACATGATTCGGCTCTGTTGAGCCATGTCGATCAGCGAATTACTAGCCACCACAAACGAGACCCTACTCGAAGGTTCTTTCTTCGCTCAGGTTCAGAAATCCACCGAAAAGGAAACAAAGAGCGGCAAACCCTATCTAGAGTGGGATCTTGCCGATGCCACCGGCCTTATCACCTTGAAAATCTGGAATAATCATCCGCAATTCCACTCTGCGGCTGAAACCGCTCCTGAGACCCTTTTTCAATTCTCGGGCCAATGGACTCAAAACAAATACGGAGTCGATGGAAAAGGATGGAAGTTTCGAGTTCTCACCAGCGAAGAAAAAAGCGAATTCCTCGCCGGAGATCCCACGACACGCGAGAAGCAAAATTCCGACTGGGCTGACGTTATCGCTTTCCTTTCCCAAATAGGCGATCCACGCCTCAAAGCCCTTTGTAATAACCTTCGAGTGCGAGGAGTACTTCCGGCGCACCGCCGCCGCGTGGAAAAACCATCACGCAAGGCGCGGAGGATTAGTTGAACACGTCGCCCAAATGATGCGCAGCGCCAACGCCATTTGCGGAGTTTACCCTGATCTCAATCGAGACCTTATGATCGCCGGGGTACTGTTTCATGATTGCGGTAAACTCTGGGAAAACACCTACCCTGAAGCCGGTTTTAGCCAACTCCATCTGATACACGGTGAGATGCTAGGCCATATTCCTCTTGGGCTTGAATTAGTCAACAAACTCTGGCGCGACCTCCCTCTGGAAAGCTGGCGTGAAATCGAACCTGCGAGCGAAGACGTCCGGTTGCACCTGCTCCACTTGATCGCGTCCCATCACGGTCAGTATGATTTTGGTTCTCCTACCTTGCCGCGTACCCCGGAGGCCTATGCCCTCCACTACGTCGACAACCTCGATGCTAAGCTCGAGATGGTGAAAGATGCCTACGCTAGCGCGAACGAAACAGCCCCCGGAATTTTTGAGCGTAAGTTCCCCCTCTCAGCGCCACTCGTCACCCCGCTCCCATCAGTAGCAGACACCGAAGAAGACAGAGCTGATTCGAGTTCAAGTCCTGCCTCTAACGAGCTATTCTGAGTCGAACTACCTGAACAGAATACAAGGCGCTCACTTGTCTGCCAAAAATGGGCCCGAAGGCCTAACAAAGTCATCGATGGGAGGATCAAAAGAACCACCAGCCCGCGGAGAAAATTTTCGCCAAGATTTTAAAATTTTTTCTTCCGATTTTCACGCAGGACCCGGGGCCACAAAGAAGTGCGGCAAGCACGATTGTCATTCTCCACAAACAATCATAGGATACCGTCTAATGACAATCTGGCTAACAGGGTGCACCTCGGGACTAGGTCGGGCTCTTGTTCCTGAATTCCTTCGAGCAGGCCATACTTTAGTCGGTTGCGGACGTAACGAGATTGCGCTCGAACATCTCAAAAATAAGTTTCCTGAAGGCTACTTCATTCCCTGTGATGTCGCAAGCGACCTCATGGTTTCCAATTTTTGCGAAAAAGCCCTCAAAGCTGCCGGAGCCCCTGACCTGGTCATTAATAACGCAGCCATTATCAATTCACCTGCTCCTCTCTGGGAAATCTCTCCTCAAGATTTTGATCAACTCACGGCCGTGAACATCAACGGCACCGCCAACGTCATTCGCCATGCTATCCCGGTCATGCTATCAGAAGGAACAGGAATTATCGTCAATCTCTCATCGGGCTGGGGTAGGTCAACCTCTCCAGAAGTCGCCCCTTATTGTGCGAGCAAATGGGCAATCGAAGGACTCACGCAATCGCTCTCCCAAGAATTGCCTCAAGGAATGGCTGCAATCGCACTCAACCCAGGTATCATCGCGACTGACATGTTGCGCAAATGTATGGGTAAAGAAGCTGAAAGCTTCCCCACACCAGAAACCTGGGCCCTGACAGCCGCCCCTTTTCTAACCTCGCTCACGTCAAAGGACAACGGCCAGGCTCTAAACGCGCCATGATTCTCGAAACACCAACCCGAAAAATTTCATTTCCTCGTCGTCCCCTTCTGATGGGGATCGTC
Organism: Akkermansiaceae bacterium; assembly: GCA_905181965.1. GTDB lineage: Bacteria > Verrucomicrobiota > Verrucomicrobiia > Verrucomicrobiales > Akkermansiaceae > SW10. The sequence continues at coordinate 18,627 of CAJIZY010000004.1, forward strand.
AACATCAACGATGACTCGTTCTCCGGAGATGGCACCCTCGACCCAAAAAAGGCTCTCGAACAAGCAAGAAAACAAATCCAAGAGGGTGCGGACATTATCGATATCGGTGCCGAATCCGCCCGCACCAACCGCGAAGCCATCTCAGTCGACGAAGAGGTTCGACGTCTGAGATCATTTCTTGATGATTGGCCGCGAATTCGGGACGAAACAAAAGCCGCAGACGACGAACAAATCTCACCCGCTCTTCTTTCGGTAAATACCTGGAGACCCGAAGTCGTCGAACAAATCCTTGGACCCGAAATCGATTTACTCAACGATATGTCGGCTCTCCCAGACGACCGGAATGCGAGACTTTGCGCAAAACATCACGTCCCTCTTCTTATTATGCATTCTGTGGGTCAGCCCAAGGTATCCCACACTCACGAACGTTGGCGTGACCTCATGGTATCGATGATCGATTTTTTTAAGGAAAAGATCACAATAGCCAAATCAGCCGGTTTGAAATCGACCCAAATTGTAATCGATCCGGGACTAGATTTTGCCAAACAAAAAAATGATAAATGCTCGTCCTTCGCGAGCTCAAAAAGATAAAAAATTTCGGGTGTCCAGTCCTTCTTCCTATTTCACGTAAGACAATCATTGGTGATGTTCTTAATCTTCCCGACCCGTGTGAAAGGGACCCGGGTACGGTTGCTCTTCTTACCCAAGGCATTCTCAAGGGCGCTCATATTTTTCGTGTTCATAACGTCAGGGCATGTTGGGAAACATTAAAAGTCATCTCGCCATTACAGCCCAGATTACGCGTCATTCTTAATCTTGCTATCTCTGCCGACGGGAAGATTACCACGACTGGGAAATCCCCGGCCCACTTCACTTCAAAAGCAGATCTTGAACGACTGCTTGAGATCAGAAAGCAAGCAGACGCTATTCTTATTGGGCGTGCTACTTTAGAGGCTGATCAAATGACTATGACAGTCAACGGCACGGCCCCATGGCGATGCGTTATTTCCGAACGGGGTAGGTTTGATGAAAGCCATCCTTTTTTTCACACGGAGGGTGGACCCCGCCACCTCATTATTTCAAGCGCTACCGAAACACCCAAACTTCCAGCTACAATTCACCGGACCGATCTGGTTGGCTTTCTAAGTAAAAACAGACAACCCCGATATCACCACCCTTCTTTGTGAAGGAGGAGGTAGCCTTGCGAGGAAACTGTTCGAACTTGATTTAATTGACGAAATAAATCTGACTTGGGCTCCCCACACTCTTTTGGGAGGGAAAGATGCCCCGACCATTACGGGACTCTGTGGTAATTTTCTTCCCTCTTCACGACACTATGAACTAGCTGAAATGAAAATCCATCAGAATAACGAGGTGTTTTTGACATATTATAAATCGCAGCTTGAATCCTAATCACAGTAAGGGACCTTGATACTAACTCTTGTTGAAACACCGTAATGTCTCGACGCCGACGCCGCATCCTTCTCACGATACTCCTTTTGGTATTCGCTTACGTTGGCGCACAGCTTTGGGATATCCATCGTGTTGGACATCTCAGCCGTGACCGCAATACGGATTGTATCATTGTTCTAGGGGCTGCTGCCTGGCATGACAAACCCTCACCCGTCCTCACGGAGCGGCTCAATCATGCCATTGAACTCTACAAGAACGGGAAGTCTAAATTCATCATACTCACCGGCGGATATGGCAAAGGAGCAAAACATGCCGAGTCCGAGGTCGGATCAGATTATTGTCTTCGAATGGGGATTCCCGAAACCGCTTTGCGTGTTGAAAAAGAATCCAACAACACTATTGATAACTTACGCGAAGCTAAAAAGATCATGAGTTCCGAACAGTGGAACTCCGCCCTTCTTGTTAGTGACCCCTGGCATCTCAAAAGAGCGCGCCGTATGGCAAATGACTTGGATCTTACAGTCTATGTTTCCGCAACCACTTCTTCAAAATTTAAGTCACTTAAAGCAAAATCTAAATTTCTCCTCGGGGAATTCCTGCTTTACCATAGCTACCTTTTTACCGGTAAGTAGTATTAGGAAAGTTTCCGGTGCAGCCAACTAAATGGCAAGACGCCTGCGACAGCGGCGGAGCTCAAAATCTTTCGTCCCACCTCATGCGTGAGACATCGATGGAGTTTGAGAGCAAGCCTAACTCTCTTATGAAATCGATGGTTGAGTGAATCTCTCACGTCTTCGGTCACCTTTTCCCATGTCTCGACACCCTCGCAATAACTCAAGAGATGCGGTAACGCGCACTCCGCTGATTCAAATGCCATTGACATCCCATTTCCGGTGAATGGGGGTATCATTCGCTCGGCATCTCCCAGAGAGCAAAAACGGTCTAGCACCCGCTGCCCGCCTAATTGGAAACCACTAATTCCGGTGAGGGAAACGGGATCCATCTGGGCTCCCTCAAGCCTATCAGAAAGTGCACCAAGACCGCAGTTTCGCAGAGCATCCACGATTGGATTCACACCCTTGGCTCTTGGCCCTTTTTTAAAAAGTCCGCAAACATTGACCTTGCTCCCATCCGATGTGATCGGGGTGAGCCCAACATAAGCCCCCACTCCGATATGCATTTCTAGGAATCCGTTGAGATCAACGCCTTCAAAATGAGCTTTGAGCCCAAGAAGTTGGCTTTCCTTTTCGAGGCGACGGCCAGCAGCCCACACCAAACCTTCTCTGAGTTCGGGCTGAACACGATCTTTTGTAAGCAACCTCCCGCCAATACTTTCGAACCGAATTCGCAATCGTTCATCCATTTCCCAACGAGACATCCCCAAAGCCGGGCGAGTGAGCCGGGCTTCTAAAATCTGTTTCGGCCCCATCCACCAACGGGTAGAATGGTGACGAAGCGCATCGTGGAAAATATCGTAGATCCCAAGATTCTTGAGAGTATCTTCAGTTACCCCATTAATGAATTCACCACAAACCCGATGACGGGGATAGCTACTCGCCTCACGAACAGTGACCGGAACACCCTGCTCTCTCAAAGCAATACCAAGCGAGAGCCCGGTAAGCCCCCCCCCCGCAATTTCGATTACCTTCATCTTCGCCACGCTAGCACACGAAGCCCCCCTAGCAATGAGACCTCTTCTTTCCATTCCCACTCATCTCCCAAATCCAAAAGTTTGCGCAATTCTCCATTTCGGAATCCCGCCCGAATACTTACCATCATATCGTGTTTGGTAATACGGTTGATCAATGGCCAAAGTACATAACCTTCGGCAAGCGAGATCCGGCTGCGCCATGGCTCAACTGCGATCAAGGAACGGCGCTCTCGAATCAATTTCCCAAGTTGGCCCAATTGATCATCTCTAAAATGATGTAGGATAAGATTTGCGACTACGGTTTCACCTTCCACCTCGGGAAGGTTTTGAAAGAGATCCCCCGCCAGCCATGGGATCTCAAGATCATCCGGTCGCTCTTGAAAATCCAATCCAACCACCTGCCCTCGCTCCGCGAGTTTTTGGGTTAACTTCCCCTCTCCCGCGCCAAGTTCGATTACGCCACCACAATGATTCTGCTTTAGAATCCATCGTTCATTACCCATGAGAAAGTTGATGAGCCGAAGATCACGACGACTCCTCAATGCTCCCAGATCGTCTCCTGAGAGGGAATCGAGGATTTCAGGGGCAATCTGCCGTTTCACGGCCCTGTGATAAGCTCCCATTCGCGATGGTCAAGCAGACGCCAAACCTTTAAGATGCCTTTCATGTCAACCGCAGCTGAAAAAGCTTCCGTCCTCATCAAGGCTCTCCCTTATCTCCAGCGCTTCCGAGGAAAGACTTTCCTAATCAAAATGGGGGGCTCTGCCATGGATAACCCAGATTTAGTTCGCGAAGTGATGCGTGACATTGTTTTCCTTGAGGTTGCAGGAATTAAGCCAGTTATTGTCCACGGCGGTGGAAAGGCGATCTCTGCAGCGATGGAAAAGTCTGGCCTAGAAGCAAAATTCGTCGGTGGTTTACGTATCACGACGCCAGAGACCATTGAAATTGTAGACCAAACGCTTCACGGTGAAATCAATCAAGAACTAGTTGAAACCATCAATGAGTTTGGAGGGCGTGCAACCTCGATACACGGCACCTCGATTTTTTACCCAACTCACCGGAAAGAAAAACACGGGCAAGTCGATATCGGTCAGGTCGGTCAGGTGCATCACTGCCTCACCGAAAAAGTGCTGGATGCTCTTTCCTCTAGGCTGGTCCCGGTCGTCTCCCCACTTGGCCGACACAGGGAAACTGGCAAAACACATAACATTAATGCAGATCTTGCCGCCGCGGCCCTAGCCTGCGCTCTCAAACCCGCCAAATTAGTTTATCTCTCCGACGTCCCCGGTCTTCTAAGCGACCCAGCAGACCAGTCATCGCTCATCGAATCGGTTACTGGAGACGAAGCAAGGAATCTCATGGTAAATGGAACGATCTCCGGCGGAATGATCCCAAAAATCACTTCGGCATTGGAAGCTTTGGAAAGCGGTGTCGAAAAGGTCCATTTTATCGATGGAAGGATGCCCCATACTCTTCTGCTAGAAATTTTCACCAAATCCGGAATAGGTACTGAAATCCGTTAACATTTAATATTGCTGACCCCACACCAAGTTCTGGTGCCCTCCAAAAATAGACCGTCATTGAATCGCGAGTTCGCAACGAAAGTGAGCTTTTGAAAATGAGCAAGGGAGGTTTGCGAGTAACCTCCCCCACCTTTTTCAATAGTTCAAAACATCGATTTACCAAGCGTAAGTCAGTCCTGCGTAAACCGCCCTCCCCGGCCCTTCAATTCCAGTTCCTTCTCCGAAAGTGTCAGGAAACAATTGATGGTCCTGATCAAATAAGTTTTCGATCCGGATATGAAGTGAAAGCGAATCATCCATTTGATAACGGCCGTATATCCTGCTCAGTGTACGGGAATCAGTTTTCTGATTCCCCGGAGCTAGATAGGCCGCCTCACCTGTATAAGAAATCCCTCCTCCAACGATCCAGTTATCCTTACTGTAACTCAAATCGAGGGAGATAAGCTGACCGGGAAGATCAATCACTTCTTCATCAAATTGAGAGGTGAACGCCATGCGATAGCTCAAACTATCGACAATCAATTTACCGCTTGCTGAAATTTCCAGTCCACTAACCGAGGATATTCCATCCTGGTTAACGCGCTGGGATGTTCCAGGAGCAGGAAAGCTCGTAACAATCGCATTTTCTAATTCCTGTTGATAATAAGTCGCGGAGATTTCGTGATCACCGAGTTGGTGGGTCACGCCAGACTCCCAACCGAGAATTTGCTCAGATTGAAGATCTGGATTCGCCAACTGGTTAGAAAAAATCGAGGGAAAGAACTCAGAATCCAACCGGCTGGGATTACGATAGGCTTCGCTTGCTCGGGCATAAAGACGTGTCCCAGATTCAGTGAAAGTATAAGCGGCCCCAACATTCCACGCGACATCATCACCAAACTCGTTATTTTCATCATATCTTCCTCCAGCCTCCAGAAGAAGCGCATCAATCGGCCGATAATACAAATTGGTATAGGCGCCAAAGATCCTTTCGTCGACGCTCCGGTCACTTGAATTATCAAAGCTGCTTACAGAACTCTCGAATCCGCCAACCACAGTCAATGATTCACTAAACACAAACTGATTATTCCAATTGGTAGTCCATCGCTCTTGCTCTGTTCCATAGAGACTTGTATCAAAATTCCCCCGATAATTTTCGTAATAAACACCCGTAGTCAGAAGTGAGTTCCAGGCTTGGTTAGGCTGATAGGAAAGATTTGCCGCGAGCAAGGCGGTCTCGGTTTCAATCTCCGCATTCGAAATACCAAAAACATTAGATGCTCGGGTTCGGAGCAAGTTATCAGTCCCCCGATAGCTTAACTTTAAGCGAAGATCACGATCCAGCTGCCATTCCAACGCCAAATTAAGATAGGCCTGGTCATAATCATGGAGCGAGAGAGCCTCATAGGTATCATTCCCAGAAAATTGGGAGCCCACTTCAATACCATAAGAGAAATCATCGAGCTGTCCGCGCGAACTCAACGAAGTCCGAAATGTATCGAAACTGCCACCCTCGGCAAACAACTGGTGCTTGGGATCTCCAGAGCCCACCGAAGTTTCATAGCCGATCACGCCTCCACCAGCGCCTGTTCCATAAAGAACACTTTGCGGACCACGCAGGACTTCAATCTTTGTAATCTGACCTAGCTGCCCATTTCCGAGGAAATTGCCTAATGAATTGGCACTATCGGAAACCCGAACTCCATCCACCATAACTTGCTGGTATCGACTCGGAAGACCACGAATGATTGCCGACCCGGTATTACCCATCAACCCGGCAGTCGAAAGCAGCTGCGTTCCCGGAATCAATTCAAGCGATTCCAGCAATCGATGTCGTTGCATCCTTAACAATTCATCTCCAGTGATGATGCCCACCGATGAAGTATTTTCGTCACTAGATGATCCAATTCTTCGTGCAAGCACGGTTAATGGATCCAGTTCTTCGATCTTTTGGCCGGATGATATTCCCACACCAATAAATCCCGTCAGCCCAATACGGGCGAATTTTTTTATGTTCATTTACTGTTTCAAGACAGGAACCTGAACTCCGCAGGATCCTTGTTGTCCAAAGACTTCAGGCTGGCGATCTGGCTCGCTCAATCCCTTGAAGAAATGAACTTACAGTGGCGGGACCGCTCCGGAATAGGTCGAGATCGACTTCACCGGATTCCCCATCAATTTCCTGCCCGTGCGACGGGCTTCCCGTTTTGATCACAGGTTGCCGGCGGCGGGAAGATAAACTCACAGTTCACCTCGTGAAAGTTAAAATGCAACTAATGCAGGATCTCTATGATTGCCCCATCACCTTGATGAACATTCCCCTTCAACTCTAATTACCAACTGAGAATCCTAAACTCTTTGGAGCACCTTTACTCAAGGCAATTTTTTGCGTTTTCCATGGATGACAGATCGACAAAGGTCCACCCTTAGTTTATTCTCTTAGCTATAGCGATTTTTCATAATCGCGATCATCTCCTAAAAGACATTCTCCCTCAATGAGCCTGCGCATTTGTATCATCCCCTGTTTCTTGTTCGTGATTGTTGGCATGACCAGCTGTTCTAAATCCGGAACAACCTATAATCCGGAAATGGGCCCATTTGATGAAGACGGTAACTACATTGAAGCGTGGGCCGATAATCCTCCAAAACCTGGCTTAGTCTTGAGCAGCCGGGATCCAAAACCGGCGCCTAAAATCGCGAGCACCCCAACACCGGCTTACAAACCAAACCCTGTTCCCGCAGCAAGACCGAAGCCCAGACCTGTTGTGGTTAAACCTAAAAGAATCAGACATTTGGTCAGGAAGGGAGACACCTTATGGGGGTTAGCCCGAAAATACGGAACAACTGTCTCAAAGATCAAAAGTGCAAATGGACTCAGGGGCGATGTCATTCGGGCGGGAAAAACCTATCTAATTCCAAAATAGCAGCTCATTCCTGAAAATTACAGGCCGGGAAACCACGTATAGGGTGGGAAAGATGAAAGTCCTTTCCTTCTCAATCTGCCTTTTGTTATTCATAAGTGTTGCGTGCGCGCAAGAAGACCCCGAACTCACCGGGCCAGGTCTTGAGATTGGACTGATCTCAGAATCAACCGGGGTAACCCCAGGAAAGCCCCTGACTCTTGGTCTGCACATCCATCACCTTCCGGGTTTTCACACCTACTGGAAAAGCCCTGGAATTGTAGGGATGGCCACTTCAATCGAATGGTCACTTCCAGAAGGATTCGCCGCTTCCAAGATCCGTTGGCCCTACCCACAGAACACCTTTATGTCAAAATACCCCTGCCATGGGTACGAGCGGGACGTAACACTCGTTGTCGATATTACACCACCTGATCAAATCACGGCCAAAGAGGTGAAGTTCAGAGCAAAATCCGCGTGGATGTGCTGCGCAAAGGGCTGCTTCCCGGGCTTTGAGACATTCGAGATCACTCTTCCGGTGACTAACGAGCCAAAACCTATTCCGTCCGCCAAGGCACGTCTATCAAAAGCAATCAGCGAACTCCCCTCAAAAAAACACAACATCCAAGGTATTATCAAAAGCAGCCCAGGCAAAAATTTGATCGCACTCAGCTTTCAAGGTAATTTTGAGAAGCCGCTAAAAGAACCTTATTTCTTTTCCAGTGACGGTCAAATCTCCTCCGACCAAAAGCAAAAGTTTGTTGAAGAAAAGAATGGGTCAATCACTCTCAAAGTCGCGCGGTCTGAATTCTCTCCTGAAGGAAAAACTACAATGCCGGGAGTTTTAAAAATTGGGGGGCGCTACCTAGAAATTGAGGCCAAGCCCGAAGGCTAACTCGGCTCCTTCGTTCGCAAAGAGTGTAAATCACTCTCAGCTACTTGCATGAGAATCGAACCAAATCACCGCGCTTAAAAAACCATCAGCACCGTCCTTTTCTCGGCGCTCTAAAATCTCTGCGTTTCAACATTATTCAACTATCAGCTCTCAAAGTCACAGATCGACCGTGGGCATGCAAACCTTCCATTTTAGCGAAATGTTCGACCACTTTCTGGGACTTCCGAACCGCTTTTTGGTCCATCCTAACCACGCTTGCTCGCCGCTGAAATTGATCGGCCCGCAAACCGGAAAACGAGCGCCCCGATCCCTCGGTCGGCAGGGTGTGACTCGGTCCAGCCAAGAAATCACCAACCGCTACTGCTGAGTAATTCCCAACGTAAATTGCGCCTGCGGTGCGAACTTGATCAAGCCATTTGTCTTCGTTCTTTGCTACCAAAATCAAGTGTTCTGGCGCCCAATCATTCACAATCGAAATTGATTCACCCATCGATTTCGTCAGTAAAAGAAAGCCCGCTTTCTTCAAGGCCTTGGTTGCGATTTCACGACGGGGAGTTTCACTGAGCTGGGTCTCCAACTCCCGCTGAATTTCTTTAAAAAGCTTCTTGGAGTGTGTGACCACCCCAACGACAGAATCAGGCCCGTGCTCCGCTTGGGCCAAAAGATCAGATGCCAAGAATCGAGCATTCCCAGTCGCATCAGACGCAATTAAAACCTCACTGGGCCCTGGAAGAAGGTCGATCGAGACGGCGCCCACCATCTGACGCTTCGCTTCGACTACAAAACTATTGCCAGGCCCGAAAACCTTATCAACCGGCGCTATCGATTTCGTCCCGAGCGAAAGCGCGGCAATCCCGTGGGCACCCCCGGCTTTATAAATCTCAGTCGCACCTGCGGCTTCGAGGGCATACAACAGGTCGGGATTAATTAAACCATCTCGCCCTGGTGGCGTCGCCGCCACAATTTCAGGCACACCTGCCGCTTGCGCAAATCCCGCAGTCATTAGAGAAGTTGAAACCAATGGGGCTTTACCACCTGGCACATAAACCCCCACCCGGTCAAAAGGCACGAATCGCTCGCCCACTTCTACCCCTTGCGGATTCTTCACTTTCCAGTTTTTACGGAGACTCTTTGCCGCAAAAGCATGAATGTTTTTCAACGAAGATTTTATGGCAGATTTCGTTTCCTGGCTCACCGAGTTACGTGCAATTTCCAATTCGGCACCAGTCACCCTCAACGACTTTGCGGTGAGTCTCGCCCCATCAAACTTCTGCGCAAAAGCGACCAAAGCACGATCTCCTTTTTTAGCCACTTCGGCAACAATTTCGGCCACCGTATCCGAAACAGCATCGCTTGGAATTGCTCGGCGATACAATTTTTTAACGAAGGCAGGGTAGGCTTTGTCCTCGTGGGTAAGAATCTTCATGGCGATTACTAAGCTTGGATAAACAAAAGAACAAGCTGTTGGATCAACCGTTTAGCTTCTCGAGATTCTTAGCCAGAAATTGCCCGTCTTTACGGAAAAGCTTTCCGTCAAAGTAAATTTCCCCTCCTCCATAGTCCTTACGCTGAATATTGACCATGTCCCAATGCACTGTAGAGCGATTTCCGTTATCAGCTTCTTCGTATGCCTGACCGGGCGTGAAATGAAAGCTTCCCGCAATCTTTTCATCGAAGAGAATATCCCGCATCGGCTCGCGAACTATTGGATGAAAACCGATCGCAAACTCACCAATATAGCGCGCACCCGGATCACTATCGAGAATCTTGTTCAACTCACGGGTCATACCCCCATCAGCCTCAGCCTTGATGATCTTGCCTTTTTCAAAAGTCAGCCTGATACCATCAAAACTGATACCGCGGTAAATCGTAGGTGCATTGTAATAAATCACCCCTTCCACCGAGTCCTTGATTGGGGCCGTGAAAACTTCCCCATCCGGAATATTGTTCTGCCCCCCACAAGCAATTGCCGACATATTCTTGATTGAGAAGCGAAGGTCAGTTCCATTCCCTACTATATGAACATCATTAGCCTTTTCCATGAATCGCTTTAAGGCATTCATCGACGGAAGGTAGCTCTTGTAGTCAAGCAGGCAGGCATCAAAGTAAAAGTTCTCAAACGCTTCGCTACTCATTCCTGCCTGCTGCGCCATCGCAGGATGCGGCCAACGGAGAACACACCATTTCGTTTTTTTCACTCGGTGATCTAAAACCTTTCGAAGATATTTCATCGCAGTGCCCATCTTCTTGGCGGGAACATCGCTAGTTTCGGTAATATTATGAGATCCACGAATCGCAATATAAGCATCCATATCCTTCATTTCACTGAGAAGATGCTTGGAAGTCGCTTGATATTGATCATCGCTAGCACCCATGAGCATTTCTCGACTCAGACGGTTTGATCCAAGACGCAAAAACGGAACCCCTTTTCGCAAACGCACTTCCCGAATCAAAGCCACCGCCATATCTTCTGGCGTATCAACGAGGTCGAGGAGGATTTTCTCGCCCTTCTTCAGAGCGGTGGAATAGCGAACGAGTTGCTGTGCAAGCTGAATATACCTTGGATCCATGGCTGAAACAAACCGTGCTAAGAAGAGTTGGACAACTAGAAAAGACGCCGCGACTCAAAATGTTTTATCTCAAGCAATCAACGAGTTTTCTGACGCCACTCTGCAAATGACTGCCCACTTGGATTTTCTGGGTCGGGAAGGTGAGAATTCGCGTCGAGCTTCCGACCGAGCTCAGAATCGTCGAAAGCGGCCCCGCCAGCGCGCCGGCTGGATCCAGACTCACAAGAAAACAGACTAGAAAACACGAGCGATGTAATCACAAAAATAACCAAGATCCTCATACCTCAACTATGTCTGAATCGATATTCTCTGCAAGAGGTCAGGAAATAATTTAACAAAAAAATACAAGAAAATCTATTTTACCCCTTCGAGCATCCGCACGGCTGCCTTGGAAAGCGCCTTCTCGAGTTCCTCCGGCATCCCGTAGTCGGGAAGCTCCTTGATGAAAATCGCCCAATCGCGCTTCATTCCTGATCCAAGATAGGCATTCAGACGGGTCGCCACCGTCGAATCAGCCAATTCCTTTTCGGTTTTGTAGGCCTTGGTAAGAATATCCCTAATCTCCTCAAACCGAGTTAGGTAATATTTTTGGTGGTAGCCTTCGGCATAAGTGAATTTTCCAACCGAAGCGATCGTTGTTTGAACCGCATCAACTTCGAGCCCCTGCTTTACCGCAGCACCAGCCCGAGAATTCTCGGCGGCTATTTTCTGTGACTCGTCATGATAAAAAACAGCATTCATATACTGTCGTGACGTATTAATTTGGTCACATCGGTGAGCCGACCAGAAGATCTCTAGAAGATCTTCGTATTTCAAAACCTCAGGATCATAATCAATTGAAATCACCTCGGTATGTTTTCCCAAACTGTAATAGGTAGGATCCGCTTTTTCACCGCCCGCATAACCGACACGCGTGCGGAGAACACCTTTGAGACTTCCGAACTCGGAATCAGGTCCCCAAAATCAGCCTAAACCAAAGGTCGCAGTCTCAAATTTCACCTTTGATGTCTTAGCATCCAGAGGAAGGGTGGTAGCCGAAACCTTGCCATCGGCTTTGGGGAGAGTCTCTGCAAGTCCTGACATCACGGCCCAACTTGCGACCGCTCCAAGAATGATCAATCGAATTTTCATATCGCCTGAGGAATGATGACACAGAAGAAATTTTATTCCAGCTCAACCGTCACAATGGATTTTCCTTTGCATGAAAGCCGATTCCAACAAAGTCTTGCCCAGCGGAATGGCTGAACCACAAAACGTCTCCGAATTCGCCGAACGCGTATTGATGTCCACTACGCTAGGGGATAAACTCACCCACGCCCCAGTCTCTTTGACCCTTGATCCACCAAAACGGGGCAATTTTATCGCCACCTCTCTTCCCGGGCGCCCTCATCACCTCAAACCGCGGCCTAATGATGGAAAATCGCCTTTCCCCTCGGCTGATCAAATCCACGATGAAGAGCAGCGTGGCATTCTACTCCACTTCTTTGCAAACCACGAATTGCTCGCCGTTGAGCTCATGGCACTCGCTTTGCTTAAATTCCCAGACGCTCCCGATTCTTTTCGCAAGGGAATACTTCGAACCTTACAAGAAGAACAAAACCATACTCTTTGGTATCTCGAGCGAATGAGGGACTGCGGAATCAAATTTGGAGACTACCATCTCAGCCCCATGATCTGGTCGCATATTTCCTCCATGGAAAGTCCCCTCGATTACGTCTCACGCCTCTCGCTCACCTTCGAGCAAGCCAACCTCGACTACGCGAAGCACTACTCCCAGGTCCTTGCCCGAGCCGGCGACCAAAAGTCCGCTGACCTTCTTTCTAAAATCTACAGGGACGAAATTGCCCACGTCGGTTACGGCCTCAAATGGTTGCGCCGCTGGAAGCAAAAAGCTCAATCCGATTGGGACGCTTGGCATAAACAACTCCACTTCCCTCTCTCCCCCATCCGCGCCAAGGGCCTGGCACCCTTTAACGAAGAAGGCCGCCGCAAAGCTGGAATGGACGAGCACTTTATCGCCTCGATCAAACAACACCAAGCCTCCCGCGGTCGCAGCCCCGACCTTTACTGGTTCAATCCAGATGTTGAACTTGCTGCCAACGACATCAACTGGAATCCGCCCCAACGCCTCGAGAAACTCGCAGCCGACCTCGAATACGCCTTTGCCCTCGCCGCACCCTCCTCAGATGATCTCATCCTCCTCCGCAATCAACCCAGTGGTCTGGTCCGTGAAGCCCTCGCTCACCACAACCTCACTTTCCCCGAGGTTTCAACGATTTCTGAACTCCATCACATCCGCAAAAATCGAAAAATAAGGCATGAGCAGCCTTGGGGAATTCCAAACCCCACCCTCCTCTCAAAAAACCTAGGTCTCGAACTCCGTGGCCTGCTCGACAATTCGATCACCGCTCAAATCTGCTCTAACCAAAAGGAAATTCAGGCCTTCATCGAGATAAACTCACACCGTAACTGGCTTGCAAAGCCTCTTCTCAGCTCAGCAGGTCGCGGCCTCATCAAATTCTCTTCTGACAGGATACCCTCGATCAAAGAAGCCCACCTCATCGAGCCTTGGCTAAACAAAGAACAGGAATTCTCTCTCCTCTACCAATCAAATCCAATCGAGCAAGGCGGCCTGCGTTTCTTAGGCATCTGCCACCAAGAGGTCAGCAATACCGGACAATGGATCTCGTCGACCTCGGTCCCCAAACCCGCCAATGGCCTCCCTACAGAATGCGCCCGCCTCGTCGCCAACGAAGTCCTTCCCGCCTCCAAAAACGAGGTCCAAAATGCCCTTTGTACTCTACTAGAAACCCACAATTACCACGGTCCAGTCTGCATCGACTCCTTTCTGCACCGTACGTCGAAAGGCCTAGAGTGGCATCAAATCAGCGAAATAAACGCACGTTGGTCGATGGGGAGGCTCGCTCACAATTTACGCCTCAGGCTTTGCCCAAATCGTTCGCTCACCCTCACCACCATTCCGAAAGACGTTCCTCTTTCCAAAAGTGCGATTTTCTTAGGCGATCCCTCGACCGCCCACACCCGAATACCGGTTGCCATCATTCAAAATTCATGATTGGACCTTCGGCGTTCGGCGTTCACACTCACTTCCATGAGCGAACTTTCTAGCGCCGTTAGCATTCACCCCTATTTTAAAGTCCAAGAAGGCAAACTCGACGCCTTCAGAGAAACAATGAAGGAATTCGTGGCCCGTACAAGCAATGAAGACACCTGCCTCTACTACGACTTTTCAGTGAATGGTAACGTTGTTTTCTGCCGCGAAGCCTATATCGGTGCTGCCGGTGTCCTGAAACACCTCGAAAACGTAGGTTCTTGTATCGAAGAAGCCCTTGCCTTCTCTGAGCTCTTTCGCCTTGAGCTCCACGGCCCTGCTGATGAACTCGACAAACTCCGCGAACCCCTAGCCGAACTCAATCCTGAGTTCTTCGCACACGTGACAGGCGTTGCGAACTAATTCAATTAAAGCTACCGTTCGATATGCCGACGAAGAAAGAAATCCAGGATCTCTATTTTATGGACGCGCGTTTCAAGCTCCTTGAAATCGCCTCCTTCCTCGATCGAGTGGATCGCCACGAAGGTGATGCAGACTTTCGTCACCCCGCTTTTGCAACGGCGCTAGCCGCCATGCAAAACCCACCAGAAGGCACGACACGTGCGCAAGCAGTTCATCTCGCCTTCTCAGATCATTCTACCGAGCCCGCCCAATCTGCAGGAATTCAATTCGCGTATGGTGCACATAATTAATTTGCCATGCGCTACATCGAACCCCACGCCCACATGGTCAGCCGCACGACGGATGACTACGAGGCAATCGCTCAAGTTGGCTGCGAAGCCCTTTGCGAACCTGCCTTCTGGGCCGGATACGACCGTGCCTTCCCCACAGGGGTTCTTCGACTACTACCGCCAGCTCACCGAATATGAACCCGCTCGCGCGGCGAAATTCGGCATCAAGCATTTCTGCTGGCTCTGCATCAACCCGAAGGAAGCAGAAGACCCGGTCTTCGCTCGCGAAGTGATGGCGCTCATTCCCGACTTCATCGATAAGCCGAACGTGCTTGGCATCGGAGAAATCGGCCTCAATAAGAACACGAAGAACGAACTCATGATCTTCGAAGAACATTTGGAAATCGCGAAGAAGTTCAACCGTCCATTCTCATTCATACCCCCCATCTTGAGGACAAACTTAAAGGCACGCGCCTTATTATCGACGCTCTCAACAACGCCAACGTAGATCGTAGCCGCGTCATCATTGACCACGTTGAAGAGCATACGGCCCCCCTCGTCCTTGATCAGGGCTATTGGGCTGGGATGACCCTTTACCCGGAATCGAAGTGCTCTCCTGCCCGGGCGATCGACATCCTCGAAACCTTTGGAATGGAAAACATCTGGATGAACTCCGCTTGCGACTGGGGGATCTCGGATCCTCTCGCCGTGATTAAGTGTGCCCTTGAAATGAAAAAGCGGCATCATTCTGCTGAGGTCGTCGATAAGGTCATCTTTGAAAATCCAAAAACCTTCCTCTCACAGTGCCCAAACTTCGCGCTTTAATTAGCGCTGTCGGCCTTTTCACCTCGTGTCTTTCGCTAGAGGCGGAAACGGTTCTATGGAAAGCTAACGGGGCCATCACAAGTGCGACCGGCACTTTCCAAGATGCCGCAATTGAATCGGGCACAGAAGTTGAGATCCGCATCACCTACAATGACCAATCCACACCCGATATCTTCACGAATATCGTTGGTCGAATCGAAACGGAATACCTCACAGAGATTGAGCTAACTTTCGAAATCAAAGTTGGCACCCGAATATGGACAGCTTTGGTGAATTCAGCAGAAAGTGATACTCCCCGTACTTTTGTCACCAGAGCCTCATCTTTCCCAGGAACCGAACGAGTCGAAATGCTTATTAGCTCAGAAGACAATGGAACCTTTTTCAACTTCCCCCTCCGAACCAGTGAGAGAAACACCTTAATTGATCTCAATTTTACGAGTATTACGAATTCCTTTCTCACTTCTGGAATCAGCGCAGCAAGTATCCAGCCAAGCGAAATCACCCATGCTTTGGGGATCATTCAGACTGGCTCCACTGATCATCAGCTGACCTTCTCCATCACACCATCAACCATCGAGGTTCTAAACGAGGCCGACGGGTCGGTAAGACCCACCGCACCCAAAATTTCGAGCGAGATAAACGGCGATTCCATTTCTCTCAGCTGGCTGAGCGATAGACGATTCCGCTACCGTATCGAGGGCACCTCCAACCTTTCTGCTGATCAATGGGTGACAGTCGAAACTCGCAACGGGACAAGCACCCAGATCTTCCGTTCATACCCACTTGCGAACCACTTCCAATTTTACCGCGTCGTTGCAATCGAAAGGTAATTCCTTGCGGCCACCGCCACCAACGCTATGAAGCGGGGGTGAAGTTTGAAAGCCACCACCTCGCCTACTGCACCAATATTCATCCTGCCGAAAGCTGGACTGAGACCTTCCATGTTCTCAAGACCGATGTCCTAGCCGTACGCGATCGTGTCGCTTCCGGCAAAAAGTTCGCTATCGGCCTCCGGCTCTCGGCTCAAGCGGCCCTTGAACTTCTTGAAAACGATCAGCTCGATCAATTCGAATCCTGGCTTGCGCAAGAAAACTGCTACGTTTTTACAATTAACGGCTTTCCTTATGGGGCCTTTCACGGCACTCGGGTCAAAGAAAATGTCTACAAGCCGGACTGGACTCACATGAGCCGACTTGTTTACACCGAGCAACTCTTTACGATCATTTCGCGCCTTTGCCCGGCCGAATCAGGAGGTTCAGTCTCAACTCTCCCAGGTTCCTTTAAGGAATTTGGAGCCGACGAAAATCTCATTTTCGCAAACCTTTATTCCTGCGCTCTTACCATCGAGACTCTCGCCAAAGAAACAGGTAAAGACCTCCACCTCGGACTTGAACCCGAGCCTCTCGGTCACTTCGAAAACACCGAAGAAACCCTCGCCTTCTTTGAACGCTTTTTTGCTTGGTGTGGGAGTGAAAAACTCGATCCCAATCCAATCAAAAATCACATTGGCATCAACTACGACACCTGCCACTTCGCGCTCGAGTTTAACGACTGCCACCAATCCCTCAGGACGCTAACCGAGGCTGGACTTCGCATCTCAAAAATCCATCTCTCCAATGCTCTCTCCTTCGACCCGCAAAACCCTAAAGCTCTCGAAGCGATACGGCCCTTCGACGAACCGACCTACCTTCACCAAGTCATTCTCAACACCGAACCTCTCACCCGCTTCAAAGACCTTCCAGAGTTTAAAGAGTCAACCACGGCTACTGAGGGCCGAATCCATTTCCACGTTCCGCTATACTCCGACCCACTTTACCCATTGGCTTCCACCCTTGACCATGCTGAAGCCGCTCTCACCTATCTGAAGGAACACCCTACAACCTGCCCACACCTCGAGATCGAGACCTACACTTGGGGAGTTCTCCCCGACCAACTCCAAAAACCGCTGACTGATCAAATCAGCGCCGAATACGAGTGGGTTCTCTCACGCTAATTTCAGCCAAGGCATTCTTCATATCGACTCCATGGTTCTCCTTAATTAATTCAGGAATCTAAGTTGGATTAGAAAAAACAATTTTTTAAAGTTTGTTGCTTGCAAAAAACCGCCTTGTTTCTGAGAGTTTGCCCAACGCGGAGGGGTGGCAGAGTCTGGTTTAATGCACCGGTCTTGAAAACCGACGTAGCGCAAGCTACCGAGGGTTCGAATCCCTCCCCCTCCGCCATAGCTTTCCTTCGTAAAACATAGGATTGGGCGTTCTCAGCAATGGAAACGCCCTTTTTCTGCCCAGTGCAAATTGAGATGGAAGATCAAAAAATAATCCTTAAAGCCCAACCCTGGGTCATCATTACCGTGGCTGTTATGATCCCAACCATATCAGCCTTAGCAACCTTAACATCCTTCGAGAGTAAGGAGCAGCCGACCGCTGAGTCCCCAACCACTAAATCTGAGGCGGGTGAGGTTGCCTCGTCCGAGCCAGATCGAGCTAAACTCCCCCCTGCTAAGGCAAAAAATCCTCTTTTTGAGCGTATTCAACTTTCAGCAACTCAAGGAGATGCGGATGCACAGTGTCTTCTCGGTAAGCTTTACGCAGAAGGCGATGGCATCGAGAAAAATTTAAAACTTGCAATTCAATTCTACCGGCTTGCGGCGGACCAGGGACAGGATCTTGCCCAACAAAGATTAGGTGGTTGCTATCAGAACGGCTTGGGGGTTCCAAAGAATGACACCGAAGCTTATGTATGGTTCTCTTTAAGTGCCGAAAATGGACAAACATTGAATGGTCGAGGCAGAGCTGGAGAGCTTCTGGACGAAATCACGAAAGATTTAAGTCCCAAAAAACTTGTCAACGCGAAGGCGAAGGTCTCGCATCTCCAAAAAAAAATCGCCCTGAAAGAAAAGGCGAACTACACAAAAATTATTAACCAACTGAGCAAAAATGGTTGGAAAATCTCCATGAATATCGACAAGAACGGTGGTCATAGCGTCAAAGCCAAAAAAGAAGGCAAAACTTCTCAGTCGCAGGCACCGAATTGGAGGCTTGCTTTTAATGCAGTCAAAAGGCAGTGCGAAGAATGGCCGGAAGAAGGATAGTGATTCAATCTCAGAAAAAACACTCACCTTGGTTGAACTGATATCTTTCTCCACCCAAGAGCTTTTACCCTAAGAAAAAATCAAACACCTTTGTCCGCCCGAATAAAGCAATCAACCTATCCCGAATCAGCGCCTCACTGCGATTGAGCCTCAGGGTGTGGCGGAAGGCGTGTCGTTGCACGATTCGAGTAACCCAGACTCAGTCAAAGGCGAAAAAGATAATACTATTTCGAGCCAGCCCGCCACCACAACGGCGAACTAAACCTTTTCCGGAATCGTTCCAAAGAGGGCGATTTCTTTGAATAGCGCAACATGATCAATGGCAACTTCACTCTGCGATTCAGCATGCAGCAAATCATCAAAGACGTTCGAAAACTGGTCGAGAAGATCAGGCGGAGTGCCATTTAAACCGCGAACGACCATATTCCAAGTTAGTAGCAACCGAACCTCATCCTCTACCGCGCAAACCAGCTTAAGAACAGTGTGACGGCTGTCCGCTTCGATTTTATTGTAAAGTTCGCGCACCGCTTCTTCACGGCCTTCCAAAATCTGCAGAATCCGATCCTCGTTCACCACTAAAAGACCCGTCACATCCCTTTCGTTGTTGGCTTTAACAGATTTACTTTCGATATCATCGAAATCAGCATCCGTAAACGGCTCGGTTGGTTTACTGAGATAAGTCAGTCGAAAAATGGGGTATTCTTCCTCCTGCTGAATCGTCTCCCAAAGGAGACTCATGCGTGATAGTTCGTCTGACATAGCCAGAGATTGACACAAGTAGAATCTCACGGCGAGTAAATTGCCTTGGGAGCCATGCTAGACCTTTTGTAATAGGCAAAATCCAATAAAAGAATACCATTTTCAGATGGATCAGCTTCCACCTGCCGCCGCGCAACCGCCGTCTCATCACTCCGGCGTTCCCATTCCCGAACGCCAATGGGGCATGTTCGCCCACCTCTCAACATTTTCTGCGTGTGTAGGAATGCCACTTGGAAACATCCTCGGACCACTCATCATGTTTTTAATTAAAAAAGACGAATATCCCTTCGGAGGAGATCAGGCTAAGGAGGCGCTCAACTTTAATATCTCTTGCACTCTTTATCTTTTAATTTCCATTGCGCTCTGCGTCGTTATTATCGGGTTCGTTCTCCTGCCCATTCTCGGCATATTCTGGCTTGTAGCTACGATCATAGCCGCCGTGAGGTCGAATGAAGGGGTTTCATACCGGTATCCTCTTTGCATTCGCTTCGTCAGCTAGACGCTTGGCCTTTTTAATGCTTCAGATCTGTCATGCGCGTCCTTATTGCGAACGATAAATTTAAAGGTTCTCTCCCCGCAAGCGAGGTCGCGCAAGCGATACAAACGGGACTCCCTTCCAACTGTGAAGTCGATCTCTGCCCCATCGCTGACGGCGGAGAAGGATTCACTTCTACTATGCTCGCAGCCCTCAGCGGCCAGTGGGTTGAATGCGACACGGTAGATGCCCTTCATCGCCCTCTCAAAGCCCGTTACGCCATTACTGACACGGGGCTAGCAGTCATGGAAATGGCATCGGCCTCCGGCTTCGAGCTCATCCCAGAAAAAGATCGCGACATCCTGCAATCATCCACTTACGGGACCGGACTCATGATCCGCCACGCAGCCAACCAAAAAAATGTCGAACGGATCCTTATTGGAATCGGTGGCTCCGCAACCAATGACGGAGGAGTTGGGATGGCGGACGCGCTCGGTGTTCTTTTACTTGATTCCGAAGAAGACCCCCTCTCTCCCTGCCCAGCCGGGTTGGAAAAACTCGCCCTCATTGATCGCGATCAACTCGTTGACCTACCAGCGATCGATGTCGCCTGTGATGTCGACAACCCCGTCCTTGGGCCAAACGGAGCCACCGCCATTTTTGGTCCACAAAAAGGAGCCAACAAAATCGAACAAGAAACCCTTGAAGCATTCCTAACTCATCTCGTCAAAGTCACCAAAGCCACGGACCTTTCCGAAGTGCCCGGGGCTGGGGCAGCCGGCGGACTAGGTTTCGGCCTGATGTATTTTCTCGGGGCCGAACTCCATCCGGGCTTTGATCTTGTCTCAAAAGCCCTCGATCTCCCTGCCCGGATCAAGCAAGCCGATCTCGTCATTACCGGTGAGGGATCGCTCGATGCCCAGTCGCTCGCTGGAAAAGGCCCGGTCGGCATTGCCCGCCTTGCTAATGAGCTTGGAAAACCAACCATCGCGATCGCTGGACACATTTCCAATGAAGTCCGCCATTCTGGACTATTTAAGCAATGCGGGGCTCTCACCGACTTCGACCTTCCCCTCGAAACTCTCATGACAGATACCGCCAACCTTCTTTCGCGCAAAGTTCGTGAGCTAAGTGACTTGCTCCTCCTGCACGGACAAGGTTAGCTCGCTCTTACATGAGCAAAGTAGTTCTCCTCTTCTCCGGACAAGGCGCGCAAAAAGTGGGTATGGGCAAAGATCTCGTCGAAGCCTATCCCACCGCCAAAGCACTTTTCGAAAAAGCGGACTCAGTCCTAAGCCGTTCATTGACAGATGTCATGTTCAACGGCCCAGCTGAAGACCTGACTCGGACCGGTAATTGCCAACCTGCCCTTTTTCTGCACGGGCTTGCTCTTCTCGAAATTCTTCGTGAAAAAGTTCCTTCGCTTGAGCCGGTTGCTGCTGCCGGACTTTCCCTCGGGGAGATGACCGCGCACTGTGCTGCTGGAACTTTTACTTTTGAAGAAGGACTGAATCTTGTTGCCCGCCGCGGCGAGCTCATGGATGAAGCCTGCGAAGCCAACCCAGGAACCATGGCCGCAATGATCGGAGGCTCCGACGAAGATGTGGCCCGCCTCGCTAGCGATTGCGATGTCGATGTTGCCAACCTAAACTGCCCAGGACAAACCGTGCTCTCCGGCAAGGAGGAAGGAATCGACACCGCCGTTTCAAAAGCCAAAGAGTATGGACTTCGGATGGGCAAGAAGCTGAAAGTGGCCGGAGCCTACCACTCACGCCTCATGGCAGGAGCCCAGGAACAGCTCGGAGAAGCTCTTGCCAGCACCGAATTCGTCGAACCCAGCATTCCAGTCGTTTCCAATTTTCTCGCCGCATCACCCGAGGGCCCAGATGCCATCCGGGCCTCTCTTAAAGATCAAGTCACCGGTTCGTAGCCAAGGTCATGATCTCTTCATTGAACTCGGCCCAGGTAAAGTTCTTGCGGGCTTGATGGCACGTATCGACAAAGAGGCGAAAATCATCTCGATCGATGATGCCTCCAGTCTGGAAGTCGCCGTTGAGGAACTTCACAACTTCTAAATCGAGGGCTCTTAAAAAAAGTGTCAACAGAGGCAAAATAAGTATTGCCCAAATCCGGCGATCGCCATAGCTTCCGGCCGTCCTAACCAGATGCGGAGCGGTAGCTCAGTTGGTTAGAGCGCCGGCCTGTCACGCCGGAGGTCGCGGGTTCGAGTCCCGTCCGCTCCGCCACTTTTACAGTGTTTTGCCAACTTGCCCAACTCTCCGGAACCGGAGAGTTTTTTTGTGCCCTCGCTCGAGAAGCTCCCCAGATCAATCCTATTTCTAGCCCCCAATTCAAACACCGGATTAATTTCCCGGAGATCTTCTTTCTAGGAAGAGACATTCCATCATTTCCAGTAGACCCCGAGAATGTTACCTCAGCCCTGTCCATTGATATGATCGACGAATTTTTTTCCTCAATTCCTTCCCTGAAAATCTGTGGCGTCACCACACTCAGAGATGCCGAACGCCTTGCAAAGCTCAAGGTCGCGGCTCTTGGATTAAATTTTTGGCCTTCGTCAAAACGATATTGCTCGCCTGAAAACGCCTCAACGATTGCCTCGCATGTCGCAGGCGATATCCTTCGAGTCGGAGTCTTCGTCAATAATTCACTCCCTCTCGCCATCGAACTTATTGATGAGTGCCTTATCGATATCGTTCAACTCCACGGCGACGAAACGATAGAAGATATTCAATTTTTTATCGATCAAGGAATCCCAGTGATTAAGGCCGTTTCGGCAGACAAACTACCAAATCACGAACTCCCATCTCATGACTTTGCCCTGCTCATCGATACTCCTGCCGGAAAGGGCTATGGCGGCACCGGAAAGACCTTCGATTGGTCCATCGCAGCGGAATTTGTGCAGAAGCACCCAAAGATTCCCACTCTTCTTGCGGGTGGCATCAACCCCGTTAATGCCGGCAAAGCCCTCGCTGCGGTCAAACCAGCCGCTCTTGATATTGCCAGTGGTGCCGAATCCTCTCCCGGAATCAAGGATTTCGAGAAAGTCCAAGCCCTAATGCAAACCCTCTCATGAATGCTCTTCTTGTTTTTCTTGGCGGCGGCCTTGGTTCACTCGCGCGCTACGGTCTCTCCTCCGGGGTGCAATCTCTTGCCCAAAACACTGCGATCCAGCGTTTCCCAGCCGGTATTCTCGTTTGCAACCTTCTCGGCTGTTTTCTCATCGGCTGCCTCTTTGGCTATTTCACCGGCAAAAGCGCCCCAGGATGGGTTTTCCCCCTCCTAGCAACCGGATTCCTCGGCGGGTTCACGACATTTTCAACCTTCGCACGGGACACCCACTCGCTCTGGACAACCGGACTGACCCAATTTGCGATCTTGAAAGTTTTCCTTTCCGTGGCCCTCGGACTGATTGCCGTCATCGCCGGGATCAAGCTGACTCATTCCCCCTGAGTAATTTGATCATCTTGACGTGAGGGAGTCCGATTTCCTCGAAGATTTCTCCTTTTCGGTGGTAGTTCAACGTGTCGTAAAATTCCGCGACATCGACCCGGGCATTAAGCTCAAATCTCTTCACCCCTTCACGGGCGAGAAGATTTTCAATAGCAATCATCAACCTTTGCCCCACCCCACGCCCCTGTTGCGGCTTGGCCACTGCAATCTGCCGAAGCTTAGCAAAACCGGGGTCGAGGGTGACGACCACAACTGATCCGACTAATACTTCTTCGTGATAAAGGCCGAAATGTCGATCGAGCTTGTCTGCCTGACCTTCAGCCTCAGTCCATTCAAGATCCAGCGGCCTCCGAAGCTCATTAAACCTCAATCGAAGCAGCTCTCGATATTCCAGCGATTCCACGAAAACTTCTCGCAGCTCCCAGCCGTCGATATCCTTCGAGATCCTATTCATTCCTGCGAAAGGATGGACGCGCATCCAGATTCCAGTCCACCAAAAAGTCCAGAATCCAAATTTTGAATTTCATAAAACAAAAATTCTCTCAGCTTCCCTCGAAACCCACCTTTCCTTCAGCTCCGAAGCGCCCCCAATAACGCCAACCCTATCGAGAAGCAGGGGAAGGATCTCGTTTGCGATCTCCCTCGTGCATCGTCCCCATCGTTATCCCGAGCTGTCGGATTCAGTTCCCCTCTGCCATGAGCTCTGCTGCAAGCTTTCTCGAGATTTGCTGGGGAACCCCACCCGCTGGGAAATAAAGCCCAAAATGGCCACCACTGAACTAGACACTAGATCAACAACACGCGTTGGGCTGGAAAGATCGACAAAAAATTACGATTTTTTGCATTTTATTCTAGAAACAAGTTCCACTTGGCAATTCCCTTCGCTCCACCATATTCTTGCGTTCCCTCCGGAGGGCACAGCATCTGCTGATCCTCTTACGACTTTCCGACCATGAAATTTCACCATCCACGTCACACTCCCGATTCCTCAGGCACTTTGCATCAATGGGATAATGAAACCGCGAACTGCGGAATGGGAGCTATTGCCAATCTCCGCGGAGAGAAATCCTACGATATTCTCGACTATGCCTTAACCTCTGTTTGCAATATGACCCATCGGGGAGCCGTCGACGCCGACATGAAAACTGGCGACGGGTCCGGCATTCTTTGCCAAATTCCTCGACCCCTCTTTGCCAAAGCTGCTGAAAAATTTGGCTACACCGGCGAAGCAAACGATCTGGGAGTTGGTGTCTTTTTTCTACCCGAAGGCATTGCCGCGAACATCAAATCCTTCACCGAATCAGTTCTCACTCGACGCAATATCCAATTCGTCGGCTGGCGAGAGGTCCCCGTTAATCCTGACGAATTAGGAAATTTGGCACGCCTCACTCAGCCTGAAATCACCCACCTACTCGTGAGTCGCCCGGCCGACGTCGACTCAGACCATTTCGAACGACTCCTCTATCTCGTTCGGCGCGAGGTAGAACGGGAGTTCAAAGACGAAGCTGTATTTTATATCCCCACCCTTTCTAGCCGCCTTATCAGCTATAAAGGACTCGCCATGCCAGCCACCCTGCGAGCTTTTTACAGTGACCTCCAAGATTCTAATTTTCAAACCGGCATCTCACTTTACCACCAGCGCTTCTCCACCAATACCTTCCCAGCGTGGCCCCTTGGTCAACCTTTCCGCATGATGTGCCACAACGGCGAAATCAACACAGTTCGAGGTAACCGCAACTGGATGAGGTCCCGCGAAGAATTCTTCAGCTCTGAACTCTGGGGCGATGATATTGAGCTCGTCAAAAACCTCATGCACGATGACGAATCCGACTCGGCATCACTGGACCACGCGCTGGAGCTTCTGGTTCTTTCCGGAAGGCGCCTCGAACACGCCATGCGCATGCTAGTCCCTCCCGCCTTCCGTCACGATCCTGATATCACGGAAGAGGAACGCGCATTTTACAACTACATCCGCTCGTTCTCCGAACCCTGGGATGGGCCTGCTGGACTTTGTTTCACCGATGGCCGCACCCTCTGCGCCAGCCTCGATCGCAATGGTCTTCGCCCCTCCCGCTTCACTCTAACGGAAGACGGCCTTCTTTACATCGGATCCGAATCCGGGGCAGTAGTTCTACCTGATGAAAAAATCATTCGCCGTGGGCGCCTTGGACCAGGCCAGATGCTGTCTGCAAACACTGAGACCGGCGAAGTTCTTTATGATAAAGAGATCCGCGCGCAGCTAGCTTCCCAAAAGCCCTATGCTAAGTGGGTCGATGAGAATCGCATCGAACTCAAAGACTTTACCGACCCCTCCGCACACGTCCCGAGCCTCGAAATCGAACCTCTCGAACTCTCCCGCCAACAGGTCACCCACGGTGTCACGGCTGAAGATCTCGACATGGTTTTCCCACCTATGATCAAAGGGGCACAAGAAGCGGTTTTCTCAATGGGAGATGACATTCCCCTTGCACCCCTTTCTCGCTACCCACGCCTTCTCTTCACCTACTTCAAGCAACTCTTCGCGCAAGTCACAAACCCACCCATCGATCCAATCCGCGAGTGGGCTGTTATGACTTTGGGCGCGGGACTTGGCGCTGAACGTAATCTTCTATCCGAAACCTCAAAGCACGCACGCATTCTTAGCTTGGGCTCCGCGCTTCTTTACGAGCAGGAACTTGAAACCCTCGTTAAGCGTAAGGAGCATGGATTCTCCACTCAAGTTATCGACACCACCTGGCCGGTTGGCGAAGGCGAAGCCGGTATGAAGAAGGCTCTCGATCGTATTTGCACTGAGGCCGAGGAAGCCGTGAACAACAAGGTTGAAATCCTCGTTCTCTCGGACCGCACCACGTCGGCTGAACGTGTGCCCATCCCATCGCTCCTTGCCACCGGCTCGGTCCACCATCACCTCAATCGTTGCCGCAAACGTCTGCGTGCCTCACTTGTCGTAGAATCCGGGGAAGCCCGTGACGTCCACCAAATCGCCTGCCTTTTCGGATTTGGCGCGACCGCGGTTGTCCCGTATCTCGGCTACGCAACCGTCAGGCAGCTCGTGGCAGCCGACCAAGGAAAAGGAAAACTCGGCGAAGGTATGACCCCTCAGAAGGCCATGACCAACTACCGCAAGGCTCTCGAAAAAGGAGTCCTGAAGATTATGTCCAAAATGGGCATCTCAGTCCTCAATTCCTATCAAGGCGCTCAGATTTTCGAAGCCCTTGGGGTTGGCAAAGAAGTAGTCAACTATGCCTTCACCGGTGTTCACTCGCGAATTGGTGGGGTTGGCTTCAAGGAAATTGCTGAGGAATCTCTCGTGCGACATCGCGCTGCCTTTGAAACGGAAGCCAAAGAGAACAGGGTTCTTGACCTAGGCGACCCCGGCTACAACCGTTACCGAAAATCTGGCGAAGCTCACGCTATCACTACCGATGTCATCAAGAATTTTCACACCTTTGTCCGCGACGGAAAAAAGGAAGACTATAACGACTACGTGAAGGTCACTCTCGCTAACGATCCTATCACGATTAAAGACATCCTCGAGTTCAAGGTCCCTGCCTCCAGTATCCCACTTGAAGAAGTAGAACCAGCAGAGGAAATCGTGAAGCGCTTTACGACCGCAGCTATGTCCATGGGTGCTCTTTCGCCAGAAGCTCACGAAACTCTCGCAATCGCAATGAACCGTATTGGCGGCAAATCTGATTCCGGCGAAGGCGGCGAAGATACGCGTCGTTTCAAACCATACCCAAACGGAGATTTTGCGAGATCCTACATCAAGCAAATCGCAAGTGGTCGCTTCGGAGTCTCAGCCCACTATCTCGTCAATGCAGACGAGCTAGAAATCAAAATGGCACAGGGAGCCAAGCCAGGAGAAGGTGGGCAGCTTCCCGGACACAAAGTGAACGCCCTCATCGCCCGCCTGCGTAATACGCAGCCAGGAGTGCAACTGATCTCGCCCCCTCCTCATCACGACATCTACTCGATTGAAGACCTAGCCCAACTCATTCACGACCTCAAGGAAGTGAACCCACGCGCCAAAGTCACCGTCAAGCTAGTCGCAGAGTCGGGAGTCGGGACCGTGGCCGCAGGTTGCGCCAAAGCCAGCGCTGATAACGTTCTCATCTCAGGTCACGATGGCGGAACCGCAGCCTCACCGCTTTCGAGCACAAAGCACGCCGGATTGCCATGGGAACTTGGAATCTCCGAAGCTCATCAAGTTCTCATGATGAACAATCTCCGCAACAACATCACGCTTCGTACCGACGGAGGTCTTCGCACGGGGCGCGACGTTGTCATCGCTGCCATTTTGGGAGCAGAACAGATGAATTTCGGAACCATCGCCATGATTGCTATGGGCTGTGTTTACGTTCGCAAATGCCACCTCAACAACTGCCCGGTCGGAGTCGCCACAACCAACCCAAAGTGGAGAGCTAAGTTCAAAGGTTCACCCGATCACGTCGTCAACTTCATGATGGGAGTGGCAGAAGAGGCACGCGAAATCATGGCATCCCTCGGTGTCCGCTCAATGAACGAATTGATCGGTCGTCCCCAGAAATTCCTCGCTCAACGCGATGTGCCCGATCATCCGAAAGCCAACACTCTCGACCTGAAAAAGGTTCTTTCCGACAAGGGCGATGAAAACGCGGTTCGCATCTGCACTCAAGACCGCAACGATGGAATTCACAAACCGGCTCTTGACCTTCAGATCCTCAAAGATCTTGCCACCCATACCGGCACGACCGAGGAAGAAAATCCAACTGCTGGTCTCATGGATCGCGGGCCTTTCACCAAGGAATACGAAGTCGTAAATACGGATCGTAATATCGGGACCCGCACCGCTGGGCGTGTCGCTGAAATATATGAAAACCATGGGCTTCCATCAGAGAGCATTGACCTGACCTTCCGCGGTTCCGCTGGCCAATCATTTGGAACTTTTCTCTGCGGGGGCATTAAGCTCACCTTGATCGGTGAAGGAAATGATTACGTCGGTAAGGGCATGAGCAATGGCGAGTTAATCGTCCGGCCCCCGGCAGTCATGAATTCAGACTTTATTGCCGCCAAGAACTCTATTGTTGGGAACACCTGCCTCTATGGTGCCACCGGTGGCAAACTCTTTGTCAATGGAAGAGCCGGCGAGCGTTTCTGCGTTCGAAACTCCGGATCAACCTCGGTCGTTGAAGGGATCGGCGATCACGGCTGTGAATACATGACCAATGGCGCGACCGTTATTCTCGGACTTACTGGAAAGAATTTTGGCGCCGGAATGTCTGGAGGAATAGCTTATATCTACGATATCGATGGCATGTTCCAAAGTCGCCTCAATCCTGAAATGGTCGTCGCACGACCCGTCAAACGCGCACCCGATATCAAAGAGGTGAAATCAAGAATATCAGAGCTACGAGAAAACCGATTCGCCACGAGCCAAAGAGCTTCTTGAGAATTGGGATCTCACACTCACCAAACTCATCCGTGTCATTGCCAAAGAAAAATACGATCTAGAAAAAGCCGAGGAAGAGCACGAAGCCGCTGTCGCGGTGGACTAACCTTTCTTAATTTGAAAAGACCACTCATACCGGAAAAAATCGTAGGTCAGTTTTTCTACGACTCTTTTACTTCTCAGTAATCCGCATTTATCACACATGGTTTTTCGATCCACCCGGATTATCCCTTATCGCGTCAATCGATTCACTAAGGTCTTTTAAAGGGCGTTCCGCGTATAAATCCTCATTAGGTTTTCGCCTTAGTTTATGGGCCCTTCTCCTTATCTAATCAGAGAAAAGTGCCTCTAACTATTTTGCACCGGCTAGACTCTCTAAAATCAACTCGACCTCCGATGGCATTTCCCCCATGAATCGAGCTGATGGGTATAAAACATATACTGCTCACCTTGCTGCTCGTCTTACCGCTCTTTGCGCAAAAGCCAAACGTCATTGTAATCATCTCCGATGATGCCGGATACGCCGACTGGGGATTTATGGACGATTACATCCAGACCCTCAACCCCGGGCAACCTAAGTCGACTGTCCCAACTCCCAATCTGGACGCATTACGTCAGCGCGGAACTCTCCTCACCAATGCCTACACCGCGGCAGTCTGTTCTCCATCCCGAGCAGCCATTGTCACAGGGTCTTACCAGCAACGGATTGGCTACGAATACAACATCAATAATCTCATGGGAGCCAATGACATCGATGGACTCTCGCCCGACACCATCACGATCTTCGATCGCATGAAATCTGAAGGATACACAACCGGAGCGGTCGGTAAGTGGCATCTCGGCGCACGCGCCAATAACAGCGGCGCCGGAAACCGACCCGAAAATCAAGGTGTCGATGAGTTTTTTGGGATCTGGAAAGGATCCCGTAATTATACCATTGGAGCTGTAAGCGGATCAGGAACCCTGCGCAAAACTTTTGCCTCCCCCTTCAACGACACTGTCCTCGAAACAACCCCACCTTGGAACACCACCAACAACTACGTCACCAATGCCTTCGGAATTGGCGCCGTAAATTTCATCAAGCGCCACTATGCCGATCCTGACCCATTTTTCCTCTATGTTTCCTTCACTGCTCCCCACGGCCCGATTGGCCCCTCGCCCGACATCAATGACCAGCGATTAAACTCCCTTACTGGCAAACGAAAAAACTACGCTTCAATGGTCCTCACGATGGATCGGGAAATCGGTAACATTCTGAACACACTAGATGACCCTGCAGATGATGGATCAGTTTCGCTCACAGATAACACCTTGGTTATTTTCATAAACGATAATGGTGGCGCTAACAACACCGGGGCAGAAAATACCCCGCTTCGGAATTTTAAAGGTTCCATTTTTGAGGGGGGAACTCGCGTGCCTATGATCATTGCCGGGGCCGGCCTCCCCCCTAACTCTACTTACCATTCCCCCATTCACTCAATCGACATTCTTCCGACTTGCCTCGATGCCGCAGGAGGAACTCCTCCAACCGAAATAGATGGAATCAGCCTTCTGCCTTATCTCAATTCAACTATTCCTGGCATTCCCCATGAAGTAATCACGATTCGTAATGACACCAAAGTGAGCGTCCGTAAGGGCGACTGGAAGCTCGCTAAAAACGCAAGAAAATCCCCCTTCCTCCTTTTCAATCTTT
Organism: Akkermansiaceae bacterium; assembly: GCA_905181965.1. GTDB lineage: Bacteria > Verrucomicrobiota > Verrucomicrobiia > Verrucomicrobiales > Akkermansiaceae > SW10. The sequence goes on from CAJIZY010000004.1 coordinate 49,050, forward strand.
CAGTGGATCCCGAAGAATCAACTGACCTTTCAGAAGCAAACCCGGAAATTGTAGCAGATCTTCTAAATTCCTTCACTGCCTTCGAAACAACGATTGACAAGCCACGTCATGCCGGACTTACAAAGGCACCTTCTTCCATCAACCTAAACAACGCTTTTGTTCTTGATCCCCAACCACCACCACTAGGAACTTTCAGTTCAAACCTTACGCTTGCTGATGGAAATTTACGCAACGGAAATTTTGATGCGGGCGGCGAGGGCGGCGTACAAACCTACGGTGAAACTCCTTCTTGGGAAAATATTGGGACCGGCACATTGTCTGAAAACTTCACTAATACCAGCCTCTCCGCCAATGGATCTCGTAATGCCATAATTGCCGAATCCAACACCCGTGCCGCAGGCCTCGACACCGGCCACACCCTATGAAGAAAAATTTTTAGAGTTACTTTCAATAACGAGACGCCTCTAATTGGAATGATTCCTCCGATCTCGTCGCTGTCACTCTCTTCACAACATCTGATGACCGCATCAGCGGCCCCCGTACTAATCTTCAACGACTCGTATCCCGAACATCCACGGACAACTCGGCCTACCAAACTGAGAATTTCCTTTTTAATCCCATCATTGCCAGTGAAGAAGGGAAACGTCTCTTCGTAGAAGTGAATGCGGCCCAAACTGGTAACGGATTCGCGCGACTCGATGACTTTAAACTCCAACGCGGAACTCTCGGGCAAGGCGGCCAGCCTACCCCTTCGACATTCCTGAATTGGTCGCAAGATTCCGTATGGATCGATCCTCAAACAAACTCACCAGACGCCCTCTTAAGAACTGATTCCTTTCCTGGCTGTATTCTAAATTTCCCAGTCACTCAGAATTTTTCTTACGAGACGAACAACGACCTCACCCGTATCAGCGACCTAACTTTTATGCTCAACTCTCTGCGCCTCACTGGCTCGTTTGACGGAGCATCTCCACAATCCGCCACTTTAAGCGGGTCCGAACTACTATTTACTAACGACCTCAATGGTGCTCCTGCAAACCTAGCCCTCGAGGCCATGGGGCCATCCTACTCCTTTCTCTTGAAACAAAACCTCATCCTCTATCACGACCTCGAAATCACGGGAAATGGCAATGCCACCTTTGTTCTCGAAGGCCAAATTTCGGAGAATCAAAATTCAACCAACGTTACGAAATCAGGCACCTCTACCCTGATCATCAAATCGTCGCCCAAATACGCCGGCACTACGTCCATTACAGAGGGAGAAATTATCCTCGCAGAAAACGTCACACTTTCCTCCGATGTGATTATTTCTGGGAAAGCCATCCTCTCTGGAAGCGGAACTCTAACAAGTTCTCTCAGTGGAGCTGGAACCATCTCGCCCGGCCAGGGAATTGGCACTCTAACTATTCAAAATGCCTCACCCAAAAAACTTCATTTTGAAATCGACGGTGTTCAAGCAGACCACCTTGTCTCCACCGGAATTCTCGATCTATCAAACACCACCCTGAGCTGGTCCGCTCAAAATCTCACCGAAGTCATCTACCCGATCATCACCTACAACTCACTCATCGATGGCTTTCGAAATACTAATATTCCTCCCCCAGGTTACCTCTTTGACTACAACTACCAAGGCAACAAAATTGCCCTGATTCGCGCCGAAGATGCCTATCAGGTTTGGTCTGAGAAAACCCACGCCTTATCTGGCGGGAATGCCCTTTTTGAGGCCGACCCCGACCTCGATGGCATCCCCAACGGACTTGAGTTTTTCTCAGGAAGCAACCCCGCTAAATTCACGAAAACCCATCCACTCAAAGCCTCCCGAATATCGAGCTCCACCTCCGTCAGCTATCCGATTTCAAGCCTCGGGCAAGCCACGCCCTTCCGACTTCAATCTTCAGCTGATCTTATTAACTGGGACGACTCATTCCCCGGAGGTCAATTACCTACCCTTAGAGAAGAAGAACATTACTATGGTCCAGGCGTTGGCAAATTCTCCCAAAAGATCATTATTCCATCTGACCAGACTCGTTTCTTCCGCTTCATTCATCAACCTTAAGCCCGTGCTCCGTTTTTTTCTCGCTGCCCTAGCAACCCCTTCCTTTGCCCTTCCTCTATTCTTACCCAATCCCGGAGGTGAAATAAACAGCGGTATTGATCGAATGCTTATTGCTGAGCCTTCGGTCATCGGTTGGGAAGGCACTGGTCAGGTCATTAATGACCGCACTGATTTTGGTAATGGAGGCTGGCGATTTTCATTTGAAGACTCCGGCGAGATTCGCCAAATCACTCCCCACCCAATCGAAACGGGAGCCTCCTATTCGCTGCGATTTGATGCCGCCATCTTCAGTGGTGCTACCCCAGGCGGAGAGTTCGTCCCTAATCTCACCCTCGTAGGCCCCGGTATTCGGAATGGTGATTTTAATGATGACACTTCACCCACCGATGGCCGCAACTACGAGCAAACCCCTTTTTGGTATAATGTAGGAAATGTGCAACAGACCAGCCAAGCTACTCGTTTCAACCCTGCCAATACCTCTCTCGATGGTACTCGTAACGCCGTTCTTTCTGCCGGCAGCGAACGGCGTTTTGCGATCGATACCGGCCACGTCCTCACTACCGGTGAAATCTTTCAAGTGACCTATCAATGGCGGGATGCTTTCAATTGGAACGCCGCTTCTAACCGCGTCCGTATCACTCTCTTCACAACCGATGACGATACCATTAGCGGTAATGAAACCGCTATTCAAAGGATCGATTCCAACCTCTCCACAACTCCAACAACCTACGAAACTCAAACCTCAATCTTTGCTCCAATACCCGCTTCATCTTCGAACAGAAAACTCTTCGCATCTTTTCAAGCGATCAATGGTGGTGGTGGATTTGCCAGACTTGAAAACTTTACTCTCCAACGCGGTCAATCGACTGACACCCCCGTAGAACGAAGCTTCACCGCCGAACTCTTTGTGAAAGAAAATGACGCCATCCAAACCGTCATCTCACGTACCTACGATTTCAAATCGCCCTCCCTAGGTTCCTGGTCTCACTACCACCTCGCCGTCCCTCCCGGCGCCCTTGACGCCCACGCCGGAAAACCTCTTGGCATCCGCTTTCGCGGCACTCCCACTCCGCAGCTTAACTTCCAATCCATCGACAACGTCCGATTGGACTCTTGGAGGACCAACACCCCTTCCGGTAATTTCCTTATCAATTGGAACACTACTCCAAACCAAGTCTGGCCCGGTCCCGGATTTTGGGGGAACCGCCTTCACGATTGGCAAGTTCGAGACGGACGGATCAATTGCATCCTTGGCGACCGTGACCGAAGAACGTTGCATAAAACCAACACCACCCTTCGAGGTGACGGGCAAGACTTCACCTTATCGGTCCGGACCGGAATCCATGCTGGGCAGAGCTCAAAAGGAGCACGGTCCGGCTTTCTTCTTGGTGCCGGCCCCTCGCTGGATTGGCGAGGAGCCCTTCTCGTTCACGACGGCTTGGGCAGAGACTTCGGAATCTTCCTTGGCATCCGAGGTGATGGTTCCGCTGTCATCGAAGATATGATATCAGGCGGGGCCAACCTCCTCGCTGCGGGTGCACCTCAGGTCACGCTTTCGAATAACACACGACTGGATCTTACCGCCATTTATCTTCCTGAGACCGGTACCTATCAACTTACTGTCGACGCCTTTGACCTCAATAACACCTTTCGAAGCCGCGCTACCGCCGAAGTCCCTTCCGATCAAATTCTTGGTTCCCTCGCTCTTCTTTCTCATAAAGGGGTAAACGATGCCCGATTTTGGTTCGACGATTTTGCAGGTTCCGGCACAGCTCTCAATCCTGAACCCAACCGGCATCTCGCGATTCTTGGCACGATGTATACGCTCAACCGGGGCACTCTAAAACTCACCGCCCAACTCCCACCGCTTGACCTTACCGATTCCCCGAATCTTATCCTCGAAACACGTCAAGAAGGTAACTGGGAAACCATCGGCTCAGCACCAGTTGACACCACAGATAATCTCTCATCCTACAACGCCACCTTTCGCATTCTCGATTGGGATGACACCCGTGATACCGAGTTCCGCACTACCGTGACTATCGATAACTCTCCCTACAGCTGGACAGGAATCATTCGTAAAAACCCAGTCGACAAACAGAGTATTTCCGTAGCCGCGACCACCTGCCAACGCATCACCGACGGAAAAATCCAAAATAACGGCTTCGACTGGTCCCCCGTCCGCCTTTGGCAGCCCCATACTCTCGCCTTCAATCACATTGCCAAACACAACCCAGATGTCTTCCTCGCCCTCGGCGATCAGATCTACGAAGGACAACCAACACCCGAAGACAGTGGGACAAATTTCAACCGCCACCACGACTACCTTTACAAATGGTATCTCTGGGTTCTGCAAGCTAGGGAAATCACCAAAGATCGTCCCACTGTTTGCATTCCTGACGATCACGATGTCTACCAAGGCAACCTTTGGGGCGAAGGCGGAATCTTCACCAATAACCAAAATACCGGCGGCTACGATGAGCCCGCCTCTTGGGTTAAAATGGTCGAGCGCACCCAGACCCTCCACCTTCCCGACTCGGATCCTTACAACCTAAACCAACCAGCGCCTCCAGTCGCTCAAGGAATCCCCACCTACTTTACTGGCATGACTTACGGTGGTGTCGGTTTTGCGATCCTCGAAGATCGAAAATTCAAAACAGGCAGTTCTAATCCACCAAGTGATCTCAACCAACAATTCCTCCTTGGTAATCGCCAGAAGAACTTTCTTCGGACTTGGGCTGAGGACTGGGATGATCAGGAACTCAAATGCGTAGTCTCACAATCCCCTTTTGGAAATATTCATACACATGCTGGCAGTGGATATGGATTTAACCTCAACGATCGCGACACCCATGGATGGCCAACTCACCGCCGTCACGAAGCTTGGGAACTTCTCCGTCTTTCCAGAATGTTCCAAATTTCTGGTGACCAACATCTTGCGACCGTCGTGCAGCACGGGATCAACAAAGCCGCCGATGCTGGCTTTTCTTATACCGCACCAGCTATCGCAAACTTCTTCCCGCGCGCCTGGGATCCCATCAACAACTCCGCTGGACGAGCAACTACCATCAGTCCTTACAAGGGCGACTTCTTCTTTAATGGTGTAGGCACCGTATCAATCATTTTCCAAATCTAAGGTCGCAATTCCCTCATCACCTCCGTGTCCTCGCCGCCGGGAATACTCACCAATATTACAATCAAACCCGCAATATCTCACCGGCAAACCTCCACGACCGAGGAGCCGGATACGGAATCATTCATATGAATAAAGCGAACCGTCGGATCACCTTTGAAACCTGGCCACTCCACGCTGATCCTGAGTTCCCATCAACAGGTTCACAATTCAAAGACTGGCCACTAACGATCTCGCAAACCGACAACGATGGCAGAACCCCAACCGGGTATCTCCCAGTGATTTCAACCGACTACAATCCTCCCCCGGTCCTGAAAGTCTATAATGAAACAACCGACGAATTGATTTATGCTATCCGGACTCGAGACAACCTCGTCCGGCCACCAATCTACGATAGCGCCAATACCTACCGAATCGAACTTAGCGACGGCCGAATCCTCACAAAGCAAATCCCAGTCACCCTTCCTGACGCCTCAATCAATTCCTTCGACGCTCTTATCCCCCGTATTACACTTGGACAAAGCTCTCTCCTCCGCTGGGACATTAATAGCAGTGAAACTATCACTCTCAATAACGATAACGTCAGACCATTTACAATCGATGGAATTGGCTTCATGGAAGTCTCGCCAACCGAGACGACCACTTACACCCTCGCCGTGAATGGAGCTATTTCGAAAACGATCGAAATTCAAGTCCTTCAAGCACCCCCGATAATTGACCCCACGGCTGCCACCAATAACAACCAAACAGCCTTCAGCTCCCCCTATCCAGCAGGTGCCCGCGCCGAGCAATTCATAATCGTCAAATCAACTGACCTCATCAATTGGAGTCCTTTACCCACCGCATCTTTTTCAAGACAACCGAACGGGACCAAGATCACGGCAAAGCTTGCCTCATTCTTCACCCCTGATCCTTTTGTATTCTATCGGGCCGAGTGGAGAATCGGGACATCTCGTTAACTTTTAGGCCAGCGCTTAAAAGTGCTTTCTCAGAAGTTCGAGGCTCTTCGGCACTGCTGTTATGGGATCCTCCATACCTTCAAATTCAAGCGACACATAACCTTTATAGTTCGCCTTCTTCATAATCTTACCAACCCGCTCGTAATCGATATCGAGCGTATACCACCTTCCTTTTCCATAGTAAGTTTTTGCCTGAAGCAATACGGTGTGCGGCGCCAATTTTTCAAGCCTTGCGTAAGGATCTTCTAGGAAATTTCCTGTATCCAAAGTCACCTGTAACCAAGGCGATTTCACCGCATTAACAACTTTCATGACACCCTCTGGGGTTAACCCAAGACCCCAGTGGTTTTCCAAACCCAGAACCACTCCGCATTTCTCGGCGTAAGGCACCAACTGCTTCATCGACTCAATCACCCACTCAAATCCTTGTTCCTCGGTATAACCTTCTAAAACCGGCTCAATCCCACGATTTGCCATAAGCGCGTCAAAATCTTTGCTCGTCCCCCAGCGACCCGTGTTAATTCTCAAGGTTGGAATTCCTAATGCATAAGCCTGTTCAATATAACTGATGGTTTGTTCAACATTTCTTCGCCGCACGATTTCATTGGGATCGACAAAATCTTGGTGGGTGGAAAACCCCATCAAATCCACTCCCGCCATGAAGGCCTGACGCTTGATTTTCTGGAGCATTGAAGGTGAAAAGTCCTTCATTTGGATTTGCAGGATTTCAACCCCGTCAAAACCCATTTTCGCAGCCAAATCGATACACTTTCCAATATCTCGAAATTCATCCCGTCTGAATCCCCAGAAACTGTAGGTTGAAACTCCGATGGGATTATTAGGTCCTTTCACCTGTCCCAATCCGGCCAGACAGGCAGCAGAAGACAGGGCTAGAGAAGACAGCATTTCCCGACGTGAGTGATCTTTCATAGGCACAGCCTAGCGAATTTCACCCAATTGCGAGACTTTGATCTCCACAAAGATGAATTTGTCTGACATTCATCTTCCCTCAACTTTTTATTGTGGCTTCTATCACTCCTCCCCCAGCAATCGTCCCGAGACAGTTTTTAGCGGCTTTCATCTTAACAACTTGCTGCTTTTCGCTTTGGGGATTTGCCAATGATTTCGGCAGCTAGGTAAAGTGGCAAGTGCGCTTATGCGGCGGCGCTGCAAATTCGGAGGATCTGTCAGTCACTAGCGGATACCTCAGAGTAATTCCGCCTGTCCGCCGCCTTCTTTATTCGGCTCTAAGCCAATCACGCGCCAACCCTTTTCGGCTAGCACACGACCTTGGGCGGTGCGCTGGAGGTAGCCTTGCCATCTCTTTCCCAATTTTCGTCTTGGGCTCTTATATTATTCCATGCGGGCTCGCTTTTTTGGAAACGGCCTGCAATCCATACATTCTTGCCATGGGCCCACGTGAGACCGCAACGCAACGCCTCAACCTTGCCCAGGCCTTTAATCCCATCGGCTCTCTAACCGGCATGGCTATCGCCACCTTCATTCTTGCTCCCCAGCTTGAAATCAACAAATTCACAGAAGATCTCGGCAAAAACGATCCGTCTGCCACAAAATTCATCTTCACTCCAGATTCCGCTTTACCCGAAGGCGCGAGAATTGAGGGAGAAAATGTGATTCTTAGCAAAGACGTAATCGTTCCTCTTTATGACGAGATTCCCATTTTCTCCGAAGAACTTCCTGGAGTTCTCTCGGGCGCCACTTCAGACGCCCTTAAAGGAATCAACGCAACCCAGCCCGAAGAATTCAAAAAGCTCCAAGCGGCTGACCTCGCAAATGTCCGCACTCCATATCTCGTCATCGCAATTATCGTTTTTCTCTTTTTTCTTCTCTTTGCTTTTTTAGCTTTTCCTTTAAAAACACAGAAAAAGAAGCTCCCTTCCTTGAGATCACCCTTCGTATCTTTCGTAGAGGTCATTTTACCGGCGGCGTGGTCGCGCAAGCATTTTACGTCGGAGCCCAGATCATGTGCTGGACCTACATCATTCACTACGGCATGGAAGAAGTGGGGTTGGGTCTAGCAGAGGCTCAGAACTGGAACATCGCTTCCATGATCCTCTTTTTGAGTAGCCGGTTTGTCTGCACTTGGCTCCTTCGTATCATCACTCCAGGCAAGCTCTTGATGGTTTTTGCTCTCGGTGGACTTGGCTTTGTATGTGGGGCAATTCTCATTCCAGGCTACCCCGGCCTGATTTGCCTAGTTTGCGTCTCGGGATGCATGTCGCTCATGTTTCCCACTATTTATGGGATTGCATTGGATGGCATGGAAGAGGAAGAAGCGAAACTTGGCTCAGCTTTCCTAATCATGGCCATTGTAGGCGGTGCAGTTGGAGCCAAAATTCAAGGTAATCTGATCACATCGCACGGAGTACCGGCTTCCTTCAATCTAGTCGCCATCTGCTTTATTGTCATCGCAAGCTATGGCTATCTTTCATTTCACCAGTTCCATCCGGATCGCTATTCCGACCACGAAAAAAAATAGGGGAACGCAATCCGTAAAATTAACAAACTATCATGTGAATTTGGTGGCATGGACTTTAAACCCCCCGAGAAATCGCAGTAAGAATCCCTGCGATCGTGAAAACTGCTTGATCCCCACGCCCGAGGCCAGCGCGTCGACCGGCTCGTGGAACGCACAACTGTCCGAGCCGCCGCTGTCGATTGAGCCCTGCTCGTCGAACTCCTCGTCGTCGCGGCGGTCGGCGTCGAGCTGCGAGACTTGCCTCGACGCACATGAGAGCGGCCGCAGCTCAGGACCCAGAACAATTCACCACATCATGAAGGAAATCTACGGTGCCCTTACTTTCCTTCAGTCCGAGGGGGTAAATACCGGCTATCACGCTCCTGATACTTTCCCTCCCTACAAAGGGAGCCTTCAGGACTCGCAACAATCTTCTTTCGTGTGGTGGGACCTCGTAGCTGAACAAGTTGACGTCGCGGAGCGAACTGGTTCTAGCTATCGATGGGGGTTACCATTTTCAGAAACGATTCTACAAAACCCACTTTCCAAGAAGAAGCTTGGTCAGGGCAAAACAGAATACGATTCACTCTATAACGAACCGGATTTAAGTCTTGGAGGCTATGCTTACAATGCCGAGCTTGGTGGTGACGTCAGTAATGATGCCATGGAAGAAAATGTCTACAAGGTCCGCTTAAGCGCGGTCAAAGATGGCCCCAGCACGATCTATTTTGGCGAAACCGATGATAACATAGAATCACACGGCTGGGTATTCAGTAATGTTAACAACGCACCCCAGGGAAACCACAAAGATAAGGTGCACTGCTGCATGCTAGACGGACACGTTGAAATGATTCTAAACAAACATCTTAAGGAGCCCGCGACCTTTGAATTCTATACCAAATTCAAAGATAAGAATTACTCGGCCAAGCCCTCTAATTAATTCTTCGAATTTATCCTGATCTCTAAAAAGGCGGCTTTAAGCCGCCTTTTTAATGACTTATCAGCTCCGAAAAAGAATCCACGGAACTGCACCTAAACTTCGTGTTGTGAATTATCTAGAAGGGTCTTATTAAGGATAGAATCCCCTCGTGCCGATGCCCCTTATCCACTCCTCTTATCGGTCTCCTTTTTTTTTAAGGAACGGTCACCTTTCGACTATCTACCCCACTCTTTTCCGGCGTCGAAGCTCGCTATCAATGGACCGAGAGCGCCTCGAACTTTCCGATGGGGATTTCATAGATCTCGATTGGTCGGATCAAAAATATTCACGCCTCGCTATCATTGGCCATGGGTTGGAAGGAGAATCATGCGCGAAGTATATGCTAGGGATGTCGGCAGCCCTTCAAAGAAGGAGCTGGGACACCCTTGCGTGGAATTGCCGAGGTTGCTCAGGCGAACCCAATCGTCTCTTACGTTCCTATCACTCTGGGCTCAGCGGTGATCTAGGCCACGTCATAGATCATGCCATTTCGAAAGGTTATCAATCAATCGCACTCATCGGATTCAGCCTTGGAGGGAACATTGTCCTCAAATATTTGGGTGAACAGGGATCCAAACTCCGCCCGGAAGTAAAAGCCGGAGTCGCCTTCTCCGTCCCCTGCGATCTAACCTCAAGCTCACTGCGACTTGCAGATTGGGATAATAAAATCTACATGTCCCGTTTCATGGATGGCCTAAAGGAGAAAATAATCCAGAAGAACAATAAATTTCCAGGAAAGCTGAATCTCAATGGAATCAAGCGTATCAAAACTTTTAGCCAATTCGATGATCGCTTTACCGCGCCTCTTAATGGCTTCCTTAATGCCCCCGACTATTGGCTACGCGCCAGCAGCAAACCGCACCTGGACGCTATCCAAATCCCGTCACTCATGATTCAGGCGGCTAACGACCCTTTTCTTCCCGAACCTTGCTTTCCCCGAAAAATTGCTAAAGCTAGTAAGTCACTTCATCTAGAAATTCCCCGCCATGGAGGGCATGTCGGCTTTGTTAGCAGGGGACCTGAATACTGGTCAGAAACACGCTGCGCCGAGTTTCTTAAAGAAGTCATTCCCTGACTAGCCCCCCTCATAACCATTTCATATTTTTACTCACTTTTTTGGGTCCTTCTCGTTGCGAGATTAAGATTTCCTATAGATTGAGACTGTAAATATCACTTGAGGTGAGACACTAAGCCACCAAAAACAACATCGCGTTTCTTATTAAAATAACGGTAAGAAGACTTTGCCTGCTAAAACCGATTAAACCGATTAAATCGAGTCTACCAGTTCAATTCGAGTCATGACCAAGCACATTCCTATCATTATATCACTCTGTCTTTTTAGTTCTCTGGAAACCAGTATTGCAGAGCAGATTAAAAATGTCCTTCTTATCGTCTCCGATGATCTCAAGGCAAGCTCACTTGGTTGCTATGGTAACAAGATTTGCAAAACTCCCAACCTTGACCGTCTTGCCGCAAACGGCATGGTCTTCGAGCGGGCCTACTGTCAAGGGACTTGGTGCGCCCCGTCCCGCCTCTCTTTCATGCACAGCCGTTATCAGGGAGGTGATGGCGAAAATATGGGGAGCTATTTTCGATCTCAGGGAATGCACAGTGCTAGAGTTGGGAAAATTTACCATATGCGAGTCCCGGGGGATATCATTGCGGGAACCGATGGCCAAGATATCCCATCTACTTGGGACGAAAAATTTAATACAAAAGGACAGGAAGCTCACACCCCAGGTAACTACGCCTGCCTCAATCAAAACATCTTCACCGATAAACCGGAAAACCGCGAATCAACTGGGATGGCGCACCGAATGTTTGTTTCAGTTGATTACAACGGCGATGGTTCCGATCAGCCTGATTGGAAGGCTGCAGAAAAGACCGTCGAACTTCTAAAGAAACACAAAGATAAGCCTTTCTTTATCGCAACCGGCTTTGTCCGCCCACACTACCCCAGCGTCGCGCCCACTCAGTATTTCGACAAATACCCTTTCCAAAAGATGCCCCTTCCTCGGGTTCCAAAAAACGATCTTGATGATATCCCGAGGGCTGGACTGGCCAAGATGACGAGTCAAAAAAGCGGCATCGCCAAATGGCCCGACAACCAAAGGAGAATGTGGGCCGCCTATTATGCGACGGTCACCTACATGGACGAACAGCTCGGGAAAATTCTGGACGAGCTAGAGCGGCTTGAGCTAACGAATTCGACCGCTATCGTCTTTCTCAGCGATCATGGATACCACCTTGGAGAACATAATTTCTGGCAAAAGAGCAACCTCCACGAGGAGGTCACTCGTGTTCCAGTAATCATTTCAGCCCCGGGGCTCAAACCAGGGCGAACTCAATCTCTCGCCGAACTCGTAGACATCTATCCAACCCTTTGTTCTCTACTTAGAGTCCCAATTCCAAAATCATTACAGGGAAAAAGCCTCCTCCCAACGCTCAAAGAACCCTATGTAAGCCCGCGTACTGACGCTCTCTCCCTAAACCGGGGGAGCCACAGCCTTCGCACCGATCGCTGGGCCTACATGAAATATAAAAACGGGGACGAAGAACTTTATGACATGATTAAAGATCCAGCCCAGTTCACAAATCTAGCAAAGAGAGAAGAGTATCTATCCGTCAAAACGAAGCTACTCCATCAACTCAAGAAGCGCCTTAAATCCGCCTCACTCCTCTGAGGTCTTAACCGTCATTCCCGGCTTCGCTATCATGACAAAGCCATCTGAAAACTTAATCTCCTTCGGCGTGGACCCGAATTGATAAGCGGCATAAGTTTTCTTCCCATTTTTCACGTAAACGTTCACCCAAGGGTGCGAGGAGGTGACGCTTCGGTCGTTCCCACCGAGACGATCTAAAGTATGAACCCAGTGGGACATAAAGGCATGGGTGTTACCTCCCTCAAGGCTACAATCGGGATTGCTTACTAGGTAATCGACTGCCATTTCTGAATCCTGCAAGGAATTGAACATCACCACTAAATCACCCCACCCGTTATTATAGTCATTCCCTTTCTCCCGCTTCTTCACGATTCGATCGTGATTCTTTTTCACATAATCAGGATACCTTCCCATATAAATTGAAGCCGGTGTAAAGGGCAACCAATTGATCCCGTGAATACAATCAATATCGGCTGAAAACCAAGTAGAGAAAGATCCTTTTCCACCCCAAATCATACCGAGAGCCACCTCGGGGAAATCTTTTGGAAAGTTCGTGCCCGAGACATCAAACCAATATTCCTCAACTGCAGTCCGCTCGGTATTATAAAGGAAAACACCAGTATCCCTGAGCTTGGTATTTCCCATAACTTCCCCCCAAAGCATCAAGCCATACCAAGCGTTCATCGATTCAGAAGAAGACTCCTGATTGTTTCCATCACCAAACTTGGCATGCCCTGAAGCCCAAGAATGTCCGGCATAAACGTCAAAACAGCGAAGGTGTGGAAACAGTAGATCTTCACGGTTTCTAGAGGCAATATCTCGAATAAGTAATTCAACCATCGCTCCCCATTTCTCTGCCCATCTTGGATCAAGTCGCGCAACCTCAGCCGCCGCCCGAATGAAGTAGCCATAGTGAAAATGATGATCATTAATTTGCCCATCACTTCCATAGGATGGCTTACTGCCGATCAATGTCCCCCAAGTTTTATTATAGTAGAAAAGAGGTGACTGTTCGCCCTTCGACGCAAGAAACCAATTTTCGAGTCGACGCCGAACTTCATCAATAAAGAGCTTCTGCAAACCCTCCTCACCAGCCACCTCTGCAACCCCACTTAAGGTTGCCAATTTACCCAGAAACTTTCCATCCCAATAAGTATCGGCAAACGGAATTTCAAGCTTTGCAGCCTCCTTCTTAAGATAAGTAGTCACTTGTTTTTTATCCGAAATCCCCTCGGCTGGAAGCATCGGTAATAGCCCCTGAATAGGGACCGAAGTCTTGAAACCATCTCCCCTCGCCAATTTCATCTCTCCGCGCACCGAGCGGTAACTTTCGCCGGTCAACGCTACTTGGGAATACTTCCATTGATGCGGGTAAAGAGCGAATAAAGTGCCCTTTCCACTTCCCTCCATGGCCTCAACTTCAAAGCGATATTTAGTCGTTAATTGACCATTCACAGGTTTCGATAAAAAATGAGTATCGATCACATGATGGTGAGCCCACTCTGCGAAGCGAGCCAGCGTAGCCTCTGTGGCGTTGGGCAAAAGAGCCACCGTGAAATATCCCTTTGATGATTGATTTACAAAGATGTCAGTCTTACTTCCAGTCCAACTCGATCCATTTGCTCCAAAAATCCCATAATGATTTCCCCTGACCGTAATTCCAAAAATGGGATCACCTTCCTCACCGCTCCAGACAATTGGTTGGTGCGCAAATTTAAGAACCGGGTTTCCGCCACTAATACGGTTGAAAACGTAGGGGCTCCCGTGCCCAAAGGTTGAACGTAAAAATGATTCTTCTTTTCGAAACTCAGCGGTGATGAACCAGTCGGAATAATCAGCTAAGCGAGCATCGGGAAATTCCGTCACCTTTGAATGTAAAATTAAAAAATCGCCAGTTTCGCCGATTCCGCCCCCCATGATGTGCCCGCCTGCACCCACGATCCCGGATCCTGGATAAGCGATGGCCAGTCCCCGTGCGTTACAATTGATCGCGAGTGGATGAGGAAAAAGATTCTGCGAATATTGTTCCCAGACAAGGGAGCTCCACCATTGATTGGTTGGGACCGCTCCCTTGATTGATGGGGTTGTGAAAATTGTGTTGGGAAGAGGATCGCAACCCGCCGGACGGACAAGAGAATAACTGCCATGACCCACCTTCACACTATCAGCTTTCGCCGTATCATTTACGAAAACCGTCAGACCAAAAACGAAAGAGAAAAGAAATAACTGTTTAGCTGGCTGCTTCATAATAAAAAGGGCGGGCTTTACCGACAATCACCCCGGTGAGAGATTCGCTCTCAACTCAACCTTGGTCAATGATATTTGCATAATATTGCATATCTCGGAAACCGCCCTTATTCTGATTCTTGCCATGCCGCCTATCGATGAGCATTCTCTTCCTATCGCCCTACGGCGATCAAAATTATTGCTATGCCCAAAGTGAACCAAAAAGCCATTGCTGATCAGCTCGGGATCTCCCGAGCCACCGTATCACGGTGCTTCACCAATCATGCAGGCATCAACGCCACGACACGTGCCAAGGTCTTCCAACTGGCAGCCGAAATGGGCTACACTCACCTTGAGTCTCGAAGTCCGGCGGTCAAGAAAGCAAAAAAGAGGGTTAATTTTAACGTTTTAATCTGTAGTGACACTGAAGAATACTTTCGGGATGACTACAAAAGCCCAGGCGAACAAATTCTCGTAGGCGTCTCTGAGTTTGCGCAAGCCCATCAAGTTGATGTCGATGTCGATTTCATCCCACCCTCGGTAACCAGTATTGACGATCCGGCTTTCGCTAAGATTGAAAGTCTAAAGTCCCGAAAAAATCGAGGAGTGCTCCTGATCTACCCCTTCGCGGACTCGATCATTAAAGAGCTTTCCCACCAACTTCCTCTCGTTTCACTCGTTGACCAACTTGAACATGAATCGATTGACTGTGCGGATGTAGATCACAGCTCGGGAATCTCTATGGTGATTGATCAACTGATTGCTAAAGGACATCGGAAAATCGGGTTTTACACGAGGGATTATACCATCGCAGCTAGCTGGTCATTTCGGCGTTACAGTGCCTTTGTTGAAAAAATGGCTCGGAAAAAACTCAAGGTCTCGAATCGCGACATCATCGGGATTTTCCCCCGGACGTTTGGCTCGGTCGCCAGTGGTATCGACGAGGCAATAAAGAGAACCAAGGAAGGCGTGACCGCTTGGGTCTGCGCAGCCGACCACCAAGGCTACGATCTTATCGATGGATTTGAAAACCACGGACTCAAAGAAAGTATGCTCTGTGAGATCACTGGCTTTGATGGAATGAGTCTTCAGCCAAACTCTGGCGCTCAAGGTGAGTATGCGGGTCTGAGCGATTGGGATGACGGGCGCAGACAGACTCGCTTCACGGATCCGCCAACGCTTCGGTGGCAGCCAAAGCATTTACATAAGCGGAACACTCATCGAGGGCGAGACCGTAGGGACCCCAAAAAGCTAGACCTCGCCGCGACGCTTCTCAAGTTCCAATGCGATTTTTTCAACCTCATCATCATCCAAATTATACCAAAACAGGGCCACACCTGATAGGATAGTGAGGACCCCAGGAATAATTGAAAACATCAGCAGAATTCCATGCGCCGACTCAGACGATTGTTCCACATTGGCAACATACCCAAAGTAAGCGAGGAGCATTCCAACAGCCCACCCCCCGAGAGCCAACCCAGCCTTCTGAACTAACATCGCAGCGGCAAAAGTGAGCGCCGTGATTCGACGTCCAAACTTCCACTCGCCATAGTCAACGACATCGGTATAGATGGCCCAAACTAATGCAGGCATTGGCCCCGCAAAAAACGCGCTAACAAGATTCAGCCAAAAGATTTGCTCAAAGTTTTTTGCCGGCACAAAGTAAAACGCGATCACCGAAAATGCGTTAATCATTGTCAATCCAATCAAGGCGTTCCTTTTTCCAAACCGCCTAGAGAGCGGCTTTGTTAGCAAAAGCCCAAAAACAAGTGCAATAGGCGCAGAAGCGTAAAAAATTGACATCCGATCCAAATACCAAAAATATTTCCCATCTCCGAGATCTGCTAAATACTTGAGATAAGGATAGGTAATGCCCCATCTCAATCCCGAGAACGCCAAAGTAATAAATGCCACGATTAACATGACGATCAGAGGTCTGTTACTCGTAAGGTATTTCAGGTCTTTTCCGAGATCGACTCTTTCCTCTTTGGATGGGGCAATCCGCTCACGAGTTGTAAAAAAGGTATAGAGAAAAAGAAAGGTCGCTAGTATCGAAAAGACAATCATAGCAGTCCTCCACGCTTCTGGGCTATTACGTCCTCCGAAGCTGTTAATGATCGGAAACAAGGCGAGGCCAATAATCACCTGGGCAGAAAAAGCTCCTGCAAACCTAAAATTTGAGAGCGATGCTCGCTCTGCCGGATCTCCGGTCATCGTGCCCATCAGGGCTGAATACGGAACATTAATTGCTGTATAAACCGTCATCAGCGCAATGTATGTTACGTAAGCATACACCAATTTCCAAGTGGGGTCCAAGTCTGGTCCAAGGAAGGCCAGAAAACCAATTAATCCATAGGGAACAGCGATCCACAAAAGATAAGGACGATACTTTCCAAATTTGGTCTGTGTCCGATCGGCGAGCCCCCCCATCAACGGATCAGAAATGGCATCCCACAAGCGGGCGACAGCGTAAAGGGTCCCAACCGCTGCTGGATTGAGGCCTATAACGTCGGTATAGTAGGTAATCAGAAAGGCATTGACGATATGGAAGACAAAGTTCGAAGCTGTGTCGCCAAGGCCATATCCGATTTTCTCTTTCGTTGAGAGCGTTTGTGAAGTTTCAGAAGACATAAGAAATTAAGATTAGAAAATAAGCCAATTAGAGGGAATTTGAATGATGACTTTGGCGACCGTTCCCCGGTTGAAAAGAATGCTCGAACTCGTCTCGATGTCGAGAACCCCGTTTGAAAAAACTAGTTCCTGACCATCATTTTTGAAGACGGTGGCCTTAGGCGTTTCTAGGTCTTCACATGACTCGTATTGCAAGGGAGTCCGGGCATGGGTAAAGGACAGCACACCATCAACGAACTCTGCTGCTCGAAGGAGGTGAGGACGGAAACTCAGCTGCCCGTCTTCAAAGTCGATTCCCAACTCTCCCAGACGGCAAAGCAAACCTTCCTTCACTTGTCCGGTCAGGCCCGGTTGTTGGGCCCCTCTCTCGCCCTGACTGTGAGAATAAGGTTCAGCCGGAAACGCTCCATAGCTTTGCGGAGTTTGACGGCATCCCAATCCCCGCTGGACCGCATAATAGGCAGCGACGGACCGAGACTTCAGTTCATCACTCGATTCCCCACTCTTGCAAACCGCCAAAGCAACTTCCTGCGCGGCTAGCAGCAATTTGGAAACCATATGCCAATAAATTGATCCTAAGCCTTCATATCCAAAGAAAGTACCACTGCGCCCCGTAAAGGAGTGATGGGAGAAGACCTTTTCGTATATTGTTTCGATTGCCGCCAGATCTTCGAGAGAAAGACCTTCAACCTGCATTAAACAGTCCGTCAACGCATATCCATTGACCAGAGTTTCATTAAACCTCCAGGCTCCCGTTTCGTCCTCGTAGACTAGACGCTCATCCCCTTTTTCCGCCATCGAAGCGAGGAGTTGGTTACCTCTCAAGTCGGCATCCGAAATTCGATTAAGTTCATCAAATCCGGCGAGCTCGCGATCGGGATATAATAGATAGGTTGGATGACGTTTCGAACGAAGATCACTCTTGGCCAAATCCTCCAATAGACTCACTGCAGTCTCATTCTCGAGGAACCCCGAGCTCAGAATCGCGACCTGACCTTCCAACATCAGCTGAAGGTTTTGAACTTTCATTTCCGGATTTCCTGGGCGCGCGTCTAGCACGTTGTAGGCATGCCAAAGCCCGTCCGGTCTCCGGTTGGATTGCAAGACTCCCTCCACCGCTACAATCGCATGAGACAAGAAGCTAAGAACACCAGAGGCAGGAAGACTCCCCGAGTGACAGATCGCTTCCCTGACCGAATCTCGATAATCTTGCATCACGAGGCCATTTGCCTGAGCCAGCTCAAATCGATCATTACTCGATACCGGACCATTCTGCTTCCAGCGAGGGTCACCGAGGACTTCAACCAGTCGCTGAACTGCTTGTTGGGTCGCTTTGGAAACTGAAAATTCAGTGAGTCTACATGTCTGAATCGAACGCTGTAAGAACCGCAAATAGCGGAGCAGATATCCCGTCGTTACGACCGAAAGGCCATTACCAGCTAGGGCATTATTAGCGTCATTCCACTCGGGCTTTTGGGCGTTCATCCAGATCCCACCATCTGGAATCAATTGACCGAGCTTAGCCATTGCGGGGATGAGTAATTTTTCGATCAACCCTACTCGGATGAGCTCGCCACCCTCGTCACAAAGGAGCAATTTATCTCTTTTTCACTTTGCACATCAAAATTAATTGTATTTTTTGGGTCTAATAAAATATCTTTGTAAGGTTTGATTTTATAGGGAACATTCGCGTAAACAAATATTTCATCTTCAAAGTATTTATTGATCTTTTGTGGGTAGTAGTTTTCTATAAACTCCAAAAATTTTAGAAGATAGATAATCTGATGATCTCCCCAGTAACCAATATAAGACCAAGGGTTATCTTGCTCAATTGTTTCCCAGTCAAATCCATCTTTAGTAACTCTGTAAGGGTTATATCCATCGAAGGTGGAAGCGTTAAGAAATCTGGAAATAAAACCGTCGAGAAAAACCGGATAACTCCATGCGAGTGCCTCCCAGTTTTGGAAAATATCGCGCCAATTTCCTTCGTAATGGTGGACTGGTCGCCCCTCTTCATCGTGAAGCCGAATATTAAACTTATTCCAAGGGCGGCTTGGATCACCATGCCGCCTGCCCAAAATAAGAGGCAAGTATTCCGTCGTGAGGCGGATCAAATCTGAATCCCCCTGGCGGCGGGCTTCTGCCATGATCCAGTCGCGCTCGAATGATTCAGGCAGACTCGAAAACCAGTCCTCAAATCGTTCAGCTAGTTCCCGATTATTCTGAATTACAAAGTGCTTGAACTGGGCCGCGGAAAGAACCGATCCATTTTCAGGAAGCCCCCCACGTAACAAGTTACAAAGAGTATTATGGTAGTGATAATGAGAGGTATCGAGATCAGCGGATTTCTGAAACCCATCCACTGATTCTACAAGTTCACGCAGCCTCTTCCGTCCTTCCTCCAAGTCTTCTTCAACGGCTGTGAGCAAAGTAAGTTCGTCACGGAGTGACCCGACCAAGCTTCCGACCTCACGATGAGTTTGTTCAATCTCCGCGACCATCATCCACTCTTTGGACTCCCCTGCCGGCACGGACAAATCTGCCCCCAATAAAAAAGCTCCGCGCTTTCCTCGTGATTTAGTTTTATTCCCATCGGAAGATTCACCCCTTAAAAACTGCTCGGCATCACGACGGGACAAAAAGGGTTCAGCCTCTGAAAAACCGGTGGTCCAAACGGTTGTAGCCTTCAGGCTTTCCAGAGGGATTGGAGCATCAACGATTCCAGAAGCCAATCGATGAATCATCAAACGACCTTCGCAGCAGACCTCGCTCATTTTGTAGGCATCAGCAAGACAACTTAAATCTAGATGCAAGCGCTGGCTCACTCCAGGCACCTGTAAATCCTGAAGACCATCCACGATCCTAAAATTCTTCGTCTCACTTCCTTCATTCGTGATTTTGACTTTCCTCACAAAACCAAACTTGCCAGAGAGCTGCCAGTGATAGCTGAAACGAAGCTCTAAGTTTTCATTCCACTCTTCAAAAATTAATTCTTCGCCCAGAAAACTCTTCAAGAGACGCCTACGAATCGGCGTGGTGTGAATAGAAGTAGGCCAGAAAGGATGCCAGATTTCGCCTCCGCATTCGATCGCTGTGAATGGGCCTGTTTCGTTCCAATTACCGAGAATTTTATCGACCGTCAGATAAGGAAAAAGCGCTTTCTCCGGGTTCTCCCGGCCGGCGCTCAAGGACCCATTACTACTGCAAAAAAACCACTGATTCGTCACCGTTGCGATACTGAGAAAGAAAGGATCAAATTCCTCGAGATGGTCAATCACCGCAAAATCCCGTCCGTCACGAATTTCCCATTCATTAACCTGATCAAATTCGATGGTTCTGCTCATTTCTTTCGATTCAGGGGTAAAAGTCAAAGGTGTCATTGGTCATTCTTTTACTTCGTTATCTCAATAACACCCACCTCTTTGACGATGGACTAAATTGATGTAACTTTATGCAATCTATTTAAAAAAAAACACCAAACAAGGGAAAATTTTTATTTTGCAACTTTATGCAACAACTTCCAGAAAGAAACCTTCCTGGAGCACCTGCGGCCCAGAGTCGGCCGACCCCCTAAAAACCAGTCAGGGACGTTTGGTCATTTTCTTAACTTTTCAAACTCATCCCGATTAACGCTCAACACGCTTCCATTTGGTCACCATTGAGACCGTCCACTGGAACTTGCGCGCAGTCTCTCGAATCAAAAAAGGTTCATCGGCCACTTCAATCAATTCGAAGTCATTCCCGAGTTCTTTCTTAAGCCAGTCAAGAGTGCGCCCTTCAGGCCAATTTTCCTTCTGTGTGAATTCCTCTAGCCAGGTACAAGGAGTCGCCAAAACTAACTCACCACCATTTCGCACCAAGCTAGCGAGCTTTGATAAAAATCGGCGGGGCTCGGGAAGACGGCAAACAAGATTCGCAGCATGCACACGATCAAACTTCCCCAGCTCATCCCGCAAATTCATCGCGTCGCCCACTTCAAAAGTGATTCCGCCTCCATCCGTCCCACCGGGCCGCGAAACATTCACTGTCGTAACTTCCCCTGCCTCCTCTAATCTTTGGCACGAAAGCGTTTGTCCCGCCCCGATCTTCTCGGCCGCTGTAATAAATGCTCTCGAAAAATCGATCCCGATCACCTCACTACTGGTCCTGCCGAGCTCAAACGAAGACCTTCCCACGGCGCAACCCACGTCTAAAGAACGACCGACACTACCTTTGGAGAAATACCCCACCGTCCGAACCGGGAAATCCAACGCCGCGGCCGGACCATGCTCCCAAGGTAAAATCTCCTTAGGCTCCCCATAATGAAAAAGGAGATACTCCCCAACATATCGATCTGTCTCATAAACATCTGCCATTGCGAAACAATCAAACCCCTAGAATAAAAATGTCCAGACTAGAGACCAAGCAAACGGAAATGACAAAAGCATCCGATTGCTTTTAGGATTCTATGAAATTGACGTGATCTCACTGACATATATTGCGCTCCTGCTTTATTCTTAACGACCAAACCCTTCGTCACTGATCCCTTCTCTTCTCATACAGGTTCTACTTCCTCTAGAAATCGCCACTCCCAAATAAAACTTTACCTTAAGATGAGTTGGGGGTTTCCACTGCCGCAATCCTGCGGTAAAGCCTCCTCATCATGCTCAAAGCCGGAATTGTCGGAATGCCCAATGTTGGTAAATCCACCCTCTTTAATGCCCTTACTCGGACCCGCAACGCCGAGGCTGCAAATTACCCTTTCTGCACCATCGACCCAAACGTAGGCATGGTTACTGTCCCTGACTCACGTCTCGACACGCTGTCAGAAATGTCAAAATCGACCAAAGTTATCCCCACCGCTATCGAGTTCGTCGATATCGCCGGACTCGTCGAAGGAGCCTCGGAGGGAGCCGGTCTCGGAAACAAATTCCTCGCTAACATCCGAGAAGTCGATGCCATTGTTCAAGTCGTCAGATGCTTCGAGAATGATGACATTATTCACGAACTCGGCACTGTAGACCCCACCCGCGACATCGAAATTATCAACGCCGAACTTATCCTAGCCGATATCGCTGCACTCGAGAAACGGAAACAGTCACGCGAAAAGAAAGCCAAATCAGGTGACAAAGAATCCAAGGCTGAGGTCGAGCTCATTTCCAAGCTCCTCCCCCACCTTGATGCCGGTAAACCTTCGCTCACTGCTGAGCTCAATAAGGATGAGAAAAAACTTATGACAGAGTTTTTTCTCCTCTCATCCAAACCGACTATTTTCGCCTGCAATGTGAACGAAGATGAACTTTCTGGCGCGATCGCCGATCCCGATTCACACCCCCTCGTCTCAAAGGTAAAAGCTTATGCTGCCGAATCCCACGGCGCAGAGATCATTGTCATCTCCGCTCGTATCGAAGAAGAATTGGTAGAACTCAGTCCAGAAGAGGCTACAGAATTTCTCGGTGATATGGGAGTGAGTGACTCAGGGGTATCCGACCTCATCCGAGCAGTTTACCAACTCCTCGGTCTTCGAACTTACATTACGACCGGGGTTCAGGAGACGCGGGCATGGACCATAACTTCAGGAGACAAGGCTCCAGCCGCTGCTGGAGTCATCCACGGAGATTTTGAGCGCGGATTTATCGCGGCCGAGGTCGTTCATTATGATGACTTTGTCGCACTCGGTGGCAAGGCCGCCGCACGCGATGCCGGAAAGCTGCGCATCGAAGGAAAGGAGTATGTCGTTGCTGACGGTGACGTCATTGAATTCCGCTTTAATGTTTAAGGCAAAGACCTCACTCGGATATCAAGGTCTTATTTTTCCTGAGGTGATCACCAACAAGGAGCCGCCAGTCCCTCACAATTTGATCCGGGGGTATCCCGATGTCTTGGCGTAGCTGCTGTTCCATCGCAGTCCGTTGTAAGGGCAATAACTTCGGCTCTTCCAAAAGCCGAACGATTCCCGGTAACTGGAGGGCAGGTGACATCAGGCTACTTATCTCAAGATACTCCAAGACAAAATTTGCAGAGTCCTCTGAATTGAGATCATCGATCACCACTTCGACGGCGATATCATGCTCATCGTTAGGAAGATCTAACAAGATCTTAGCAAAAGAGTCCCTCCTCTCTCGATAATTGGGGATGTTCTTCAAGGTCGAAACAAAACTAGCAATCCTCGCCTGTCCTTTTTGATTACGCCCGCTGCTCCCCGACGGCGCCTGATTCCTGGTGGAAGCTTCGATTTGTCCCGACCTATTTGAATCCCTTCCCTCATCACTCTCTGACACCTCGGCATTCCGGCAAGAGACCACAACAAAGAGCCCTACGATGACATGGCCTAATCTTTTAAAGGTTTTCATTTTAAAAAAGAAGACTCTGCCTTTGCAGAGTCTTCATGATCACTATTTACGACGAGGTTCCTGTTCTACTCATCAGAATCGCCATCATCACCGTCCCCGTTGTCGCCATCGTCTCCGTTGTCACCATCGTCTCCGTTGTCACCATCGTCTCCGTTGTCACCATCGTCTCCGTTATCGCCATCGTCTCCGTTATCGCCATCGTCTCCGTTGTCACCATCGTCTCCGTTATCGCCATCGTCTCCGTTGTCACCATCGTCTCCGTTATCGCCATCGTCTCCGTTGTCAAGAACACCATTAGAAGCGCTCAGATCCGCCTCAAGGAGAGGCGAGCCATTAAAAGTGGCCCCTTCGTCAGAAATATCAACGGCGAGGCGACCACCAATCGTCCGGACGACTGAACCGTTGGACAAATCAGCAGAAGTGATCTTTCCATAGGCGACGTGACGAAGCAATACACCGCGAAGGGCCCGCTTATCGTCTATCAAAGCTGCAAGGGCATCTGCCGGGATCGCAGCAAAGGCATCGTTGTTCGGGGCAAAGAAGGTCCATCTCCAATAACGCGATTTTTGATCAAAAAAGCGCGTGTAACCTGCGGCATCGAGAGCAACTTTAAAGGTTGCGAGATCATCCCGAGACTCAATTACACCAACCAAAGTTTCGACGATTTCGGGGACTAAGACTTCGTCAATCACATGCACCACTCCATTCGCAGCGATGATGTCAGCGGCGACCACAGACGCAGGCCCAACCGATACCCCACCCTCATCGACCACCACATCTAGATCAGTCCGCCCAACAGTCCTAACTGTTCCAGTCTCAAGGTCAGTGCTTTGGACTGAGCCACGGACAATATGGTTCTTCAAAACAAATCGTAGTAACTCCCGGTCATTTTGAACCGCTTCAAGAAGTTCGGAAGGAAGTTTCGCAAATGCCTCGTTAGTAGGGGCAAAAACAGTCAACTCTAGGCGGTGACTGTCGAGAGCCCGGTCAAGCCCAGCCGACTCCACTAAGCTAGCGAGGGTCGAAAGGTCCTCATTTCCAGCAGCAAGCTCCAAAATCGTTTTTGGTGCCATGAACTCGGGATCAAGAACGGTGTCGATCCCGTGGATAATCCCGTTGGTGGCTCTCAGATTTGCTTTCACAACCTTAGAATCGTTGACCTTTATAGCCGATGAAAACCACCAGAACGAGCGATATCGAGTCGTCTTTACCACAAGGGCTCCCTCGTTCAATGCCGTTAGGGAACGGCTTCCGAGTCGGTAGGAAGAAATGCGTTTCCCGGGCACAACATGGTAGGTGAGTAGGTTGGTCAGCGAAGCCTTGTCAGCAAGAAGCGCAGAAAGACTCTCCGCCGGGATTTTTTCAAAAGCTGCATTAGTCGGAGCAAAAATAGTTGCTTGGTCAATCTCGGCGAGAGCATCGCCTAGACCTGCTTCGGTAACGGCTGTTACCAAAGTCGAATAATTTTCGAGTCCAGCGAGCCGCTCAACAAGATTTTGCGTCCGGGAAGGACTCCTGCGGCCTCTGGACTGTGCCTCGGCCGTCTGAGGAATCGCCAAACCGAGCCCTAAGGTTAGGCAGGCGATACCCGGTAAGTTTCGAAGTAATTTCATAATTTTTAACTTTTTCACCCCTAAAATTAAGGCTGCTTATTAAGATGCATCACTTCCCAAGGGGTGCAAACTGTTTTTGACAAATGCATTACCTCCTTGGAGTTGGTCAAAAAAAATCGAATCTTCAGACCCCGAAGCCCAAACCCGAAAGCCCGTCAGAATGCATTCTCCGGTTTACCTAATAAAATTTCCTCCTTTAAAATCCAAAGAGCACCCGTAGCGTCTCCCGAATGACGAAAGCAATCACACGAATGTTTCTGCCTATAGTTCTCTGCAGCACTCTCCTCGCGCAACTTACAGACCCGCCAGTTCCGCCAAATTCTCCAATAATACCACCACCAACAACTTACGACTCAGTGGTCAAAATCGAGGTCGCCACCCAGGTTCCTGATTACCGGACCCCTTGGAATAGCGGGCGCTTCAGTGGAGGGACCGGCACTGGATTCATCATCGGGCCTAATCAAATTCTAACTAATGCCCACGTCGTTTCCGATAACCGACGTCTTCTTGTGACACGACGAGGCTCCTCGCGCAAACACGTCGCACGGGTGCGCCACATAGCGCATGATTGCGATCTAGCCCTTATCGAACTCCAAGATTTTGAACCATTTGAAAGACTTCCGTATCTAGATATCGGGGGAATGCCCACGCTAGAAAGCCGCGTCAGTGCTATCGGCTACCCGGTTGGCGGCGAACGGCTCTCAGTCACCCAAGGGGTGGTCTCACGGATCGACTTTAGCAACTACAGTCACTCGCGTGCGGACTCCCATCTCGTCATCCAAATCGATGCTGCGATCAATCCAGGAAACTCGGGCGGCCCTGTTGTTCAGGACGGTAAGGTTGTCGGAGTCGCTTTTCAGGGAAATACCCAAGCTGACAATGTGGGGTATATCATTCCTACCCCAGTCGTGAAGAGATTCCTCAGGGACATTTCGGACGGTAGCTACGATCACTACATGGACCTTGGGATCTCACCATTCCCTTTGTTCAATCCTGCAATGCGCCAAGCCTATCAACTTCCCGCTGACGGCAGAGGTGTCCTCGTTGCAAATGTTGTCCCGGGTGGACCGGCCGACGGCGTCCTTGAGCGCGGCGATGTTCTGCTTAGTATTGACAATAATCCTATCGACAGTGCCGGTAATATCCGCATCGCTGGGGAATTCGTAGATATGAACGAAATCGTGGAACGAAAATTTGCGGGTGACAAGGTCACACTTGCCTTAATCCGAAAGGGCGAAAATTTCACTAAAGAACTTACTCTTAAAGCATTTCCCTATTCGCGTATCTACTCGATCCAATACGAAGAAATCCCCCGCTATTCCTTTTTTGCAGGTCTAGTTTTCCAGCCCCTAGATCTTAACCTCTTTGCCTCCTTTAAGTTTAATGATCGCCGCCTCCGCCAGATCTTCGCTGACTATGTCTCGCGCGGACTCTTTAAGAAAATGGAAGACGTTGTTGTCCTGACTCGAGTTGAAAACGATCGTCTCACCACAAGAATGGCCGGCTTCACTGGGATGGTCGTGTCCAAAGTAAACGGAAAGGAAATCAAGACCTTGCGGCAGTTGCATGAAATTCTGAATGCCCCAAAGCCACCAGAATACCACACCATTGAATTCAACGGCGGCAATCGACCTCTGGTCGTGCCAAGCTCAGAGGTGCTCGCTGCCCAAAAGCGGATCATGGCTCAAGTCGGTATCACCAAAGCCTCCCAACTAGATTAAACGATCTAACCAAGCTCCAACGAATGCAATCCATGAAAAAACTTCTCTTCATTCTTCTTTTTCTCAAGCCACTTCAGGCAGCTCCGGAAGATTCGCTTGTCCGGATCAATTCGACCATCCAGACATACAGCGCTTCTCAGCCTTGGGAGAAGACCCCACCACGTTCACGCCGCGGGCTCGGAGTCCTTCTTCCCGGTAATCGTATCCTCACCACCGCAGCAATGGCGGCAGACTCGATTTATATCGAGCTTCAATCAGCGGATAGCACCAAGACCGTCCCCGCCAGGGTTACAGCTATTGATTATGAGGTGAATCTAGCCCTTCTTAGCCCCGACTCAGAGCTCGGTTTTCTTGCTGAGCTTAAGCCCACCACGATCGCACCACCCGCAAAACCAGATGACGAGGTCGAACTCCTCCAACTCGAAACAAATGGCGAACCACTTTCTACAATCGGAAAAATTCGTTCAATGGAATTACTCAGCACCTTTGTAAGCGGGCGCTACTTTCTTGGCTACGTCGTGAAAGCATCGATGCAGACTTCTGGTAATTCGTTCACCCTGCCCGCCTTCCAAAGTCAAAAGCTCATCGGGATCCTCACGAGCTACGATTCGAAGGACCAGATCTGTGACGTTATCTCCGTCGATATTATCTCAGCATTTCTCAAAGATGCCGAGAACGGTAGTTACAAAGGCTTCCCAAGTCTCGGGATCGCCACCACGACCACGGAGGACCCACACTTTCGCGGATGGCTAAAGCTGCCAGAGAACAAGGGTGGACTGTATGTCACCCGAGTTTTACCAAAAGGATCTGCCGCCAAGGCCGGCATGAAAAAAGGAGACGTGATCCTCAATGTAAGCGGCTTTGCCATAGATCGCAGGGGATACTTTGAGCATCCAGATTACGGGAAACTCTTCTGGCCGCACCTCGTGCGTGGAGGCCCGGTCATGGGTTCCAAAATATCAATCGAAGTTCTGCGGAACGGTAAAGAGGAGACTATCGAAGCAATTCTCAAAAAGCCGCCGCCACCTTTGGTCCCGGGGTATCTTTACGATGAAGCCCCCCCTTTTCTAATTAAAGGAGGACTGGTATTTCAAGAACTGTCGAGACCCTACCTTGAGGCCTTTGGTAAAGATTGGGCGACTCGCGCTCCTCTCAACCTGCTAGACGTATTAAGTAGCCCCGAAGACTACGAACAGGACCGGCGGCGCGTTGTTGTCCTCACCCGCGTTGTCGCAACGGAAGCCACCATCGGTTATGACCGCCTCGCCAGCCAGATTATCAAATCAGTAAATGGAAAGACTATAAAAGGACTTCCAGAGCTAGCGAAGACCCTTGCAGAAACTCCAGAAAACGGGATTCACACAATCGAGACAGACAAGGAACCCTACCAAATCTTTCTTGATCAATCCCTCTCAGACCGCGTCGATCAAGATTTTATCACACGAGGCCTACCGACTCTTAAAAGACTCTATAAGACAGAGTGAATCTATCCCTACCTTTTTTACTGGGTTGGAATCTTGAGAATCTGATTGATCCGTAAATCGTCAGATTCAGACCCACTAGCTTCTTTGATGGCGGCTATTGATACTTTGTAACGGCGAGAGATGCCACTGAGCGTATCGCCGCGAACAACTTTATAAGTAACAAATTTAGCAGGAGCTGCTGGCTCTATTTCATCGGGCGTTGATTCGGGATTGGCCACTGGATCACCAGTCGCCTCTTCTGTCTCCAGTATGGTTTCATCGTCGACAACAATCACTGCGCGAGGTGGGGCCACAATTTCGGACTTTTGATTGTCAGGTTCAACGACGGGCTCGGGTGTTTCAAGTTCCCCGATTGCTGCACCCACCTCTGCCGAGGCTTCCTCGACAGGGGCCGGTGCTGGGTTGTCCAGAGAATCCACAAGGGCAGGCTCAGGATTAGATTGCGACGTAGCTACAGGTCGTGGTTCCAGTTCTCCCGAAGAGACTTCCCCCGGGGAGACATCAACATCAACATCAACATCACTGAAAGAATCGGCTGGATCCGGCTCGGAAATCGCTTCGACCGGCTGGATTAGGGGGGTCGGCAATCGCGATGGTGGAGTTCGAGGTGTCCCACTCTCTAGAATTGGCTCAGAGATTGTTGAGCCAACCGCATCTCCGCCCGACGCCACATTCGGGCTAACGGGCTCTTCGGTTCTTGCTCCAGCCGGCAGGACCATAATGAGCTGATGAATCGCTTTACCGGTGGTATCAGTGAAGACTTGGCTTTTACTTCTCTCCATCCCTTTACGCAAGCGGTCGATCTCGTGTTGACAGAGAGGCCCAGCCTCCATTCCCCAAATCGCCTCCGCTCTCAAATATTTATCCGTGTTAAGTGTCTTCGTTATCGCGCGGTATTGATTTTCCCCTTTGCTAACCCTCCCCTCAATCTCCACAAAATAATCCCCAGAGGGAAGTTGCTCCTGAACGAACATCAGCCCAGCCTTGCTCATCCAAGGGCCAAACTCAATATCACGCGCCAACTCCTCGGTGGTAAGCTTTTCCTGATTTTTGCCTTGCGGTGCTTTTGAGTCCTCGCAAGAGGTCAGGTGTGCCATGAGAGCAATGACAATGGAATATTTGGCAGCAGAGGGAATTTTCATGGAGACAAGATTAGGAATTAAGATCAACCAAGAACGGTCTTTTTCTAAGTGTCGGGATATCATCGATCAGAGCAATTGAGAAGCATCGATTCCTTTTAACATAAAAAGGCCCGCCAAATTTAGAGAAACAGGTCGAAAACAAAAGTTCTACGATTCGATTCCAAGCTCTTCCTTGAAATCACGGCGTAACTTGCGCTCTCCAATACTCAGCAGCATTCGTGCGTTAATATCGGGCACGTCCTTCTCAAAACCCTTGGAGTAATTGAATAAGTGCCTCGGAAAGTATTCTAAAAATCCTTCGCGCTCATCATTGGCAAGCCTTCCCCAAATCGCAAAATTTAGCGTCCGCGCAAGTTTTTGCTTCATTTTGAGAGTCAACTTCCTGCCATGACAGGCCCGCTGCACTTGTTTATGAGTCAATTGTTCGGGTGAGGCTACGACGAGATCATGATTTGAGAGCCCCCAGCTCTCAAGAAGCAACAACAATGGCTGAGGCCCTAAATCCCGTTCTTCAGTCATTTCGAAATTTAAGCATTCACGAGACGAAGGTCGCCGAGGCGGCGAACCAGTTCGCGGGTTTCGCGTTGCCACTGCCGAATAGTGGAACGGGAGGCTTCGAGTGATTCAGAAACCGAGGATTCCAACTCATTCAAGTTTTTCTTGAGTTTAGTCAAAAGCTCATCGACTCGGGCCATGGCATGTTCACAGATCGTCCCATCTTTTGCATGAAGCTCGGCGAGCTTTGCCTCAACCTTCCGTTGAGCCTCCCTCATTTCGGCACCGATAATTTTACTTTCGGGGACGCGACGAAGGTTGCTCACGAGACCCAATCTATGGAGAAGCATAATGGACCATTTTGTGGGGTCAAAGTTCCATGCCTTCACGCCATTACGGAAGTCGTGCTGGAATTCGTGGTGGTAGTTATGATACCCCTCACCATAGGTAACGAGAGCCATAATCCAGCTATCACGCGCACTACAGCGAACTGAATAGGGCTGGTTCCCGATGGTATGACAGAGCGAGTTGATGAAGAAAGTCGATTGCTGAACCAAAACAACGCGGAGTGCGCCTACGACAAGAAAGCCACCAAGAGCACCAACCATTCCGCCCATGACGAAATAACCCGCGACTGCCGGTAAAATTAATCCAGCAGTAAAAGCAATAGCGACGTAGTGACGATCTTGGAAGCGAACCAAGGAATCCTTTTGGAGGTCTTTTACATTGTCGATTGGTTGGGGCGCGTTGAGCTTGAAAAGGATCCATCCGATGTGAGCCCAGAAAAATCCCTTGGAGATATCGTAAGGGTCCTCTTCATGGTCTGTATGCTTATGGTGGCGCCGATGGTCCGAAGCCCAGTGCACTACGGAGTTCTCGAAAGCGCAGGCGCCGAATACTAAAGTAAAAAGACGCACCGGCCAAGTCGCCTTGAAAGATAAGTGTGAAAAAAGACGATGATAGCCCAAGGTGATACTTAGACCGGTGGCAATCATGTAAAAGCCGAACATGCTCCACATGATCCAGTTCAAATCATGCTTAATTAGGAAAATAGGGGCAGCGATGACCCCTAAGGCAGTAATAATGAAAAGAAATGAGGAATTTACCCAGTTGACTCGATAAAAAGGAAATCGATGATTCATAGCTAATGTGTGTTTTTGAAGCTTACCTATCGGTTTGTGAGGACTTTTCACTACATCCCCACAACAGTGGAACGTTATCAGTTAAATAACCGATAGGCGAGAGCCAATTCTAGATCGGCCGGAAAACTGATTTTGCTAGTCAAATCTTTCAATGATTTAAATTGTCTCAAAAACTTCCAATGCTGTTCTCGACTTATTTTTGTCAGATCTTGAAAGAACTTCCGTATTAGTAGCCCTAGACAATGCCTATGAAAGAAGATCGTAACCACCTCACCGCTCCTCGCGTTTTAACTTTCCTAACGTTTGTGTTCTCCGCGGTTCAAGCTAACGCCGCTAAGCCCCCAGAGGGTTTTGAAAAAATCGATCAAGAGATCGTAATCACAACCTTGGAGGCTAAAATGATGTATGACAAACCCAGTTTTAGCGTCAAACCAAACGCAAAAATCAAATTAGTTCTTAAAAATCTCGATAGCCTTCCACACAACCTCATCATTTGCACACCAGGAAGGAAAAAGGGAGGCGATAAAGGAAAAGAGGTCGTCGATGCCGTCCTGAAATTAGGAGACAAGGGCGTTGAACAAGACTGGGAACCCAAGGGTCATCCTCGAATTTTAAAAAGTTCTGGAATGGTCCAACCAAAAGAGGCTACTACAATTTTCTTCAAGGCCCCTAGCAAAGAGGGCAACTATCCTTACATCTGCACATTCCCAGGGCACTATCAGCTGATGAACGGGATGATGAAAGTCAGTAAACTAAGCGATCCCAGCCGGAAACTGCCTCCAATCCGAGATCTTCTTTCCTACACGCATCTTGGCAGCTTTAAGACTCTCACCGACCTTCGTAAGACCAAGGCAGTGAATGTAGAGGAAGAGAAGAAGGGGCTCATATCTCTTCAACACGCCGCACTCAAAAAAAATAGTCGCGATAACTATGGGATCGTCTGGGAGGGTTGGCTCAACGTTCCGCGCGACGGAAAATACACTTTCACCTACGACACCGACGATGGCGGCTCCATAACCATCGGCGGAAAAGAAATTATCACTCGAAACTACGTCGGTCCTGCCGGCAAGCCATCTAAAGGATCGATCAAGCTCAAAAAGGGGCGTGTTGATATCAAGGTTGAATATTTTGAGCTCTCCGGTGAGGAACATGTTTCTCTCTCTTGGGAGGGGCCTAAAATGAAAAGGCAATACCTTTCCGATGCCAAGACCAGCGGAGGTGGCAACCGCGGTGGCGGCGGAAATAGCATCCCGATAGTCGCTCCAGCAGGAGAAGCAATTATTTACCGTAACTTCATCGCCGGCACCGACCCTCGAGGCATTGGCGCGGGATACTCCGAGGAGGTCAATCTAGCCTTTAGCGCTGATTCTATGAGCCTGGACATGATTTGATTGAGTTGCTCGACATCGACGCCACTGGATCAACCGTGGCCAAGGCTTTCAACCACCAGCAGGCGACCAGGTAATCACCCTCAATCGCGGTATTCCATTTGCGATTCTTGAGAGTCAGACCTCTAAATGGCCAAGCAAGGCTGACGAGAACATGGAACCGCGCTTCAAAGGCTATAGTCTCAACAAGCAACAGCAGCCCACCTTCAAGTATCACTTTGGGCCAATTGCGGCACTCGATTACCCTGCCCCGAAAGATGATGGATCCGGCTTCACTCGGGCGATCACGATTAACGTCCCCTCTCCTGGCTCTTCAGGTGAGCAACTCTACTTCCGGGTGCTAAGTGGTGGAAGTGTCCAAAGCGGAAGTGAAAGAACCTTCAGCTTTGAAGACAACCTCATCGTAAGCGTTCCAAATTCCGAGCTCCCTCCATTCACCCGCGAAAACGAACTCCTTATTCCAATTCCGCTCACGCCAGGAAAGCACACCGTAACCATCGATTACACTTGGAAGTAATTAGGCATCCCAAACTTAGAAAATTTGACACCATGAAAAACTTCATTCTCTCAGCCGCTCTCATCTCTTCTGCTCTAGCAGACCCGCGCCAACCTGAATTCTACCTTCGTGAAGAAATCCCAATGCCGGAAGGCGAGGTTCTCGAGCTTGGCGGAATCGCCATTATGCCTGGCAAAAAGGTCGCAGTTTCCTCCCGACGCGGTGATATTTGGGTGTGCGAAGGCGCCTATGGAAAAGATCTCTCAAAGGTCACATGGACTCTCTACGCGCGAGGCCTGCATGAGCCTCTCGGAATGTTCTACCGAGACGGATCACTTTTTGTCACCCAGCGCCCCGAAATTACAAAACTCACAGATACGGACGGTGACGGTAGAGCGGACAATTTCGAGACCGTAACTCACCACTGGGGAATCGATGGTGACTACCACGAGTATAATTTCGGCTCTAACCCCGACAAAAACGGGGATATTTGGGTCGTTCATTGCCTCACTGGTTCAGGTGGTGCGAGCCAGAAATCTCCGTGGCGTGGATGGTGTTATCGCTATAATCTCGATGGCACAGCGACCCCGACCTGCCCTGGGATTCGTTCTCCGGGCGGAATCGGATTCAACCAAGCAGGCGACGCATTTTACACCGACAACCAAGGACTCTGGAATGGTTCTTCCTCGCTCAAATGGCTCAAGCCTGGCGGCTTCATGGGCAACCCGACCGGCAACAAATACGTTGATCTCGTTGACGGCATGGAAAAGCCGCCTAACCCAAAAAGCGATTCACGGATGGTCATCGAACACGACAAGGACAAGCGGATCATTCCACCCGCCATCATCTTGCCACACGGCAAAGTCGGTCAGTCCCCAACTGCTGTCATCTACGATAATACCAAAGGAAAATTCGGCCCATTCAATGGACAGGTTCTCGTCGGAGAGCAGACCCACTCCCAAATCCAACGCGTCTACCTAGAAAAGGTCAAAGGACTCTACCAAGGGGCTGTTTGGAAATACCTCGAAGATTTTCGCTCTGGAATCGTTCCAGCTCGGATGGGTGATGACGCGACGCTCTTCGTGGGTGGAACAAACCGTGGATGGGGCGGCCGCGGTCTGGTGAGACGCCGCCTGGTGAGACGCCGTCTGGTGAGACGCCACTCGAGATGCATGAAATGCATGTCAAGAAAGATGGTTTCGTCATCACCTTCACTGAGCCGGTCGATAAGGCGAGTGCCTCAGATCCCAAATCTTACAAGGCCGCCGCTTGGACCTATATTTATCAAAAGGGCTATGGTAGCCCCGAGGTCGATCCGGCCACTCCTGTTGTGGAAAAGGCCACCGTTTCCTCCGATGGAAAATCGGTTTACCTTAAAGTCTCCGGTCGTGTCCGTGGTCACGTTCACCACTTCAATCTTGAGAAGGTGAAGTCATCCAAAGGCGACAGCCTCTGGCATCCCGACGTCTACTACACTCTCAACGAGATCCCTGAGTAGTCAGACCGCGCTTCAATCTCAAAGTCACACTCCGAGAGGGGTGTGGCTTTCTTTTTAAAAAAGCAGCCCTGTTATCCAAATCCCATGTTGCACAGCCTCTTCTTTACTCCATCATCTACCCATGCGTTTTGCCCTAGTTCCTCTGCTTTTCAGCTTCCTCCACGCCCAAGAAAATAAAAAGGAAGAGAACAAAGACGATTTTCCAAGCGTCGTAAGCAAACAAGATGCCGTCACCATTGCCGGTAAAAAAATCGACTATAAGGTCACCGCTTCCACCCTCTCTCTTAAAACAGCAAAGGACGAAGACCGCGCCTCGATTTTTCACGTCGCCTACGAACGCATCGGTATGAGTGATCGCCACAAACGCCCGATTGTCTTCGCCTTTAATGGAGGCCCCGGCTCGTCGGCGGTATGGCTTCACATGGGGGCCCTCGGCCCACGTATTGTTCCGACCACTCCAGACGGCACCAGAACCCTCCCCCCACCCCTTACCGTTAAAGAGAACCCCCAATCGATTCTTGATGTCGCTGATATTGTTTTTATCGACCCAGTCTCGACTGGGTTTTCACGTGCAGAAGGAAAAACGAAGGCTGACGAATTCCATGGAGTCAATGGAGACATCCGCTCGGTCGGTGATTTCATACGCCGCTGGGTGACCGAAAACGACCGGTGGGCCTCTCCAAAATATCTCCTTGGTGAGAGCTACGGTGGCATTCGCGCAACCGGTCTCGCCGATCACTTGCAAGATGAATTTGGAATGTCACTCAACGGGGTTGTTCTACTTTCCTCTCTCATCGACTTCCGAACTCTTCGATCCAACGTTGCCGATGACCTTAGCTACTCAGTCTTCTTTCCTGGCCTCACAGCAACTTCTCACTATCACAAGAAAATCCAAGGTAATCGTAATGAACTCGTCGAGCAAGCCCGCGCCTTCGCCTTTGGCACCTACTCGCAAGCGCTTTTAAAGGGCGCCGCGATCTCCGCTAAAGAAAAAAAATCAGTCGCTGACCAAATGGCCAAGTTTACCGGCCTGCCTGCGTCCCTTTTCGTCGAAACAAACCTACGACTCTCTTCTACTAGGTTTCGCAAAGAACTTCTTCGGGACGAAAGCAAAGTTCTCGGTCGCTTCGACGCCCGCATTGCTTGGCCCTCAACTTCTCCGGAAAGCGATTATGCGAGTTATGATCCCTCCTACTCCGTAGCCTACGGAGCCTTTTCGACAGCCATTAACGACTACTTTAGCCGAGATCTCGGTTGGGAAGGCCACCATCCCTATAAAATTCTCACGAGCGACGTCCGCCCGTGGGATTGGGGAACCAGTAATAGTGTGGTCAATATGGCACGTAACCTTGAATCAGCGATGCGCGAAAACCCTGATCTTAGAATACTGGTAATGTGCGGCTACACCGACTTAGCAACTCCACCAGCCAACATGCAATACTCTATTGATCATCTGTTCAATATCCCCAACGAGCGCCGACAGGCTATTAAGTTTACATGGTATGAAGCCGGGCACATGTTTTACCTCAATCAGCCAGATCTAGAAAAGATGCGCACAGATCTCGTCGATTTCATCAAATAGAAATCTTTGCCACCTTCCAGCTTTTTGAGGGAAGAATGGCAGTCCCACAAGGACTCGAACCTTGAATGACTGAACCAAAATCAGCTGTGTTACCAATTACACCATGGGACTGGATCCTTGTTTGCGCTAAAAAACGTGCGGCGGAGGAATAAATTCAGTCCCGCGCCGTTGCAAGACCGAAATAGACAGAAATCCTATTTTTCTTCACCTCGACTGTCTTCCAAGGCACATCTTGCCTCTTCGGGATTGATTTTGTGTCAAAAAAGCACACCCGCGCCTAATCCGGCTGAGCAAGCTTCTTCAAAATCCAAACCAGCGAAGCCAACCCTTGACCTCTTCTCCAAAACCCAAGAGGTTCGCAACCTCTCATGGATTACGGAACGCTCATCGAAAAACGCAAAGCCCGCCTTACCGAGATTGAAAAACTCATGGAAGATCCTGGGTTTTTCAACGACCAGAGAAACTCGACTCAATACATGCGAGAGCACCGCTCTCTCAAAAAGCTCATGGGGCTCTGGGATGAATTCCAGCAAGTCACCAACGATATCGAAGGTAACGAGGAACTGGCCAAGGGGGATGACGAGGAATTTTCCGCTATGGCTGAAGAGGAACTTCCCGCTCTCCGAGAGCGTCACGAAGTTTTAGCCCAAGAAGTCCAATACGCGCTCCTTCCAAAAGATGAAACCGAGGACCGCGACGCTCTTCTAGAAATCCGGGCCGGTGCCGGAGGCGATGAAGCTTCCCTCTTCGCCGGCGAGCTCATGAACCTCTACCAACGCTACACCGAGAAGCGGGGCTGGAAATGTGAGCACCTTGAAAGTTCTCCTTCCGACGTTGGCGGTTATAAAGAGGTGGTTCTCAAAATCACCGGTGAAGAAGTTTTCCGCTACCTGAAATACGAATCCGGTGTCCACCGCGTTCAGCGCGTTCCCGCAACCGAAACTCAAGGTCGTATTCACACTTCCACAGTCACTATCGCAGTTCTACCCGAAGCCGAAGAAGTCGATGTTCAACTTAAGCCTGACGAACTTCACATACAGGCCACTCGTTCTGGTGGCCCCGGAGGACAGCACGTCAATACCACCGACTCCGCAGTTCAAGTTACCCACCTCCCAACCGGTATTCAGGTCAAATCCCAGGACGGTCGATCCCAGACTCAGAACAAAGAAAAAGCCCTGCAAATCCTGCGCGCCAAACTCTTCGAAGCCGCTCAACGCGAAGCTCAAGAAAGCTACTCGGCTCAACGAAAATCTCTGATCGGCTCAGGCGACCGTTCCGAGAAAATCCGCACCTACAACTTTCCTCAATCCCGCGTTACAGATCACCGCATCAATCACACCTCCCACAATATGGAAGGAATCATGACCGGCGACATTCACGAATTTACCGACCACCTCCAAAAAGCAGAAATGGAGCAACGTCTTGCAGAAGAGGAGTTAGGATAAGCTCCTAACATTCATTCACAACTTATTCACAGAAGAAGTGCGAGCTCCATTATGACAACCATCCTCGATGTCCTCGAGAAAGTCGTTATTTGTTGGCTCAGCAAGGGATCGCCGAGCCTCGGCTCAACATGGAACTCATGGTCGCTTATGAATTGGGTATTAAGAGGATGGATCTCTATCTTCGCTTCGACCAGCCCCTAGATAAAGCAGCGCTAGCCTCGCTTAGAGAAAAACTAAAGAAACGTAGCGAAAATGTTCCACTTCAACATATAAACAAGGTTGTTCACTTTGGTAATTACGAATTTTACTGCGATCACCGCGCCCTGATCCCCCGTCCGGAAACCGAAGAGTTGGTCGACCTTGTAAAAAAGCAGTTACTCACAAAACCTGCCCGTCTTTTAGATGTCGGTTGTGGTTCAGGCGTCCTTGGACTTACCCTTTCAAAAGACTTAGGATCAGACTGTGAACAACTTACGCTAGCAGACTTATCCACAGAGGCCCTCTCGCTTTGTGAACAAAACCGCAAGGCCCTCGGAGTCGAAGCAACGCTGATTGAGAGCAATCTCTTCTCCAATATCACAGAGACCTTTGACCTCATCGTTGCGAACCTTCCCTACATCGCAGAGGGCGAACGCGCAAAACTTGAACCCGAGGTTCTTCACGATCCCGAAATGGCCCTTTTCAGTGGCTCAGATGGTCTCGATCTCCTCCGCCTCTTTTCTGCCGAATGTCCTAAATTTCTCAATACCGGTGGACTCGTAGCTCTGGAAGTCGGCTATGATCAGGGTGAAATTGTAGCCGGATTTCTTCGGAAGGCTGGACTCACCAACATCTCGATCGGAAATGACCTCAATGGAATCCCCCGCTTTCCACTTGCACAGCAGGCTTAAAAAGCTCACTTCATTTCCCCTAACACCAACGGACTATGGACAAACTTCTCGTGCACGGCGGCACCTCTCTCTCCGGATCCATTAATATTTCCGGATCGAAAAACGCATCTCTCCCCATTCTTGCAGCAGCCCTTCTGACCGATCAGCAAGTCGTCATTGAACGCGTTCCCGATGTATCCATAACTTAAAACCGCTTCAAGCCCTAAGCGCGCTCAGTCGCGAGGGTGCGCTCGCTACAGCGGCACAGTCAAAACTGCCAGTATGCCTAATGCACATGCAAGATCGTTCGTAAAATGCGTGCCTCCATTTGTGTCATGGGGCCCCTTGTAGCGCGCCTAGGGCGGGCTAGCGTTTCTATCCCTGGCGGATGTGTCATTGGTGACCGACCCATCGATCTTCATTTAAAAGGACTTCAAGCGATTGGTGCCAATATTGACACCGAAGGCGGCAATATTCTCATCGAAGCCAAGGAAGGGCTCAAAGGTCAGGAAGTTGATCTTAGCGGAAAGCACGGTCCCACTGTCTTAGGAACCGATAACCTCTTGATGGCCGCAGTCCTCACCGAGGGAATTACCGTCATTGAATCCGCCGCGTGCGAACCCGAAGTCGTCGACCTCGCCAATTTTCTCATCTCAATGGGAGCCAAGATCGAAGGGGCCGGAACCCGCCGCATTACTATCCAAGGAGTAACTTCTCTCGGCGGAACTCACCATACCGTAATCCCTGATCGGATCGAGGCAGGAACCTTTATGGTTGCCGGAGCGATGGCAAGCCAATCGGGAATCACTCTAAACCGTATTCGCCAAGATCAGCTTACAGGAGCCACAGAAAAACTCACCGAGGCCGGGCACCTCGTGAATTTTAACAAAACCGGAGACAGTGTCACAGTGAAAATAAAGTTTTAAAACCCGTGAATGTTGTGACTCTTCCATACCCGGGATTCCCAACTGATATGCAGGCTCAATTTATGGTATTACTTGCTACGATTCAAGGAAATTCAATCATACAAGATACAATTTATCCTGATCGGTTTACTCATCTCTCTGAACTTGACCGTTTAGGGGCAAATTTAAGTTTAAAAGATAATACAGCTACTATTCTTGGAGGGGCTAAATTCAGTGCTGCACCTGTGATGGCATCCGACCTACGTGCCTCTGCAGCACTCGTTCTTGCTGGATTAAAAGCTAAGGGCACAACCGAGATCAATCGTCTTTACCACATCGACCGTGGCTACGAAATGATTGACGAAAAGCTTCTCCAGCTTGGCGCAAAAGTGGAGCGCATCCGAGGAAGCGCTTGATCCCCCCACTTGCGGCGCTAGCTCACCCCACTTAACTTTGTGAACCGACACGCTCTACAATGAAGAAATTTCTGTCTCTTTTCTTATGCAGCCTAATACCTGTAAGTGCGGATCTCGTGGCGCACTATGCTCTCGACGAAACCGACGCATCCACAAGAGTCATCCAGGATTCACTCCAGCTGAACAATGGCCTCCTCATTGGAAACAGTAATCCCACCAAGAATTTTAGAGCTCTTCATGGAACTGGTTATGACTTCCCTCTTCGTTCTGGCTTTCGCGTCAACCCTGCTCCCGAAGTCCAGCCAACAGATCAATTTACAATCACTTGGTGGTTTCGTCCGACGACTCTCAATGCCTTCGATCGCTTTTACGAGACCCTCTCAGGAACCGGCAAAAACGGTTCAGGGATTAGGATTGATCTCGGAGGAAACGGACGCCAAGTCCGTGCTCTTCTTCGCGATGGCAACGGCTCTACCGATACCTCGGTCACCAGTCCCCTCAACCTCACGGCCGGAGCCTGGTATTTCTTTGCACTCCGCTATGACTCGCTAAATAATTTCTGCAAAGTCACTGTTCTTCGCGATACCAGTGATAACATTACCGCTTCAAACATCAGCTCTTCAACAACCACCAAGACTTCCCTTGGCACGAATACAATCACCCACAACACTGGCGTTTTTTTCGCTGCAGACGACGCCAGTGCAGCAGGTTCAAACGATTTTGGAGGTGCGATGGATGACATCGCAATCTTTCAAACTAAAGACGACTTTGGAGTCCTTTCTGATAATGATCTTGCCGGAATTTTCAACAACGGAGCCCTCGCCTTTGATCCGCCGGCCCCGCGTCCTACCATCAATTCCTTTACCGCAAACCTAAGCGATTTTGACTCCGGCGACTCCGTCGTTCTTAGATGGGACGTCTCTGGTGCCGACTCAGTTGAAATCACACCTAACATTGGAGCTGTCAGCGAAACTGGCTCAGTCAATTTTATCGCAACACTCACCGAAATCTACACACTCACTGCGACCAATGCAGAGGGGCCAACAAGCGCCACCGTGCAAATTACGGTCGATGGCCTGGCTCTCGCACCACAAATTAGTGAATTCGTTGCAAGTAATTCTTCCTTCGATGATGGAGATGGCAACGCCAACGACTGGATAGAGATCAACAACCGAAATACCACACCATTTGACATCTCCGGCTATTACCTTACCGACGACGAGACCAATCTGACCAAATGGTCCTTTCCCAATAACACTATTTTAGATGGCAATGAATACTTCGTGGTCTTCGCTTCAGGCTCCGACACGCCGGATTCAGCCGGAAATCTCCATACTAACTTTAACCTGAGCGCCAAGGGCGAATACCTCGCCTTAATTTCACCTGATGGCGCTACAATTGTGCAGGAATTTTCGCCGACTTACCCTCCTCAAAAAACCGACGCCAGCTACACCTCACAAGGCTTTCTTCCCCTTCCGACTCCAGGATCTGAAAATACCGGGATCGCCCGACAAGGATATGTCCGAGACACAACTTTCGACGTCGATCGTGGCCACTACCAGGCTCCTTTTGAGGTCACCATCAAAACCACCACTGCGAACTCACAAATTTACTACACCCTCAATGGGACTCGACCCACTCCCGACAACGGCGACCTTTACAGCGGTCCAGTCACCATTTCTACCACCACTATCCTTCGCGCAGCTGGCTTTAAAAATAACTTTATTCCTACCAACGTCGACACCCAGAGTTATATCTTCCTGAAGGACGTTATCAACCAACCTAAAAACCCTCCTAACACGACGTCAATGTGGGCTGGTCGAATTGCCGACTACGAGATGGATCCGCAAATCGTCGACGACCCGAAGTATGCCGCTAAAATTATTCCGGCACTCCAAAAATTCTCCTCTCTCTCGCTCACGATCGCTCCCGATGACTTTTACGGACCCAACGGAATCTACCAAAACCCTCAGAGTGAAGGTTCGCTTTGGGAGCGCCCTGTCTCAGCTGAACTCATTTCTCATGATGACTCGGAACCCGGTTTTAAAATAAACGCTGGGCTTCGCGTGCAAGGAGGAAGCAGCCGAAATCCCGATACTCCAAAGCACAGTATGAGCCTCCGCTTTAGATCTCAATACGGTGCCGGAAAGCTGCGTTACCCTCTTTATCGCGATGCCCCGAGTGGTCGCAAAGCAGCAGAAAATTTTGACACCCTCCAACTACGTTCAAACTACAACTACGGCTTCTCCCACCGTCACTTCTGGCAGTGTGATAAAGCCCAATATAATCGAGATCAATTCACCAACGATGTTTTTATGGAGCTGGGAAATATCGGCGTTCATGGACGGTGGACCCATCTTTACATAAACGGAATTTACTGGGGATTATACCATCTCCACGAGCGTCCCGATCAAGACTTCATGGAAGCCTACTTCGGTGGTGAAGACGCCGATTACGATGCTATCAATAAAGGCCAAGCGCAATCTGGGACAGTCGCCCGATACAACACTATGGCTTCCATTTCCCGCAACAATATAGCAAGCAACTCCGTTTACGAAATCCTGCAGAGCCATCTCGATATCGATTCCTTCATCGACTACATGATACTCAATTTCTTCATCGGCAATAACGACTGGGATGGCAATAATTGGCGGGCCGCGGGCATGGGTCCAACCGGCGTTCCCTTCCACTACTTCCCATGGGATTCTGAATTCGCCATCTCAACGGCCCGCAATAGTCCTGCTTACCTCAACATCGCCGGAGCCCTTAACATCAACGTCACCGGACGTAACAATCGTAACAACAGAGCCTCCGGCATTCATCAAGACCTTACAAAGAATGCAGAATACCGACTGCGCTTCGCCGACCGAGCACACGCAGCACTCTTTAATAACGGCCCTCTTTCTCCCACCGGAGCCACTGCAATTTGGCGCCGCCGCTCCGATGAAATGGACGATGCAATTGTTGCCGAGTCTGCTCGATGGGGCGACTATCGAAGAGATGTTCAGTCCGCGGGTGGATGGCAA
This sequence comes from Akkermansiaceae bacterium, assembly GCA_905181965.1. Lineage (GTDB taxonomy): Bacteria > Verrucomicrobiota > Verrucomicrobiia > Verrucomicrobiales > Akkermansiaceae > SW10. Next base: position 91,730 of record CAJIZY010000004.1, read on the forward strand.
AATTCAAACTATGAGCTCTACACAAAAGACGATCAGTATCTCGCCACGCAGAACTATATTATCGAAACTCACCTCAAACAGCGACCCAACATTCTTCTAAATCAGCTTCGAGCCCGGAATCTTTATCCTTCTGTTGCCGCTCCTGTCTACGCCCAAAACGGGAACTCACTCACGATCGAAAACCCTAATGGCGCAGGCTCGATTTTCTATACCACTAATGGTTCAGACCCCCGTGACCTAGGCGCTTTGACATATTCAAACGCTCTTACTCTCACCGTAAGTGCCACCTACAAATCACGCGTCTTAGAGAACGGTGTTTGGTCTGCTCTGCAATCGGCTGACCTCGTAGCAGGGACTCCTGCCGACGCCACCAACCTCGTAATTTCCGAACTTTACTACAACGAGCCCGGATCCGCCGAGGAAAACGAATTCATCGAACTCACCAACATTTCCAACAATGAGATCGACCTGAGCAACCTCACCTTTACCGCTGGACTCACTTACACCTTCCCTCTCGACACTACCCTCTCACCTGGAGGTCGGCTTACGATCGGAACCAATGACTTCGCTGGCAGTCTAGACAACGGAGGCGAAAAAATCACCCTAACTGACGCTTCCGGAACCGTTATCGAAAGTTTCGCTTTTGATGACACCCCCCCGTGGCCTCAAGCCAGTGACGGCGAAGGGTTCAGCCTCGTTCGAATTAGCCCCTCCTCGCAACTTGATCCCAACCTCCCTTCAAGCTGGCGGACATCAACCACCGCCGGAGGCAATCCTGGAGGATCGGACGCAACCACTTTCCAAGACGGCGATCTTATCGCCTACGCTCTTCAGGGTAAAGAACTCACCCCAACCCTAACCGGTATACAGGTCCCCAAAAACCTCGCGGCTGACGACCTCATCCAGAAAGTTCAAATCTCCAACGATCTCAAAAACTGGGACACCCTTTCCAATCCTATCCAAGAATCACTGCCTGAAAATGGCTTTATCGTCGAAACTTATGAAGTCGGACCAATCACCCGAGCAAGATTCTACCGTCTCAAGGTAACGGTCCGTTAAGAAACTCTTCATCACAATCACCGCGAAGAACAAGCCCTTGCATCTTCAGCGTTGGAAGTTGTGCATTCAGCGTCCATGATCCGCCTATGCCACTCGCTGCAAGCGTACTCATCGACGGTCCTTCCGAGCTCGTCTTTGATTACGCTATTCCGGATCACCTTAAAATCCTCCCCGGCTGCCGCGTCCGCATCCCCCTTCGGAACCGCGACGCTACGGGGACTGTCCTCCGCGTCCAAGAAGCACCTCAATCCGAATTCGATCTCCGTTACCTCACCGGCCTCGTCGATCCAGAACCACTGATCACCCCTGCTCTTCTAAAACTTGCAGAATGGATCACCTCTTACTATGGCACCCCGCTTGAGCAAGTCATTCGTTCGATCATACCCGCCTCCATTCGTGGAGATAAAACTTCGGCCAAAATTCGCAAAGCTGCCATTCTTGCAAAAAAGCCAACCGAAATTGAACTCGCTAAGCTCGCCAAACGGGCCAAACGCCAACACCAAATCATCACTCTCCTATCGATTGCAGACAAGCCAATCCCGATCACCGAACTCGGGGGGGCATCCACCTCTTCTTCAATTAAGACCCTTACAGAGAAAGGCTGGGTCAAGGTTATCAATCTCGAAGTCCGCCGTGACCCTGATGCCAACGAAACCTTTTTACCAACCGACCCACTTACCCTGAACGAAGAACAAGACGAGGCATACCAAACAATCTCAAAAAGCCTCCATTCAGAAACACCAAAGCCAATCCTCCTTCACGGAATCACAGGATCAGGAAAAACTGAGGTCTACCTCCAGGCCACCCGCACCGCCCTGAAACTCGGGAAAAATGTTATCATCTTAGTACCCGAAATCTCACTTGCTCCCCAGACCGTAGAACGCTTTAAAGCCCGCTTCCACGATCTCACCGATCAAATCGCAATCCTTCACTCTAACCTCTCCCAAGGAGAGCGCTTTGACGAATGGCATCGAATCCGAGCGGGGAAAGCCCGCATCGTAATTGGGGCTCGCTCCGCCATCTTTGCACCCGTCAAAGACCCCGGGCTCATTATCGTCGATGAGGAACATGAACCTGCCTATAAACAGGAGAATCCACCTAAATACCACGCACGTGACCTTGCTGTAGTCCGCTGTAACCTCGAAAAATGCACCGTCGTCCTCGGCTCCGCCACTCCCTCACTTGAAACCTTCCAAAACACACAGCTCAAAAAATACCAAATCGTAAAAATGACAGAACGAGCTGACGGCGCCTCTCTCCCTCTCACTCGGGTTGTAGACATGCGTATTGAGGCTAAGAAACACAAAGGCCGCGATGCCATTATCTCAGACGTCCTTCGCACTTCGGTTGAAAAACGCATCGAAGCAAATGAACAAGTCATCATTTTTCTTAACCGCCGCGGCTTCGCAAGATCCCTCCAGTGCCCGCCCTGCGGACATGTCATCGAGTGCAACCATTGCTCCATTCCGCTTACCTACCACCGCGGCGACGAACGCCTCGTTTGCCACGTCTGCGGTTTCCAATCCATTGTCCCCCGCCTCTGCCCCAATTGCCAAGACCCAGCTATTCGCTTTCAGGGATACGGAACCGAAAAGGCCGAAACTATTCTCCGCAAAGTCTTCCCCTCCGCAAAAATCGCACGCCTCGACACTGATACCACGCGACGTAAAAACACGCTTCGCGACACCCTTCGAGACTTCCGCGCCAAAAAAATCAACATCCTCCTCGGCACCCAAATGATAGCCAAGGGACTCGACTTTCCGAACGTCACTCTAGTCGGAGTCCTCAACGCTGACCTTTCGCTTTACGCGCCTGACTTCCGAGCGGGTGAGCGTACTTTCCAACTTTTAACTCAAGTCGCGGGTCGAGCAGGTCGCGGGAAAATGGCCGGAGAAGTTATCATACAGACATCGACACCTCACAGCCCCTCGATCCAGTTCGCAAGACATCACGATTTTGATGGCTTCGTTGCCCAAGAACTCAACGTCCGCCAACAATTTCAATATCCGCCTTTTACCCACCTCGCACTTCTCCTAGCAAGATCAAGCCACGAACGCCGCGCTGAATTCACGCTCCAAACCCTCCACCGCAAACTCGCAGAAGATCTTCCCAACCAAGTCATCCTAGGTGACCCCATCCCTTCACCACTCACTAAATCCCACTCTCAATTCCGATTCCAGCTGCTCATGCGAGGTCCCAACGCGAGGACCCTCTCCCACCACCTCAATAAAATTCTCCGCGCCACTCCTACACCAGAGGACGTTATTGTCACCGCAGATTTAGATGCCTACGACCTTGGGTGACCGTCATAATGATAAACTTTAAAACTCTGGGATCTCGTAAGAAACGTGGGCGGCAATTAAAATTACGATTGGCTCTTGAAGAACGATCTCTAAGCTAGATGAATGCCCTCAGTCCTTCTCGTTGAAGATGAGCCCGCGATAGCGGATACTCTGATCTATGCACTCGAAACCGAGAATTTCTCTGTGACTCACGTTTCGACCGCACAAGCCGGGCTTGATCACTTCAAAAATCACGCTCCCGACTTTGCAGTTCTCGATATTGGCCTACCCGACTTTACTGGCTTCGATCTCTGCCGAAAGATTCGGGATTTCTCGCAAATCCCGATCCTCTTTCTGACAGCCCGCGATTCCGAGATCGATCACATACTCGGCCTTGAGCTTGGCGCCGATGACTACGTTACTAAGCCTTTTTCCCCGCGAACCGTAGTTGCCCGCATCCGAGCTATCCTCCGCCGTGGCAAAGCAGCGCCTAAAGCAAACTCCTCTCTGCTTCACCACGATTCCGACACGATGAGCATCACCTGCTGCAATCATCACCTCGACCTTACCGCCCACGAATACAAACTACTCGCCATTCTGCTTGGACAGCCTTGCCGAGTGTTCACTCGGGAACAACTTCTAGAACAAGCGTGGGAAGATCCTGGCTCAGCTATGGATCGCACTATCGATACTCACATCAAATCCCTCCGAGCTAAACTACGCCAACATTCCGAAGACGCCGCTGAAACTATTCAAACCAGACGCGGCCTCGGTTATACCCTGGTTCTTTGAATGCGCCTGACTCGTATCACCCTCCTCTTGATCACTCTCATTATGGGAGCTGGGTTTTATCGTCTCTCCGATTACCTTCTCGAAGATCTCGAAACTCAGACTTTGCAAGCAACCGAGGAATCGATGATCGACGCAGCTCATATCCTCGCAAATCTAACCGAAAACGATTTAGATTTAGAGCAAGTATTTGAACGTATCGACGAACGAGAACTCAACGCCAAAATATTTGTTATCGCAAAAGAAAAGATCGGGTTAAACGCCTATCTTACCGATCAAAATGGGATAGTCCTTTTCGACAGCGGCCAGCCAGAAAATGCAGGTAAGAACTTCAGTGAATGGAGCGACGTTTACAAAACACTTCGTGGAAAATACGGAGCGCGGTCAACACGAGAGGACGAATCTGAGTCTGACTCCTCAGTGATGTTCGTCGGCGCCCCCGTAAGAAAAGACGGGAAAATAGTCGGCTGCCTTAGTGTTTACAAATCCCAAAAGGACGTCCTCCCTTTCGTACAAGCTCGCCGCCGAACCATTATCTGGTCCGTTGCACTTATTGGCTTGGGGATCCTTGCTCTTATCATCGCTGTCTTCATTTGGCTTTTCCGACCGGTTGGAAAACTCACCGCCTATGCCCGAGCCATCACGAGGAGTGAACGTCGCCCTAGACCACAAGTCGGCCTTGGTCGCGAAGTCAATACTCTCGCGAATGCCCTCCATGATATGCGAGAATCACTAGAGGGTCGCCACTATGCAGAGCGTTACATCCAGACCCTGACCCACGAGCTCAAGTCACCCCTAGCCGCGATTCAAGGAGCCGCCGAACTTCTAAATGAAGAAATGCCCCAAATAGACCGCGCTAGATTTGTAGACAACATTCGGAATCAAACGAAGAGATGTGAGGCGATGATCCACCAACTTCTTGAGCTTTCGGCCCTCGAAGCCCAGAGCCATTTAGAGAACTCGCATCAGTTCAATCTCGCCGCTTGCGGACGCAGACAAGTTTCAAAGATAACCGGCTTAGCCCAGTCGGCCGGAGTGACCCTAGAATCTGACATTCCCGAGAATCTTCCATTTTTTGGTAACGAGCCCCTCCTAGGATCGGCTATTACCCACCTCCTTGAAAATGGTATTCAATTTTCCCCAAAAGAGGGAATAGTCCTACTCTCTGCGGTGGTTCACGATGATCGCATCATCCTTTTAGTTCGTGATCAAGGCAATGGAATCCCAGACTTTGCAGCCAAAAAGGCCTTTGAACGGTTTTATTCATTCCGTAGTGAAGAACGAGGGAAGGGAAATGGACTTGGCCTTACCTTTGTCCAAGAAGTTGCCGAACTTCATCAAGGAAAGGCGCGGATTTCTCGCCTAGAAGAAGGGGGAACTGAAGCCGCCATCGAACTCCCGATCAGCCTCACCTTAACTTAAGGACTTCCCGAAACCTTCACACTCCAAACATCATGACTCCACAGTTCCAATCTAGTTTTTGGATTAATCGAAGCGGCTACAATTCGTTCCACCTCTCATCTTTACCATTTCTTAATGCGTCACGAACTCGGCATTCTTCTTAGAGGAGCTCCAGAAGATCTCCGTAGGTGGATCAATGATCCTAGAATAAAGAGCCTGCGATTGTGCCTCGTTACCATTATTTTAGCCTTTGGAATTTATGGTATGACGCTGGGATTTTGGAGAGATCCCAAGATGGGGCTCTTCGTTGGAATTAAAATGCCAGCTCTTATTCTGCTCACACTGATCTGTAATGGCTTTCTCAATGGTATGCTGGGCCTCCTTTTGGGAAGCGGGCTTGGCTTTCGGCAATCAATCATGGCGCAACTCATGAGCTTCACTATAGCCGCTCTGGTGCTTGGAGGATTGGCGCCCGTTACCTTTTTCATGTCCCTGAATGCTCCCACACCGGATGCCGACAACGCTGCAAATGCTCATTCCTACTTCCTTGTCACTCACACCGTTCTCATCGCATTAGCAGGAATCATTGCAAACCTACACCTCGCCAAGCTCTTGGTCGCAGTCACTCCCGATGCCCGCACCGCCATAGCAACATTAATAGCTTGGCTGGGCGGGAATGCTTTTGTGGGAGCTCAGCTTTCATGGATCATGAGGCCATTTTTTGGTACTCCGTCAATAAAAGTTGCCTTCCTGCGCTCGAATCCATTCGACGGTACCTTTTACGAAGTTTTTTGGGGGAGACTTCAATCCATTAGCGGAGGAGCTGGTTTCATCGTCCTTATCCTAATCGTAATCTTAGTGTTTTCACTTCATTTACCAGTAATCAAGCTTCTCTTAAAAGAGAACCCAAAAAACCTGAAATAGCGGAGTCCCAATCAATCCTTCATGTGAAAGATCATTAAAGAATTCACACCTCAATCACTCCGACTATCCAAAAGATTAAGCTGTAGACGAGGAAAATACTGGATAGGAATCGCGACTATTGCCGAGGGACGGCGAGACAATATAGGCGAGAATCACTTCAAGGCCCTCACAACATTCGTCGATAAACATGCGGACCTCACCAAGTATCATGGATTGATGAAATCATTTTTTCTTCTCCTTCTTTCATTTTTGGAACTTCAAGCAACCCAAGTCAAAGTCGCAATTCTCGGTGACTCAATCACGTTTGGCTCCGGTGCCACGCCCATCCAAGCCAATCGCTATTCCACAAAACTTGGCAAATTTTTAGGAGATGACTACCTCGTAAAAACTTTTGCGGCCGGCGGACTATGCCTCCTTCAGAAAGCCGACCGCCCCTTTCTTAAAACAACTCACTTCACCAAAGTTCTTAATTTTAAGCCAGATATCGCTGTCATCACACTCGGAACCAACGACACCTGCCAAAATGAGAAACGTAAAAACTGGGGACATCAAGATGATCTTACCAGCGATGCTATTTCCCTGATTAATAGACTAAGAGAAGGGAACCCTAGCATGATCATACACCTTTGTTCCCCGACTCCCATGTTCCCAAACAAAAAGGGATTAAAACCAGGGCGAAAAATTGACCTCGAAATACGCGCAAAGCGGCTCCCCACAATCCAGCAATCTTATAAAAAAGCTGCCGATAGCGATGACAAGATCTACTTCCACGATCTTACCCGGACCCTCTCTTCTGGCCATACCACCGATGGCGTCCATCCCAATAACGAAGGGCACGAGCAACTCGCAAAGCACTATCTAGATCTCCTTTCCAGAGAGACTGGAAGACCCGCTAACTTTTCTGGAAGCTCTCGAAAAACTTCCAGTTGGAATGGCTTTGAGCTTCATGATTTAAAACTCCCTAAATCAGGAGCGAACGCACGATTGGTCGTTCCACACACCGCCGCCAAAGGACAACCATGGATTTGGCGGGCCCGCTTTTGGGGTCACCAACCTGCTTTAGATCTCGCCCTTCTTGACCGCGGCTACCATCTTGCCTTTGTCGATGTTGGAAATCTCTATGGTAACGAAATCGCCATGGCTCGCGGCGAAGAACTCTACGAAGTCCTCACTACTCAATTTCAGCTAGGCCCTAAGCCCATTCTCGAAGGTATGTCACGCGGGGGTCTCTTTATCTTTAACTTCGCCGCAAAACACCCCGAAAAAGTTACCGCCATTTATGGAGATAACCCGGTTTGCAATTTTCAATCCTGGCCTGGTGGCATCAATGGCAAATTATCCAAGGTTGACTACGCTCGCTGCCTTGAAGCTTATGGTATCACTGCAGCCGAAGCCAAAACCCATCCGCAAATCACTCATCCAGATTTTGCCGAAAAACTACAAGGCATCCCCGTTGCTCTAGTGATAGGAACAGCCGACACCGTGGTTCCACCAGCTGAAAACGCAAAACCACTTGCTTCGAACCTCAGCAAGATGAACTCTCCCGTAAAAATATGGCATAAACCCGGTCTCGGCCACCATCCTCATGGCCTATCACCTGTCGAACCACTTCTTCGCTTTCTTTTGGAAAGTCAAAAATAGAACCAGCTGCTAGCTGATTTGATTTAGAAATCTGCTGGCGAATTTTTCCTAGAACTCCATCCTTCAAGTATGGAGCGAACATCGCGATTTGGATCTCTACTCAAATTGTTGGACGATCAAAATAAAGACGTCCAACAAGGAGTTCAGCGGGCCCTATTGGAATTCGCAGGAGATGCCAGCCACGACCTAGCGGCCCTCGGGATCAATCTCAAGTCTGACGAAAGCAAGATCCTCTCCGAATCCCTCCACGCTGGTCGACAAAAGCTTCTTAAAGAACAATGGGTCGTGCCCGCCAGTAATCTCAGCTACCCCGACGGTGACTACGAATCATTTGAAGCTCTTCTTCGCCTGATCTCGGACTTTCTCCACGATGGCATTACACTACGACCTAGTCTTTCCGACGAACTCGACATCATAGCCCAGGACGCTCACCCTGAAGTTGGCACCGCCCGTGAACTCGCTGACTGGCTCTTTAAGTCGGGGCGTTTTACCGGTAATCACTCAGTTCCGTTTGATCCACGCAATTCGGATTTAACCTGGTCACTTGACGAGGGGAAAAGCAATCCACTTGGCCTATCCCTGATTTATATCCTCGTCGCTCAACGACTTGGCCTCACCGTTTATGGAGTGAACTATCCCGGGCATTTTCTCTGCCTCATTGACTCTCTAGACGGCCCCACTTTGATCGATGCTTTTCACAAGGGGCGTCCAATTATGGTAAAACAGCTCCTCAACGAACACCCCGAACTCTCCGCAGAGGCAAAAAAAGCAGTGCAACAGCCTTGTTCTCTGGCTGCCATGCTTCTGCGAATACTCGCGAATATGAATCTCGCCTTCAACAAAGCAGGCCGCTTTGACGATGCCACTCTAGTTCAAAATCTTATGAAAACCTTCCGTATATGAGGATAGAGGCATCCCAAGTCCACATTCAGAATCAGACCTTACACCGCCTCACCCTAAATCCCGACACCACGGTTCGAGGCGGACTTATTTTCTTCCACGGACAAGGCGATTTCATCGATCGCTACCCATCTATACTCAAAGGCTTCGTAGATGCCGGTTATCGCTGCATCCTTACCGATATGCCAGGTCACGGTCGCTCACAGGGAAGACGTGGAGTTGTCCCGGGACTCAGCTTCGCAGATGAGCTCCTTCATGATTCTCTCTCATCACTGGAGGGTGAAATTATAATTGCAGGCCACTCTATGGGTGGCCTCATGGCTTTGCGTTTCCTCTTTCGAAACCACAACCTGTTCAAAGCAGCCTGGATCAGCTCACCTCTTCTCAACCCGATGCTTCAAGCCAAACTATGGATGAAAATCGCCCTTCCCTTAGCCGCGCAGCTTTTCCCTTCGGCAACGATCAGCACCGGAGTCAGTAGTTCAGACTGCAGCAGTAAGATTGACAGACGCGAAACCGAGAAAGACCTGGCTCTTTTCCATAGTCGCATTTCAATCGGCTGGGGTCGGGATCTTTGTAACGCCGCCGAAGAAGTCCGCGAACAATTCACCAACGTGGCCCTCGAAACTCCTATTCTATTTACACAAGGAGATTCCGATTCCATTTGCCCCATTAAAATTTTAGAGGAGAAATTAAAGATCCTCTCTTCGAGTCAAATCTCATTTAAGAAAATCGAAGAAGCTCTTCACGAGCCCTTTTGTGGCTCGACACGTGAGGATTTTCTGATGCACCTCAATCGCTGGATCGATCATAAGCTAGGGTAGCGTTACAGAAATTGAACGATCTCGAAACTCTCCGGTATTTCCAAAACACTCCCACACTCGAAGGAAGTTTCCTTGCCTCCATCAATAGAAACTCTCTGCCAAGCCGCACCGTGAATCATGAGGCGATAGACCGAATATTTCGCCTGAAATTCACCGCTTCGAGTTTGAATCAGTTTCTGTTCCTTAAGCTTAAAGGTCTTCTTTATAGAAGCTCCATACCCATCCCCAGCGTCCTCATAAAGGCTCCCCTGACCCTCTCCATCCCCTAGGTAGACATGGAGCTCCATATAAGGAAGCTCAATTGATGAGTTCAAGCGCACCGGTGACAAGGGCAGAATCGTCCCGGCCTTTACAAAAAGAGGCGTCGAATCAAGCGGAACATCAACCCATCGTTCTTCAGCCCCAATAACCTTTTCATTCGTCCAGAAGTCATACCACAACCCCTTCGGAGGGTAAAACCACCGCCCTTCAACGCCCGGCTTAGAAATCGGACAAGTCAACAAACTTGGTCCAACCCCAAATTCCTCGACACGATTATGACACTCTAGATCATCCGAATCTAAATAGATCAGCGAGCGTAAAATGGGATCACCAGTGTGGGTGTGCTCCTCAAAAACAGTATAGAGGTAAGGCAAAATTCGATAACGAAGCTCGATAAACTTTTTAGCGATGCCTGTGTAAGGTTCTCCAAACGACCACGGCTCCTGATCGTTCTCGTCACCCGAGCTATGCACCCGGCAGAAAGGATGGAAGATGCCCATTTGCAACCAACGAATAAAGAGCTCGCCCTCCGCAACCCCAGAAAAACCGCCGATATCAGTACCGACAAAAGAATAGCCCGAAAGCGCCAAACGCTGACATTGAATATTACCAATCTTAAGGTGCTCCCAAGTTGATTCGATATCTCCGGTCCAGGCTGAACTGTAGCGCTGCGTCCCTGCAAAGGCCGAGCGCGTGATTACAAAGGGTCGATTTTCTGGGAAAGCCCTCCGAATACCTTCTCGCGTCGCACGAGACATCTGCATTCCATAGATATTATGGGCCTTACGATGAGAACATGGATGTCCGTCAAAGTCATGACGAACATCACGCGGAAAAGTCTTTTCCTCGTTAAAGACCGCTGGCTCATTCATATCAGTCCAAATTCCTGCCAAGCCACTCTCCTGCATGAAAGGTGGAAAAAGATCAGCCCACCAATCGCGAGTTTTTGGGCTTGTGAAATCGGGAAAATGACATGGCCCCGGCCAGACATTACCGGTCAATAGAGGACCATCCATCCGCTTGCAGAACATACCCCCTTCTTTACCGCTCTGATAAATCTCATAATTGCGATCAATCTTAATTCCAGGGTCAATGATCCCAACCAATTTGATGCCTTCCTTTTCAAGACGCTTTGTCATTCGCCTAGGGTTTGGATATCCCTCATTACTACGATTCCAAGTAAAGCAACGGAATCCATCCATATAATCAATATCGACATAAATAGCGTCACATGGAATTTCCCTTTTCTTAAAACCATCAGCAATCGCCATCACCTCGCCTTCACTTTTGTATGACCACTTACACTGATGGAAACCGAGCGCCCAAAGTGGCGGCAACTCTGGCTTCCCGGTTAGATGACTATATTTACGAACAACTTCTGGAACCGAAGGACCGTGCATAAAGTAGAAATTCATCTCTCCGCCTTGAGCCCAAAAACTACTCACTGCCTCACGCTCACCACCGAAGTCGTAAAAGGAGCGAAAGGTATTATCAAAGAAGATTCCGTATGCCTTTTCGTGATGCACCCCGACGAAGAATGGGATGTTTTTATAAAGCGGATTAGTTTCGGCATTATAACCATAAACATCACTCCCCCAAAGCTCACGACGTTGCCCTCGCAAATTCTTGTGACCAGGGATGTCTCCTAAGCCATAAAAGTGCTCTCGAGATTGAATCACCCGACTCATCATGACAACTTCTCCGCCATAAGCCTCATTTTGACGCCAATGAAATCCTTTCTCATCCTCCGAGAGTAAATTACCCTCATCATCCTCGATTCGAATTTTTAACCCATCACGTGAAATCAGCACGACCAATTCCCCGGTCTTGAGAGTGTAGTGATTCTTTATTTGTGAAACCTCGGGCGGGAATGCCTTTTCTAAGACTTTTGGCAGCACCGCATATGAAAAATCCTCCGCAAAATCGCCGGTTGCGGAAAAACGAAACCGGATAACGCCAACCTCGACACATGTCACCGAAAGAGCGCAAAAATTATCACACACGAAGACCTGACGGCATCCCTCATCGCGATGCTCCACCACCTTCCCAGGAAAGACTTCACCAGCTTCAGCTGGCATACCGGTCTCAATATAGTTATCTTTCTCGAAGGTTTCTTCGTTAGCTGTTTGCATCCGGCGGGAGACTAAGCACACCCCATGCCTCCCACCACCGCAGATCACACTCAGACGCAAAAAAATGCCACCTCTAAATAATCATGGCTAGAATTCGCACACTCATGCTTGGCTGGGAATTCCCACCGCATATCAATGGCGGCCTAGGCGTTGCTTGCGAAGGGCTGGCAAATGCCCTTGCCACCCGATCTGAGCTAAGTTTATTTCTGCCAGAAATTAGAAATCCAACAAAAAAGGAGAAAATCCGAATCATTCAAACCAACCATCTTGCTCATTCAGCCGATTTTGAGCCCTATCTCGATGCCAACCCGAGTGAAGGGCTTTATAGTAGGGACTTAGATAAAAGAGTTGAGATATATTCCTATGAGGCCATCAAGGCATCAAGAGAAACTCATTTTGATGTCATTCATGCCCACGATTGGCTGACAGCAATCGCTGCTCTCAAAATTCGAAAACAGTCAGGAAAGCCCCTCATTTTCCACGTTCATTCCCTCAGTTACGACCGAGCCGGGCCTGACCAGCAGGGTCGGGTTTACAATCTCGAGAAGCAGGTGCTTCAAAAAGCTGATCGCGTCATTGCGGTCAGTCATTACACCAAAAAAATCTGCATCGATCATTACAACGCCGATCCGGGAAAAATTTCCGTTGTCCACAATGGTATTTCGCCTATCGAAGCCTACCGCCGGTCTAAACCATTCCTTGATCACCTCGTGGTTTTCCTCGGTAGAATGACGAGACAAAAAGGTCCAAGTCACTTTCTAGAAATTGCCCTCAAAGTTCTCTCCCAAAATCAAAATGTTCGTTTCGTGTTGGCCGGAACAGGAGATCAACTGCAAGCGTTGATGGCAAAAAGCATCCGGCTCGGGATCGCAGATCGATGTCACTTTACCGGTTTCCTTGGCCGTGAAAAAATCCACAATCTACTCTCGATGGCCGATGTTTACTGCATGCCTTCCGTGTCCGAACCATTTGGCCTCTCAGCCCTTGAAGCTGCTCAATTTGGGGTTCCTGCCGTGATCTCAAAACAATCAGGAGCTGCTGAAATCCTAACCGAAGCCGAGACTGTAGATGCCTTCGACACCGAACAGATGGCACGTGGGATTCTAAAGCAACTAGATGTGGATATTTTGGTTAAACCACTACCCATTCGGGACTGGGAAGATGTTGCATCTGATGTCGTAGCCCTATACGAATCTCTTTTGCAACGCCCTACTTGATCAAACTCTTGCCGGTCATCTCTTCCGGTTGTCCAAGACCCATCATATCAAGCAAGGTCGGAGCAACGTCAGCCAGAATACCATCTTTAACCTTCTGACCTTCAGTATCCTTAGCAACATACCAAAGGTGCACCAGGTTCGTTGTATGGGCAGTGTGAGGCGAGCCATCAGCATTACGCATGAACTCGCAATTCCCATGATCGGCCGTGATGAGAAGTTTTCCTCCCAACTTTAACGTCTCTTCGGTAATCGCCCGAACCGCCGAATCGATTCGCGTCACCGCGATCTTGGCAGCCTCAACCACCCCAGTGTGACCAACCATGTCTGGATTGGCAAAGTTGATGATCACAAGATCGTAATCTTGCAACTTGGTTGATGTATTTTTCAACCTCTTCCGAGCTCATTTCAGGCTTCAGATCATAAGTCGCGACATCCTTCGGAGAAGGGATGACCTTACGATCTTCGTTTGGATAAGGGGTTTCTTCTCCTCCATTGAAAAAGTAGGACACGTGAGGGTATTTTTCAGTTTCGGCAATGCGCAGCTGCTTCTGACCTGCCTTTGCAACCGCTTCGCCAAGCGTCATTTTTATTTTTTCTGGAGGAAAGATAGCAGGACAATCATAAGTTTCGTCATATTCCGTGAGCGTGAAATACTCAACTTTGGGAATCACACCTGTTTCGAAACCATCAAATTCGTCACCGCGGAGAAACACTTCTGAGAGTTGACGGGCACGGTCCGCACGGAAGTTAAAAAAGATTACTACATCACCATCATTAACCCGTTGGGCTTCGTGATCGAAGAAGATCATAGGAGAAATAAACTCATCAGTCTTGTCCTTGGCGTATTGCTCGGCGATTGCTTCGCTTGCGAGCACTTCAGTCTCAGCTCCCTGTCCGTGAACGATGGCGTCCCATGCGAGTTTCACTCGCTCCCAACGCTTATCACGATCCATCGCGTAATAACGACCAATTATCGTGCCAATTCGCGCATCAAACTTAGCTAGCTCATCCTCAACGTAGTTAAGATATCCTTTTCCACCCGTCGGGGAAGTATCACGCCCATCAGTAATCGCATGGACCATAATCTCTCCACAGCCAGACTCATGAGCAGCTTTAGCCAAAGCAATAAGCTGATTCTGATGACTATGGACTCCGCCATCGGAAACGAGACCAATGAAATGAAGACGTCGCCCCTTTGCTTTTTCAAAAGCTTGCTTGAGAATCGCATTGTCCTTTAACGTGTCTTCGGAAATCGTCTTGTTTATCCTCGTAAGATCCTGATAGACAATGCGCCCAGCTCCAAGATTGAGGTGACCCACCTCAGAATTCCCCATCTGACCACCCGGCAGCCCTACGTCCATACCAGAAGCAGAAACGCAACCTTTGGGGTAAAGATTCTCCATTTCATCGTGAAAGGGAGTTTCTGCCAATTCGACAGCGTTACCATCTTGTTCAGCGGTTTCTTTTCCACCAGGGTTAAGCCCCCAGCCGTCACGGATAATAAGAACGACAGGTTTGTGAGTCATTACGCCCCCGTGTTAAGGTCTTACCATCAATCCTTAAAGAGAAAACGGGGAAAACTCAGGTCCAATCTAGAAGCAAGCGCTTTGGCCGGCCCTGCGGCATTTGCACCATAGCCAGACCTTGACGACAAGTGATTAATGGCTGCTCCTCCCCTTTCCGAACCACGGTGAAATTACACCAAAATCTAACTTTACCGATCTCGCTCACATGACCATGAATTTTAAGAATATCGCCAAGCTTAGCGGGTTTCCTGTAATCGATTTCAGTCCGAAACACCACGGGAAATAGCTGAGTTTCGGCCATTCTTTGCAAATCCATACCCATGAGGCCCGCAAGTTTAGTCCGACAGATTTCGATCATACGGAGATACGCAATATTATGGACTACACCACCACAATCCGTGTCGAAGAACATGACTTCTTCCTCGGTCGTTAACTTTAAATCTTCAAGCTTCATCGTTCACTCAGCAGGTTATTTTCTTCATGTGGCAGGATTCGGCCCCCCTCGATGGTTTGATCTACGCTCTCTATCCACTGGGCCAACTAATAGTCAATTTCATCCTTTCCAACAAACCTCTCAAAATACCTTGTGATAAATAGTTTAGCTTTTCGGCAGAACGGGCGGTGACCCTGTCATTTTACAAAATGTGTGATGAATAATCAACGCCTTTGAATAGAATAAGGGACAAGATCGTCATCTAATTTCCTGGCTCAGATGTCGACCTCCTCTCCAAAATAAAACTAGTCCTAGCCTTACCAATTCCTCCACCGATTTATGAAATCTCATCTTTAGTCAATAATTTGGGAATTTCTAATTATGAATTTCTAATTATTCTCTCTCCGTGACCGAATCTCCTCCACGTGCTTGGGCCGAAATTGATTGCTCTGCGCTCCATCATAATCTTCAGCTTGCTCGCCGCCATTCTGGCAAGGCTATCATGGCTGTGATCAAAGGAGGAGCCTACGGCCACGGCCTTATCGAGATTGCTAAGGAACTAGATAAACAAAACCTTCCCTTTTTAGGTGTTGCTAATACCGGAGAAGCTCGATCCCTTTTCAAAGAGGGAATTAAGACCCGACCCTATATACTTGGAGCGACCCTTCAGTCCGAGCGCGAAGAGATCACAGCCTGCGGCTGGACTCCCTGCCTTTGCTCTTTCGAAGAAATAGAGCACTTCAACCAGCTCGGAAAAGACTCGCCGATCGAAGCTCACCTAGCACTCGACACTGGAATGGGTCGTGGAGGATTTTTGCCTAATCAACTTGGTGAGGCTTTACAAAAGCTGAGGCAAGCTTCGGGAATAAAGCTAACCGGAGTGGGCTCACACCTTCCTGTTGCGGATGAAGATGCGGTGTTTACTCAGAAGCAATTCGAACTCTTCGACTCAATGGTTGAGAGCATACCAGGACGTGATGAAAAATTCCATGTTCACCTCAGCAACTCGGCGGGCCTTCTCGATTACCATAGTCGCACTACCAATCTCGTTCGCCCCGGACTCCTTATTTACGGGATCTCTCCCCTTCCAGCTCATCAGGAATTCCTAACCTGCCAGGATTGTTCGGGGGTTATACCGATATTGTTGACTGGACTGCGCTTATTGCGATGCCTATTTTGTTTATTATCGGGGTCTTGACCGTAGAAAGGGCGCGTATGGAAACCGAAATCTGGCGACCTGTAGACCGTGTCGCTGTCTTTATCGGCCGGGTCACGATGGTTCTGATCAGTGCACTGACCACAGTGATGATATATGAGGCCGAGCTCTTCGGCCCCAATCTCCTCGTTTCAGATCTAGCAAAAAAAGCAGGCACAATCCCCTGGGAAATTCTTACTCAAATCACACCGAGAGTGAGCCGGATCTACCGTTGAAGCAGCAACCGTCTTTCGTCATCGAGATATGATTGAATCGAAACTTCATCTACTGAAAATTCCATGATGACGGCTCCAGTTTCTTGTTGATTAAAAAAATGATACCCCTCCTTGTTTAAATGCTCAATCCAACTTTCCCGAGGTATTTCATACCGAGGATAGCTGGCACCGCTTGAAATAATCACCTTAGCCCCAATCGCCTCAAAAAACTGATGTTGGCCAGAGAAACCCCATTCGTGGTGTCCCATCAAAACAATATCAGCACTCAAGTCGACCCCCTTAGCGATTAAATCAAGTTCAGCCACCATTCCCAGATCACCAGTCACGAGAATTTTCCAGCCCTTCCAATGAACTTTTATCACCATATTTCTATTATCGGCAATATTACGAATCCCCTTCTCCCCCGCGTTTAGAATCTCGATCCAAACTTCTTCCGCTAATTCAATCCGCTCTCCGGATTTCCCCAAGCTCACCTCACAATCAGAGCCTTTCACTTGCGAAAAAAACTCGCGATACTTGGGACTAAGGGCGTTATCCACTGGAAAAACAACCTGTGTTAAAAAGCCCTCATCTAGCATTTGCGGGAGAGCTCCGACGTGATCACCATCAGGATGAGTTAGGAAAGCGACAGCTGGCTCTACTTCCCAATGGCCTAGAATAGAGCGCAATTCACGCGTGAAAAATTTCTCACTTCCCACATCAATCATCGCACCATCTTTAACATCAAGAAATGATGCTGCACCCCCGTCATGAGTATCAAACACCACCCAATCGCCTGGAGTCAGACGCCTTGATCGCCAGTGACCAAGCGGCACCTTTGAGAACCCCTTAGCGACATAGAACGCACTTGTGGCGACCCCCTCATTGATTCGATTGACACCGATCCCCAAGCGATCCTCTAGAGAGCCCACGATTGCTGAAAAAAAAGCGAGAGCTAAAATCACCATGGTTACAGGAATCAATAGTAAGCTTGTTAAAACGGCAATCGGAGTGACAAATCCGAAGTGCCAAATCATGATAGGCATTGATCCCAACCAAGCCGCCAACGAACTAGCTCCAAGATGGGCAAAATAGGTTCGGACTTTGAGAATTTTCCGCTGACCGTCGCTCAAAAGGCGCGAAGGAAAAAACGGGTCCAACTCTGCAATCCTTCCTGTCAACTTTAGTGCGACTCCTACCCCCACTCCAATCGCAAGCAACACCCCATACGAAAGCTGGAATCCCACATCAAAAACTTGGGAGGGCCTCCACAAAACAACTAACAAAAAACTAAGAGCGAGCGCGTTAAAAACTGATGGCCTTCGCCGAAAGAAAAAGGCTCCTAAAAAACAGACTGCCATCAACGTAGCTCGAACTGCCGGAGGCCTTAGTCCCGTAACGAGCGCATAAATCAGCATGGTCAAAATCACAAAAAAGACACCCACTCTGCGAGGAATCGGCAGATGCATCAGAACCATCCAGAAGATCGCACCCACTAGGGTGACGTGAAGCCCACTCACCGCAAAAACATGCATGGCTCCACTCTGACGAAATGCCCTACTAATTTCGGAATCACGGGGAGGTTTTTCACCCAGGACCATTGCCATAATCACATCACGTCCAGAACTACCGACCGGTAATCCACGGGTGATTAAAATCGACAATTCTTCACGAAGCTTTTCGGCCCACCGATAAGGAGCCAAAGCCCAATTCACGGACTCTAATTCACTCTCCTTAACCCAGAGACCGCCGAAGACCCCCTGCCGTTCCCAAAGCTCAGTCTGTGAAAAAAGACCTGGATTACGCTCACGGGATGGAACGAAAAATCTCCCCTTGATTCTCCTGATTTCGCCCGGTTGGAAATCTTCCGCTTCAAAGATTACAACTCGACGTTTCACTCCTCCTTCGTCTAATACACCAAACCGCTTCGTTTGAGTTGGACTGATTTTTCTTCCCACCGCAAGAACACCTTCAACGAATTCACTGGAAGGTGATGCAAGACTTTCTTTGACAGGAGATTCTAACACCTCAGATCTCCACGCCACCGTCACCACCATCACAACAATCCCAAACCACCAAACGAAGGCCATTCGAGCCAGCGCCAAAGCAAACGCCATAAAAAACACTGCACAAGCAGGAGACTTACCAAAAGTCGCTCCTGCCAAACACGCTAAAGCTAGCGGAACAAGAGGTGCAACTGCCAGTAAATGTCTCCATTTTTTGCGCACCCATTCCACAATTCAACCTTCTTCCAATTCGCGTAACTTGTGAGCTGCGTTACCCGCATGTCGAGTTCCTTGCAACTCCCTAATCACACGCTTCATCACCGCAATCACCTGATTTTCGATCAGCAAGATCTTCCTCAGAAATTTCAGCAATCCGGAACATCAAAAAAGCTGCGTCATCCTCCGACCACTCATACTCATCTAGACCCTGCTCAAGCGTGCTTATTGCCCCGGCGGGACTATTCAGGTGATCCCGCTGAATTTTTGCAATCTCTCCCAAAGAGTGTCGGCTCTCAGGATTTTCAAGCAAGTATCTACGATACACCGCAATAGCATCGGCATACTCTCCTTCCGCAACCGCCGCGCGCGCTTCATCTAGGGGGTCATCATCCACCTCTGCCGTCGAACCCATCATTTCCTCGCTTACCTTATCAACTAAAACCGGTAAAACATACATGATCGTCAGAACCCCCCCATAAATCACCGTCACCAAAAGTGGAATACCTACCTTCACCATTCCCTCAACGGCATCCTGTCGATTCTCACCAAAATTCACCTCGGACCAAGGATCAGATTGACCATTTTTAGAGGCCTTTTTTTCTGCCTCTCTTAGACTATTTTCATCACGCTTCACACCCGACCACGCGATGAAGGTGTAGATGATTAATACACCAAGAACTCCGCAATGAATTTTACCCAATTTCGACATCCTATCGGGTACTTTACCCGATCTTGGTCTGTTATGCAAAGGAACTAATCATTTCAAAAACCCATCAAAAAAAGCCCCGCTAGATCGCATCCACCAAGGCTTACAAAATTGAATCTTTCTCAATAGACGATTAATCAACCGGTCTTAGACGATAGAAAACCTTTCGATTTTCAGCGTTTGGCGCGATAAAGTCATCAACTGAAGTAGCCATACTCTCGCCTTGGAGGATTAACTCACTATCACTAATTTCCAACCAACTATCCGGAGTTAGATCGAAAGAATATTCAAAGAAGTAGTCACCTGGAGCTCCCTTCCAATCGACCTCAACATTTCCATTTTCGAGCTGACGAATTGCGATGATCTTTAGTTCCTGTCCATTTCCCGGAGTAATAAGAGACAAAATTTCATCTTCACTCAAAGCACGGTCATAGATTCTGATATCATCCATCTTCCCCGCAACAGCCCGGCCTGGAAAGGTCCGAGCACTTCCGATTCTTACTCCATTGCTGGCGTTGGTATTGACGGTTGTTCCGCCCGAAGCGGTCAAAGCTTCTAGGTTTCCATCAACATAGAATAGCGCATCTCCAATCGTAGTTCCCAGAACAGGGTCAAACACGACTGTGCAATGATGCCACTCTCCAGTGACAATCGAAGTAGTGGCATTAGAGCCAGAACCAGCAACCTCTGTCCTCAGCTGATTTACACCTGCTGTATTGATCCGAGTATCAAACCTAGCACCAGTCGCGCCAGTACCCCAAGAAAGCAAAGTAGCATTCAGATTAGGCTGGTCCAAATCTCCTTTGAACCAAAAAGCAAGAGTGCGGGCTGAATCACCTCCGACACCATCGTAACCACTCACATCAATCCAACTCCCAGCACCATCAAACGCAATCGATGCCGTGGATCCTCCGGGCACCGGAGCAGGATCATCGGTATCAAAAGATGGAGTTCCAACAAAGAGACCGGCAAAAAGAGAGCCGCCTTCACCAATCAAAACTGAGCCATTTTTTTCTCCTGCGGCTTCTCCTACTCTCCAATGGGCCACTGGAAGTGAAGCATCCGCCAAGGCAATCGTGACCGACTCGGTAACGGGGCCCTGGGAATTGGTAGCTGTCAGAGTAAACCTCGTTTCCTCATTTACGGGAACAATAAGACTCCCTGAAACAGGATTTACCGCGCCAATTCCATTATCGATCGTAACACTCGACCCATTGGTCACATCCCAGAAAAGGGTAACGTTTGATCCCGGACTCGCTTCATCGACGCTCGAAACAAACGAATTAATAACAGCCGCCTCATCGACCGTTATTTTAACATCCAACGACTCACTCCCAAGAGCGCCGACACCGATCAGGGTGTAAGTAGTCGTCGCAGTCGGCGAGACCATTATTGAACCTTCGCAATCAGTTGTCTGCGCCAGCACATCAATCGATCCGGTTCCGTCATCCAGCTTCAGCGAGCTTAGTTCAGGAGAAACCACCCAGTTAAGTTCCGCACTCTGCCCTGAATCGAGATAGTTTATACTAGAACTAAAGGATCCTACCGTGATTGAATCGGAAAGAAACCCTTTATAGTGTTCCCCAATCTTTGAATCAGAAAAATCACCGTCACCATCTGGATCGTCAAGGCGACTCCCGTAGATTGCGACATCATCGACGACTCCGTTGAAAAACTGTGTCGTCAGAACCTTATTGGCACCAATAACCCAACTCCCATTTGCGGCCTCGGGAATTGCAGTCCCAGTCCCGGCCTCCGCACCATTGATAAAGAAACGAAAAGTGGGGTCCACACCCTCTGCAACTGCACTTTGATCAAAGGTCAAAATAACATGATCAAAAGCTTCTCCCGTATTTATGACACCTGAATTGGTCGTCGACCCTCCCGAAAAAGTCGTAACGAATCCTCCTCCGTTGACAACCAAATTGCTTCGCCCAGGCCCAAGGTCACCGTCTTGATTAGCAATCACCACGCCTTCTGAAGCGCCAGCTGTTCTTTTAATAATCGCCTCAATCGTAAAGTCCCCCACTGATGTGTCCAAATTCAACGGTGAAATCAAATATCCATCACCATTAAAAGTCACTGCCGAACCAACCGCTCCATCCGAACCAATTACCGTAGTCCCAGCCGGAAAACTATTGTCAATATCCAAACCGTTACCGCTGGAATCGACCAGGGTCGTCGCTCCCGGCGCCTCCTCGAAGCGATAATAAGCCAACGGATTTGAAGCAAGAACAGTGGCTGGATAATCAGCTAGAGCCGTGGGACCGATTAATAGAGTAGCCAGAGTTGCAAGTTTTATGGGTGTGTTTTGCATTTTTCTTTTTGTGTTTTAAGGATTACGGGCAACCCGAATTCGGAGATACTGCTGGGATCCCAGCGAAAGAGAAATTGGGCTACTATAAGTGACTGTCTCACGACCATTCACGTGTGTTTCAGAATCCGTGAGAGTCGCCAAAGACGACCAATCCTCTAGATCAGTGGAGATCTGCACAGTCAGATTTAGATCGGGAGTTTTCATCAGCCTGTCAAATTGAAGTGAAATAACTTCACCTTTTATCACGACGTTGGCGAATGATCCAGACAAGAGAATCTCTGGATCGATCCCAAAAGCATAGTGCATGAGATTACTAAACCCATCCCCATTGGCATCCGCCATGGGACCGCTGACGAACGGATCTTCAAGCTCACTCTCTGTAAAAAACGACTGAATCCAAGATTCATAATCATTGCTGTATAGAACAGGATTATCAACCCCTGGCGACCCTCCCACTTCGCTGCTAGTTGCCCAGCTTAAGCGATCGTCCCAAGTAGACCAATCGGCCGCTTTATCTCGAAGAGCCAAACTATACCCGAAATTCCCCACCGCTGTGAACCATTCCTCTGCATAGTCAAATGAGAGAACATTTTCTCCAGCGGCATCACGCAAGGTGAGCTGCTCACCTCCATTGTTCAGAGCCCCCGAAAAAATTCCCACAATCTTAAGTCCAGGAAAATGAGAGGGGTTAGAAACCACCAATCCAAATTCCCCCGGAGCAAGTGAACCCGTGAGCTCCGCTTCCACTCCGTCGGTAAAACGAATCCCGGACAAGTCCAGTGGATCGGGACCAATATTGGTCAACTCAATGAATTCAAACTCCTTTCCTTCCAGAGGAGCAAAATGGATTTCAGTGATCCTGAGATACTTTTGAGAATCGCTTTCTTCCGAGGGCGTGAGTCGTTGATCAACAACAATCCCTTTAGAATTGGTCAGCTTAATGATTTCTCCACGCGCCGAAACCTGACCCGAGTAGTTTCCCTCCACATTCAGTCCCTCCCCTCCGGTTGGGCTAGCCGCACGATTTCGAAACCTCGAAACATCCGGACTTAAATAGACACTGCCTCTAGCCTCAAGAATAGTCCCAGGTAGAAACTCAAAAGCCCCGCTCGCAGGCCATCGGCCGCTTCGAGGAGATCGATCGCCTCATCGACGGCGGGACACTGCTCAATATATTCTTCATCCTGATTAAGGGAACTAGGATTCGCTTCGATTACGCCAAACGACACCGAGGTCACGACGCCTGCCGCCCCCGGCAATAATGCCGAACTCGTCTGAGCCGTTGGATAGCTGGCCGAATTGGTCACCAAGTGAGTTACCGAGAGATGAGTTCTTCGGGGTATCAAGTAATCGTCCTCGAGAACGGCGATAGCTTGAGTCAGTGATTGCGATCGACCAAACTGCCCCCATTTCGCCCGGTCGAGCACAGCATCATCCTTAAGCATAAGCTCCATTGCATCGAGCCGATCATCCACCACTCTACTCATCAGGATTTCATCCACGAGAGTCTGTAAACGCCGCCGAAACATATTTTTCACCCGATCATTCTCAAGTAGCTTATCGATCAAGCGATTCCAGCTACGATTGCCCTGCAGCTCACGGACTCCCACAAACGGATGACTCGGAGAGATTGGGCTGTTTGCATTTCTACCGCCCAACACATAATCCGCTGTGGCCCAAATCCCATCGTGAGAGATATTATCATTCGTCATATAGTGGCTCCCCCACGTCAGGTCAGTATCCCAAGGCAACTGCGTCCATTCGCCACTGCCTTCGGTATCTCGATAAAGATAATAGTTCTTCGACATATTATCGTTATTTTGACTCAGGACCGTAGCAGCGAGATAGTTGAGCTGACGAGGGAGATCGACATTGTCGAAAATAAAATTCTCAAGCGTAGCACCGCTCGTACTCATACCGCTCACGAAGGTCGAAAGATCGGCATTCCTTCTGATTTACGGTTCTTCTTCTCCACTCCCGACGTTCCACTCGTGCCTGCGTTAAACATTTTGTAGAGTGCTCCGTCATCATCGAGACGGCTTTCACGGCGAAGCAGGCGTTTGTCCACTTGCTCGGTGTAAGCAGCCACGCTGAAGAACTGGCCATTTTGTTCAACACGCATAAGAACGCATTCGGAACCCGGAGAGCCAGCCATGTCGTAAATTTCATAGCTGAGTGGCTGCCTGATATAAGCCTTATCCGTCCAGGTTGTATTGAGATTGAACTCCTCAGCCCGAACTCCGCCAAGTTGCTCGACGGTTCGAAAATGATGCCCAGTATTAAAGTCAAATTTGTAGCTCTTCTTCGAGAGACCTGCTGATGAACCACCCCGGATCCGACAGTAAACATTGTCGTAGAACTCACCCAAGTGCATTACGGAGACTCTCGTCCCAGTTCGATTATTGGCCGCGTTAGGGTTTTGCAAAAACCACTCGAACACCGGGAGATCTGATTCAAGAGCGGGATCAAGGGCAACTGTCCCGTAATACTCGGGAGAATTAAGTTCATCAAAAAAGAGAGGATTCGCAGAAGTGATTCCATTGACGTCTCGAGACTCCACACGCCAACGAATCATCTCGCCAGTCTGCAATCCCGCCAATGAGAGGTCAGCCGAATACACTCCGTCCCCCGCGAATTCATCAATAATAGTTCCGTTATCAAACATTTCATCGCGCTTTCAGCGAGGAACCCCCGACGATAAATCAAATTCACCTGCGCGACCGCCTCTCCGCTTGCCGAAACCTCGGCCGTAATGGTCAGGGAATCCTGGATCGCAAGATTCGGTCGCTCCGGGTTCTTTGTCACCTTTCGAATCACTGGGCCGAGATCGGCCACTCCTCCCCCATTTTTAATTCCAGGAGATGGAGTTGGCATATAAATCACCTTACTCGAACCATCACCCCTAACCTGTGCCGTGAGTTCGCAGTCGAAGAGGAAATCGGAACTCGTGAGAGAGCTATTTAAACCGTGCACCGCTAAAATATTTTCCCCAGCCACCAAATTCACCATACTCAAATCAATCGTGAAAGACTCCAAAGCGGTAGCCTCGGTGTCGTTATGATTGCCGCTCGCCCGTGCTTCAAAATCCCAAATCCCATCATTGGGCTCAAAGGTCGATGCCAGAATCGGGCTCCCATTAATGTAAATCGCAAAGCCGTCATCATAGCGGGCTCCGAATTGGAGGGAAGTGACCGCTATCGGATCCTCAATCGTAAATGGAACCCTAAGATAAATCGTTGTATTTTGCCGATAAAGGTCATCTTGAATGTCACCACCATTGCCAATGAAATCATCGTAAGGGTCGGCGTTTGTCGTTGTTGCATAACCCACGCCCATCTCGGCAGAGCTCCACCCACTGTCATCAAATACCAACTCATGAAATGGTTACTTCTTCAACATCAGAATCTCCATTATCCGGAACCAGATAAATCAACGGGGCATCAGGCCCGACCAGAGTCACTGAATTGGCATCGACCAACCCGATTCCAAATGAAATATCAGGATATTGAGATGGGAATAATGGCGCATACTCCGACTCCACCGAAATGCCATCGGGCCTGATCAAGGCCAAGTATTCTCCCGATGAACTGAGTTTAAAATCAGTATGCAACTCCTGATCAAAAATTGCCCGGTCTTTTCCCGAAGCAAAGACCACCAACTTTTCTCCGGGTGCGAGGATTACCTTCGGGATTACCCATCGTTGTAAATCGTCAGTATTATCAGTAAGCGACCAACCGTCCAAGTCGATCATCCCACCCGATAGGTTTGAAAGCTCAATCCAATCAGAATTCTCACCATTCTCATCGGTCAAACCGGAAACATTTGAAGCAAGAAACTCGCTAATGACAACTTCCTGCGCACCCAATAGATTAAAACACAAGCTGAAGACCAAAAATCCGGGGGAAAAAAATGGGGGTATCATAACTTAAAGAAAAAAGCAGCCCCCAAAAAAGAGAGACTGCCTGTGAAAAATAAACGACCTAAGAAAGCTTCACCAAACTACTTTCGGCGACGCCCAAGTAAAGCCAGAACCCCTAGCGTCGCAAAAAGTGACGAACTTAATTCTGGGACAACCGAATTTGCAGTCGCAGTCGACCCACTGAAGCTCAAGATAGAAGGATCTTCAGCAAAGGTTACCCCATTCACAACAATATCAGCACCTTGCTCGGTGAATTCCGCGAGGGAAGGCAAGGTAAGCTGAGCGCCTGGAGATAAATTAATCGTTGTCTTTTCGGTCTGGCTGTTGATCGGATCTCCTCCTCCACGGAATCTGAGACTACTTGTCGAATCGACATTGATTTGAATTCCAATCGCAGCAAACTGGGCATTCATACTTGAGCCTCCGACAATATTTAAAGTCGAAACGACATCGCTGGCATCATTGACCCCCGTAAAACCATTGTTGTTAGTAAAAGTGAACGACGTATTACTCATTGTGACAGAGAATCCATCTCCAATCTCAAGATTTGAGAATGAGCCGCTAGGATCATTAATCGTAGCGCCTGTAATCGTAACTATATCATTAGTCGGAGAGGCCATTGCCCCAGAATCAGATTCAGAAAAATCCCAATTAGCAGCATTGTAAAAATCATCGGTGTCACCACCCCCGCTCCAGACGATCGCAGCTTGCGAAGAAAGACAGGTTGCAAGGACCGCAGCACCCTTAACAATAATTGGAGTTTTCATCCGCCATGTCTTACTAGAATTTCTGGAAATGGCAAACCCAAAAGGTGGTTCTTGAATCATTAGCTCCGCTTAAAATAAAAAAAGCCGGACGGTATCCCGTCCGGCTTTTGAATGACTTGCGAGAGGCAAACCGGCAGTGACTTACATCATGCCGCCCATGCCACCGTGATCGTGGCCATGTCCTGCGTCAGCAGGCTCTGGCTCGGGAATATCGGTGATAAGAGCCTCGGTGGTAAGCATAAGTCCGGAGATCGAGGCAGCGTTCTGAAGAGCAGAACGAGTCACCTTGGTTGGATCAACGACACCAGCTTCAATGAGATCAACATACTCGCCGGTCGCAACATTGTAACCCTCATTGCCAGAAGCATTCTTCACTTTCTCAACGATGAGCGCTCCTTCCAGACCTGCGTTAGCAGCAAGCTGACGAAGAGGAGACTCAATTGCAGAAATAATGATTGAGGCACCAGTCTCTTCATCTCCGGAAAGACCAAGTTCACCGATTTGAGCGGTTGCCCGGATTAAAGCGGTTCCACCTCCAGGAACGATACCCTCTTCCACCGCTGCGCGGGTAGCATGAAGGGCGTCTTCCACGCGGGCTTTCTTCTCTTTCATTTCTGACTCAGTAGCAGCACCGACATTGATAACTGCAACACCGCTAGAGAGCTTTGCAAGACGCTCTTGGAGCTTCTCACGATCGTAATCAGAAGTAGTATCAGCAATCTGCTTGCGAATCTGACCAACGCGACCAGAGATATCCTCGTTCGTGCCGGCACCTTCAACAATGACGGTTTCTTCCTTACCGATGGTGACACGTTTGGCTTCACCAAGATCTTCAAGCTCAATATTCTCAAGCTTGATACCAAGGTCTTCGGTAATGCAACGACCTCCAGTAAGGATGGCAATATCTTCGAGCATGGCCTTACGACGATCTCCGAATCCGGGAGCCTTAACCGCTGCAATATTAAGTGTTCCGCGAAGTTTGTTCACGACGAGAGCAGCGAGAGCTTCTCCCTCGACGTCTTCAGCGATAATAAGAAGAGGCTTCCCCGTCTTGGCAATTTTTTCGAGCACTGGAAGGAGATCCTTGAGGTTGGAGATCTTCTTTTCGTTAATCAGGATGTAAGCATTCTCGAGGTTACAATCCATGCTTTCTGGATCGGTCACAAAGTAAGGAGAGAGATAGCCCTTATCGAACTGCATCCCTTCAACAACATCGAGTGTCGTCTCGATGCCTTTTGCTTCTTCCACGGTAATGGTTCCATCCTTGCCAACCTTATCCATAGCATCTGCGATGATTTTACCGATTTCCTTGTCCCAGTTAGCGGAAACAGTTGCGACCTGAGCAATTTCCTTTGAATCGGAAACCTCTTTGGAAATTTCAGCGAGCTGAGCAACGATCGCTTTTGAAGCTTCAAGAATACCGCGCTGAAGGCTAATTGGATTAGCGCCTGCAGTAACATTGCGGAGGCCTTCTTTGTAGATGGCTTCGGCAAGCACCGTAGCGGTTGTGGTTCCGTCACCAGCGATGTCGGACGTCTTAGAGGAAACTTCCTTTATGAGCTGTGCACCCATATTCTCGTAGGGATCGTCGAGCTCGATTTCCTTGGCGACGGACACACCGTCCTTGGTCACGGTTGGAGAACCAAACTTTTTGTCGATGATGACGTTACGACCCGAGGGTCCTAGGGTTGCCTTGACGGCGCGGGCGAGCTTCTCGACACCGCGGAGGAGAGCTTGACGAGCTGCTTCGTCGAATTGGAGTTGTTTAGCCATGTCTTTGTTTAATGTTTAGAGTTTAAGAGTGGGTTGATTAGTCTTCTAGGACACCAAGGATGTCAGACTGGGATAGGATGAGTTGATCTTCCCCGTTTACTTTGACATCGGTGCCTCCGTATTTAGAGATAAGAACTTTGTCTCCAACACTGACGTCGAATACGATATCCTTTCCATTTTCATCAGTACCTCCGGTACCGAGAGCGGTTACTTCAGCCTCTTGGGGCTTTTCCTGAGCTGAGTCAGGAAGAACGATGCCTCCAGCTGAGACTGCTTCTGCTTCAAGCCGCTTCACGAGGACGCGGTTTCCGAGTGGTTTAATACTAGCCATGTTTTTCTTTATGTTGGTTGTTTGGTTGTTTCACACACCCCCTTGAAACAAGGAGATGAGTAAGATTCTTTCAGGGGTCTATTTATCAGCGTCCACGACTTCAGCGTCCACCACCTTGCCCTTTGCTTGTCGGGGCTCGCCATCGTCGTCTTCAGCGGGATCAAAATCAGGGGCTCCCGCCATATCGGGCATTGGTCCTCCGGCTCCACCAGCGGCCTGAGCCGCCTGTGCGAGTTCTCCAAGTGATTTTTCAAGGTCTTCGGTGCTGGATTTGATGAGATCAAGATCCTCAGCTTTGAGAGCACCTTTTACAACGTCCAACTTACCGGTGAGCATCTCCTTCAGTTCAGCAGGAGCTTCCTCGGGAAGTTCGCTGATTTGCTTTTCGACCTGATACACCATCGATTCAGCCTTGTTCTTGGTGTCAACAGCTTCGGCGCGCTTCTTATCCTCCTCAGCGTGAGCTTCGGCTTCTCGCTTTGCTTTTTCGATCTCCTCTTCGGAGAGACCACTGGATCCTTCGATCGAAATTTTCTGCTCCTTGCCAGATTTCTTGTCGGTTGCGGAGACATGGAGAATTCCATTAGCATCGATATCAAAGGTCACTTCAATCTGGGGCATTCCACGAGGAGCACCATCAATCCCGGAGAGCTGGAAGTTTCCGAGAAGCTTATTATCAGCAAAGAGCGGACGCTCGCCCTGGCAAATGCGGATATCCACGGCGGGTTGATTATCAACTGCAGTTGAGAAAACTTGTGACTTCTTCACGGGGATAGTTGTATTGCGCTCGATCATCGCAGTCGCACGGCTGCCCTCAGTCTCAATCGAAAGAGTAAGAGGGGTGACATCTAGAAGAAGAACATCCTTCACATCACCTTGGAGAACTCCACCTTGAATCGCAGCGCCGATTGCAACCACTTCATCGGGGTTGACACCCTGGTGAGGGTCCTTATTGGCCAATTCCTTCGCGGTTTCGACCACTTTCGGCATACGGGTCATTCCACCCACAAGGACGAGCTCATCAAGTTCACCAGCGCTCACTCCAGCCTCCTTAAGACAATCCGTGACAGGCTTTCTAGTGCGTGTGAAAAGATGATCGGTGAGCTGTTCAAGTTTGTTGCGACTGAGGCCAACCTGAATGTGCTTAGGACCAGTGGCATCCGCCGTAATGAATGGCAGGTTAAGATCGTAATTCTGAGATGAAGAGAGGGCGATTTTGGCCTTCTCTGCTTCCTCTTTGATCCTTTGGAGAGCGTCGGGCTGACCTGAGAGGTCAATGCCTTGATGATTTAAACTTTTCAACCAACCAATCCATTACTTTTTGGTCCCAATCATCACCACCAAGCTGGGTGTCACCATCGGTCGCAAGGACCTCAAAGACGCCATCAGAGATTTCCATGACTGAAATATCAAAAGTCCCGCCTCCTAGATCGTAAATAGCGACTTTCTGATCAGCTTTTGAATCGAGCCCGTAAGCCAGTGCAGCTGCAGTAGGCTCGTTAATAATTCTAAGAACTATTCCACCAGCAATTTCTCCAGCAGCCTTCGTCGCATTACGCTGAGAGTCATTAAAGTAAGCAGGAACAGTAATGACTGCTTCTGTGATTGTCTCGCCAAGTTTGGACTCAGCGTCAGACTTTAATTTACCGAGAACAATCGCGGCGATCTCCTGGGGCGAAAAGACCTTTTTCCCACCCTCTATTTCGACTTCGATGTGCGCATCACCATTTTCAGCCTTTACGATATCGTAAGGCACCCGCGCCTCGGCCGTCATCTTTGAACTTACGTCCAATCAAACGCTTAACCGCAAACACCGTGTTTTTAGCATTGGTGACGGCCTGACGCTTGGCGGCCTGACCCACAAGACGCTCTCCGTTTTTTGCAAAAGCCACAACAGACGGAGTAGTACGTGCACCCTCCGAATTTTCGAGAACAGTGGCTTCACCACCCTCCATGACAGACATGCAAGAATTTGTTGTCCCGAGGTCGATTCCTAAAATTTTTCCCATGATCTTCTTCTTCCTAGTTAATTTGGTTTTAAATAGCGGCCCTTTGGCCAAATTGATTTGTGATCCCTATTGGCAAGAGATGTGCCAACCACTGAAACGCCCAAATTAAAGGGAAAATATGCGCGAAAACCATCTCGCTCGCGTCATAATGTCGCACTTCGCCTGCACCTAGAACGACAACCTGTCGCACTTGGAACAACCCCGGCATTTCTTGAAGATTTTTAGAAAGAGGCAGTTCTTGAGAATTCAGATCAGCTCAGATAGCCTTCAATCCATGAGTGATTCACCTTCCGAGGAAGAAACCCCGGACGAACGGTTTGCTGCATTTGTCTATTTCCAAGCCCAAAACGGAGGGCTTTTCCTAGGGCGAATCCCAAATCCCGCTACAGGCGAAACCAGTGTAAACATCCGGGCAGCCAAGAGCGTTGTAGATTCTTTAGAAATGCTCACCGAGAAAACTAAAGGTAATTTGAATCAAACGGAAGATAACATGCTCAAGGTTGCCACTGAAAACCTCCGTAAACTTTTAGACGATGTCTCGACAGACCCGCTCAACACCACAGATTCATGAACACCTTCGAGCTTGGAAACTTCACCGTCGGTTCTGGTGACCCGTTTTTTATTCTTGGTCCGTGTGGACTCGAAGAAGAAGACTTCGCTTGGCGCATGGCTCGGGCTTTGAAAGAAATCGCTGACCGACTCGAGATCAAATTCATCTTCAAAGCCTCTTACGATAAAGCCAATCGAACTTCGGTGGATTCCTACCGTGGCCCTGGAGTTCAAGAAGGGTGCCGCATCCTTGGTGAAATTGGCAAAGATCTTGGCGTGCCTGTCACTACCGACGTTCACACCCCGGAAGAAATTGAAGTCGCAGCCAAGAGTATCGACCTTCTACAAATTCCAGCTTTCCTCTGCCGACAAACCGATCTCCTCGCGGCGGCGGCTCGATTGCGCGATCAACGTCAAAAAAGGCCAATTCCTTGCTCCCTGGGACATCGACCCTATCTTAGGAAAGCTTCGGCACTTCGACTGTAATCAATTCGCAATTACAGAGAGAGGCACCACCTTCGGATACAACAACCTCGTCGCTGATATGCGATCCCTGCCATGGATGCGAGAGAAAGGAGTTCCAGTCATTTTCGATGCTACCCACTCCGTCCAACGTCCCGGAGGACTCGGAGGAACAACCGGGGGCGACGGCGAGCTTGCTCCCGTTTTGGCTCGAAGCGCTATCGCAGCCGGAGTCGATGGCGTTTTCATGGAAGTTCACGAAAACCCTGCCGAAGCTCTCTCCGACGGCCCAAACCAAATTCCCCTCGATCAAATCGAAAACGTACTGACGCGCCTTCTCGCGATTCATCACGCCGCTCATCCTGAATCATGAAGCCACTCCTTCTTATTTTGATTTTCATCCTGCCCTCGTGCCAGGAGGAAAAGAGACGCGTAAGACCCACCATTCAAAAAGAAGCGAACACCGAAGATCCTAACGAGAAAAAAAAGGAATCACTTCTTAATGTGCCTGCAGGAGCTGTAATTGAAGATCTCATTCTCCCCTATTATAACGATGACCAAAAAAAGGTTTCACTCTTGACCATAGCAGAAGTCACGGTTGCTGACGACATTCGGACCAATAAGACCATCCTTAAAGGTGAACATCTAAAGGTTTGGCTTTTCGATGAAGAGGGAGCTATTCGCAGCACTACAGTTATCTCATCCGCTGACTACCTCGTAAACAAGGAACAACTGGTTGCCAAAAGCGAGGTGCTAATGATTGGATCCAATGGAAAATTTGCTGCCAAATCAAAAGGCGGGATTTTCTCACTCACCACCGGCCAAGCCATCTTACTCGGGCCGGCCACCGCGCAATTTAAAATTCCGCAAAAAAAAGATATTAAAGCCCCATGAAATTACAGCCACTCATCCTACTAGCTGTCATCCCTATTTTATTTGCAGCCCCCCCTCCCCGCGTAACAGATAAGGATCTTGCGCGTTTTGAACGTCTCGTAACCCCAAAGGAACGACCTGATCTTGGAGCGATTGAAAGTTACGAAAAAGCCGAAGCACGTAACCTAGCAACCGCTAAACGTATGGTGGACTTCTTAGATTCGGCCGGCCAATCCACCCTGATTTCCGAACCCGACTCTCTGGCGCCTTCCCAAGATGAAATCGAAGACCCCCTCAAGGGACTTTTTGAACCAGAACCAGACACTCTGCTCATTTCCTGTAGCAAAGGAATCTACCTTGATGGAGAATCCTACGAAATTGATTACCTAGGGAAAGTGAAAATCCAAGGTAAAGGACTGACCATGACCTGCGACAAACAGCTCAAAGCTCTGTTCTACCCTCCTGAGAAGAAAGAAGCTGAAAAAAAACTTCCACCCGAGGAATCAAAGAAAGACCCACTCGCTAAATTTGGTGGATTTGGAGAGCTTAAACAATTTACTGCGGGTGGAAATGTCAGGGTTAACGGCAAGACTGAAGACGGACAAAAAGTCTATATGGGAGGAGACAACGCTCTCTATGAAATGAGTAAAGGAGGTGAGTTAGAAAACTCCACGATCACTCTTCGTGGGAAAAAAATCGGCTTCATGATGGGCGATGTCACCGACAAAAGTGATAAAGCCACCTCCTACGCCATGACTTCAATTTCAGATGACGCATGGATCAAAGCAGTAGTTAGAGGCCGAATGCTTTTTGTCGAATGGAGTCCTACTGGCTGGCTCACAAAGGTCGGATTCCCTCCACAAGCCCCAGAAAAAAAATAAGGAACACATGAGCACCCAATCCCCACTCCTTGAAGTCCAAGGACTCCAAAAATCATACGGCGGCAGAAAAGTAGTCGATGAAGTAGGACTCCGTGTAAATCAAGGAGAAATCGTAGGATTACTCGGACCTAATGGAGCGGGAAAAACCACCACCTTTTATATGGTCGCTGGCTTGGTTCGCCCCGACCAAGGTCGAGTTTCCTTTCTCTCAGAGGAAATTACCCGCCAACCCATGCACAAGCGGGCACGACACGGGATGGGTTACCTTCCTCAGGAAGAATCAATTTTTCGAAAACTCAGCGTAAAGGACAACCTCCTTGCTGTCCTTGAGACCCGCAAAGGGATGTCAAAAACACAACGTCACGAACGGGCCGATTTCCTACTTGAGCGCTTCGGGATCACACATGTACATAAATCAATGGCACTGGCCCTTTCGGGCGGTGAAAAAAGACGCCTCTCTCTCGCCCGCTGTCTTTGCACCGAACCAAAACTCCTACTGCTCGACGAACCTTTCGTCGGGATTGACCCCATTGCAGTACAGGAAATTCACAAAATTATTCGTGAACTCAGAGATACCGACGGCCTTTCCATTCTAATCACCGACCACCAAGTACGTGAAACACTAGACATTGTTGATCACGCATCTCTTCTAGTCGAAGGGAAAGTAATGATTGAAGGGTCTTCAGAAGAATTGGTTAACAACGAAACCGCACGAAAACTCTATTTTGGATCTGATTTTCGATTTTAGAAAAGAGTCTTAAACAAGTGACCGGAGAAGATCCCTTGTGACCAGAAACTCTAAAGTGAGAATCCCTCAAGATTAGGAACAGTCCGATCCGCCCCGCAGGCAACAAGCTCCTCTTCGTTAAAATTACCGGTTGCAACCGCGACACATTTTACTCCAAAAGCATGAGCACAGGCGACATCCTTAGGAGTATCGCCAATTACAAGAATTTCATCCTGCGAGAATCGCATCCCTGTCGATTTTTCGGCCCGCTCCAGAGCGATTGGACCTAGCTTATTCCGGTTCCAGTGATCATCCCCATAGGCACCAAATTGGAAATAATCGGCGATCCCATAATGAGCAACTTTGAGCATGGCTCCTCTTTCGATATTCCCAGTCAGAAGCCCTAAAAAATGACCTTCTTCTCTCAAGGAAGCTAACAGCGTTTTCACGCCCCCCAGAAGGCGACCTCCATGGTTGGGGTTTTGCAAATTTTCACTTATTCGAGAGAGATAGGATTGATAAAATCCACCTTCAACTGCCGGGTCGTATTGACGCCCGAAGTATTCAAAAAATCCACGAAGAATTGCACCGTCAGTACTACCGGCGAGATCGAGAGGCGGACCTGCTCCGCCAAAAACTTCAACCGCAGCGCCCTGAAGAGCGGCCAATCCCGCGCCTCCGGCATCCACTAGAGTACCATCGATATCAAACAGAATAAGCATCGAAGGATTTAGGGAAGACTTTACTCATCTCCGTCCTCGTGACTCTCTTCGCTTTCGTGACCTTCTTCTTTCTCAATGTCATCCGAGTCGTCAAATTCATGATCCTTAGCCTCGTCCTCATGGATAAGCTCCCCGTGCGACAGCATGAATCGGCGCTCACGTTTTTCAGCTGCAATCGGTGAGAGAACCATTCCGATCGCACGACCAGCTAACTTGGGCTCCATATCAACGTGGGACATTCCAGCAAGATCGTCTTTGACCCGCTCCATGACCTCAAACCCAATATCGCGGTGGGCATTCTCGCGACCACGAAATTGAAGCTGCACACGAACCTTATTGCCCTCATCGAGAAACTTCTCAGCACGAGCACACTTAATATTATAATCATGCTCCTCGGTGCGGACGCGAAATTTCACTTCCTTCATCTTTACCGGACCTTTGCTTTTTGAAGTCTTTTTCAGCTTAGACTGCTCATACTTATATTTTCCATAATCCACGATTCGGCAAACCGGAGGATCAGCTTTGGGGGCAATCTCAACGAGATCAAGTCCCACTGATTTGGCCTTATCGATCGCTTCACGAGTCGTCATGACACCGAGCTGTTGACTATCTTCACCGTAAACAACACGGATCTTAGGAGCACGAATTCGATCGTTCACTCGGGTCATATCCCGGCGTGCTCTTTTGAACTTTTTTTTCTTCTTAGCTATGGTCTTGGCAGGTTGTGGTTATGAGGGGGAGAACTCAGGCAGGCACGAAGCCACCTTGAATCCGAGAGGATTAAAATCAGCCGAGAAACGGCACATGCTAGCACCATCTCTCATACGTGGGACACGCAAATGGATGACAGCCGATCATTAAAGCGAGCGACTGGAGATGTCTTGGGAAATCTTACTGACGAAATCATTCGTTGAAATACTGCCGAGATCGCCTTGATCCCGATGGCGCACACTCACGGAGTTTTCTTCCACTTCACGTGCACCAAGGACGGCAAGATAAGGAATTCGATCCATGCGCGCAAGGCGAATCTTGGCGCCAATTTTGTCACCCGCATGGTCGACCGAAACACGAGCCCCGGCCTCGGAAAGTTCCATTGCTAGCTTATCGGCTTCTTTGGAATATTTTTCCGAAATTGGAAGAATTCTCACCTGCTCGGGAGCGAGCCAAGTCGGAAATTTACCCTCAAAGTGCTCGAATAAAATTGCAACAAATCTCTCTAAACTTCCAAAAGGTGCGCGATGAATCATTACGGGTCTGTGAAGCTGATTATCTGCTCCTTTATAGGTTAAATCGAAACGTTTTGGTAGATTATAATCAACTTGTATTGTTCCAAGTTGCCAATTTCGGCCTAAAGCATCTTTTACCATGAAGTCTAATTTAGGGCCATAAAATGCTGCTTCACCTTCTACAATCTTATAATTTAACCCTTTGTCTGATGCAGCACTTATAATTGCATTTTCTGCTATTTCCCATGTTTTTAAATCTCCGATGTACTTATCTGGGTTGTCTTTGTCTCTTATAGAAACCTGTGCAGTAAAATCTTCAAAACCTAAAGAACCAAATACGTATAATACAAGGTCTATTACATTTTTAAACTCTTGATCTAATTGTTCAGGAGTACAAAATATATGTGCATCATCCTGAGTGAAGCTACGAACACGAGTCAATCCGCCAAGCTCACCAGATTGCTCCCACCGATAAACCGTTCCAAACTCCGCTAGTCGCACCGGAAGATCACGGTAGGAACGATGCTCACTGTCGAAAATCTTGATGTGATGAGGACAATTCATCGGCTTGAGAAGAAAGCCCTCGATTTCACCGGTCGAGATGAAATTAACTAAATCACTACACTTCGCCCCTTCTTCCCCAAGCTTTTTCATGGCATCTCGCTCCACGATAGGCGGGAACTGGCTATCCTCGTAATACGGGAAATGTCCCGATGTTCGATACAGACCTAATTTGCCGATGTGCGGCGTGAACACTTGAAAATATCCCTGCTTGTCGAGTTCCTCGGTAATAAAGTCCTGAAGTTCACGACGAATAATTCCGCCTTTTGGTTTCCAAAGTGGAAGGCCCTGCCCCACTGATTCATCAAAAGCAAAAAGGTTCATCTCTTTGCCTAAGCGACGATGATCACGCTTTTTTGCCTCTTCAAGTCGCTCGAGATGCTCGTCGAGAAGCGTGCGATTCTTGAAACAAGTCCCATAAATTCTCTGGAGGGATTGCTGATCTTTATCTCCTTTATAAAACGCACTGGCGACTGACATTACCTTAAAGGCCTTACAGTTACCGGTCCGGCCCACGTGAGGACCGGCGCAAAGATCCCAAAAATCGCCATTCTTAAAGATCGATATTTCTTCGTCTTCCGGAATGTCATTAAGGAGGTCCACTTTAAAAACCGATTCGACCTCACGCTCACTAACCGCAGCCAAACGACCTGCCTTTGCCAAGGACATTGCTTCGTCACGGCTCACCACCATTCGCTCGAAAGAAGAATTCTCCTTCACAACTTTCTTCATCTCAGCCTCGATCTGCGAAAAATCATCGGGCGAAATCCGATGCTTTAAATCAACATCATAATAGAAACCACCTTCAACCGGGGGTCCGGCGGCAAACTGAGCATCCGGCCAAATCCGTGAAACCGCGGTCGCCAGCACGTGAGCGCAGGAGTGGCGCAGGCGCTCCAGATCCGACATCTGGTGGCGCTCTTCGAGGGTTTTGCGGTCTTTTTCGTCTGCCATGGAGGGCGCAGATAAAGCAGGTCAGTGGAGGAAATGCAAGCGTTGCTCACAGCGGAAATGCGAGTATCTATGAACTCCCAATGAGAATTCCGACCCTAGAGGACCGTCTCGCCGTCCGCGAAAAGCCTGCAAGCTCTCCTGTGATGTTTCAAACTTGGAGCAATCTCCTTTTCCTCCATTGGGAAATCGATGCACAGGAAATCGCGAAACGAATTCCCGATCGCCTCTCCGTCGATTTACATAAAGGGAAAACCTACCTCGGTCTGGTCCCTTTTTTCATGAGAAAGGTTCGGCCACGCTTTCTACCAACGATGCCCGGACTTTCCAATTTTCTCGAATTAAACGTCCGCGCGTATGTGCACGACGAGCGAGGGCAGCCCGGAGTCTGGTTTTTTTCACTCGATTGCGACCAGCCAATTGCGGTGGAGGTCGCTCGTAAATTTTTCCACCTTCCCTATCAGCATGCTCAAATGTCGACCGAAGGCTCGATCTATCGCTGTCAGCGTAAAGATTGCGAGGAGAAAGCCGTATTTGATTACGAAGGCTCCGGCCACCTCCAAACGGCAAAGCCGGGGTCACTAGAATTTTTCCTTCTCGAGCGCTACCTCCTCTTTTCAGAATCACGGGGCGGAAAAATCCACTGTGGTCAAGTTCACCACTCACCCTATCAATTCACTAAGGCTCGAGTCGGGAAGAAAAGTAAGGCCCCCTTAGAATGGGAAAACTTCTCAGTCGGAGACGAACCCACCTCACAACTCTACAGCCCGGGTGTTCCAGTTAGCATCCACCCGCTCCGCCCTGTGAATTGACAATTAAGAGGGCTCCCTCATTTTTGTAGAAAAAGAGCGACAGGGTCACCCCTGCCGCTCTTCACACCTACGATCCCAATCGCAATGGATTGTGTTATCTAACCTCAAGAAGCCTTTCTCGCGAGAAAAACCTCCTTTGGCTCCTCTCTTATACGCAGGCTTTTCCGCATTTTATCAAGGGCAATATTTTGCAATTGGCGGATCCTCTCCCTGGTGACCTTAAATTCGCACCCAACTTCTTCTAATGTCTTTGCGGTTTTACCACAAAGACCATACCGGGCCTCAATAATCTTTGATTCGCGCTCATCGAGAACCTCGAGCAGAGAATCGATCTGATTGAGCATATTTTTTTCAGAAAGCACCTCAAAAGGATTTTCGGCATGTTCATCGCCAATGATTTCCGCGAAACTTGAGCGTTCCTCGTCCCCCACAGGCGAGTCCAAAGAAGTTGGCCGCTGTGCTGCCCGTTTCAGGAGCGAGAGCTTTCTTGGAGCCATTCCAGTTTCCCCGCATAATTCCTCGTCGGTGGGCTCGCGACCATAAGATTCGGCAAGCAGAGTCATGACACGGCGTAATTTCGCAATTTTATCCACCATGTGAACTGGAAGACGGATCGTCTTGCTTTGGTTGGCAAGGGCTCGCTTAATCGACTGCTTGATCCACCAAGATCCATAAGTTGAGAGTTTTCCACCTTTTGCCGGATCAAAGCGCTCGACAGCCTTCATTAGCCCGATATTGCCCTCCGAAATTAAATCCATGAGAGGAAGCCCATAGTTTGAATAATCCTGCGCAATTTTCACGACGAGACGCAAGTTGGCTTTAATCATTCGCGTCCTGGCATCCTGATCACCCTTTTTGATTAGGCCTGCTAATTCGACTTCTTCCTTTGAAGTTAGCAAGGGAGTCTCACTGATCTCGCGCATGTAGAGCCTTAAGCTGCTGTCCGCATCATAGCGTGAAGAGCTGACTTTTGATTTTTGGGGGGGTGTTTTCATAGTTTTATCTTTCGTAAAGCGACTGGAACTTTGCTTTTCGCTGAAACATCGTCATCACAATGTAAACTCAAGCCTCTACAAAGTGTGACGCGCCTATTCTCACTTGCGTTACTTCATTTGTATGAAAAATACATTTTGCCAAAATACCTTTCGTTTTTGGGCCTTCTCATCTGACCTCTCGCCCAACCCTTATATTATGAAATCGCTCGTTTATTTATTTTTCAAACCATCACCAATTCGTTTGAAGTCTAAGATCCTAAACAGGCCTAATATCCACAAAAAAAAGCGAGACCAGTTAGGCCCCGCTTTTTGTCTCTAATCTTAGCCTACTCCCCAAACTTAGAATTAAGCATCAAAGTTATAGGCCGTTTCGCCGTGCTCGGCAGAATCAAGACCCTCCGCCTCAACCTCTTCCGAAACCCTTAAGCCCACAGTCTTCTTAATAATTAGAACAATGATGATTGTCGCGACTGCGGACCACACGATGGTAATCCCCAATGACTTTAGCTGAACAATGAGCTGCTCGATACTAGAATAAGTTTCACCAGTTTCAGGATTCTCACTGAGTCCCAAGCCTCCGAGGACACCCTCAGCACCGAGAAATGCGACCATAATCGTCCCTAAAATGCCGCCCACCCCGTGCACCGCAAAGACATCGAGTGAGTCATCAATATTCAATTTGTGACGGACAACTCCGCACATGAAGTAACAAATGACTCCGGCCAAAAGCCCAATCAAAAGAGCCCCCATTGGCCCAACGTTGCCTGAAGCCGGCGTTATCGTAGCTAATCCAGCCACCATTCCAGTCGCGATTCCAACGACACCGGTTTTACCTGTTTGGATTCGCTCCACGAGGCACCAAACCAGCGCGGCTGTGGCAGCCGAGATATTAGTCACTAGCATTGTCATCCCTGCCGCTCCGCTGGCGCCGCCCTGCGAACCGGCATTGAAACCAAACCAACCCACCCAGAGAAGAGAGGCTCCTATCATCACAAGTCCCGGACTATGGGGTGGCTGAAGCTGCTTCGGAAATCCTCGGCGGGGACCGATCATTTTTGCTAGGACTAGCGCAGATACGCCAGCAGTTGCGTGAACCACAATTCCTCCAGCAAGGTCAATCACACCCCAACTGGCCATAATCCCGCCACCCCAAACCCAGAAGACGGCTGGAGCATAGACAAGGACCAACCAAAGGGCTGTGAAAACCATCACCGCAACGAACTTCATGCGTTCGACAAACGCTCCGACAATCAACCCTGGAGTAATGATAGCGAAAGTCATTTGAAACATTACAAAAACAGTCTCGGGAATCCCACCGGTAACACTATCCAATCCTACGCCCTCAAGAAAAGACTTGCTGAGTCCTCCGACCCATTTTCCACCTTGGTTGTCAAAGGACATCGAGTAAAGAAAGACCACCCACATGATCGACGCTAATGCCGCGATCGCGTAACAATGCATCAATACCGAGAGGACGTTTTTAGATCTCACCAACCCGCCGTAAAAAAGGGCCAAGCCAGGAAGAGTCATCATCAGCACAAGAACCGTAGCGGTGATCATCCAGGCTGTATTTCCGGTGTCGATTGGGTTCTCACCCTGAGCCCAAAGAGAGCCTGAACTAAGGAACAGCATTGCTAAGAATGCTCCGAAGGATTTCATGGAATGGCGGTATTTCGTCATAATTTGTCGAGTTGTATTCCGAACTATTTAGGTCGGGAATTACGGTGAAGCATTTTTCATGCCAGACATGAATTCTGCTCATCATAGCGTGGCACACCCGTTGCTCACTTCCTGTTGTTCAACTCGAACCCAAAAAAAAAGATGCGAAAGCTAACACAAAAAATGACAAAGGCATGGCTGCTAACCTTAGCAGTCAGTATCCTCGCCGGATTCGGCGAATCAAACGCCGCAATGGACTTTGATACTATCATCTCCAAGACGGAAGAGTTCGTCAAAGCGGCCAGCGAGGCTGGTGATGACGAAGACAAAGCACCTGCTTGGGAAAGCTATGTTACCGACGATGCCAATACTGTCTGGTCAACCATCTCTGACGCTGTTGGCGATGAAGAAACCGGTGATGCCGCGAAGGAAAAACTGACCGGAGTTGGCGAAGAAGGTAATGCGGCCCTTTACGATAACGTTTGGAAGTCGACCAACCTATTCTAACAAATATGGATTGATAACATTTGGGTTCTTATCGCAGCCTTTCTGGTCTTCCTGATGCACCTCGGATTCTGCACCCTTGAGTCGGGTCTTTGTCAAAAGAAGAACGTTGTGAATATTCTGTTCAAGAACTGCTGGATTATTTCCATAGGTCTCCTCACCTACTATTTTTGGGGATTCAATGCTCACTATCCTGGCTGGGACGGTGAAGGTTTTTTCGCGATGGGATCGATGGTTGGTCACGGTGCCGACCAAAAGCTCTTGTTTGAAACAAACCTCTACTACGAGGCCTACACCGTCTGGACCGACTTCCTCTTCCAGGGAATGTTTGCCGCCACGGCAGCTACCATCGTCTCGGGTGCTGTTGCTGAGCGCGTCAAGCTAACGAGTTTCATGATTTTTTCGGTCATCTTGGTCGGAATTGCGTATCCTTGGGCCGGATCGTGGCACTGGGGTGGTGGCTTCCTCAATGGAATGGGATTTGCTGACTTCGCTGGATCGACTGTTGTTCACGCATTCGGTGGATTCGCAGCTCTTGCTTGTGCCATTGTCCTCGGACCCCGTGCCGGAAAATACACCGCGAACGGTGTGAGGCCTATTCTTGGACACAGTATGCCAATGGCAGCTATCGGCGTTTTTCTCCTTTTCTTTGGATGGTTTGGTTTCAACGGAGGTTCTGTCCTTTCGGTCGAGTCAGCATCAGTCTCATACGTTGTGACAACTACAGCACTCGCTGCCGTTGGTGGTGCCGTTGGTTCAATAATCGTGGGTTGGGGACTTCTTAAGAAACCCGACCTCTCAATGGCACTGAACGGATTCTTGGCCGGACTTGTTGGTATCACAGCTGGCCCGGACGTCATCGGAACTACTTCATCAATCTTAGTTGGCCTGATCGCCGGAGGATTAGTCGTTGTTTCTATCCTTTTCTTTGACAAACTGAAGATTGACGATCCTGTTGGGGCTATTTCGGTTCATGGGGTTTGCGGGATATGGGGAACATTAGCAGTTGCAATCTTCGGTGGTGGTGACCTCATCGTTCAGCTCACTGGAATTGTTTCTGTCTGCGCCTTCGCCTTCGTCTTCTCATTCGTAGTCTTCTACATTCTGAAAATAGTTATGGAGGTGTAGATGATGACGAGGAAGAAGCTGAAGGGATGTTGCCGCCGAGCACGGTGCTCCAGCTTACACTGACTGAGCCACTTCCTACTGACCAACCTTTCAAAGACCGCGGGTTCGCCTGCGGTCTTTTTCGATCTTCATCCCTCGATAACCTCGTAAACTACGGGTTGTCCACTAGACACCGTATTCCTCAACGTCACTGCGGACTGAACTTTTGCGACAGCCAGTTCGGCCTTCTCTACCGAACTGGCGTGAACCAAAGCCAAGCAATCCCCCTCACTCACCTGCTGCCCCAACTGGGGCAGCTCTGACAATCCGACAGCATGGTCGATTTCATCTTCCGCCCGCCGCCTTCCACCGCCCAGTTCGACCACCGCTAAGCCAAGCTCACGGGTCTCAATTTGCGCCACCCAGCCACTTCCGGGCGATTTCACCTCAACAATCGCCTCCGCCTTGGGAAGGTACTTCTCGGGTTCGTCTACGAAATCGCCGGGTCCACCCAGTCCCTCGACCATTTGACCAAAGATCTGTGCTGCCTTCCCAGAATTCAAAGCTCGCCCCAGATCACGGCGCGCTTGATCCCGATCCTTCGCCAAACCTCCCAGAACTAACAACTCGGAGGAGAGGCTCATCACCACAGTTTCGAGCCGCGAGCGGTCGCTCTCCCCTCTCAAAAATTTTACGGCATCCAAAACCTCGAGTGCATTGCCCGCCGTTCCCGCCAAGGATTCATTCATATCGGTCACAAGAGCACTCGTTTTGAGTCCCGCCCCATTGGAAACCCCTACAATACTTTCAGCGAGCGCCACCGAATCAGGATAGTCTTTCATAAAGGCTCCGCTCCCTGTTTTAACATCCAGTCTGAGTCAAACCCGCCGCCAGCTTTTTGGCCGTGCTGCTTTGGTTAAGTCAAGCGACTCTACCGTCGCCGTAATATCGCGGGTGGCATAAAATCGTTTGTCTGCGGGGGCCAGCGAAGCAGTTTGACCAATAATGGCAACCCCGCAATCCTTCACGACTCTGCGAAACACCTGATTAGATGGCATCGTTTGGTATCCCGGAATGCTATCAAGCTTATCGAGCGTCCCACCGGTATGTCCCAACCCGCGACCCGAAATCATAGGGACATAGCCACCACAGGCTGCGACCAACGGCCCTAGCATCAAAGAAACATTATCACCCACCCCGCCAGTCGAGTGCTTGTCGATCGCCGGTCCATCCAGATCGTCCCACGCAAGAATCTCTCCCGAGTCCCGCATTCCTTCGGTCAAGGCTACCCGTTCATCAAGCGACATCCCCCGGAAAAAGACAGCCATCGCAAAA
The DNA here is from genome assembly GCA_905181965.1 of Akkermansiaceae bacterium. GTDB lineage: Bacteria > Verrucomicrobiota > Verrucomicrobiia > Verrucomicrobiales > Akkermansiaceae > SW10. The sequence goes on from CAJIZY010000004.1 coordinate 135,940, forward strand.
GCGGCGATTTGCCCCTCCGAAATCGATTGATTGCCGATTCCTCGGGTAAAATACCTAATCTCATCACGGCTCAGAGCCTGACCGTCCCGCTTCTTTCTAATAATTTCCTGAATTAACATCGTGTTTAGCGGTTTAAGGCTTGCTCGAGCAAGAGCCATAATTTGCTCCCTCCCCAAATGCCCACAATCCCCATGACTCCAGCAAAAAACGGCGGGGCTGGAAGTGGTAATTTGCAAGCAGTGAAAATCAAGCCGACTATTAACCCTGTCCCCAGTGATGCGAATGCGACTGCCATGCGTGAGATTCCCTCAACAAATGGAAAGTCTCAACACCAAATCATCAAACAAGTTCTCGTGAAATTCTTTCCTCTTTAACTCACGAAAAGAAAAACTACCTTACTTCTATTAACAACATGATCAAGACCCTCCTGCTCTTCCCAGCTCTTGCCCTCCCACTTAGTGCCCAATTGAGAATCACCGAGGTCATGTCGAATAGCAATCACTCAGATACCGCTGCCAATGGCGATTGGTTCGAGATCACCAACACGGGATCAACGGCCATAAACGTAGCAGGATACAGCTTCGACGACGACGACCGCCTTGCTGGGGCATCCGGGGGGTTTCCTGCTTACGTGCTGCAGTCTGGAGCCTCGATGATTGTGCTGAACGAAGCTTCCAACACCACTTTCCGCTCTCTATGGAATCTTGATCTCCCTATCCGTGTCATTGCCAACGCCGAAATCAGCAACTTCCCAGGCCTTGGCTCTGCGGGGGACGAGGTCAACCTTTTCAACAACAGTGGAGGATTAATCGACCGGTTTACCTTTGGAGCGGCCACCGAAGGATTCAGCTTCGCGAAATACAATGATGGTCAATCCGTTCCTGGGGGGCTTAGCAGTAATAGTGTTCTTGGGGCATACGAAAGCGACGATCCGAGCGACGATGTTGCTTCTCCAGGAATTTCCTCGGATGTTCCAGCGCCCCTTCCTCCATTTTTTGTGATGCCCTTCCAGACAAGCGTCATCGCGGGCTCTTCGCTTTCGGTATCGGAATACCGAGTTCGATCGATTGACCCAAACCCCGGAGACACCATCTCACTCTCTCTTTCAAATGCTCCAGCCTGGCTGAGCTTGATTTCAGTGAGCAACGGTGTTGGTAGGTTTACTGGCACTCCAACCAACAACGATATCGGGTCACATACTTTTCAAGTTATCGCTGTCGACAACACAAATCGCGAAGAATCTCAAACATACCAAATCGATGTTCTCCCAGCTCTGACTCCCATCATCCTGAACGAATACAATGCCGTGAGCACCGAGGAATATCTTGGTGGCGGTGACGAACTCGAGGCCGGCGCGCCTTTCGATTCTTTCTTCTCCCGGATCGAAGGTAATGGAGGGGCTTGGGTTGAATTTGTAGTCACCCAAAACTCGGATATCCGAAAATGGACTCTTGAAATAACGAATAAGAATAGCACCCAGATCCTCAAACTCGCAGATCATGTCGCGCTCGAAAGTATTCCTGCCGGTACTATTCTCACTTTCTCTGAAGGCAACCGTTACCTTGGCACGAGCTTCAATCAAACCTCTAGGCTTAATATCGATGGCTATGCTTGGACCAATATCTGGATGCACGATTCTATTGTCATTGATCAGGTCAACAGCACCCACCCTCTCAGTTCTCCCATCGGCAGTGATGATACCCGATTCACGTGGAAAAATGCCGCCGATAAGATCATTTACGGTCCGTCAGGGGAAAACATCGCCCTCTCCGATTCAAATAACAATGGAATTGGCGACGAACCGATCGCGGTCGGCGACAGCGAGGTCTTCCGCTTGGAAGCCAACCCCTCCGCTTCAACTAATCCTCTCAATATAAACTACGACGACGGGAGCTCCTCCAGCTATGGTCGACCCAATCGCTGGAGTAATGATTTAACAGTCCAGCTTTTTAATGGCTTCCTTGCCGTAAGCAGCCCCCCTCAAATCACTCCGATCTCCACCACCAAGGCAGTCAGAGGAAGTTACAGCGCTGAAGCCAGCTTTTTCGACTCAGCCCACAGCGTGACGAGCCTCGCGATGCCCGACTTCATAGAAATGACAATCGACGGAGCCACTCTGACTCTTGCAAGTAATCGCCTGCTGACCACCGCCGACATAGGCACCTACGAAGTAGCCATCCAAATCGATAGTGGTTCCGCCGCAAACAATCTTAGCTATCTCGTCTTTCTACTCGAAGTCCTACACCCCTCGCCCACCGTCGTCCTTAATGAATATAATGCGGTCGAGCCCGATCGTTATTTAAATGGTGGCACCGCCGCCGCAGATGGAGACGGAGCTCCGGCTTCCTCCGACTCTCACTTCGGCCGAATCGTCGGAAACGGTGGGAATTGGTTTGAACTCGCGGTCGTGGGTGACGACACACCTGGAACAATCAACTTAACCGACTGGACTATCGAAGTTGGAAAAATTGCTCCTTCGGGAAAGTTTGCAGCTTCCACTACGGTTGTTCTGAGCGATGCCGCTACCTGGTCTTCAATTCCCCACGGCACCTTACTGACATTCATCGAACGGAACAGCATAGCCGGTGGACTTGATACCGAAATCAATCGCGTCAATAAAATCACCACTGCCGGTTATGCGTGGACAAACATCCATCTTGGAACACCAGGTTTCATCACAGGGACCAACCTCGATGACATTCGGATCAATTCCAGTAACACTGCCTTCATCCTCAAGGACTCCACCGGCACCATTATTTTCGGACCTGCCGGTGAAGGAATTGCACCACTTGATGGTGTCGGTAACTCTGAAATCCTCGAACTCGAAAACGATGCCTCTTCTGAAGTTTCTTCAATCGATGATGCCTCTGAAACACTTCTGGGATACGATGATGGTTCATCGGGCTCTACCTTTGGTTCTCCAAACCTTTTCGCGCCACTCGGATCAGAAGTCGATCAAGCTCAGGATTTCACCCCTTACGTTCAAACCCAAACCGCATTCAGTATCTTCCTTACCAATCTGGGACTAGCGGGAGCGGCGGCTGGAGATGATAGCGATGGCGACACTTTTTCTAACTTGGACGAATACCTCTTTGGCGGGAATCCTGCTGATTCGGCAATCACTCCGATCACTTTGCACGACACAACGACCGGCACCATATCAGTCAATGTAAGAATTAATGATCCTACCTACAGCTTTGTGGTGCAACGCAGTACAGACCTTCAAAATTGGGTGAACACCCAGCTGGAAATAGTTGATAGTGATTCGAACCTTGGTCCCAACTTCAAGCTCCGCCACATCATTTACGAGGGTGATGATCCAAGAAGTTTTATCCGTGTTGCCAGCCAGACGAGCAACTGAAAAAAGATTGGGCAGACCTCTATACGGTTCTTTTTTTGTGACCGTCCATCCCCCCCAACAAAAACTCAAAGCCCTCTCTTCTCCTTTTCCGCGATGATCCATCCCCGATCATTTTTGGAGAGATATTTTTGGGATGTTTTAACGACATTCCCATCAGGCTCGGTGAGCCAGAGATTACCGTTGTAGTAACGGGTCAATTTAGCGAAGACCACTTCATCATTCATTCCCAGCCACTTCCGATATCCTCTTTTTGCCATCTTTCGCTCCCATACCCCATGATTGTGATCAATTGTGAGAGCTGCATTTTTTAATTTCCCCCATAGTTCGGATTTTCCGCCCCGACTAAAGCCGCGCTCGCGAGTGTAAACCGCGCCATCAGGTTGAAGCACAACCAAGGTTGGATAGCCCAAGACATCGAACTGCTTCTTTAATCGTTCGGCATACTTGCGCCGAGCGGTAACTGACCCAGTCAACTGGCCAAATTCATCCACCTCCCGTTTGCCGCCGGTCGCATCAATTTTTAACCGCACCAATTTTTCCTTAGCCCATTTTTCAAAGTCAGCCTTTGCAAAAACCTCACGCTGCAAGCGGGCGCACATCGGACTACCCGGACTCCCTGTTTTGGTAAACCATATTAATAAGGGCTTTCCCTCGCGCATTGATTCACGCCGAGCCTCTCGATAACTGGCAACCCAAGAATCTTTCTTTTTGGGACGATTCTTAAACCTGTCGCCAAGCTTAAACTCAGTATCCAGACTCATCGGGGCCCATTCAAAGTCATCGTCTGATGGGAGCTTCATATCTCCTACTACCACGTTATCTCCCACCTTCTCAGGCAAGTATCCAGCCACTTCCGGAGTCATTCCAACAGCGATGTCTTCACTCTCCTTCTTGATCTTCGCATTTGCATACCCGCCCATTCCCGACCCCCCATTTTCACCTTCGCTGAATTTTGATGATCTTTGAGCCTTCGGCCTGATTGTCCTCACCTCAAGCAAGTCTCCACAGGAAGCCAACGCCAAAGTGGCCACCAAAAAGAACCCAGCCGACTTATTCATGGGAGGAAAGGTAGCACCGCGGTCAAGTGCTGTAAAATAAGCACCTTTTTAGCCCGACAAACAGCCGGCGTTGCCACTCCGGCTATCATTAATACGAGTGAGGAAGATCTAATTTTGTGCAAGCCCCGCCTTGTCAGCTTCGAGAGCCTCCTGGGACTTCTCGAGAGATGCCTTGCTTTGTTCAGCAGCCCAACTTGAGTAGGATTTTTGGCTTACAACCTCCATAACCCCGCGCATATTCGCGTGGTTCTCACCGCAGAGCTGACCGCACACTACATAGGTTTCAAGCTCCTTAGTTGGCATGAACCACATTGGAATGTCACGTCCCGGAATTGCATCCTGTTGGATCCTCATCGGCACGATTGAGTAGTTGTGAATCACATCTGTTGAAGTGACTTGGAGGATGGCATTGCGCTTAACCGGTAATTTCAAAATGCCTGAAACGAAATCGTCGTAGCCATTTGGATCATCTGGGTCGATACAGGGATCTCCCGGCCGGCTCACAAGGGTCCGGTCAATGCGGCCGAACTTTCCATCCTCACCGGGATAGTGGTAACCAAATCCAAACTGGTATGCCACGACACGAACCCGAGCGGGATCGGTCTGCGTGACCTCCTCAAAATTATCGGTCCTCTCCCACCAGAGAGGGAAAGCAAATCCGAGCAGAAGAACAGCTTCGATAATCACTACCCCAATCTCCAGATGACTAGAGACGTGATTTGTGACACCGTGGTAGCTAGCCTTAGCATTCTTCGAGGCCCTAAACTTCCAAAGGCAGAATAGGAAGAAAAGAGTCCACCCAATAAAGAGCGCGAACATAAACCAGTGAACAATATCGATGAGGTGGTCGACATTGCCGCCGTGATCGGAGTAATTCTCGGGAATCCCGAGCCATTTTGACCAATTGAGTAAGGTAAACATGGGTATAAAAATTAGGAGTTATTAGGGGGGGCGACATAATCATCGCAATACTGAGAATCCAAACCGACGCGCTCACGTTTTGCAATTTTCACCATGAACCAAACAACCATGGTAATGAGAGGAACAATCACAAGAAGCATCAAGGCAATCGCCCAGCCTGCGGCATCTTGGCCGCCATGCTTGAAAGAGTTCGCACAAGTGGCACACGCAAGAATTGAGGATGATGTAATCATAATTTTCTGAGATCTAGACGATGATGTTCTTCGATTTTCTTCTGAAGTAAAAACCGTAGACGATTAAGCCTGCAGAAGCAGCTAGAGTGAATATGCCAAAAACTTTAACACCAGATCCGGAGGATTGCTCATCAAGGAACAACGCCCATACTCCAAAACCAGCACAGAACAGCGAAGCTATCGCGATAAAAATAAGATGGAACCCTTTGATCGACATGTCTTGTTATAATTAGTTTTCAGCTCATCGACCATGAACGTCCGTCGCCGGTTTAGATGGATCGTAGAAGCCATCGCTGTAGGACTCATTCCCAAATTCGATAGGATCGCTTATCGACCAACCAATCAACCACATACAGAAAAATGCCATCACTAATCCGAGAGTATAGAAAAAATAAACCATCGGACGCTCGTGGTTAAGGTGCATGAATATCAGCATCACAAGCGTCGCTTTAAATGCAGCGATACAAAGGCCGATTGTTGCGTCCATTGCATCAAATCCATGGCCACCAAAGTCTAGCCATTCAACCGACGCTACCATCACCGTAACAACAGTGAAGACAAACAACAGAGTACCGATAAATAGATAGAGCTTCTTCGCCTTTTTTACTTCTTCGATGGAATCAGCCATGAGTTTTTAAGTTTAGAGATCAGAAAAATAAGGGTTACATTAGATAGAGAATCGGGAAGAGAAAGATCCAAACAAGATCAACAAAGTGCCAAAAAAGCCCGCCCACTTCGACCCGATTTGCTAACCATTCCGGGTTAGAGTCATACATCTTACGCCCAAAGAACAAATAGTAGCCAAGAACAAGAGCACCGCCTATCACGTGAAGACCATGCAAACCGGTGATTGTAAAGTAGATCGCATAGTAAGTATTCCACTTAGGGGTAAAGGTGGACTCAAACCCAACATTAGCGCGCGGAATCTCAAGATGGGGAAACTTCTTCCCATGGATTTTGTGATTAGCGCCTGCAAACCCGTCAAGATCGAAAAGACCACTCCGCTTAAGCGTCCGGGCCTTGCTTTCCTCGTAAACCTTTTCGCTATCATACCCCAATCCCTCGTAGGCAAGAATCTGATCCCAATTCACGCGATACTTATCATTAAGAGTCGGAACACGGTCCTTCTTTTCGAGCCGCTCTGTCTCAGCCTTTAGCCACGCCATGTGGCAGTCCCAAATCTTCTTGAACTCGTTTCGGTGGTCAGTATCTCCACCTTCACTGTGTCCGTCATGGCTCCCATGATCAACCTCGTGAGTCAGGAGCCAAGTGCCCTCGATAACAGGAAGCGGGTCAAGCCCTTCAACCTCAGCACGCTGTGCCGTCGTCCGAAAATCCAGAGCATCAACCCCCATAATCACGGGACTAGCAAGAACCTCGTCCATCACGTTGAGCAATAGCGTGGAGATAACCTTCGTCATCACCAACATTAACTTTCTTAATTTCTAAATCCTCCTCCATCTCGACTGGCTCGACTGGCTCGACTGGCTCGACTGGCTCGACTGGCTCGACTGGCTCGACTGGCTCGACTTTAAAAGTGACCTCAGAAGGTGCCCGAAGACTCAAAATCTTAATCTTTTCGGCATCCTCAGCACGACGATCTTTCCAAATCTCTTTTTCGATGACATAGGTGGAAGCTTCTTCCACACCTTTTTCATTACGAATCCAATCCCAAGAGGCCGCGAGAAACTGGGTCCGGATCTTCCGATCGTGTGAGCGAGCTTCAAGATAGGCATCTTCGAGTTTGTCTAGTAAGTCGATGCTAAGCTCTTCTCCCTTCTCTGCAATCTCCGCCTTTTCGGTATTCGAAAGCTGATCACGATTCATTTTACCAGCATTGAGCTCATCCTTGTCGATTACTCGGTAAGACTCAGCTAGAGTGATTTTATGATTGCTGCCAGCTTGCCTGAGAATCTCCTTCACGTAAGCCTCGTGAGTCGGACGTGTCAGGACGAAAGTCAATTCCGACGCTTTCACCAACACGCGGTTTGCCTTGAAGACTCCCTCCTCCTTTTTTCGGTCTTCACCAACCTCGACCATGAACCCATCGTCATTCAACTCAGCATAGTGCAAGTGCCCCTCTACGATAGCGTTATCTTGGACTGGCCCACCTCCTTGAAGACGAACCGCCTGGTGACCGAACTTGGCGTTGTATTCAATCCCCTTGAGCACCATAAAAAGGCCGGCACACACAAGTGTGATTGCCATGTAGATCTGAAACTTCCGCCATTCCCGCATCTTCAATGCAGCCCATGCAAATACAACAGTAACCGAGGACCCAATCAGCACGAAAGTGTTGATTAAACCGGGGAGAACAGGAAGCGCTCGCTCCGGCCATGGATAGTCGGCATAGAGCCGTAAGAACAAATAACCCGAAAACAGGCCACCGAACAAAGTGACTTCAGAAGCTAAAAATAGCCAGATACCTACCTTCGAGTTGAAGAGACCGGTGTCCTTACGGGCGTTGACAATAAATGGAATTTCCATGGATCAAGAAGAAGTTATTCAGTGGAACTTTGCTCGGCACTAGACCCCGGTCGTCTCCTTTTCAGGTTTCGCCTCGGCCTCCTCAGCTGGCGCATCGCGCTTTGGCTCTTCCCACTGCGGGAAGAAGTCAGCATCGTGATCCGGACGGCTATATTCGTAGGGTCCGCGATAGATCGAAGGTTCGAAGGTGAAATTTCCGTGTCCCGGAGGCGTTGGAGTAGCCCACTCAAGAGTCGTTGCATCCCAAGGGTTGTCGCTCTTGATTTTCTTACCCCAGAAGTAGCTGATGACCATATTGACAGAGGAATGGTAGCTGAAAAACAGCGAGAGCAATTGCAGAACCAGTCATAATTTCGTTAAGCGAAATTTTCTCAGCAACAGTGAGGCCAAAGACGTTGACCCCCTCGGCACCTTTTTCAATATACCCTTCTCCTCCGTTATACCAACGACGGTGAAACCCGGCCATTCCTTGGGTCAGCATCGGGAAAAAGAGGAGATTCATGCAGACTAATGAAGGCCAGAAGTGGAGGTGTCCGAGGAAATTATCCAAGAAGCGACCCGTCATCTTAGGATACCAGTGATAGATACCCGCAAACAGACCGAAGAGGATTCCAGGAGCCACCACGTAATGAAAGTGGCCAATCACATAATACGTATCGTGCAGATGGAGGTCAGCGAGATTAAAGGCTAATGGAAGGCCAGTAAGCCCACCAATACCAAACATCGGGAGAAATGCCGCAGCCCAAATCATGGGCATCGTAAAGCGAATTGAACCACCCCAGAGCGAAATTATCATTGAAGTGAGCAAGATAACCGAAGGCACCGAAATCAAAAATGTCGTAGTTTGGAAGAAAGTTGAAATCACAGGACCCATTCCACTAACATACATGTGGTGAGCCCAAACGATAAAGGAAAGGAAACCAAGGACAATGAGCGCCCACACCATTGGCTTGTATCCCCAAAGCGGCTTCCGCGTGTTGCACGGAATGATTTCGGCTACGCAAGCAATCGCAGGGAGTAGGAGGACGTAAACCTCGGGATGCCCCAGGAACCAGAAGAGGTGTTGGAAAAGAAGGGGGCTGCCCGATCCCGAGAGATCCATGGCTGCTCCACTCGAAGCAGAATAAAGACCCGAAGGCATAAAGAAGCTTGAACCGACAACACGATCCATCAGCTGCATAATACCAGCGGCCTCAAGTGGCGGGAAGGCAAGCAAGAGAAGAAAACCAGTCACAAGCATAGCCCAGACAAAAAATGGGAGCCGCATCCAAGTTAGGCCCTTTGCCCTTAATTGAATGATCGTTGTGACGAAGTTCACCGAGCCTAGGAGCGATGATGTGATCAGTAAAACCAGACCGATGAGCCATTGCGTTTGACCTGCTAGGAACTGGTTAACGATCTGTTTGTCGGCATAACCAGCGAGAGGTGAGTAGTTTGTCCAACCAGACTTAGCAGCACCAGATTCCATAAAGAAACTCATGCACATTACGAGTCCACCAGCAAGATACGCCCAAAAACTAGCCATGTTAAGCTTTGGAAACGCCATATCTGGAGCACCGATTTGTAGAGGTGTAACGTAATTTCCAAAGGCCGCGAATCCCAGAGGCACCACCCCAAGGAACACCATAATTGTCCCGTGCATGGCGCCGAACATATTATAAGTCTCGCCGGTAACTTTTCCGTCGTCCAACCAGCGAGCTTTCCATCCATCGGTAAACATCCAACTCAGGTAACCGGGAAGAGGCTCATGAGGATAAGCAATGCTCCACCGCATCACAATCATCAGGAAAAAACCAAAGAGCAAAAAGGCTCCAGCCGATAGGCCATACTGAATCCCAATTGTCTTGTGGTCTGTTGAAAAGAAATACTTCTTCCACCAGGGAAGAACATGATGGTGATCGTCGTGATGTTCGTGGGCGTCCGCACTCATAGTGATTTCGATGGTCGGTGTTAAGATTATTTCTCGGTTAAAATTGGTTCCCAAGTTTCGGGGTCCAACATGGTGTCTGGTGACAAGATGTCACCGGGAAGCATCTTGTCATGTGATTTTTTAAGGAGCTCAGCACTTGTTTGACCGCCGCCACGCTCTTTCGAAATTTCTAAAGCATTAGCGGCCATAGATGGAGAAACAAGACTCGCATCGTTACCCCAAGAAGTACGGATATAAGTCATTAAAGCAGCGAGCTCCTTGGCGTTCAGATTCGCACCGAAGGCACTCATATTCCCGTTATACTGAGTTCCTGCAACCTCGATCTTACCGGCAACCCCATTATGAATAATCATGGAAAGGGCCTGAGTGCTTCCCAGAACCCACTCGGAGCCGGCGAGGGGCGGGAACTGGCCGGTCTGGCCAAGCCCGCTATCTTGGTGACAAGCCACACAGGTACCATAAACCTTCTTGCCTTCCTTCTGAAACAAGGCCAAAGCTGCAATTGGCACCTTAGGCGCGTCCTGCGGAACCGGAGATGGCGTCCTCATATAACCTTCCTTAACCAACTCGCTATATCCAAAAAACGAACCACCCTGGCCCATCACTGCTCCAGCAGCTAAAACCACAATTGCAGAGATTAAGACAAGCCAAAGAGAAACAGCCTCCATGCCATTCTCACGTACCGCCTTTTCCCGGCCGGCAGCCGGATCGCCCTTGAGAGCGCTGTGAGCATCCTGAACGTTGATCGATTCGTCCAAATCTGGACGGAGGTCACTTGATGATGATGAATCAGACATGACTATTCTTCGGATTTAGGGGCCTTTGGATTAAAATTAAGAGCATCAGGAAGCGGGTTCCCAAGAGTGTCCTTTTTGAGAGAAAGCAAATAACTGACAAGAGCCCGGGCACGATCGGAGGGCTTGATGCCCATCCCCGCCTCGATATCGACTGGCAAGGTACCATATCCTGCACCATTTACTTGGACCTTATCAAACAAACCCGACTTTGGTGGGCAGGCTGATTTCCAAGCGGTGATGATCTGCGCCCCAGTCTCGGGAACCTCGTAGCGAGGGACCGCTTTCGGATTGTAGAGGTGCATCAAGGACCATTGTTCCGGAGTCCGACTACTCTTGTTAAGCTTGAGGTAGTGTTCAAGACGACGTCCAAAGTTAGAAAGATCGGGCCCAACTCTTGTTTGACCGATGTGAGCAACATCCTCCTGCTGGAAATCTTGAGCGATGGTCTCGCGGCGAGTGTCCTCGTCTACACTACTGCTCTTCCGAAGCCCGGCCCACTCACCTCGGTGGACATCATTCCCAGCGTAGGTTGGGCGGATGACTTGAGTGTGACAGAGAGCGCAACCCTCCTGACCAAAAATTCGAGAACCCTCTTTAATACGCCCATCGCGCTTAGGCACGAAAGCCCCCGTAAACTCAGAATCCTTACCATATTCGACAGGGTCAAGACTTCGCATCGTTGAATATGGAACGACCACCAAGAGCAGCCAAGGAATCCCAAAGGTTGCTAAGAGACCTATAATGAATGCTTTAAAAGTCATAATTGATGGGAAACTTGGTATTTAGGCAGAAGCGGAACTATAATTATCAACCTCACCCTCTGGTCCATGCGGACTCGTCGGATGATGCGCATCAAGGAGCGTTGGATGTGACGATCGACGACCAAGGCGGGCCCACATCAGGAACAAGTGCAGGCAGAAGAATAAATTGGCAAAAAGGATAAAAGCCCAAGCAAGCGTGACTCCCCAACTGAACTGAGTCGCACGTTCTGCCATTGTTCCAAAGGGTTGGCTAAGATCCTCGATCCCTTGTCCCTGAGACAGACCCCCAGCAATCGCACAAATAACAACAGAAGAGATACCGTAAATAGAACAGAAGAAGTGCCATTTAATGAAACGGCGGGAAAGCCATTCACGACGGGTAATTCGAGGAACAATGAAATAAATCGCTCCAAAAGCGCAAAGTGAGAATACCCCGTAAAGTCCCAAAACATCGAATCCGTAACCTGTGTAGGTGAACTGGGTCAACTTCAAGGCTGGAACGGTGTGGAGAAGGACCGAAAGGCCGCCAAAAACAACGAAAAGAACAATGCCAGCTGCCGTAAACCGAAGGGACGGACTTTCCGCAATAACTTCGCTATTACCGATTACAGTTTTGATTATATTGTAACCAACCGCGATAGCGGGAATCAGAATCAAGATCATCGAGGCCGCCCCTGCGTATGGAAGAAATTGGGGAACCGGAGCGCCAAAGAGCTTCTCCATCCCTGCCCATGGCCCGAATACTGCGAGGGACCAGAAGCCAAAGAGAGCGATATTGTAACTGTAGACTGGACGACCCGTTACCTTCGGAGCCAGATAGTAAGCGCTGCCGAGAGCAACCGGCAGGAAGAAGAGGGAGAAAAGGGTTCCCTTAAACCACCCCGCTACCCCTGCAACCATTAGGGGATGGCCATCCATGAGAAAAACAAAAACCCAAGCGGTCACCGCAATCCAGGGAAACCAAAGTAGGCCCGCGAGGAGATACCACTGACTCACGTAGACATGACCGGCATCGCGAACCTGAAACTGAACCAAGGACCAAATTGTAATGGTGGTGTAACAAACTAACAGCAGAGGCCAAACTTCACTTGGAAATTCCATGTAAGTGACACCCGAACCTTCACCCATCATAATCCGAATAATTCCATATGAGACTACGGCATTCCAGACATGAGCTGCCCAGAGAATAATCCCTGAAGCAGTGCACTCTTTACGGGATAGCCGAGCCATGAGCCAGATGATGATTCCAAAAGCAGCCTGCAAGCCCCATCCATAAATCATTGCGCTCATATGAGCCGCGTCCACCTTTCCTGCGTCCAACCATGAAAAGCAGGTTAGGAACTCGGGGTTGTGCTTCTTGGCGGAAGCCACCAGCCCAAGAACGATGGAGAGCACAAGCCAAAGAGCGCCACTCGCGAATAAAAACATCACGGGATGACGAAGAGAGCGATCAATCGACGAGCGTAAAACGACGTCCTTGGAATCTGCGGTAGAATTGTTCTCAGCCATGAAAGTGTGCGGGTTAGAGCCTTAGAAAAGTATTATTCAGCGGGTTTTTCGGAAGGAGTAGGTGCAGCACCCGGAACTGGCATGCTACCCTTGCTTTCCGTATTCTTGAAAGACTTTACCATCACGATGGAGACAAAGCTTCAGCAAGAGCAGCTTCGTTGAGGGCATCATCCTGAGCACGATCAATCCCATCTTTAATCTCGAGCCGGCCTTCACTCACCATTTCATAGGCCTTATCGGTCTTGTCCGGTGCAAAGGGCTGGGTGATAATGAGAGCAATACCGAAAGAGGTCGCCAACAAAATGGCGATCCAGAAGGCACTGAAGCGTTTGAGAGGATTGTCGCGGGTATGATCCATAACCTTTAGTTGTGAAGATTTGCGGACTCGAGAATACGAGGGTCGCGATGAGGGTAGAGAGCTGCAGACGTAAGATTCCGAAGGTAAATAAACAGAAAAGCACTAACGACGAAAACCAAAGCAAGTATGTCGCCCAACCATGAACCAGAAATCCAGAGATGAGGATGATGATCGATCACAAGACCTACGGAAGGACCACGCTCAGGAATGACCATGTGATAAACATCCAAGACATGCATAAAAAGGATGTAGAAACAGAAAATCGTCATGAACTTCGAGCTCTTTTTTACGTCTGAACGTAGAAGCGCCAAGAAAGGAAGTCCGAAGTGCATGAACACAAGAGCCAAACTCAGCAGGTTCCAATTTTCAGTATTTCGCAGAAGGAAGTAGCGGGTCTCCTCTGTGATATTGGCATACCAAATCAAGAAAAATTGAGAGAAGGAGACATAAGCCCAGAAAACGGTAAAGGCGAAGCAGAGCTTGCCCATGATGTGGTAGTGCTCCTGCGTAACTACGTTCTTGAGGTAGCCCATTTTCTGTAGAAAAATTCCCGTAAGGATCAGGACGGCCATCGAGTTTAGGGCTGATCCCGCAAAGACATAGACCCCAAACATTGTCGAGAACCATGAGTAATCTAGAGCCATCACAAAATCGAGTGCTAGAAAAGTTAAGGTCACCCCGAAGATGATCATACTCCAAGAAGAATGCTTTCGGGCTGCGAAGAGATTTTTAGTCCCGGGGTTATCATCAGTGTCCTGTGCTATGGAAAACTTCCGAACAAGAAAGATGAAGAAGCCAAGACCAATAAAGTAGAAAGCGACCCGTGCATAAAAGAAACCTGGATTTAGGTAGAAGGTCTTGGCGGCAAGCAGATGATTGTGAGGGTCGGAATCGTGGAGGAGTTTCTCCTTGGCGTTCGCACTGTCCCCAACAACCTCGCGATAAGCTGTCATCCATTCGTAGAGATACTGCTGAACATTGGGGAAAAGAAATGGAATGAAAAAGACCGCCATAAACGGAAAAACAAACCCCAGATTCTCCATCAATCGACGGACAGATGTCCCCCACCCCGAATTCGAGAGGTTATGAAGGAAAGTCCAAAAACAACCACCTAGAACGATTGTCGTGACGAAGAAAACTGCGAAAAGCCAGGAGAATGCATAGCTCCCGTGGATCTCACCACTTCCGCTGACCAAATAAATGATACTTGCGAGCAGACCCAATTCCACCGATGCCGCCGCAAATCATCTGAAGGGTCGCAATTTTTCCCTTCTCTAGGTGCTCCCCGTTGATCGGAATGTCTTTTGATGTCACTTGATGTGCCATGGCGTTTTAAGTCAGATGAAAATGTTATTTTGCAGAAGCCTGAAGTGCGCGGAGATAGGAAACGATTGCCCATCGGTCGCGAACGGGTAGGTTGTGTTTGTAGCCTCCCATAAGGCCCTTGCCATTTGAGATGACCTCGTAAATATAGCCGTCAGGTGAGGTTTCCTGAGGATAGTTATGGAGACTAGGAACTCCGACACCAACCTTTCCTAGGTGGTGGGAGACAACGCCCCTTCCCGTTACCCCGACTTACCGTGACAGATGGCGCAGTGGACATTAAACATATCCTCTCCCGTCCCAAGAGACCCTACCATATCGGCCTCACTTTCGATGCCAAGATCATCAGGCAGACCATTACCGAAGGTAGCCTCTTTCTTTCCATCGAAATAGTATCCAGCACGTCCGGCCCCGAACTCAACGGGCATCACTCCTACTTCAGCATTGCGAGGAATGGTTCCAGTAACCGGTTTCCGTGACCCCATGCCATCGGCAAAAAAGGAATCAGCGGTCTGAGCCTTGACCTTATCCTGATCATCCATGTCAGGAAAAACCTGAATAGGTGCTTGTGAGAATTTGTCGCCACGGAATCCAAACACCCCGACCACAAGGATCGACAGGGCGATGAGAGAGAGAAAAAAGTATTTCATGGTTTACTCGGAATCGTCTTCCACGAGCTCGATGTTATCCCCGCCAATTTCCGTGAGAAGAGATTTGGTGCTCTCGGCGGAGAACTTTGCGTCACGGGCTTCGATCGCGATAAAGAACTTATCATCGGTCACACGTTTAAATTGCTTGCTTGCAAAGATCGGGTGGTTCCAACGTGGCAGCCCGATCAAAGCGAGCAGCCCAAAGAGAACCGTAAAACCCGAGAAAAGAATAGTGAGCTCAAACATCACGGGAAAGAAGGCCGCTGTAGTGAAGATGTTGGCTGGCTTACCCTGGACTACTGTTGGGTAAAGACCAACTTGAGTCGTGTAAGCCAAAGCGATCGCGGTGAGGAAACCGGTCAAACCTCCAAAGAATACGAAGTAAGGAAGAACAGAGCGCTTCACGCCCATTGCGTCATCCAATCCATGAACCGGATACGGCGTGTAACAATCCCACTTTTTGAAGCCGGCATCCCGAACCTTTTCGGCAGCTTTGTAAAGCTGCGAAGCATTTTTGAACTCGGCGAGGTAGCCGTAAACTCTGCGGACTTTCGTGCTCATTTAGCTTTCGGCAGTTAAGGTTTCAGATTCAATCCCGGCTCCTTAGCGGCTCCTTCGGGATTCTCGTGTAATTCGTATTGGTAGGCTTCGATTACTTTGATGCCATCATCAGGATGAGCTTTCTTATCCTCATCGTGAACATCACTCTCTTTGAGAGTCCATTTGACCTCAGCGATATTGATACAAGGAAGAAAACGGAGGAAGAGAAGAAAGAGAGCAAGGAACATCCCGATGGTGCCCACGAAAAGCATCTGGTCTTGGCCGGACGGGGAAAAGGTTTTCCATGATGATGGAAGGTAATCTCTGTGTAATGAGGTCACAATAATAACAAACCGCTCAAACCACATTCCAATGTTAATAGCAATAGAAATGAATAAACGTAATTATGAAACTTCTTCTAAATTTTTTAATCCAAAGTAATTGTGGAATCACAATGTTGAAGGTAATCAATGACCAAAATGCCCACCAATAAGGTCCGGAAAGACGGTAGAGGAAGGCAGCGCTCTCGTATTTCGCACCCGAGTAGAAGGCGATAAAGAGTTCCATTAAATAGGCATAACCCACAATCGTTCCTGTCAACAAGATGATCTTGGCCATGTTATCGATGTGCTTCATCGTGATCATGTCTTGCAAGCCGTAGATAAAACGAGCAGGGAATCATGATAGTGAGCACCATCGCAAATCCACCGAAGATCGCACCTGCCACAAAGTAAGGGGGGAAGATCGTGGTGTGCCATCCAGGAACAACCGAAGTCGCAAAATCGAACGAAACAACCGAGTGCACCGAGAGAACAAGTGGAGTTGAAAGCGCCGCTAAAAGTAAGTAGGCCATCTCATAGTGGCTCCATTGGCGGTTACCGCCACGCCATCCTAATGAGAAGATCCCATACATAAACTTTCGGATGCCTGGCTTGCACCGATCACGAATCGTCGCAAGGTCTGGAACCATACCGAGAAACCAAAAAATCAAGGAAACCGTGAAGTAGGTAGAGACCGCGAAAACGTCCCACAGGAGCGGCGACTTGAAGTTTTGCCAAATCGCGTTCGAGTTAGGGATTGGCGCAAGAAACCACGCCATCCAAACACGCCCAACGTGAAAGGCTGGGAAAATACCCGCGCACATCACTGCAAAAATAGTCATGGCCTCGGCGGCCCGGTTGATCGAGGTCCGCCAATTTTGACGAGTCAGGAAAAGAATTGCAGAAATCAAAGTTCCCGCGTGCCCGATGCCGATCCAGAAAACAAAATTCACAATAGGCCATCCCCACATGACGCGGTTCGTGTTCCCCCAAACTCCAACTCCTGTCGAAACCAAATAAGTGAGACCGCCCACAACCCCTACCAGGGCAATCATGGCCGATGGAATAAAAAGAATCCACCAGAGAAACGGCTGCCGATTTTCGACAACACCGCAAATCCGCTCGGTAATCCAATTGTAGGAACGTTTTTTAAGAATCAACTCCTCACGCTCGAGGACGGGAATTTTTATCCCGTTCGTGTTGTTCTCAGACTGTGTGGTCGCTTCGGACATAGGTTTCAGTCGCTGGAAAAAATTCGCAGATTAGTGGATGTTGATCGTTGCCTGCCCAAGGAATTTTGCATCAGGCATTGCGGGATTTGGGT
>CAJIZY010000005.1 GCA_905181965.1 Akkermansiaceae bacterium
GAGCGGAAGGCAACGAAATTGCGTTGAAAGCATCCTTCACGGCAGCGGGCAAGGTGAGGCGCCGTATTCTCCTGTAGAATACGAGCAATCCATCGCCGAGGCTCCAAAATCGTATTATTCCGGACCATCGCTCCATCCACCCCAACGAATGCAAGTGGGGCAAGAGATCCTTCGAACAAGCAATCCTCAACCTGAAGATTAAAAGCCTCTGCTCTAGAATCATTGGGGCGGAAGTAGTCGGCTCCAGTGCTCCCTCCCAAGTTAATGGCGCGGCCACCAGCATCTTTAAACCGACAACGACGAATACTAACACCGCGGCTCCCACCTTTAACTTGAACCCCATTAGCACCCTTGCTGTCTACATCATGTTCAAAAAAGCAGCGAGAAATAAGCCCATTATGACAGCCTACTATATCAATACCTGAGCCCCCCTTACCCCAACGTTCAATTCGACAACTTTCGACCCGAAAATCTTGGAGACCAGAAAGTTTAATGCCATCGCAATTACCCCGACCCCTATGATCCCTTACCGTCAAGCGGCTCAACGTGATATGGTGGGCTGGCAAATTAGTCGCGCCGCCATCATCAATATTAATACCATTAGTTTCGATATTACTAACGATAAGATTCCGCAGGGTCAGATAATGAGGAGCAATAAAGTGGAGGCCCGATCTCCCACTCACAAAAACTGGTGGATTATTATGGTCAGCACCTGCAATTGTAATCGGCTGCGCTTGAGTTCCCCGTAAATTCCGAGCGGTCAAATCTCCTTGATAATTTCCGGGCGCGAGCAAGATGGTAGTGCCCGGTTGGGCCGCCCGAATCGCGCTTTCAAGCTCTTCGCGATTAGCAACGCGAACGGCTGGGATATCCTGCTCCCGCCACCCCTCGATCTGGTTATCGTCAGTCATGACAACGTGTGACCCTGCCAAGGCCCACACTGCGAATTGCGGCGGACCACCTTGGCGGGGAGCCGGGCAGTGGAATTGGTTGTCACCGACCAAGATTTCTCCTTGGCAACGAATAGCAGCCACTCCACTTCCCGTTAGGGTATTACCAAGAAAATCAGCCCTCGCCCCTTTAAAAACCATGACCAAAGGAGGCAAGCCGCCCTTGCGCCGAATCCGGTTGTCTTCGATACGTGCTGTCCATCCAGCTTGAATCCCGATGCCAACCAACTTTTTAGCAGTAATATCATTCTTAAGGATTAGAGCTTCTCCAGAAGCGCAAGCCTCTAGCCCAATCGCAGCCGCCTCGTTGTCATAAAGCTTGTTTGCGACAATGGTTGGACGAGCATCACTCATCGCACCTATTCCAGCGAGTCTGTTCCGGTAGCAGTCATTTTCAAAGATCACTGGAGCGGCTTGGTCACGACAGCCAATACCGGCCATACCATTATCGTAACAATGATTCCTGAAGAGTCGGGGTTCGGTTCCTGACATCCTCACACCGATACCCGCGCGGCGATTTTGGTAGCAACGATTGTCGTAGACGTCGGGGCTCGCACCTTCGCGGATCCCGATGCCGGCGCGAACATTTTGGTAGCAATGGTTCTTAAAAATTCTAGGCGACGCATTACGGCACCCAATCCCAGCCCGAAGATTGTTCCAACAGTGATTACCAGAAACTTGCACCTGAGCTTTATTAGCAATCCCAATCCCCCCACCCATGTTTCGGTAGACAAAATTATTTTGAATGATCGCCTCACTGGGCCCAACAATTCCTATTCCGGGAGCGCCATTTCCGAAGACAATACAATTACGAATCATCGCAGTAACTCCGCTAATCGAAAGCGCTGGGTGATTTCTCTCTATTCCGACGGTTCCTTCATCATCAGCAAGATTTTCGCCTCGTTCCTCGTGGTGCCGGTCAAATTCAGACTGGTTGAATTTCCCAGCTCCCGTGATTGCGAGACCGTTGAGGACGGAACCTTCAAGCAAGGTAATTACCGGCGCCTTACCAGTCCCGTCGATCACAGTGGCCTCTGCCCGGGCCAGTCCGATTTCTCCACCTTCAGAATTCCCTCTGCTTTGAAGGGTAACCCCGGCTGGAATCGTCAATTGAGTCCGATACCTACCTGGCTCAAGCAGAACAATGTCACCTGGTTTAGCCGAATCAAGCGCGGCCTGCAGATTATGATACTTCCCGGGAGCCACGATCTCTGAACTGATCAAAGGAAGGGTGAGAAGGACAAGCAGGGTTAATGGAGACAAAAAAGCAAAAGAAAGTATTGGACCTAGATTATTTCTCATGAGGCTTAGATCATTTTCAATGTAATTTACCCCACGAAAGACGAAGTAAAGTTTAAATGGATGAGGCTAGTCCGCTTTCAACTTAAAAGCAAAGCTACCTGCATGCATTCCCCAATCGTGATCTAAAAATCAAACCATTAGATCGGATTGGGCATTTGAATGCCTTTAAAATCGTGCCCAGTCGGTTCTTGGAAGACATTGAGTTCAAATTCTGGAGCAATCGCGAAGAGATGGTCAAAGATGTCAGCTTGAATAGTTTCATAGCCAGCCCACTCTTTGACGGAGCTAAAGCAATAAATTTCTATAGGAATACCACGCCCTTCAGTTGCCAGCTGCCGGACAATAAGGGTCATCTCCTGATTAATGTTTGGGTGTGCTTTTAAATAGCACTCAATATAAGCGCGAAAAATCCCCAGATTGGTGAGACGCCTGCCATTGACTTGATTACTCAGGCTGCCTTCTCTGAGCTTTGAATTAGATTTTTCTATCTCTTCCTCCTTAGAGTCGAGGTACTGTGCGAGATGTCCGATCTCGCGAAGCTTCTTGAGTATTTTTTCGTCACAAAATTTGATATAGCTAGTATCAATAAACAAGCTACGCTTAATACGTCGACCAGTGCTCTCTGACATACCCCGCCAATTTTTAAAGGAACTACTAATCAAGGCATAAGTTGGAATAGTGGTGATCGTTTCATCCCAGTTACGGACCTTAACGGTGGTGAGGCCGATAAGTTCGACACTACCGTCTGCTTGATAACTAGTCATTTCTAGCCAATCGCCTTGCGAGAGCATCCGATTAGAGGCGAGTTGGATGCCTGCGATGAATCCAAGGATAACATCTTTGAAAACGAGCATCAGAACCGAAGCAAAAACTCCAAGTCCACCGAGAAGAACGACGGGGGATTTGCCAAGGATAATAGCCAGAGAAAGGATGATAGCGATTAAGGCCGCGAGGAGTTTCGCAACTTGGGCAAAAGTAGTAAGATTAATTCTACCTCCCGAGGGAGATTTTTCATAAATTGCTTGGGTGGCATTGATGACTGAATCAAAGATGAGATAGCAAGAAATGATGATATAGAGTGATGACGCTCCCCGCAAAATGTTGGCAAGGGAGGGTTCCGATTTGAAGAGCCCTGGAACCAAAAGAAAAATGAAGATACCGGGGAGGAGATGAGTGAGCCATCTAAAGACGCCATGACCCACCAATTCATTATCCCAAATAATATCAGTTTTGCCAACGTAGTGAGCGACCCCACGAAGAATCAAGGGCCGAAAAACAAAATAGATGATTGCTGCTAGCGCAAGCATCCCGACAAAAAGAAGAAGTGTGGCAAGAGATTCAGGAACCCAACTCTGCCTGCCTAGCCATTCAGAAAAATCCTGAGCAACGTTCGATACTTTCGAATCAATCGCGGGTGGCTTGGTTTGCGAGCATTTGCGTTGGGAGCTTTAAAGCGGCAGAGGTTTCTGACATGGAAAGGAGAGGTAACACCGTTTGATTTTGACTCAAGGATTCGTTTGATTACCGATCCAAACGTCAAGAAAGGATGAGAAACATGATCGAATGAGAGCTCAACAGAAAAATTCACACATCCTCAAAACCCGTAACCATAAAAAGCGCCCGACCTTCTCAGGACGGGCGCTTGGTTAATTTTTAATATCCTCTGGACTAGCCAAAAGTCACAACTTCCTCCTCGCTGGGAGGAACTTCGTCGTCACCAGAAGGAACATCACCCGCAGGCGCAGATTCGCCGCCGCCGTTTCCTTCGCGGAGAGCGGCTTTGCGGGACATCTTCACGCGGCCTTTGTCATCGATCCCAATGCACTTGGCGGTGATGACATCGCCCTTCTTGCAGACATCTTCGACCTGATTCACACGACTTTCTTCAAGTTCGGAAATATGAACGAGTCCGTCCTTACCGGGGAGAACTTCCATGAAGGCTCCGAAGGTGGTGACGTTCATGACCTTACCAGTGTAGGTCTTCCCAATCTCAACTTCAGCAAACATCATGTCGATCATGTTCTTGGCTGCTTCGAGGCCTTCCTTCTTCGAAGCGTAGATGTGAACTGTGCCATCGTCTTCGATGTTCAGGTCAGCACCAGACTCCGCTTGGATCGCCTTGATGTTCTTACCGCCAGGCCCAATAAGCTCGCCGATACGATCTTGAGGAATCTTGACGGTCTCAATGCGTGGAGCGTGCTCGGAAAGCTCGCCAGGTCCGTTGATGGACTCAGCCATTTTCGCGAGAACAGCACCACGACCTTCGATTGCGAGGTCGATCCCTTCTTCGAGAATGGAAAGAGGGATTCCAGGAAGCTTGAGGTCAAGTTGGTATCCGGTGACGCCTTCGCTGGTTCCACAGAGTTTGAAGTCCATGTCGCCGTAGAAGTCCTCAGAACCGATGATGTCGAGAATGACAACGTGCTTAGTCATATTTCCATCAGAGTCCTGCTCGGTCACAAGACCAGAGGAGATACCCGCAACAGGACGGATCATGGGGACACCAGCGTCAAGAAGGGCCATCGTGCCTGCACAAACAGTCGCCATTGAGGTCGAACCATTAGACTCCATCACCTCGGAAGAGATACGCATGGAGTAAGGAAAGTCTTCAGTGGAAGGAAGCATGGGAGCGATGGAACGCTCGGCCAAGGCACCATGACCAATCTCACGACGGTTCATGCCGCCAAAGCGACCGGTTTCGCCAACAGAGAATGGCGGGAAGTTGTAGTGAAGGAAGAAGTTCTTGGAATCTTCACCACCGGCATAGTTGTCGACGTAAAGTTTCTCATCGGCAGGTGCGAGGGTGCAAATCCCAAGAGCCTGGGTCTCACCACGGGAGAAGATTGCAGAACCGTGCACGCGAGGCAGGGTGCCAATTTCTCCATAAAGGGTACGGAGATCGCGAAGCTTGCGACCGTCAGCGCGGACTCCTTTTTCCATGATGGAAACACGGAAGGCTTTTTTCTGAATGTATTCAAAGACCTGCTCGATTTCGAACTCAGTGGTCTCGGGGAACTTTTCTTTAATCGCAGCTTCAACTTCGTCGCGAAGAGCGCCCACTTTTTTACCACGCTCTACTTTAGAAGCAGCATAGATAGCGTCCTCAATCCGGTCGCCAGCGACAGCATATCCGATTTCAAGGAGATCTTCCTTGGCAACGGTCACAGTGTAGTCGCGCTTCTCTTTACCGGCCATCTTCACGAGCTCTTCCTGAGCTTCGACGATCTTGGTAACGGCTTCCTGAGCAAAATAGAGGGACTTTTTGAACTCAGCGTCGGGGATCTCATCTGCAGCACCTTCGATCATGATAACGTCGGTCTTGTTCCCCACATAAATGAGGTCGAGATCAGAGTCTTCGCGTTGTTCAAAGGTCGGGTTAATGACGAATTCACCGTCGATGCGTCCCACGCGAACGGCACCAATAGGGCCGGCAAAGGGAATGTCGGAAATTGCAAGGGCAGCCGAGGCTCCGTTCATGGCGAGAACGTCGGCATCATTTTCCTGATCAGCACTCAGAAGGAGAGCGATGATCTGGGTGTCGTAGAGATAACCCTTCGGGAAGAGCGGACGCAACGGGCGGTCCGTCATACGGCAGGTCAGGATCTCTTTTTCGGTCGGACGACCTTCGCGCTTGAAGTAGCCACCGGGGAATTTACCACCTGCGGAGGCGCGTTCTTTATATTCCACCGAAAGGGGGAACCAAGTCTGGCCCTCGCGAATTTTTGTTTGTGAAACAGCCGAAACCATCACGATGGTCTCTCCCATCTGAACGGTGACTGCTCCGTCGGCCAACTTGGCCAATTTTCCGGTCTCGATGACCAGAGGACTCGGCCCAACATTGGCCGTTACATTTTGTATACTCATTGTCTTTGTTTTTTGAATCACGTCGGGACCCTCCCGTGCGATTTTTTGGTTAGATACGGAGTGGTTTTCCCGGTCTTAATTTTGGGTGGGAACCCCGCTCCGCTGAAGGCGCCGCTATCAAATCGCGACTGCTCTCGAAAGCAAAAGGGCCACAGCGAACATCACCGTGGCCTTTTGCAGATCATTTTACTTGCGCAAGTCGAGTGCTTTCAACACCGACTCATAACGTTCGCCTGACTTATCCTTGAGGTAATCAAGGAGTTTGCGGCGGCGCGCCACAAGGCGGAGAAGTCCGCGTCGTGAGGCAAAATCTTTATTGTGCTCATTCATGTGCTCGGTCAAGTGCTTGATCCGCTGCGTCATGAGGGCAATTTGGAAGTCGGCGCTTCCGGTGTCATTGTCACTTTGCTTGAAGTCAGCAAGGTTGATTCCGTAATCGTTAGTCATTTTGGTGATAATCGGGATGAGTCGAGCCACTTGATTGCAGCCAAACTGTCCTTCGACGCGCGGGGAATAAGTCAGGATTGGGAATAACTCAACCTTTTTCGGAGAAATTTGGCTCTGTTTACTCGACCACTACCTTGCTCGGATCCCAAGTCACCTTGGGATATTCCAGATTCATCCTGTCCATGGCATGAGTCACGATCTGAGCCACAGCGATGTCACGATACCATTTGTAGTCCGCCGGGATAATAAACCAAGGGGCTTGGTCGGTGCTCGTTCGCTCGAAAACATCTTCATATGCAACTTGGAAATCATCCCACTTCGCACGGTCCTTAAGGTCCTCAGGGAGAAACTTCCAGTGCTTCTCCGGCCGATCAAGCCGCGATTGCAAACGCCGTTTTTGCTCGTCTTTGGAAATATGCAGAAAGAACTTTAAAACCGTAGTGCCTTCATCGACGAGCATTTGCTCAAAATCCACAATATGCTTGTAGCGCTTCTGCCAAACCTCCTCGGGAGCAAGGTTCTTAACTCTCACTGCAATAATATCTTCGTAGTGGCTTCGATTAAACACCGCAATCTCTCCCTTTGCCGGAACGACCTTGTGAACCCGCCATAAGAAATCATGCGACAACTCCCGGGTCGACGGAGCCTTGAACGGAGTCACCCAGACCCCCTGAGGATCGACACGCGAAAATAATTTCCTGACGCATCCGTCTTTGCCCCCGGTGTCCATAGCCTGCATCACAATGAGCAACCTTTTCTTCCCCTCAGCATAAAGGACCCTTTGCTGGTTCGCCACCTTACTTCGGAGTTCTTGAAAAATCGGCAGCACTTCCTCCTTCGGACGACCAAGGATCCCCAAAGTTGTTGTGGTAATATCGTCCAATCTTACCTGTTTCCCAGGCTTCACGATGCACTTATTTGTGAATTCCTCACCAAGCATGCCCAATCAATCCTTGCACCCGCTGCTCATGCAAGAAAAAGGTCAGGAAATCGAAAATACCAACCCTTCCCGCAAACGTCACGATTTCACTATTGCCGAAGACCACTCCTTTCGAGTCTATTACTTTCGTCACTATGCCCGAACCTTCCTCCGAAAAGCTCCGCGCCGCCGTCCACATCGGAGCCAGCCACGCTTCCATGATCATCCTTCGTATTGGCGAGGATGGTTCCGAGGAACGGGCCGACTTCCTCGAAAAGAATATCCCACTGGGCCGCGACATCTTCGGCTACGGAAAAGTTCTCGCCTCTACGATCGAACAAGCCGTGAGTGTCATCCGCGGTTTTCAGGAATCCCTCGCCGAACTGGGCCTCGAGGATATCCCCGTGCGCGCTGTCACTACCAACACACTTGATGAAGCCGCGAATGCTGAAGTCTTCCTCAATCGCCTCCACATCGCCTGCAAATGGCAATTTAAATCACTCGATGACGGCGAAATGACCCGCCTCGTTTTCCTTAAGACCCGCCGTCGGCTCAAAGACACCCCATCCATGCAGAGCCGCAACACGATCGTTGCACACGTCGGCCCCGGCAACGCCCGCCTCATTCTTTCCAAAAGGGGCCGCATTGTCCGCTACCAATCTTATCGCCTAGGCACTCATCGTTGCTGGGAGCGCCTGCAATCCCCCGATCTAACTGGCGAACCCATCATTCGTCTCATACGCGAACAAATCTCCGGACTCATTGCCCAAATTCTCTACGACTTCGGTGAGGAAGATATCGAAGATCTGGTCATGATCGGTACAGAGATTCAAATGCTGGCTCCCTATCTTTCCAAACCGCACAAGACTAAATCGCGCTACCGCATCCTGCGACAACTCACCTCAGAAATTGCTTCCCTCACCGAGCCGGAGCGCGTGAAAAACTATAATCTCGATTACCAAACCGCCGGCACCGTTCTTCCTGCTCTCGTTATCAATGCCGCCATTGCCGAATCCTTCGGCCTCAAATCCCTTCGCGTCTCACGTTCCGATTACGAAGAAGGGCTTCTAACCGACCTCGCCCACCCTGACGCGGCCCACGAAGAGCTCAAATCTCAGCTACTCCACTCCTCAAAACTGACTGCCAAAAAATTCGGCTGCGACATGCGACATGCCCGCCATGTCGCCCACCTCAGCGGACGCCTTTTCGAAGAAACCCGCGACCTTCACGGCCTTAGCGACCACGACGCTCTCCTCCTAGAGGTCGCTGCCATTCTTCACGAAGTGGGAAATCACATCTCACCAAAATCCCACGAGCTCCATGGTCTCTATATTATCCACCACTCCGAAATTTTTGGCCTCAGCGATCCAGACCGGCTTCTGGTCGCTCTGATCACCCGCTACCATCGTAAGGCGGCCCCACAACTTTCGCACCTTCACTACGACAAGCTTGCTCAGGCCGATCGTATCCGGGTCGCCAAGCTTTCCTCCATATTGCGAGTCGCGGACGCCTTGGAGCGAACCCACTCCCAGCGAATCAAAGACTTTACGGTTTCTCTTAGCGAAGGCGAAGCCACCCTCAACCTTGAAGGTATTCTTGACGCTTCAGCCGAACGCCTTGCCCTCCCCTCCAAAGCGGATCTCTTCCAAAACCTCTTCGGCCTCAAACTGGTTCTCAACGAAAACGCGTAAGCCTACTCTCAACTTTTAATCTCTCCTGCCCAGCTCTCGAATCTCATGAAGCCTCCTTACATCAATCGCGAACTTTCCTGGCTTGAATTCAACCAGCGCGTCCTTAATGAAGCCTTACGCCCGGACCTCCCCATTCTCGACCGCGTCAAATTCCTCGCTATCACCGGGTCAAATCTCGACGAATTCTTCCAAGTTCGTACCGGAGGACTTCATACTCTTCACGCATCCGCACCCACCGTTCGTGACATCTCCGGTATGGATGTAGGCGCCCAACTGAGTGCAATCGAAAAACGTGTTCGCCGTTTTAAAAAAGATCAGGAAAGACTTTTTCAAAAAGAACTCCTCCCTTCCCTCGCCAATGCGGGCCTCCCTCTGCACACCATGGCCGATCTAACCCCCGAGCAAGTCGAAAATCTTTCGCGCTACTATGAATCCAGCATCGAGCCTTTACTTTCCCCTCTCATCCTAACCGCTGAAAACTCTCGTGAAATTATCCCCTCTCTCAGCATTTGTCTCGCCCTCTCGATCCACGACCCAAAAACATCGGAATCCCGGATTGTCATCGTCCCTCTTCCACCCGCAGTCCCCAGAACCGCACTAGTCAACGAAGGCGGCTTCGTTCTTCTCGAAAATCTCGTGGCTCACTTCTGCTCCTCTCTTTTCCCCGGTGAAGAAATCAAAGCCCACACTGCTTTTCGCCTCACTCGTAATACCGACATTCCAGCGAACGAAGACGAGGCCTACGACTTCGCAGAAGAAATTCATCAGGTCATCACCGCCCGCAGCCAATCCTTTCCGGTTCGCCTTCAAACTTCACAAGATAACGAGCTCACAAAACAGCTCATCAAACTCCTCGACCTAGACCCCCAAAAAGTTTTCCTCACTAAAAACGCACCTCTTGCTCTTGCCGATCTCTTTTCAATTGCGATGGCTGATGGTTACAACCACCTCCGTACTGCTCCTATCTTAGGCGCTGAATCACCAAAAATCGACCCTGCCAAAAGCATTTTTGAAATACTCGACCAAGAAAAAGACATCACCCTCGTTCATCCCTACCAGAGCTATCGCCCAGTTGTGCGCTTTATCGAAGAAGCGGCCCGAGATCCTCATGTTCTTGCGATTAAACAAACACTCTATCGCACCGCCAACAATTCCCAGATTGTCGACGCCCTCATTCACGCCGCTAAATCCGGCAAGCAAGTCACTGCGCTTGTTGAACTCAAAGCACGCTTCGACGAGGCTCACAACTTAGACCGTGCCGAAGAGCTTCGGCGCGCCGGAGCTCAGGTTATTTACGGTGTCAAAGGCCTCAAAACCCACGCCAAAGTAACCCTCGTCATTCGTAATGAAGATGGGAAACTCAAACGCTATGTCCATCTCGGCACCGGAAACTACAACGAAATGACGGCCCGATTTTACACTGACATCTCTTATCTCACCTGCCGCCCCGAATACGGGACAGATGCCTCTATCTTCTTTAACGCCGTCACCGGCCGCACCAAACTAGAGAATTTCCGCGTCCTCATTCCCGCTCCCACGCAAATCAAGCGCACACTTATCAGCCTTATCGAAGAAGAAACGTCGCGCGCTCTCGAAGGCGAAGAAGCCCGCATCATGGCCAAAATGAATTCCCTGCAAGATAAGGAAATGATCGATGCTCTTTATGCCGCATCCAAAGCCGGAGTCGAAATCAAACTCAACATCCGGGGAATTTGTTGCCTCAAACCCGGCGAACGAAAAGAAGCCAAGAATATCAAGATCGTCTCCATCGTTGACCAACAACTTGAGCACATGCGCATCTTTCACTTTCATCAAGGTGGCGATAATGAAGTCTATATCTCTTCGGCCGACTGGATGACACGTAACCTTGAAAAGCGCGTCGAGCTCATGACTCCTATTGTGGATCGGGCCTCTAAAAAACTGCTCATCAGCATCCTTAAAAGTTGCTTCCGCGATAATCAAAATAGCTATCTTATTCAGCCCGACGGCACCTCAAAACGCATCGAACGCGAAAAAGGTGAAGGTCGCTTCCGCATGCAAGATCACCTGACCCAGCTATTCGCCCGACAAGCTGCCGCCGCTCAACAAGCTCGCTCCAGCTCTCTCGAACCGCACCTCCCTAAAGACTAAAATCGTCAATAGCTGAAATTTACAGCTATCCCCTTCCTTAACTTTAACCGCGGTAATCTCATCCGCACTATCGAAAAATCCACGCTTCGAAGAGGAGGTCTGAACTAGCTAGAATCAAGAGAAAGCCTGCTTGATGACCTTCCCGCGATCGCCCACGAAGTAGGGGCGGCCACCGCCGGGGTGAACGCGCTTTTCGATGGGCAGGCCAAGGGCGTGAGCGATGGTGGTATGAAGATCTTTTGGTCCGTATCCTTCGCCCTTAATGCTGCTGGCGCGTTCGTCGGTTTCACCAATATATTGTCCGCCATTCACTCCGCCACCAGCCAGCATAACAGAGAAGGCTTTCGGAAAATGATCTCGCCCTCCGCGCTGGTTAATCTTCGGAGTACGTCCGAACTCGGTGGTGAGAACGATCATCGTTTCATCGAGGAGCCCACGATTACTGAGATCCTGAAGTAGGGCCGAGACGGGCCCGTCCATTTCGCCGGCACGGTTGGAACCGGCGTTGTAGTTTCCGTGCTGACCATCCCAGCCGCCAAGCTGGACTTCAACATAGCGGACCTTGTTTTCGACGAGACGACGGGCAAGCAGTAAGCCACGACCGAAGCGGGAATTTCCATAAAGGCCCCGTATTTCGGCGGGTTCTTTGTTGATGTCGAAGAGCTCGGTAGTCTTGTCGTCGAAGAGCTTGACTGTTTCTTCGTAAAAATCCGCGTAAGCGCGCACATCCTCGTGAGGGAAGCCCTCTTCAAAAGTCTCGCTAAATGCCTTGGCGTATTTCATGCGACGTTCAAAGCGCTTCTTCTTGATCTTCGGAACAAGATCTTTGAGACCACGGCTGGGATCACCGACGGGAAGCGGGCTATGATCGGGACGAAAAAATCCAGGCCCGGGATTGCCGCCACCAATCACGATGCTGTCGGGAATAAGCTTGTTGCGGCGGCCGAGGAAATACTGGGCCCAGGACCCCATCTGCGGGTGATTGATTCCCGGCTGACGGCTGAAGCCAGTATGCATGAGATAGTTACCGCCAGCATGGTCGCCGGTCTTGGTGGTCATAGAACGAACCACTGCAAACTTATCGGCCTGCTTGGCCATCTGAGGGAGATGGTTGGAGATCTGAAGCCCGTTTGCACTCGTTGATATCGGCGAAGATCCGCCGGCGATCTCACTGGGAATTTTCGGGTCAAAGGTGTCCACATGCGGCATCCCACCCGCCATGTAGAGAAAGATGACATTCTTGGCAGTGGCATGGGAGGCAGGCTTGATGATTTCACTCTCTTCTCCGACAGCAAAATCGGGGAGAATAGTCACCCCGAGGGCGGCGGCAGCGGTTCCGGTGAGAAAACCCCGGCGATCAATGTCATCGAATTTACGAAAAGTGTCTTTCATGGCAGGTGAGGTGGAATTGGAGGATTACTTGACGAAGAGAAACTCGGGAGTGTTAAGGAGCGCCCAGATGAGGTCAGCAAAAACCTCCTCGCCTCCGGAGCTCAGCTCCTTGTCGATGAGATGGTGCTCGTTGCCAATCGCACGGCGGCTAAGAATGCTCATGAAGACGACATTTGCCTTCTCGAAATTCGAACGAAGGTTCTTCATATCGAGGAAGATCTTGGAACCCGGTTGAGTGAGAATCTCCGTGGTGTATCCATTCATGAGCTCCATCACTTGGGGCACCGATCCTTCTAGCGAGCTAGCACGAATCACGAAAGTGCGCTGGGATTGGCCGAATTGGCTGAGGAAGTGGGCTGGATCAGAGGGTTGGGGCAACTCGGAAGCACGAGCCAGGAGAATCTTCTTTTTCTTGGCCACATTCATGAGTTCCATCATCGCCACCTCATCAGACATGCCGTCCTTTTTGAACGGGGGCCTTGTTAGGTTGGTGCCGAAAGCTCCCGATTTTTTTGGAGTCAGTTTAGCATTGAGAATGGAAATGCCCTCTTCGTTCACAAGAAGGTGCTCGGGGCGGAACTTGTCATACCTCTCAATGCGGCTGAGGAATTCCTCAACCGACGGGGAACTCTGTCCAGCTAGATCAATGAGCTCATTGAATTCTTCACCGGACTCAAGTTGGAACTGATTGGGGTCCCCGAGCATAAGGGTCATCATGGAATCCCAAACCTGCTCAGCAGTCATGCGGCGCAGAATCGGTCCCGGGAAATGATAGGGCTCAGCTTCCGCAGATTTGGTGCGACTTGCGAGGCGGTTGTAGGCCTTGGTATTGACGATGACCCAGGAAAAGGCCTTGAGATCAAAGTCCAGCACAAGCATTTCCTCCGCAAGGACTTTGAGGAGTTCTGGATTGTAGGCTTTGCGCGGATCGATGTTGTAAAGGGGTTCGGAAACTCCGCGACCCATGTATTTAGCCCACATCCGGTTGGCGATATTCATCGCGAAGCGTTTGTTATTACGAGAGGTCAACCAGGCCGCGAGACGTTCACGAGAAGTGAGGGCGGCAACCGCAGCCCCTTGTTCCTTCCCAAAAAGAACCCGCGGAGGAACTACTTCATTCGGCACGGCATCGTCATACTCGTAGGTGGCCGGAAGGCGCATCGGACGATCCGAGACAGCGCGGACCATAAACTCGCCAGCACGGTTAATATCCCGCAAAGGACGATCGTAGCGACGAACCAAATTACGGAGCTTTTCTTTATCCCCCGCGTTCTTGGGATCGAGGCCGTTCTTTTGAACGAGATGCTGTTCGATCTGCTTGCGATTCGGGATCGCCTTGTTCTTGGGCTTGGGTCCCTTAGTGTCGAGATTAGAGAGGTAAGCTGAAAGTTCGTAGTATTCGTACTGCGTCCAATTACTGAAGGGATCGTCGTGGCATTGCGCACAAGTGATATCGGTGCCTAGGAAGACCTTTCCCATGAAAGCGACATGATCGAGTTTCATATCCTTGTCACGAAAGTGATAACCCACCGCGGGGTTGTCCCAGATATGGCCTTCGGCGGTGATCAATTCGCGCACTAATTCGTCATAGGG
This sequence comes from Akkermansiaceae bacterium, assembly GCA_905181965.1. Lineage (GTDB taxonomy): Bacteria > Verrucomicrobiota > Verrucomicrobiia > Verrucomicrobiales > Akkermansiaceae > SW10. The sequence goes on from CAJIZY010000005.1 coordinate 14,289, forward strand.
TCGGTTGGTCTGGATCTGCTTTTTCAGCCAAAAAATAAAGGCATCGTTACGCAAGACCGTGCCAGGGAAACGCGACTGGATTCGTAATTGCTCCGCAAAATAATTATAGTTGTGACTCGTGTAGTCGACGGAGTTGAGAAGCTTGGTGAGCAGCTCCTGACGCTTCATGGGCTTCCGCGAGGCAAGAAAGTCTCTCGCTTCTTGGTAACTGGGAATCCGGCCGGCAAGATCAAGATAGATCCGACGGAGAAACATGTGATCGTTGAGACCTTCATTGTATTGGAGTTTTTTCTCGTCTAGGCCTTTCTCGACGGCTGCGTCAATGCGCTTTGCCGCGAGGGCAACCAACTCAGCCTTGGCAGCAAAGCTGTGCTTGAGGACATATTCCTGATCTACTTTTGAAAGCGCCTTCAGCGGCATTTCGACCGCCTTTCCATCCTCCAAGCGAAGGGCCACCTTGCTGGCCTTCAGCCCTATGAAGTCGGCCTCTATCGGGTTGCCGGTTGAGTCCACCCAAGTGCGGCCTTCAGCGAGATTGGTAAGAAAAACAGCCACGAGTGCCGCTACCACCAACCCCCTGTGTATCCAATTCAATGAATGGGACAACGAAAGTGAACTCGCAGATTGCAGGTTCGAATGCTTAGGAGATTTGGAAGGAAAACGAAACATGTTTGAACAAGATAAAACCGTCTACTCCCCTACACCTTAGCAATCTCTAACACCTTTCCAAATTATTTCTGAGTGGACCAAAAGAAAAGTTTCGCCAAAAACCACCCTCCGAAGAAATCAGTCGCAACCTGACCAGCACCGAATCGGGATGAATTGAGGGAGCTTCTATCTCTCGGATTTCAGATCAATTAAGCTTAGGAACTCGATTCAATTTCGGGCTAGGCCTTCACTGCCTCAATCTCACCAGAGCTATCGGCGAAACGTCTCATCTTCACACCCATCATCCGGGCCTGGGTTAGCCATAAGTTCGCAAGCGGTGTTCCTTCTGGCATATTGATGTGTTGCCCGGTTTTCACTTGATTGCCACCACCCGCCATAATGATCGGCAGATCATTGTATTGATGGGTCGAACCATCGCCAAGGCCCGAACCATAGGTGAAGAGCGTGTTATCAAGCAAGGTGCTACCGTCGGCCTCCATGACTCCCTCCATCTTCTTGAGCAAGTAAGCGTACTGCTCCATGTGGAAGCGGTCCACTTTCAGAAGCTGCTCGATCATTTTCGTCTGATTGTGCGACATCCCATGGTGGCTCATTGGCTTGTCAAAAAGCCCATCGAAAAGATAGGGTGTATCCCAACGCTCTGGACCCACCATAAATGTTGCCACATTGGTGAGCCCCGATTGCAGTGCAACTACCATCAAATCACCCATCAGGCGGATATACTCGCCTCTCGGCAAGTAAGCCTCCGCAGGCTCGTCGAACGAAACCTTGGCCAACTCGCCTTTCATCGACTCCAAGCGATCCATCTGCGTTTCGATCGATCGGATGGAATCAAAATACTCGGCAAATTTCTGCCCATCGGCATATCCCAAATCTTTTTTCATCGATCGAGCATCTTCTAAAACCAAATCAGTCACGTCCCGATAGCGCTCAATCTCCTTGGTCGAAAATAAGCGGCGATACATCTTTCTCGGGTCGCGAACCGACGGAGCCAAATGCCCTGTGCCATACCACGAAATGTTATCAAAGTAGATCGACTCCTTATTATCTTTATGGCTGTTACAGCTAAACTCTAAGGTCGAAAATGGTGTTTCTTTTCCAGCTACATCTGCCACCAAATGATCCAGCGTTCGATCAAGTGGCCAGGCCGTTCCTTTAATTGTGTAAGGGGGAGCGCTACTTAGATAACAGGATGCACACTGCGCGTGTACATCAGTTCCTTGTTGGAAGGTTCGATCCATCCCCGTGATCAGATTGATCTTATTCTTTAATCCCGAAAGTGGCGTCATCGTGGGAGTCAACTGATCTAAACTCCTAACGTTGAAATTCGGATCTTGCTTGTCGAGGGAACGTCTAAGACTTCCCAAATTTCCTTTAGGAATCGTCGCGTCTTCCTCACCTGGAAAGAAACCGCGCCTCACCACCCCGATAGGCACATAAAAGTGAGCCATCCGCTTGGCCACTCCACTGGTCAAAGTCTTCGCCCCATAACTTTCCATCCATGGCAAAGCCAGCGCAGCTCCACCCAATCCTCGTAAAAATCCTCGTCGCGTCGTCATCGTATCACATTCTATTTGTTTGCTTGGCTTGCCTTGGCCCGGAAGGGTTTACTGAAAACTACCTCACGTAAAAGTGACTTCATTCGATATCCCTCAATAGCAGATTTTTCAACAATCTCATCGAGCGCAATCTGATCGGCTGGGCTCAATTTCCGTCCCAATGAAAAAGTCAATAAGTGCCCTGCTAATCCCCGAACAAATCTCTCCTTCTCAAGAAGGAGAACGTCCTTAAACTCAATCACATTGGTGAATTTATGCTTTCGGAAAAGCACGCCTTCCATATTGACCTTGCGACCATTGTCATATTTTTCACGCCACTTACCGATTGCATTAAAATTCTCTAGCGCAAACCCGAGCGGGTCAATCTGCTCATGACATCCACGACAATCAGACCGCTCCCGATGCATCGATAATCTCTCACGCAAGGTTAGATGTTCTTCACCCTCTTTAGGCTTCTCACCAAGAGTTGGAACATCCGCCGGCGGGGGCTCAGGTGGGTTATTAAAAATGACTCCTGCCAACCAGGCACCACGGGTAATTGGGTGAGTTCGCTCAGGCCCAGAAGTCATGGTCATCACCGCGGCATTCGTGATAAGTCCGCCTATGCGTCGATCCTCCACCGGCACGCGATGAAAATCGAGTGCGACCACCTGCCCACGTCGTTTCTGAGCCGGATTCCCCAGCTTCCCATAAGACTCTTCCAAATGACCTGAACGATAAGTGAAACTAGAATCAATAAATTCTGTCACTGGAAGATTTTCAATGAGGACGGTCTCAAAGAGCAGTAAAGGTTCCATCATCATGTGCATACTATCGCGATAAGCCAAGAAGTAGAACTCAGGAAATTTCTCGGGATCTGGAACCGACGAAATGATCCGATCCAACTGTAACCACTGGGCCGGAAATGTGTCACAGAAGCGCTTTAACTTCGGATCCTTCAGCATCCGGCTGAACTGCTTTTGGACACCTTCTTCTTTTAACAACTCACCCGACTCAGCCGCTTTTAAAAGCTCCTCGTCCGGCAGACTCCCCCAGAGAAAAAACGACAAACGGGAGGCCAACTCAAATCCATCACCATCACTTCCGGAGCCATCATAGAGATAAAGGAACCTTGGTGAAGAAATGATGGCCGCAGCTACCAACTTCATTGCTTCTGAAAATTCAACTCCTCGTGCAAGTTGAACGTCAACGAAGCCCACATAGCGCTCCACCACTTCCCTCTTAACCCGGCCCCGGAAAGCTTTTCGCAAAAATTTCTGTAGCCGCTCACGCACCACCACTTTCACCTCCCTCTTGTCACGAGGATCGAGTATGAAAAACTCTTTCCAAATCCCAACCCGCCGCGGGCCAAAATCCTGGCTCCCTGTGATTGACTGCCCCAGCTTCAGGAACGATTCCATCAGCAGAGGTGACATGGAAAGGTGATCAGCCTGAGTGTCAAAGCCATGCTCCGCCCGGAGATCCTGTGGAAAAGCGGCGACACCCGCTAACCTAGGCTCGATCAACTGAGACTTCCCAAGCGGACGACTCCCCACCTTAACTAAATGGTCCATCTTTCCGGAAGCTGGTTTGAAATATCCCCCGTGATCGCGGATCATTCTCTCTGGGAGACTGTAAACGGTGCATTTTAGTCCAAAAAGATCCTGCACGGCATTGTGATACTGAAAACGATTCATCCGCCGAATCGGAGTCGGAACAAAGGCCTTTTGCTCAGAAACCGCCTCAAATCTTAAAGCCTCTAAACCAGCTAGCAGTTGCTTCCTCTCACCCAATTCAAGCGGTGGTTCATCCTCTGGAGGCATCTCTTCAAAATCGATGACATCGATAATTTCCTGCAATAGCTCGGGATCGCCTTTGAGGTGGTCTAAGTCAGCGATCTCCAAAAGGTTTACCTTCCCCTTCACTTTCCCACCCTTCCCATGGCACTGAGCGCAATTTTCGTGGAGTATCTCAAGAACCTCGGCACCATTCAGGGCGCTAAGGAAGATTAGAAACGCCAGCCCAAGAATTCGCACTTTAAGAATACTTTTCCCGAAACCTTCATCTTACGAGCTTTCTCTTGTCAAAACATCAATCTAATCAGAAAATCTGAAGATGAACTTCGTTCGAATTTTCATCTTTTTAACTATCTCACTCCACGCAGAAACTGTTCGCAATCTCAAGTATGATTCGAAGCACGAGCGAAACACTCTCGATTTCTATCCCTCGCTCAAAAAGGGAGAAAAACCCGCGCCCGTCTTCGTTTGGTTCCACGGCGGGGGATTCCGTAATGGGGATAAAAACCAGATTGAAAAATATGGCCGTCCCACTTTAGAAAAATACCAGAAGGCCGGTTATGCCGTCGTAAGTTGCAACTATCCATTCCTCGGTAAAGACATGGAATATCGCGATATCGTGGATCACTGCGGAAGAGCCGTAAAATTTGTGCGCTCTCAATCAAAGAATTGGAATATCGATCCAAACCGACTTGCCTGTGGAGGTGTCTCAGCCGGAGCTCTCATCAGCCAATTTCTCGGTTATCACGACGACCTTGCAGACCCGGAAGCAAAAGACCCCATCGACAAACTGAGCTCTCGTCCCGGCGTCGTCGTTGGCGTGATGCAACCAATTGGGACGAAAGACTTCGCGCTAGGTTTTATGGAGAAAGGTGAAGCTCCACTTTTCCTCTACTCGAACGCGAGACCCAGCGACTTCATTCATCCACCCAAGCAACTTGAACTCATTCGGGACAAAGCAAAATCGCTGGACATTCCGGTGGAAGCCTATGGCGGCCCGCGCAACAAACTTCCCCAAGTGAAAAAAGGGGAGAACTGGATCGACCTTCAACTGAAATTCTGCAACGAGCACCTTAAGGTAGGTTCTTAGCTCTTCGCCCATTACCGACGCCACACATCGTGTGTGAGAATGACCGATGGCCTTTTTTCGAGAATCGCAGGAAAACGAAAGGCCAACTCCTCAGCCGCGTATGCTTGTTCTATGAGATATTTCCTCTATTTACTTTTTACTTTCACGGCCTTTGGCAGCGATTCATTATTCAATGGCAAGGACCTCACTGGCTGGAAATCAGATGCCAAGGGCGACTTTGCTTACTGGACCGCCAAAGATGGCGTTCTTCACTGTCAGTCTGGCCCCAAGAAAAAAGGCTCCGTTCTTTGGACCACTAAAGAATTCCAAGACTTCACTCTCACTCTGGAATACAAACTCGGTCATGGTACTATCGACTCAGGTGTGATGTTGAAAAAAAACCACGATCAAATTCAGATCGGCATCTCCGGCTCACTAAAGCGTGACCTTACCGCTTCTCCCTACATTCCAGGAAAAGGCTACCCCGTCGAAGGCAAGGAAGCGATTGCCACTGTGAAACCCGAGGATTGGAACATTCTTAAGATTGTAGTAAAGGGAAGCACCTATAACACCTGGCTCAACGGGGTTAAAGGGGTCACCTATGATTCAAAAACCGCGATCGAAAAAGGCCCCCTCGGCCTCCAACTTCACGGGGGTCGCGATATGTCGATCTCTTTTCGAAAGATTGAGATCATCGAGCAGAAATAAAGAAGTCATCCTCTAGCTATCCAAATCAGCTCTAGGAAAATCGATCGCCTGCCTCAGGGGCATCACTCCACAAAAAAAGCCCCTGGAAATTTATTCCAGAGACTTTTTCTGATTCTAGATTCCCTAAACCGTACAGATATCGATTGCCTGTTTAAGAGAGGTCAAAGGGTCATTTTTCGGTCTGAATTCCTGACCGAGATATCCTTTGTAACCCAGCTTCGCTAGGGCTTTGCAGATGCCCACATAATTTAATTCCTGGGTATCATCAATCTCGTTACGCCCTGGAACACCTGCGGTGTGGAAGTGTGAAATGGCATCAATGTGCTTACTGAAAGTTGCAATGCAATCGCCCTCCATAATCTGCATGTGGTAGATATCATACAAGAGCTTGAAGCGCTCAGAGCCGACTTCCTTGACGAGATCAGCGCCCCACTGGGTGCGATCGCAAAGGTAATCCCTATGATCCTTTTTCGAGTTCAAGAGCTCCATCGAAATTGTAATGTTGTGCTTCTCGGCAATCGGCATGATTCGCTTCACCCCCTCGGCACAGTTTTTCAAACCCTCTTCGTCGGTGAGACCGCGACGATTTCCAGAGAAAGCGATCACCTGAGGAACATTCCCGGCTTTAGCTGCGAGAGGAATGATCTCTTCATAAATTTTCACGAGCGTATCGTGATTTTCCTTTTTCTCAAAAGAGGTTCCAATCCCACCAATTCCTTTGATAGGACGAGGGCGGCCCATCGCGCATTCAAGTCCGTGCTTGGCAACAGTTTCCCACTGATTAGGAAAAAGAATCTCGATCGACTCAATCCCCATCTTCTTTACCTCCACACAGAACTGATCAAGCGGAATATTTCCAAAGCACCAATGACAAACTGAGTGCTTAAACTCGGCCCCGGCTTTCGCCGCATCTTCTTCAGCCGCTTTAACTTGTGCTCCCAGAGCAGAAAAAACGGCGGCAGTAGCAGCGCCACCCGAAAGGGCAGTAAGTGATTTTCTTCGATTCATAACTAAGTTTAATACAGGACAAGAAGCGGTTCTTTGTCGAGAAATGAAACTATTCATTTTGCGAAGGCCATCAAAGACCCTAAGCGAGGATTTCTTGGATCACCTTGCCATGAACGTCGGTCAAACGGCGATCAATACTGTCCTTACGGAATACCAATTTCTCGTGATCAATCCCAAGTAAATGAAGAATGGTGGCATGAATATCATACACTTGCGTGGGATTTTTCCGGTCCGCTGGTTTGTAACCCCATTCATCACTCTCGCCATGAGTGACACCGCCGCGCACCCCACCCCCAGCAAGCCAGTTGGTGAATACGTGAGGATTATGATCACGCCCTTTGCTTCCTTGCGTTGAAGGCATACGCCCAAATTCAGTAGTCCAAAGAATCACGGTATCTTCGAGCATTCCACGTTGTCTTAAATCCTTGATGAGGGCAGCTGTCCCAATTGCCATGCCCCGCGAAAGAGGTCCATGTTCACGTTCGATATCTTCGTGACTATCCCAATTACGCCGGGGAAAGCCGTTGTCATTGCCCGACCAGATCTGCACAAACTTTACTCCTCGCTCCAAAAGGCGACGCGCAGAAAGACATTTCCGGCCAAAGGCATCCGCCTCTTCCTTCCAATTAATTTCCTTTGGCCACTTTGTGCCATCAGGGGAAAGGCCATACATTGATTTGATATAATCTGGCTCCCTGGAGAGGTCGAGTGCTTCGGGCGCGGCCAGTTGCATTCGCGCCGCCAGTTCGTAGCTTTGGATCCTAGCCTCTAGACGCGAATCGCCGGAACGTTGTTCCGCATATTCCCGATTCAATTTCCCAAGCAAACTTCCGGCATCCTTCTCAGCTTGTGGCGTAAGATATTTTGCACCCTTGTAAGGGAAAAGGTGGGTGATGGGCTCGCTCGTTCCCGGGCGAATGATCGTTCCCTGATGAACAGTCGGCAAAAAAGCCGAAGCCCAATTCTTAGGTCCATTTGAAGCATATCCCCGATGGTCAGGAAGGACCACAAAAGTTGGCAAATTATCGTTCAGGCTTCCTAGCCCATAACTGACCCACGACCCCATTCCCGGAAATCCAGGACGATCAAAACCCGTGGCTTGTAGGTAGGTTGCTTGGCTATGAACTCCAGTCTTACCCGTCATATTATGAATAAAGGCCATCTCATCCACCACCTCGCCCAGGGGTGAAACAGTCTCTCCCAGCAACTTACCGCAAGCCCCATGCAGAGCGAAGTCCCATACCGGTTTTTTCCAAGGACCTAGACCATTTTGAAAGGCTTCCACATGCTCTCCAAAATCCGATTTTTCACCGTGTCGCTTAACCAACTCTGGCTTGTAATCAAAGAGATCAAGATGGCTCGCAGCACCAGCCATGAAGAGCTGAATCACCCTTTTCGCCTTGGGCCGATGGTGGGCTTCTTGCAAAACTCCGCCACCCTGGGCCTCGCCTCCAAGAAGAGATGACAAGGCGATCCCTCCGAGGCCGCCGCCGGATTGCCACAAGAAATCACGCCGGTTTGTCATCGCTTCAGTCCACGTAGGAAAACTCACTCATATTAAAAACTAATCTCACCAAGGCCGCCATACCATGGGAGTTGGCATAGTCCTCTAAAAGGCCTCGTTCTTCTAGTCTTACGGGCCTCCCAAGGGAACGTGCAATCAACTCACCCACCGGGTCATCCTTACCTTTCAAATCAACCGCAACATGCTCTGCCATGCGAAGAATAAAACGGTTGTTCAACATCGCAAGAGCTTGCAAAGAGGTCGTCGTTTCACTCCTCTTATCAACCAACAAGGAAGGGTCAGCACAATCTAGAGCATCCATAAATGGCTGGGGTTGAGAGCGAACCAGAAAACGATAGACAGACCGACGGTGGGTCGCCGGATCATCAGGATCCGCTTTGTGATATTGGTAATGCGGAGAGTGCTGAGGCTTCTCAATAATAAAATCCTGAAAAGACGGGCCTCCCATTTTTAGGTTCATTTTCCCGGCCACCGAAAGGACGGTGTCCCGGACCACTTCTGCCTCAAGCCGTCTGCGATTTTGCCTCCAGAGAAATCGATTAGAGCCATCTACTGAAGCATTTTCAGGACGCCCCGAGCTTTTTTGACGATAGGTTTCGCTTAGGAGAATCATGCGATGAAGTCTTTTCAATGACCCACCACCATCACGAAATTCAACTGCTAACCAGTCGAGTAATTTGGGATGTGTCGGTTCTTCACCGATCTGGCCAAAATCGTTGGCAGTCTCAACCAACCCGACTCCAAAGTGCTGTTGCCAAACCCGGTTAACAATACTTCGCCAAGTGAGCTTATTTTCGGGATGAACCACCCAGTTGGCCAACGCAACCCTGCGATCTCCTTCCAAGTGATTCGCTGGGAGATCAAAGGAATTTAAGCCCTCCACAATTCCGGGAACCGGAGCAGGCCCTACTACATCAAGCGGACTAGTCACATCACCACGACTCAGGATACGGATCTCTCGTGGCTTTCCGTTCACATGCCCACGGCCCATGAAATTTCCATTTCCGTGATGGACCTTGGCCACGTAGACCCGTTTAAGTTTAGGGAGAGCCGAGACTTTTCTCTCCAATGCCTTCACCTCGTCAGCAATTTGCTTTTCCTTTTTTAATAGGCTTCCTGCATGCTGCTGCAGAAGGCGGTCATACCGCCCCCTCACTTTGGGATCAATTTTCGTAACCCCAGTGCCCGTTATGCCATCAATCAGATTAGCACGACCCCACCGTGGCATGGCCTGAATAGAATCGAGCGCTTCCACTTTTTTCGGAATCAAAATTTTGTCCTTTGAAGTCACCTTCACCTCACTCAAAGCGAAGATCCAATCATTGCTCAAAGGTCCTCCGGTATGACGGCGACTCCACAACTTGGTCGCGACTACCCGAACAAAGCGAGCCCTCTTTCCCTGCCCCTTGATTACGATAGGCCCTGCTCCTGGGCGGGGGAAGTCGGCCCCGGTTTGATCCGCTAAAATTGATTTAGCACCAAATTCCTGGTCATCAGAAACTTCGACGCGGAAACGATGGGGAAATCCAAAATTTGGAAATCCATACTCATCAGTAGGAAAAATCTCTACTTTCCCCAATGGCAATGAACTTCCCAAATCGACCTGCACCCACTTCACCGTATCCTGTTTGGCTGAAACCTGACTGTGGTATCCATATCGATCTGATCGTTTGCCCTCAGATCCAGTGACCAATTTCTCGAGCTCTTTCAGCTCAGGGGTTTTAGCCACTTCAATATTAGCTCGAACTTTTGTTAACTTAGATTGCTTCGCTGAGATCTGCGCTACCAGGTTCGCTCGCTTTTGCATGACCGCCGGATCCACGTCATACTCACGGTCGGATCGGTCAAGAGCCGCGAAAATCGATTGTAAGGAATAGTAGTCCTTCATCGTCACCGGATCCGCCTTGTGGTCGTGACACTGGGCGCATTGCACCGTGAACGAACAGAAAGTCGTCATGACTGCGGTCACCATATCGTCACGGTCCAGATGACGCGCTACCTTCCCATCGATTTTGCTCTCGGGAACCTCGGCATGTCCAATGAGATCCCACGGCCCCGCAGCCAGAAATCCAGTGGCCTCAATCCCATCGCGGTGATGAGGCAAAAGCCTATCTCCGGCGATCTGCTCCCTTACAAATTGCGCGTAGGGCTTATCCTCGTTGAGTGCGCGGATGACGTAATCTCGATAAGGCCAAGCATGGTTTCGGGGCTGGTCTTTATCATATCCGTGAGTCTCTCCGAAATGGACCACATCCAACCAGTGACGCGCCCAGCGTTCACCATATCGAGGTGAAGCCAAAAGCTCATCCACCAGCTCTGGGTAGGCCTCGGGGCTTTCGTCTCTTACAAAGGTATCCATCCTTTTTGGCGAAAGAGGCATTCCCCAAAGATCGAATGCCAAACGACGCGCCAACACCCGCTTTTCTGCAGCACCTGAAGAAACAATCCCGAGTCGCTTCTGCTGCGCCTGAATAAAACGATCAACAATCGCTTTATCTGCCCCGGCCGGGACCTCGGGACGCTCAAGGGGCCGCATTGACCACCAGACTCCTTGACCATTCAAGCCAATCAGAGTCATGAGAAGAACAAAGGCAAAGCGCATCACATTCAATACCAAAGCAGCTAAAGCAATCGGAATAAACCAAAAAACGTAAGACCTTCAGGCCTTACGTCTTGAAAATCTCGTGTTCAAAAAGGCGCTTACTTCCGACGACGGAAGCAAAGCAGACCCAGCCCTGTAAGCCCAAGAAGAGCCGAAGAAGGCTCCGGGATGGTAGCGGTGGTCAAACCACCAAAGTCAGCGATAACATCGATAGTGAGCGCCAGTCCAGCAGCAGTCTGCGCAGTGAACTCTCCAGTTGGACGAGGATCATCGTCAAGATTGAGAAGGAGCCGGGGAGCTGGAAAAGTATCAACTCCGGCTGAAGCCGGATCTCCTGGTGCAGCACCAGTTTCCCAGTAAGCCGCTAGGATATCCCCACCGATAGTCGCGAGGACATTTCCTCCACCAACACTGGCAGTTCCTGTTCCGAGACCATTGAAGTCCCCGCCCGCGTTGGTGTCAAAAAAATCATAGGCTCCGGCTGGGATTCCTAGAACAACCGAGCCGGCCGGCGTAATAGTGGTCTCATTCCCAGCAACAGACTTATTATTAGTCGCCGATCCAGTGTGCCATCCCATGCGATTGCCTGCATTTCGAGCTGTATAACTGGTGAAATTCAGCACCGGAATGTTAAGACCGTTATAACCATCAGCATTTCCACTGGCATATGCAGAACTCGAAAGAGAGCGTCCGATGATGACAAGATCTACGCCATTAAGGGCCGATTGAGTGCCCGGAGCGTTGAAATTTGAGAAATCTCCAGCTGCGGTGACATTAGCATCCGAGTAATTCGCGGCTAAAAAGGCTTCAATTTCGGAGGTGTCCGATGCCGAAACCAGGATATTCGCAGCAGACGCGCAACCGGTAGTGGCTGCGAATGCAACGAGTAAGAATGATCTAGAGTTTTTCATTTTCGATATTGATTAAGGGGGAGACATAGCAGCCAGCTGATAATCATCAATAACAAAAGTATTTCATTTTATTCCACGACTAATACCAGAGATTGGCTCTTCTGGATCAATGGTTTTTATGTTACACTTATCGACCGGGGTGGTTCGTACAATTCCTCGGTGCGCTTTGCACACACACTATGAAATCCAAGACTATAAACGCTCTTAAGTTAGTTTTCGCATCCTCATTTTGCGCTATCTCAGGCATCATTCCAGCCGCGGCAGAGCAGATCATTTTTACCGAAATCCAATACAACGCTAAAGCTGGTGATCCAGATTTTGTGGAAGTCACGAACAATACCGGAACTCCGTTTGATATGGGTAAATGGTATTTTTCAGACGGGATCGACTACACTTTCCCAGATTTTTCCGCAGGAGACACGGATGCTCACATCTTTAAACAGTTTGAGACTATTTTGGTTTCGCCAGTCGACGAGGTAACCTTGAGAGCCGCTTACCCTAGCATTCCTGAAGATACGCGCATCTTCGGGCCATACACCGGCGCGTTATCGAACTCTGGGGAAAGGCTTACCCTGAAAAATAAGAACGGTGTCGTTATGACCACGATCCGATACAACGATGGTGGAAAATGGCCTGCCGCGGCCGATGGGACCGGTCACACCCTCACTCGAACCAACCCTAATCTCTCCAATGGCGAGTGGCGTAATTGGGCAGCCAGCGCCCAACCAGGTGGAACTCCAGGCAGAGGGCCAGCTAACGAGGGAGATCTCCCAACTTTTACTACCGAAATAGCGCAAACCACCTCTACCTGGAAATATGATCAAAACGTAGCAAATCTCGACCGCGGCACCCAATGGCGCGAGTCGGATTTTGACGACAGCAACTGGACTGAAGGCGCGGGTGTTTTTGGGAGAAATTCGGCTGATCCATTTGGAACACCATGGACCACCGGCGGTAGATTCACCTACTATTTACGTTCTGAATTTCAATTCAACGGACTCTTTTCCAACGCAATGATCGACATCGAATCCCACTTGGACGATGGCGTTATTTTCTATCTTAACGGGAAAGAGATCACTCGCTTCAACATGCCCTCAGGCGCAGTCAATTTCGAAACCCCAGCTAGCTCGGGTCGCGAATGGCAGGAGTTAGTCGAGATTGCTTCCGGCACAGACATTAGCTCTGCGCTTCGAACGGGACGAAATGTCCTAGCGGTCGAAGTTCACAATCGAGCAGCTGGTAGCTCTGACATCGCCTTCGGGGCAAATATCAGCATCACAGCAACGGAATCACTCAGCTCCCCTTTGTCGAATCTTGTCATCAGTGAGATTCACTTTGGCGAAGACGACCAGATCGACTGGGTCGAACTTCATGCCCCCGGAAATTCCACAGTTTCCTTATCAGGCATGGCCCTTGCCTCTGCACGGTCCTTTACAAATGCAGTCGATTTGAATGGCAGCATCTCCGCCGGAGGCTACCTCAGCATTCCTCTAACCCTCGAGATCGATGAAAATGGTGACCTCGACCTTTTCCTAATTCAGGGCAACTCCGTCATAGATGCCGTGCGTCTTGACCGAGACAACAGCGAAGAAACCTTCCAATCCTTTCCAGTTGGCGAGGAATGGTTTGGCGGACCCGGAGACACTCGTGACGCACCGAACGATCCAGTATCACGCCAAAACTCCATCGTCATCAATGAAATTATGTACGATTCTCCCTCCGATCATGGCAATGCTGAGTATATCGAGCTCTTCAACCGTGGAGCCCAAACAGTCAATTTAAGCGGATGGAAAATTAGCGATGGAGTCGGATTTGATTTCCCGGATAATACTAATATCGGACCCGGTGGATATCTGGTCATCGCCGCTGACAAAGAGTGTCTCACAGCCGCCCATGGTAATATTCCAATTGTTGGAAATTGGCGGGGTGGTTTAAGAGATGGTGGCGAGCTCATCAGGATCGAAGATGAAAACGGAAACCTTGTTGATGAAGTCGACTACCTTCCAGAAGGAGATTGGCCAAATCTGGCCGATGGCGACGGCAGCAGTATGGAACTTCGTCACCCTAGCATGAATAATAACATCAGTAGCGCCTGGGCTGACAGCGACGAGAGCAATAAGTCCACCATGCAAAAATTCACTTACACAGGCAACTTCGAGCGATCCTATTGGTTACCACTCAGAAGCGGCCAGGAGCTCCACACTCACCTAGTCGGAGATTCCCACGTTATCCTTGAAAATATCTCGGTCACTCTCAACAACTCGGGTTCTAACCTGCTCAGAAATCCCGCAGTCATGTCGCCAACTGCTGCCAGTAGCCAAGGGTGGGTCTGTCAGGGAACACACTGGCAAAGCTTTTTTGACGGAAGGAAACTAAATCTGATTTCAACGGGCCATGGTGATAATAAAGGCAATCGCGCAGAAGTCGATTTCGCAACATCCCCGGTATTCGACCAAAGCTACACTCTATCCTTCGACGCTCGTTGGGTAAGCGGAAAATCACGGATTATTTTCCAAACTCTCGATCACGGATTTGGCACAACGTTCCTTCTTCCAGTTCCTGATAACTTGGGGACTCCAGGTGCTGCCAATTCCACTCTATTGACTGCTCCCGCGCCGACCGTCACTGGGGTCATCCACAGCCCCGCTGTTCCAAAACCAGGCAACCCAGTTACAGTGACATCGAGAGTCGAATCTGCCGGAGCACTCACCTCAGTTACTCTCGTTCATCGGCTCGATAGTAATTCTGGGGACGGAACTTGGAGACGCACCGCTATGACCAATCAGGGAGAGGGGGTCTACAGTGCCACCGTTAGTCAGAACACCTCCAACAATCAAATCACTCAATTCTATGTGGAAGCTATCTCCGGCGCTACAACCACTACCCAACCTAAATTTGGTGGTGATCGTCCTGCGATGTGGATCGTAGACAGCCGTGAGATGCCGAACGTCCTTCTGCAGGAAAGGTTCATCGTCTCAAACTACGATCGCCAAGCTCTTAACTCCAATATTGGTGGAGGGCCAACTTTCGACTACAACTTCCCACGTCCTTCTAACCAATTCTTTAATGCGACTTTTATCGCGAACGAAAGCGAGATTTACTACAACGCTGAAATTCGGAAAAGCGGCAGCCCTTTCACCAGAGCGACTGACGCCAACATCGACCACGGGAAATGGAAACTTCCTGGAGACCGCCTCTTCCGAGGGAGGCGGCGTAGCGTCATTGACGCCTCAGGAACGGCCCAGGGGAGCGGCACCCCGCGCTTTTACGACGATCGCATCGCTCGCTATTTTCTCTACCAACTTGGGCACCCGGTAAATGAGATGGAATACACTCACACCGTTATTAATAACGGCCGATTCAACCTTCGTGAAAATCACGAGCCCATTTCCAACGACTTCATGAATCGTAACTTCCCCGGAGGGAGCGATGGCACTCTCCTACGAATCGACGACGAATGGCGCTTCACCAGCGACAATGGAGATTCTCGCCAAAGCCGCAATGCCGACTGGTCCTACAAGGGCACCGACAATCCCACCGCTTATCAAAGCGAGTGGATCATGCGCTCCCGTGAGTCAGATCACGACTTCAGCAACTTCATCGAGTTCACACGCATGCTTGATGAAAACAAGACGGATGAAGCAACTCTAAATCGAATTACCAACCCCGACATGTTAGCTTTGAATGCGGTGGTTCGGGGATATGATGCAGACTGGGATACCATCACGGTAGACCGAGGCAAGAACGCCTACTTTTACCGGCCAAAAGACGGAGATGGTTGGATGCTTCTCCACTGGGATGGAGACCGGGTCTTCGATCGTAGTAACCAAGCCATCCTCGGGGGAAGAAGAGGAGTGAGTACGTATTTTAACCGCCCCTTCATTCGCCGCCGAATGAATTACTACATGACCAAATTGCTAGACGAGCACACCAAAGGCTCTGCTAGGACTCTTGCCTGGATGGATGCGGAAACTGCTTCGGTTGCAGGCTCAGGCATCAACATGACAAAATCCCACTATACGAACTGGTTCAACAGACGCGAAGGCATCGCACGGAACTTTATCACTTCAAATGTCGCCAATACTTCCTTTGCTATCACAACTCCCCGGACTCCAACCTCGGCAGATGTCATCACCTTGCAAGGAACTTCACCTCCAACAGCCTTTTTTATTCGAGCCGTCGGTCAAGATGAAACCTCGTTCTCGTGGACTAGCACAACTGCTTGGGAACTTGCTGGTGTCGTTCTTCAACAAGGGACCAATAGCCTGACTATTGAAGGAGTCGATCACGAAGGAAACGTTGTCGCACAAACCCAATTTACTATCACCAAAACCGGCAATGCACCTCCCGTGATCGCTCTAAGCTCGTCTCCAAAATCACAACGCATCGCCCTTGAGGAAACCATTACGCTGGACACCACAGGAACTTTTGATCCGGAAGGAGAAACGGTCACAATCAACTGGACCGTGCTCCCTAATACTGGCGTTAACCTTGCCCCCAATGGGAGTATTCTGACTGCCGATTTTTCGCAACCAGGTTTCTATGTCTTCACCGCAGAAGCCAGTGATGGTAGCGGAAATTTGGCCACGAAATCGGCAGCCGTCTCCGTTCACCTTGATGAAGGTTTCTCAAACTTTGGAGACCCCATACTGGGGAACTTCTGGAGCACTTCTAATGCTCCCAAACACGATAACTCGTCAAACGGCGCCCACTATTCCCTGCAGGACCACGAAGGTCGCTTAACCATTAATATTCCGGCGAGCCAGATCCCGCTGGGACTACCCGCGCCAGAATTACCCGCCGCCGTGAACTACATCGATTTCGGAGCAACCTGGAAGTATGATGATTCTAACGAGGAGCTGACAGGAATCTTTGCCCAACCAAACTTTGATGATTCCAGTTGGAACTCTGGCCCCGGATTCCTCGGCTTTAACGAAGACGGCCTTCCCGGTCCTGGCATGCAAACCGGAACCTTAAGGCGAGACCGAAGCAACAATCTCATCACTTACTACTTCAGAAATGAGTTTGAGTTCACTGGCGACCCGATTGGAGCAAAACTTTACATCGACCATATTGTCGATGACGGAGTCCGCTACTATCTCAATGGACAAGTGCTGGGGTCGATTCGCCTTCCAGCCGGTGAAATCACCTCCAAAACTGCTGCCACTAGCCTACCTTCCAGCCAAGAAGATGTGATTGCCGAAGACGTTTTGGTCCTCGACGTCTCTTCTGCAATTGTGGGCGGAACAAACGTCTTCGCTGCCGAAGTGCATAATTCAAGCTCAGGGAGTAGCGATCTCGTCTTTGGGGCACGAGTTGACATTGCCGCTAACCCCTCCGGCAATGGTGCTCCAAGCCTTGATGACGTCCTTCACCCCTGGGTAAAACGGCAGCTTCCCGAAGGAGATTGGGCCCTCGAGACCGAGATCAAACTCGAGAAAGTACAATTCGGCGAATTTTACGCCGGCTTGCTTGTCGAAGCTCAACAAGGAGAGAGAGCTTTCCGCTATGGTATCGGATTTAAGGACGGAGACAGCATTGCCTCAATTCGCGTGAACCCTTCAGGCACCTCTGAAACGATGACCAGCGCGCCTGCCCTTGATTCAGATCTAGCTGTGATTCGGCTTGAACGTAAAGGCAACCTTCTCAACTTCTACTGGTTAAATAATGGAAGCCCAACGCAAATTAACCAGATCACCCTACCCGAAGGAACGACCTTCAGCACCGGCGGTCTCTTCGCATCAACGGAAATAGAACAGTCCCTCGAAGCTAGTTTTGATTACACCATGCTGATCGGATCTGATACCGACTTTACGACGTGGATGTCCACCAACGGGCTCACCGATCCCAACGCCGAATATGAAAATTCAGGGCTTAAAAACCTCATGGCTTATGCCCTAGGTCGCGATCTAAATCCCAATGTGACTCCAGCTTTGATCAGGAATGGTGATCTCATTGGCTTCAGCCATCGTCAGCGTATTGTCGGTGGACAAGTTCGCTATCAGGTTGAGAAATCCACTGATTTGGTGAATTGGCTACCTGCCGGAGACCTAAGCCCAGATGGCGCAGCGATCGAAAATCAAGATGGGACATTCACGGTAAATTTACTCAGCGATATCCCTACATCCAATCGTGATAAAATCTACTTCCGCCTCGTGGTAAGCGCGTTTTAATTAGCCAGCAGAATCTCCTCTAACACCGGCAGATAATTCCTAGCAGTCGCGGTGCCCCCAAACCCAGAGGGTTGGCACTACGATCACGCTCAGAGTCATCGTTAGTAAGACCCCGATTCCGCAGAAGAATCCCATCGATTGCAGGGTTTCATTCGAGGCAAAACAAAGTGAACCAAACCCCACTACGGTTGAGAGCCCACAGAAAAAGATTCCCTTTCCTACTCCATTCCAGACCTTAACAAGGTCACCTTTACTTCTTCTTAAGGCAAAAATCAGATGGATACTATAATCGATTCCAGTTCCTACAATGAGAGGGATCGCCATGCTACTAAGAAAATTCCAAGGCTTCCCTGCAACTACGACCAAGGCATTTACCAATAGCAGCACAGTCACAAGAACACCTGCAGTTAAAACCGCGTCCTTCCACGACCGGAAAACCAAGATCAACGCCACTAGAAGGACCAAAGTTGCCGGAATAAAAAGAAGGTATAGATCATCTTTGACTCGCTTTAAAAGAAGTAATCGTAACATCTCCCAACCAGAAACCGTCACATCGTCTGTGTTTAAAACCTGTAATTCCTTGGCGGTTTCAGCAGTCACAATTTCCTTCAACTGAATACGACCCGAGAAAAAACCATCCTCATGGTAAAACGTTCGGGCAAAGGAATCAAGTTCATCAGGAATATCCGCAAAACTCTTCAGCACTAGAGAATCTAAGGCTCTTCCTTTTTCGTTGAAACCCGCTGTCTCCATCTCCGCAAGAATAGTTTGAGAGTTCTGTGCAATCTCATTCCACACTTCAGCATTAATCATGCGTGCCTCACGGTTCGGCAAAACCTCAACGGGCCACTCGGATCTTGTGATCAACCCCGATTCCTTAAGTTTATCAATTTTTTCTTCTGCAACCTTAAGGGAATTCCGCACTTCATCCACTGTTTCTCCCTTCGCAACCAGTGACAAATTCCGCCTCGAAAAGGCAGGGAATTGATTTTGCATAATTTCCAATGTTTGCGCAGCCTCACTCACCTCGGGCTCGACCATTGATACGTCAAACTCGATTTCAGGCTGTCCAAGAGACACAAACACACCGATTGACCCAATCAGTAATATCACGAGAAAAGCCAACGCCAATTTCACCCCTGGAAATGGGGGTCTGAGTAACTGACAGGGCTGTTTTCTAGGAAATCTTTGGAGAGCCAGGGGCATCAACCACAGACAGATCACTGCCCCCACTACCAGCCCTATAAGTACCACTCCACCCAATTGCTGAACCCCCTTAAAGGTGCTCAACATGAGGATTCCAAAAACAACCGCGGTGGTTGAAGCCGCCCAAAGAATCCCCGGAGCCATCTCACGCCGCAAGGATGTGGGGGACTGCCCGGCTGATGACTCACGAGCAATGACCACACCGTAATCAATCACCAGTCCGAGAAGAATTGCGGCAAACCCAACACTCACCAGATTCAAAGTCCCATAAATCCAGCCAGCCAAGCCAAGAGTAATGAGAAAGACCAGCCCGAGGATCGCTCCCAAAACCAACAATTGGACAAAACTTCGTTGAGTCAAAAGGAACAAGATCCCAACAATAATTGAAGTAATAGTTATGGTCCCCGACATGTCTTTTTCCATTCCCGAACCTATTTCAGCACTAAAAACCGGCCCACCTGTCAGCGTGTAGGTGAATCCTTCCGATTTCCAATTATTGGTGGATTCACGAATTTGATTCACCCACTTCGCATGTTCTCGATATTCTAGGCCGAGATCCGTATTTGCAATCATGACCAACCAAAACCGGCCATCTTCGCTTTGATAATCGAAACTGTTACCTTGTAATTGATTCATCGTTGGGTGGGTCAAAAAACCCAAAGGATCATAAGCAGCCATCGTTGCTTCGCCCTGATCTAGGGAGAGAGCCACCTTGTCTTTGGACTCCGCTAATAGGGCCTGAATTTGAGTAGGCTCCCTTAATCTATCTGTAAATTTCTGAACTTGTCTTGGGTCAGAGTCCGCCCAAAGCCTTGCAAGACTTTTAGCGAAACTCTTTGGGTCGTCGTCAAAGCGATTACGATACTGAATCCGAGCTTCCGGAAGGCTCTTCTTTAAATGATCAGCCAACTCGGCAACATCCTCCTCGAAAATTTCATCGTCATGTTTTAGCAGAAGAATCACCCGATGATCATCATCAAAGTATTCCCGAAAGACCTGTAGGGCTTCTACCTCGGGAATTCCATCAGGCAAAATTTCAAGGACATCCGTTGCAAAACTTAAACGTTTCAGGCCGCTTACAGAAATAATAAGGACAATTCCAAAAATCAGATAGGATCGGATCGGGCGGCGCACGCGCGGATATTGACTGCTCTTTAAGAAATATCGACTTCCTCCTTGAGAATATCCTAAAAAAATAGATGATACGCCCATGGTTAGATTTAGTATCATCTTGCTCTGTTTCTCCCTCCGAATTTTTGCCGACGAGGCAGCTCCACTTAGAGAGGCACTTAAGAAACAAGCAGCTCATAAATCCGTTGTGGCAACCTTCCGTCAAACCAAGCGGGTTCCAGCTTTGACAGACGATATCAAGACGATGGGAAAACTCTGGCTAATTCCGGGAAAAGCTTTTCGCTGGGAAATTGGAAAACCAGTCAGACAAACGATCGTCTATAATGGTGGGCAAGTCTTGATGATCGATGAGCTCAAGAAGACAGGCGAACGGCTCTCACCCGACGATCGTTCGGTGAAGCCCCTATTTCTTACTTTGGGGATGGGTAAAGAAGCCTCATTTGATGAGATGCTGAAAGTCTTTACGATCACGAGCACGAACGAAGCCAAGGGACGTTACAATGCAACATTTTCTCCCAAACAACGCTCGGTGAAAAAGCTTATCAAGTCCCTCTTAATGCAGGTAAATCTTGAGGCCTCTTTTGTAGAACGTATCGGGTGGACTCAGAGGGACGGCACCGAGACCATGACCGAGTTTTTTACCCCTCAACTCAATATTGCGATCCCCACCGGCATCTTTAATGTCAACGATTCTGCTTATCGCTGGAAGAAGTAAACCAGCACCTGTAATCCTACTAGATTTGGTTGGACATCGCAGTTTCAATGAATTTGAGAACTTCTTTTCGACCAGTTCGAGTTGTTGTCGAGGTCTCAAAATGAATCGGATCTCCTTCACTAAACTCCTTCATTCTTTCCAGGAATAATCCAATATTCTTCCGGACAAGCTTAGGTTTACTCTTATCAGTCTTCGTGAAAATGAGAGCAAAAGGCAACTGGGCCTCAATGAGCCAAGCGAGAAACTCTAGATCTATTTTCTGCGGAGGGTGGCGTGAATCGATTAACACGAATATCCCAGTCAATGTTTCCCGATTGATAAGATAGTCTGATACAAATTCGTTGAATTGGTCTCTTTGAGACTTTGAGACTTTTGCGTAGCCATAGCCCGGAAGATCGACAAGGTTCCACGAATCATTGATCGAGAAAAAGTTGATTTCTCTCGTCCGCCCAGGAGTTTTCGAAACCCTGGCTAGGCCTTCTTTATTTGTAAGAAGATTAATCAGGGAGGACTTCCCCACATTAGATCGTCCAATGAAAGCAAACTCAGGAAGATCCGGCGCAGGGCATCCGTCAAAACTGATTACGCTTGTCTTAAATTTTGAATTTTGAATTTTCATCAGCGCACAAGATCTCGTTTAAGTGAGATGGTGAATGAGACAATAAGAAACGGCTGCTTTCCGAAGAAAGCAGCCGTGAAAACAAAAATGAAATGATTGTTGCGAACGCGCCTAGTCGTCTAGCGACGGCGACGTGCTGCCAGAGCGAGTCCGGCAAGCGCAGCAAGAAGGCTTGTTGATGGCTCAGGAACAACTACTCCCTCACCAAGTTGGATACCTTCGGTGAAAATAAGGCCAAGACCTGTATCAACATCTGTGAGGATCGTTCCGTAGACAAGTGAGTCAGCGGTCAAAGAATCACTGTCAATAATGATGTCGAGTGCACCAGCACCAACAGCATTCTCAGTTCCGAAGACCAAACCTGGATCGTAAACTGCGAAATCGGTCGAGCTAGCAAGGTCGGCGCCATCACCAATCACAAGATAAACGGAAGCACCTACAGGTGATTCTGTCGTTCCCGCAGGAATTGGAGCCGAGCGATTGCCGTCAAAGAATCCGCCAACACCAATGCTGTTTGAGAAAGCACTGTTTCCGTCTCCAAATGCCGTGAACAAAAGAACTTCTTCTTTGCTGGTAGGAGCAGATGCGAAGGTTCCGGCTGCGACGAATCCAGAGCCAAGGGCAATTGGGGCACCGTTGTTATCAAGAACAGGAACAGCTGTAGGATCAGCTGAAGCTACGTTCAAGAATGAAACGGTGTATGCACTTGCTCCCGAGAACAACCCAACGGCTGCTAGGCTAGCGATTACTGTTTTCTTCATAATAATGATTTTAAAAGTGAATTTTCTTAAGACTTAGAGGTCAGCGTAAAACGCAGGAGCTCCGATTGATACTCCCTGTGGAAGAGCACCGCGGTTTTGGATAACGATTCCTGATGCAGAGTCAAGAGAAACTGCTGTCGAATCTGCGTCATTGCTATTACCTGTGTCGGCATCAACAACTTTCCAACCAGCACCGGCTCCACCAAATCCACCAGAAGAATACCAGTAGATGTTGAAG
Organism: Akkermansiaceae bacterium; assembly: GCA_905181965.1. Taxonomy (GTDB): domain Bacteria; phylum Verrucomicrobiota; class Verrucomicrobiia; order Verrucomicrobiales; family Akkermansiaceae; genus SW10. Next base: position 36,958 of record CAJIZY010000005.1, read on the forward strand.
TCAGCTCCGCTTGGAATGAAAACGAGATCAGCACCACCCTGTCCAGCAGATGCTGTGAGAGTGCCTGCTCTAAGAACGCCAGGGTTACCTGCTTCGTCAAAGGCTGATGAAAGAGTTGCTCCGGCAGGATAGATTGTGCTCAAGTAGTTAAACTGAGTTGTAAGAGCTGGAGTAGTGCCAGTCGTCTTGACCGACCCACTTACAACAATAGAGTTGTCAGCACCACGGTTCTGAATGATGAGCCCGTCAGTGTAAACTAGAGTCACTGTTGCACCGTCAACATCGTTGCTTTCGCCGCTTGCTGGATCAACTTGCTTCCAACCTGCACCTACACCACCGAAACCACCGGAAGAATACCAGTAAGTGTCAAATGCGCCTGAGCCGTCTGGGACAAGAACAAGATCAGCACCACCTTGTCCAGCGGAACCGGTCAAGCTAGCTCCGTCAGCACCAAAGACAGAAGCGAGAGTCTGTGGAGCACGGACAGTCACGGTGTTCTCCACCTCAAGATTGTCCAAAAGACCAGCAGGAACGGAAATGGATCCAGCGGCAACTGTTCCAACGACAACCGCGCCAGCAGCGTCTCCGTCAACAACTTCAACGATCACTGAACCGTCAGCGACTTCGCCACTTGCGAGAGTGATTGCGCCATTCTCAGCTGTAGCAACAGTGCTAGTGGCAAGGGGAGCACCGAGAAGGCGAAGACCAACGTAATTAAACTGTTGGTTGATTTCAAGAGTCTCATAGCCAACGGGCTTCGAGACTGATTCTTGGGCAGCAGCACTTCCCATGAGGAGGGCTCCAAGCCCAAAAGCGGCAGCTGCTTTAAGAGTAGTATCGTTCGAAGATCTTGGCGTTGAGCCTGTTATAGTTGAAGTCTTGAAAAAACAAGGCATTCTTGAACCATTTGAAGTTCAACTTGAATCGATTCCACACGGAATGCTTGGACGTGACGTTTGTTGCCGTGCTAAAACAATAATACTTCAGCGCCAATCCCCTTGGTTAAAGGCTTTGCTTTAATGGCTACCAAGCAGAAATCTGCTGGAACTGGTCAATCCGCTCAAAAAAATCAGTTTTGCGGGCCGACTCGAGCGATTTTGTTGAGAAATCTTCGCAGGTAAACGACGCAAGAATTGAACCGTTGACGACTGCCGTTTTCAGTTGATCAAAGGTCGGTGTCACCGCTCCTTCTGCAGCCAGGGTTCCAATCAAGCCGCCTAGAAAGGTATCTCCAGCTCCGGTCGGATCCGCCAAATTCCGTAGCGGCCAAGCTCCACAACTAAAAAATGCTCCATCGGGGCCAAATAATTTGGCCCCAAATTCGCCAAGCTTCACCACAACGTAACGAGGTCCCTTTTCCAGCAACCTTTCTCCCGCAAGAACAAGATTGTTCGTGTTAGCGAACTCCCGAGCTTCGCTTTCATTAATGACCAAAAGATCAATCCGTTTTAAAACATCATGTAGCTCTTCATTAGCCACCGTGATCCAAAGATCCATCGTGTCAGCGACCACAAACTTTTCCTGCGCATTACATTGCTCCAGCATCTGAAGCTGATTGATGGGAGCCATGTTAGCCAAAACGACAAACGGGGCATCGGCAAGCTCGGCAGGAACTGAAACCTGCCAGTGCTCCAAAACATTAATGGCAACATTATGAGTCGTCCGCTCGTTCATATTTTCGTGATACTCACCGGTCCAAGTAAACGAGGCCTGTTCCGAGCGCTCCAGGCCGGACAAATCGACTCCCTGTTCACTCAACATCTCAAGATGCTCCTGCGGGAAATCATTGCCGATGATACCTAACAGATGCACTGGAGAGGCAAGTTTTGCTGCAGCCAGCGAGGCATAGCTTGCGGAGCCCCCAAGCAGATTGGTTTCATCTGCAACAGGGGTTTTGACATTATCAATGGCGACCGAACCGCCGACGAGTATTTTCATAAGAGTTGGGATAAAATTCTTTGGGTCTCCTTCTTCGGGACAGGCGATGACAATAAATGAGAAACTATTACAACGCGCCGGGCACCGGCCTGTTTCACTTCCGCTAAATTACTAGGCTTAATTCCACCAATACAAAATGCCGGGATTTGCAAACCTACCTCCTTCTGCATAGCGCTGATCTTACCAAGTCCAATTCCGGGGCGACCTTTTTTGGTCGGGGTAGGGAAAAGGGGGCCAAAACCAATGTAGTCCGCGTTGTCCGCTAAGGCCTGGCGCGCCTGCCTCAAGGAATGGGTAGACCGTCCTAGTAGCATATCTGGCCCGATTCGCTCTCTCGCTTCCTGAAGGGAGCCATCATCTTGCCCTAAATGAAGTCCATGCGCCCCGCACTCGAGCGCGAGCTCCAGATGATCATTAATCACCAACGGGGTCTTAAACTCGTCACAAAGAATTCGCAATCTCAGCGCGAGATCCCGGAGTGAACCGGGATCATGGCCTTTTGCGCGAAGCTGTAAAATTCCAACGCCACCAGCCAGTAGGGCACGCGAAACATCTTCCGCTTTTTCGCTACTCACGTAGCCGAGATCGCAGATCCCATAGAGAACTGCACTTTCAAGAGCTGATCTCACTCCCCGTTCTTTTCTTTAAGATATTTGGCGACCCAAGCAATGTCGTATTTCCCGGCAATAAAATCGGGGTGATCGATTATCTCCTGCTGGAATGGAATAGTGGTCTTAATGCCACGGATCGTGAACTCCGAGAGTGCGCGCTTCATTCGAGCAATCGCCACCTCACGACTCGATGCCGTCACGATGAGCTTCGCGATCATTGAATCATAATGGGGAGGCACCGTGTAACCGGAATAAACGTGCGAATCAACTCGCACCCCTTTTCCACCCGGAGCATACCACAAATCGATGGTTCCAGGACTCGGCGTGAAATTATTATAAGGATCTTCCGCATTAATGCGGCACTCGATGGAATGGCCTCGCGGCTCTACCCCTAGGACATGACTGGAAACCGGTTCACCAGACGCGATGCGAATTTGTTCTTTGATGAGCTCGCAACCCATTACCTCCTCCGTCACCGGGTGCTCAACCTGGATCCGGGTGTTCATCTCCATAAAATAAAAATTAGTAGCATCAGCATTGACCAAATATTCGATCGTTCCAGCATTCCGGTAGCTGATCGACTCTATCAAACGCACCGAGGCTTCGCCCATCCGCTCCCGCATTTCGGGCGAAATCAACGGACTGGGACATTCCTCGATGATTTTCTGGTTCCGTCGCTGCATCGAGCAGTCTCGCTCCCCGAGATGAAAGTAATTCCCATGATCATCAGCAAGGACCTGAAACTCAATGTGATGGGGCTCAAGAACCAACTTTTCAATATAGCAATCTCCGTTATTAAAGCAGGCTTCGGCCTCTTTGGAGGCCGCTTGAAACTGAGACTTAAACTCGTCCTCACTCATTGCTGGACGCATCCCGCGACCTCCACCACCAGCCGTCGCCTTAATCATGACGGGAAATCCAACTTCCTTGGCAACCTTAAGTCCCTCAACAGCGTCAGCTACAATGCCATCCGAGCCAGGAGTCACAGGAACTCCATTCGCAGTCGCAGTGGCGCGAGCCGTGTTCTTATCACCCATTGTCCGGATGACTTCCGCCGAGGGACCAATGAACGTAATATTACAGCTTTCGCAAATCTCAGCGAACCGAGCATTTTCTGAGAGAAATCCATATCCGGGATGAATCGCATCTGCTCCGGTGATCTCAGCTGCCGCAATAATGCGATCAGGCTTCAGGTAGCTTTCTTTGCTGGGAGCGGGGCCGATACACACCGAATCATCCGCAAGCTGAACGTGCATAGAATCAACATCCACCTCGGAGTACACCGCGACGGATTCAACCCCTAGTTCACGACAGGCCCGGATGATCCGGCAGGCGATTTCGCCACGATTGGCGACGAGGACGCGCTTAAACATGCTAGAATATCTAGGGAATTTTTATTGAACCCGGAAAAGGTCGTCTCCGAACTGAACGGGAGTGCCGTCGTCCACACAAATCTGAATGATTGTCCCCGAACGCTCGGCCTTGATCTCATTCATGACCTTCATGGCCTCGATGATACAAAGAGTTTGGCCTTCACTTATCGTATCCCCGACATTCACGAAATCTGGATCATCCGGAGAAGGTCTACGATAAAAAGTCCCTACCATTGGAGAAGAAATCGCTTCACCTGAGGGGCCTTCCGAAGCTCCTCCATCAGGCGCTGTGGCGACTGCTGGGGCTTCCGACGGAACCGGAGCAGCCACCTGACCGCCGCCAGATGGCACCGAGGCAATTAGCTTCTGGATCTCTTCTAAGTCAGTGCCCTTCTTGAGCTTAAGATTGAAGTCTTCCTTTTCATACTGGAACTGAGACAAGCCATGCTCGTCCATCAGTTTCATGATTTTGCGAATTTCAGTGAGGTCCACGGAGTTGATAAAAGGTTAGTGAGCGACCGCTCGCAGCGGAGTATGACGAAATTGGAGAGATGAGCAACACCGAACCTTTTCACTTCTTTCCCAGACCGAAAAAAGACTTCGCTTTTCTGACTTTTATTTTTCCATGATTTTCGACAGATTCCCCGACATCCGAAAGTCACAATCTCGAATTTAGGAACTCTCGGTCAAAACCCAACGAACGAAGCCAGTGCTCGAACTGAAAGACGTTTGCTTCACCATCCAAAAAGATGGTGAGCCCATAAATCTCGTAGACCGCGCCAGCCTGAAAATACCCCGAGGCCACTTTATGGCCATCGTGGGTCCTTCTGGCTGCGGCAAGACGACACTGCTCAAGACGATCGCTGGGCTCAACCCGGAATCCGACGGCTCTCTCTGGTGGAATGGTCGTAATTTGTCCGAAGACGGGGATCTTGAACCCTATGAAATCGGTTATGTTCCCCAGTTTTCCATCGCTTACGATCAACTCAGCGTTGACGAATCCGTTGAAGCTGCGACACGGCTACGCGTTAAAACCAAAGGGTCCAGCGATCTTGACGAACGAATTGACAAAGTTCTCGAGGAAACCGGTCTAGCTCCGATCGCGGACCGCCCCGTCAAGGTTCTCTCCGGTGGTCAAAAACGCCGTCTTGAGTGTATTGGAACTAGTTTCCCACCCCATCTCCTTCTTTGCGACGAGGTCACCAGTGGGCTTGATCCCCGTTCCGAGCGGGAAATCGTTCATCTCCTTCACGACATCTCCCGCCGCGAGGGCCGGATTGTGCTTTCCGTGACCCACTCACTTGCCCACCTCGAGCTTTACGATTCCATCTTGGTCCTCCACGAGGGCCGGGTCGCTTACCACGGAACTCCTGAACAACTCACTCACTATTTTTCAGTTGATAACACTGAACTAGTCTACCCGCAGCTTGCAAAACAAGCCTCGGAAAAATGGAGGAGTTCCTGGCTCAAACACTCTCCGACCTACTACGCTAAACTTGAGCGCAATCGCCAGAATTTCGTCAATCAAGGGCAGCTTGAGCTCCCTGCTGAAGAATTTGAAAATCTGGATGGGGAAGACGTAGCGATCGCTCGAGAAGATCCAATCCGTGCTCCCGGTCTTCTCAGCCAGTTTACGACCCTCTTGGGTCGACGAATGCGGATTTTCTTCCGCGACCGGGGACAAGTCCTTCTCCAACTCGCCATCCTGATTTGCTTTCCCATCCTCGTGGTTCTCTTTTCGCCGAGGGCCAATGAAAACATGCGAAAGTTCACCAATGCTGCTGGCAGTAGCCTCCAGGAACAATATCAAGAACAGGCTAACGTGCAGGCGGATCGCCTTAAAGTGGGCTCCGCAGTCTCTGGAATTATCATGTTCCAGGTCGTTTTGCTTTCCCTGATGGGATCTAACAACGCCGCACGAGAAATCGCCGGAGAACGCCAAATTCTGGAAAAAGAAAAATTTGGAGGGGTTAGTCCGATCGCTTATTTGATGAGCAAAGTGGTCTTCTTGTCAGGGCTCGTGCTTGTTCAATCCTTATGGATGGCTGGCTTTGTGGAGCTATTTTGGTCGTTCAAAGGCAGTTTTGCGGATCACGCAATCTTTCTTGTTTTGGTCAATGCCGCCATGACCTCGATCTGCCTCGGCATTTCCAGCTTGATGCGAACTGCTGAAAAGGCATCCCTTCTTTCAGTCTATCTGGTTGGCTTCCAACTTCCTCTCTCGGGCGCTGTTTTGGCACTGCCGGAGAATATCGAACCCCTTACCCGCCCCTTCATATCTGCCTATTGGGCTTGGTCAGGGAGTGTTGCTTCTCTATCGGGAGACTATAAATCAGCCCTTACCGCAATCAGCGAAACAGAGCTTTCCACCACAAACATCTGCTTTTTCATCCTCCTAATCCATATTATGGTTGGCCTCGCCGCCTCATGGGTCGGCACCAGTCGCCCGCAATGGGAACACTAATCTCAAAATCAATTTTCAATCATGGCTCGTCGCGCTAGCTCAGGTGTTAATACCGGAGCCCTCATTATCGGGGCTATCGTTTTCATTCTTATCCTCGGAGGAGGTTACTGGTTCCTAAACAGGAAGCCATCCGGCTTTGATGCTCCTGAATTAGATATCGAACAAGCGCTCAGCAACAGCCGAAGCCTTTCAGGCAATCGTTATCAAGTCACCGGCAAGCTCATTGACCGCAACATCGAATCAAACGGTCAAATCATCACAATCCAGCTCGGCGAAGAAACCAACCCAAAGTTTCTTCCCATCATGATTCCCGAGGGCTTCAAAAACGGAAACCTCAACCAGCAAGCCCAATACACTTTCCTTATCCAGTTTAATACGGTCGGTCTCGCAGTTGCGGAAGACGTAAAACAGCTCTAGACTCCGGTCGGTTGCAACCAAAGTTATGAAAATCACCCCACTCACTCTGGCGCTTGCCCTGCCTGCTCTCGGTCAGGTCTTCACTCCCCCTACTCCCACCAATAATCAAAATGCGACCCCGACCGATACTGTTGTTCGCTCAAACCCCAACCAATCTGCAGGCGGGAGCAACAACGCGAACGGTGGACTTCTCGGGAATGAGATCGGCTTCTTTGATCCCACCAATGACACCATCTCTTGGAATGGAAAAACTTGGGCGGCCAGTAATAATCGCCTCGTAGCCGCTCGATTTGAAAAATATCTCAACGAGCCTGAGGAAGCGACCGTCGCTGCACAGGAATACCGCGAAAACATCGACGAAATTCTTAACCTCCTCTCGCCCCACCACAAAGGAGGTCCCGTTTTCCTCGATGCCGTAGCCCTTCTTCCGAAAGCATCAACCTACCCTGGCGATGCCAAACTTTGCGACTCCCTAAGTAACGCCATCTACACTGCTATCCTTTCTCGGAAGGCCGATAACCGATCAAAGGAACTTCTAGCCCGCATGGAGCGTGAGAAGAAAAAAGCCATTCTTGATGCCGACTGGAAAGCCCGTACCGAGCAAGATCCCAACGTTGGCAATACGCGCCCCGCCAACGGCGAGAATGAAGAACAAACCGAACCAGCCCAGCAAGTTGGTCGCGGAGCCCAATCGCTCGCATACGCCGAACACGTTCGCCGGATTTCCGAAATTGAAGCTCAGAAAAAGACGCGCGAGCTTGAGCAAAAAGTCAAAACCGAACTCTCCAAGGTGCAATATCAAGCACTCATGGTGCAGTTTTTTGTCCAGCGCCGCTTTAAGCACGTCATCATGGCTTCTCGTTTCTACAATCAAATTTGGAAAGAAGGAGACGGCACTCTTTATATCGATCAAGACTCCGACATCAACAAGGTCTTCAGCGAAAGCCTCGGTGTCAGCCCGACTGTTTCCACTCTCGACTCGTTGTCCCACGAAGCCATTCGCGATGTCGACAAAGGCGTTGAGGTTTTCGAGTTTCTCGTCGCCCGTGGCGAACTAGAATCTGCATCCAAACGCCTTGCCGAGGCGTATCTCGTCGGAGAATTTATGCCTTCCGTCAACACCCTTGAGCGAGATAAGAAGCGTAAGGTTCTTGAATTTGTTCGAGGCTCTAATATGCTTCTCAATGCCATCGACGCGAAGGACTACGCGAAGGCCACCGAACAGATCAACGAACTCAAAGGGAAGGCTGATGATTTTGATGCGACCAAGGCACAGGCTGCGGTCGCAGCCTTCACCCGCGCCAGTGACATGCAAATCATGATGGCCAAAAATCACCTGGCCGCCAAGGACATGGAAAAAGCACAAGGTGCAATTCGAAGCGCAATGGAAATCTGGCCACAAAACCCTAAGCTGGTAGAATTCGATCGCCTCGTAGATGCAGGCGGTTCCCTCATTCAAATCCGCAACGACTTCGATCGCCTCTTCGCCGAGAAGAATTACCGCGAAGTCTTCCGCCGCCGCTTTGAATTTGGACCCAGTATTGATGGCGATGAAGATCGTACCGCCAAATTCCGCCAGATCATGGAAAACATCACGGCCATCGAGACCGCAGTGAAAGGTGCTGAAAAGATGAGCAATATCGGCCAAAACTATGCCGCTTGGGAAGAGCTCTCGGAAGTTCACGAACGCTTCCCGGACGATCCCGATTTAAACCAAGTCATGACCAAGCTGGCACCAAAAGTGGCCGACTTCACCATCGCTCTTAACAATGCCAGCAAACACGAAGAGCGAGGTAACTTGGGATCCGCCCTCTCATGGTTCTACAAAGCCAAACATCTTCACCCTCTGAGCGAAAAAGCTGACGCTGGGATTAAGCGATTGGTGCAACTTGCCCTCCAGTAAAACCAACCATTCAGATCTTTAAAGCGGGCTACTAAGGTGGCTCGTTTTTTTGCCTCTAGCTTTACTGCCCTTCACCGAGCCTTCTTAAAAAATCAAAGGAGTAAATTCCAGTGCTATGGCCATCAGCCCAGAAAAACTGGACCGCGTAGCCTCCAACAACTTGATGGCGGCGAAGCTCAAAGCTCTTGTTAGTGAGAATCACCTTGGGAACCAAAACCTTGCCCGTCACATCGGGCTCACCCTGACAAGCTGCACAGGGACATGCTCGGCGCAGCTGTTCGAAGTTTAGATAAGTTTCACCGCCATCATCCCAAGCCAAGGCGACCTCATCTCCAATCATGGCAATGTTCTCCAGTTTAATAACACTCATAGCTTTTTGATCCTCGGGCCGAAGATCGCCGACCCCACGCGGACAATCGTCGAACCTTCTTCAATCGCCACCTCAAAATCTCCACTCATTCCCATACTCAAGCCCGGAAGCTTTTGCCCTGAGGTCACTTCAAGCTCTTCCTGCAACTCACGCGCTTTCGCAAACCATGGCCGAGCATCCTCAGGAGTTGCGGCACGTGGTGGAAGGCACATCAAGCCCTGCCAATCGAGATGCTTAAGCTCAGACATCTCCTCCAAACTCCCTCTCAGTTCATCGGGAGAAAATCCATGTTTGCTCTCCTCCGCCCCGATATTGACCTCCAGATAGATCTTGGCTGTTAGCCCCAACTCGCCAGCAACCCGATCAGTAAAACGAGCTAGTTTCATTGATGAAATGCTGTGGATCACAGGGAAAAGAGGCAGGACCTTACGGATTTTGTTTCGCTGCAGTCCTCCAATGAAGTGCCACTCCAAATCATCGGGAAGATTCGGAATCTTTTCCTCACCTTCTTGCAACCGGTTTTCGCCAAATAAGACCTGCCCCGCATCAACCGCCTCGTTTACAACTTCTACCGGCCAGGTCTTAGAAACCACCAGTAAATCAACTTTGCGCCCGGAACGAGCAGCAGCCTCAGCTACCCGACCTTTGACCACCTCCAAGTTCTCGGCGATGTGGGACATATCATTTAATCTCCTCGCTCCAAAACACCCGCAAGTTTGCTAGCCTTCACCGCGCTGACAAGATCACGTAAAACTGCTAAACCCTCACGCTTAGTCGCATCCACTCCACTTGGCCATTCCGGAGTATCATCTAGATCGGCAACCTCATCTTTCGCCTGCCGCATGTGTCGCTGAGAATCATTTTCCAAATTCACTTCAGGTAATTTATCGAGGTTCACATCGTCCAAGGTCAGGCGATACATCTTAAAGGTCGCTTCATCCCTTTTCTCAATCTCAGCAAAGCGCTTGAGGCGCTCAGCATTGCGGGACTTGCGGCGGACATCTGCTTTAGCAATTTCTTCTTTACGACTTTCCATATTCAAGGAAACCTTATTCTCCTTCATCCGCTTCTCCACTCGCTCAGTGTCTTCGAGAATATAGGCAAAATCCTTGTTTGCAGAAACTCGCTTGGCATTTTTATCAGTGAGCATCGTTATGAAGAGATTTTGACGGCTATACGGATTCAGATCCTGCGCACGGCGGATCTTATCGTAATCGAGAGCGTGGTCAGCATACTTCTCACCTACCTCTAAGGCGTCCCTTACCGAAGGCAAAATAATGTCCGGCACAACTCCCAATTTCTGGGTAGAACTTCCAGCGACTCGGTAAAATTTCTGAATCGTAAGTTTGACCGCCCCGGCACGTTCACGATTTGCTAGGGGTGGCATGAAGCGTGAAATTTCCAGCGGCTGCTGGACCGTTCCTTTGCCATAAGTCGAAGACTCACCTACCACAACAGCCCGATTATAGTCTTGTAGAGCTCCTGCAAGAATTTCGCTAGCTGAAGCGCTTCCTTTATCGGTCAATACAACAATAGGCCCATCGTAAAGTGGCTTACGGAATGGCGACTTCAACGGCTCGATGTGCCCATTGGTCATCTTAATCTGCACCACCGGACCAGCCCCAACAAAGAATCCAGTGATTCGACGAACTTCTTCGAGCGAGCCCCCACCATTTCCACGAAGGTCGATCGCCAAGCCGTCAATATTCTCTTTCTTCAGGCGATCTAAAAGTATTTCCAAATCGCGGGACACACGAACGTTTCGATCCTCAGGATCAAAATAGAAGGAAGGCATCTTTATCACGCCAAGTTTCATTTTATCCTCACCCATGTTGTAATCGATAACCTCGGCCGTAGTGAGCTCATCTTTCATGGTCACCTCTTCCCTTTTGATCACGATGATTCGAGTTTCTCCTGACGGAGCTCCAGCGGGCTCGACTTTCAAGGCAACTTCCACACCATCTTCTCCCCGAATCATTTCAACCACTTTGTCCAGTGGCATGAACATGATATCCACCCAATTTCCATCATTCTTAGAATCGACTCCGACCACGCGATCCTTGAGGCTTAATTCGCCCTGACGATCAGCTGGACCATTGTTTACAATTCCTTCGATCTTTGTCGCACCATCATCCTCAGCGCGCAACAGCGCACCGATTCCAACCAAGCGATTCTGAATGTTAACCCGAAACTGCTGAAGCTCGCGTGCACTAAAGTATTCGGAATGAGGATCATGAGCACGCGCTACAGCGCTGAGGAAATAGTTGGCGATATCCTCTTCATCTGCCCCTTCAATTGTTTTGAAAAACCGCTCATATCGTTGTGAAATTTTTTCCTTCGCTTCTGGCTGGTCCTTCAGAGGGTTTTTCTTCCCCTGCTCCTTAGCGCGGCGGGCAATTTCCTGACGGCGCAGGGTCTCAGCAAGGATGGCCTCCTTAAGTTGAAGCCGCCAAAGGTTCTTTGCCTCCTCGGCATTCTTAGGCCAAGCAGCATCTTCGCGATCACGTGCGATAAATTCTTCGGTTGTGAAGCTGAACTCATGCTTGTTGAGTAATTGCTCAACTACCGCAGCCCGCTCGATCACCCGTTTCTTGTAGACTCCATAAATGTCGCTAGCGGCCGCCATCGACTTCTTGCCAAGAAGCATATTATCGAGTTCCATTCCATATTTCTCCCCCAACTTGACGATATCAGCCTCTTCAAAGTAAAGCCTTGATGGGTCGAGGTCTCCGACGTAATCATTAAAAATCCGCTTACTGAGTTCGTCATCAAAATCAAGACGAGCGTAGTGGCCATTTTGAAGAATCCGGGACATTTCTCTAGCAACCAGGTCAAAGGCAGCAGCCTTCGTTGTGCAACTAGGAATGAGCCACAGCGCCAAAACTGGAATCAAGAAACGTATAAGAGTTTTTTTCATTAAAATTGGTGGAATTTATTTGAGGGCTTACGGCCCAACCGTAGTTTAAGTATAATCTACAAGCGACGATCAGCGATGAGATTTTTCCTTTCCTTATCAATTTCTCTGTCGAGCCAATTTCTGAACTCCTTCATCTGCTCGAAAACCTCAAAGGTAGAAGAGGAGCGGACTCCAAACGACGTCCTTGGCATATCACGGACGCGCTCACTGGGAGTTGGAAGAATGCCCAATTTAAGCTCAATTGAGATCATCTTATTCCCTCTTTTGACCTCCAGAGCAATTGGCGTTTGAGGTGGGTTTTTTTGAATCTGCGATGCCACCTTTGAAGTCAAATCGGATCCTCCACGGACCTCCCAATCATCAATTTTGAGAATGACATCTTCGTATTTCAACCCACTCAGTTCAGCGGGAGTCTCTGGGAAAACCTTTGTAATAAGAACTCCATGATATTCTCGGGCTTGCAGCCCCTGTCCGGGAGGCTTCGCATTGGGATCCTTTAACTCGGGAGACATGATAATGCCCACATAGCCCTTCGGTTTAAAATAGGAACGCTCGAGGAGAGGAATGAGGCGCACCCGAACCTCCGGATTGTCAGTTTGGAGATACTTTTTTAACAGGACCTCCTTAGCAACCTCATGATTTGAAATCACCCAGTCGTTGACTGCCTTTTGGGAAGCTTGCCGCTTTTCAAAATTTCCGGATGAAAGTGGCGCGAGATCGGGTAATTCTTCCGCACTCACACCACCGGCGAGAAGTGCAAGAAAGAAGGCTGCGACGGTTTTCATGTCTAGGAAGACTACTCCCCCAAATAAACGAATCAATCTCACAGAAACAAAAAAACAGGCCTCTAAAACTGAGAGGCCTGTTTGAAAGATGGTTAGTTAGTGAGAAACTATCTGCCAATCAAGTTTCCTTCCGGGACCTCAATGACATCACGAACATAAATCTTCACCGCCTTGTGCTCCTGGCGCTTCATATCATACTCATACTTTTTACCATTACGGTAGAGCCTCACACGATTCATAGCAGCATAGGGACTTTCCCCTCCGGCCCCCTGAATGGCAGAATAAAGAGTCATTCCCTCGGTCCATTGCTTCTGGCCCGGAGCACGAACTTCGCCACCAACGGTATAGAATTGGCTATCCTGGGTTCTCGCATCAGCTCCACTAAAAACCTGAAACACTGGATTTGTGTAAATTTCAGCCTTTTTGTATTCGGTAGAGATCTTGGTGGCTAGATTTGATTTAGTCAGGCCAGAGACCTTCACTTTCCCGATCATCCACATCTCGATATGGCCGGTAGACGAAACGGAGTAGGTAGCATCTAGACGCCCTTTTTCCGAAACAGGGACCCCTATAATTGAGATTGTAAGGGTTTGGCCGTTTCGAATGAGGGTCTGGGCACTCATTGATGAAATACCAAGGAGCACGACTAATAAGGTCAGGATTTTTTTCATTCTATATAAGGATAGGTTGTGGAGCTCACGCTCCAATGAAGGGTATTTTTTCTTAATAAAGGTCGTCGTTTGACGTGTCAGATGAACTGTAGCTCTTCGGCTCAGATTTACTCGATTGGTGAGCGGTCATAGCCTGAGGTTTCTGGTTCTCCTCCATATTGCTTGGAGCGTAGTAGGTATAGTAGCTAGTGTAATACTGATATTGGCTATCACTGCGCACATCAACGTTGTTCAAGACAACTCCGATCACTTGGCCACCTACATTCTCAACAGCCTGCTTAACTCGCATCAACATATTTCGAGGAAGCTTGCGGTGCTGAACGACGACCATGGTGAGGTCAACTTCACTTGCAAGCACTGCGGCATCGCTGACGCCAAGGATCGGCGGCGAGTCAACTAACACAAGATCAAAGCGCTGTTTCACATCCTGAAGAAGTTCGGACATCCGACGGGAGTTCAGAATACCAGCTGCGTCAGCTGGTAGAATTCCGGAAGGCATGAAGTAGAGATTATCGACTGGCGTCTGCAAAATAACATCCTCTAGGGCCAAGTCAGTAGTGAGGTAGTTAGTAAGGCCAACCGAATTATTAATATCGAAGAACGTATGTAGACGAGGACGACGCAGGTCAGCGTCAATCATCAACGTAGTGTATCCGCCTTGTGCGCAAACGTATGCAAGATTGACCAAGGTCGTTGACTTACCTTCACCAGCTCCACCGGAGACTACCGTAATCGAATTATTATCTGGATTTTTTCGGTTGAACTCAATATTGGTCCTCAGAATTCGGTATGCCTCGGCATCTGGACTCATGCCGCTTTGCTTGTGAAGGACTCCAACGTCTTTCGGAATAACAGCAAGAACCGGCACCTGAAGATAGCGCTCGACATCCTCAAGGCTTTTTACAGATGTGTCTAGATGCTCAAGCAAGAGAGCAATCGCGATTCCAAAAATTAAACCTACACCTGCGCCAAGTAGCAGGTTCATTGTGAAATTTGGAAACACAGGTTTGCTGGCTTTTTTGGGAGTCTCGTGGAGAGTGATAGGATCACGTGGCATCTTTAGAAGAATTGTCGCCTCAGAATGTTTAAACTTCATTTCGCGAAGCATTCCTCGAGCCTGCTCGTATTGCTCCTTAGCCTGGGTGTAGTTTGTCTGTTTCAACGAAAGAGTAATGGCATCCTCCTTGCGATCATCGACCATTTCCCGCATCTTAAGAACTTGCTTTTCAACAAGATCAAGCTTCGTCTTAAGCACCTCCTTTAACGACACGACTTCTTCATGAGCTTTCTCCAGTGCTCCTTTAGCACGTTGATTCATCGTAACCATATCAGGGTGTTTTCGCCCAAGCCCTTGAGCTGACAGGTCGAGCATTCGGTCTACCGCCTGACGGTTTTGATTGGCGTAAGAAGTTACCTGATTTTGAGGCAGATCAAGACCGGCCGCGTAGCTAATTAACTCTTCACTTGTCAGTTGGACTAGCTTATCAATTTGAATTTTTATTTGATCTGCCTGTGTTTCAAAGTTGGCAAGCTTTGCGCGTGCGCTTTGAAACATTGCCTGCTCGCTTAAACCCAAGCGATTGCCAGCACTCCCACCATCAAAATACGGGATTCCATACTGTTGGATTAAAACTGTGAGATCCTTCCGATAGTCTTGCACCAAATCACTTAGCTCACGTTTTTCGTTATCTAACGCTTTCAGCGCTTTTTTGGCGCGATCTTCCTCAGTCTTTTTACGGCGGAGAATATAAGCCTCAGCGACAGATTCTGCGATGTCTTTTGCGTCGCTGGCACTTGCATGCCGCACATTGATTTCAATAAAATCGGTACCCCGTCTTGGAGTTGTTTCCACAATCCCTTTCAGAATATTTACCACGACATCCATCTCCATTTCCCACTGAGCCGGAAGTTGAGCCATCTCGGCCGCCTGCTTAAGAGTCTCGGGTGCAATAATTGTCTCAAACTCATTTTGCAAATATTGCGCAGTCATCTGCGAACCAGGATTGACTGAGCTTTGACCCCGGAAAGGAGTGATCGCAATAGTCGATGGATGAACTTGCACAACAGAGGTGCTTTCATACTTTTCTGGGATCACGGACGTGATCACTGCAGCCGTCATAAAAACGAGCAGAAACGTGAGCAAAATCACTCCATATCGATTTTTTAGAATCTGCCAATAATCAATGGAAGGAGTGGATTCGATATTTGTTTGATTGCTACCTTGCATGCGAAATCAGAATTAGGGGGTTCCGTCGAGGGCCGTTGTTTAGAGACAAAAATCGACCTTCGCAATGAAAAGACACCGCGAAGGCCGAAATGTTCAGAAATAGATCTTAGAAACTCTAGAACTGGGTCGAAGCACCGAGGCTGAAGCGGTTCCGGTCGTAGGCCCGACCAGCGTCCGAAGTGAGATCTTCGAAGTTATATCGTGCATTGACGGAAACATTGTCGGTAACCCGAAGGTTTACACCTACGAATGCATTTAACAATTCCTCGTCAACCGAAGACGCGCCCAAACCAAATGTGCTAAGCTGTAGGTCATTGTAAGCGAGAGACGCATAGTTGATACCTCCGCTGAGGGAGAGATCTTCGGAGAGCGAATATGTCGCAGTGACACCGATCCGAAGAGTATCAGTATTGCTGTAGAAAGCATTAACGAATGTATCCGGGTTGAACACATTGCGAGCAAAGTCTTCTACCCCGTAACGAGCGTAGCTTCTAAGGCTAAGTTGCGAGTTGACCGCAGTCCGGAATGAGCCCTCAAGGTAAGGGCTATTTCCAGAAGATCCATTTTCAACGTCACGCACTTGAGCACCTGCACGAATGACACCTGTAGATTTGCGGTTAAAGCGGTGCTCTAAACCTGCAAGAATGTAGTGGTTCGTAGAATCAGTAACTGCGCCGTCAGCTGAGACTTCAGCATTACGGTAAGTTAAAGTCGCAACGGTCCGATCACTCAACTGATAACGAAAATCGTTGTAGAGTGTCAGAGTTGAACGATCACCATTAGCTAGATCATCAAAAGAAATACCATCGAGGCGGAGACCAGTGTAGGTCGCAAGTCTGTCTGACCAACGATAACCTACAGCATTATCGGTGGACCACCTGGTGTAATTCCCGACCTGGCGTTGGGCTTGAAAACCTACTGAATAATCAGGCTCAAGCTCGTAAGTCGCAAAATTCCGGCTTACAAAGCGAAGTCTCTCGCTAGAACGATGAGTCCAGTTAAGATAAACAGTAGCTGTATATGCTGTGTCGTCGACGTCATCACCAAGAACCTCAAGATTGTCAAAATAGTGGATCAATCCTACCTGAGCTCCGAAGCTTGTAGTCGTCTGTGGCGTGTTGTTCAAGAAGGTTGCCCCAACATACGCTTGACCGTAAAATGACTCATCACTATTTCCCGCAAGTGGGGTAGGGTTGTCATCAAGTCCAAAGTTTGCACCAGCGGTGTAGCGCAAAGGAAGAGAGTCAGTCTCGCCATCGTCAGGAGCCAGATCGAAAAGTGATTGAGCGCAAAGTGAACTAGCTAGGGCCGTCCCGATTGCTGCGATTGCAAAAGATTGTTTTTTCATAAAATATTTAATTATTGATTAGCCTTCTTCGGTAACAACATCATCGACTGGAGTCACTTGCGGATCGTCCTCGATAGGTGCGAAAAAGAACTCAGGAATCCACCGGCTCTCCTTAACAATCGGATCGTTGATGCTCTTGAAAGGATAATCGAGTGGATTTGGTCCATCGGCTTCCGGAGCAGTAATCACGCCCTTTCCGTCAGCGAGCCCGCCCTTTGCAGAGTGACCTTCGCCACCAGCAGAACCATATCTTTCGACAATTGCCTGGATACTTGAAACAGCGTCAGGAGCAGTGGCCATTGCGCACTGCGTAATCATGCGGATTTGGGAAGGAGCGGCGAGAATCGCTGTATTCACGATCTCGGCAACCAGTTTCTTATCAGCGTCGGAAGCAACGATGGCGGCTTTGACAATCTCGCAGGCGCAGGACTCATTGAGAGCAATGTTAGCAGCGACAACTTCAAGGACTTTACTCGAGTCAGCAGCAACTGCGACTTTGACAGCCTTGCTAAGTTTAGCGGAATCAGCAACGTCAGCCGACGCAACTGAAACGAAGGATAAAAGCACTGCTGTAAGTGCGAATTTTAGCGTATTTTTCATGAATTTTTAGATCTGAGTTCTGGATAACCCCTTGATTTCAAGGGTATTTGGAGCGGGTAGAGGGAATCGAACCCTCATAATCAGCTTGGAAGGCTGGAGCTTTACCATTAAGCTATACCCGCGTCACTGGCAGGCAAATTACCGCCGAGCTCAAAGGACTGCAAGGTTTTTTTTCACTTCGCCGGAGGCTCGTTCGTCCATCTAAGGGACAACCCCCTTTAAATAAATGTGCACAACGAATTTTCAAAAGTATTCTTAACTATCCTGATTTATTAAAATATTTCTGATTTATAGACCAGTGGGATGGTCAACAAAAATCCAATCTAAGCAAAATTGGTCATTCAAAAGCTTTCCGAGCGCCCTCACCCCAAAGGTCTCGGTCGCGTAATGCCCAGCATATAGAACGTTGAGCCCAAGCTCCTCTGCAAGAGGATGACTCCAATGAGGGCCCTCGCCGGTGACAAAGGTATCGATTCCTTCCGCAACCATCGCCTCAATCTCACCACCTGCCCCTCCCGTAATTATCCCGACCAGCCCAGCAGAAGTAGCTTCGTCCCCGCGAAGAAGAACCGGACCAACAACAGCGAGCTCAAGAGCTTTCCTCAACTCCGCTAGGCTCCCCTTATAGGTTGCTCGCCGCCCTAAAAAGATTCCTTTCCAGTCAAAAAACGGTTCTCCATCACCAAGACCCAAACTCCGAGACAACCCAACATTATTCCCAAGCTCCGGATGAATATCGAGCGGAATATGGCTGCTGTAGATCGCCAACCCGGCGTCCATCGCGATCTTAAGCTTAGAATAGGCCGAACCAGTTAACATCCGCACTCCCTGCCAAAACATCCCATGATGAACGACTAAAAGGTCGGCGCCTTCAGCAACCGCCTTTTCAATAACCGGCTGACTGGCATCCACCGCGCAAGCCACCCGACGGACCTCACCCCCATTTTGAAGCTGCAAACCATTGTAGGCGCCCGGGTAATCAGGAACCCTCTCCGCACCGAGCTCTTTTTCGAGAAATCTAACCACTTCAGATAATTTGGCCATGCCGAGAATCAACTCGGACTACCCCATTCAGGCAATACAAAAGGACTCCAGCTCATTGGGAAGCAAGCTTTGAGCTTCGATCACCTTCCCCTTCCATCCAAATATCACCCCCTTTGCATGCAGTGCCTGACGATCCAGCCGCATCCGCTCAAACAATTCGGCGGTCCAGCCCTTCTCTAAAAAATCTAAATACGCCCGACCTTGGTCACTATAAATCTTATCCCCAACAATCGGATACCCTAGATATTCCAAATGAACTCTTATTTGATGAGTCCGCCCCGTTCGAGGTTCACAACCAATCATCGCAAATCGATCCCCCCCGTTTTTAAATATCCCCTCGAGCCGAAAGCCCGTCTCGCTTGCCTTCCCCTCCGGATGCACCGCCTGCTTTACCCAAATCTCGCTCTCCTCGAACTCTCCCTTCCGTCGAATCGGCTCCGTCACACAAACCTCTTTCCAATCTGGCCAACCACTGACAATCGCCTGATAACTCTTTTTAATTTCTCTCCGCCCCATCATCTTACCCAATTTCCGCGCCACCGACGAACTCTTCGCCACTAAGACACAACCACTCGTTTCCCGATCCAATCGATTCACAAAAAAGAACTCCACTCCCGGTATCGCCTCTTTCAAAACTCCCAACAAAGTCACCTCGTCACTCTTCCCCGTCGGGTGCATGATCAAGGGCGCTGGTTTGTCCACTATTTTGCGCGATCACAACAAGTTGACAACACCTTAAAATCAAGCTGGGACGGGAGCTGGGGACTCACGGTGCGAATATCCCTCGACCGACGCACTTTGCCAATTTAAAACCCCGCCATGTCCCACATGGAGCACACGCTGGCGTCCGAAGCAACTCTCGAAGGAACCTCACTTCACACCGGAGAAAAAGTCACCCTCACCCTGAAACCTGCTCCTGAAGGCCACGGTTTTAAGTTCCGGCGTATCGATCTCCCCGACAAACCCTTCATAGACGCCTGTGTCTCTAAAGTCCAGACTGTCGAGCGCGCTACCACCCTTGCCGAAGGTTCCGTCCGCGTTCACACTGTCGAGCACGTTCTCTCCGCCTTGGTCGGTATGGGAGTCGACAACGCTCTCGTTGAAATGGACTCCAACGAACCACCCATCGGCGATGGCTCCTCACGCCCTTACGTCGAGCTCATCAAAAAAGCTGGCCTCGAAGAACAATCCACCCCACGTAAAATTTGGGAAATTCGTGAGCCCATTCATCTCGAAACCGGCGACGGATCCCTTATCACCATCGTCCCCGACAAGCAATTCCGCGTCTCTGTCACCAACGTCGGAAAGGACGGCCGCTTCGTGCAATACTTCTCCACCGTCGTCACCCCCGAACTTTACGAGAGCGAAGTCGCCCCTGCGCGCACTTTCACCTTTTACGAAGACATCAAGCCCCTCCTCGACAAGGGCCTCATCAAAGGCGGTTCGCTCGAAAACGCAGTCGTCGTTCGTGGCGAAGAAATCATGTCCAAGGAGCCCATGCGCTTCGACAATGAGTTCGCACGCCATAAAGCCCTAGACCTCATCGGTGACCTCATGCTCTCTGGACGCAAATTCACGGGCCACGTTATCGCCGTCAAACCCGGCCACGGACCCAACACCGAAGCCGCAAAAGCACTTCGCAAAAACTATGCCGCCATGCGTGCCATGGTTCCTTCCGTCGAACTCCCACAAGCAGAAGCTGTCCTCGACATCACCGAGATCCTTAAAATCCTCCCCCACCGCTATCCATTCTTGCTCATCGATCGCGTCACCGGCTTCTCCTCTGAGATGAAATGCACCGCCATCAAGAACCTCACCATGAACGAGGACTTTTTCCAAGGGCACTTTCCCGGACACCCCGTCATGCCCGGCGTCCTCCAACTTGAGGCTATGGCCCAAACCGCTTCCATCCTCATCATGCGCATGCCAGACAACGCTAATAAAATTGGCTACTTTCTGAGCGCCGACAAAGTCAAATTCCGTAAGCCCGTGGTGCCTGGTGACACCCTCTTCATCGACGCCGAAATTCTCAGCTTCCGGCGCACAATAGGCACCGCCATCGCCTCCTGCACCGTGAACGGTCAGGTCGTCTCCAGCGCCGAGCTCAAGTTCGCCATCGTGGATGCCTAGATCGAAATCGTTATCTCCCACTGACTTAAACCAAGGGCCTTCAGCGTCCCTCCCTGTCCAAAAAAGACACTCAGATTCCCTGAAATTGGCACCTCCCTCGCCTTTTCCCCTCCCATTTTTCGCAAGTATTCACTTTGGCATGGTTTATGATAGGGTCGCTCTGTGAAAACCGTCGATCTTTCCCACCTCGGCATCGAAGCCAAAAATATCGCCCGCAATCCTGCCACTTCGCGGCTCTACATGGACGCAATCCGCTACGAGCCCTCCACTAGCCTTTCGGCTTTCGGTGCACTCATTGCCTACTCCGGTGAAAAAACTGGTCGTTCGCCCAGCGACAAACGGATCACCGAAAATGCCGCCTCAAAAGATTACGTCTGGTGGGGCGACATCAACATGCCCATCGGGGAACACACCTTCGAGATCAACCGCGAGCGGGCCAAGGACTACCTCAACACCCGAGAGCAGATTTACGTCATCGACGCTTTCGCCGGCTGGGATCCCGAGAACCGCATTAAGGTCCGCGTCATCTGCACCCGCCCTTACCACGCGCTCTTCATGCAGATCATGCTCATCAATCCCTCCAAGGAGGAATTAGCCGACTTTGGCGAGCCTGATTTCACAATTTACAATGCGGGCCAATTCCCCGCCAACCGCCTCACCGAAGGCATGACCTCCAAGACCTCCATTGATGTCTGCTTCGAGGAAAAGGAAATGGTCATTCTGGGCACCGAATACGCCGGCGAGATGAAGAAAGGAGTCTTCACCCTGATGCACTACCTTATGCCCATGAAGGGGCATCTCTCAATGCACTGCTCGGCCACCGCCTGCCCTACCACCAATCGCTCAGCCATCCTCTTCGGCCTTTCCGGCACCGGTAAAACCACCCTCTCCGCCGACCCCACCCGCAAGCTCATCGGAGACGACGAGCACGTCTGGACCGACACCGGCGTCTTCAATATCGAGGGCGGCTGCTACGCCAAAGCAATCGATCTTTCCAAGGAAACCGAGCCAGATATTTATAACGCGCTCCACTATGGTGCTGTCCTAGAAAATGTGGTGCACGACGAAGACTACAATGTTGATTTTCACGACACTTCTCTCACACAAAACACCCGTGGAGCTTACCCTATCGAGTTCATCGACAACGCTCTCATTCCCTGTATCGCGGGACATCCGACCGATATCATCTTCCTCACTTGCGATGCCTTCGGCGTTCTTCCACCCGTCGCCAAGCTTAGCGAAGAGCAGGCTATGTATCACTTCATTTCCGGCTACACCGCGAAGGTTGCTGGAACCGAGATGGGCCCGAGATAATCAACGGCAACGGCATCCGAGTGAGCGGCCCGCCTCGAACTTTCGTCGAGGCCAAGCTCCTCGCCGAGAAAGTTCTGCGTTCGGCACTAGCGTATGGCTCGTTAACACTGGCTGGATCAAAGGCGGATATGGTTCTGGAGAACGTATCAAGCTCAAGCATTCCCGCGCCATCGTAGAATCAATCTACAATGGTAAACTCGCGCAAGCTCCGGTCGTAACCGACCCCATTTTTGGATTTCGAACCGTCACCGAAGTTCCGGAAGTCCCATCAGACATTCTCGTTCCCCGCAACAGCTGGACAGACCAAGCCACCTTCGATACCAGCGCACGCAAGCTCGCTGATCTTTTCCTCGAAAACTTCAAAACCTACGAGGGAGGAACCAGCCACGAAATCATCAGCGGCGGTCCAAAAAAATCTGGAGAGCGCTCGTGACCAGGAGTTCCGCTAGAACCTGAAAAATCCTTCTCCCTTGGCAGCAAGACAATGAAGAAAGGCAGCAATCCTCTTGTTGCCGATAAAACCTTTCAGACTTGTCAGCCTATCAAATTAATCTTCCCGGGTAGACTTCCACTTTGTCGGAGTCGCAGATTTCTCTTTACCCAAAACCTCGCTCTGTTCCAACCCGACACCGACCGCTCTTCCCACTCCTTGCAAGGTTCGAATTGGCATTTGCGTAGCAGAACGAAGCAAACCACAGGAACTCAGGGCGAGGGAACAAATCACTAAGGTCGGGAGCAATAAAAGTTTCATACGGACATCTGAATACTCCCACCCCTACTCTTGCGGTCTTATTTTTATGCTCATTGCCTATTATTAGCTATTTGCTGAGTCCAGTTTCGCCTCAGAAGCCCCTTATTTTTCTTTTGACAATTCTATTGTTAGGAGCATTTTCTTTAAATCACACTTCTTTAAAACCTTTGTTTGGTCAATGGGCAAATGCACATCAATCTGATCAGATATATAAGATGCTTCAAGATGATCTCGAACCTCCCTCGACCGCCTTTCCTCGGAAGTGCCTGCAGAACAGATCATCACTCGAAAACACCCATCCATCGATGAAGTAAATCCAATCTTCAAGGATGCACCGGTCGACACCCGCCAATTCGAAGCCACCCTCACGGGGCTCAAGCCACTTACCAGTTACTACTATGCGATTTACGACGGAGAAAAACGCCTGACCTCAGCCGACACATCCTATCGTTTCAAAACCAACCCCGTTCCCGGATCAGATACTCCGGTTTACTTCTGGGTCGTCGGCGACTCCGGTACTGGGGGTAAGGCGCAGGCCCAGGTCCATACTTCGATGGTCGAGCACACCGCCAAGAGCGGACGCCCCATCGACCTTTACCTTCACGTCGGTGATATGGCTTATGGTTCCGGCACTAACAAGGAATTCAGCGACCGTTTTTTTAAGATGTACGAGCCCACTCTCCGCAACACCGTTTGCTGGGGTTCCATGGGCAACCATGAGGGCCGCACCTCCAAAGGAGCAACCGGTATTGGACCATTTTACGATGCCTTCATCAGCCCCACCAAAGCCGAAGCGGGTGGCCTTCCGTCTGGGAAGGAAGCCTTCTACTCGTTCGACTGGGGCAAGGTCCACTTCATTTGCCTCGACTCTCACGACCTTGATCGCCGCCCTACCGGCGAAATGGCTCAGTGGCTCAAGGCCGATCTCGAGAAAACCAAGGCTAAGTTCCTAGTCGCCTTCTTTCACCACCCTCCTTACACCAAGGGCTCCCACGATTCGGATCGCGAAGGCCAGCTCGTCGAAATGCGCGAGCATATCATGCCCATTCTCGAAAGTGGCGGTGTAGATCTTGTCTTTACCGGACACTCCCACATTTACGAACGCTCCATGCTCATCGACGGAGCCTATCAAACTCCCTCAGTTGCCAAAGGAGTCATCCTCGACGATGGCGATGGAGACCCGGCAGGCGACGGAGCCTACCGCAAGAGCGAGGGCCTGAAACCAAACAATGGCCATGTCTCCATTGTTACCGGTCATGGCGGCACCGGCAACCGACGCTCTGGCACCCACCCGGTAATGCGCCGTATCATCCTCGATCACGGCTCCTGCCTCATCACAATCGCCGATGACACCATCAAGGGAGAAATGCTCAATTCCAAAGGCGTTATTCGTGACACCTTCGCCATCAAAAAAAGCGGGGAAGTCACCCACACCATCGTCGAAAACCCCTGGCAGCCTGAACCATTGCAGAAAAATCAGAAGAAGCCAACCAGTCCCACTGCTCCCCGTAACGCTGCCGCGCTGATCAATAAGAACGCAACTTGGTCCTACCTCGCAGGCTCTCATCCATCAGGTAATGTGACTGATTGGGCAGCGCCCGATTACGATGTCTCCGGCTGGAAAACCGGCAAAGCTGGTTTCGGTTACGGTGATAACGATGACACCACACAAATTGAAATGGGTGGGAAGTTCACCACTATTTACATCCGCAAGGAATTTAAGCTCCCCAAAAATGCCAATCTCGAAAAACTTGGTCTTCATATTTCCTACGATGACGCCTTTATTGCCTACCTTAATGGCCACGAGGTCTACCGTCAGGGAGTTGACAAGAAACAGGGCAAAGAGGCAGACGGCTTCACCACCCACGAAGCTGAAGGCTTCGAATACTTTCCCCTTAAAGGAATCTCAAAGATCCTAAAGCCCGGACAAAAGAACGTCCTAGCGATTGAAGGGCACAACGCGAACATTGGCAGTTCCGACTTCACTCTCCATCCCCAGTTTCTCCTCAAGAAGTAGTCATGCTCTGCTCGCGCCTTCTTTTACTCATCCTCGTCTTTACGCCTATTCTTGTATTAGCGCACACCGATATCTCCGAGACGATTAAGGCATTAACGACGAGAATCGAAACCAACCCCACCGCCGATCTCTACTACCAACGAGCGACCGAGTTTCGCGCCCTTCAGCAAAAGGTCCACGCTATCGAAGATCTCGAATCGGCTCTCAAGATCGAGCCACATAACCGCCACGCCCTCGTCGCTCTTGTCCAACTTTACGAGACCAACAAGAGAGCCAAGGCTCTCATTTCTAGGTATCAGAAATTTGCGGAAAACAAGGAAGAAAATTTTGAAGCCCACTACCTCCTCGCGAGCTACAACGCTAAGCTGGGACTCATCGAACTAGCCAGCTCACAATGTGACACGCTTCATCTCCTCCGTCCCAACGAGGACCCCGCGCTCGACCTCTTCCACGCCGGTTTACTCCTCAAACTTCAACGCCCTAACAAAGCCGCCACCATCTTAAAAAAATCGCTGAATCGTACGGAGTCCATCGTAGTTCGTAACAATTGGATCGATGCCGCCCTCACCGCTGGCCAAACCAAAGCTGTTCTTCCCCTGATCGAGAAAGAACTTTCCTCTTCCCGATTCCGCTCGTCCTGGCTCATTCGGCGCGCCCGCGCCTCCCTCATCCTTAAGAGAAAGGAAGCTGCTCAAGCCGACCTTCGTGAAGCCCTTGTCGAGATCGCTCCCCGCATCAACCCGGAGCGCCCCGACTTCACACTCATCTCTGACCGCGGCCTCATTCACGCCCTCATGGGGAACAAAACCCGGGCAAAAAACGATCTCGAGACCCTCAAAAAATCGGGCTTCTCACCCAATGCCTATCGCCTCCTCAGTAGCGCTCTCGCTGAACAATAGCGCCCATTTCACAGATTTTCCTCCTCTCCTTCACTTTCTCTTCACATAGGTGGAGTAGTTTTGCAGTGAAATGAAGAGCATCCTCGCACCACCTTACGAAATTCTCATCGCAAAGCACACCGGTATGTGTTTTGGCGTCCGACAAGCCATCGAGGCTACCGAGACACTTCTCAAAAAAAACACTGCCACCATTTTGGGGCAACTTGCCCACAACCCGACCGTTAAATCTCGACTCGTTGCCAAAGGTGCGAGAACTGCGCCGCTCGAAAAATCGCAAGCTCCTACCAAACAAGTCATCATCACCGCACACGGTGCCGCTGATCGTGACCGCAAGCGTTGGACCAATGCCGGATATCAGGTCACTGACACCACCTGCCCGCTCGTCAAAGTCGCACACGCCAAGCTGGCCAAAGTTGTCGCTGAGGGATTCCAACCTGTCATCATCGGAAAGGAAGGGCACGTCGAAGTCCGCGGTCTTCAGGGAGATTTCCCAAAGGCCCGGGTCATTCTTCACCCCGATGACATCGCGACCATTCCACACGTAAAACGCATCGGCATTATCTCACAAACCACCCAGCCCATCGACCGTGTTCGTGCACTTGTAAATGAAGTTCGAAAACAACGACCTGAGGTGGAAGTGGTCTACTTTGACACAGTCTGCTATCCCACCAAAGATCGTCAGACCGCGCTTCACGAACTCTGCCACGCCGCCGAACTCGTTTTTGCAATTGGAGGCAAAAACTCCAACAACACCGCGCAACTTGCCCGCACCGCTCGTAAACTGGGTTGTAAAGCCTACCACATCGAAGCGCCAAATGACATAAAACCCGAGTGGCTCGATGGCATCCGCAAGATTGGAGTAACGGCTGGAACCTCAACCCTTGACGAGAGTCTAGAGGCAGTGGTCCTTCATCTTCAGGCTCTCGCTAAGACCCAAAAATCTTTTACAAAACAACTTTCCAAAGCTTCTTGATTCTCTCAACTCAGCTCGCCCGCTTCACTCCAGAGGAGTTATTTCACTGATCGTCCACCCTCGCTCCTCGTCCGCGAGCATTCTGCTAATGTCGATAAAACCGGATTCCGGATACCCTAATTCCGAATTCCAATCGATCTCAATAGTAACCGCATTTTGATCAATTGCTGAAGCAACTGTTGCAAACCAATCCTCAATCGTCCTGCTAGGAGGAGGTTCGAAAAAGGGTGGCCAAGCCAAGATTGTTTCCACCTCTGTCACCTCACCATCAACCACCGTATAACGAGCCTCATAGCTAATCATTCCTTGGTTTGAATTAACCAAATAGCTATAGTTGGTAAGATTAAATTCGTCCCATCTCGCCAGCGCAGCCAAATACTTTTGCTTCACCTCTTCGTTCCGAGAGAATTTCTTAGCCCTGAAAAACACCTTTTCTAAGTCCCCTATTCCCAAGGTCGCACGGTCAGCTTTTACCCCAAACCCCACCATGTCCCGGCTTCCCTCAAGAGGAACCAGATCGGTCCACTTTGCACCATCACTCGATTGCTGCAGTATCCAGCTTTCGGATAGATCACCCGACTTGAGCTGAAACGTCATTGAATTGCCTTCCATCGTCAGTTCCAGAGGAGGCGCGTCTTCGCCACGCAACTTCACACTCAGGTTGAAAATAAAAACCGCCGCGAAAAAAAGTGCTCTCTTAGCATTCACTGTGCTGATCTAAGAACCTCGTTGATTAATAGCGAGAATTTTCTGGCAGACCATTAGATAGAATTCATCTTCCTTCCTAAACATGCATGAGCCCTCTGTTGCTGCCGATCACTCATCCGTGTTCTTCTTTAAAAGTCCACTTCTGCCAGTAATAGTTTGCTCTCTACTTTGGGGGAGCGCCTTTCCGGCGATCAAAACAGTCTACCAAAATTGGGACGCCCAAGGATTAGAGAAATCCCTTCCCATTATTTTCCTCTTTGCAGGCGTGCGATTCTCCCTTTCCGGAGCCAGCCTTCTTGTCCTTGGGAAAAACCTAAAGAGTGAGCTTCGGCTCACGTCCTGGAGGCTGATCGCGGGGCTCGCTCTCGCTCAGACCTTCATTCAATACCTATTCTTCTATCAAGCAGTCTCCGTTTCGAGCGCTAGCCTCGCCGCCCTGCTAGTCGCAACTGGGAGTTTCTGGTGGATGCTCTTCGCTCCTTTGATCCAGAAAACCCCTTGGCCCTCTCCAACTCAGTGGTTTGGTCTCATGCTCGGCGGTCTAGGTGTGGTCTTGGCCATTTACAAACCAGGCGCTGGGGCTGGAAATCCCATCCTTGGAGCCTTCTTCATGCTCACCGCTACCGCCAGCGGAGCGATCGCCGTCATCATTTTTGCAAAAATCAAGCCCACCATGTCGGCCATTAATGCGACCGGACTCTCGCTCTTACTTGGAGGGATTGGACTGACCTTGATTGGCGGGCAGGCCCTTTGGAGGATTGGAGAAATGTTCGATCACTCAAGCACTCTGGCCACCCTCTGGCTCGCATTCGTCTCTGCAACAGCCTTCAGCATTTGGAATCATCTCTCCACCATTTTTCCTGTCACCCTTTTGGCGAGTTATCGATTTTTAATTCCGATCTGCGGCGTTTCCGAAGCGCTTGTTTTCCTCAAAACAGAATTAGCCGGATGGGGATTAATGATTGGAGGAATCCTCGTAGTCACGAGTATGGTGCTCGCCAAAAACAATAGCTCTGACAGAAAAAACTAATCCTTGAAACCCATTCGAATTAATCCTGACCGCCCTAAGCTTATTCCACGCCTCGCTAAAAAAGAAACCTATCCGGCTTTCCTAAAAAAAACCAAACCGGGACACTTTGAACCCGCAGCGCTTGGCATGAGCTTTCAAGAGATGAAACCCTAACATTCTGGCTGGTCACTTTCGCTTTGACCGCGCGGCGAACGTCTTGTTGCGCCTTTCTCTTCGCCATCTTTTCGTTGCGTATCGTCGTATCCGCCGACGAATCCGAATTCCGAACCGCTACCATTGATCTTGGTATTGTTGTAAGCGATCTCGATAAATCGATGAAATTCTACACCGAAGCGATCGGCTTCAGCTCCACGGGAGAATTCACTGCCGCTAAAGACGTGACTCGTGATTCAGGGCTCAGCGCCGGAGAAGAAATCGTCATTAAAAAACTCTCCCTCGGCAAAGGCAACGGTGCGACCACAATCAAGCTCATGCAGTCCGCCATAGACAAAAGTAAAATGAGCGACCAAACCTACATAACAAGTAGCCTTGGATTCAGCTACTTGACCATTCACGTAAACAGCACCAAGGCCGCCCTTGAACGCCTTAAAAAAGCCGGTGTTAAAGTCCTCGCTAAAGGCCCAGCTCTCATCCCCGGAACAAAAGTGGCTCTTACAGTGGTAAAAGACCCTGACGGCAATTTCGTCGAGCTTGTCGGGCCAGCAGACCACCAGTAGCAAAATCCCAAATTCTATCCTTCTAGACACCAAGCTGTAAGCTCCTGCCGCGGAGCATGCAGCTTTTTTTCTTGGCGAGAGACTTTGTCTTGGGTTTCTCAGCAAAGGACTATACTGAATTAAGCATGCGCGTGACTCTTCTATTTCTCGTACTTCTCAGCATAAGCTCGTGGGCGGCCACAAAACCAAACATTGTCGTGATCATGGCTGACGATCTCGGATATGGAGATCTTTCTTGCTACGGGGCTAAAGACCTCAAGAGCCCGAATCTAGATTCACTCATGGCGAGCGGCCTGCGTTTCACCAATTTCTATGCCAATTGCCCAGTTTGCTCGCCTACCCGCGCCGCTCTTCTCTCGGGAAAATACCAAGAACGAGTTGGCGTTCCCGGAGTAATCCGCACCTACCCCGAAGGCAACTGGGGATATCTTTCCCCTTCCGCTACTCTTTTACCGCAAGCACTTAAGACAAAGAGCTATCGAACCGCTGCGATTGGAAAATGGCATCTTGGACTCGATGACGAAGCCCACCCAAACACGCGAGGGTTTGATCACTTCCACGGCTTCCTAGGAGACATGATGGACGACTACTATAAGCACCGCCGTCACGGGCAACACTATATGCGCCTCAATCAAGAAAGCGTCGATCCCGAAGGACACGCTACCGACATATTCACCGACTGGACGATCAACTACCTTGCCTCCGAGGCGAAAGAAAAAGCAGATGCACCATTCTTTCTCTACCTTGCTTACAATGCGCCCCATACCCCAATTCAGCCCCCAAAAGACTGGTTGGAGAAAGTAAAAGCACGCGAAGAGGGGATTGATGAAAAACGAGCCAAACTTGTCGCTCTTATTGAACACATGGATGACGGTATCGGCAAAGTTATCGCCGCCCTTAAAGAAAACGGACAATGGGAGAACACCCTCCTCTTCTTTGTCTCTGACAACGGAGGACAACTCAACGTCGGGGGGGACTGCGGAAACCTACGCGGAGGAAAGCAAGATATGTACGAGGGCGGAATCCGAGTCCCCGCTTGTGCGGTCTGGCCCGGTGTAATTAAGCCTGCCACTACCGACTTCACAGCCATCACAATGGATATTTTCTCAACTGCCATGGAAGCCGCTGGAGCAAAGAACGCCGAAGACCTCGATGGGCAATCCTTTCTCCCACTCCTCAAGACAGGAATGCAGGTAACCAAAAAACGTGATCTTTTTTTTACTCGCCGTGAAGGAAACCTCCGTTATATGGGCGAAGTCTCGTGGGCTATGAAGCGTGGAAAATGGAAGTTGGTTAAAAACTCTCCTATGAACGCTTGGGAATTGTTCGATCTCGAAAATGATCCACTCGAAACCACCGATCTTGCCAAACGCCAAGCTCCGGTTTTCCGAGACTTAGCCACAGCCATGCGCGGCCATATCCAGCGAGGAGGATCGATCCCCTGGCAAAAGCCGGAATAAATTACCACTCAGAAGATTTCCAAATCTCGGAAAGGCGTCAAGGCGAGTCAGATCCAACAAAAAGCCACCCATTTCTGGGTGGCTTCTTAAAATAAGTGATTCACGATCCTTTCGGATCTTAAAACGGAATGTCATCATCATCGTTATCAAAGTTTTCCGCTGCAGCAGCTCCACCTTGACTAGACTGAGGCGGCGCCTGCTGTTGCTCCGAAGGAGGCGCCTGCTGACGAGGAGCTGAGCTGCCGCCTTGATTACCCCCACTACCACCTTGGCCACCGATAAACTGCATATTCTCACCAACAACGCGCAAACGAGAACGCTTCTGGCCAGTTTGCTTATCATCCCACTGATCAAGCTGTAGGCGACCTTCAATGAAGACCGAGCGGCCTTTGCTCAAGTATTGTCCAGCGAGCTCGGCCTGACGCCCCCAGAGGGTGACATCGACGTAAGTGACTTCCTCAATTCGCTCTCCATTATCACCGGTTCGGATTCGGTTCACCGCCATACCAAGGTCACAAACTGCGGTTCCCTTGGGAGTATAGCGAACTTCGAGATCCCGGGTGATATTCCCGAGCAGCATGACTTTGTTGACGTTGGCCATAGGGATTGGAAAGCTTGAGGTTTAAGAAAGGCGTTGGTAATGCTGAAGATGCACCGAATTATTGAGGTTGAGGCGCTCCTTGATTTTTCCGATCACATCGCCTTCAGCTTCGAAAACGTAGTTCACATAGTGGCCTCCATCAAGTTTCCGTGCGTTGTAGGCAAACTTTTTGCGGCCAAGTTGCTTAATTTCATCAAGCTTGGCGCCTTCTTCTTCAAGCTCTTTTGAGACATTACTGACTAGATCATCAATGCTGGTCTCGGTCCCCTGGGCGTTCAGGACAATCAGGCCTTCGTACTTGCGATTCATCTTTTTCCGTTAGTTTGTTCGGTTTTTTGGGAATTCTGGTATTGAACTCATTTGAGGCCTTTTCAGGCCCGCTGTGGATCGCAAGCTGAACAGCATCGGCGGCTCTTGCAAGCGTGTTTTCAACGAGTTCGCGTTCGCCGACCGCAAAGTCACCTAAGACGTGCCCCACAAGTTGCTCTCCAGTCGCTCCACTAATACCCAATTTTAGTCGGGAAAATTTATCAGTTGGGAGGTGGGCAAGGAGTGAGCGCACTCCATTATGCCCGCCGTGCCCGCCACTCATACGTAACCGAAGATTGCCAAGCGGCAGTGAAATATCATCGAAAACAACGAGGATTTCCTCCGGCTGCCAACGGAAAAATCGGGTCAGCGAGCCAATCGCGCGACCACTTTCATTCATGTAAGTTAGAGGTTGGACCAGTAGGGTTTCGCCCACCTTGCAGGTCCGCGATTCCCACTTGTTTTCGAGCCGAAATTTCTGCCCATTTCGATCTGCGAGAGCATCAAGAACCCGAAACCCGATATTGTGGCGGGTATTCAAGTATTTGTCACCCGGATTCCCGAGACCAACGATGCATTTAAGGCTCACGATGGGGAGAGTAGTGAATGTCTAAACAAGCGCCAAAGAAAAACGCCCGAGCCATAAAGCACCGGACGTTTTGAAATAGTTGAATCGATAGAGTTTACTCGGCTGCGGCCTCTTCAGCAGGAGCTCCACCAGCTTCTTCTTCAGCCTCCTCATCAGCAGATTTGGTGACTCGGGACTCATTAACAATCGCGACGAGGACGTCAGCAGCGAGAGTCGGCTCAACGCCTTCAGGGATATCAAGGTCTCCGATCGTGATGGAATCACCCACTTCAAGATGCTCGATGTTAGCATCGATTTTCTCAGGTAGATCCTTCGGAGAACAAGAGATATCAAGATCGCGAATAAGCTGCTCAACGATACCGCCAGCTTTTACACCTGCGGGCTCGCCGTGAACTTCCACAGGAATGGTCGCACTAATCTTCATTCCTTCGGTCACCGCCAAGAAATCTGCGTGAACTAAAGCACCGCTGAGCGCATTGTGCTGAGTGGATTGAAGGAAAGCAGTCTTAGATTGGCCGCCATCGACCTCAAGATCCACAAGGATACTTTCCGAGGCGCTGTGAGCCAGCATATCGGTAAGGGCCTTGGTGTTGACCTTAATGTTGATGTTTTCGGAGCCCTTTCCGTATACAACGGAGGGAATGTAGCCTTCACGACGCATTTGCTTGAGGACACCAGATCCGGTGCGATTGCGGGTTTCAGCCTTGAGAGTTTGGGTCTTCGCCATGGTTTGAACGGTTTGATTTTTCAGCGGTGGGTGCCGCGCGGGGCGGTTGGTTACACGGAGGGTGCGTCAATGTCAAAGAGAGAAGTGACCGATTTTCCATTATGAATGCGCTGAATGGCCTCGCTGAAAAGATCGGCGATAGAAACAGGGGTCACTTTTCCCTGCTTAGTGACCGGTGTGGAATCGGTGGTGATCACCTCCTCAATAGCGGATTCCTCGATACGCTGGTGTCCAAGTTCACCGATAACAGCATGAGTCACCGCAGCAAAAATCCGTTTTGCACCCTGTGCTTTCAAGATATCAGCAGCAGCACAGAGCGTCCCAGCAGTCTCGGTCATGTCATCAACGAGAACAACATCGCGCCCTTCGACGTCTCCAATGACCTGCATAGCTTCGACCTCAGTGGCAGAAACACGGTGCTTTGCCACGATTGCGAGCCTTGCGCCGAGGGCATCAGAGTAAGCTCGGGCCATCTTTACCCCACCGACATCAGGCGAAACCACAGTGAGATTCTCACAATTATCGCCAAATCGCGCACGAAGTTCGCGAATAACGATCGGTTTTCCGTATAGATGATCGACCGGGATATTGAAGAATCCCTGAATCTGAGCAGCGTGGAGATCAAGGGTGACGACACGGTCGACCCCAGCAGCGGAAAGAAGATCGGCCACTAACTTAGCGGTAATGGGCACGCGGGGCTGATCCTTTCGATCTTGACGAGCATATCCGAAGAACGGGATCACTGCGTTGATACGACCAGCACTAGCCCGCTTCGCGGCATCCACCATAATCATGAGCTCCATGAGGTTATGATTGGTAGGCGGACAAGTCGGCTGGATAATGTAAACGTCTTCTCCACGGATGTTTTCGTTAATCTTTACGAAAGTCTCACCATCCGGAAATGCAGTGACACTCACGTCGGCGAGAGGGCAGTCGAGACAAGTTGCAATGTCGACAGCGAGTGCATGGTGAGCTGTACCGGAGAAGAGTTTCATGCCGAAATTAGAAGTCATCTGTGAAAAAACTTAACGGCTCGTCGAATCGGAATCAAGGACCGCTTCCTGCTCGATGGCATTCCGAATCTGTTCCTCGGATAGCTTTACAGGCTGATATTGCCCAGCTTCAAGGGTTTCCACGCTGAATTTGAGCTGCTTCGCTTCCTTTTCCCAGCGTGGATCTTTTCCTTTTACAAGCTTCTCCGAAAGTTGATATCGAGTCTGAGCCTCCAAAAGCAAAGCTAGGGCCAGTTCGGGATTGCGGGGCTTGGCATTGATCCAAATGTCATTCCCTCGCTGGAAAATCGCCCTACCTTCATAATAATTAAGCCAGGCTTGGATGATCCCCCGGATCTCTTTCTCTTGATCTAACTCCCTTCTAGGCTCTAAGATTTCCCGCCTTTTCAGAATACGTGATTTTGCTTCACGCAGCAAGTTCAGGGCACTCGCATCGTTATCGGATTTTAAGGCCTGCAAAAATGAACTTCTGGCAGCGTGAAAATAAGGACGCAATTTAATTTCTCTAGCCCAGATCAACTTCATCGCTTTCTGATGGCCTTCCTCCGCTGCTACGTGATTGCCAAGGGCATCTTCAACTCTCGGAAGACCAGCCAAAGCCGCAGAAAAATTTGGATTAAGTTCAAGTGCACGCTCAAAGGCCGCTTTCGCCCGAAGGTTAAATTTCTGAGCAATGGCAGGATCTTTTCTCTGCAGCGCGTCATTGGCTTCCGACATCGCACGCCGGGCAACAATTTCAAAAGACTTTGGATCCCACGAACGATCTCCAGCTTCTTCCAATGTTTCGAGTCCTATAAAAACCTCGTCCGCTGATTCTGCCGCCGTGAGTTGTCCAACGGCCTCCTTGGAAAGCACATATCCTTTAAAGAAACTTACTCCAAGGAATACCAAAGCAGCCGCAACCCCCAATCCTCCAATCCCAATCACGAGTTCGGTGAACCGGAAGACTGGCCGGCGTTTGGACTTCTCTTTGGATCGACTTGCAAGAATTGCGAGTTGGAAGGCGCAGAGAACCACGCAGGCCGGAAAGTGAAAGATAAAGCTGAAGTAGGACTGGCAAAGCATCGCCACCAACCCGCCAGCAGCTCCCAGCTGCCAAATAGAAAGTCCGGAATCACGATCATCCTCGTTCACCAGATTTATGACTCCAACAATTCCGTGGATAAACAACAGAATGAGAATGAGGGCAAACCCCACAAGGCCGTAATCGGAGAGGAGTTGAACAAATTCATTATGGGCAAATTCCGGATCTCCCATCCAAAGCTCGAGAGTATCCGGATCCCATTTTTCGAGCGCGCGGTATGAAAAGGCACGAGCGCCTCCACCTACAATCGGAGAATCAAGAAAGATTTCAAATCCCATTTGCTGGAATGCCACTCGCCCACCATCACTCACCTTAGCTTCAACTTTTCGCCCCGTAGCCTCCTCATACTTCTCCACACGATTCTCGGTAATTCTTTGAACCATCCAAACCGAGCTCACAATCCCTCCAATTCCGAGCGCAACAACCGCAATAGATACGATGCCCAAGAACTTACTGCGCCGTTGCTTCAAGAACAAAATTAGAAGAACCATCCACAACGAACCGCCCACCACAAACGAAAGCCATCCCCCCCGTGATTGACTCATCACAAGACAAACGATCAAGCCTAGGCTTAGCAGAGCACAGGCCCAACGAGCTGCGACATTCCTCCCAAAAAAAACATAGGAGAGGAAAAAGAAGACAGTTCCATTTAAGAAGGAAGCAAAAGCGTTATAATGGGCGAACAGCCCTATGGCATGACCTTCATCGGCACCTCCTGATTGCCAAAAGTAAAAGGAGTTCTCCAAAGCTGATTGAGAAATTGCGAGTCCCACATTTGCTATCCCCACGATTGCTAAAAGCATGATCCAGAGACTCCTTGCGCCCTTCCCAGTTGAGCTAACTGAGAGATAAACTCCAATTGCCGATAAAACGAGAGTAACATCGTGAACGGCCAAACCCTCAGGTCCTCCCATGAGGGCCCGCCCCACTAAATATCCTGCCCCTAAAAGCGAAAAAATGGTGAGCCAGGGACGACTGCTCTGCGGTGGGTTAAGGACTCTCAAAATTGAGATAACGCACAATGTGACGCCTAAGCCAGCCAGTCCGACCCCGATGCGACTCGTAATTAAGTCAATTCCAGTGGCGGCAATAATGGCAAAAAATACGGCGCACAATCCGAGAGCCAAGTTAGATAATTTATTCATTTTGCTCCTTTGCTAAACAGAACCGCAGGGACGGTCTTAATCAAAATTAGAAAATCCTCCCACAAAGACCACCGATCGATATACGCAACATCAAGTTTCACCCACTCTTCAAAGTCAGTGATATCACTTCGTCCGCTGATTTGCCAAAGGCAGGTCACACCAGGCTTCATACTCAGGCGCCGACGATGCGATGATTGCTTGATTGCCTCAATCTCGTGAAGGGGCAAAGGACGTGGGCCAACCAGACTCATCTCTCCTTTCAACACATTTATCATTTGGGGCAACTCATCGATGCTATATTTGCGCAAGAACCTTCCAAAAGGAAAGATCCTTGGGTCGGAAGCTAACTTAAAGGCCGGACCATCCACCTCGTTTCCGTGATCCTCCTTTATCTTTTCCAACATTTGATCCGCGTCAGGAACCATCGTTCGGAACTTGTAGATCAGAAAAGATTTTCCATAGAGCCCAGCCCGCTTCTGAGTGAAAATTACCGGAGATCCCGGACTAGCCAACTTGATTCCCACCATTGCCAGAAGCCAAAGTGGAAAGGTCAACGCGACAATCACGATCGCACCTATCATATCAACAAGCTTCTTGGCAAAAAGCTGCCACGATAATTCAGGAGTAGAACGGAAAACCAGCATTGGCTGCCCACCCACTGCATCGAAGCTGGGTCGGGCAACTTGGGCCCTCAAGAAGGTTGCCCCAATCCAAGCCTCCACCCCCTGTAGCTCACAGGTCTCAACAGCCCGAGCGACCCGAGAAAATTCGGCATGCCCGGTCAGAAAAACGACACGCTGAATCGATTCGACTTTGATCAAGTCGTCCAATTCCTCGACCGCTTTAGTTTCGAGATCGAAGTGCGCCACAATCTTCCAAGTTTCCAAAATCTCGGACTCAAGATCCTCAAGAAATAAACCTGTTTCTCTTGGCGCCCCAGCAAGAACAACTCGCTCAAGATAGCCTTCCGAAGCTGCTCTCGATCTTAAGAACTTCGTAGTTAAACGACTACGAACCCATAAAAAGACCGAGCTAAAAAGAAGACCAGAGCCAAGAACAAGTCGCCTCGTATCGGAGTATTTTCCAAAAACCGCGATCAGCGTGGTAATCAAAACCACGGCTAACATTGCTCTTAAAAGAATACTGCTACTTTGGAATCTATGCCTTGAGAGCAATCGATCGTAAAATCCAAAACGCTCGAGCACCAGCGGTGTCAGAGGCACCACGATGAAAATGATCCAGA
Organism: Akkermansiaceae bacterium; assembly: GCA_905181965.1. GTDB lineage: Bacteria > Verrucomicrobiota > Verrucomicrobiia > Verrucomicrobiales > Akkermansiaceae > SW10. The sequence goes on from CAJIZY010000005.1 coordinate 74,335, forward strand.
CCGTCCCTTTAAAACCATCGTCTCCAATTGAAGGCATGCCAAGAAGTTGTCTGATCGGTCCATGAACGAACGAAGCGATCACAAATCCCAGCCAGATCAAAAAGGCATCGCAAATCTGCAGAGCCTGAATCGAAAAGTGCTGCGTTGTTCCCCTTACCTTCATGATCCGATATTTTTTCCGTTGGCCAGCGACTCATCATATCCCTCGCCCGGCTCAGAAACTACGATTGGAAGCAGCATCTTAAGAAAGGTCTGGATGTGGGCTTCCGTTTGCTTTTCATCAAGCCCGGCTCCCGATTCAAAACGTAAACCCTGATCGCGATGCTTCTGAGTCACGAAAGAGGAAAATGTGGCATAGGCCCATCGCTGGTCATGCCCCTTAAGAAGCCGGTCCTTGATATCCTCAGCAGTGCGCTCGTAGTGGCCCGAAACAATCGATTCATGGCCGAAGAAAGTATAATAAAAAACTCGCCAGATGTAGGCCTTCTCTCCATTTGGAAGAATAACGTCTTCATAGTCACCTTCTTCGTTTTTTCGAAACAGCACGCGCCGGCACAAGATTTTCTTAACCGGTAAAACCTCATCCCCAGGAAGAAGCCCCTTCCAGTCATGACGCCTTTGCGCCATGAATTCCCAACCTTGGGCATCGAGACATACTTCAGGCTGGTGGATACTCTGGCTGAGATTTCTTCCTGAAAAAACAATGGAAATCTGGACTGAGGGTAGTTGCCCCGCCTGATCCTCATACCGCATCCGTTCGAATTCCGTATCTTTAGCAAGCTTCTCTTTTTCGGCCACACCTGGTTCTTCGGGCTTGCCGGCCCAACTTCCGACCGTCTCGGGAAGACTTTTGGCAAGACGAGAGGGTTTCATTCCCGGACTCTCTGGAAATGCCAGCACGATTCCGGCAAATACCGCCACGATCAAACTTAGAATAACCAGGCGCCTCTTCATAACGTTGCTTTCTCCTCAACTACCTTGTGTGACTTTTTCACAGATCTCTTAACCCTCTTAGACCGCTTCTCTTTGAAATTGAGAAAATAGTCTGCCAAGTAGAGGCCAGAAAGAGCAATAGGAAAGAAGATCAGCAGCCCCGCCCAGTCATGCCAAGTTCCCGTGCCAAAATCAGCGTAGCCAAACTGCGCCAATACCAGAATGGTGAAAATTCTCAGAAAATTACCAGCAATTGCCAAAGGTAGAGCTAGGGCAAAGAGAAAGGCTTTTTTCCACAGAGGTTTTTGGGTGTAGTTAGCATAGACAGCGGCGATCATAGTTAGGGCCATTAGTGATCGAATTCCACTACAGCCCTCGGCGACTTTCACGCTGCTTCCACCAATATAAATATCGGCTCCAGTATTGACGAGATCCATCCCTAAAAAGATACCGGTATGATAACATGCCTTAGTAATTAAGACCTGTAGGTTCCCCGTCAAGATTGCTTCGAGTCCCGGAACCGGAACCGAAAACCATAAGAAGAATGATGGAAAAATAATATGTTTCGCGATCTGAAATCCAAAGAGATAATAGGCGTATCCAATCACCACGAATGGAGCGCCAATTAACGCCAATCGTGGTTGGATCGTCCGCATTGATATGAGGAAAAAAAAGAGTCCCAATAAAAGAAAGAGAAGACCCGTATAGGAGGACTTTGCATCCATTTTTTTGGTCTTCTGATAAGCCATCCAAATCATCACTCCGAATGCCACCGGCACAAATCGACCATGTAAAAAATTACTAATTGGATTACATGCTCCCCAGGTCCACGTCGCTAGAGTTTTGTGAACGAAAGATGGGTAAGCGGGATAGATAAAATAGATCAGCACCAGCACTCCAAGAGCTCCAAAACCCATTACTCGCATTGGCATAGAAAGATCCTTGATGCCCGACAGCGTAATCCGCTCTTGAACAGATCCTCCAGAGGCTTGCTTCGAATCACTCATTGCAAGTTGATTAACGACATTCTCTGGCTTTTCAGCAAGCCCAAAGCGGGCTCTCAACCCCGTCGGTCAAGGTCCACCTTAAATGATCTCCCACGAATCTTTGCATCCTTAAGCCCATTAATGACATCCCCCGAGACCTCTTCGCTAACATCCACCAGGGTATGCTTCGGAAAAATAGTGATCTTGCCCAGCGAGCCATCTGGCACTTTACATTCGCGATAGATCATTCCAGCGATATCACCAGGCTTGATGTGCTGGGCTTTACCAATGTTCATGAATAAGCAGGCCATTCCCTTTGAATTATTTCGCTCTGGCCTCGATTTGCGTTCACGTTCGGGGCGCTCTTTACGATCACGCTTTTCATCGCGCCAACTCGAACGCTGCTTTTCATTAGCAAAAGCCTCCTTCTGCTTATCTTCGGCGATGAACTCACCTTCCCGCGTTGTGGATTCACGCAGCAAGGTAAAGGCCGCATTGGCAATATCGGTCGCGGTATGTCCCTGTTCCAACAGCCGATCGAGGTAACTTTGATAATCCCCGAGCTTTCCACTCTCCAGTCGCTCTTGGATCGTCTGGAAGAGTTTGTCCGCACGTTTACCTTCGACTTGCTCTTGGCTCGGCACTCTTTCCCGCCGAATACTTTGGCGGGTGTATTTCTCGATTGTCTGGAGACGATAGATATCTCGACCAAAAACAAAACTGACGGCCCGGCCTGAGCGCCCGGCTCGCCCCGTCCGGCCAATTCTATGAACGTAATCCTCCGGATCGTGAGGAATTTCGTAGTTTACCACCAAATCGATGTCGTCGACATCCAAACCACGCGCCGCCACATCAGTCGCGATCAAAACTTCAATCGTACTCTCGCGAAACCTCGCCAGAACTCGCTCCCGCATCTGCTGAGTCATGTCGCCATGCAGACGGTCAGCGGCATAGCCCCTCGCCAACAAACCCTCGGTAACCTCATCAACCAATCGCTTGGTATTACAAAAAACCAGCGCAAGTCGCGGAGGATCAATATCGAGCAACCGAGAAAGCACTTCCACTTTCGAACGCTGCCGAACCTCGTAGCACGACTGATCGATCGCGTCGACCGTAAGCGACTTGCGCTCGATTTCAATGGTCTCGGGCTTCTTCCCAAAATTATCAATCAAGCGGCTCACCCGACGGTTCATCGTCGCAGAAAAAAACATCGTTTGACGATCTTGAGGCAACGCCGCCAATAACTCTTCCATCTCCTCTTGGAAACCCATGTCCAGCATGCGGTCTGCCTCATCAAGAATCACAGTCTTGATATTTCGCGGGTCAAAACTACGGCGCTTCAAGTGGTCAAGCAAACGACCCGGTGTTCCCACCACGATATGTGCTCCTTTACGGAGTCCCTTTAACTGACGATCAATAGGCGCACCGCCGTAAACTGGGAGAGCTCGCAAACCTTTAATTTTACAACCAAGACGAAATACCTCTTCGCAGACCTGCACTGCAAGCTCACGAGTAGGGCAAATAATCAAAGCCTGAGGCTCGGCAAGATGAGCATCAATTCCAGCCAGAGTCGGCAGCGCAAATGCCGCCGTTTTTCCGGAACCAGTCTGAGAGAGACCAATGAGATCCTTTCCCTCCAAAGCGAGCGGGATAGTCTTGGCTTGAATAGGCGAAGGGCTCTCAAACCCCATGTCGAGCACGGCAGAAAGGAGAACATCGGGGAGGCCGAGATCGGCAAACATAGGGGTATCCATGGCGTATCAATTAGCGTTCGGCACAAAGGCAACAGGCGCTTGGGGAGACGCGCGGAATCTCAGGGTTTGCCTAGATATGCAAGTAAGAAACGAAAGTTCCACCAACTGGCCACCCCCTCACTTGCGCCGCCAAAGCAGGAAAAAAATACCACACAAGCCGCCAATCAAGATTGCCGAGGGCTCGGGGACCGAAGTTGTTTCAGCAGCTTGGTCGGCAGCCAAGAGGCTGGAACCGGAAGCCACAAAGCAGCTCAAGGTGATCCAGATCTTTGAAAGGCTCTTCTTCATTGGAGGCGAGTAAATAAGATAATTGACCTCCCCTAACAAGACAATTCGGCTCATGTTGCAGCAGTATCTTAAGATTGCATCCAACAATTTTAAGCCATCACTTTCTACAATGACTTTCAAATTCTCTCCCCTGAAAGCAATCAGACACAGAAGAAAAGCGCCCAAGACAAAAAAAGACGATCCGGGATCTATTGATCCCAGACCGTCCTTTGTTATGTATATCAATTGAAGAATCTTAGAACTTGGCTTCGAAACCTAAGAAGGCGTTCCGACCAATGTTTGCCCGGGGTCCGCGGGCGAGACGGGAAGTAATTCCACGCTCATCAAAGAGGTTATTTACTCCAGCGAGTAAGGTAACATTCTCGGTGATATCGTAAGTTCCTGTCAGGTCAAAGAGCAGAAGCTCGTCAATCTTACCTGCACGCGCTCCAGCTCCAGTCGTATCCTGACTTGGTGAGTCAACATTTTGAGCGGTGCCGAAAGCGTCCGAAACAAACGTCGCATCCAAAGCAAGACTCCAGGCTCCTTTAGCGAGAGCAACCCCAGCAGCCAACTGCCAATCTGGCATGTAAGGCATTTGCGAACCATCGGTAGCTCCGGCGAAAATATCATCACCACCACCTTCGGTAATCGTAGAAGTCAAAGTGGCATCAGTCCAAGTGGCACTGACATACATCGGCAACGACAGCTCGCCTCCGCTTCCGCCAAGAGGATCATAGGAGACTTGAGCCTCAAACCCGAAGACTTCAGCTTCGCCAATATTTTTTGCATTCTCAACCGCACCAAGACCGGCATCCGTTGCAATGAGGTTGTCGAAGTCAGTGAGGAAAGCACCAAAGTCATAGCTTATCTTTGGACTCTGGTAACGATAGCCCAACTCGTAGCCCATAGACTTCTCTTCCACGACTCCGCTTTTAGCGGCGGAACGAGGTCCTGGAGTTGACATTCCACGATATACGCCACCATAAAGTGCAGTAGAATTATCGAGCTCATAATTGAATCCGACTCCAGGAGAAACTAAGTCAAAAGAGGAAGTTCCAGATTGATTTGATTTATAGTCGTTGAACGACTGATCAAGATTCTCATAACGAACACCAGGACTGAAGGTCAAATTACCAACAGAAATTTCATCTTGGACCCAAAAAGCGAGGGCATCAGTTTGCTGGTAACGGTTTCCTTGGGTTCCAGGAGCGCCCACAACACGGTCGGTAACACCTCCAGTAGCACCGAGGTTAATTGTCTCATCATTTTGGAAACGGCGAACATCGTCACGATGGTAACGCGCTCCGAATTGCAAGAGGTGCTCTACATTACCAGAGGCAAAAGAGTAATCGCCCTGAAACTGATAACCATAAGCTGAGTAGTCGCGGTTATTATTTCGGAAGATCAATGAACCTGGTCCGGTCATTTGAAGAATGTCTAATCCATTCCCAGTTGCAAGGGCCCCACGAACTGAGTTCGCACCACCTACAATGTCGTCTACTTTCGCCCAATTACGGGAAAACTGATTGTAGTATGCCGCAAATTCAAAATTAAGATTTTCACTAGGCTCCACACGATACTTCAAATATGAGCGATGGTGCTCTGACGCCATATTATCGAAACGTGTAGCCGAATAGCGACGATTTGGATTGTTGACCACATCGTCTTCCGTGAGGCCAATATAAGACTCATCAGAGTTAAAATCTTGATAGCCATACTTGAATTCAAATCGCTGGCGAAGTGCTGAATCTGGTTCCCAGAAAAGTTTAACCATGGGCTCGGTAAGCTTGAACCCCGTATTGTTAGAGCTGGACAACCCACCGCCTGCATCAATGTCGCGGAATCCACCACTGGAGTGATGGAATAGCTCGAAAAGGTATCCGAATGTTCCTGTCTCGGTCTTTACAGTGTCACCATAATAATTATGGGAAAGGAATGTGTTATATGTTCCATAGGTATTACGGGTGTAGAAGGTCTCTTCCGATGGAACTTCCGTAGAAAGGAAGTTAATAACGCCGCCAGTTGTGTGAGGACCATACTTAACTTGACTGGATCCTTTCAAAACCTCGATTCCCGACATGCGGCCGGCACGTGGCGAGTAGTAGGCAGAAGGCGCTGAGTAAGCCGCAGGCGCTGTCAGGATTCCATCCTCCATTACGGTAACCTTTTCAGACCGCGTTCCATCACCTCCACGAAGGGAGATGTTCGGGAAGTTTCCGAAACCGTCTTCTTCCCGGACGTATACACCCGGGACTTTACGAAGAATCTGCTGAATGTTGGTAATTCCTTTTGTCTGGTAATCCTCAGCCTCAATAAAGGCTCCGGATCCAGTTAAGCCGAGGATGTTTTCCGAACTGCCGATTACATTAACTGTCGCCAATGTTTCAATAGCGTCCTGAGCTGCTAATACTCCAACCGCAAGCGCTGAGGTTAGAGAGAATATTCCGATGTTTTTTGTCATTTGTGTATTTGGATTTAGTTAGTTGAGAATGAGTCGCATTAGCATCAAAAGGCTAAATGTTTCAAGAGATTGATAAGAGCTTACTTTGCTTCTAAGCTGGAAATTAAAAGGAATGGCTTTTTGCACACTAACGGCCTGCCCTAAACCATTTTTAGCGGGGAAAAAGCGATAACGTCTGGCTGCACTCACCGCCGACTGGTCGAGCGAAGCATACCCACTGCTTTGCGAGATCTGGCAGGCGGAAACGCGGCCGGAAGCACCAACGGTCACAGTCACGACCACGCGGCCTTCGAGGCCCTTTCGCCGGGCGCTAAGGGGATAGTGAGGAGTAAAGTGTTTTACCAGCGAAGCTTGCTGAGTCACTTCACCAGCAAGTCGTGCTTTCTCGCGCTCCGCAAGTTCAGCTTGGGTAGAAGAAGAACGCCTGACCGCCGGGCTCTTCTCGGCGATTTTGGGAATGACTTTCACCTCCCTAGGTTTTTCCTTTTCTTCAAAACGATCTTCGAGATCTAACTCTTCGAGAACCAACTCCTCTTTAGTAACAGGCTGAGGATTAGGCACTTCGGTAAACTTTGGCGTTGTTTTGATTGATGCGCTAACTTTCATTCGCGCAAAAGATGGGCCATTAGAAACCGAAATCATCCGCTCCGGCGCCAAATTAGCTTCGGACTCAAGTTTCTTGCGAAGAGGCTCTGTGTAATCGAACGCAATAGGCTCAGGATTTGCTTGTGCCGCGGTCATCGCACGATGTATCTGAACAGTTATTAGCCCCAGTCCCGCGCAAATCGCAACGGCGCTGAGAACCGCCACCAAGAGAGAAGCTGAGAAGCTTTTCCCACAACCGGTGTTCCGGGTCTCAAGGGTTGGAAGCGGTTGCATGCCGTTTTGTAAGCCCTTTTGCCCAAATTTGCTGTCGCGCAATTACCTTGAATTAGCGATCAATTATCTAATGCCGGGAAAGAACAGCTTAGCAACCAGCCCGCCAAAGACTCCGGCAAGGCTACATCAAAAGTAAAAATTCTGCTCAGACCATCGATCTCCCAGCCTTTTCGATACTCTTTCGTCAGAAGTTTGTTCGCAGCTTCATCATTCGTAATTTTGAAATCTTTGGCATCCCACTCAAGCGTCTGGCCTGCGCGATGAGCCACATTCCCGAGCAAATTATGCTCAATTAACGACCCCGAGTAATCAAAGTTGCAGAGTGTTTCCCCTTCACCGCGACAGGCCTTTAGCCATTCATTATAGTGACCTACGGAAGGCTCAATCGACTGCTGGGGCCTCTGATAATCTTTGAACTTGGACGACGGACTGAGGACATTTTTACCGTAATCCGAAACCAACACTCCATTTTCACCGACGAAGGCCACACCGATTCCCCACTTCTTAATTTTGGTGTCGTTGCCGACCATTGGCTGAAGAACCTCACTCCGGCGCTTCATTCCTTCCGGACCATGATACCACACCACCTTCACATCATCAGGATGCTGCCAAGTGATTTCCTGCCAGGGTGCGGCGCCAATTGAATCGGGCGCTGGGCCCTGTGAGGAAATCTGAGTTGGGTGCCGAAGCTTCAAGGCCCACCACGCCAAATCGATCAAATGGCTTCCCATATCTCCAGGAACGCCATTCCCAAACTCCCAACGACGATTCCAATTCAAATTACCACCCTTCCAATATCCTTCATTGTAGGCTCGGTCAGCGGCTGGGCCAAGCCAGACATCCCAGTCAAAGTAATCAGGTACTGCCTGCTTCTCGAGAACCGCCTGTTCCACATCACGAATACTCCGGCTGCACCAGACGTGCGCTTCTTTCACCCGACCAATCGCTCCCGCTTGGATTAATTCCACGGCGCGACGATAACTCCCCCCTGCATGGATTTGAGTCCCCATTTGGGTCGCAATTTTCCCCTTCGCTTTCGCATATTCCTCCTGCATCCAACGTGCTTCTTGCACGGTATGGGCCAGCGGCTTTTCACAGTAAACATGTTTCCCAGCCCTCATCGCTGCAATCGCCGCCGGAGCATGATGGTGGTCCGCGGTGCTAATCACCACCGCATCAATGTCTGGATTACTTACCACTTCACGCCAATCGGTCGTCGTCTTTGCTCCCTTAAATCTTTTCTGCACCGCCTCAAGTGTCTTCCGGTTAATATCGCAGAGAGTATGAATGTTCTCTGCTTTCACTCCGTTCAAGTTTGCTCCCCCACGACCACCAGAGCCGATGATTCCCATATTGAGTTTCCCGTTTGGCGATTTTCCTCGCACCACCGAGGGAGCAAGAGCGGAAGCGAGACCAAAGCCGACAAACTTTCGTCGGCTGAAATTTGAGATTTGTTTGTTCATAACTTTAAATCGAATTTGTTAGGGATTCCGACAAGGTTGCGATCTTGATCGCGTATTGCAAGATCATGATTCTAAAAAATTTCCAAAACCACTCGATTCTTGGAGCCATCTTCCTCGGTATCTTTGTCGCCCCGAGCTTCTCTGAAGAAAAAGAGACTAAAAGCAAAACTAATTCCGCGGTAAAAAAAGCCTTTATCGATGGCACCGGGCAAGGGTGGCGTGAGCTCACCGGCGAAGACTTTGTAAATGTGAATTGCAACCCAAAAACCTGGACTTGGGACGGTGGGCATGCTTCCTGCACCGGTAATCCAGTAGGCGTTATTCGCATGAAGAAGCCCACCAAAAACTTCGAACTTGTCTGCGAGTGGATGCACAAAAAACACGCGGGAAACTCTGGGATTTTTGCTTGGGCCAGCCCCGCTTCCATCGAGAAACTTGCCGCCGGGAAAGGTCGCCTCCCCGATGGCATCGAAGTCCAAGTTCTAGACCTTGGATACGAGACCAACTGGGAAAAAAATAAAGGAAAACCCTCTGATTGGTTCACCTCTCATGGTGATGTCTTCCCCACCGGACCAGCTAATATGAAGCCCTTTCCACCTGTCGCTCCAAACGGCAAACGCAGCTTCCCGACCAAACGTCTCACCAAAGGCATCAACGAGTGGAACCACTACTATATCCGAGCGATCAACGGTGAGGTGCGCCTTTGGGTAAATGGCGAAGAAGTTTCGGGCGGAACGAACTGCAACCCCGCCGAAGGTTATCTCTGCCTCGAATCCGAAGGTTCCCCCATCGAATTCAAAAACATCCGCCTTCGGAACTTGCCCTAAAATGACCACCGCAACCAAAAAGGTATTAAGACGAGCCCGCCAGAGACTTATCAATTTTAGGATAAGCCCCTGTCTTTCCTACAAGTGAAAGGCCCCTCAACCGAAGGGTGATTCAGCGGCATCAAAGCCTATCAGGGTGCAGAATGATCGGATCAATCAGATCCTACTGCGACTAACCGCCGACCAGCTCATTGATACTAGTAATCACATCGCGCGCCTGAGACATCGGATTCACGGCGCGATCGTGGTGCACCAACACTCCATTCCGAAACAGAAAAGTCTCACGTCGTGGCTTGCTCTTAGGATGCTCGATTCGATAAGCCTCACAAATTGTTCCGGTCGTATCGCAAAGAAGGGGGAAGGGAATATCGAACTTGTCCGAGAAAGATCGTTGCTCGGCAATCGTGTCCATAGAAACTCCGATCACTTGAATCTTATTTTCCGTCAATATCGCAAATGCAGACCGCAGCGATTTCACCTGCTTAATTCACCCCGGTGTATCCGCCTTTGGGTAAAAGAAAACGACCGCCCACGGGCCAGACGTGGCATGCTTAATATTTACCTCTTGGCCAAATTGATCCGGCGCTGACAATTTTGGCGACCGCCAGCCATTCATATGTGGATCCACATCCTCGTAAACTGTGCACGCTGTCATAAGAATAGAGAAACAAGCTAGGGAGAAAAAAAACACAGCTTTCACGAACGCCACCCTGCTGAATCAAATCAATCTCTGCAATCAGTCTTTCAGATTCTCGACGAGGAATCCCAGTGAAACCAAAAACCGATCCATCTCTTCCACCGTCTCATCATATTTCGCCGCGTTAAAAAAACCATGCGGCTGTTCCTTATAAAGAAACAACTCGGAGCGAACCCCCGCCTCCTTCATGAGAAGGCGATACTTTTTCGCTGTCGCTACCGGGATCAACTTATCGTTGGTGCCCAAAAAAACGATCGTGGGCGGGGTTTCTTTGTCAAGATTGTGCATCGGCGAGATCTGTTTCCAATACTCCTTCACACTGCTATGGCCATATCCTTTCGGACCATTATCGTAGACCGGATTGAAGAGAACCAATGCATCTGGCTTTGAGGAAACCGAAACATCCTCGCCCTTTTCCAGAATATCTTTCGTTGTGCCGGTCGCCGCGGCCACATGCCCTCCTGCCGAGCCACCACCAGCAGCTAGCTTGCTGGGATCAATTCCCAACTCCTCCGCATGAGAACGAACCCATCGAACCGCTGAATTTCCATCTTTAACACACTCGAGCGGCGACGTTCCATTACGACTCTTCACTCGATACTCTGCTGAAATCGCCACCATCCCACGCTTCGCAAGATACTCGCATTGTGGATAAAACTGCGAAGGCGTTCCACCGCTCCAACCACCACCAAAGAAAAAAACAATCGCTGGCCTCTGATCACTCGCCTTGTGACCTTTAGGATTAAAAATATGAAGCTGGAGCTCAACCTTCCCGACCTTTTTATAAGTCTTCTGCTCATCAGGAATTAGCTGCTCGGCAAACGACATGGAACAGGCGAAGACAAGTGATAAAATAAACCTCATAAAACAAATACGTCTCAAGACTCTACGATTCTTCGGAAGCTTGTTTAAAAATCCTACGGCCGTTCTCCGGCCTTCCAGTCCGACGCCCTTGGATTCTCTCTTACTCTTCCCATTCCCTCAACTGTTAGCCAACCAATCGCGGCCAAAGCCCCTATCAAACAGAGCCAAATCAACAGGCGTCCAAACCATGATTCCCTGATCGGTTCGGCGATCCGCAAAGCAGGACTTCGCTCATCAACAAATTTCATCCACATCACCTTCTTCTTCGGCAACTTCAGCGCTTGTTTTACGGAGGCCCGCCAACAACTGACGAACTTGCTCTTTGGCATCATAATTCATGCCCGGACTGATTCCCGAAGCAATATCCGAAAACCACCTGAAATAATCGATCTGAAAGACACAGCTTTCACGATTCTCTCCGGAAAAGAAAATCTCAGCAGTATCGAAATTCACGACCCCCGCCATTCGCCCAAAGTCGTTCAGCAATCGATTGGCATATTTCGAAACCGTCTGTATTTCCTGCTCCTCAATCTTAATCTCACCTACCAATTTTCCCTTCTCCCACCGCGACATTACCCACGGAATTCCTTTTTCATCCAAACCACAATCCAGCACTTCAGCTAAAGACGAGTGCCGTAGAGCCTTAAGTTCAGCCAACGCCCCTCGAAGGTTTTGCGATCGCTTCAACTGCTCACGATCATCTTCGTCCAATAAAATCCGCGTGAGTCTCAAGATAGTTCCATCGCTCCCTCGAACCCGGTGAACCGTGCGAGTCTGACTCTGCTCGATAAGGTTCTGAATCTGGAATTTTTCGGTCATTAATTTATGGGATCACAAGTTAACCAAGCCAGAGACAACGCGTCCAGCGAATCTCCAGGCCAGAAATCATCTTCGCCTTTTTCACACCTTCCGTTAATCTTCTTCCATGGCTCACATCCAAGATCTTCTCCAAGAAATCTCCCTTCTTTCATCGACCTCCGCCACCCTAGATTGGGACCAAGAAACTTATTCGCCCGCTCGATCGGTCGCACATCGAGCCAAACAACTCGCTTACCTCCAAGGAAAAATCCACAAACTTCAAACCTCAGACGAATTCTGTGATGGTCTCGCCTCCCTTGACCCCGCCAACCAACGCGAACTCACCCACCGCTACGAACGCGCCACCAAGCTGCCGCAGAAACTCGTTGAGCGCGACTCCGAAACATCCTCTCTTGCCAAAGCCGCCTGGTCCGAAGCTCGTGAAAAAAACGAATTCCAAACCTTCGCTCCCCACCTCGCCAAACTCCTCGAAATCGCCCGTGAAAAGACTGACCACTGGGGCTTCGAAGATGAACCTTACGATGCTCTTCTTTGTGAATACGAACGTGGAGCCAAAACCCGCGAAATTGCCACCCTCTTCGATTCCATTGATACCGAGCTCGCCGAAATCGCCGCCGCCGCTGTTGAAAAATCATCTGTCATCCCTTCCGATTTTCTTTACGGCCCCGCCCCGATCGAAGCCCAACAAACCTTAAACCACGAAATTGCTGAATCTCTAGGCTTTGACTTTGCCCAAGGCCGGATCGACACCACCGCCCACCCCTTCTGCACCACCCTCGGACCTGCCGACGTCCGCCTGACCACTCGCTACGAAAACAACGACTTCGCTTCTTCTCTCTTCGGTGTCATGCACGAAACCGGCCACGGGCTTTACGAACAAGGCCTTCCCACCTCCGAATTCCACCTTCCTTCGGGCCAAGCCGTCTCCCTTGGCATTCACGAATCTCAATCACGCCTCTGGGAAAACCACGTTGGTCGCTCCCGCCCCTTTTGGGAAAAATGGTATCCCCGCGCCCAACAACTCTTTCCCCATCTTCGCAAAATCTCGCTCGACGAATTCCTCCCCGCCGTCAATCGTGCCGCTTACTCCCCAATTCGCGTCGAAGCCGACGAAGCCACTTACGACCTTCACATTCTCCTCCGCTTTAAACTCGAACGCGCCCTCCTGGCAGGGGCACTAGAAGTCTCCGACGTCCCCGCTGCATGGGATGACGAGTTCGAAAAACTCTTCGGCTTCAGACCCCAAACTGATTCCGAAGGCTGTCTTCAGGACATCCACTGGTCCATGGGTGGAATCGGATACTTCGCCACTTACTCGCTGGGCAATATCAACTCCGCCCAACTCTTTGAGGCTGCCATGAAAGATGAGCCCACCTCCTCTGCTTTCTCGAAAGGCGACTTCCTCCCTCTCCTCGGCTGGATGCAAAAGAACATCCACCAGCACGGCTCCACTCTCTTTCCTCAAGATCTAATGGAACAAGCCACTGGATCCAAAACCGATCCAAAACCCTATCTCAAGCATCTCCGCCGTCGTTTCACCAATGAGGTTTAATAGCATCCAGCTGACTGCTTGAACTATCGCTCAAGCTCTATGGTCCCTGCTCGTCGCTAAGGATACAAAATACGTCACTTGACCTCTCTATTTATTTTTATTATTCTAGAATCATGAAACTAATGGAGGCCAGCATTGCGTTGTCCGCACTTGCGCAAGAATCCCGATTAGAAGTATTTCGTCTTCTCGCTAAGAACAGTCCAGATGGACTTTGCGCCGGAGATCTTTCACGTGCCTTAGGCATTCCCAAACCCACCTTGTCTTTCCACCTCAAGGAATTGAGCACTGCGGGGCTGATCGATTCGGAGAAGACCGGACGCTCCATCAAGTATCGGCTCCAAAGCAAGAGGATGTCTCAGCTCATGGCGTTCCTCACCGAAGACTGCTGTCAGGGACGGCCCGAACTTTGCTGCCCAACAAAGCCCAGCATTTCTTAACAAGCATCACAAAAAAATTATGCCTTTAAAAATTGGAATTAACGGATTTGGCCGGATCGGCCGACTCGATCTCCGCGCAGCCTTCGACTCGGAAGAGCTAGAATTTGTCCATATCAATGAACCTCATGCCAGCGCGAAAGCTGCTGCACACCTTCTTGAGTTCGATACGGTGCACGGTCGCTGGGATCACGAAATCACCACAGATGAACAATCGATCACAATTGATGGGCAGACCATCAGCTATTCATCAGTGGACACCCCGGGCGCCGTTGATTGGGCTAAAAAAGGAGTAGAGATCGTTCTCGAATGCTCTGGAAAATTCAGAACCCCGGCCCTTCTCCAACCCTATTTTGATCAGGGGATCAAAAAGGTCATCGTCGCAGCTCCAGTCAAGGAAGGCGCCCTCAATATCGTGGTTGGGTGTAATGAACATCTTTATCGGCCCGCCGAACACCACCTCATTACCGCCGCTTCCTGCACCACCAATTGCATCGGCCCAGTAGTCAAGGTCATCAACGAAACCTTCGGGATTAAACACGGTATGATTACCACTCTTCACGATCTCACCAACACCCAGATCATCGTAGATGCTCCTCATCCAGACCTCAGACGAGCTCGCTCTGCCATCAACTCGCTTATCCCGACAACCACTGGATCGGCTACCGCTATTACCATGGTTTATCCCGAATTAAAAGGCCGCCTCAACGGCGTGGCTGTTCGCGTCCCTATGCTCAACTCGTCCCTAACCGACTGTGTCTTCGAATTGGAAAAAGAAAGCTCCGTCGAAGAAGTCAACGCAGCGCTCAAGACAGCATCCGAAGGCGAACTCAAAGGGATTCTCGGCTACGAGGAACGACCTCTAGTTTCGGCCGACTACGTCAACGATCCCCGTTCAGGAATCGTCGATGCACTTTCCACTATGATGGTGAACGGAACTCAGGTTAAATTGCTGGTATGGTATGATAATGAGTGGGGCTACTCCAATCGGATGATGGACCTCACAAAGATCGTGGCCTCATCCCTTTAAGAGATGAACATCAAGAATTACGTGCTTGTCACCGCCGCCTACTGGGGATTCACCCTCACAGATGGCGCTTTGAGAATGCTCGTTCTCTTACACTTTCATGAAAGGGGGCTTAACCCGATCCAACTCGCTTTCCTCTTCCTCCTTTATGAATTCTGCGGAATTCTAACCAATCTTTTCGGAGGCTGGTTAGCCTCGACCAAGGGGCTCAAAATCACGCTTACCTCCGGGCTCTCTCTCCAAATCATCTCGCTGGTATTACTCTCTTTAATCAACCCCGACTGGGGGCTTTGGCTTGCGGTAGGCTACATCATGGGGACCCAGGCCCTTTCCGGTGTGGCTAAAGATCTCACAAAAATGAGCTCAAAGAGCGCAGTCCGTGTGCTCCTTCCCAAGGAAGATTCCGCCACTCAATCCGGTCTCTTCCGCTGGGTTGCCATCCTAACCGGATCCAAAAACGCCCTCAAAGGGGTAGGATTTCTTCTTGGGGGAGTCCTGCTCGCGAGCCTCGGATTTCAATGGAGCCTCTGGGTTATGGCATTCGCGCTAGGCCTCGTTTTACTCACCTCAATCTTAGGACTTCAAGGAGACTTGGGCCGATCGAAACAGAAGGCGAAATTCAAAGAACTATTCTCAAAATCACGCGAAATCAACATCTTGTCCTTTGCCCGATTCTTCCTCTTTGCCTCCCGCGACATTTGGTTCGTGGTGGCCCTCCCAGTTTTCCTCAGCGCCCACCTCGGTTGGGATTTCACCGCGATCGGTTCCTTCATGGCGATCTGGGTTATCGGATACGGTATCGTGCAAGCCTGGCACTGGCAAAACGATGGGCTGGTCTATTGGTCACTGTGCCGGCATTTCTTGCAGGTCTGGTCTGGCTGGTCCCGGAACCATCGAATGTGCTTACAGCAACTATTGTGCTGGGTCTTCTGGTCTTTGGCGGCATCTTCGCCGTGAACTCAGCCCTGCATTCGTTTCTCATCCTCAGCCTTACAGATGCAAAACGGGTCACGATGGATGTTGGCTTTTACTATATGGCCAATTCTGTGGGGCGATTGGTTGGCACAGTACTGTCCGGATTCACATATCAGATGGGTGGGCTTTCACTCTGCCTTGGCACCGCTGCTGTGATGATTAGTCAGCTTCCACCGTCGTTGCGCTGCCACGGAATCGAGACCGTGTGAACACAGTTTCCTAAGCTCAAGGGAAACAAAAAATCCACCGTCAACTCGTGACGATGGATCTGAAATTAGCTAGATGAAAGCTACTTCGCCTTTTTTAGCAGCAAGCTCTTTAATCTTGATATTCTTGAAGCTCACGATGTCTCCGTGACCACAAAAAGCGATGTGGCCTTCACGGCGCTTCGCTCCTTGATGCTTCGGCTTGGTCTTATTGATGTCATCGAGGTTGGCCTCCATTATAACCGTGCCATTTAGCTCCACTTTTACGTTAGCGCCATCGATGGTCACTACCTCTTTATTCCACTCACCAACCGGCTTGAGATGACCTTTCTTGGCAGCCACTAAGGTATAAAGCCCACCGTGGAATTGGAAGTCCTTAAGATTAGCATACTTAGGGTGGGTGTTGTCGAGGATCTGGATCTCCATACCAGTGTAAGCAGCATCGCCTTGACCTGGGTAGTGAATCCCAAGTCCGTTGTTTGCTCCTGGAGTAAGCTTAAACTCAAAGTGTAAGACATAGTTGGAATACTGCTTTTCGGTCTTCAGAACGCGGCACTTTCGGGTCGACGTGATGGTGCCACCCTTGATCTCATAACCAGCTTGCTCAGCCTTGCCGGCAGCACCCCAATTGGCAAAATCCTTGCCGTTAAAAAGATCAACGAATTCCCCCGCGCAGGCGGAGCTGATGGTGGCGATTGCCAGTAGCATTGCTTTCATAATTTTTTAGGTTTTGGGGTTTAGAGTTCTACGGTTTTACCAGTGCGAAAGCTTTCATCGGCCGCTGCAACAATACGCATAGAGCTGATAGCATCATCCATGTGGTCCCCAAGATCGGTATCTTTTAAAATCGCTTTGAGGAAGTATTCCTGCTCACGATAGCACAATCCGTCGTGATCCGGCTCATCATCGGTGGTAATCCAATCGTCTTCTTTCACAAACTGACCTTCGTCATTGAGTTCGCTGTAATGGAGTCTCAACGCTTCGGTCTTGCTGTGGGAATCGACATCCGCTGAAGCCCCCTCCCCGCTCGCATCTTTGGCGGAGATCGTAACACAGCCTTTCGGGCCAACGACGTCCTTAACGAAAAAGGCGGTTTCGCTCATCATGGGACCCCAGCCGGCTTCATACCAACCAACGCTTCCATCCTCAAAGGTCACTTGGAGTTGGCCATAGTTCACCATTCCTTCTGGAAGTTCATCAGTCAGGCGGGCTCCAATCCCACTGACGCGGACCGGCTTGCTTCGAGTCATTTGGCACATCACGTCGACGTAGTGAACTCCACAATCCACGATAGGAGAAATGGAAGACATCAAGTTTTTATGCGTCTCCCAATTCGCGCCACTCGATTGCTGATTCAGGTTCATCCGCATGACAAGCGGCTTACCAAGACTGTGAGAAACCTCTATAAATTTGATCCAACTCGGGTGATGCCGGAGGATATAACCGATCACCAACTTACGTCCAGTCTCGCGGGCCTTGGCAACGATCTCTTCGGCTTCCGCGACCGTTTCAGCAAGAGGCTTTTCGATAAAAACATCAGCCCCAGCTTCCATCGCTGCGTTAGCAAAATCAGCGTGGGTATCCGGGTAGGTTGAGATGGAGACTGCATCCGGTTTGGTGGCCTCAAGGGCTTCATAATAATCACCAAACTCAGGATAGCTTGCTTCGAGATCTTCATTGAGCGCCCTGCGGCTGCCCTCCGAACGGGTGACAATCCCGCAAATCTCAAACCCGTCAATCGCGTGGTAGGCCCGGGCGTGGGAAGTGCCCATGTGACCCGCTCCAACACATAATACTTTAATCGTCTTGCTCATGATTTTGAAATTCTTGTTCCTGCTCTGCTGCAATCTTGGGATCACCCTCGGGAGGCCCTTTTTTTAATACTTTGATTGCTTTGAAAAACTTCACCATCCCGCCAATCGAACACCCGATGATAATGACGATGATTGCGACAGCCGCAAAGTCGCCGACGTGGAAGGCCAGAATCATTCTTCGGAATCGTCCTTTGATTTATCCCAGAAACCCAAAAAGAAAATTACCGTGATAGCCACAGCCATATAAGCGGGAAGCATCCAGTAGTCCTTCCAAAGGTCACTAGCAGATGAGAGAAGCTCTGAATCAACCTCACTCGGCATTGAAACCGAAAACATCTGCCCAAATTGCTCAAAAAAACCAATTTTCTCTTCAGGTCGGCCCGCCGTGATAGCAGAGCCAAGAGAACCCGAAGTTGACTTCACTGGTCCCAACTTCGCGGCGGCAACTTTAAAGCCGATGAACATCCCCACCCCTTGGGTGAAGAAGACCAACATACTTTGCACCTGACCCTTGATATTCTTGGGAGCAATCCGGTCCGCATACATGAAACCGGTAACGAAGAAAAAGTCGTAACAAATTCCGTGGAGAGCGATGCCAGCGAAGAGCATCCAAGCGACCTGATCAGGAGCGCCGAGAGCGAACAAAATATAGCGCAGAACCCAAGCCATCATGCCAATCATGATCATCCATTTTACTCCCAATTTTCGGAAAAAGAATGGAATCAGTAACATAAAGAAAATCTCCGACATTTGGCCGATAGACATTGCCGAGGCGGGTTGCTCAAATCCCATATTCGCAAGGAATGGAGAAGCATTCGAATAATAATACGCGAGAGGAATACAAATTAAGGTAGAGCAAATCATAAAGACCGCGAAAGCTGGAATAGCGAACATCTTGAATGCATCCACCATGAACAAAGCCCTAACATTAACCGGCTGACCGGCGGAGGGCGGGGGCGTATTCGGAAGACAGAAACAGAAAGCACCTAGGGCAACCGAGCTAATGCCCGCCATCCAGAAAAGATTCGTACTTGCAGACCAACCCAAATACCCAGTGACCAAGCCCGCAACAATCCAACCGACCGTACCCCAAACGCGCACCTTTGGAAAAACATCTCGTGGAAGGTGAGTAAACGCGATCGTATTACCTAGCCCCAGGGTAGGCATATAGCAAAGCATGTGGCCCATGAAGAGCCAAAAGACCAAGCTGCCATTGCCGTTCCCGACCGCACCGGGAACTAAAAGCATCAAAACTCCACCAACGAGCATCAAGACGCCCATTACTTTCTCCGATGAGAAAAAACGATCAGCAATCAGCCCCAAAAAAAGTGGGGCGATAATCGCCGCGATTGGAGCAGTCGAATAAGCATCTGCGATCACATCTTCCAATCCATTTCCTCCGAGAACGAGGAACAAAGTAACGAACCAAGCTCCCCAAACAAAAAATTGGAGAAACATCATAATCGACAACTTGGTTGTCGTGCTAGAATTGGAATTGCTCATTGTCTTATTTAGTATTGTTTAATTTTCTTTTCAAGCCTCAACCCGCGAACGTTTGCGGTAAGAACTCGGAGTCATTTCGTACATGCGCCGAAAGGCACGGGTAAAACTGGTGAGGGAGCCGAAGCCGGTGCGCCCAGCAATTACGCCGAGGTCGAGTTCGCCTTGCTCTAGGAGATAAGTGGCCCGCACGAGACGGACCGATCGCACGAAGTTGCCCAAAGAAACTCCGGCCCCATCGCGGAAAACCGCCCGTAGATAGCTTTCGGAAACCCCCATCGCCCTTGAAAGGGCCGGCATAGCGAGATCATCCTCGAGGTTTTCCATAACGTATTTCTTAATCTGTGCCACAAGGTCGGCATCCGGGTCGGCTTTGTTTTGCGCAGGCTCAGCGGTTTCCATCGCTTCGAGCACCTTGCCAAGAGCGATGCTGCTCTGCAATCCATCCCCATTTTGGAATTCTGCCAAGAATTCCATCAGCAAGCTCTTAGTATGACCATTTATCTTACGGCCACCCGAACGCCAAAGCTCGAGGATTTGCCGTGCCGGACCTTCAAGATCAAAGGTGACGTATAGCCACGTAAACTTTTCAGGTAAATCGATGTAATAATGGATCTGGTGGGGGAAGAGTAAATGAGCTTCCTCTTGATGAATCTGGCGAGTTTTGGTCTCCACCCCCATGCTTCCCTTACCTTCCAAGGCAACCAAAAGCACGTATCGAGAGTGCTGGTCGTAACGACCTGCCTTGGCTGAAATTCCATCCCAACCACTAGTCCGGTGATCCTGCGCCATCCGGCAAAATAAAACGATTTCGCGAGGCAGAATCTCGCCATCCCAATCTAAACCATTGAAGTAATCGTCCGGTTGCGGAAGACCTCTAGCTGTTTCGATGAGTTTTTTGATTTCGAGCATCTTTTCATGATCCTGCCGAATCGCCATCAAGAAACCAGCCGACATTTTTGTGATTTTGTAAAAAGCTTGCGGGGACGTCCGGTCCAACTTCCCCAGATATGGCAAGATGAACGATTTCTTTCTTTGATGCGCCGCGGGCCATCAAAACTATCCGCTTTGCCTCCAAAATCGAAGCCACCCCCATTGTAATGGCATGAGTTGGGACATTTTCTTCGCCCCCAAAGCTTGGAGCAGCATCGATGATGGTCTTACGTGCCAGAGCCACACGGCGGGTCCGGCTATCCAGCGCACTCCCCTTTTCATTAAATCCAATATGACCTTCGCCTCCAATCCCGAGAAGCTGCCAATCAATTCCACCCGCAGCCTGAATCGCCGCCTCATATTCCGTGGCCGCTCGGTCTGGATCGTCCGAAAGCGAGGGCGGAACTGAGACGTTTTTCGGTTCCACATCGACATGATCAAAAAGATTTTTCCACATCTCGCACCAATAGCTCCGTTCATGGTCACGACCCAAACCCTCATATTCATCAAGGTTAAAGCTGATCACATTGGCGAACGAAAGTCCTTCCTCCCGGTGCCGACGAATCAATTCCGCATAGAATGGAAGCGGCGTGCTACCCGTCGCAAGCCCTAGAACGGCGAACTTTCCAGCCTTTGCTCGACTCTGAATCAGCGCTTCGACCTCATCGGCCAAAGCACAACAAATCTCGTCGACTTCACCCACCTGCGCCTCTTGCGAACCAATTTGAATTTTTTTCACGTAAATCGAAATAGCTTGTTGAGGCAATACGTAACCACTTTCGACTATTGATCAAGATTCTCTTTTTCGCAGCAAGATCGAACAAAAGCAACGACCTTCTCGTTAGACAATAAACCAGCACTTTAGAAAAATCATGGACCAAAATCGACGAACTATCCTGAAAACCGGCACCGCCGCAGGCCTCGCAGCCTCTCTTCCCGGAATCATCAAGGCGCAAAACTCGCCAGACCAAATTAAAATCGGAGTGATCGGCTGTGGTGGTCGCGGCAGCGGCGCTCTCGGCCAAGCCATGAGCGCCGATCCCAATGTGGTCCTCTGGGCGATCGGTGACGCCTTCGAAGGCGGAGTCAAGAATGCCCTCGGAGTCGGTGGCCGCTTTAATGAGCGCATGCAAGCAACCAAGGAGCGACAGTTTATCGGATTGGATGCCTATAAAGGTGTGATGTCATCCGGCGTCGACGTCGTCCTTCTCTGCACTCCTCCCCACTTCCGCCCCCAACACCTTCGTGCCGCTGTCGAAGCCGGAATTCACGCTTTCGTCGAAAAGCCCATGGCGATCGACATGCCAGGCATCAAGTCAGTCATCGAGTCCGCTCAGATGGCCAAAAAGAAAGGCACGGCCATCCAACACGGATACTGCTGGCGATATTCCCCGGCCAACCGCGAGCTTTTCAAACAAATTCACTCCGGTGACCTCGGCCGCGTGGTTTCTATCTACGGAACCTATTTGGCCAGCCCGGTTGCCCCGCTTTCTAACGCCACCAAGAAGCCCGAAGGCATGGGCGATGTGGAATTCCAAACCCGTTACTGGCAGAACTTTGAGTGGCTCAATGGCAGCCCTCTCGTTGAGCAATGCATCCACATCGTGGATAAGGTTGCTTGGACCATGAACGACGAGGCTCCCATCGCCGCAATCGCCAATGGAGGTCGCGCTCACCGAGAAGATCAATCCAATATCTTCGACCATTACGACGTCACTTACGAATACGCCGGCGGGGTTTATGCCCACGTCAAGCAACGTCAAATGATGAACACACATGGAGAAAACATCCACCGTGTGATCTGTGAAAACGGGACAGCCGTGGGGCCTTGGAACGTCTTCACCCTCGATAAAGAGGGCAAGAAAAACTGGCGCTTCCGCAAAGAGAAAGGCAAGGAGAACAATATGTATCAAGTTTGCCACAACGAGTTCTTCGCCGCCCTGCGCGCCGGGAAGATCGTTAATACCGGCGAACAAATGGCCAAGTCCACCGCTCTCGGACTTCTGGGTCGCGAAGCCGCTCACACCGGCAAGCGAATCACTTGGGAAGACTACTGGAAAAGCGAGGAAGACCAGGCTCCGGATGATATCAAATTCACTGATTCCTTCCCTGTCGCCCCTGTTCCACAACCTGGTCGCGAGCGCAAGCAGACCAAGCCATCCCGAACATAACCCACCCGGAACTTCCAACTTTCTAAGCGTGCACGGTCATCCGTGCGCGCTTTTTTCACCTTTATTCTTCCGTCATGGAGAATTGTCAGCCTATCCCGCAATTGTTACCGTCTCTCCCATGAAGTCACTTTTCCCCGCCCTTCTGGCGTCTACTTTCATCCTCTCTGCCAGCGGCGAACTCATGCCCACTTCTGCTAAGTCTTTGGAAAAAAGTTTCCCCAACTCGATGGCCGCGCCACCGGTGAGTGGTGGAAACAGGGAGTGCAAGCCGACGGCAAACGAAAGCGCGCCCGCAAGCTCATCGAGCTCAATGTCCCTCGCGAAGACGTTATTGGATTTGCCGTTTACACCGTTGCTCACAAGACCCTCAAGCTCACCGCACAACTCTTTCCCCTCATGCCCGACGAAACCTATGAGGTCCGTCTTGAGATCAAGGACGGCGAGACATGGAAGGAAATTGCGAAGGAGAAAATCCACTACCCCGGCTGGTCCGCGCACTTCCGCATCAAGAACTGGGACCATTCCAAGAACATCCCCTACCGCCTCCGCCACTCCGAAAAAGCGACCTTTGAAGGACGATCCGCCGCGAGCCCACCGACAAGGAAACCATCGTTGTCGGAAACCTCTCCTGCAACTCATCCCGCACTACCGGACCCCGCCCTCTTATCATTAAGAACCTCATCGCGCAGGATCCTGACATTCTCTTCTTCGCGGGCGACCAGACTTACCACCACACTCAACACACCTCTGGCTGGCTTGAGTTTGGCATACAGTTCCGTGATATTATGCGCGACCGTCCCACTATTACGATCCCTGATGATCATGACATCGGCCAAGCCAACCTCTGGGGTGAGGGCGGCATCCAAGCCACTAATGCGGCCGGACCAAGCGGTGGATATTTCTACGCGCCCGAATACGTCAACATGGTCCAGCGCCAACAAACTTGGCATCTCCCCGACCCGGTTGACCCAAAGCCCATCGAACGTAATATCGGCGTCTATTTTACAGACCTTACCTACGCTGGCATCTCTTTTGCGATCCTTGAAGACCGCAAGTTCAAAACTGGTCCAGAAGGAAAAATTCCAAAAATGGGACCTCGCCCCGACCATATCAACGATCCCAAGTACGACCGTAAAGCCGTCGATGTCAAAGGGCTCAAACTCCTCGGTGACCGCCAGCTGAAATTCCTCAATAGCTGGTCACAAGATTGGACCGGAGCCGAGCAAAAAGTCGTCCTCAGCCAAACCGCTTTTTGCGGTGCCGTTCACATTCACGGTTCACCCACCAATCGACTGCTTGCCGACCTCGATTCCAACGCTTGGCCCCAAACTGGTCGTAACAATGCCCTTCGCGAAATCCGCCGAGCCAACGCCACCCACCTTTGTGGAGACCAGCACCTTGCCGTATCTGTTCGCCATGGAATTGACACTTTTGACGACGGGCCTTTTGCCTTCACCTCCCCCGCCCTTGTCAACACCATTTACGGTCGTTGGTGGCATCCTGCCGACGCCAAGGCCGGGCCAAACCCAGTTCCCAATTCCCCACTTCCTTGGACCGGAAATTACCTCGATGGCCTCGGCAACAAGATCACAATGCTAGCCTACGCGAACCCAATTAACCGCAGCAACGAGAAACAACGTGCTGATGGATATGGCCTCGCCCGGTTTAATAAAAGAACCGGTCAGGTTACCTTCGAGTGCTATAAGCGTTTCACCGACATCACTAAAGATAAGGATTCCCAATTTGCGGGCTGGCCTCTCACTTTCAATTTTAACGATAACGATGGCCGCAAAGCCACCGGCCATCTTGAATACAAAGTCGACCTCAAGCACCCTGTCGTGCAAATCATCAACGAAAGAACTAAGGAAGTTCTCTACACAAAGCGGGTGAAAAATTCCAAGGGTCAGCTGCCTGTCTACTCCATCGATCCACACACCATCAAGGTAGGTAAGGACAAGCCTCTTCGCGTTTTAAAAACCGGTCTCACTGCCAAAAAATGATGCCAATACATTGCCTCAATCACACAGAAGATTTAGAGGGCTCAAAAATTGAAAATCACGTTTGAGAGCTGACCAGTCACTCTTCTTCAGTTTCTGGAGTATCATCACTCCCAACTGCATTCAGTGCCGCGCCGAATGCCTTACCAGTGAATTTAATGGTGGTGGTCGCAGACTTTCCCACAACTTTTACCGGGATCGTGACAAGTGAGCACGAAGTCAACCCTACCAAGATTAAAAAAGCCATCGTCCCTTGCTCCATCCTTTAGACACTATGGATTTTCCTAACTTTTGCTCAAGGAGCTAATTCCGCAGATGCTTTCTTCTTAGCTGAGGTAAAACTTAAATCTCCCCGAGATGACGAGACAAAGAAGTAACAAGAATGTAGATCGCCGACCTGATCTTCTCAGTGTCTTAAATTGAGAACTCAATTCCTCGAAACCTTATGAGGCAACTTGTCGAGAGCACCACCCGAGGCCTTTCGAAAAGGTTTTGCTCCCAATCACCGCATTCCTTAATGCAGTTTTTTTAACATTTGAGTTGCGTCGCAGCGCTTTAAAATGCATTTTTTGCAGCACATGAAAGCACTCATCATTATTTCCGGGGCCGCGATTCTTTTCTCCTCTTGTTCATCGTCCTTTTCTTCCCCCGAAGCAATGGCTCCGAATGCCGATTATTCCAAACGCCAGATTCAACGGTCCGGAACCATTAACATGAAATCTCGGTCTCTCGAATCCAGCTCCGAAAAGTCAATCGCACTCATCGCCCATCACCAAGCTATTATCACCTCCTCTAGCCTGAACGACGATCGCTACAAGGCGACCATTCGAGTCCCTTCAAACAGCCTCTCCTCACTCATGCAGTCACTTGAGTCAGTTGGCAAAATTACCTCGTCTCACGTCAGCATGGATGATGTCACCGCCGCTTACCTAGACCTTGAAGCCACCTTGAAAAATAAGCGTGCCCTCCGCGACCGCCTCCGCGCTCTCCTTTCACAAGCCACCAAAGTAGAAGACATTCTAAAAATCGAAAAAGAACTTAGCCGGGTTCAAACTGATCTCGATCAAATGGATGCCCGAATGAAATCGATGCGTTCAAAGGTCGCTAAGTCCACACTCAATCTCTCAATCATACGACAACGCATTCCTGGACCACTCGGAATCTTCTCAAAAAGTGGCGGATGGATTTTTGATAAATTGAATTACCTTAACTAAGCTAGAAGGAGAAACACATCGTTGTGTGCCTCATGCCTCAAACTCCACTTCGCCCCATCGCAAAGGCAAGTGCATATTCACCGCCCCTTGCGGGCTCCAGACCCAATTATTTTCAGGATGTTCCTGCTCCTCGGGATTCAAGCTTTCAGCTAATGGCGTTCCATGTGGAGGGATCCGGACATACTTTCCGGCAACTACTTCGTGTTGCCATTGCACGCGCGAAAAATTAACTTTCCAGATATCACCCGGCCGCGGAGGCATCCCACCTTTGTGATATTTGGCTAGATCCTTCCAAGGGAAAGCGACCTCGACCGACCACCCTTCATCCTCATCAGTCGGATCATTCAATGAACCCCTTACTTTTACCGCAGATTTCAAACCATCAAGATTACACCCCAAAATGGGAACTCCGCCTTCACCATAGGGCTTTGGTAGGCTTAACTCCCAAATCGTTCCAAGGGCATTAATCTCAAATTCGTAATAATTGAGGCCATCACAATCGGGATCAATAAAGACTTCAAAATCATTATCTTCAAACATGACCTCGTTCTTTTTTGTGATGGTTCCCCAGACATGAGGCTCCTCGAGCTGTGCACCCACATAGAAGTAGTTGTCATCCCAAGCCATCTTGACCCGGGTTTGAAAGTAAGGCCGAAGTGCTTCCTGCCCCGTAATATCGACAAAGTCATCGGTCCACGGCAGCTCCTGCCATGCCAGATCCTCTAGCGAACCATCAATCTTGATTGGCCCCTCTACCCTGCGACACTGGTAACGTCTTGGCTTCATTTCAATTGATCCCAGTAGAGGTCTACCGTCTTTCCCGTTGGCACCTTGACCGACCGCGTCTCGCCATCAAGAGTCACCCTAAGCACTTCTCCGACCTTAATCTGGAGCTCCGCCATATCGTTCAAATCCGCCGTGCCGGCTTTCGTTTTAACCACTTCATTTAAACCCGCTATAACGCGTTTCCCCCCCTTCCGATCCCACATCCGAAAATAGACCAAGCCTTCGGAAGTCTTCTGTTTTTTCACATACCGAGAGGTCACATTCACTCCGGAAACCTCTTTGTTCCGAATATCCCATACCATTGGAAAATTTGATCCCGTCTTCTTCCACGACGAAGCCCAAATCGCATGCTGCCATTGATCCTCAATTGCCTTGGAAGCATCACCTGTGAACCACCCCCGATTAAATCCTTTAGCATCGTATTCATCAGCTCCCGTAAAATACCAATTCCCATCATCATAAATCTCTACCCAAGTATGGTTGCCCCGCTTGTTAAACCACAAAGCAGTCCCTGCAATTCGCGCAGGAATGCCAACTGACCTACAAGCATCTACCAGAATAATTGATAGCCCGGTGCAAGTCGCTTTTCCCAACTTGATCGATTCCGCCGGACTCTGGTTTGGAGCCTTCCGCCCTGTATTATAGTGGACCTTGATTAGATTAAAAATCCCTTTGTTGATCGCTTGCGCAGCCTCGGTTGTCGTCTTGGCACCTTTTACCAAATCCTTGCACTTAGGATAAAAAAACGCCCGCCAATCTTCACGCGTTTCATCGAGCGAAGCGTAGGGAAGAACGTCATTCAAAAATATCCCATCTGGAACTTTCTTCGCCCAAGAAAATTCCTTCTTGGCCTTCAACGCAAGGTCCAGATTCGTCATCAAAAAATCCCGCCCCAAATTTTCCCGATCTCCCTTGGGCATCCCCTCCACCAAAAAAGTTGCCGCCTTTTCTCCAAACTCACCATGCTTTTTCTCAGCCGCCTCAACAAACTTCTCTACCTCTCCACCCCACGCCCAACAGGCCAGAAGATAAGAGGAAATCACCAGCTTTTTATTCATGCCCAGATGCTAATACAGAACAACCTGGCATGCCAAAGCAAACGGAGCAGATTCCGCACCCTAATTCTAACACCCCTCGACCCAAAAACTCGTCTAGCCCACACACCAACGTCGAAACTTCAATCGATGATATTCGCCAATTGGAGGTCTTAAAGTAGCGAAAATATCACCTCACATTTTAACGAAACTAGCTAAATCAACCTAAACAGGGGGGATCCTTATCCCACCGCAAAGTCCAAACACATCCGATACATCTATTTTGCACTCAAAAAATCCCCCTAAAAAAACTCAATCAATCCTCGCTATTGCAAATAATCCAGCCAGTCTCGCGTTGTGAAGTCCGAGCGGAATCTCCGTTCTTACTTCATTTTTTAATTCAAAGACTATGAAACTGTACCTCGGCAATCTGCCTTTCGCTGCTTCGGATGACGACATCAAAGAAGCATTCTCCGCTTACGGAACTATCGAAGACCTCTTCATTCCTCTTGATCGCGAAACAAACCGCCCACGCGGATTCGCCTTCATCACTCTTGCCGACGACGACCTCGCTCGGAAAGCTATCGAAGAAATGGATGGAGCCGACCTTATGGGTCGTAATCTCCGCGTCAACGAAGCCGAAGAGCGTCGCCCACAACAAACCGCGGTGGCGGTGGCGGTGGCGGTGGCGGTGGTGGTGGTGGTGGTGGCTACGACGGAGATCGTCGTGGTGGCGGTGGTGGCCGTGATCGTCGTGGTGGCGGTGGTGGCCGTGATCGCCGTGGCGGTGGTCGTGACAACGAAGGTGGTTGGTAAACAACTCTTCTTACTAGATTTTAAAAAGGCCCGCCGTTTCTGGTGGGCCTTTTTTGCACCCAAATAAAATTCATTGCGGGCAAGCTAGAAACAGTTGCAGATAGCTTGAAGTCCGTTCAGCGAGTTTCTAGGAGATGCGATGCCTCATCATAATGATGACATCAGATCGTCCAGCGCCTTCTGAATTCGCTTTGCGCTCACCTTCCCCATATGAGGCACTCCGGGTGCAAATAATTGTAAGCGCCACTCCTCGAGCATCCAACCAATCTCCCAGATCCGGACTGCTTCAGGATATTCATTCCAAAGAATCATCCACTCATCCCACAAAGGTGAAAATTGATTCTGCTTTTCCTCATCACGAATCAAGGGCTGCGTTTCCAGCCGGCTGATCCGATCCTCCATCCCAAAGAAATACCGCTGATACCTCTGCATCCGGTCGTAACCAGCCAACCAACCAAAGCCAGGTCTTAACAACCATTCCCGCTGCTCTTCCAATTGCGTTACCACTTCACCAAGATGCCGATCTTTTCGATTCTCATCCATCCACTCCCGCACCCGACCATCAGCTTCAGCCATTCCTTCAACCGCGCCCGCAACCTTCTCAGCAGAAGCATACCATTCTCCCCGCCCGATGGCTGAAGATTCCCCAAACTCTTCCTCGGTCCGTGCAATTTTCTTCATCCCCCCTTCCGCCGAAACACGTATAAAATCCTCTAAAGTTTCCTCCGGTAGTAAAGACAGCATAAAACGTCCCGCCATCTTCAATGGAAAATTTTTGCGCACATACTGGCGGTGCTCAGCATACTCGATAAGAAACAATCTAACCACCCCGGCACGATGGCTCTCAGCCGCCTCTTCTCCAAATCTAAAAAGGCCCGCATTCCCACCGTCTCCCCCTCATCCACCAGCGCCGGATAAACCCCATCCGCCTCCACCGGCATCTCCCCAAAACTCCATACTTCCCCACCCGTCATCTCCCACTCCTCATTCGCCGCGGCTTCACGCCGCGCCCTCAACTCTCCCGCCAACTTTTTTTTGATTGCCCAAACATCCTCACCAAAGGCCATTACCTCATCTCTCTCATTCCGCACTCGTAGCTTCGGTCGCAAGTGTTGAGGCAATCGATTCGGCTCCAATCCTTCTAACGAATCCCGCCCCACTTTCTCTCGTAAATATTCAAGTAAGGCCTCCTCCAAATGCCCCTGCGGCTCCCAATTCTCCCACGCCGAAATAAATCCCGATACCTTCTCTGCCACCGGTTGGCACTCCCGACGCCAATCTTTTGGCAAGCTTCGGATTAACAACTCTACCCGATCTTCTAAGATTCCCGGCACCCCCCAGCTCGGTAGATAATCTGGAAAAATCGCCAATTCGTCTATTCCCACCTCAAAAGTCAATCCATCATCATCCGCATCCAAATCACTGACGTAATTCACCCGCCACTTACGCCCTCCATGATGGATCACATCCGGAAAAAGTCGCAACCGATCCTCGATCTCTTCCTCCCAAATGAGATCTGAAAAACGCACCATTAACTTTCCTGCGTCCTCCGGTTTCTCGGTCAGTTTGTAAAACTGCTTTGTGGTATTCGTCGCTCCTGGGAGACGCTCGAAAAAAAAGTCATACGCGGCAACCTCATTCCACAAGTAGCCGACTCGACGCAATTTCCGTTCCGCTCCCAAAATAGTTTCCTTCACCCACGCCAGGTTCTGCGTCACCAAGTTGTTACCTCGCATCTTCCCATCCACTAGGGCCTCCCTTACGAAAACCTCAAAAGCCACCTTGGGATTTACCCGCCCAAAGAAGACTCTACGCCCTTCAACCACCGTAAGCCCCCCAAGTAAGACATCCTCCGTCCCATAAACCGCCCCTTGCTGCTCATTCCAATACGGTGAATGATATTTGCTCCGACACAAATGCGGCACCACTTCCTCAACCCACTTGGGGTCAATCTCCGCCACCTTTCGCGCCCACAATCGCGAGGTCTCAACCAACTCAAAACCCAAAACCCAAAGCGCCCGCTTGCTCTTAAAAAGCCCAGAGCCTGGGAAGACCGCAAACTGCCGGTTTCCCACGCTATGATAAATGCGCTTTTCCTTATCCCACACTCCAATCTGCCGTGGAATCCCCGTCAGCACTGATTTATGCACCTCGGCATAAACATCAGCCGCTGTTTCAATAACCTTACCCTTTCCTCCCTCTTTCTGAAACGAACGACGTAATTCCGAGTTGATCCCCAACCATTCTCTCACCCGGCGGTAGCTCAAGAAATGCTTCTCACACCATCTCCGCAATTGGTTGGACTTGAGCTTTCCTCTCTCTCCCCTGAAATCCTGAATCCCTTTCCACAAATTTAAAAACACCCCGAAGTCAGACTTCTGGTCAAGAAACTCTTTCTGCCTTTCGTCGGCCCGCTCTTCCTTGCCCTGCGGACGTTCCCTCACATCCATCGCCGAGAGTCCCGATACTATGATCAAGACCTCCTCAAAGACTCCCCGGCGCTCACTTTCCACCAACATCCGGCCCAATCGCGGGTCCAAAGGCAATCGAGATAAGGTCCTTCCCGTATCAGTGAGTCGCGCCTCCGATTTCTTCGCCACCGCACCTACTTCCTCAAGAGTATCCCAGCCTTCATTCACGGCGCGGGGCCCCGGTGGGTCGATAAAAGGAAACTCCCTAACATCTCCAAGTTTCAACGAAAGCATTCGTAGAATTACTCCGCTTAAAGCACTCCGCCGAATCTCGGGATCTGTGAACTCCGGTGCCATCTCAAGCGCTTCCTCATCATAAAGCTTCACACAAATTCCATCGCGCACCCGGCCACATCTTCCTCGCCTTTGCCGTGCACTTGCCTGCGAGATCATTTCGATCTGCAAACTCTGTACCTGCCTCGAAGGACTAAACCGACTCACCCTTGCCATTCCGCTATCCACCACCGAAACAATTCCTGGAATAGTTAGCGAAGTCTCAGCCACGTTCGTCGCCAAAAAGACTCTCCGCTTTCCGCTAGGAGCAAAAACTTTCTCCTGATCCGCCAGAGAAAGCCGCGCAAAAACCGGCACTGCCTCGGTATTAAAAAATCCCTGACCTTCGATCAAATCCGCACACTCACGGATTTCTCTTTCCCCCGGCAAAAATACTAAGACATCGCCATCAGAATCTAAATCAGTGACGTATTCTACCCCCCGTCCAACATGTTCGCGTAAACTCTCACCCTCGTATCCAGGTAAAAAAACATCTTCTACCGGGAAGGTCCGTCCCTCCACCTGCACCACGGGACATTTCTCAAAAAACTCGGAGAACCTTCCTGCATCCAAAGTAGCCGATGAAATAACCACTCGTAAATCCTTCCGCCGTTTAACCAGTTGCTTTAGATAGCCCAATAGAAAATCGATGTTCAAGGATCGCTCGTGGGCCTCATCAATAATAATGGTATCATATTGCCGTAGTTCCCGATCCCCTTGCGTCTCCGCCAGCAAGATCCCGTCCGTCATGAATTTCACTTTCGTTTCTTTCGAGCAAACCTCTGTAAAACGAACCTGCCAACCCACTTCTTTTCCAATCTCCACCTTGCACTCATCTGCCACCCGCCGTGCCACCGAAGTCGCGGCTAATCGCCTCGGCTGCGTACATCCTATTCGGCCCTCTTGCCCCAACTCCCGCGCAAGCTCAAAAGCCATTTTGGGCAACTGGGTCGTCTTTCCAGACCCCGTTTCGCCCACGATCACCAACACCTGCGAGGCCCTCATGTCCTCGAGGATCTCCTCCCTCCGACGCGACACCGGCAGATCTGGATAGCTGATGTTCAAGTCGGTGGTTTAGCGGTGCTTCCTCAATCCCGCAAGTCCTTCCCAACAACTGATTGGCAAGATTTAAGTATCCTCGGGTATCTCGCACTCCAAGATTCACTGATACCAAAATTCCCAAACGCTCTTTCTCCAAGACCCTGAAGTTCTCCACTTCGATAATCTTCCAGTCGTTCTTGATTCCAATAACGACATCATGTTTATTCATTAGGGAGAAAGCTTTGATCTCAAAAGCCCTCCTCCCCCTTCAAAGAAACTTTCGGTTTCTGTTCGAGACCAGCGAAAAATAAGTGGCGTGAGAGTACTGTGTAAATTTCTCAATAAAGCACCGGTCTTTTCTTTGTCCGGCCACCACTTCACATCAATCACTTCATTTTTCCCATGGATGAACCGATCACGGTATCTTCTGAGTTGCTCGCCCGTATCCGGACGGGCGACGAAAAAGCGTGGAGAGAATTAGTTCACATTCTTAACCCCCTCGTCTCAAAAATTATTCGCAATCAAGTTCGCCGAAATACCGACCACGAGGACATTGCCCAAGAGGCCTTCACTAAAATCTTCCTGAAACTCGATCAATTCGCTGGGCACCAACCCTTTACCCATTGGGTTTCTCGGCTGACCATCAACACCTGCTATGATTGGCTCCGCCGAATTAAGAGTCGGCCTCTGATGAGCTACTCGGATCTAGGCGAAACGCAGGCTCAAATCGTTGAGAAAAGCCTCAGCAGCCAAACCGTTGATGGCAAAGAAAGTCTCGCTTCCATGCGAGAGCTTCTTGACCAACTTATCGCCACTCTTAACCCACGAGAACAAATCGTCATTCGCCTCCTCGACCTCGAGGAGAAGAGCGTGCAAGATGCCTGTAATCTAACCGGCTGGGGAGCCTCGAAGATTAAGGTCACTGCCATGAGAGCCCGACGTAAACTCCGCGAACAGCTCAAAAAACTTGAACCCAATCAGTGATATGAATGACAACAACGACCCTTGGAAACGACTTGTCGATGCGGCAAAAACCTCACCCGTTGAGGAGCAGGCCGAACCCAACTTCAAAATCAGCGTCAAAGCCCTACGCGAAAGTGTTCAGTCGCTCTTCCTAGCTCTCACCTGGCGTAAGTGGTCCATTCTTGCCGCCATCCTTGCCGGTCTAATCTTCCTCATTTTCTTCCTTCTCCGAGATGACTCCCCCCTACCCGAGCCAATCATCCCAACCGAACCCCCAACTGCTCCCGAGACCTTATGAAACCAAAACTTCGCGACTATTTAACTATCATCTTCGCGCTTCTCGTCATCTTCATTTGTGGATGCGGCGTAGGCTTCCTCATTGGAGAAAAAGAAGGGCGCCAAGAAACAGAGACACCCACTGCTATTGGCTCCGAACACGATAGTGATACTTGGCAAAAGCAAACCATGGAGAGCCTACGACACCTGACTATTGAAGAAACTTATGAGTTGGCGGATGCCATCGACCTCACTTGAAATCACTAACAACCAAGAAACAGCGATTGAAGACCACTACCGCGTCATTTTGGCACTTCATGACCGTCTCATTCCCCTTCTAGAGCCCGATCAGCAGGAAAAAATCAAAAAAGACCGAAATAAGTTACAGCGGACAATTAATCTTCGCTTTAAATAACTTATACACAGTATTTTGTGAAATCTTGGGCGTTCTGAAAAATTCTTCCCTCTTGAGTCTAGGGCGTACAACCTCCCCGTCCCCCTAAAAAAAATAGTTTTTTGTAACCGAACCTGAAACCGCTTCGTCTTGTTTCATAGACTAGCTTTTAAACCTTCCCCCTGATTTAAGAGCTAGTGTTTTCGTCGTAAACAGCCTATGGTTCTTGCTTCAACTTAAAACAATGTCGCGATCTTCTTTCATTTTAGCAGCCACTCTTGTCATAGTAGCAGCTACGATGGTCTTCATGAGCTCATTCGACCGGGCCGACGGAAGATCTCAGTCCGTCTCCGCTGGGGATTCGACGGGCCCTTCCAATGTTTTGCGCGGCAGCAAACGAGAACCCACCTCTCGCACTCGGATTACGTCATCGCGACATGGCAACAACACCCTTTCAATCGAAAACTCAGCGACGACACACCTAAACTCTGAGGAATTAGCCCGAGTCGACCAAATTTTGTCGCGAATACAGCGCGATTCTCAAGAGCAACTCGATCAATATTCGAGGAACTACGGGCTAACCAAGAAACAACAACGCGAAATCTTTCCCGTCCTCGTCGCCTATCACGACCAAACCCACCCCTCTATTAGGGAGAACGGTCAGACCATTGCCTTTGTAAATTCAGATTATGACCTTGAGCAAAATGTTTCGTCATTTCTCGACTCATCACAACGAGAAGCGTTCCTAGAAGATGCCTCTGATCATGAGGCTTGGTGGGTAGAAGTTGTGGGCCAGCTTGAAAGCGACCTTGATATTGCCATTAGCAATGGGGAAATGGTTCCAGCTGACGACCCTTCTGCGGGCCTTAGGATAGCCGCTGAAAGTGCTGTTGGAGATGGCGGTTCCTCCAACCACTCCGGCGGAAATCTATTCGATTTACTTGCTCAATAATCTTTTCGAATAGAATTTTCTCCAACTTTAAGAAGATGAATCTAAAAATAATATCAATGACCAGCAGCTTACTAATAAGTGCTGTGATGGCGGATCAGATCGCTAAATCATTCGGAGACGGAACTCTCCCAGAATTTCTTACAAAGTATGATGTAAACGAAGACGGCTCAATCGACGAAGAAGAGCGTCAAGCGATCAAAGAAGAACGTAAGGCAGCGCGGGCTGGGAGACTTGCTCGGATCGACACTGATGGTGACGGAAAAATCTCCTCGGATAAGCGCGAGTTACTTCGCGAACAAAGCATTGCGGGGCGCGCTGAAGAGCGCGAATTGCTTCGAGAATCACTTCGCAAAAGAATCATCGCCAAGCGCGCTGAAAAATTCACCGGAATCGCTGGTGATAACGGGCTTCTTTCTCTCAGAGAGATGACGGATCTAAAGGCCTTTCAGAACATGTCCGAAGAGAGGCTAGCTTCCCTTTTTGCGCGTCTGGATACAGACAATAGTGGCGAGGTGACTCTTGAGGAATTTAACATGCGCCTTCGTGACCACAGTTCGCCTCAAAAACCTGATTCAGGTAACTGAAATTTCGACTCGGCTGGCGACGAAAGATGGCATCGCCATACTCTGACGAAAATAGTGAAGACCTCAAAAATCTCGCGCGCGCTTATTCGTAAAATTTTAAGCTCAAGAATTATTTGATGATTTCTGACATCACTGAAGGCAGCCTCACAAGGCTGCCTTTTTTTGTGTCATTGCAAACGACTTTTTGATAGTGTCCTTTTCTTAAAGATAAGATCTATTACGCTCGTCCCCCAGACACTCCACTCATCTCGTGAAAACGTTTCTCGTACTTCTTTTCCTAGTTCCCACTATTCAAGGCGAGATCCTTTACGACACCGACTTCGACAATTTTCCCATAGGCGCCAATAATTGGTCTGGGAACGATGGTTGGATTTCAAATGATACCACCTCAGGTGCCCAAGCTATCGATGAAAATGTTCTCCCCTCTCTCCTAAAAACCGCGACCCTTGGCTTCGCGCAACCCACCTCTAGATTTACTTTTATCGCACTCGACCTTGAGTATGACCACATCGCTAGTGGAAAACCTGTCGTAGAAATCGATACCCTTATTGGCATTGAGGATTCCACTAACAATCGGCGGGACGCTTTTTATTTTAGTATCTATAACGCAGACGGAGATCGCCTTGCCTCCATCCGTTTTGATAATGAGAATCCAGACACTCCTAACTCACAATTTGGAATTTGGCGCGTCAATGATACGAACCAGTTTGACACTCTGTTTGATTTTACCCTAGGAGAACTTTTCAACCTTGTCGCCACTGTCAACCTTGAGGAAAATGTCTGGTCTGCATCTATCGATGAAATTCCCATTTTCGAGAACGCCCAATTCTCAAACACGGACGCTCCTCTTGACTTCGGCTTCCTCGCCTTCGAGTGGGAACTTGCATCTCTTGCCCCATATAATTATGGCGACAACTTTCTCCTTGTGGCCGATCTCAGTATCCAATCGATCGACAAAGATTCCCAATCGACCGGCGGCATGAATAGAATTGAGGTGAAACATCAATTCGACCCTATCGGCGGCATCAACTTAAACTGGCAAACCGCCATCGGTTGGACCGATCAAGTCGAATATTCGGACGACCTCGTCACCTGGTTCGCCGACCTCCCTGGGTCGACCTTTGAAAACTTGGCGTCTCCCACTGGCATCACTTTCTCCCAGCCTAAGGATCCGGACGAAGCCTACCGCTTTTACCGAGTAAAGCGGACAAAAACTCCTTAGGTCAAATCAGCACCCAATTGGGTGAACCGCTCCAAAGGAAAACTGGAAGCGATCGAAAACCCTTCTCAAAACTTTACGCTAAGGGCCATCGACAAAGCACCAAACTTGGACTTACCCAGCCGGAAGCTTCACCTGGAAAGTCGTTCCCTTTCCGACTTCGCTTACCACCGAAATCGCTCCTCCATGTGCTTCCACAATTGCTTTAGTAATTGGGAGGCCAAGTCCAGTTCCATTGCGCCCAGTCCGAGTGCGAGCTTTATCGACCTGATAAAACCTTTCGAAAATGCTCTTCAGCGCCACCGACTCTATCCCCGGGCCAGTATCTTGCACCGACCAAAAAATTTCGGCCCCAATCTTGTTTAGAGTGACTTCTATCTCTCCTCCCTCTCGGTTATACTTAACAGCATTACCCAATAAATTTAATAATGCCTGCCGCATTTTAGACGGATCAAATTCAGCCTTCATTGACCGGAGATTACACTTAATCTTAATTCCTCGATCATCAGCCAGTGGCTCAATCAACTTGAGGTATTCGAGTTTCGGATCGGTGCCGTCCGGGACGAAGATGAAATTCTCCTGAATCTACCTTGGAGAGCTCAAGCAAGCCCGAGGTCAAAGTGCGCATGTGTTGTGCCGAATCAACGCACGTTTGCAAAGCCTCCTGATACTTCTCAGGAGACCGTTCCTTGCTGAGCGCAAATTGGCTCTTGGATAGGATCACCGCAATCGGAGTCCGCATTTCATGAGAGGCATCCGCCGTAAATCGAACCTGATGCTCAAATGAAGTTTCCAACTTTTCAAAGGTTTCGTTCAGCACCATAGATAACTGCCCCAATTCGCTCCCATTCCCACTGATCTTAATACGCTCCGAAAGATTTCCCTCTGCGATTCGATGAGCCGCTCCACTAATTGCCTCGATGGGCTTTAACGATCTCCCGATCAGAAACCAACCTACCAAGAATCCTCCTACAATAATCAAAAAACCTACCCCAATCAACTTTGTTTCAAGCTTCGAAAGATAAGTCTCAATCGGTTTCACGGAAGCCCCCACTACTAAAGTCCCGACATTCGGACTCGCGTGGATGATTTCGCGATACCCTTGCACCGTCTCCTTCGAAACACGATCCCCTTCCCTAGAAACCTTATCTGGAAACGATCTCAGTCCCTCCGGTGAATTCTCCGAAGCAAAACGTAGTTCACCACCCCGACTCCAGTGAAACACAAAGATCCCATTCTCCGCAAGCTCCTCCACTATTTCATCTAAGTTTACCCGGCGGCGCTCCAAAGGATCGGGCCCACGCGGACTCCGCCGACCGCCAACCTCGAGACCGGGTCGAAGCTCATCTTCAAAATCTTCCAAAAGATCCGGCCTCGGTAATCGTCGACCACGCGGAGGAGATTCGGGGCGTCTCTCCAGATTCGGCAAAAGACGCGTGATCGGATTACTCAGCTCGCGATCAAGAACCTGATATTTAATCTCACGTTGGTTACGATGAAATGCTGCCAACAACGCCGCGATAATCACCGCCAAAAGAAGGAGATACCAAAGCTGAATACGCCAGCGAATCGATTGCGGAAAAATACCCATCTAACTTGATTCAACGATATACCCCTGACCCCGACGCGTCTTGATAAAACTTTTGCCAAATTTTTGACGTAATTTGTAAACATAAACATCAAGCATGTTTGACATCGACTCATCATTTTCGTCGAAAAGATGGTCGTATAAAAAATCACGTGTCACGACTTCATCACGGTGCTTGATTAATAACTCTGCCATCGCAAATTCTCGTGCGGTCACCTCCACTTCCTTATCACCTAGCCGCAGAGTCTTAGCCGTCGTGTTGATCGTAACATTACCAACCGTGACCTCCGGGCAATGGTCACCGCCCTTCCTTCTCATCACCGCTCTCACCCGTGCCACCAACTCCGTCAAATCAAAAGGTTTTGCCAAATAATCATCCGCCCCATGATTCAGACCCTTTACCTTATCACACACCTGATCAAGAGCCGTCAGCATCAGGACCGGTGTCTGTTTCTCCTTACGTAATCCATCCAAGACCTCCCAGCCGTTCATCACCGGCATCATTACATCAAGAACCACGATATCGTAATCCCAGTTCAGCGCCTTGTAGAGACCCTCTTCACCATCCGCCGATTCATCTACCGCGAAGGATTCCTCGCGTAGCGTCTCCACCACCACCTCACGCAGATCGTCCTGATCCTCAACTACAAGCACTCTCATCTTTTCTCAAGCTTAGCCTGTATAACCTGAACAGAAAATGAACAATTGTGCTCGATTCTTCCGTAATCAGCCTCTGCACTCCATCTTCCCAGGTGGTATTAGGCGCTTTTTTCAACCTCATTTGATCTATGTTTGGCAACTTACGTCAGCTAAAAATCACTCTCGCCTTTCTCGCGAGTGGCTCGATGGTTCACGCCAATAATTCGGAGGGTATTGAATATTTTGAAACCCACATTCGTCCTCTCTTTGTCGAGCACTGTTACGAATGTCACTCCGCCGACGCTAAGGAGCTG
The DNA here is from genome assembly GCA_905181965.1 of Akkermansiaceae bacterium. Classification (GTDB taxonomy): domain Bacteria; phylum Verrucomicrobiota; class Verrucomicrobiia; order Verrucomicrobiales; family Akkermansiaceae; genus SW10. The sequence continues at coordinate 113,461 of CAJIZY010000005.1, forward strand.
AAAGCCAACCTCTACCTTGATTCACGCACCGGGTGGCAAACCGGCGGTGACTCCGGCCCCGCTATTATCCCTGGAAAACCCGAGGACTCCCTTCTCCTCAACGCCATTTCCTACACCAATAGCGACTTAGAAATGCCACCTAAAAACCGGCTCCCAGATTCTAAAATTCAGCATCTCAAGTCATGGATTGCGATGGGTGCCCCTGACCCTCGCGAAAACAAAACCAAAAAAACCACTTCCCAAATCGACCTCAATAAAGGGCGCCAATTTTGGTCCTTCCAACCTCCCGTGGCCCACCCAATCCCGAAACCCCGCGATACCGCATGGCCAGCCAACGATATCGACCGCTTCATCCTGGCCCGACTCGAAGCCCAAAAAATCACTCCTTCGAGACGCGCATCGAAAACCACCCTTCTTCGTCGCGTTTACTTCGATCTTATCGGGCTGCCACCTTCGCCTGACGAACTGAAAGCCTTCCTTCGGGACAAGTCCTCGCAAGCGTTCCAAACCATCGTCGCTCACCTCCTCGCTCGTCCAGAATTTGGAGAACGATGGGGCCGCCACTGGCTCGACATCACCCGCTTTGCCGAATCCTCCGGTGGTGGCCGCTCCCTCGTCTTTCCCGATGCTTGGCGTTTCCGTGACTACGTAATCGACTCATTTAACAAGGACAAGCCTTACCACCAACTCGTCCGCGAGCATCTTGCCGGAGACCTCCTTTCCCACTCGACCCCCATCCAACGAAATTCCCAACTCATCGGCTCGGGTTACCTCGTCCTTGGCGCACTCAACTACGAACTACAAGATCACGAACTTCTCAAAATGGAATTCGTCGACGAGCAAATCGACACGGTCGGGCGCACCTTCCTCGGAATGACTCTTGGCTGCGCCCGCTGCCATGATCACAAGTTTGACCCCATCCCTACTTCTGACTACTACGCCCTTGCGGGCATCTTTCAAAGCACGCGCTCCATGGGTAAAGGCAGCGCCGCCTCCGGAGTCACTTCCTTCGCCACCAACCCTCTCGCAATTTCCAATCCTGCCGAGATCACACAGCTCCGCAGTTCGATCGACTCTCTCAAAAAACAAATTGATACACTCAAAAGCTCACCTGATCTAAAAAAATTTCCTGGAATCATCATTGATTCTACCGAAGCGAAATTAACCGGAAAGTGGAAGGAATCCACCGCTACAAAACCTTGGATCGGCAAGAGCTACCTCCACGACGAAAATACCGGTAAGGGAGAAAAGAGAGCCAAGTTCACCACCACTCTTGGGGGAAATCGCGACTATGAAGTTCTGGTCGCCTACAGTTCAGGCCCCAATCGTGCCAAAAACGTTCCTGTCACCATTCACCACGCCGAAGGCACAACGACTGTTATCATTGACCAATCGAAGCAGGCTTCTATCTGGGAAACATTTACCAACGTTGGAACATTTCCATTCTCAAGCGAAAAGCCGGCATCCATCGTCATCTCCACCGAGAAAACCACGGCCCATGTCATCGCCGATGCCGTAGCTTTCATCACACCAAATTCTGTAATTCCACAGAAGTCCAAAGCTAATCTTAAGAAACTTGAAAGCCGACACAAAATACTCACGGCCAAATTAAAAAAGCTTCAACCCATCACGATGGCGCCGACCGAAGCCGAGACGATCGCAGACGGGCACGTCCACATCCGCGGCCTGGTCCGCAACAAAGGAGCCAAGGTTCCGCGGGGTTTCATCACCGTCGCCTCCCAAGCCGGAACATCCCACGAAATTCCGGAAGGTCATTCCGGGCGGCTTGAACTCGCCGAATGGATCACTGATCCTCAGCATCCGCTCACTTCTCGAGTCATGGTAAACCGCATTTGGAAATATCTCCTCGGTGAAGGCATCGTGCGCACCGTCGACAACTTTGGGAAAACAGGAGAATTGCCAAGTCATCCTAAACTGCTCGACCATCTAGCGATCCAGTTCACCGAAAATAATTGGTCAATCAAATCACTCATCCGCGAAATCGTCCTGAGTCGAACCTATCAGCTATCCTCGAAAACTGCTGACCCTAGCGACCCTGAAAACCGCTTCTTTGGTCGAGCTCATCGTAAGCGCCTTGAAGCCGAGGCTATTCGCGACACCGCTCTTCACCTCAGCGGACAATTTGATCCCATCAAGGGCGGGCCGACGATTCGAAATGCTGGACAGTACGACCTCAACTACCATTTTGATTCGAACCGCCGGAGTGTCTATGTCCCGTGGTTCCGCAATTCCATGCTCCCTATTTTTGAGGTCTTCGACGCCCCAAATCCAAATCTTGTGGTAGGACGGCGTTCCACCACCAACCTCCCCACCCAGGCACTCTTCCTCATGAACAGCCCCTTTATACGTGAGCAGTCAGAACTCACCGCCAAAAGACTTCTCGCCGAAGCGGGAACCGTCGAAGATACTTACCTCCTCATCCTCTCCCGTCCTCCCTCCGAAAGCGAACGCCTCTCCTCTCAAACCTTTCTCGCCAGCTTCCCCCCCGAACAAAAAACAGAAGCTTGGACCCAACTCACTCAAGCTCTCTTCTCAACCATCGACTTTCGCTTCATCAACTAAACCACACAGCGGGATAGTTCATGTCACAAAACCAAACCTTCAGCCTATGCTCAACCGTCGCCAGCTGCTAAAATCGTCCAGTTGTGGATTCGGTTCCCTCGCGCTTTCCTCCCTTTTAGGCAAAGGTCTCAGCAACCCTCTATCTCCAAAATCTCCTGTCCTACCAGCTCGCGCTAAAAGGATCATCTTTCTCTTCATGGCTGGAGGGCCCTCCCATGTTGACTCCTTCGACTACAAGCCCGGGCTTATCAAACGCGACGGACAATCTTTTGATTTCGTGGGTGTCCGCAAAAACACCTTCGGCAAAAAATCCCAACGGAAACTTCTCAAACCGCTTTGGGATTTCAAGCAACACGGTGAATCCGGTCGCTGGGTCAGCTCTCTCTTTCCCCACATCGCAAAGCATGTCGATGATCTCTGCTTTATACATTCCATGCATACCGAAGGGGTGGCGCACGGCCCCTCCACCCTCTTTCTTCATACCGGAGCGACTAACTTAGTCCGCCCCTCCATGGGCAGCTGGATCACCTATGGTCTGGGAACCGAAAACGAGAACCTTCCTGGCTTTGTCACCATTATGCCCTCCGCCAGCAAAGGCGGACCGCGCAACTACTCCAACGCCTTTTCTCCCAGCTGTCCACCAAGGCACCTGCATTGGCCGAGCCGGACTTCCTGCATCAAAAGCCACCATCAGAAATCTCAAAAACCCACACCTTCCCCTCAACGCTCAGTCAAAACAGTTCGACTTCCTCCAACAACTGAACCGACAGCAGGCGCAAACCAAAAACGATCAAAATATCAACGCTGCTATCGACTCCTTCGACCTTGCCTTCCGGATGCAGATGAATGCCCCCGACATTCTCGACCTCGCGGAAGAATCTGAAGCTACTAAATCCATGTATGGGATTGGCGAAAAAGCGACCGACGACTATGGCAGACAATGCCTAATGGCCCGCCGGCTCGCAGAGCGCGGAGTCCGTTTTATCCAAGTTAACTACTCCGATGAGTCAGTTAATCCACGCTGGGACCAACATTCCAACATGCCCAAGCACAAGGTCCACGCTCACGCAACCGACCAGCCCGTGGCCGGACTTTTAAAAGACCTCAAACAGCGCGGCCTTCTGGAAGACACCCTTGTCTGGTGGGGCGGAGAGTTTGGACGCACACCCTTCTCACAAGGCAAGGACGGCCGCGACCACAACCCACGCGGCTTCACGACTTGGTTAGCCGGAGGAGGCACTAAACCAGGTCACGCCCACGGGGCAACCGATGAAGTGGGTGACACCGCGGTGAGCGGCCGACTTCACATGCATGACCTCCACGCTACGATGCTCCATCTCCTTGGGCTTGACCACGAACAGCTCACTTACAACTACGCTGGCCGTGACTTCCGACTTACCGACGTCGCCGGGAACGTGGAACGCGGCATCATCGCCTAGCTCTCCCAGATATCCATCGCCGAACTCGAATCCATTTGGAGGTTGTTTATTCACCTTCGCGCCCAAAGGTTTGTAAAAATCCAATCAGGTCAGCAAGATTTTGGTGGGTCATACCAAGCTCGAGACCATCTGGCATAAGCGAGCGCCCACTTGTGTCTAAACCTTTAATTCTTTTTCGGAGAATCTGACGATCACTACCATCAAGAAGTCTCAAAGTGAGATTGTTCTCCTTTTCTGCAAGAACCCTTCCAAAGAGCATTTTACCGTCTTTAAGAGTCACTGAATAACCGAAATAAGAAGGGTCCACTGATTCGTTAGGATTTAAAATTGAGGTGAAGAGACCCTCCTTGCTACGCTCTGTAATGGAGCGTAGGTCTGGCCCATTCATGGGGAGACCCTTTACCGAAAGGTGACAATGCGCACAGGCTCGATTGAACACCGCTCGCCCATCTTGAGGATTCGCTTTAAGTTCCAAAGCAGAACGGAATTTCTTGAGCTGCCGCGCTCGTGTCAGTCCTCCATGAGAGGGAAACAACTCCTCTGCCATCTTTTTAATCCCGGCATCCGCATGAGTTCGCAGGATCTGGCGCCTCGAAACATCAACTGCTTCTGGCGAAATTTGACCTTGTCCTATCGCTTTGAGCATTGTCATCGCCCACTCTTTTCGCTGGAGGAGGGTGTCCATAATTTTTGACCTTTCTCGAGGAAAACATCCACTCCAAGAACCAATCATAAGGCGTGGTATGTCCGGTCCACCCATTCTCGCAAGAGCTTCAATCACCGCAAATTTCATTTCGCTGGATTCCGACAAAATAAGTAATTCTCCTAAGAGATCTCGGTCGCTCTTAAATTTGTTTTCCTCTCTTCCCAATAAGCTAATTGCGGCAATTTTAAGCGGGCTCGATCCCCCTGGCATGCGGACGATTTTGCGTGCCTCCCCAATCACATGACTGAGACTTACTGAAGCTTGGGGATGAAGATCAGCCCAATGGCTCAGCGATTGGAATTGCACCGGTTGGAAGCCTTCTTTGCCAGGCTGGGAGAGTCGGGTAACCAGTGCTTCTAAGGCGGCATGGTTTTTAGCCCCAGCCACTTTAATGAGCTCGTCAACCAACACCCCTTGATCAAGAGCTCGCTCGGCTAGGGCAATAAAATGATGCGGAGGCGAGCTCATCACTGCCGCCCTAATCATAGGGTCCGCGGCATTATCTACCGCCAAGGCAGCCAGAGCATGGCCCGCTTCAGGTCTCTTTGAGTTGCCTAATGAGCAAGCCACCTGCAAGCGCACCCCTAAATCAACATCATCGATCATCTCCGAGACGGCTACGACTAATTCAGGCTCTTTAGCCCAGCGATATTCCGCAAGACGAACGGCATGACGACGAAGTTGAGGATGGGGATCCTTGCACGCGGAATAGAGGATCTCCAGAGTCAATCGATTGATTCCATCGAGCACACACAGAGCGTGCAAACGAGCTCTAGGACTCGGATGTTTTAAGGCCATCTTCGAAACCTGACCAGTCACCGAAACCGCTTTTCTTTCGACAAGAAGGCGATGAGCAAGATCTCGCACAATTCCATTTGGACTTGCCAAATACCTCACAAGATTTTTGGGAGCAAGCTTCGCCAGATCTGGGATTTCCCGGACCGGCTCATCCTTGGGCAAAATACGATAAATCCGCCCGTAACCAGACCCCTTGCGCTCGTGCGCTTTCATTTCTCTTTTCCCCTCGTCAGGCAACCACTCGGGATGCTCAATCATATATCGATACATGTCGACTACCCACACGGCACCATCTGGACCAGTTCGGGCCATCACCGGGCGACACCATCTGTCCTCAGAAGCAAAAAAATCAAAGGCTCCTTCTTCTGCCCGCTTGGCTTTAAAGCTGTAGCCATCACGATCCAACACGACTCGCTGCACTAAGTTATGAAAGGGCTCGCAGGTCAAAGCATGCACCTGCTCGTCGTCAAACAAAAGTCGATCACGATAAATCATCGGCGAACAAGCACTCGTGAAACGCCCAGATTGATTAAAACTGTGAAACCGTTTCTGGAGGGATGACGCTGGAAACACTCGCGGATTTTGAGGGCGAAGCTGACGACGAATTTCAGGTGGTGCAAAATTAATGTTCCTAGTCAAATAGCGCTCCTCCAAAACATAGTGCCAAAGGGGGAAACTGTTCTGCACCCCGAACGAATTCCCCCAATCATCGCGCGCTCGGCCAAATTGAGAAGGTCCAGAGAGAGCTTCCATCAGCCCCTCATCGGGACGAATTCGAAAGTCCATACTACCTAGTGGTAAAGTGCTTCCTGCTCGCGAAGAATGAATCATGGTATTTTTTGCATACCCAGGATGGTGACTCCCATTGGCACCATGAATCCAGTTGTCCAAACCCCAGCTCAATCCATTGACTCGTAGCTGTTGATTGCCTTGCTTGAATCCGGAATAGAGCACTTCTTGGAGATCAGCTTTACCGTCACCAGTGGTGTCTTGCGCATAGATCAAATCAGGCGCGGCCGCTACAATTACTCCACTGCGCCAAGACATGATTCCCGCAGGGTAATTGAGCCCTTTGAGAAAAAGAGTCGATTTTTCGTATTTCCCATCCCCATCAAGATCCTCCAAAAAACGCACACGTCCTCCAGGCTTTCCATCAACTCCAGAGGGATAATCTGCCATCTCCGCAACCCATAATTTGCCATCAGCCCCCCAATCAATTGCGACGGGATCTTTGATCAACGGCTCACTCGCCACCAACTCAATTCGATAGCCCTCAGGGACATGTATGCTTGAGAGAGCATCCTGTGGCGAAAGGGCCCCGGAATTACTTTCCTCTAAATTCTTTTCGCTTGGCAGCAAATTAACTGCCTCGTAATGCTCCGAAATCTCAACAATCGAGAGAGCCCGATCATATAAAGCAACGTGATCAAGGCGCCCCTCAAGAATAGAAAAGCGATCGCTTCGGCCTCCAAAAAAAAACTCAGGATGCCCATCCGGATAAGTGCGTGCAAGGGTCCCATCGATTTCAGGTTCAGATCTTCCATTCAAATACACTCGCACCCGCTCTCCCTCACGAATCATGGCGAGATGATGCCAGCTATTTGGTTCAAGCTCAGTCACTCCCGTTAATAGCCCCCTGCTCCGGTTCCCCTGAAAAACAATTAATTTTCCCGCTGCAAGGTGTGATCCCCCAATACCAAGATGGTCTCCTTCCGCCTCTTTCATGCCATCCACTCCTCGCGAAAACAAGTAGGCAGTAACCGGACGGATTTGATTTGGAAGTTGGTTGCGAACCCAAAATTCTACAGTGTAGACATCTTCGATCCCTTCAAATTTTTTCTGAACGCGCTGCTGAGAAGCCTCATTTCCGTGTTCGATCCAGACTGATGGTTGAGAAGCCAAAACTGATTTTTGATAACCAGCCATCGCACCGCGGTCATACTTTGGACGGGGCGGAGCAGGGCGCGCGGGTGGAGTCATCCTTGAAGCAGAAAAATTTCGGGCCGCTTCTTTTTGGCTAAAGGCGCCCTTAAACCAAGCGACTTCATCGAGGCGCCCTTCGACTGGCAACTCCCCCCCCAAGTGCCATTGCTCAGATTCAGACGGGGTAAGAGGGGCACTCACTTCTGGTATGATGTGGCCATCAAGATAAATCTTCACCTCTTCCTCCTCTTGGGACATTACCACGTGATGCCATGCTTTTAAGGCTAACTTTGTCTTACCAAAAAAACGTTTTTCACCATCTTGTAAAATTAAAGAACCACTAGACTCCCCATCCGCCTTGCCGCCAATCCGCAGAAAGCGAGACACCCCATGCTGCACAAGGTCACCGGTATGGTCTCGCACCGTATTACTCATGCCATTCCAAAACCAAAAGGATAATGTTCGGGCCTTTGGAACCGTGACTGAAATACGTCCACCTGCCAGCTGAAGAGCATTATTTGAGTTTTGTTCAGAAATAGCCTGACACTCAGGCCCCGGAAGATGATAAGCCACCACCCCCTCAACATGCCCGCTACGACCTTGGCCAGAGGCATCGTCCAACGTGCCCCCTCCCAAATCCTCACACTGAAAGTAGGCCAAAGGTTTTTGCGCCATGATCCATTTTACGTAATCTCCTTGATGCCTCAGCGACGGTCGACGGGGTTTTCCTGCGAGAGATTCAAAAGAGCTCAACAAAGTCTCAACGATCTTTGGCTCGGCCTCCACCTCTAACCCAGCAGTCCTAGCCGGCCAAGTGGTGTAACCTCCCAAAGCGTGTTGTTCAGGAGGCGGAATGTATCCCGCGGCCCCGTTCGCCAATTCAATATTAAAGGTCGAAGGGAATGGGCTCCAGGCTTTGAGCTTAAGGCCCGTGATGGCGTAAACTTCATTGGGAATTGTCGTAATCCCCAAATTTCCAATCCGTAGCGTTTGCAAGACAAGGTTTTCAGTGGGGTTTTTATGAATGTATCGAGCCTGTTCCGCGTAAACTTCGGGGCGGTTTTTGGGCCTTTGCCCTTTCATTTCAGAGAGCATTTTATCAGCCCAAGCCAAACGCTTCGCGTCAGGCAATCGCCGTGAAAGCGTGAGCTCTTTCTGGTCCATCCCGAGCAGGGGACTTCGGTCATAACGAACCTTTTCAACTGCCCCTTTGGCAATCTCAACCAGCCCATCGGTATAGATCGAGATATCTGAATTAGTTCGATCGCCTTCATAATCTCGCAAATGCAGGTCTCCGCTCGTGCCCTGAGTCATGGCGCACACAGGCTCACGCCCTCCGACAGCCAACTGCTTAGCAAGCCGATCAGAAAAAAGACCAAAGTAATCCGCGGGGCCTCCCCCACCGCCATGGTAGTGCATCGAAAAATTCGCGAGAACGCCAATCGGATCACCATTCAAAGCCTGAATCGATAAGACAGACAATTCATCGTCAACCGGGCCGGAAGGTCCGACGTATTTTGGATTTCGAAATCCAGGATGCATCATAGCTCGGACCGTTTTATCACCAAAGGGATCTCTTTGCATTTGATCTGGCCGCGTGATCCAGCGCCGATTGTAATTGTAGCCAGTGGCTTTCACTTGCTTGTGACCAATTTGCGCTGGCTCGATTTTCCCATAGGCCTTCACAATCCCCTCCGCAATTTTACTCGGTAAGAATTCGGTGTAAGCCGGGTCTGCCATTGTTCCCAAACAATAATCCATCGTGCTCGGAGCAGAGTGGGTATGGGTCGCTGCAATGACGATTTGATCAATGGGAATTCCAGTCTTTTGTGATGCCAGAGCTTTTGTCCGGTCACAAACATCCCGAGGAATCATGCAGCTATCGACCACTGCCACCGCGATGCTGACTTCACCACGCTGTAAAACAAAACAACGCGCCTTGAGATCACCCGGCTGCATCTTCCCCCGTCTTCTTTCAACAAACCCTCCATTAATCAAAAGAGAATCAAAAGGAGGTGTGATATCCTGAACGTGAGCACCTGCTAACAAGTTTTGCTCTGCAAGATGAGAATCAGCTGACAGCGATAAAAGCCCCACCAAGAGATAACTTCCAAGAGCACTTAGAAGAAGGAGGCGCTTAGCTAATGAGGCGGGGTTAATAATCTTTAAAAGCACCATAACCAATCTAAGAGACGAAGGGGGCACCCTATCTTTCAGCGGTAGATATGGCCAGCTCTGATCTGGGCCCTCTTCCATCGCTAAACCACCGCAGTTGCTAGGTTCAAAAATGTGACTGGACCCCTTTGACCAGACAAGGCCGCTCCTGAATAGAAAGTCGTCAACTAAAGCTTTTGTACAAAGTAAGGGCGGGTCCGCAAACTCACGGATCCGCCCTTCTAGTGAGCTAATTTACTTTTTGAGCAACTCGACCATTGCCTTGCCCATCGCATCACCAACGTTCATGTAGGTTTCAGCGTTCCCACTATAGTGCCCGCCGGAGCTTCCCCCCTTAGACAGCGGATGCGTATAAACCGCCGCCACGTTTCCTTTGAATTCGGGGTATTTGCCGGATTCACCATCAACTGCGAGCATGGCATCTAGAATCTTGCCGCCTCCATCAGTGGACCCCTGCTTGGTCTGACCAAGAGATGCCGTCACAAACTTTGCATCGGGTGCCTTGAAATCCTTACGGAGAGACTTAATTAGATTCACAAGATTTTTCTCATACCGCTGTGAAAGAGCTTCGCTCCGGCTGTCGCGATCGCCCTGCCACCAAAGAAATCCTGCCACTTCGTACTTTGTCGCCTCAGGGTAGTATTTATCGAGTTCCGCGAGGACCTTCTTCGCGCGATCGACATCGCCATCGTATTGAAGGCCGGCATACCAACCAATCGGCTTGGGATCTTCGCCCTTTTTCCATCTTTCAGGAGAACCTTTGTATCCGGGGTGAACCCAAGCCTGACCTTTCGAATCAGTGAATTCAAAACCTTCACTTCCCGGAGGAAGAAGATCCCAACCAAGACCACGGTTCCCAATGCAGCTCTTAAGAATCATAATCGGAGCATCGACGGCTTGGCCAATGTGATGACCAATCCCAATCTCAGGACCGATCTTTCCCTTTCCGATCTTCATCCATTCATTGTTGAACTGCCTTGTCTTGCCCGGACCACCACTCCCCATCACACGGACATTGCGCACATCTTTACGCTCGGTCCAATTACCTTCGTCATCAACAAGATAGGGATAGAGACCTTTCTCCTTCACAGCGTGCTCGAGAGATCCCTCGCCTCCACCAATTTTGCCAAAACCCAGCATGTTGGACTGCCCCATCAGGATGTAAACTTGAACCGGCTTACCCATGTCGGCGGGCTTCCCATCGGGATCAGGGAGTTCGGCGCTTGCGACACCGGCAAAGCCAAGGCTCATGGCAGCCAGTAGGCTTGTTGCGTTTCTTCTATTGTTCATTTTCATAAATATTTGATTAACTCCGTGGGCTCCGAACGAGTGCCTGGAGCAAGAGCTTTCAAATCTTCAATCACATCTCCTACCCCTATAATGGGTAGGTCAATCACTCTTTTTGCGTAGCTCAACGCTTAATCAAACGAATGCCTCCTCTGCGAATCTCGTTGCCTTCTAGGGTGCTTAATGTTCCCCATCGTGGATCACTTTTCCTTCAGCTTCGCGGTCATTCAAATCGTCGGTGTCGACCCACGCTCCGCGAGGATGCCCTTCGGCAAAGGTCTTCTGAACTTTTCGGATATTGAGGCGTCCTTCGAGGCGCTTAGGATTGTCGAGCCCGCTGTCACTGATCCTTCCAATCACGATATTGATTTCCTTGAAGGCCAAATCCGTCTGCAACTGCTGTAGTAATTCCTTGAGGTAGGCATCGTAAGCGGTGTTGTTGAGATCCGATTCACCCTGCATCCAAACCAAGGTCACTGTCTTTAAGGGCTCTCCCTCAATCGCCGTCTTCACCTTCTTGATCAAGGGGTCGTAAAGCTCTCCCCTCACCTTCGGAACACGACCCCGCGTTGGAGGAGGATCTTCATGGTTCGTCTTGGCCCAGCTACGAATCGACTGCCCGCTGTTGGCATTCTTTACAACAATGACCCCATCTTTCCCAAAAGCCTTGGTCACGGCCGGAGTAAACGTGAGAGACTCATCCATCCCCGCCATGTTCGATTGGCCGGAAAGGATGAACAAATTCTTCTCTTCTCTCTTCGCCTTTTCCGCTCCCACATCAGGCATAGAAAACAAAACGATGACAAGCGCGCCTAGAACTCCTTTTTGCAATTTCATGTGTCAGTATTGTCCGAAATAAGTTTCATCAATAGTCAGATGGAAAACTATCATCAAAGCGATACGTTTTTCTGGGCTATAAATAGATAGACGTCTCAACCTAGGAAATTAGCATGCCGAAATGACAAACAAAGTGATCGGAAAAGCTCTGATTGTAATTGGGGACGCAACTGAGACCGTAGACACTCTCTACCCCTACTACCGCTTGCAGGAGGCTGGAATTGAACCCGTAGTGATCGCTCCCGAAAAGAGGCTCTATCAAATGGTGATGCACGAAGTCCGTCCGGGCTGGACCATCACACGTGAGTGGGAGGGATATCAGCTAGCTGCTGATCTTGCTTTTTCAGAAGTGAACCCAGAGGACTATCTCGGCATTCTATTCTCCGGCGGACGAGCACCAGAATACATTCGTGAGGATCCGGATCTTATTCAATTAACCCGATGGTTTTTTGAGCGAAATAAACCGATTGCTAGTGTTTGTCACGGGGTTGAGATTCCCGCGCGCGCGGATTGTGTGAAGGGTCGACGGATGGCAACCGTGGCAAAATGCCAGTTTGACCTCGAGATTTGTGGCGGAATTTACGTCAACGAAGCCTGTGTGATCGATGGAAACCTAGTCTCAGGCAGAACCTTTCACGACAACGGGCACTACGTGGGACCTTGGATCAAGATGCTCGAGGAAGAGGCGAAGAAATGAATCGAAGAAATTTTTCAACCCTCCTCGGAGGTAGCGCTCTTTTCACTTCTGCGAGGGAGTTAGAACAAGAATGGACGCCCCGCTATGTCATGTCATCGGCCATGTATGGAACTATGCCTCTTGATCATGTTTTATCAGAGGCAGTAAAAACAGGCAGTGAATCGGTAGATATTTGGCGCAAAGTTCATGCGACTCATCGCGAGCAAATCAGCAAAATCGGAGATGAAGCTTTTCAAGAGCTCCTCAAAAAGCATCTCACCACGATGTCAGTTTCAACCTGCTATCCCCTTGGACCTTTCCGGCAGGACAATGAGATGCGCTGGACGAAGAAGAACGGGGGCTCGATCACAGTGTGCGGCTCAGGTGGGATGGGGCCTAAAGATCCAGTGGGCCAAGAGGCTAAAAAACAAGTAAAAGCCTTTTTTGAAAAACTAAAACCCCACTATGAACTGGCCGAAGAACTTGGTGTCACCATGGCCATTGAAAATCACAAGAATTCAATGCTCTCTTCTCCCGATTCAATTAGGTATTTTTACGAGTTAAATCCTTCGAAGAACGTCGGAGTTGCTTTCGCCCCACATCATCTTCACGACGCCATTGATCAGATTTCTGCACTACTCAGGGAAGGAGGAAACACCCACATTCCGTTCATTTATTTCCAAGAATATCATCCCTCTTCGAAAAAGAAGATGTCCGAACAGGAACAACTCAAACAACTCCCCGGATTTGGAAAGCTCGATTACATCCCCATCCTGAAAGCCCTTCGTGACATCCGATACTCGGGACTTGTGGAGATCTTTGGCCACCCGGTCCCAAGAGGAATTCCAATGCTTGGGTCCGCAGCAAAGATTACAAAAGCCATCAACACCTCAAGGGCATATCTTAATGACTGCCTGAAAAAATGATGCGAAATTTTCTATCCGCTTTATTGCTACTCACTTGGGGAGGAGCTCATGCCGAACCTCATGTCGTCGGCTACGAGCGTTTTCATTCGCGGACTCCTTCGGCACAAGGGGGCGCGGTTCTTTTTTCTGAACTCGGCTGCGCCAATTGCCACGGAGGTTCCCAAGTTATCATTCCGCGGAAAGGTCCTTCCCTCGAAAACCTATCAAGTAGGGTGAGTCATGATTGGGTCATACAATTTCTTCAGAATCCCGAGGCTAGCCGCCAAGGATCCACCATGCCGCACATGGCACATGGCCTCGTCGAACAAGAAATCGATGCCATCGTTTCTTATCTAGCTACCCTTGGGAACGGACTCAAATTTAAGAAAGCCCGTCATGCCAATGCAGAACGTGGAAGCGCCCTCTATCATGAAAAAGGCTGTGTGGCCTGCCATGCTCCAACCCGTGATTTTCGTGGACCACAAGGAAGTGGCTTAAAACTCACCTCACCTCTAGCAGTCCCATTACCAGATCTGGGACAGAAGACGACTCTCACCGCGCTAGAACACTTTCTCGCTGATCCTTCGAAGTTTCGTCCAGATAGCCGAATGCCTCGTATTCCTCTTGAAAAGCAGGAGGCCATCGACCTTGCCGCTCATTTGCTCGACTACCAATCAAGCGATCCAAGACAGGCCCCTGATCTTATTCCCTGGCCCAAAATAGATCACGAAAAAGTCGCCCGAGGAAGATCGCTAGTCACCAAAATGAACTGTGCTTCGTGCCACGACCTACCGGAAATAAAAGTATCAAAATTACGTCCACTCGCATTGTCCTCTTCTTTTAAAAATGGGGCCTGTATCTCAAAGAATTCTGTCAAAGGAGCACCCCACTATCGCCTCACTAAAACACAACGCATATCTCTAGCTCTTTATCTTAAAGGAAACAAAACTGTCCCGCCAGATTCTTCGAAGGGTCATCTAAGCTTTGCCGCTATGAATTGTTACGCCTGCCACAGCCGCGATGGAAAAGGAGGTCCGGTCCCAGAGGTTGATTCTTTCTTCATCGGTAACAAAAGCCTTGGTGACTCCGGCCGCGTTCCTCCACCCCTCACTGGCATTGGTCATAAACTTCAATACGACTGGCTGGAAGGGGTGCTGGAAGGACGCAAAGATCGCCAGGTGCGTCCTTATTTAAAAACCCAGATGCCGGCCTATCCGGGCAATGCGGAAGTTCTCGCAAAGTGGCTCGCTGAGCTTGATTCCGATCCACGGGCACAACCCATCATCCTAAATTCAAAGCACACCGAGATGGGGGGCAAGCTCCTGGGCAATCAGGGCGGCGTCAACTGTATCACCTGCCACAGCTGGGGTGATCAACAATCACTGGGGATCCCGGCTCTTAATATCCGCTCGCTTGATCAGCGAATACAACCCAGCTGGTTCCGCTCCTATCTTCTCGACCCTTCCAGCTATCGCCCTGGAACGCTCATGCCCTCTTTTTGGCCCAAAGGCCAATCCTCCATTCGCAATGTTCTTGGTGGTGACACGGAACACCAGATCGCCGCCATTTGGGGATTCATCAAAGAAGGAAAAGGATTGCCAAACCGATTCCCAAATCACCGCAGCGATCGCTTTGAACTTGTGCCGCAAACCACTCCTATCATCCAGCGTGCCTTCTTCGAGAAGACAGGAACAAAGGCCATCTTAGTAGGATTCCCAGGAGAAATTCATCTCGCTTACGATGGAATGAAATCACAACTATCACTGGTCTGGCGGGGGCGATTTTTCGATGCCTATGGCACCTGGTTCTCAAGATTTGTCCCATTCGAAAAACCTTTAAGTAGCGAAGTCTATCCAGTTAATAATGCTGGGCTTGAAGCATCACGTTTCCGGGGCTATACGATCGGCCCTCGTGGCAACCCCACGTTTTTATCCAGTCGGATCAATCAAACCATCCAAGATAGCTATCGGGCTGAAGACGGGAAGTTGATCCGGATGGTAAAGTGGGACCGAGGAATTTCTCCACCGGTCGCTCATCCAGCAGGAGTGCGGCTTGAGACCATCACCGGCGAACGCAGCATCAAATATATCTATTCATGGAAATGAGAAATTTGAGTCGACGCCTTCTCGATCAACCTAAAAGGGCCAAGGCGCTACTTCAGCTTGCCCTAGTCATCTCGATCACATTGGTCACTCAGGCAGAAGAGACGAAAATTCCCAGATCATACGAGCGCTTCGAAATCCTCGCCGCAGGTGGCGAAAAAGATTCCCGCGATCCGGCGTGGAAACCCAGTGAGGGTATCCCCATGGAGGTCAGTGGCATGGAATGGATTGAGGACAAGTTGGCAGTTTGTATTCGCAAGGGAGAAATCTGGATGCTCGAGAATCCCTTGTCTACCGATCGTAATAAAATCAATTTCAAGCTCTTCGCTTCCGGACTACATGAACCGCTTGGATTGCTAAAAGATGGGATGGATCTTTTGGTGGCCCAACGGGGTGAAGTAACACGTCTCCGAGATAGCAATAATAATGGAGAGGCGGATGCTTATCTCACCGAGTGTGACGGCTGGAATGTCTCGGGCAACTACCACGCCTATGCTTACGGCCCAGCTCGCGACGGAAATGGCAACCTCTGGGTGTCCCTCAACCTTGGCATGGGAAAGCTAGCGAATAATCACATCGGCTGGCGTGGTTGGGCTGGAACGATTAGCAAGGACGGCTCCTTCCAGCCCAAAGCCTTAGGGATGCGTTCGCCTTCTGGGATGGGAGCAAATTTGAAAGGGGACTTATTCTTCTCGGACCAACAAGGGACCTGGATTCCAGCCACTCCAATTTACCATCTCAGGCCCGGCGTCTTTTATGGAAATCAGGAATCGCTCGCCAGCCTCAAGTCGCCAGAAGCTCCCTTTGAAATGAAGGTGATTCCCGAGCCAAATCAAGCCTATGGAGAAGCGCTCACTAGCTCAGAGAGATTTGTCCCACCCGCAGTTTGGCTGCCCTACAATAAGATGGGGCGGTCTGCGACTGATGTGCAACTTATCGACCAAGACGGCAAGTTTGGTCCCTTCGACGGACAATTACTGATCGGTGAGTTTACCAACTCCGCGGTGAATCGTGTCTTTTTGGAGGAAGTGGATGGACAGTATCAAGGGGCTTGCTTCCCTTTCTTAAATCACTTCCCCGCAGCAGTCTTGCGCCTTCAATTTGCACCTGATGGCTCGCTGTTTGTTGGAATGAGCAACCGTGGTTGGTCGTCTCTAGGGAATCGGAGTTATGGACTACAGCGGATTACCTTTAATCAAAAAACACCATTTGCAATCAAGGAGATGAAAGCCCAGCCCGACGGCTTCGAATTGGTTTTTACCGAGCCACTCCATCCCGATTCATTGACCCCCGAGTCACTTAAGGTGAGTAGTTTTACTTACCAATATTCCTCTCGTTACGGTGGTGACGAGATCAATCCTGCTCGGCATAAAATCAGTGGGATTAAAACTTCCATGGGCGGAAGATCAGTCCGCTTTAAGGTCGAAAATCTAAGAACCAATTATGTCTTTGAGCTAACCACCCAAGGGTTGAGGTCAAAGTTAGGTCAAAGGCTAAAGCACCCTCAAGCTTGGTATACTCTCAACCGGATCCCGAGCGACTAGCATCGCGAATTCATTCTAGCCAATTCACTCCGATATTCGCACCTAGACGAATCGAACCCCGCCATTTACCCAAAGGACCTCATGAACTTTTCCCGTGCCCTCCCTCTACTGGCCGCTACCGCTCTGGTGGCCTCTCTTGCTTTCATCAATCACCCGGGAATGGCTGAAGAAGTAGCCAAGGAGGACCCCTCGAAGGAATTCACCTTTATCCAAATGTGCGACACTCAACTCGGCATGGGCGGCTACGAGCACGATGTGCAAACCTTCGAACTCGCGGTCAAGCAGATCAATAAAATGGCTCCCGATTTCGTCCTCATCTGCGGTGATCTCGTCGGCAAGGCCAACGAAAAATCCTTTGCTGACTTCAACCGGATCAAAGGTGGCTTCAAAATCCCCTGCCACTGTGCCGCTGGAAATCACGATGTTGGAAACAAACCCACCGCGGAATCTCTCAAGAACTATCGCGAAAAAATTGGGAAGGATTACTTCACCCTCGAACACAAGGGATACACCTTTGTCGTAGCGAACACGCAACTTTGGAAGGCTCCTCTCAAAGGTGAGTCCGAAAAACACGACACCTGGTTCAAGGCCGCATTAAAATCAGCCAAGAAAAAAGGTAGCCCGGTCGTTGTCGTGACGCACTACCCGCTCTTTGTCAAAGAGCCCGATGAGAAGGAAAACTACTACAACATCGAGCCCGCCAAGCGGAAGGAGTTGCTCAATCTTTTTAAAACCAACGGAGTGGTCGCGATGCTCGCCGGCCACACCCACAAGCTCGTCGTCAATGACTACGAAGGGATCCAGATGGTGAATGGTGAGACGACCAGCAAGAACTTCGACAAACGCCCCCTCGGCTTCCGGAAATGGACGGCCAAAGAAGAAGGAAAGCTGAGCCACGAGTATGTGAAACTCGCGGGAGAAATTTCCAAGAAGTAGCTGGGCCAAACTTAAACAAGCAAGCCATTCAATGGTCCGGTGCTATCAGCAAACTGCTTCATGCCGGTTCCCATCAACTTGGCTTGCGAAAGCCATAGATTCGCCAAAGGAGTGTTTTCAGGACAATTGAGGACGCCGCCTGTCTTGATCCTGCCATTGGCTGATCCAGCCACGATAATTGGAAGCTCATTCATGGTGTGATCTTTTCCATCACCCAGTCCTGATCCTAACGTGACCATGGAATGGTCTAAAAGCGTCCCAGCTCCCTCGCTGATCGCGTCCATTTGTTCTAATATCTCAGCGAAGAGCTCCATATAAAATCGATCCACTTGAACCAAAAACTTTTTCACCCCTTCGTTGTCCTGCCCGTGTGTGAGCCCATGATGGGACTTGGTGAATTGTAGTTCATGGAAATGTTGTGGAGAACCCCATCTCTCGGGAGCAAGCATGAAGGTCGCTACGTGGGTCAGGTCACCCTGGAAAGCCACCACCAGCAACTTCCCCATCAACTTGATGTACTCTCCACGCGTCATCGGGCCTTCGCCGGGCTCCAGGACATCCGCTCTCTTCCGCTTGCGGTAGTAATCGTTTAGCTTCTCGATCTGCATTTCGATTTCCCGCACGGAATCGAAGTATTCATCCAGCTTGCCCTTGTCATGATAGGACAGATTCTTTTTAAAGTTGGCGGCATCTGCCAAAATCAAATCAGTGATATCTTTGTCCGAGTTACTCGTCTTGAAAAGACGCTGATAGACCTGAAGCGGATCTTTCATCGCGGTCGCCACATGCTCCGGGCCATACCAGGAGATGTTGTCCAAATAGATTGATTCCTTGAGATCTTTGAAACTATTGCAGTTCAATTCCAGTGATCGAATCGGCGTCCGATGGCTCACCTGGTCTGCGATGAGATGATCGAGCGTTCGGTCCATCGGGTAAGGCGACTTGAGCTTGCCATGAGGATCGGCCGAAGAGAGGAAACAGGAACTGCATTGATTGTGAACATCGACCCCTCTCACATTGACTCTGGACAACCCGGTGATGAGAGTGACTTTATCGCCCACTTTTTTGAGTGGGCTCAGGGTGGGCATCGAGAGAAAGTCAAAGTTGTCCTTGCTCCGGAAAGAAATGATCCCTCACAAAGCCCATCGGTGAATAAAACGAGGCGAACCGCAATGGCGGCTCCTTATCCTTCTTCGTTTTTGGATCGGCGGCATACATCTCCAACCAAGGAAGAGCCATCGCGCTGCCGCTGGCTCCAAGAAGAAATTTTCGTCGACCGATTGATTTCATGGCTTCGTAATTTGAGTGATAATAGGATGGACTGCAATATTTTTGATGACGTCTCGCATTTGGTAGCCGCCTGAACGACTTGTATCGGCAATTTCACCTGTCGCAATGCGATCCGCCAAGGTGAGCTCACGCCCCAGGGCATATGACAAGAGGTGCCCAATGAAGGCCTTCGCGAAGAGATCCTCCTCAGCCAAGATGGCATCCTTGAATCCCACGACATCTGTGAACTCGTGTTTCCCAAACAACTTTCCACTCGCATCTACCCTTAATCCGGTACGATAGTGATCCCGCCACCGGCCTAGCAGATCGTAGTTTTCCAAGGCAAAGCCAAAGGGATCAATCTTTACGTGACAGCTCGCGCACTGAGCATCACTGCTGTGTTGATTAAGTTTCTGTCGAACAGTCAGGCCCTCCTTTTGAAGCGTTTTGTCATCCGCCCGCAAGTCAGGGATGTCATCGGGTGGTGGCTCAGGAGGGTCATTAAAAATGACAGATGAAACCCATGAGCCACGCGTGATCGGGAGTGATCGAAATGGACTGGAGGTCATTACCATCACCGCTCCTGTCGTCATGACACCTCCATTCCTTCTGTCCGTAACGGGTCTTCGCGTGTATTCGATATCACGTAGATTTACGTTGATCGAATAAGTGGCAGCCCTGCCCTGATACCATTCGCTCAGTAAATGGCTCCGGTAGGTAAAGTCCGAATCAATCAGGTCAGAGATCGGTCTGTTCTCGATAAAGACCGTCTCAAAATTCAAGAGTGGCTCCAGCATCATATGCATTCCCCGCTTATAGGAAATCTTATCGTCTCCTCCAAAGTAGTAGTCACGATGCGACTTAAAGTCCGGGGAGGCCGAAACTAGATTATTCAGTTTCAACCACTGGGGGGCAAAACTATCACAGAAGTTCTTTACG
This sequence comes from Akkermansiaceae bacterium, assembly GCA_905181965.1. Taxonomy (GTDB): domain Bacteria; phylum Verrucomicrobiota; class Verrucomicrobiia; order Verrucomicrobiales; family Akkermansiaceae; genus SW10. The sequence goes on from CAJIZY010000005.1 coordinate 133,580, forward strand.
CGCTGGTGATTAAGCATGCGATCCACTTGTTCACTCAAGACCTCGGCGTTTTGAAGTTCTCCGTTAGCGGCCAGCTCAAGTAATTCCTCGTCCGGGATGGAGCTCCACAAAAACATCGAAAGACGGGTCGCTAAATTGAATGAAGCCTGATTGGGTGAAACCTCATCTCGCTCGTTATGAACAAAGATAAATCGCGGAGAAGCTAAAGCCGCTGAGACAACATCCTTCATACTTTCGGTAAAATCTCCGCTCTTCTGATACTGCTTGTCAAAATATCTTGAATAGAGCTTCCCTGTCTTTTCATCGGCAGGTGAATGAAAGGCCTTCAAGAGGAACTTTTCAATCCGCTCGTGTGCAATCCTCTCAACTGGTTGTTCAACCTTTGGCTTGGCCTCATCAGGCAAACTCCAGCTACCCATCAGCTCATCCCCGGCGATTCCTTTCTCGCCGGAGGCAATACTCTGAATCTGAAGTCCATTCAATCCGGATCGGTAAAGGCGGACATCATTCAAATCACCATGAAAAGGCTCATTGCCATGGGCCCCAACCAACATCGGACCAGCACTTTGGGTGCTAAGCTTCCCAGCCATCGGCTTGCTCCCAACCTCCTTGCCATCCAGGTAGAGACGAATCTTTTTACCATCGATAGTTCCCGCAACATGATGCCACTCCCCATCGCTAAGTATTTTGGGATCCACTGCAGCTCCAAATTCCTCATACTTTCCCGCAATCCCCGCACCCATCCAGAGCCCCCAGGTTTTCCCAGTCCGGCCAATCGCCAGCAATTGGCGTCGCCATGAATCCTCCCGCCGGACGATAGTCTGCCATTGATCAGACAAATTTGTGGGGCGGATCCAAGCGCTGACCGTCAGCCCGGTGCTGCCGGCCGCGACTGATCGATCCACTGAAATCGAAGCCTTTCGAGCTTTCGCTTTTGGGCTCAAGGGGTCGTCAAACAAGTCATACCAAACCCCACAATTCTCATCGAAATTTTCGGCATGAACGATGGACCTGCTCAGCTCCAAAAACGACTCCATGAGAACTGGAGACAAACTCAAATGATCCCCACGATTATTGAAGCCATTCTCCGCCGGAGGATCCTTGGGAAAGGCCATGACTCCAAGCAGGCGATCTTCCAGCAACTGCTGGAGCCCCATAATCCGATTCCCCACTCTGACAACCTTGGGCATTTTCCCCGACTCGGGCCTGAAGTAATTACTGTGATTCCGGATGATGCGATCGTTGATGGAATAGACCCATGACTCGAGATCGAAGAGGTCCCGAACCGCGTTTCCATATTCAAAGCGATTCATGCGCCGCAGCCTCATCGGAACCAACGGCTGATCGTGTTTCGTAGAATTGGCAAATGCTTTTTTTAGTTCTGATATCAAAAGGTCTCGTTGATTCTGAGTGGGCTGAAGCTCCTCTTCCGGAGGCATTTCGTTTTTGTCGAGGACCTCGATCATTTCTTCAATCAACTCGGGATCCTCCTCAAGGTCCGCCCATGTTGCATACTTGGTGAGATCGACTTTCCCCTTGGTCTTTTCTCGACCGTGACACTCGTAGCAATGCTTTTCAAAGATCTGTTGCACCCCCTTTTTGAAATCGCGTATCTCCGCAGAAGGTTTTTCAGCGTGAGCGAACGACGAGGCAACGAAAGCTGCCGCAAACGCAAGCCTTGCTAAAAAACCTCGAGCTAGTTTCACCGTAGAAGAATAGGGACGCCTTTTCCCCGGGTCGAGGCAGAAAGATCGGGCGAAAAAGAAATCACGATACGGATTAGCCACTTTTCTTCTTCATGGCGTATGGTAACGAAAACTTGCTACTTGGGCGGGTGAGGAATTCATCCAGCACGGGCGAGTAAGTCTCCACTTGGATCCGGTCCTCGCCCGGACGGAAAGTCAAGATGCGCAAGAAACCGCTCCCCGCCTTAATTCGTGGGAGATCAAAATACCAATAATCAGATTGGATCTGGTGAACAAGGTTTCCGTGCCGTCCCTCGCTGGTCAATTGGCTCTCTCCGGCATGTCCCGAAAGCACCAGAAAGATATTGGCGTGACGGCTGACGAACTTTTCCCAGATTACTTGTCCCGAGTTGCCTTTGATCGGATATCCATCGGGTTCTGAAAGCCGCCCTTTCTTCGTGAGATACCCATGGGTGAGCACAATAATCCGGTGGCCGGGATGCCTTTCCGCCACTTGGTTTGCCCAAGCTATCGCTTCGTCCCTCGGTTTGAATTCAAGGGTAATCACCAAAAAGTCCATCCCGCATGCTTGGAAAAAAAGGTAATAGTTCTCAGTTTTCCCGGCCTCCCGAAAGTGCCTCTCTCTCTCAGGAGCGAAGTGCGCGTCATACAAAGGGTTCTTCGTGAAACGTGAAGGTGGAAAATAACGACTGAACTGGCTTGCTCGAGATTGGCTCGTCTTGCGCAGCTGAGGTAAGTAACCCATATCATGATTTCCAGAACAGAGAACGTAAGGAACATGAGACTCGATCGTCTTGAAAGCGGCGTCCGCGATCTTCCATTCATCGTCGTGCTCGGTCTGAGTGATATCTCCCACATGTGTGACCAAGGCGATGTTTCTTGCCTCGTGATTTTTTTTAATCCATTCGGTCTGCCCAAAAAAGCAGGCTCTCTGATCGCCCATCTCTGGCCAATGTTTTTGAGTCTCCCGGTGCCGGGTATCGGCATAACCCTGAGTGTCCGGCAAGACGATCAGTGTGAAGTCATCTGCTGGTTTGACAGTATCATTGGCGATTGGAGGAGGCAGCGTTTTTATCTCATCGGCAAAAATCGAAGCCGTCCACAACAAAGGCCAGACAAGCCGGAGCGGTTGTCGAATTAAGCACTTCATGAGGTCCCAAAGAAAATTTTCTCTAACGTAACTCTGCTTTGACCCGGAAGAAACGCCTGCTATCAACTACCGCAGGTGTCGCCAAGCGCACGGTGCGGGTCACCGTTCCGTCGCCATTGGAAGTCACGACTAACTCGACGAGCTCGGCCGGGTCATTGCTCCAGTTTTGAAGGTCGATGGTTGTCTCAACCAATGTCCGCACATCATCAGCGACTTCCTTCACGGTGTAGGTGAAAGAATCATAAAGGATGCCATCAATAAGCATGCGGCTAGCACTGGCAGATCCCGATTGAGTCGCATCATTATCACTGGTTCCAAGCGCATGTTCCAGAAGAGCAGTCAATCCATCACCGTCGAGATCATCCGTTGGATTACCCGCAAGAAGAGTGCCATCCGAACTTCCAGGTGTTCCTCCAGGAGTGACACTCGCTCTCCAATGAGTAGGCTCAGAGGGGTCGAGATTCTGACCTGGCGCCCTAAGAGTTATACTATAGCCAAGCGTGTCAGCTGCTACAGGCCAAGGCGACTTATCGTTATAAGAGAATTCCTTGATCGTGCCATTCGAGGCGTCCTCAAGTTTCAACTTCTCCCCTGCATTACTCAAGCTCGTAGAGTTTGCAAAGACTCCCGCGACTGGGAGTCCTTCACCATAAGCGAGTTCAAATGCGGCGAGATCACGCACAACGAGAACCCGCCCGCCTGGTGCCAAGCTGGTGACCAAGCTTCCGGTAAAATCAAAATCGATACCATTGGTAAACTTTACACCTGCAAGGTCGAGAGTTACGGAATCACTCACGTTCATCAACTCGATATACTCGGCAAGTCCATCAGGCTCAGGATGATACATGATTTCAGAAATGATGAGATGCTCTTGTTGCTCGGTAGGATTTCCAACATAGGAAGTAAAATTGTTCTCCATACCATGTTGGTCCAAAAGCGTCAGCGTTTCTCCAAGGTTCGAGAGGTGTCCTTTAAAGGGGCTCACCACAAAATTTCCCTGCCCTCCGGTAGGTCCAGTCGTGCGAGCGCGAAAAGACTTAGCATTCGGGCTTAGGTAGAGTGTCCAGCCCGCAGGAATGACCGTGCCGGCAGGTATTTCGAATTCAACTCCGCCTTTAACCTTCCAGTTTGAGACATCGACCGCAATCCCATTGTTGTTCACAAGCTCGATATACTCTTCATCCTGATTGGTCGAAACGGGGTTAAATTCGATTGTGCCAAACTCGATTAGAGGCTCAATACTCCCGTTAGAATCAGCGATACCACCATGCAATTCCGGCATGAAGATTAGGTCGCTACTCCCCAAAGACCGATTCATGCCATGGATCGCAAGGACATTGGTCCCAGGTCTGAGTGCACCAAGGGATGCGCTAACATTCCAGGTATCATACTCTAAGGGGTCAGCTTCATAGCCAGCAGTAGCAATCGAGTTCCAAGCAGGATTAGACGGCGCTTTTTCTGATGCGATCTTGGTGCCGTTGAGGTAAACGACAAAACCATCATCATACTTCATTCGCAACTCCATCGCCTGATAGATAGAGGGGTCAGCAACCTCGAATTCAGAACGCATGTAGACCGAGGAATGAGTGCCCCGCATCGTTGCTTCAGTATCGGTGCCAATGAGCGGATCATATTTTGTGCTAGAATCAAATCCTACGCCAGTAGTTCCCGCAAGCCAGTTGGCGTCGTTAAAATCAAATTCCATCCAGGAGTTATCGACGGAGTCGTCGTTTGGAACGAGGTGAGTCAGAGGTGCTCCCGCTGATAACAGAGGAGTGTATGCAAGACTCAGCTGACCCGTCTGCGCATCAGGGATGGAATTTTGGGCGTAAATAAATGCCCTTCGCGGCGCCAAAAATTCGTCGCGCAAACGCTGGACCCCTTCAGCCATAGTTTCGACATCAGGATTATTAGTCGTGTATGGAACGGCGGGAGCAGAACCCCCGTCCGCGTTGTGTAGCCAAGAACCCCATTTTTCAAAATCGAGCTGGGCATCTGAAGGCGCGATATCTTCGGGATCGATTAAAGCTGAGAGCTCATTGAGTCTGCGTTCGTAATAGCGCTCTTCCATGGGCGTATCAGCTGACTGTAAATAGAGATCATGTAAGCTTCGAACCCGACGGTAGAACATGGCTCTCGTCGATCGACGGCTATAGAGCTGAGAAAGAAGGCGCACGGAACCGCCTGTCTCGATATAGCCATTGGTCTCCATAAGGTTACTGAAGTAGTTGAATTGCGATCTCCAATAGCGCCCTTGAGAGAGGTCGAGGTCCCAGGGGAGGAGTGCCCACTCGTCGGTCTTCCCGGTATCACGGTAGATGTACCAATTCTTCCGGTGCATGTCGATATTCCGGATAACGGCCGCGGCAGCCATCATGTTGACGCACATCGGTATGTTGACGTTGTCGAAGGTGAAATTGTCCAGCGAGGCGCCACTCTGAGCGAGGCCATTGATCAAATCCTGTAGGTCGGAATTATTCTCGTCGCGCCGGTTCTTCTTTTCGAACCCAGAATTGGCACTTCCTGTAAGAGTGTTGTTGTAAGCCTTATACAACGCACCATCCTCATTGAGCCCCGCACGCTTTAAATAAATGTTGTCGGCGTCTTCAACAAAGTCTGCCGTACTAAAAAATTCGGCATTCTGCTGCACACGGACCGTGTATGCGAAGTGCGCATGCACGCCGGCATTACGCATGATTTCATAGCCCATAACATGGCGAACCTTTGACTTGTCGGCCCAGTTGGTAATGAGGTCAATATCCTTCGTTCGAGGAGCATCTTCGCTCCACCTGAAGCGCTGGCTCTTGTTAAAATCAATATTGTAACTCTTCTTGGGGAATCCTCCAGTCGACTGACCATGACGATTGAAAAAGACATTATCATAAAGCTCGCCTAAGTAAAAAATCGCACCACGCGTTCCACCCGTTCCAGTGGCTCGTGCTGGATTTTGGACAAACCATTCTACGACGCTCAGCTTAGTTTCAATAGAGGGATCCACCGCAACCGTTCCGACATATTGGTGGGAGTCGACAGGATCCTTGAAGGCGGGTATTTTTGTTTCTAGCCCCAACTCGTCACTTGCCTCAAATCTCCAACGGATCATCTCTCCCGAGTCGAAGTCGCCACCAGGGATGGAAGCGGTAAAGATGCCATCATTGGCTAGAGCGTCAGAGCCAGTGCCCTCATCATTCATGAGAAGGGTCTTTTCCCCACCAAACATAACACGATAAAACATCGTGACCGAAGCAACAGGAGATGAGACGGCTTCCATCTTGGCCGTGACAATGAGGTCTTGGCCAGCGGTGGGTCTCTCGGGCTTATCCGTAATATTAACAAAGAGAGGACCAGCGGCCTGGCCACTGGAATTGGGGAGCCCCGGAGTTGGCGAATTAAAAAAACCTTCACGTTGCGCTCCAGAAGTATCAACAACAGCGGCCGTAAGCTCGGGATAAATAAGAAAATCAGAGCTATTTGCCGACCGGTTTAGGCCGTGTATCGCAAGGATGTTTACTCCTTCCACCACTTGCGTTGCGCCCGCCGTGGCATCAACCACAATTGGGTCAGCTGCCGCGACAGAGTCGGATCGCGATCCCGTAGCATTGGAATTCCAAGCCAGATTGCCTGGCTTATTGTAGCTCCCTGATTCCACTCCATTGATGTAGGCAACAAATCCATCGTCACAATTCACGCTGAGAGAGAGAGATTGTATCTGGTTATTGTTTGGGTCGTAAGTGAATGGAATACGGATGTAACAACTCGCGTTGATTGACTGCATCGCCGGCTTGAGGGTTGAATTGCCAAGGTTCGTGTCGCCCACCAAGTCGAGGAGAACCCCCGAGTCGAATCCAACTCCTGTCGTAGTTGAAGTCCAAGCTGAATCATTGAAGGAGTCCGGAAGAGCCTGCCAGGTATCACCTAGTGAGCCATCTGATGGCACGAAATACTTGGCCGGCAAGGTGCCACTGATCAACTGCTGCTGTGTCACAGATCCAAAACTATCTTTTCCATAAGACTGGTCCTCAAATTGCAAAGGGTAAGTCGAGCCAAAATCGGTTAGGACGGTGACGGCATCTGGTGCAACCAAGGCAAGGTAACCACTTTTCAAAGGGAGTTTAAAACTAGCGTGCAACTCTGCCTCTGGATTTGAACGATCCTTATCAGAAGCAAAGATGACAAGATAACCTCCAGCCGGGATAGTGACTGCGGGAATTCGCCACTTATCGAGGTTGCTCGCCTTATCAGTGAGGAAGTAGCCGTCGAGATCGACCTCGCTTCCATCTGGATTGTGAATTTCGATCCAGTCCGAAAAATCGCCGTCTTCATCGGCCAAGACCGTATCGTTATCGGCCATAAATTCAGAAATAACCGGTGTCGCATTGAGAAAAATAGAGCCGCCCGCAAGGGTCAGGACGGTAGTGAGTAGAAATGTATTCGGATTCATAGCTGAGTGCGCATCGCCGTAATATCGACGATATGAGTAAGAAATATAGATGTGTGTGTGCCCGCCTTCAACCGAGCAGGGTGGATTTTATCCCGAGTAGGCTAAGGCGTCTAGCTTGGAAACCCCACAATTTCCTGAAGCTTAGCCCAGTAGATCCTTGATCACGTGGCCATGCACATCGGTAAGGCGGAAGTCGCGGCCCTGACTGCGGAAGGTGAGGCGTTTATGGTCGATGCCTAGCTGGTGAAGAATAGTGGCATGGAGGTCGTGGACGTGAACTTTGTTCTCGGTAGCGTGATAGCCAAAGTCATCGGTCGCACCGTAGGTGAGGCCAGGTTTCATTCCACCGCCGGCCATCCACATCGTAAAGCCGTGCGGGTGATGATCACGCCCCCAGGTTTTACCCATCACTTGCGCCACCGGTGTCCGGCCGAATTCACCGCCCCAGATGACGAGAGTATCGTCAAGTAAACCACGTTGCTTAAGATCAGCAATGAGTGCGGCAATCGGTTGGTCGGCCGCGCCACATTGACGTCGGTGTTCGCGATCCATATCGGTATGCGAATCCCAACCACGGTCGTAGAGTTGCACAAAGCGAACACCACGCTCGACAAGGCGACGCGCCATCAGGCAGTTCCGAGCGAAAGAGGGCTTCACGCGATCAGCGCCATATTGCTCAAGGGTTTTCTCTGACTCCTTCCTCAGATCGGCAAGTTGCGGCACGCTGGCCTGCATGCGGAAGGCCAATTCATACGAAGCAATGCGATTCGCGATCTCGGGATCACCCAGAGTTTGGTGTTGGCGGCGATTCATCCACTGCAGCAGATCAAGTTCATTTCGCCTCCCCTTGGTCGAGACGCCCTTTGGATTATCAAGATGGAGCACTGGAGCACCACTATTCCGGAAAGGCACACCGGCGTGCCGAGATTCGAGAAATCCATTCCCCCAAAAACTCTGCAAAAGCGGTTGGCCATCGCTCACTCCGGAAGTCAGCACGGTGTAAGCAGGTAGATCTTCGTTAACCGAACCAAGTCCGTAGGACATCCAGGAACCGAGGGTTGGTCGGTCGCCCAACAAAGTGCCGCAGTTCATGAAATTCACCCCCGGATCGTGCACATTGGTGTCAGTGTGCATCGAACGAATCACCGTCAATTCATCGGCGATCGTTGCAAGATGAGGCATCAGTTCTGAGATGATCGTGCCTGATTCCCCGCGGGGACGGAATGAATAGGGCGAACCCTTTAGGTTCGGTGTTCCGCGAATCAGCGCAAACTGCTGATGGTCCTTCAGCAACTCCTTTGGAATCGCTTTGCCATCGAGTTCGTTGAGCTTCGGCTTGGGATCAAAAAGATCGATGTGCGAAGGCCCACCCGCCATGAAGAGAAAAATGACACGCTTTGCTTTTGGAGCATGATGGAAATTTGGCAAGCTCCCCTGCCCTGCATGAAGCTTGTCATTCAGCAAGGACGCAAGCGCTACCGAACCAATCCCACCCGCCGACCGCCCCAGAAAAGCGCGGCGGGTAAGATCTGCTGAGCAGCATGGATGGTTCATGGACGTGTAATAGTCTCGTCGAGATTCAAAAGGACGGTAGATAAACTCTGCCACTTCGCGAGATCAGATGGCGCGGAATGACTCTCTAAAAAACTCAGGAACTTCTCCCGCTCGTCAGCACTAGGAAGCCGGCCAAGGCAAAGTCGAAACGCGAGATCGAGGCGCCCCTTGGAATCGAGGGCCTCCCCGAGAAGTCGTTTTGCAAGACCCTCTGCGGACTCGACAAAGACCGGCGCATTCAAAGTCACGAGCGCCTGGGTCGGTAAGTTTGCCGAGTTGCGTCTGGATACGCAGACCGCACGAGCCGGAGCATCAAGGAGTTCCATCGTGGGATGCAGAGCCATTCGTCTCCAATAGGTGTAGAGGCTCTTGCGATAACGATTATCGCCCTTGCTTGCGACCCACTTACCGGGCAGGTCCCGATCTTCCCAATAACTGTCCGGCTGGGGTGGAAAGACACTCGGGCCACCGGCGAACGGCTTCAGCAAGCTACCGATCGCAAGCGCCTGATCCCGGATCTGCTCCGCCGGCAGGCGAACCCGGGGCATGCGGGAGAGGAGGTCGATTGTTCGGATCTCTTTCCCGATGAGCTCGAAGTAGATTCGCGCCGCTTGCCGATAGGTCGCCGAGGTCACAATCAGGCGGTTGAGGTATTTCATGTCCCAACCGCTATCCACAAATTCAGTCGCTAACCAATCAAGCAATTCGGGATGAGTGGCGGGTGCCCCTTGCGACCCAAAGTCGTCCGAAGTGCTCACGAGACCTTGGCCAAAATAGCTCTGCCAAAAGCGATTCACAACAACCCGCGCCACCAGTGGATTCTTTCCATCGACGAGCCAACGCGCGAATTCGAGTCGATCACCAGGTTGCCTCTCACCTTCGGGCACCAGGACTTTGGGCGCGGCAGGTGACACTTTATCTCCCGGGCTGAGGAAACTTCCACGTTGGTGAATGAATGTTTGCCGGGGCGACCTACGCTCTTTCATCACGGGAACAGCCGGAATTTCTTTCGAACCTGCAGATTGCTTATCGTCGATTTTATGTAAAGCCGACCGGAGCTTTCGAGTTTCCTCGCTCTCTGGAATCAGCTCGAGTGCGCGGTCGTAGAGCCGAACCTCCTGAGCGAACCTTCGAAGCGATGCGCATTGGGCTTGGATGAGTTTTTATACCCAGCCCCGATCGCGAGAGGGCGATTTGAAACGGCAATCGATCGAGGCGGCGCACCGAGCACGCGAGCCTCGGCATCCTCAATTCCATCGACGAAAAGGCGCACTGACTTCCCCGCTTCGAAGACAAGGGCGACATCGTGATCATGATCATCATTGACCGCGCGACTACCATGGATGGCGACACCTTGGTAAGGATCAGTCCGAGCAGATGCCCAGAAAAAGAGGTGTCCAGGCCTTCCTTCTTCATCGCCCTCACCGCCGATCCCAAAAACATAACTGCGTTGCTTACCGGGCCAATCGTATTTGGAGACAAGATTCGCGACCGCTTGCTTAGTACGGATTTTGGCGGTGATGGTGAGGTCCCCGGTGATACAAAATTTCCCGGCGTCGGACTCGAGATGAGGCGCGTCCCATTTTCCCAACAAGCCCTCCCCGCCAAGAGCCTTTGCGGGCAGGAAGCTTCTTGCGAGCTGAAATCAATTCAGCCTTGAGACGGGCCCGCTCGGCCAGGAGGTCCGGATCAGGATCAGCCACTGGAGGGCGGTAGGTCATTGTCGGGCCTCCCTGTCCATGCCCCTTGCCACGGTGCTCGGTGTTGTTGAAAATTGCGAACAGCGAAAAGTAATCACGCTGACTAATCGGATCGAATTTATGGTCGTGGCACTCTGCACATTCCATGGTCAAACCTAACCAAACTTTTCCCGTCGTGTTGACGCGGTCGGTCACTCCTTTGAGACGATACTCTTCGACCGGGTAGGTGTTCCCACGAGCCTGGGGCGCGTTGCGGTGAAAGCCCGTCGCAATTCGTTGCTCGTCAGTCGCGTTGGGCAGCATATCCCCCGCAAGTTGCTCGATCGTAAATTGATCGAATGGTATGTTACGATGAAGCGCGCGAACCACCCAATCTCGGTAGGGCCAGATCTGACGCATCTTGTCATCCGCAAAGCCCCGCGTGTCGGCATAACGAGCCAGATCGAGCCAATCCTGCGCCCGGCGTTCGGCATAATCGCGAGTCGCCATCAAGCGATCCACTAATCGTTCGTAAGCTCCAGGTGCCGCGTCATTGAGAAACTGATCCAATTGCTGCGGAGTCGGCGGCAAGCCAGTGAGATCCAAAGTGACCCGGCGAATCAAGGTCGTACGATCAGCCTCGGGCGAGAACGACAGTTCCTCTTCTTCGAGCCGTGCTCCGATGAATTGATCGATGGGATTGCGCGCTCCCGACACCACCGGAGGCGCCCTCTTTTTCGGCGGCACAAAAGCCCAGTGCGGCTGGTATTTCCCGTCCTCCTCAATCCAACGTTTGAGCACTTCTTTTTCCCCTTCCGTGAGACTCTTATTACTCTCCGGCGGAGGCATTAATTCGTCTTCATCGTCATGTGTGATGCGATGCCAGACTTCGCTTTCTTGCAAAGCGCCCGGCTTGATCGCCTGAATGCCATCCTTCAAAGAATAGGCTCCTTCCTCAGTATCTAGTCTCAACCCGGCCTCCCGCGTCTTCGCATCAAACCCATGACACGCGAAACATTTGTCGGAAAGAATCGGCCGAACATCCCGATTGAATTCCAGTTTGGCCCATGCTCCCGGAGCGGAAAGAAGTAATCCCACGACGAAAGCAAGATAACAAGTAGCTGAATGAGAACGCATATTCCTCGGAACGGACTGGATAATAGTATCTGTGGATGCGATTCACAAAACAAGAAATTCCAGATTTGACGACTGTTGTCGTTTGGGAGGCAGAATTTTAACTGTGAGTGACTCAAAAATTAGGCGCCGCGTCGAATTGCCCGGTCACATAATACCAAGCCCTTCGGGCGTCGATTCCGAGCTTGATTGTGTCGTAGGATTTTATTTCTTCGTCATTGATAACAATCGTCAGCTTAAAGGCTTTCACCCACCCTTGACAACCCATCTCATTTAGCAATCAGTCCCTTATGAAAAAGACTTTCGCAGCCGTTACCGCAACCTTGTTGATTGCCCTACCTGTTAGCGCAGCGCTAAAATTGACCGTTGCCGATCGATCGGAAAAACTCTCACCGCCCCACGGCAAGGTCGGATCGACAATTGTTGCAGCCGGTAACTCGAAGGGGCAGACATTCACGGTAAAGAAAACCGGAAAACTCGAGGGCCTTTTCGTGCTGACCGCCGGGGTTGTGAACGCCGCCGATCTGACGGTCAGTATCTATCGCACCGAGAATGACTATCCGGTCGGTGATATGCTGCATTCAGAATCTGGAAGGTTGCCCAAGGGCGCCGCCGAGGCCACCCTAAAGCTTGAATTTGAATCGCCGCCACAACTAAAGACAGGCAACTATGCCCTAGTGCTTTCCGCCGAGGAATCCGATCTGCACTTCATCCTAGGCCGCGGATACGCCGGTGGTCGAGCGATCCGCAACAACAAGAGTTCCAAAGGCCGTTGGGCCAGTGCGGGCGGAAAGGACAGAGATTTCGCCTTCAGCTTTCTGGGTATTGAAGCCGCGAGCAAATCTGCTTTTCAAGAAGCGTCCGGCGCAGCCGGGGTATCGGTCAAATTGCTTCGTCATACGAATCCGCCCTTCATTCCGGTAGCCTTCAACAAGATCAGGCGTCAGCCGAACATCGTCACCGTGATGGTAGACGATCTCGGCTGGAACCAGATCGGTGTTGAGCAGAGCACGATGGGGACGAATCCAAAGCTTTACCGCACACCAAACCTGGTGAAGCTCGCCGCCGGAGGACTCAGTTTCACTAATGCCTATGCCCAGCCCAACTGCGCGCCGACCCGCGCGGCCATGCTATCGGGACAATACCCTGCGCGCATCCACAATGATGTCTACTGTGTCGGGAGCCTCAACCGATACGGTCGTGGAGGAATTTCGAAGGAGAAGGCAAAATTCACCGCTCCGGAACAGACGGAAGATGTGGCTGCCGAAGCAATCACCGTTGCTGAAGCGATGCGCAAAAACGGTTATGCAACCGCGCATATCGGCAAATACCACGTCGGCGGACATGGAGGTGGGGAGACCCTTCCTGAAAACGCCGGTTTCGATATTAACATCGGTGGCTTTACGCAGGGACATCAGCCGGTCTGCTTTGCCAGCAAGGATGGCGACAATTGGGTATTCAGGAAACTCGGGCGCGGCCACTTCGACCGCTTCGCCGAACCCTACACCGAGTCGTATCTGAAACAGCACAACTTTCCGCTGTCTCTGCTTGGCACGCCGAAGCATGTTAGCGACGCATTGTCCGATGCCATGGAAGAGACCATCGGCAAGTTCGCCGACGACGAGAAGCCCTTCTATCTTCAACTCCATCCTTATGCAGTGCACGGTCCCGTGCGTTCACGGCCGGACCTAAAAGCAAGCACCGGCGATGAACTTGCCGGCTTCGTTGCCAGCATTGATCTAACGATCGGTCGTCTGCTGAAGGTTTTGAATGACACCGGCTGCGCCGAAAAAACCCTCATCATTTTCACCTCCGACAATGGCGGCAATGCCAAAGCCAACCTCCCTCTGCGCGGAAAGAAAGGAATGTTCACCGAAGGCGGTATCCGCGTTCCCTTGATCGCCTACTGGCCGGGTGTCATCCCCGCCAACACAGTCACCGATCATATGGTCCATACGGTCGACTACTACCCAACCTACCTTCAATTCGCTGGCGATCGTTGGATGCCCCCGGAAGCCGAACATCCTCTCGATGGAGAATCCTTCGTCGATGTCCTGCTCAATCCGAATACTGACCGCATGCGTGATCCGATCTTCTACCTTTTCCCCGGCTACATGGATTCGCGCGCCCAGCCAACTGTCGCTGCCATCGACGAGATCGAGGGACAACGCTACAAGCTTCTCTATTTCTACGAAGCCGACGATTGGGAACTCTACAATTTGAGTCACGACATCGGTGAGAAAACCAATCTCATTAAGACCCACACCTCCATCGCCGCCTCGCTTTCCCAAAAGATCCATGCCTGGCTCAGCCAGAAACATTCAACCTGGAAGCCGAAATATCCGTTGAAAAAGGATGATGGCAAGTCGGTGGGACCGCCGCCCTCGTTTTAGCGACTTAGGCGGAAAGCCATATGGGGGGAGAGTCCCGATCTCTCATCAGTATGACCTCAACTGATCAAGATGCCTAAAACCCGGGCCCTCAAGCTGTTTGTCACGGACGACTTGGGCCTGAGCCTTTCCGCAAAAAGCAAATTCCTGGCGGTAGCATTTAAATCAGGTGATTCTCGCCTTAAGCGAGGATTTGCTGCACCACATGCGCTTCCTCCACTCCAGTGAGACGGGTGTTGAGCCCTTGAAATTTGAAAGTGAAACGCTCATGGTCCATCCCCATGCAATGGAGGATGGTGGCATTCATATCGTTAATGTGCACGGGATCTTTGACGATGTTATAACAGTAGTCGTCTGTGGCACCATGGGCGTGACCTGGTTTAGTGCCTCCTCCGGCTAACCAAGTCGTGAAGCCGCGTGGGTTGTGGTCGCGGCCGTCCTTTCCTTGAGAAAAGGGAGTGCGCCCAAATTCGCCGCCCCACCAAACGAGGGTGTCTTCAAGTAGACCACGTTGTTTGAGATCCTGCAGAAGAGCTGCCGAGGCCTGATCGGTGTCCTGACACTGCGCGGTCAGATGAGGAACGAGGCTGCCGTGTTGGTCCCAACCACGGTGGAACAGTTGCACGAATCGCACGTCGCGTTCGGCCAGGCGCCGCGCCAAAAGACAGTTGTAAGCGTAGGTGCCCGGTTGACGCGCGGCATCGCCGTAGAGTTTGAAAGTGCTCTCTGGCTCGTCCGAAAGATCGACGATTTCCGGAGCGGTGGTCTGCATGCGGAAGGCCATCTCATACTGGGCGATGCGTGTCTGGATCTCCGGGTCGCCGAAGCGGGCAAACGAATCCCCGTTGAGGGCCGCAAGATCATCGAGCATCTCGCGCCGTGTCGAGCGATCGAGCCCATTGGGATCTTTGAGGTAGAGAAGCGGATTCCTACCGCTGCGCATCAATACACCCTGATGGTTTGAAGGAAGAAAACCACTTCCCCATAAGCGGGAGAAAATTGGTTGTCCCGGATTCTTCCCGCTCCCCTGCGAAAGGAGGACAATGTAGGCTGGCATGTTCTCGTTTGCGCTTCCTAATCCATACCCTGCCCAAGCACCGAGGCTGGGACGACCCGGAATCTGCGAACCAGTGTTAATCAAAGTGATCCCGGGGTCATGATTGATCGCCTCGGTATGCATCGAATTGATCACCGTGAGCTTGTCAGCAATTGACGCCGTGTAGGGTATAAAATCGCTCATCCAAGTGCCACTCTCTCCGCGCTGCTTCATCGGCGACATCGGACCACAGACTAAAAAATTCTTCAGCCCGGCGGTCATCCCGGTCACGCGCTGTCCGCCACGGATGCTGTCGGGCAATTCGCTGCCATGCAATTTTTTGATGGCTGGCGAATGATCAAAAAGGTCGATGTGCGACGGCCCACCCGACTGGAACATGTAGATGACGCGCTTTGCTTTCGCCGGGAAATGCGGCAGATCATTCTGACCAGATTCCGCAGCGGTGGCATCATTCAGAAGTGAGGTCGCGGCAAGGGCACCAAGTCCGATACCAGACTGCCCCAGAAAGGCGCGACGCGAAAGTAGAGTGTTGGTGTCGTCGTTGATGATCATTGTCTTGTCACGGCTTCATCCATGTTTAGCAAAGTGCTAGCGACCAGCATCCACGCGGTCTGATTGGGATCGCCGCTGTCTTGTGCTCCGGCAGCGGTGAGCAATTGCTGCGCTTTCTCAGTGTCCGATTCGAAAATCTGCTGATAGCGGGTCAGTGCGATGGACAGAATTTTCAGTTCTCTTGCAGTCGGTCCTCGGCCAAGAACACGCCGGGCGCCGTGGGTGATCCCCTTCTCCGCCGATCCTGCAGCCGCCATAAGATCGCCAAGCGCGCGCGCCGCTTCCAGGAACTGCGGGTCGTTCTGCAATACTAGCGCCTGCAACGGGGTGTTGGTGTTCAGCCTGCGCACCGTACAGGTCTCGCGGGAGGGCGCGTCGAATATTGCCATGCTCGGCGGGGGGGAGGTTCGTTTCCAGGCGGTATACATACTTCGACGGTAAAGTGCCCGGCCGCTACCAGGGAGGAATTTCTGGGAGGTGAATCCGGCCGGATAGCCGTAGTGACTAATCTCCGCCCACAGGCCATCCGGCTGGTAGGGATGGACGCTCGGGCCACCGAGGTCGCGATTAATCAAGCCCGCGGCCAAGAGCGCACTGTCGCGGACGAACTCGGCTCCAAGCCGGAAACGTGGTGCACGGGCTAACAGGCGATTGTAGGGATCTAATTCAAGAGAGTCGGGCGTCGCCTTTGATGATTGAGCGTAGGTTTCGGACATCACGATCTGTTTTAAAGTGCGCCGCAGATCCCATCCGTGCTCGACAAAATCAGCCGCTAGCCAGTCGAGCAGTTCGGGGTGCGACGGATACTCGCCCTGCGCGCCGAAATCCTCAGCGGTTTTCACCAAGCCAGTGCCGAAGATCATCTGCCAATATCGGTTAACAATGACGCGCGAGGTCAACGGGTGCGCTGGGTCAACTAGCCATCTGGCGAGTTCCAGTCGGGTCTTCGCCTTGCCATCGGAACCATTCAGTAGAGGGAGGATCGCCGGCCCATCTGCAGTGACTTTCTCTCCGGGTTGGTCGTAGGCCCCACGGTCAAGGATATGGGTGTCGCGCGGTTTGTAGTCCATCACCATAACAGTGGCGCGACCCGATTGCGCGGTCTTACTCAGAACCTTTTCCTCAAGGTTGAGCTGGTGGATATAAATCTTGAACGGCCCGGAGACGGCAGCAAAAGCATCGTTGACTGTCTTCCAATCAGCCTTGCTGCGTTTCAATTTCGGTTTTGAAAGAGCGAGATAAAGAGCCTTATTCCCCACGTCGCCAGGAGACCCCTTTTCTTGAATCTTTTTACCCCAAGGAGCACTGCCATACTGACCCAAGTCAGCCGCTGGTTTCCACTTGGCACCCACGATTTTCGCCGACCATGCCGAACTGCTCACAAAGTGTTTTACAGTGCCATCGTCAGCTCGCACCGCGAGGCTGACCAGTAAGCCTGCCGGGCTCGGGCCATCGTTGGTTGCGGAGATCTCAATGTGATTCTCTCCCTCTTTTAAATTGGTGATCCGAACGACCTTCGGCTCCATCCAAAGCGACTTTTTCTCGATCGCTTGACCCCCGTTGATCTTGATCGTGCACGCGTCATCGCAGGTGAAAAGCAGCTGCGCCGCAGACGGCTCCCCCTCAAGTCGGAAGCGGTGCTCGAACAGCGCCTTCGCCGCCTGTTTATCGTCAGCGGCCCATATCCACGACGCCGAGCTGTGCGGAACACGTGGCAAATCTGCGGGCTTCGCTGCCTCTTTCGGCGACGGTGCGAGGGCCGGCAGGGTGCGCGCTTCCCATTCGTCGCGAATCCTCGCCATTGCCGGCTCGGGTGTGACGCGCAACCGATCGAGTTCGGCAATCCGTTGGCCTACGTCACGCTTGACCCGATCAGCGTCACAGATCGCCGATCCAGCTTCAATCAGCGGTGCGGTATTGGAATTTCGGCACGCCGACCGTCGATTCGTCGGCGTTGTTGAAGAAGGAGTAGAATTGATAGAATTCCTTTTGCGTGATCGGATCGAACTTATGATCGTGGCACTGCGCACACTCCAAAGTGATCCCCAACCAGACCGTAGCGGTGGTATTAACACGGTCAAAAACCTGATTCACTCGATCGTCCCGCCCTCGTGCGTGTTCATGCTGTTGCGCAGGAAACCGGTGGCAACGCGCTGCTGCTCGGTGGCATTTGGTAAAAGATCGCCAGCAATCTGTTCGACCGCGAACTCGTCGAAGCGTTTGTTAGTGAGAAAAGCATGGAGCACCCAGTCGCGCCAGATCCACATGTCACGGTGGTCATCGATCGAGTAACCGTTGGTGTCCGCATAGCGCGCGCCGTCGAGCCAGTCGACCGCGAGCCGTTCAGCAGTCGCGGGCGACGCAAGCAGCCGGTCAACCACCCGCTCATATGCACCCGGTTTTTGATCGGCCAGGAAGGCATCAATCTCCTCAGGCGTCGGGGGTAATCCGGTTAAGTCCTGGGTGAGCCGGCGCAACAAAGTCTCCCGATTCGCGGGCGGTGCCGGCCGCAAGCCACTCCCCTCGAACTGCGCACGGATCAATGAATCGATCGAGGCTCCCTTTGGCGCAGCCACCGTTTGGAATGACCAGTGACCTTCATACTCTCCACCCTGATCGATCCAACGCCCGAGGAGTTCGATCTGCTCCAGGGAGAGCCGGTGGTTCGAATCGGGCGGCGGCATGATTTCCTCCGGGTCCTTAGCGCTGACGCGTTTCCACAACTCGCTCGCTCCCCGGTCTCTGGGAACCAGTGCCTGACGATCCATTTTCTTGCCAATCCGCATCGTCGCTAACTCGAATGAATGGAGTTGCAGCCCTGCCTTTGCATCGTGCGCGTCCGTCCCATGGCAGCCAAAGCAGTTATCCGAAAGGATCGGGCGGATGTCGCGGTTAAAGCTCAGCGGCACCTCATCCGCCGACAATGCGGAGGAAGCGAACAGCGCCAGGAAAATTCCTTTCAAGTGTTTCACCGATTGGTTTCCTAACGGAGAGTTAAACCATTCAACCTATTGCTTCTTCTTCCCACCTGAGAAGTATTGATGGTCTTTGTCTCCAGCAGAAAAGATATAGGCAACCAAGTCACTCAGTTCATCAGAGTTGAGCCCATTGATAAGCGAAGGTGGCATATGCGAGACTTCGTGGGGAGCTCTGCTCTTCACATCTGCGGCCTTGATTTGCACGTTGCTGTCCGCAGAAAAGGGGTTGGTCATGAGATGAAGCATCCCGTCATTTTCTTTGGCAATGCGGCCAATGGCAGTCGACCCGTCCTTCATGGTAAACCCAGTGCTGATGTATTGATCAGAAATCACCTTGGATGGTTCAATGATGTTCTCCATCATGTCCCGTAAAGCGTAACGATTGGCGGAGCCAGTGAGATCCGGGCCGATCCCCATCCCCTCTCCAGCAAAGCGGTGGCACGAGGCACAGGCGGTAGCGTGGAAGAGGTTTTCTCCACTAGCGAAGTCTCGACCCTTCATATTCCCTTCAACCGCCGAGACCGCTTCTTTCACAGTCCATGAACGACCCGGACCTTTGGGAGTCTGAATTGCCCGAGCTGGCATCATGGATTTGGCGGAAGCGGCTTCGTATTTTTTCCGGGCTGCTTCATTCGTAACATTAACGAGCGCTTGCTTGCGGGAATTTTCGATGAAGGCCCCATAGCTGTTTCCTCCCTGCCAGGTTTTTGCTCGTGGGAACCATGAGAAATAGCTCGCATGGTCGGCGGCGCTCCAACCCTCTTTGATCGAGCGGAGTGAGAAGGCTAGGGCGAATTGTTGCACATTAGGGCGGAATTGTTCGGTCCGCTGAGCCGCTTTGGCATAATTATCATTTCGCTGCAGGACCTTGTCTTCGAGAATCTTCTCCTGAATGTCAGTGGCATTCATAACCAGCTGCACGGTCTTGGACACCGCGCCGGGAGCATTCAGATAGAGTAGAATCTGACTGAGTTCGCGATTCACGAAATTATCCTCATGTGGGTATAAACCATTCAAGGTGCCAATCACTGCGGCTGCATCAGCCGAGCTCGGTTTATCGAGTCGAGTGAAGGCCAATTGGTAAGCGCGCAGAGCGGCCAAAAACTGCTTCGCTTCCATATTTTTGAAATCCAACTGATTCAATGCCGCGAGGATCTTAGGCTGTTGGTCTTTTGTGCCCATGCGTGCCAGCGCAGTGGAAAGTTCGATCACGCCCCAGGGAGATTTCTCCTTGGTGAGATGCTGTTGCCACTTTGTTGCCGGCTGTTTCTCGAGAGCCACACGCGCCGCATATCGGATGAACCGATCTTGGTGTTTCAGGTATGGCAGCGCTTTGGCAATCGCCTCTTCACCAACTCCGACCTCATGAAGAGTTTCAATTTTACGACGAAGGGTGAGATCCGTATCGACCGCACCAGCTTTCACCCGAGCAGTTGATTCGTCACCCACGTAAGTGAGCTTATAGAGAGCCGAAGTGGTCCGGCGTCCACCAACCATAAAGTACATATCGCCATCTGGATGAATGGTGACATCGGTTAAAGGAAGAGGTTTTCCGGAGACAAATTCTTCCTTGGTCGCTTTGTAGGTCGCCCCATCTTGTTCAAGATGGATCGCGTACATGGTTCCATAGGTCCAGTCATTGATGAAAATGGCTTTTTGGTATTTCGCCGGGAAGCTGGCTCCCAGTCCGTTGCTAACTCCGGTAGGGCTGCCAGGTCCAATGTCGATGGTCGCTGGCAAGGTGTCGGTGTAATAGTCCGGCCATTTTCCGGTGCCATGGCGCCAGCCCCAGTCCACGCCAGAAACGACATGATTCACGCGTGTCGGACGATACCAGGGGGAGCCGATGTCGTATTCCATATCCGCATCAAACGCGAAGAGTTCACCATCCAGATTAAAGGCAGCATCAAATTCATTGCGGAAACCGTGGCAGATCATTTCCTGCGTTTTGCCATCGGGACTGACCTTCATGATGAAACCGCCAGGAGCCATCCGCCCGTTGTTGTGACCCCGTCCGTCGGGCATGCGCGGAAGAATATGATCTTCTTTCCAGGCTTTTGCCATCCGGTATGAAGTCACCGAGGGTGGCATGTCCGTGTTATTACCTCCCACCATGTAAATCGATTTTTTATCCGGGCTCAGCACCAGGCTATGTGATCCGTGTTCGCCCTTGGCTACCAGCGGGATGAGATATTCTTCTTTGTCATACTGGTCGTCGCCGTTGGTATCCCGCAAGCGGTAGAGGCCACGCTTGCCTTCGCCAACCATGATGTAGAGGCTGTCGAAAGCATAGAGCGCACCATGACCGCCGCTCACATTAACCTTGAGCCTTTCGACCGAAACTTTCGGGTTCAGGGTGACCCGGTAAATTCCGCCATATTGGTCCGTTGTGATGAGCCGCCCCTTGGGATCGACCGTCATTCCCACCCATGACCCCTGCGAGGCTTTATTTACATCGTAAATCTTCTCCGCCTTGAAACCTGGTAAGGTGGTCACCGGAATAGACTTAGGCGAATTCGTGGCTTTGGCAATTTGGCCAGGGCCTGCCGCTTGATTGAAAACATTCCCCCAGGGTTCTGCTCCATACTTCTTCAGCTCAACGGCCTGGTGCCATTCGCCCTCATGCGACTGCGCCATCCAGTTCTTATTGGTGACCAACTTTTGCTTTCCAGCCTTCAGCGACATGATGAAACCGGCCATCGAACCTTCATTATCAGCCTCTACGAGCACGTAATTCTTTCCAGCCTGAAGAAACTTCGCAACATCCATCCTGACTGGCGTCTCCCAATTTTTAGAAGCGGTGACTTTTTTACCATTGATGCTGAGTTTAAAGGAATTGTCACAAGTGATAATCAAGGGAGCCTTGGCCGGCTTGGCCTTAAGCGTCAGAGTTGTTTTAAAGTTCGCCTCTTCGCTTGCGATGGTGCCGGCCTTCCAAATCCACATGGGATCGGCAGCAAAGGCCTTCAGGCACAAAAAGCTCAAAATGGTGAGGTGAATCAGGTGATGTTTCATTAGGTATTTACTACGGTAATTTTGATGTGAGCTTTCCAGATTTTTTTCCCACACGGACTTCTAAGACTCTGATGTCAGAGAGCAAGAAGAGCAAGAAGAGCAAGAAGAGCAAGAAGAGCAAGATGGTTAATTGACCCTAAGAAATATCCGTACATTTTAATTCGTCGTTTATACAAGAAAATTACCAGACCACCTTTCATTCTTATGCCAGTATCCGCCATCATGAAAACGCTTTTGGCCGTCATCACTTCAACTTTGCTGGTCTCGATCGCTTGCGGTGAACCACCGGTGGATTTCAACCGGGACATCCGGCCAATCCTCTCGGCGAACTGCTTCGCCTGTCATGGACCGGACAAGGAAGCCCGCGAAGGTGATCTCCGACTTGATACCGCAAAGGGGGCTAGGAAAATGCTAGGACCGGTAGAGGATAGCGAGTTGGTCTATCGGATTGAGACCGACGATGAAGATGATCTCATGCCGCCAGAGGACACAGGGCATGTTCTCACCGAGGCTCAGAAAAAACTGCTGCGGGCCTGGGTCGCTTCAGGAGGGGAATACGATACGCACTGGTCCTTTGAACCGCCCTTTAAGATGGCCGTGCCAGAGGGAAAGCATCCCATTGATCATTTTGTTGGTGAGCAACTGAAGAAGGCGACCGGGCTTGCGCCTGCAGCCGAGGCGGATCGTTACGCGTTGATCCGCCGGGTCTCGCTCGACCTCACTGGTTTGCCTCCGACGATTGAGGACGCAGATGCCTTTGTGAAGTCGGGCGATTTCGAAGCAGTGGTTGCTCGCTTGTTAGGGGCTGAAGATTTCGGTGAACATTGGGCACGAATGTGGCTCGACTTGGCGCGTTTTGCGGACACGAAAGGTTACGAGAAAGATCGTCACCGCGACATGTGGCGCTTCCGCGATTGGGTGATCGAGGCACTCAACCGCGACCTGCCCTACGACCAGTTCACGATCGAACAACTCGCTGGCGACCTCTTATCCAAGCCCACGACCGAGCAGATTCTGGCAACCGCTTTCCACCGCAACACGATGGAAAATGACGAGGGAGGTACAGACGATGAGGAGTTCCGCGTCGCTGCCGTCAAGGACCGAGCGGACACCACAATGCAGGTTTGGATGGGGCTCACAATGGGCTGTGCCAAGTGTCACTCTCACAAGTATGATCCGATCAGTATCGGAGATTACTACTCGTTCTACAGCTTCTTCAACCAAACCGAGGATGCCGACCGACCTGCGCCCGTCATGCCAACTCCCACGGCCGAGCAAAGCGAACAAGTCGCAAAGTTCGAAGCGGAAATTAAGGCGCTCGATCAAAAGCTAAAGGCAAAGCCAGCAGGCTACGCAGAGGCTTTTTCCAAATGGAAAGCGGCCTTTAAAAAGACGCCGCCCTGGCAACCGTTAAAGCTGGCCGGGATGGAGTCCAAACAGGGCGTAAAGCTCACTCAAGCGAAAGACGGGACGCTTAAGGTCCGCTCGGAAAATCCGGAGAAAGACACCTGGACCCTGACCCTTAATCTGCCAGCGGGGGAAACCTTGACCGCCTTGCGCATTGACGCGCTGCCAAAAAAAGCGGGCGGGAAGTGGCCAGACAAGAACGTGGCCTTGCGTGAGCTCACAGCAGAGTTTCTCGCCCCGGGCGCCAAACCCGTGAAGCTCAAACTTGCCAACCCGCGCGCTGATTTTTCGCAACGCGGCTGGGAAGTCGCCAGGGCGATTGATGGCAAGCCTAAAGCAGGCTGGGCATTCTCTCCCAAGGCTGCCGAGCCGCACGTTGCAGTGTTCGATTTTGCCAAGCCGATCTCGGGCGGGCAACTACGCCTGACTTTGGACATGGAATACGGCCTCGGGCTGATTTTCGAATCATTCCGCTTGTCAGTAAGCACCCATCCAGCGAAGTGGCTGACGGCGAATGTCGATCCGACCGCGGGTCTGGAAAAAATGTTTACCGAACAAGTCTACGGGCCAACGCGCGAACTGAAGGCGAAATTAGAGACAACGCAGAAAGCGCTCAAGGGTGTGCAATCGAGGATTTCCAAAACCGCGATCATGCGAGAGCTCGCTGGAGAGAAGCGTCGCAAAACTCGTATTCACAATCGCGGTAATTTTCTCGATCAGGGCGACACGGTCGAAGCGGGTGTCCCAGAAGTCTTCGGCAAGTTGCCCGGCGAATCGCCAGCGAATAGATTGGGCGTTGCGCAGTGGCTGATGCAGCCGGAAAACCCACTCACCGCGCGAGTCATGGTGAACCGGGTTTGGGCGCGGCTTTTCGGCATCGGAATCGTCGAGACCGAGGAGGATTTCGGCTCACAAGGAGCGGTGCCATCGCATCCCGAATTACTCGATTGGCTGGCGGTGGACTACCGCGTGAAGGGATGGTCGCTCAAACAACTGCTGAAGACTATCGTGATGTCCAGGACCTACCGGCAAAGCGCGGTGGTGACGCCCGAAAGACATGCGGCGGACCCACGCAATCGGCTCCTCAGCCGAGGGTCGCGCTTTCGTCTCTCAGCGGAAATGGTGCGTGATCAATCACTCGCCGCGTCCGGTTTGTTGACGCGTAAACTCGGTGGCCCATCAGTGATGCCACCGCAACCAGACGGCGTTTGGAAGTCAACCTACAGCGGTGAGCGATGGAAAAACGCAACCGGACCGGACCGCTACCGGCGCGGGCTTTACACCTACGCCAAGCGCACCAGCCCACATCCGGCAATGCTCTCCTTTGATGCCGGCAGCGGCGAAGTTTGCCAAATCCGCCGGGTCCGCACCAATACGCCCTTGCAAGCACTCGTGACCCTAAACGACACAGCCTTCATCGAAGCAGCCGGTGCCTTGGCAAAGCGGATGACCAACATCGAACACGGTTTCCGGCTTGTCCTAACACGCCTGCCGACCGCGGAGGAAGCGAAACGACTGAACGCGCTTTACGAGACGATGAAAGCCGACTTCGCATCGAAACCGGAGGAGGCTCAGGCACTGCTTCAGTCCGCCGGACTCAAAGAAGGCGACGCGGCCCGGGTGTGCGTGGCGAGCGTCATTCTCAACCTTGATGAAACTTTGATGAAACCATGAACCTCAAACTCGAACAACTTCGCGCAAATACGCGGCGCCACTTCTTCAAGCAATCCGGTCTCGGCTTCGGTGCGATTGCCCTGCAGCAATTGTTGTCGGCTGAGACAGCAGCAGCCGCGAAGCCGCGGTTCCGCATTCCGGCCAAGGCCAAGTCGATCATCTACCTGCACATGGCGGGCTCGCCATCACAAATTGATTTGTTTGAGAACAAGCCGGCCCTAACCAAGTATCACGGCAAGGTTTGCCCGGACGAGTATCTCGAAGGAAAACGCTTCGCCTTTATCAAGGGGAAGCCAAAGATGATGGGTCCTGTATTCGACTACGCCCAGCATGGCGAGAGTGGCCAGTGGATCAGCAGTCTCCTTCCCGGTCTCAGTTCCGTGATTGATGATGTCTGTGTCATCCGCTCGATGCACACCGAACAGTTCAACCACTCGCCCGCGCAGCTTCTTTTGCAAACCGGAAGCCAACTCCTTGGTTCACCATCGATGGGATCGTGGGTGACCTACGGACTCGGCAGCGAGAACCAGAACCTACCCGGGTTTGTGGTGCTCGCCTCAGGCGGTAAAACGCCAAGTGCCGGCAAATCCTTGTGGGGTTCGGGATTCCTGCCGACCGTTTATCAGGGTGTGCAGTGCCGCACTGATGGCGGCGATCCTATCCTGTATCTTTCGGACCCGAAGGGCATGAGTCGTCAAATGCGCCGCAAAACACTCGACGCCCTCAACGACTTAAACGAACTCCAGCACCAACAAATCGGCGACCCGGAAACCCTCACTCGCATCTCGCAGTATGAGTTGGCTTTCCGCATGCAAATGTCGGTCCCGGAGGTGATGGACATCAGCAAGGAACCAAAGCACATCTTGGATCTTTACGGTGCGCAACCGGGCCACGTTTCTGCCGCCGAAACCGCTGCCGACCCACGCCAGATTTACAAGGGCGACGATCCAACCTTCGCCAACAACTGCCTCCTAGCACGGCGACTGGTCGAAAACGGAGTGCGCTTCGTGCAGCTCTACGATTGGGGTTGGGATCACCACGGTTCGTCACTGGGCGAATCAATCGATGAAACTTTGCCGATCAAATGTCAGCAAATCGACAAGGCCATCGCGGGCCTCATCAAAGACCTGAAACAGCGTGGTCTGTTCGATGAAACACTCATCGTCTGGGGCGGCGAGTTTGGACGCACCCCGATGATGCAGAACAACGTGCGCAACGAATTGAAAAAAGGATTCTACGGCCGCGACCACCACCCGCACGCCTTCACGATGTGGATGGCGGGAGCCGGGGTAAAGCCAGGTGCCTACGGCTCGACAGACGACATTGGTTACTACATCGCGGAAGACAAAGTGGGGATCCGTGATTTACAATCCACGATCCTGCACCAGCTCGGACTTGATCCACATCGCTTCAGCTTTTCCTATCAGGGACTTGACCAACGTCTCATTGGACCAACCACCGACGGGAAAGTGATCAGCGATATCCTTACCTAAGCTTGGTCGTTCTATTTCCCTAATTCGATGATCGCATCCGCGAAGGCAGTTCCTGTTTTCTCAAAGAAAGCAGCGCTGCCAAAATAATGATACGCTCTATTACTCCCAAGTTTTGCCCAAGTATCGGGGTCCTTGTTTTTATTCTCGAAAGCTTTCCCGGCATCGTAGTCCCAAAAATCAGCGGTCTTCACGGTGATGACGCTGCCTTTAAATTCAGGCATTTGCGCGGTCGCGATTTGCGCGTCGGCGAGGATCTTGGTCGTTCCTTTTTGCTCGGTGCCTTGGTGCCCCATCGCTCCAATCACAAAAGGAAGCTTGGGTAACTTTAAGTCTTTGCGGACATCTCTGATGAAATGCGCCATGTTCTCCTGATAGGTGCTTGTGGAATGGTCAGAGAACTTATCGTTGAAGCCCTGAAACCAGACGAACCCCGCAATCTCATACCCCTGCCCCTTGTAGTTGGGCGCGTAAGTTTTGAGATCACCGAGAGTCTCACCAACACTTGTCATCATCAGTCGATAATAATGCCCAAACCCCTCCATATATTCCTCTTTTGAAAAGGGCTTCTTTTTCTTTTTTGCTTTATCTTCCAGCGCCTGAATGAAGGCATCGTCCGGCTTCCGGCCACTGGGCGGCAGGAAATCGCGAAAGAGTGATTTCCCTCCCCAGGCTGCTTTGATGATTAACACGTCTTCATCCAGCTTGTCACCGATGGTCCATCCAAAGGAAAGTTCCGGGCCAATCTTCTCATTACTGGCCCCATAGCCCACGCTCATGGGTCCATGCATTTCTTTTTCGATGTGATTAATGAAAACATCGTTCCTTTTAACGAAGGATCCACCTTGATGGTATTTTTCGAACCCCACTTTAAGTTTCGGATCTTTTAAGCGGTTCTCAATCACAGAGGTCGTGCAATGTCCTTGCATATTGGATTGCCCAGCCAAGATGTAGACCTTGAGCTTCTTGTTTGCTGCGAGGAGACCGTTAGACAGGCTGCATGCGAGGAGGAAGAGGGTGAGTTTTTTCATCATAATTTAGGGAGAGAGAGAAAGATTAAACTAAGAGTTCATGGAGGGGACCTTCTTGGTCGAGATCGCTCAGCCCAAGATCCAAGTGGCCAAAATGTTTGTCGGGCAAGCCGGCCGCCTGCACGATGGTTGTAAGGAAGTTGCCGATCGTCCGATGTCCCTGCTTGCCGTAATCGGGATACTGTAGATAGCGCCCGGTGGACTTCAGCCGGCCATTAAACTTACCGCCAAAAAGCAAAAGAGGCCACTCGTTGGCGAAGGAGTGATGCTTATCTGAGTTATCGCTAAGGTAGACGATGACGGTATTGTCCAGCATCGTGCCATCGCCTTCTGGCACCTTCGCAAGCTTATGCATCAGCCCAGAGAGAAGCTCGAGGTGAAACTTACGAATCAAATCTCGGCACTGCTCGGAATTGTGTTCGCCGATCGTCGCGCCATGGCCGATGCCATGAACTGTCCCGGGTATTCCAATACCGTCGTAGTTTGTTTGAAGATCATCGCAAAGAATACTGATAGAATTGGAGAGACCGCTGATCAGAGTGGCGGCCGCCAAATCAAAGTGCGCTTCGAGATGATGCGTGGGGTTGGGCGAGGTGAATGTGTCGGTCACCTCCGGTGCATTCTGATTCAAAATCTTCTGCATGCCGGTGAGCTTTATACGGCGCTCTTTCAAGGCATCAAACCCCTCTAGATAATAGTCGAGCTTCTCGGCTTCGGCCCCATTGAGTTGTCGCTTCAGCTTTTTGACATCATTGGATACGAAGTCCAAGATATTGCCTGAGGCCGCATACTTCTTTTGAACATCTCCAGATTCTGCGATCGAACCGAAGAGATTCATATAGGCAATCATAGGGTTGCACTGATAGGGAAGTTGCTTACCCCCTCCAGCCGAAGAAATAGATGGATAAGCAACAGACTCCGAACCGTTGCCCGTCTTTAAACCCACATGATTGAAAACACTCGGGAACTTCTTGGCCAGATAACCATCGATGGTATGAGCGATCGGCTTTTTGGTGTTCGAACCCTTAAAGGCACCCAGCGCGCCATAAAATCCACTATGGCCCGTGGCACACATTTTGCCGGAGATCCTCTGCACGATCGTCATCTTATCCTTGAACGGATCAAGAGAGGTTAGAGTCTCGGGCAGCGCGACGCCCTGAAGCGGTTTATCGATCACTTTATCGACAGGACTCTCAAGAAAAGGCCGATAGGCCGGAGGGGTGATGTGCTCTTCGGTAAGGCCACTGCTTTTCAGCACAAACAAAAATCTTTTAGGCGTGGCTCCCGTAGTACGCTGGGCTGCCAGATGATTCATGAAGGGCGTGAAGGCCATGCTTCCGAGAGATAGCTTCCCGAGGGTTTTGATGCTGTGGCGTCTGCTGTATTTCATGAGCTAGCTCCTATTTCCGGTATAAAAATGAATCTGACGTGAGAAGTGAAATCAACATTTCTTTAAAACTTCCATTACTATCGACATAGGCTTTTTCCGCATTGATGAGAGTTTGCGAATCGCTGAGCAATTCATTACGTCCCATGAAAAAACGAAACGCATGTCTGACGAATGATTGCTTAACGCGCTTGGACTGAGCCAGCTTGTGCATCATCTCGGAAACATTCGCCACTTCGCCATCAAGATCTTTTTCCCCGCTGTAGCTTATGGCACCTTTGGTGGTGACCGCTTTGCCTTTCTCCTCAGTACGGAAACGACCGCTGTCATGATAACCTTCAAAAGGCATCCCGAGCGGATTCATTTTCTTGTGACAGCGCCAGCATTCTTCAGCTTCAACGACCGAGAAACGTTCGCGTAGCGTCTTGTTTTCATCCTCTGGCACCTTTGCGTCTACGTTAATGGGAACATCAAGGACAAAGCCGGCCAGCAGCTTTTCACGTATCCACTTGCCTCGGCGCACAGGATCATTTTCAAAATTATTTGAATGGGCGGCCAGCCAAGAGGGTTGAGTGAGGATGCCAATGCGTTGCGCTTTAGGCAGACTGTAGGGCTTTTTACTCGAATTTTCAGCGCTACCCGGATTCACATTATAAGACATCGAGTAATGTTTATTATGCAGTTTCTCAATCGGGCTCAGTTCGCCTGTGATCTTTTTACTTTCAAATTTTTCCTGCGCTTTTTGAGCCGCTTTCAATGGTCTATTACCGATGCTCGTGCTAAAAAAACTGAGGTTTGTGGTCAGCATGTTCTCCAGCACATTTTCGTCCTGGTCAACAAGGTAGAGAATTAACTGGTCAGTGTCGCTGACCATGCTTCGAGTGCCGCTCTCCGAATAATAAGCAAAGCGCTTTTCGTCCTTAAACACATTGGGAGCGTGGTGGTAGCCGAAAAATTCCCGGAAGAACTGGAGGATCCTTGGATTTTTAATTCGATGCGCCGGGCGACTGTCACTTTTGGGACGAGTGAATAATTTCACACTGAGCAGTCGGCGTAACTCACGTTCCACATCTTCTTTTGTCTTGAGCTGGCCTGCTTTCATCACTTCGCCGAGCCCCGAAACACTTCCCCTAGGGGTCATGAGAAACTTTTCCAAGGTCTCATCAATCAGCGCCATATCCTCCACTCCGTCCAGTGGATGCTTGGAGATTTTGTTCTTCGCATAGTAGAGCAGGTCGTCGACACCCGGCGAATCTAGGCCTCCCTTTTTATTTTTGTCCTTGCTACGCTTGTGGTCAAAGTCATCAAAGGGAGGACTGTTGAACAGGGCATAATTCAAGGCGTAAACAAGCTCATGTTCTGAGAGATGTCGGCGGCCGTGACTGTCCTTTTCACCCATGCCCAATTCTAGACGATAGACAAACTCCGGAGAGATCGCCATGGCGATTAGGACGCTTTGCAGTGCCATTAGATTGCCCTGAGGTAAGTTCTTCTTAAACAGGTCGTCGCCGTAGCGGCGCACTTCTTCGGGGTTCCCGTCACGATGCAAGAGGACCTTAAAGCAGGTCTGCACCGCCGTGTTGATGTCCGCGTCGCTTGGAGTTCCCTTAGAGTTGAGCACTTTAATAAAAGCCGGTTTGATCAAGCCGACATTCTTCACGAAACTGGTAACAGCCCCCCCGGCAAAGCCACCCGGATTGTTGGCGAACTTGCTACCGTCATTTTTAACCGTCACGCTGACAGGAATCGCTCGGCCGACCGTCAAGATCTCAGCCATCTTTTCCGCATTCACCAGCAGTGTTTCAAGGGAAGTCTGATCAGCTACAATCGAGCTATAGTCGGTAATCCCCGAAGCATGGTGCACGAATTGAAAAAAGGGGTTGGCATAACGCAGGTGTTGGTAGGATCGTCCACGCGCAAGAGTCTTTCCTGCATGATCGCCTTCCTTAACGATATCTCGGCCTTTCCCTCCGATCTGAAATCCCTGCCTGGGCTTCTTCCCATATCGCTCGGCAAAGTTCGCTTCGTAAATAAACGGGCGGGTGCGCCACAAGCGAGCCGGGGTATACGCTTTTGTTGTAATACTGCCATTGAACAGCAATTCGTGGCTCATGTAGTTGGCGTAATCAGGCAGCAGTAGCTTCTCCTCCAGACCGGTGCCATGTCCTGATTTGTTGAGTTCAGAAGAGATCCATTGGATCACTTTTTGCAGCTCCGCGGCATCAGGGCGCTTCTTTTTTGCAGGCGGCATTTCATCATATTGGACCTGCTCGTAGATTCTCTGCCAGACCCGCACCGTTTTAATCTTATCGAACTCTGCGTTGATCGCATACAAGTCTAGGTCGGCTTTCGGATCATCTGCATCGTGACAGTTCGTGCAATGCTTGTCCAAAAACGGCATCACAAGATCGTTGTAGCTCCGCATATCCACCGCCATTACCGAAACCGGCAAAAGCAAAATGAGGAGTAATACTTGCTTCTTCATGACCCAATTCAATCCAAGCGATGTAGTGACTCAGGGGTAAAGGTCAATGGATAATAAGCACTTGAAGAAGGCCACCTGCCTGATGCTTTACCTTTGCAAGCTACTTGGCCTCTCCCTGCCCTTGGAATGAGTCGCCGCCCCTCTGGTCGCCTGTAATGACGAAGGAATCTCAAAGGTCACGATGATGAAGATCCCATAATGGATCCGATTTACCCTTTAAGCAAACCGAGGTCCTTCTCGCTACTTCCGAAGGCACCCAAGTCCACATTGTGTTTGTGGAGCAGCTCCAGGTAGAGATTGCAAAGAGGAGTCGGCTTTTCGAGAACGGTGTGGGCTTGATGACGGTAACCGCCACCTGCCACGATTGTCGGGAGATTGTTGCAGGTGTGATTTGAAGAATCACCAAAATTACTCCCGATCACCACGGTGGTATGGTCCAGCAAACTCCCCTCTCCTTCGTCGATCTGATCGAGCTCAGCGAGAAAGCGGTCGAGATGTTTGACGATGTCGACTTCGATCCGGCTGAGCTTGCCGAGCGCATCAGCCTTGCCTCCGTGGTGCGAAAGGGTGTGCCATCCCCCCGTCGCGCCGGGAACATTGATCGCGCCATAAATCCAATCAAGCGAGAGCGTAATGACTCTCGTCGAGTCCGTCTGCAACGCCAGTTTGGAAAGCTCAAAGAGATTGCGGACCTTGGTCGAGAAAGCGAATTCCTGGTCATCGCTCAAGGTATTAGGAACTTCCGGCTTTTTGGTTTTGAGCCAAAATTCCTCGTGCTTCAATTGCGCTTCCAGTTCTGAAATGACGGTCCGGTAGGATTCGATCTTCGAGGCATCGCCTCCTCCCTTCTTCTTGATCTGCTCCATGTCGCGGTAGAGGGAGTGCACGATCTGCTGGTCGTTCTCGATCTGTTGGCGCTTCGCACTCAGATCTTCTTCACCAAAGAGCCGTTCAAAGATCTGCCGTTCGTCATGCATCGGTGGAATGGCCACCCCGCGATCATTCCAGGAGCATCCCCAGCCACGGTCGTAGATACTGAAGGAAAGATACGGAAATCGCGTGTCACCACCCATCTCGCGGGCGAGGATCTGGTCGAGCGAAATAGTATTGGTGAAATTCGTGGCTTCGGGACTCGGCGCTCCGGTCAGGAAAGACTTTTCCGAATCATGGTTGCTAGTCTCCATCCCCGGGTGAAAGAAGTTTTGAAAAATCGTCATTTTCTCCCTCACTGCCATCTCTTTGAGATACTTGGAACTGGTCAAGTCCCCCCGCTTGGTGGGAAAGAAATTTGGTTCATAGAAACCGAGCGAATTGCAAATGAAGATGACCCGTTTCGGCGGGGCTTCCACTCCTAGGGCGCTTGCCGCCCGCGCATTCAGCGAATGCAAAGCCAACGGAAGGGCCGCTCCAAACCTCAAAAACTCTCTTCGGCGGTATTGCTTCATTTCTCTTTTCCGTTCGTTGAATGAGTAAGGACGTGGGTCATGAGAGTTCCCAGCCGCAGGTTTCCAGGATTCGTTCCAAGAAAGTCCCACAACTGAAGGCGCTGGCTCAAATCCGGCTTGTCTCCATAGGCGTATTCGAAAAACTTCTTCCCAAAGTTATAGGCAAGCTTCCGCTCGCTGGAGAGCAAAACCTTCTTGAGCCCAAAAATGTCCTGGAAGCTGGCATCGTCGATCTCTCCGGATGCATCAACTGGTGCACCCCTCTTAAAGTAGCCTTGAGGACGATACTGAAAAGTGCCTCCATGGGCTTGCTTAACCCGATATTGATCACGCCATCCCCCCGTGGCATCAAAGCTCTCCAATGCGAAGCCATACCCGTCGATACTCTTGTGGCAGGCGTAGCAAGTCTTGTTGCTTTTGTGCTGATCGATCTGTTCCTTGAGCGTCTTTGCTTCTCCGTGTTCCGGTTCCAAGGCCGGAACACTCTCCGGCGGTGGCGAGAGCGGCGTGCCCACAATATTTTTGGAGATCCAGGCTCCCCGTAAAATGGGCGAGGTTTCGAAGCCATCCGTCGTCACTTTCAAGACACTCCCCATCGTGAGAAGTCCGCCACGGGGCACTTCGTCTGAAAAGTTTACCTTGCGTATTTTTTGTCCAGTCACTCCCTTGATCCCGTAGTGCCGGGCAAGCCGTTGATTGAGAAAAGTGAAATTCGAATCGATGAGATTTCGGGCGGGAAGATTTTCATGGATCAAATGCTGAAGGTATTTCCGGGTTTCGATGGGGAGGTAGTAATTCAGAAGGTCATCGTAAAGCGGGTAGAGTTTCAAGGAAGGCGCCACCTTATTGAGGCCACGCAGATTCAGCCACTGATCACTGAAGGAGCGAACCATGCGGCGACTGCGCTTGTCGGCCAACATTCTCTGAAATTGATCATTTAAAGTCGCGCCATGAAGCGAGTCTGAAACAGCCAACTTCAAAAGTTCCTCATCAGGAACCGAAAGCCACAAAATACGAGCGAGATCCGAGGCTTTGCCAAACGACGAATTGGCATGCTCCCCGGGCGCCATCAGGAATCTTGGTGAACAAAGAATAGCCTTTAGCCCAACCTTGGTCGCCTCGACAAAGTCGCCTCTCTCCTCAAGTCGGCGAAGTCCAACCCGGTAGTATGGCGCCAATTCCTCCTCACTGAGAGTCGACGCAAAAGCTCGCTTCGCAAAACGGCGAATCACTTTTTTTAAATCATCGGGGTTCCTTGAAGCAACTGTAACCGTGGACGTTTCAACCTGTTCAACCAAAGGAGTGATAAGGTCCAACTTGCCAATCGAAGCGATTGATTTCCCATCTAATTGAACGGAGGCCGTCACCTGGAACTTGATAAAGCGACTGGTCGTTTCCTGCGGAAAGATAACCGCTTGTTCGTTGGCAAGCCTGACATCCAGTCCACCTTCCATCACCTTATCATCCCACGTTTTTCCATCGTCGGAAAAGTAAATCTCGTATGCCTTGACCAAGCCATTGCCATTTCCGCCCGACCAGGTCGCAAAAGAAAGTCCTTCGATGACCGCTCCATTCGGGTTTTCAAAAATCACATAATGCGGCGGCTTCGCCACTGAGGGAGAGAAGCGCGTGTGCCAGAAGGTCAGATTCGAACCATCCTGCATCCTTTCCTTTTCCATCCCCTCCTGAAAACTACTTACCGTAAACACGCCGCCGATCCGCTTGAGCTCAGTTTGGAACCCGGAAGCCTTTTGGGCCTTCCGTTGCCCGGCCTCAATTCTCAATCCATCGAAGACTTGTTGATAAGACGTCGGAGGCCATGAATCCACCACCGGCCCCCGGACCTTCAATTGCTTGATGTAGATTCCCTCCTTTGGATTCTTTTGACGAAAATTGTGCCGCGAAAAGCAGTGCACCGAAACGCTTTCTCCGGGATGGAGGTAGGCGCGGATGGGATACGATTCCAATTTCTTGTTCCCCAACGAGACCACCCCCAGTAAACGCTGCAGCTGCGGCCGGTCATCGGCATAGTAATACTTTCCCGCATAAACTTGCAGGCTCATATCGTCTTCGAAGTCGGCCACCTTAGCGGCATCAAATGTCAACTCATACCAGCCTGCCACCGGGGGCTCAAAGTTGTCGTAGAAGAAAGAATAGCTGTTGCCATTGTTGGCCCGGGTCCACGAGAAAAGGGCGCCTTCCTGATAGGGCCGATGGTAGATCCGGTAGCTCTCATGACTGTCTCGGACCTTGTTCGTGACCCAGCTCCTCTCCGCGGGAAACCCATCATCCGGAAAGGCATGATCGAGCATTTCGTCTGCCACTGAAAAATACGATCCCAGCATCTCACGGCTCAACTTGATCTTGCGATTGGAATCAAAATCGTTCGTCCCCCGGTCTTCGGGAATTTTTCCGGCAAGATCGAGGTCTGTCCTCAACAAATCATTCACCAACCCACAAATTCATACCGACTAAGACGACGGAAGGATTTCTCAACATGCTTTCCCTGCCGACCAGCGAGCCATTCCAGCAGCTCTCGCTTCTCCTTTGCATCCGGCTGATCTTTGTCCGCGGGAGGCATTTTCCCCGTCACCAAATTCTCAAAAATCAGAGAACCATCGAAGTCCTCTTTCCCGAGTATCACAGAGAGATCCAGCCCCCCTTTGTCCGAGCCGTCGCCGTGACAATCGAAGCAGTAGTGCTCAAAAATCTCTAACGCCTTCTCGTCAGCAATAGCAGCAAGAGCTGCCGGCCCCATCAGGCACGCAATGCTGAATACAATTGAAAGGCTCTTCTTCATCTTTCGATCAAATCTCTCCAAAATCAGGACTAGCAAAAGGATTTTCATCTTCCCACTCTTTAAGCCAATAAAGATATCCCCTGATATCAGATCCAAATTAGAAAATAGGGCGAGATTATTAATAATCCTCAAAGAATAAGGACTAACTGCTAAAGCCACCCAAACAAAAGAAAATCGATAATCTGGCTCTTAAACTGATTTGGCCTAAATTTTACCAAAAGCTTATTCAAGCGCTAAAATGTCACAAGCGACCAGAAGCATATCCACTGAAATTGTTCAAGTTACTAACTAAATGAAAACACGATTTTCTTCACCTATAGCAGCAATCGCTTTCTTCGTAGGCTTCCTAGCGCAAGCTGAAGAAGTTCGATTATATTCCGAGCGCCATTACGACGCAGACAAAGAAGTATTTTCTGAATTCACGGATAAAACTGGTATTGAAGTTAAAGTCGTCAAAGCCGGTGCCAACGAACTTATTGCTAGGCTCAAATCAGAGAAGAATTCTCCACAAGCTGATCTCTATATCACTTCCGATGCTGCAAGCCTCACAAAAGCATCAAAAGCTGGTCTCCTAGCTCCACTTAAAAGTGAACTCATTAATGCTGCAGTACCTCAGGCGCTTCGGGGGAAGCAAGATACGTGGGCCGCTTTTACGATGAGAGGGCGAATCCTTGTCTATGCTAAGGACCGGGTCAAAGGACAACTCCCGAAAAGTTATCAAGATCTCGCTTCACCAGAGTATCGAGGTAACCTTCTGATTCGTTCCTCAACGAGTAAATACAACCGTTCCCTCCTCGCCTCTATCATAGCAATCCAAGGAAAAGCGAAGGCTATACAATGGGCTACCGGGATGAAAAATAATTTCGCCCGACCGCCTCAAGGAAATGATCGTGACCAAGTTCGCGCCGTCGCAAAAGGCATCGCAGACTATGCTATTGTCAACACCTACTACCTCGGACTTCTAAAAAATGGGGAAAGCCAGGAGGACCGTGACGCGCACGCTGCCGTAGGAGTGGTCTTACCAACATCAGGAGATCGTGGAACACACGTCAACATCAGCGGAGGTGGAATTATTAAGGGTGCCAAGAACTCCAGTAATGCTCGTAAGCTTTTGGAATACCTTGTCTCAGAAAAAGTCCAAAAAAAATATCAACGACTCACTTCCGAATACGCCGTATCCACCAAGGTTGAACATGAGCCATTACAAAAAGCTTGGGGTGAAATTAATCCAGATCTTGAATCAATTCACGACCTCGGGATCTACGACCAAGAAGCCCAGAAAATTTTCAATATGGTGGGATGGAAGTAACCGCTTAGATTCATCAATTCCTGGTATTAAATGTGCCTCATTAAAGAGAAAGCAACTGGCAAAATTGGCCCCTGCCTTTGGCACTTTCTTGCTTGGACGCTCGGGCTACTTCTACTAATACCTCTCTTCATTTTACTTTTATATTTTTTAGCAAAGCACTCCTCAAAGGAATCAAGTGGCGCAACCCAAATCCAGTCGACCGACAGGTTCTCCGTCAAGATTTCTGAGGATCCGAAAAGCTTTCCATCAGAAAAATCACTTTTCCTAACCAGTGATCTGGAGAGAAATGCTGAAAGAGAGGGGTGGCGCTGATCGTCTAAAACTTCGAATAGATGTTCTTCAAGAAAAAACCCTTTCATTCAGATACATGGGGGCTCCGATTATGGAAATTTTTAGCTTGGGCGCTTGGGCTGACTTTATTGGCTCCCGTCTTAGTAATACTTTTATCGTTATTTAGTAGCTTGTCTCCGGACTCAACGGAAGCTTGGCAACAAATCAGCAGCTTTCTTCTCAAGGATGCCATCAAAGAAACAATCATCCTTGTTATTGGTTCCTGCGTTGTGGCCTCCTTACTTGGCATCCCAGCAGCCTGGTTTATCGAAAACTTTGATTTTCCTGGGAAACGGCTTCTTTCCATCGCACTCGTCTTACCTCTTGCAATTCCTCCATTTATAGCGGCAATCATCTCGAGTGACCTAAGGGAGAAATTGATCCCTTTCCTCATTAAAATTCGCAGGGAAGAAGGAGTTGAATCCTTTCTCTGGTGGGAGGAGCATCTGCGTTATGGCTGTCTCATTTTACTTTTTGGGTCACTCCTATATCCCTACGTGTTTCTTGCTGGTCGAAGCGCTTTTGCCGGAAGCGGAATTATCATGGGAGAAGCGGGTCGGATGCTTGGACGTTCTCCTTGGCGAGTTTTTAGTTCAATCCAACTTCCGCTCGCTCGTCCTGCCCTTGCCGCAGGGATCTTCCTGGTTGCAATGGAGGTAATCAATGATTACGGGGCGGTGAAACACTTTGGTTTCAATACTTTGACCGTTACCCTTTTCACAACTTGGTTTGGGATGGATCAGATCGAAACTGCTAAAAAACTAGCCAGTTGGATTCTCATAAGTGTCTTCTTTCTCGTTGCTTTGGAACATTGGCATCGTGGGCGTGCTCTTCGTAGCCTTCACCCTGAAGGCGCTAAATCTTTCGGCTCTCCTTCTTCGATAATCACTCGCATAGCTTGCTACCTTTCTTGTTTAGTTCCCATCTCACTTGGCCTTATTCTACCACTCTTTGGGCTCATCGACTGGCTCCTAAAATCTTCGAGTATCTACGATCAAATTGATTGGGAAGAAATCATCACTGCAAGTCGCCACACTCTCATTCTCGCACTCAGCTCAACGGTAATTTGTCTTGCAACTGCCCTAATAATTATCGGAGCCGCTCGTTTTTCTACAAATCCAATTTTGCGTGTCATCTCTAAGTTCTCGACCGTGGCTGGTTACGCTTGTCCAGGAACTGTCATCGCTCTCGGTGTCATGGGCTTTGCGGTCGCTCTAGGAAACCAATTCCCCTCAGAAAGTTGGATAGGAAGGCTCCTCGTCCCGAGCGGTTTTATATGGCTGCTTTTTGCAATCGTAACCCGCTATTTTTCCATAGGCTCCCAAATGGTTCAACAAGGGTTAGCTCGACAGAATAAGAGCCTTGATCAAAGCTCTTTTAGTCTCGGCAAAACACCTACCAAAACGTTTTTTAGAATCAACCTTCCACTCCTAAAGCCCAGCATCTTGGGAGGTGCAACACTTGTATTCGTTGATGTCTGCAAAGAGTTGCCACTTTGCTTACTTCTGCGTCCTTTTGATTTTGAAACTCTTAGCACTCTTACTTATAGCAAGGTCGATCAAGGTGCAATTTACGCTTGTGCGATACCCTCTCTATTTTTGATTTCGGTTAGTATGCTTGGGCTGATTATCGTAGAATTAAATGGTTGGCGTAAGCTTTCCAA
Organism: Akkermansiaceae bacterium; assembly: GCA_905181965.1. Taxonomy (GTDB): domain Bacteria; phylum Verrucomicrobiota; class Verrucomicrobiia; order Verrucomicrobiales; family Akkermansiaceae; genus SW10. Next base: position 172,257 of record CAJIZY010000005.1, read on the forward strand.
AACGAAATAAGATGATGACCTCTCCCAATTCCCTAGCTGTTGAGAATCTCTCGGTTTCTTATCCTGACAGTAAGGAGCCGGCCCTTCAAAAAGTTACTTTAAATGTAGCCGCATCTTCAATCTTAAGCATTGTAGGGGCCAGCGGTAGCGGTAAATCAACTCTTCTACGCGCCCTATGTGGCCTTGAGTCCCCAGCAAGTGGGACAATAAAACTTGGGGGTCAAGTTCTCTGCAGTTCAGCCAAATTCGTCCGCCCCGATCGGCGGAAAATCGGTTTGGTTTCCCAAAGCGGCGACCTCTTTCCGCATCTTAACGTGTTTCAAAATCTAGGATATGGATTGACAAATTGGCGCCGTGCAGACCGAAAAACTCGTTGCAAAGAACTACTTGAAGCAATCGGCCTTCCTAATTTTGAAAAGCGCTTTCCTCATGAACTTTCAGGCGGAGAAAAACAGCGTATCGCACTAGCCCGAGCTCTTGCACCACGACCTCCTCTTCTGCTCCTAGATGAGCCTTTCAGTAACCTCGACTCAAATCTTCGCCAATCCCTGCGACGACTTACAGCTGACATTCTTCGAAAAGAGAAAACAACGACTATTTTCGTCACCCATCATCCTGAAGACGCCCTTTCCACTGGAGACTCTATCGCAGTAATGGATTCTGGAACCATTATCCAATGTGACACCCCACGTAATCTTTGGAGAAACCCTGTATCACCGGTAGCCGCCTCGCTCTTTGACCAAATTAACCAGCTTCCCTCTTCTAATTTTCCCAATTGGCTACGGGCTAATGAACTCGAGCTCGTTGAAGAAAGCCATGGAGGCTTTACCTCCGGCATAATCCACGAGATTGAATTTTTTGGGAAGACTCAGATGGTCTATGTGAAAATTCAAAATAATCTGACTCCCGTAATTGTAGAAGTAGCTTCGGAAGAAAAATATCAAATCGGATCCCCCATCAGCATAAAACGCAAAAGATTGAAGGCAATTCAAAGCAAGAGATTGTCAACCGAACATAAGCAAGGAATCTGTTTTTAGATTACCTTGTTCCCGATGCAGAGCCCCCCCCAAGTTATCTTTACTTTAATGATTTTCTCTGGAGTGCAAGCTCCTCCCTGTTCTGTGGTTTAGTGCGTGTGTGTGTGTTGTTCCCATAGATGCAGGGGGGGGCGTTCTTAAGATCCACATCGTAATTCTTGGACTCCTCCTTCAATTTCTCTGGTGTGAAAGCTTATTTCAAACAATCGAGATTGGGAGACCACTAAATAAAGCCACTTCAATCCGAAATTAGGTCGTTGATCTGTGAATCCTGAAAGCTCGTTGTTCAGCTTATTAGGGTCAGTGCCGCTCAACTCCGAGGACAACGCGAATGATTGATTGGTGGACAGGCCCGCGTCGCCGACTCGACAGGAAAATGGCAGATGACCCCGCTCCGTCGCGATCACTTTCTTAACAAACTCCCTCCCGCTGCGCCCCGAAGAACCGTTCTCACGGGAGTGACCATCAAAGATGTTTCCAGCGAGCTCGTTGGTAATTTCGGCGTGCTCTTTAGTAATTTCGATCGCGGCGCAATTCGTGTGCTCGATGGAAGTGGATTCGATGAAGCTCTCGGAGAACACAACGTCATTCCAGATGGGAACCGAGGTGGCGGCATGTGGCTCAACAGTGGAACCTACAGTCCACCCGGCCCGGATGCTCCCAACGATCCGAATGCTCCAGGAGCCGTAATCACTTTCGATTTAGGAATAAACACGGCGCTTCATTCAGTTACTGTTTGGAACTACAATGAAACTGCGCGTCCAGATCTTGTGAACCGTGGGGCCAACGACGTCGAAATCTTAATCGCAACAAGCGAAGGGGGCGAATTCACCTCGATCGGGGACTTCAATTTTACTATCGCGCCCGGTGTAGCAAATCAGAACTTTGGTCAAATCATTGATCTTTCCTCTTTTCCGGAGACAGGTGATGCACGCTTGGTGAGATTTAACATCAAGTCAAATCATGGTGGGGACGATAACTTCGTGGGACTCAGCGAGGTGCGCTTTAACATCACTTCGGAATCGCACGCAAGGTGAAGAAGGCCTGAAGCCTTTCCCAAGCTGAGTGTTTTCCAAAGGCATCTTCTGTCTTCGGGAAAGTGATCTGATAAATTCGGTCCAGCCAGCAATCCCCTTTGCCAAACCCCTTTAATTTTACACCCAGGGTCAGACCATCATCGGAAAGTTCAGTGGAAGCGACAGAGTCTTCACGAACGTCGTGCTCGGGAGAACCATACTCCGCGGTGTTGGTGTAAAACCATGACTTCACTTGAACTGATTTTGCCATGGCTGCCTTCCTGGGAGGCTTGGTAAAGTGGATCTCACTTCCCCGTCCTAGTCGTAAACACCTGTTCTTACGATGGCCAAGAAGCCAAAAAACTCATCCAGAAAGATCTCTCAACTCTTTTACGTAGGAAGAACAATACCTTAGAAACGTACTATGCTCACAATATCCGGATCCAAAGGCGAAGCTTTCTGCGACGGCATGACCCGCCGTGGCTTCTTACGAATCGGGGGTCTTGGTCTCGGCGGAGCCTCCCTTCCTCAACTGCTCCAAGCCGAAGCGACCACGCCTAAAAAGCTAGAACACAAGGCGGTCATCATGGTTTTCCTCGCTGGCGGCCCGCCACACCAAGACATGTGGGACATTAAAACTGAAGCTCCCTCCGGTATTCGTGGCGAATTTAATCCTATCTCCACTAACGTCCCAGGCATCCAAATTGGAGAACTCTTCCCAAAAATGGCTGGTATGATGGACAAATTTTCCGTCATCCGTTCGATGGTTGGGGCCGGTGGAGGACACGACGCAGTCCAGTGCCTGACCGGTCGAAAACTTCAGGGCCCTCAACCCTCTGGCGGTTGGCCTTCGATCGGCGCTGTCCTCTCCAAGCTTCAGGGCCAAGTCACTCCAGGAGTCCCCTCATTTCTCGGCCTCTCGCCAAAATGCGGACACGACCAATGGGGCGACCCAGGTAAGCCAGGCTTCCTTGGGCCTTCCCACGCAGCCTTCGCGCCGTTCCGCGGAGGCGGAAAGGATGATATGATCCTTAAAGATATCTCCATCGAACGACTTGCGGACCGCAAAGCTCTCTTAAAATCCTTCGACAACTTCCGGCGAGATGTCGACTCCTCTGGTGCCATGACAGGGATGGACACTTTCACCGAACAAGCTTTCGGGGTTCTCACTTCCTCAAGGCTCGCCGAGGCTTTTGATCTTTCCAAGGAAGACCCCAAGATGGTCGAGCGCTATGGAAAAGGAACCGAGAAACTCACTGCAGATGGGCCTTGGAAGCGGCTCGATCAGTTCCTGATGGCCCGTCGACTCGTCGAAGCCGGAGCCCGCTGCGTCACCCTAGGCTTCTCTCGATGGGACTGGCATGGCAACAACTTCGGTCGTGCGCGTACTGATTTCCCTCTCCTCGACCAAGGCATCACCGCGCTCGTCCAGGACCTCCACGACCGCGGTCTCTCCGACGATGTCTCAGTTGTCGTCTGGGGCGAATTCGGACGCACTCCAAAAATCAACGACAAAGGCGGGCGTGATCACTGGCCGAAAGTCTCAACGGCTCTCCTTGCCGGCGGAGGCATGACCCACGGGCAAGTCATTGGATCCACGACTCGTGATGGCGGAGAAGCCGATGACCGACCTGTCGAATTCCAGGAAGTCTTTTCGACTCTTTACCATAATCTTGGCATCGATGCCCGCCGCACCACGATCGACGATCTTACAGGTCGCCCCCGTTTCCTTGTTGATTCCCAACACGCTCCTATGAAGGAACTTGTCGGATAAGTTTCACGCACCACCAGCGCCCATGCCCAAGCTCCCCATCATCGCGGCATTCGCCCTCTTTCTTTCTTGTGCGTCTGCCCAGTCTTCAAATCTCGCTTTCGAAAACTCCTCACCTATTACCCTAGAACACCTACACGATACCCACCAACTTGTCCTCACTCAGGAATCGCAATCTCCCGGTCAAACAACAACCGACCTCACTCACACCGCCACCTACACCAGCGATCCACCCAATATCATTACTGTCTCCCCCTCCGGTCTCGTGACCGTTCTCACCGCTGGCGAAACCACTCTCACTGCCACCCACGGTGACCTCAGCATTTCGAAGCCCATCAAAGTGGCTTCTGCTGAGACCACCGCCGTTTCCTTCACCAACGACTTTGTTCCCGTCCTCTCAAAATACGGCTGCAACGGAGGAGGATGCCACGGGAAAGCCGCCGGCCAAAATGGCTTCAAACTTTCTCTTTTTGGCTACGAACCCTGGAACGACTATAACTATCTTGTTCGCGATTCCCGGGAGCGCCGGATCTTTCGAGCCGCTCCAGAACATTCTCTCCTTGTCCTCAAAGCGACCGGCGAAATCCCTCATCAAGGAGGCTCACGTCTTAAAAAGAATTCGCCTGACTACCAGGCCATCATTCGCTGGATCAAACAAGGTCTTCCCAACGACCCCAAGGAATTTCCCAAAGCCACCTCCATCTCAGTCTTTCCAAAGGAACGCCTGACACAGCCCAACTCCCAACAACAACTCCGCGTTACCGCTCACTTCTCTGACAACTCGACTCGCGATATTAGCCACCTCGCGCAATACGAATCCAACGATGAAGAACGAGCCAGCGTCACGATGGATGGTCGCGTCACGATGGGTGACATCCCTGGTTCAACCTCCATCATGATCCGCTTCCAGGAACACGTTGATGTCTTCCGCGCGATCCTCCCTCTCGGAGCACCCGTCGAAAACCTTCCGCAACCCGCGAACTTCGTCGACCAACACATCTTTACTCAACTTCAGACTCTCGGGCTTCCTCCCTCAGAAAAGAGCGATGACGCCACTTTCCTCCGGCGTGTCACGATCGATATCGCAGGACGCCTTCCTAGCATCGAGGAAACCAACGCTTTTCTGAGCGATAATGCACCCGATAAACGGGCGCAAAAAATCGAACAACTTCTCGCGTCTCCAGACCACGCTGATTATTTCGCCGGAAAATGGGCCGCTATCCTCCGCAATAAACGCGCCAAACCTGAACACGCCCGAGGCTCTGTTGCCTTTCATCAATGGCTCCGAAACGCCCTCTATAACAACCGGCCCTATCACCAAATCGCGCGCGAGTTTCTCACCGCTTCCGGAGAAACCGGCACCAATCCACCCGTCGTCTGGTATCGCACGGTTCGCGACAGCAAAGACCAACTTGAAAACGTTGCTCAAGTTTTTTTGGGAGTCCGTATGCAGTGCGCCCAGTGCCACCATCATCCTTATGAGAAGTGGAGCGAAGATGACTACTACGGTTTGCAGGCTTTCTTCTCACGCATCACCCGAAAACCTGGTCTGCAGCCTGGAGAAGAAATCGTTCTTCACAATCGGGGGCAAGCCACCTCTAAAAATCCCCGCACCGGCAAAACACTAAAACCAAAACCCCTCGGAGGAAAAGAACTCACGATTCCATCCTATGAAGATCCTCGCGAACACCTCGCCGATTGGATGATTAACCCAGCAAATCCTTTCTTCGCCAAGATGCTCGTTAACCGCTACTGGAAACACTTTTTTGGCCGTGGACTTGTTGATCCCGAAGACGATCTACGCGTCACCAACCCCGCAACCCACCCCGAATTATTAGAGAGCCTTGCATCTGATTTCATCGCCAACGGATACGACCTTAAAAGGCTCATTCGCACCATCACCAACTCCCACACCTACCAACTCTCGGCCATTCCAAATCAGCATAATTCCGAAGATAGCCAGAACTACTCGCGCTTTTACCCGCGACGACTTCCTGCCGAAATCCTACTCGATGGGATCAACACCGTCACCGGAGCAAATGAATCGTTCGCCGGCCAACCTGCTGGAACCCGCGCGATTCAGCTTCCGGATGATACCTTCTCCAAATCCTCCTATTTTCTCTCTGTCTTCGGACGCCCCGATATGAACAGCGCATGCGAATGCGAGCGCAGTGCCGATGTCAATCTTGCGCAAGCGCTCCATCTCGTAAATTCGAACAACATTCGACTCAAGCTCTCTTCCGACCAATCACGTCCCGCAAATCTCGCAAAACAAAAGGACGCGCAACCTCAAAATCTTCTCACCCAACTCTATCTCCACGCCCTTTCCCGCCCACCCCAACCAGAAGAACTCGCCACTGCGCTTGCTTATTTGCAGAGAAAGCAAAACGAACCTGGACCTACCTCACCCAAAGAAGACAACAAGACGGCACCGGTCGATCCAATTCTCCCCACCCGCCAAGCCTACGAAGATCTCATTTGGGCCCTCCTCAACACGAAGGAATTCCTCTTCAACCACTGAAGCCTATCCCGGTGTTCCCTTTATCTTTCGCATTCTCTCCTTCAAATCTTTTAGCGTTCACAGTTCTGTGCTCGCCCGCCTTGCTCGCACAACTCCCAAACCCTGATTTAAAAACAGTCTTCCCCCAGGGCCTGCAAGCTGGCACCTCAACCGAAATCACGATCGGCGGAAGCGAACTCGAAGAAACAACGGCTCTTCACTTCTCACACCCCGGGCTCACCGCCGAAGCCATCCAGCATTCCGCTACCGACTACTCCCCCGCCAAACCCAATCCTCTTCGCTACCGTATCACAGCCACCCCCGAAACTCCTGCCGGTATATACGAAGTCTCTGCTCAAACCCGCCTTGGCCTTACAGCTCCACGTGCCTTCGTCGTCAGTCACCTTCCTGAAAAAAATCACGGCACCAATCACTCGCCTGAGACCGCTGAAATCCTCCCCCTCGACTCCATCGTTAATGGCCACGCCGATAACACCGCAATCGACCATTACAAAATCACTCTTGCCCAAGGGCAAACTGTCCACCTCCACTGCCAAGCTCAAGTCATCGACTCCCGCTTGGATCCCACCCTTGTTCTACTCTCTCCCGATGGTCACGAACTTGCCCGTGACAATGATCGCTCCACTCACAACCGCGACGCATCCATTACTTTCAAAACTCCCACCGCCGGCACTTACCTGATCAAGATTCACGATGTAACCTTTAGTGGCGGTGTTGAGCACCCTTATCGCCTGATCGCTGCCACCACAGCGGTTCCCGATATTGATACCTCTTTCTTGCGCACCAAAGACCACCCCACAGATACTACGGTAACTCTCTCAAAATCTCCGAGTTATCATTCCTTTTCTGCCAAAAAAGATCACCCGCTTTGGATCGAACTTCTCTCCGCACGCCTGCATCAACCTTCCGATTCCCTCCTAATAGTCGAACAAGTGACGACCGACCAAAACGGCAATACACAATATAAGGAAATCGCTTCCAACGACGACTTCATCCTTCCAAACGGCGGCCGCCATTGCCCTCTTCGAACAAGTGACTCCGCAATCAAATTTAATCCACCTGCCGACGGGCAATATCGCCTCACCCTTCTCAATCAATTTAGCAAGCCTGCTTCCGCTAAACTCCGCATCCGCCCCCCTGCCTCTGGTTACAAGCTCATTGCCACCCCATGGCATTTGCACCAAAAAGACAAATCTCTTCCTCGGCAAACCACCATCATCCGTCAAGGTGGCACCGCACGGCTTCGAATCTTCGTCATCCGAGATTCGGGATTCGACGAAACCATCAATCTCTCAATCGACGGTCTCCCCCCCGGGCTCGACTTCCACCCCAAATCAATCCCCCCTGACAAAACAACCGCTACCCTCATCCTTACCTCACAACCAAACGCTGCGCCAGCCCATAGCTTTCTAACCATCAAGGGAACAAGCAACGAAAAGATCACCGCCGCCCAACCCGCCACCTCATCTTGGCACGTTGGAAATTGGGACGCCGAACGCCATCAGACCCGCCTCGCCCAACTTTTCCCACTCAGCATTACACACGCTGAAAAAGCACCTCTTGTCCTCAGTCCCACCGCCTCTTCCTTCACATATAAAATTGGAGAAACTCTCGAGATCCCATTCAAAATTACCAAAAATGCCGAAATCAAAGGCGAGATTACAGTCACCCTGATCAATTCCCCTCACTCCAAACCACCTCAGATCAAAATCAAACCTGATGCGACAGAGGGGAAAATCACGATCCCGCTCAACGCATCCAACGATCTTAAAATCGCCCCAAACCAAACTCACCAATTCACTCTTCAGGCCAACTTCACCCTGAGCCACCAAAACAATCTCCCCGCCCTCGAGAGCGCCAAAGCAGATCTCAAACACCTCGAAGATTTAGAAAAGTCACTCAAAGCTGACTCCCAACCCATCCCGCCTGCGTTCAACACCGCCAAAAAGAAAGCCGCTGATTTCCTCCGCCAACAAAGCGAAAGGTCCAAGCCTCGCGATCTCACCCACTCAGCTTATTCTTCGCTCCTCACTCTCACCATCACACCATGAGACTGATCCTCCTCGCCCTCTGTCCAATCTTGGCCCACGCCGCTCTTCCCGTCGCCTCTCTTCAACGAAATACCCAGGTTGACTTCGCGCGTGAGATTGTTCCTGTGCTCAAACAAAACTGTTTCGCCTGCCATAACGCTAAAAAGGCCAAAGCAGACCTCAACCTTGAATCCCCTCAGGATATGATCACGGGTGGTGACTCAGGCCCCTCTCTCGTTCCGGGAAACCCAGACAAAAGCCTAGTCTTCACTTACTCGGCTCACCTCGAGGAAGACCCCATGCCCCCCTTAAAAAACAAATCTAACGCTAGAAATCTTAACCCCCAAGAACTGGCACTCCTTAGACTTTGGATTGTCCAAGGTGCGCAAGGTTCATCCGCAACCCTTTCCAGCCCTACTGAGTGGTCCTCTCTCAACGAGATCCAAGCTAGCTACGCAACCGCCATCACTCCACAAGCCCGCTTTGCCGCAGTTTCCCGCGGAAATCGACTTTATGTCTACGATCTCCATCGCGGAGCTCTGGATGCGGAACTCATCGATCCAGCCCTCCCCAATTCCGCTCATCGCGATTTCGTTCACACCCTTGCTTTCAATCAATATCAAGTCCTCGCCTCTGGAGGATACCGGACCCTCAAACTCTGGCAACGCCATCTGCCGGCAGGAGCCAAAGTTGAGACCCCTTTTCCTGAGCTCCCTCCCCTAGATCCCGCATCGCCCCCAATTCCGCTCCAAGAACTTAAAGAGCCCATTAGCGCCATCACGCTCCACCAGTCTTCCCAAAGAATCGCGACCGGGCACCCCAATGGCTCCACACGAATCTGGAATGCCAAAGACGGCAAATTGATCCTCGAAATCAAAAGCGACCAAGCCGTCCTGCGTAAAACCAAACAACTCCAATTTAAACAGGAACTCGCACAAAAAGTTCACGACCAAGCGAAAAGCCAACTTGGGAGTGCCGAAAAAAAATGGACCGATCTTTCTCTCAAGACCAAAGAAGCGGCCCTGGCTCTCGCCAAAGCGAACACAGCTCTCGATCAAAAAGAGCACGCCCTTCAAACCCAACAGCAGCTTGTTGACTCGGCACAAACCACCAAGAAGCCAAAGGACGAAATAAAAAAACTCACCGACGAACTCAACAAACGTCGCAATGAACGTGATAGCTCCCGCGCCTTACTCCGAAGTGCCCAGCACACCCACAAACTCACCATCAAAGACGGCACGACCGCAGCCCAAAATTTCCTTACAATCCAAGCCCGCGTTTCCGAAACCGAGACCAAATTTATCAGTGCTCAGGAAGCCTTGAAAGCGCACCAAACTGAAGCCGCCAAAACAAATCTCTCAGCCGTAAAAGCTCTCGCCTTTTCTCCTGATGGCAAGTCCCTTGCCACCGCCAGCGATACCTTCCCCCTTCATCTTTGGAACTCTCATACCGGACAGGACCTTGATGCCCTCGCACCCCCGCAAACACCAACTGCTCTTACGTTTACAGACGAAACCACCGTTCTCACTCATCTTCCAGACAACTCCGTTTTCGCCTTCTCCACCACTCCCACCTGGATCATCAAACGCCAATGGGGCAACCCCCAAAAAGCCACCCCGTTTCCCGGTCGTGTCTTGGCTGTCGCCTTCCATTCAAACGGACATCAACTCGCAGCCGCTTCCGGAATTCCATCCCGACATTCTCTCATCCACCTCCTTGATCTCGAAAACGAAGCTAGCATCACTACTCTTTCAAAGGCCCACCTCGATACCATCACCGCTCTCAGTTACTCCCCCGATGGAAACCGACTCGCCTCAGCCTCCACCGACCGAACAATCAAAATCCATCAACTTAACCCCCCGACTCTCGAAAAAACTCTCGAAGGCCACAACAATCATATCCTCTCGCTTGCTTGGAGTCCGGACGCGTCCATTCTAGCCTCGGCGGGAGTCGACCGTCTCTACAAACTCTGGAATCCGAAAACAGGTAAAGAAACCAAATCTCAAGGTGGTTTCTCGGCCGAAATTGCCGGCATCTCGTTCCTCGGTCACAGCAACCAACTCCTCACCGCATCTGCCAAGGATCTTAAAGCCAACAACCAAAGCCTACCCGGTATTACGGACACCATTCTTTCCGCTTCAACGACCCCCGACGGCGCCTTTATCGTTGCTGCCGGTAACACCGGGACTCTCCAAATTTGGACCGCACACGACCGAAAAACTCTCCACACTTTTTCCAAATGAACCGTGAATTGGTGATCATTTCTTAATCACTCCAAAGAAACCCGAAGGCGAATCGGGTGGTGGTCAGAAACAGCGTTACCTTTCCCGTCTCCATTAGAATCAACTTGGAGAATTGCCTTTTTATAAAAGGGCGAAGTGAAAATATGATCAATCCGTAAGCCAGCTTCGAGCGTTGCCTTCCAGTGGCTGGAAGACTTCATTTTCTTTGTGGCATGGTCGAGAAGGAGCCCAGACTTGAGAAACTGAATGATCGCAGGATTATCCGTAGTGGCATTAAAATCTCCCATGACAAGATAGGGGTCCTCTGAGTGCTTTCTGGTTTTGACTTTCTTAAGCATTAATTCACCCGATTTCAGGCGGGCAGGTTGGCTACGATGATCCCAGTGGGTATTATAAACGTAGAGAGCGGTTCCTTCATCCGGACCTGAAATTTTAATGAGCCGAGCCCAAGAACAGATCCGGTTGTGATAGTTTCCCCAGGTCCGGCTGGCAATAACCTCAGGGGTATCTGAAAGCCAATAAGTCCCATGCTTCCTCAGCATCGAGTCTCCAGATTTTATGATCATAGAAAATTGGGGAAAATTCGCCGGCCATTTTCCCGTCGTCCCGACCCACTCCGATATGCGCATAGTTTGGCAACCCTTTGGCCATATCAAGAAGCTGGTTATGTTTCACCTCTTGCAGGCCAATGATACTCGCTTTGTGGTTCAATAGATATGTCGCAAGAAGAGCCTTCCGCCCCTCCCAGTTTCGGGGCCCTTTATCTCCCTCATTATCATTTCGAATATTATAGGAAATAACGGTAAGAGAGGGGGCTTTTTCTGACAAGACAGGTGAAACAGTAAGTAAGAAGGCAGCGAAGCAACGGATCATAGCAATTGGTTTTGAATCGGAATGGAACGGTGGTTGAGACGATAAGGTATTTTCTACGCTGACACCAGCGAACCCGAAAGCTGGCGAGAAAAACTTTCTTCCACAATTTGATTTTCCCAAGCTGCTTGACTTCAAAACCTTAAAAACCAGGATCCTCTTAAGCTAAAAGAAAAAGAATATTCCAAATGTATTTCGACAAACTGCATGTCCCGCTCATCACGATTTTGGCTACCTTTCAGGCAGTTGGATTTTTGCAGGCCGAAAAATTACCTGCTCGGCCCAATGTTCTCTTCATCGCTATTGATGATATGAACGATTGGACGGGATTTCTCGGCGGCCATCCGCAAGCGCAAACACCCCAGATGGATCGTCTCGCCAAAAAAGGGGTAAACTTTGCTAATGCTCATTGCTCGGCCCCCGGATGTTCTCCCAGCCGTAACGCCCTTTTATATGGGGTCGAGCCCTACAAATCTGGACTCTACGCCTTTTATGATCAGGACAAATTTTCTAAATCGCAGTTAGAGGACTACACTTCGCTTCCAGAATTTTTCAAAAACAATGGATACGCCACATTTGGCTCGGGAAAAATTCATCACAGGCGAAATCCTACCCCCGTGGAATGGACCGAATTTTATGACCACAAAGCCGAGAAGAGAAACCCCATGATCTTTGACGACTCTGGATATCGACAAGGAAAATCTTCGAAGATGAACTTTAAGCCCACCTTAAATCCTCTCGAGGATCACAACGATTATAAGAATGCCAGTTTCGGCACGGAAATATTATCGAGAGAGCATGCAAAGCCATTCTTCCTTGCGGTAGGAATCGTGAAACCACACTTAGCCTTCGTCGCACCCAAACAATTCTTTGACCTCTATCCCGATCCGGTAAAACCACCTAGAATTAGAGTCAAAGATCACGAGGACATTCCGGCGGTTGGTCGAGCTATGGCAAAGGTCAAAGATGACAAACGGTTCAAGAGTGATAGCGCCTGGAATGAGGTCCGGCGCGCCTATCTTGCGTGTATCTCGTGGGCCGATCATAATGTCGGACGTCTCATCGACGCCCTTGAAGCCAGCCCTTATGCCGACAACACCGTGGTAGTTCTTTGGTCAGACCATGGATTCCATCTTGGAGAGAAAGAATCACTTCCGTAAGTTTGCCTTGTGGGAGGAAACCACCCGCGTTCCTTTTATCATCTGGGACACCCGTGATCAGAATACAAAAGAAGCGCGTGTCATTGATGATGGGGTCTCGCTGATTAATATCTACAAAACATTGGCTGATCTCAGCGGATTGAAAGCCCCTGATTATATCGATGGTTTTAGTTTGGCTCCCCAAATGCTCGATCCGTCTAAGCCATTCAAAGCGCCCGCCATCTGCTCATGGGGACGCGGTAATTACACAGTGCGTGACAAAGACTGGCGCTATACGCGCTACTACAACGGAGGCGAAGAACTTTACCATCATCTCAAAGATTCCGATGAGTGGACAAACTTGTCTGCAAATCCCAAATACGCAGCCCACAAAAAACGCCTCGCTTCCTACCTCCCTGTAAAAGAAGCCCCGATGGTAGAGAAAGGCATCGAAACCTGGAGCGTCCCTATCAGTGCAGATAAACCTCTGACAAACAAAAAGAAAACGAAGCCCGCGAGCCTAAAGAAAAACTAAACAAGACTCCCCGACGACCAGCCACCGATTGATAACGATCACCAAGCCTTCAGTGTCTTGAGCTGATATTTCACTCCTTTGCTCCCGCTGCTTCAACAGTCGCTGGAGAAAGTTTCGCTTCTTCCATCCAAAGGCTAACGTGCCCATTGGGTGGTACTTCCTTACCCCGGAAATCAGGATGCGGGCCATGATAGTGGGTCACATTTTTGAAGTGCGTGTAGCGTAAAAAATTGATTACCGCGATCGTCACTTTGCCACCTTCAAACTCGGGGAGAATGTCCTCATAAATATAAGCCCCACGAATCCCGGAATAGCGGTAGAATCCCCCATTGGCCTGGGTGAGCAACTTTCCATTCACATAAATCGCAAATCCCTCTCCAGAGCGATCGCAACCCGCTCCGCCCAAAATCAAGCGATAGGCATGACCTTTCTTCATCGCCGGAATCTCAAAAGTCTGGCTCATCAAAAGTACTTCCTTCTCCCAAAGGGTAGCCGGAATCTCACTGCATTGACAATGAGTTCCATTGCATGAAGGGCGGCGGCGGTCGAGCTTGTCACCCATCCTGCCAAACGGTGCTTTAGCCGTTTCCCACCCCGCTTGGGACGAATCAAAATCAGCAGCGAACCAATTCTCCATCCCTTTCGGAAAAGTGATCTTACGAAAGCGATCGCTCTTTCCCGCTTCCTGCTTCTCAGGTGGATCAAAACTAAAATACGACCACTCGGCGGTACGCATTTCGGGGCCGAAAGGTTTCCAACCATATCCGGTAACTCCAGCCATATCATAGTAGTCGATCAAGGTATCAAGATCGCTGCGAATATCGGCTGGAGCTCTGCCAGTCTTCTTACCAGTCACGATTCCCTTGAGTGCGCTACGGCTATTTGAAGCAAAAGCCGCCTCAATAAATCCCGGAACCATCTCGTCCATGATGATCGGCTTAAGAGCCTGCCCCATCTCTCGGTAATAATCGGGACCATAGTGAGGTCCCCGTTTGTTAAAGTTACCAGTAACAGCATCTGAGAAGATTGTTTTCACATCTGGGTTTTGCTGCGGACGGTTGGCAATCGTCAGTTTCTCCGCCTTACCACCTTGTAATTCTACCATGGCCCGACCGAGAGCATCGCCAGTGAGAACATAGGTCTCGGCATTATGATTGTAATGGTATCCCGTGTTAGTTGGAGAAGCTCCCCGAGAACGCCAGAAAGGACGAGTGTCAACACTCGCCACATCGCCAACAAATTCAGGATACTGATTCGGATCACCAACCGCCATCTGAGCCTCCCAAGTCATAAAATGGCCAGGGTCCATCTCCATCCCGCTGAAGCCCACGGTCGCCACCACCGCTGGCATCTTCGGAGTCTTAAACTCCTTACGCACGTCTTTGATCAGATTTACCAAATGTCTCTCATATTCCGCCTTGGGAATCCCCTTATCTTTGTGTCCCTGAAACCAAACAAAACCAGCAATCTCGTATCCTCGATCGCCATAGTTCGGAACGATCTTGTCGATATTTTTGAGCGTCTTATAAACGCCTTCAATCATGGAATTATATTCGTAGCCACAATATTCATTGGCCTTTTCCTCCTCAGTCTTACCACTCGAAGGCGGACGAAAATCAAAACTTAGGGCCCGGTTGCCCATCGACGATTCGATGAGGAGAACAGGCTCATCATGATAAGTTCCCATCACGTAACCAAAAGGAACTTCAGGCCCGATGAACTTACCATTGGAGGTCGTAGTAAGCGGTCCACCGCTTCCTCCTTCGTCTTTGGAAATTCGTGTCTCCCAATAGGTCACGTCGTTGCGAATCGTCCACTTGCCTTGGTCGTCGGAAAACCAAGTGTATTTCTTCTCTCGATTGAGGCTAGTGAGATCACCATGCCCTTTCAGGTCGATATGCTTGAGCCAAAAGGCCGCTGAGCCTCCCTGCATGTAAGTGATTGAAATCGGATAACGCTTCCCTTCCTCCAGAGGCACCGGTGTAACGACCGCCTCCTTGCCGATCTCTTTGCGGTAAACTTCCTTACCCTCCAGGGTCACAATCGCATGGGCGCTATTTTCAAATCCCGCATGAAGCTCGTGCGTTCCACTCATGGGAACATCGATGAAAGCTTGCACCACTACCGTGTGAGGCCCCTCAATGCTCGGCAACTGAGCTGAGACTGTGCCTAAAGCCACTGTGGTTTCCTTAACCTGCTTTATCGCACTGTAGTCCGCCCCCGCCTTGTAGGCCCCAGAATAGATCGAGACTCTGGCTCCCGCCGGCGCATTCTTAGCAGCTGATTGATACACCCCGTGCCTGAGAAGAGCTGATGGGCCAACCGGCATACGGCCAACTTTAATTCCCGGGTCAGCCGAGAGATAGATGCTTGGATAAACAGGCCGGGATCCATCAAGGTAACCAAAGCCAACCATGTTAGATTGTCCGGCCAAGATGTAGACCTTGACCTTGCCATCGGATGGTGGGGTCATATCAGGCCTTGGTAAGACAGCGGGCACCTCAGCAGCGGTTGCCGAAACAGTAAAAAGTGAAGCGCCAAGCAACAGCGCACAATTCAAGCTATTCATCTTTTTTGGAAGTAAGGGTGTCATCGTTTAAGCTATTCTACCTTGCATCTTACAAAATTTCCGAGCTGTCTTTTCAAACAAAGTATCAGAGCGACTTATCCTCCAAGGGGTAGGTCCAACTCCCCATTCGCAGAAACTATTTCATCCTGCGGCTTTGTAAGGTCATTTTTCTCATAAAAACGGAACCCAAAACTGGTTGAGCTCCGTCTAGCACTCACCTCCATCCCAGAGAAGGTATCGAAGCATTATTCGACCCCCGGACGTATCCGGAAAAATCGTCGGGCCGCGCCAGGATCCGTCAAAAAGCTTTCGTTAATCACGACAATCGATTGCGTGTCTTCCGCTGCAATAGAATCGTCGATTTCTAACCAATTCGCGGCGGTAAGATCAAGGGTGGTTTCCAAAGCATAGGTTCGCCCTGGGACCGAATTAAAAGTGAGACGAATTTCTCCCGAGCTAAGGTCGTAGTCGATCGCGGTGATGGCCAGTCCACTCGCACCACCTGAGATCGCAGTATACTTTTCCAAAACCTGCGACGCGTTAAGAATTCGCCCTCCATAATAGTTGAACATCGCTATATCACCGTTGAAAGGCTCGAAGGCAAAAGTCGTGCTAGTCGGGATATTTCCACCCTTCCCAAGCTCGGCAAGATCACCTCCATCCCAATCATCAATAAACCCAGTACTGGAGATCGGCCCACCGATAAGTTGGCCATTCACATAAAGTGTAGACGTTCCTACCACTCCGGCTCCCACATCAGCAGTCGCCACAATGTGAAAAAACTCACTCGCACTCCCAAGAGCTGCAAGATCAGTGGAAATGAGGATGCGGCCCTCGTCTGTATTGGCAGTCTGGAACCGAAAGTCGAGGGTGCTATCGGTAAGGACAATTGCAGTTCCATCACCATTACCACCCGTATTAAAGAGGGTATGGGTTCCATTAAAATCACCTGGGCGAACAACCATCTCCCACGATACATCTACTTTGGTGGCAAGATCACCAAGACCGTCCTGCCATGAATCGGCAGGGTTGGAGGACAAATTATAGCCTGGACTATTCACCCACGAGGTAACCCCAGTGAAATTACTCGTTCCGCTTTGAACTTCTCCACCGGTATTATTGACGAAGGTAATCCCATTATTCCCCGTGGCATTGATCGCCGGATCCCACTGGCCCAGATTTCCATCCGGGAGACCGGCTGCCTCCCATCCAAGGTCAGGTACATTTCCATCGAGAACCGTCACCGTCAGCTCCTTGGTTGTGGTGCCAAATGGATTGGTTGCGGTAAGAGTGAAAGTCGTAGTTTCGGTCGGAGACAAATCGATGAACTCTTGCCCAGTCACATCAGTCCCGTTAATGCTAAGGCTAACTTCGCCGAAGGCATTCCAACGGACAAGAGTCGACTGGCCAGCGAAAATTGTTTCGGAACCAGCATTCGTAAATGAATTCAAAAGGGGCGCGCTATCGACCAACACCGTGACCTCGCGCTGGAGAGTATCGTCCCCCCGGTTCCCCGTGATTGTGTAAGTTGTTGTCACAGTTGGGTTCACCGTAATCATGCTTAGTCCTGAAACGTCACCAACCCCGCTATCGATCGCCAAAGCATCATTTCCCGGATCACTCGACCAACTCAGCTCAACCGGTGAACCACCAGCTACCACTTCTTCGGAGGCTGCGAAATCGGTAACAATTGGAGTGCCGATTGCGAGTGCCGCAATCGCGTTTGCATCCAGGGCCTCATCATAAATACGGACATCATCAATCCCGCCTTCCCAGTTGTGTGTCGTTTGAAAATCATCACCAATGCGGACGTCGGCAATTGAAGCGGTATTAATAGCAACACTTTGACTGGAACTCGGTGGAGTATCCGCATTGCCAAACTCGGCATCCAAAACTCCGTCAACGTAGAGCTTGGCATCAAGCACGTCAGGAGTTCCGTCGTTAGCCCACGTCACCGCGACATGGTGCCATTCCGCATCCGTAACAACAGTATTGCCGACAAAAAAGCCACCGTTGGCTTCGATCCGGATAGCGCCTGGGGTTCCATTCTGACTTTGAACCCGGAAAGTCCATTTTTGCGTGCCAAGATTCGTACCCCACGAGACGATTCCTTTATTAAGCAACGTGCTATTGGTGCCACTCCGAATCCAAGCGGAAATGGTTCGATCTCCTGTTCCAGAAATCCCTTTGTAACCGATAATATCGACTTGGTCGTCGACCCCATCAAATTGCAACGCGGCAGAAGATCCGGAAGGGATTGCCGGCAAATCAGTAGTGTTCCAAATCGCGCCTCCGACGATTGTTCCATTCCGATTATTCGCAGAACTATCCCCAGCTGTGGTTCCGGAAGCTTCGTCGAAAGTCCAATGGCCAACCAAATCAGCCCGACATACAAGCGAAGAAAAGACCAACATCAACAAATAGAATCCATGTACTTTCATTAAGAAGAGGTGATACCAATTCCAGTGATCTAAGAGAAGAAAAAGGGGTCCAATTTCACTAATTTGATTCGACACGGCCTAACCACTATGGCCGAGCGGTCAATACTAGCCGTGCAAACTTCATTGGCTGATTGAATGACACTGGTTCAGGAGCCCGCCAACTGCGCATCGAAATACCGCTAGAGTGCTCTTCAGATCCCAAATAGAAGGCAGTTCCTCTTTCCCAATTTTCCAGATCTCGAGAGAATTCGATCACGAACTGAGCATCATCAGCCGCTAATCTTGCGGCCACCGTCACTACTAGATAATCATCAAGGCTCCCGTTATTCTCGAGGTTTTGAAACGACCCTGAAATACCGTTCATTGGATCAGCGAGGGAATATTCGAAGAGCTCGGCGGCGGTTGAACCGTCAAAAGAAAGAGAATCAGATTTCCCAGGGCTTCCCCCGAGATTAGCACTCGCTCTCCAGCTCACCGCATCGCTCAAATCTGGATTCGAAGACGGTGATATTAAAGTCAGTGAATAGCCATTCCCATCAGCAGGAAGTGGCCAGGGAGCTCGATCATTATATCTAAAGTCTGAAATCGATGTCCCATCAGCTGCATCTAGCGAGAGACTTTCCCCTCCATTATCTAACCTGCCAGTGTAAGAACCAACAACCGGAAGATCATCGCCAAAGGAAGCCTTGAAGCCATCCAGATCCGCCACAAGGAGGAGCCGTTCGCCAGCTTCAAGGATAGTATTATTAGAGAAGTTAAAAGAAATGCCCCCAGTAAAAACCACATCCGCAAGGCTGATGGCCTCGTCCGCAATATTCATTAACTCGATGTATTCCGTGACCTCTAGATCGCCTGTTGGATGATAGAAAATTTCGGAAATGACAAGATTCTCAGCCGATGCTGGAAGGGCCGTCACAAAAGTCGCTTCATTCAAGGCACTCCAATCGGTTCCATCGAAGCTTCTGGTTCGAACCGTCGTAGGACCATTGATCGTCACCGCATCGCCGAGTGTATTGAGAGCAGTCACATCCAACTGCAAGTCCATGCCCATGTCCGAGCTCGTGGAACTCCCGTTATGAAGTTCAATCGCAATCACATTGATTCCATCCACGAAAGCGGACGGTAGGAAAGAAAAGACATCGATATTACCTTCCCTAATATTACTGTCGCTCGATGCGAACGTCTCAAAATTAACAGGATCAGCTGGCATATTATCGCGAGCAATCTCAACCCCATTTAGATAAACAATCGCTCCCCCATCAGACATGACCCGCGCCGTCGCCTCAGTGATCAGATTCGCATTTGTAATCTCAAATTCCTTCCGAAAATACACCGTAATGTTCCTATCAGGATTAATCCACGGCCCACCAAAGGGGTGATTATTGACTGAACCAAAGCCGAGTGGAGCATCCCCGGTAGCCCACAACGAGTCATCATAAGCGGGCTCTCTCCAACTCGTCCCCTGATCGCTCCCATCATCAAGATAACTCCACCCCGGAGCCCCTGCCTCGATCAGGGTCTGATCACTTTTTGCACCATTGATCTTAATTGAATTGGGATGAATCCCGCCGCCCGCAAGACGCGGATCACTTCCATCGACCGTGTAATAAATATCGCCCGTATCGTTCGTGATGAGCAGGCCTTTAGTGCCGTTTCCAAAGCGAGGGCATCGGGCGGATCAATCTCTGGATAAAGACCCGCAGCACGAAACTGGCTGATGCTAATCGGAGTGCGCCTAGGGAACCAAGTATTGTATTCTCTTTGGAGTCCTCGGTCAAAATCCACTAAAGTGCGAGGGTTAGAATCAGCGTGGTCTCCCCACCGAGCACTCTCGGCTTTCATTGCTAATCGAATCCCCTGCGCCCGTGCGTCCCACTGGGCCGCACCATTCTCAGGAGTCAGCGCTCCATCATTAAACATGTGTTTGTAGGCCCGATCTGCAAATCGCCGCGTATTCCGGATTGTCAGTCAGCCACGCATTGACCGAAGTTGGACGGTGCTCAGTGCCCGAGCGAGAATGCGTAATCGAGTTAATGTTCAGATTCCCGGTAGAGAGTCCATTTAGTCCCGCCCGCTCCGCGTCGTGACAGAAGAACATGTATTTCCCGGGTGGATTTACCCGACGCATCGCACGGACATTATTCTGATCCCAGTCGGTATTTCCGGCATGAAAGTTCAACACCAAATAGTCGATAAAACTATCCATATCGAGATACTCTTCCACGGCTGTAAGGTTACCCGCTTCAGCCGCATCAAGGACCGCCTGCCAACTGTTGAGCATCTGCGAATTTACCTCTGCCGGAGTTCCCTTGATCACCTCGATCCGATTTCCTCCAACGATTCGGAAGCCCTCCCAATCATCCTCTTCCCCTCCGAAGCGCTCAGCGGTCCATTCCTCCTCGATCCGTTCAAAAAGGTGATGCATCCCGAAGTAGAGTCCGTTGAAATAGACATGAACTTCGTTTTGAAGAGCTTCGGGATAACCCATCGCAAAACGGGCATCGCGAAACCACTGGTCGCGAATATACATCCCGTATTGACGCACTGCTGCCGTCGGGTGCACCCAAGAATTTCCATTACCCCCTCGCAAAATAATCTGGTTGAAAGTCTCGGTCGGAGCGTCGGAACCAAAGAGTGGGAAACGTAATTTTCCAGCTCCATATTCATTACGAAAAGCGAGGCGAAAGTTATGTTTCCCACGATTAGGATTGCGGGAAGCATTGCCATTCATCCGCATTCCAGCATCCACCTGGATAGGTGAACCGTCAGCAAAATCGATCATTTCCACCGAGACGCGCCGCTCAGATGCTGAGCCCGCATCCTGCGGGTTGACTTGAATGCCAGTTTGTTGGTCAAACAAATTCGCAACATCAGTCACAATCGAAATTGTCGGAAGATCTCGCAGAGATTCCTTAAGCTCTTCTCGTGAGTATACAGATCCAACAATATCGGGATCCATCTGAAAATCACCAGGGATCGTGCTTCCATTTCGTGACCTCCAAGGCAGGGGATAGCCCGGTGGCTTTGCCGGTTGATTCAGAACATCATCAAGAAACAGGTAAGTTTGAGTATCGACATTCGATGCTCGAAATCCCGCTTTGAATGCCGATGCTCGGACCACTGTGCTCGTGGTAACCTCAACCGATGCCGAAGGAGGCGAAGTCTCATTGGCAGAGGTCACCTGTGTCCCATTAAGCAAGGTCGGGCTACTACCATCAGTGGTGTAGACAATTGTAGCTCCAGGAGTTGCGCTTTCAATAGTCACGTCGAAAGGAGCTTCGAAAAATCCACGATCGACATCGAAAGTGGTGTCGCGAACATAACCTGAAGATTCAATCCCGGCATTCGGAGCTCCAGGAGTAGGAGCAACTAGATAACCTCCAATCACTCCACCGGAAAGATCACGAGTCTCAGCTGTTAATTCAGGGATCAATAAGACATCCGAGCTCCCCGTGCTGTCGTTGAGCATTTGAAATGCCAAGATATTCTCTCCACTCCTAAGCTTTCCCGCGAAATCCAGCGGGAAGATTTCCATCGCGTCTCCGTCGCGGATTTCTCGGCGCTGAGTCGAGATCGAATCGAACGCCAAAGGATCAGGCAGGTTCGCAGAAGCGACAAGTTCGCCATTAAGATACGCCGCAAAACCATCCTCATAAAACAACTCCAAAGTCATCTCCACCACCTCGGCAGGGTTATCGACGTCGAAAGGGATTCGGAGATAAGCACTTCCCGCGATCCCACGCATTTCCGAAATTGTATCCCCTCCCGCACCAATGAAATTTGGAAAACTATAACCATACCCGATCCCAGTTTGGGCAGAGTTCCACCCAGAATCATCAAACCCAGTTAAGCGCCACGAATCTTCAATGTCAGCTGGAGGGACCGTCCAAGTTCCCGTCGCAGGCCAAGGAACCAAGGTCTTCGATTCAGTGACCGAGTTTGTGCCCGTTCCATAAGCCACCCCAAAAAACTGTTTTGGAAATTCCGGAGTAAATTGGCTTAAAAGTGTAATGCCATCAGTGTCAATTAACGCGAGATACTCACCACCGGCCGAGAGCGAGAAATTGGTATGAAGGTCTCCCTGCGGATCTTTTCGGTCCTTACCAGACGCAAAAATCACAAGATATCCTCCCGCCGGAATCGTCACATCAGGTAACATCCATTGGGTGAGATCAGAAGCATTGTCCGTTAAATACAAGCCATCTGTTGAAATCGCGCTTGCTCCAGAATTGCTTAACTCAATCCAATCCGACGCCTCACCATCGCTATCTAAATACGATCCATCATTATCAGCTACAAATTCAGTAATGCTGAGCTGCCCGACGGCAATCGCAGGAAAAAGAAAGTAGAATAACCATGCGGTCACGTCCCGCCGGCTCAAAGTTAATGTCATAAGCGTCGTGAGGCTTAGCGCGACTATCTATCCCTGAGCAAGAGTAAATTCATCTAACCGTTCGCTTTACCTGGTTTGCTCTTACCGAAGACTGATTTTAGATCCGTCACTTTAGTTAAGACGACTCGTCCGTTGCGCTCGCTTGTAGTTCCCGTCAAAATGATCGGAGTCCCAACATGGTAAGCCAGATTAAACCCATGAAAATCACCAAAACTGACCTCAATCCGAACGGGTGACTTACCAGAAACATCAATATAGAAGACCTTCGCTTCATCGAGATTATCAGACATCCGCAGACGCCCTTGGACCGTAATTGTGCCTTTCCCGGTTTTTACCCAGCTCTGGAAAGGCCGTTCCTGATATTCATCAAACTCGCCGCCATCAAGACCCGGCAGTGGGGTCGAGGAATTCGCAAAAGAATCCGAATTGACTCCGAACTTTTGCAGTAAAGAAAGATGAAGTCGCCCAAGCTCCTGATTCTTGGAGTAGCGGAGGTAACGTCCAGTCTTGAGCTTCCCTCCTCCCTTTCCAGCAAGCACGATGGGAATTCGCTGGGCCGTGTGATTGTCACTGTGACCCATCCCAGATCCAAAGAGAACAACACTGTGATCGAGCAATGATCCACTTTGATCCTTATAAGATTTTAACTTGGTCAGGAGGTAATCAAATTTCTCCATATGCCAGAGGCTGATCTTGAGAAGAGCATCGATATTTTCCCGGCTAAAATTACGGAAGAAGTGCGAGAGATAGTGGTGCTGCTTCCGAATCCCAAGGAAATCAAAAATCATGCGGCTATTACTGTTGCCAAGCATGTAGCTGATACAACGAGTCGAGTCGGTCCACAGCGCCATCGCCATGACGTCGAGCATCGCTTCGACTTGTTCGTTAAGATCTGCGGCACCCTCGGGGCGTTTGAGACTTGAGAAGTCAACTCCGTTCGGCCCGCTCACCGGAGTCATTTTTTCAAGCCGCTGTTCGGTTTCGCGGACCACCGTGAAATACTCCTCCAGAGTTTCCTGATCCTCTTTTCCGGCCTTGCGCTGAAGCGCCTTGGCATCATCGCGCACGCGATCAAGAAGGCTAGAGATTTCATCCCGCTGATTAACATCGCGCATCGGATTCCGAAATAGGCGATCAAAGACCAACTGGGGATCACTCTCACGCGGAATGCGATTCCCCTTCTCGTTATAGGAAATATAACTGCAATCGATCTGGTTTGTAAAAAGTCCCTCGGTCGTAAGCTCGAGTGAACGATGCGCCGTGTCGCCGCTGATCTGATCTGCGATGAGCTGATCGACCGAAGCCGATTTTTTGTTCTTGTGATGTCCGGCAAGGAAGCGTCGGGTCGAATTACTGTGTGATGAGAAGCCGAAGTCCCCCATGTTATCGAGAATGAGCAAGTCGTCCTTGTGTTTCGAGAAGGGTGCCATCAGCGGTGACATGCGAAAGTCATTCTCCTTTCCTCCTTCGATATTCCACGAGGGAGGATGAACGCCATTCGGTTTGAAGAGAGTAACGAAACGAACCGGTGGCTTCGACTCGCCCGCTAGATTGGTCGTAGCCGCCTTAGCGCTGTTTTCCATCAAGTTGAGAAATGGCAGTGGCACCAAGGCACCAGCGGCTCCCCGCAAAAAGGTCCGGCGCTCGATGTTCCAACTCTTACTCATCGTTCTTATCTCTACCTATAATGATTCTTTCCCAAAAAGGAAGGCTGGTTATAGCATCAGCTGATCAATCGCGCCCTCTTGCGAGAGGCGATTGCGCTGCATGGTGAGGTCGAGATCTCCGTAGTGCTTGATCGGGTTGCCGTAAGTGTTGAGCAAGGTGGTATACCAGTTACTCAGGGTCTTGTGGCCTTCGGTGCCATGGAAGGGCAGACGGATGTAACGCCCGGCGATATCGAGTTTGGAATTCTTTCCGCTCATGATCACCATGGGCGCCTCGGTGTCCGGACCATGGTGGCCGGATCCGGTCTCAGGCATGTAAATGATTGTGGTGTTGTCGAACATCGTGCCTCTTCCTTCGGGAATGGCCTTGAGCTTGGTGACCAAGGTTTTCACCTGCTTCATGTGATGCGTCTTGATGACGTCCCGCATCAAGGCCGAACGACCACCCTGTCCGTGACCGACCGCGTGGATATTGGTCTTCTCATCATTCTCGGGCAGCGACGTGATGTCCGTGCCCAAGTCATCGATGGTGTAGGTCACCACGTTGGTCAGGCCGGATGCGAGCGCGGACACGATGATGTCGGTGTAGGCGGCCTGCTTTTCCATCAGGGTCGCATCGGAACCACCGTTCGCGTGAATGGGGTCGATTTCAGGTAAGTGCTTCGTGATGACATCACCCAAGGCAGCGACTTTGGTATTGCGGTCGCGGATCGATTGGAGCGAGTCAACCTGATCGCTGATCTTCAGCCGCTCGTCACCATAAGCCCATTCAGCCTTTGGGATTCCTGGCCGTGGAGGTAGCTCAACAGCGCGTTGTCGGAAGCCACTCCTCGGTGATTTTGTCTGGTGTCTTTTTGTAAGTCGCCATGCTTCGGAAGACCGCCTCGACGTCCTGCTTGTCCTGGCTGTTAAGGAACTCGGAGCGTTGGATACGATAGGTTTTTTCCCCGGGAAACATCCTTTTCCGCATCCCTGGGAACGGGATGTCAACACGCTCGATCCTGGGCAGCAGCGCCTCGTGCTTGTCGCCATAGATCTCCTGTAAAAGGTGATCCATAGAACCCTCGGTGGACAGAAAGTCTTCGCGGGACCGCAGGATCTCCCGGTGCCGCAGTTCTACTTCCATCAAGGCATACATTGCCGGATACTGCGACTTCATCACCGACGCGGACGACATGTGTCCGGCGATCCGCTTGGCGTTGCCCACCATCGTCAAGAGGTGTCCAGTCGTAAGCGCTTCCTTGCCGTAGTATCGCACGCCGACCTTCTCGGGCAGGAGGAAAGGATTGGTGATGGTGCGGCGGAACTTGTTGCCGTGCTCGGTCTTCGGGCTCCAGTGGATCCCGCTGTCACCTCGGACATTGTGCGTGTCTCCGTAGATCTTCCGGGTCGGCTTGTAATCCAACAGACGATTCGCCTTCTCGCTGAAGATATACTCGCTGACCATCCAGCGACGGTCGTGGGTGTAAGCCGGGAGATCGGCATGCTTGCCGGAAAAAAGCTCCTCGTGCTTAACGACATTGCCAAACTCAAAGCGCTGAAGCTTCTCAGCGAGCGCCTTGGCCGAATCGCCCGTCAACTGGCTGTCCAACCACTGCATCAAGACCTTGCGTTCAGCTTCGCTGGGTTGCTCGGCCTTCTCCGGAGGCATGTCTTCAAAATGAACCGCCTCCTTGGCCAGCGCATACAGCTCCTGCAAATCAACCGGGTCAATTGTTTCCAATTTATCGAGCCGAATATCCCCCTTCTGTTTGTCCGGCCCATGACAGGAAACACAGCGGGTTTTCATCACCTTCAAGGCCCGGTCGTGCAACTCGCTCGGGTTCAGATCAATCTTCTTCTCTTCAGCATTCGCTGCAAGCAGGCCCAACACTCCAAAGCCCGCTGCCTTAAAAGCCCGGCAAGGATAATTCGCTATCGAATGACCGCTCTTACTCATCGTCCTTACTGGTGGCTTCAATCATGGTCTCCCGGAATGGCACGCTGTTTGCGACCTGCTGGAACAGGCTAAGCCAGGTCCCCTTGTTCTCACAAAGGTTTTTCGTGATAGCATTAACGACCGCCTGATCACTTCTGGTCAGCTTTCGACACAGCGCATAGGACAGGGTTTGCTCAACAATATTACGCACAATGACTTCCTGCTGACTGGTCAACAGGATCGATTTGAGCTCCGCGAAATTCTTGAAGGTCTCTCCGCTCGGCAGCTTTCCAGAACTATCGATTGTCGACGGCTTTCCCTTCAGACGTTCCGATGAATCCAGGAATTGCCCGTTCCGGTCATAGGCTTCCAACGCGAATCCCAGCGGATCGATTTTCACATGGCAACGAGCACAGCTGGGGTTGCTCCGATGAGCTTCAAAGCGCTCTCGAAAGCTCAGGTTTTCACCACGCGGGCTTCCTTTGATCGGCGGCGTATCCGCAGGCGGCTCTCCAACTTCCACGCCCATGATCCGCCGCAGCATCCAGGTGCCGCGTTGGATGGGTCCCTGGTTCATCGTCAGGATGCCAGGCATAGTGAGAAGTCCGCCCCGACCTTCGGCATGCACCAGCTCGAGTTTTTGATTCGGGGTGCGCTGACGCTCGATCCCCTTCGCCTTGTTGTAACGCTTCATCCGCTGGCGGTCCTTGCCATAAAATCCGGAAGTTCCTTGATTCACAAAGGTCACCTTGGAGTCGATCAACTCCATGACCGGCCGTTGCTCTGTAAAAAGATAGTTAAGGAAATCAATGGCCTGGGTTTTGAGCGCATGATGCCGGATAGGATCTTTGCCCACCAATTCATCGAGACTATCAATCCCCAGCCACTGGGCACCGAAGCTCTCGGCCAAACTCCGGGCCTTCGGAGAAGCGAGCATCCGGCTGACTTGCGAGTTGAAAATTTTCTCATCACTCAGGGAGCCATCGAGAGCCAAACGCGTGAGTTCTTCGTCGGGCCGATCTTCCCACAGGAAATACGAAAGCCGCTCCGCGAGTTCAAAGGGATCCACCGCCTGCTGCTTACCCGGCTCCCCTTTCATGAGAAGTCCCCGGTAAAAAAATTGAGGCGACATGAGGACGGCCCTGAGTTCAAACTTGGTCGCAGCGAGAAGCTCCGCACCTTTCTTGCCCGCAATACCCGCGAGTATTTTTGAGAGTTGTTCCTCCGTAAGCGGACGACGCAAGGCACGAGGCGCAAAGGTCCGAATAAGACGCTCGGCTTGTTCAGGCGAAAGATCATCCGACTGCCATTCATCGGAAAATGAAGCGCCCATCAATTTACTGAGTTGCGCCCGGCCACTTTTTGAAAAAAGCTTTTCAAGGGCCGCGTTGCCCAAATGAAGATACTGGTCCCAGAGATTCGGCGAGAGCCGTGCCGCATTTGTGTCATTGATAAACCCGCTGGCACCGGGCGGATCAGTGGGAAGCAGTTTGAGCACCAGCGAGGAGTCGCTCACCACCGTCTGTTCGGCCTCGACCACGGCAACTTCGAGATCAAATCCAAAAAGCGACCGCAGGGTATTGCGATACTCCGGGCCGGAAAGACGACGCGGTTTGAAAACGGTCGCCTTCGCCTCGATGCTCGCTTGCGATGCGTATCTGATACCAATCAACAATTGTCTTTTGATCCTCCTCGCTCAACGGCGTTTTATCCTCCGGCGGCATCTCCCCGGCCTCGATGACCTCGACGACTGTTTCCCAAAGCTCGAAATTCGCATCAGCATCCTTCTCTGTCAGGATCTTGGAAAAATCGACCTTCCCCTTCACCTTCTTCCCCCCGTGACACTCCAGGCAATTTTTCTCCAGGATCGGACGCACCTTATCTTCGAAGCCCATGAGCGGGGCCGTAAATACACATCGAATATTGTGCAGCGATTTCTGATCAACCCCCTTTCTCCCCCATGAACTCCACCCAATTCCGCTCTTCACGGCCTTTCCGCCAGAAGCAAATTCCTAGCAGTCACAAACCTGGGATTGACCTACAGTTTTTGTAACGCCGACCCCGCCGGGTCTCACCTAAAAAAGGATCAAGGTCGTGCCGGATGGCGACCAACTTGGGCGCGGCGGCTTGGGAGTCGATCAAGTCCGGGTAGGTGGCCGGGGGGCCAAAGGATTGCCTCTGGCTTTTGATCTTGCTGGCGGCCAGGAATTTGCTTTTGTCGGAGGGTCGCTGAACCAGTTTCTGGACACCCAAAATTCCATCCCGGAAGCACGATGAAGCTCAGCCTAATCCTATTCCTGATTGGCTCGGTATTGGCCCTGTCGTCACCTTCAGTTTTCAGCGATGAGAAGTCGAACGATCAGGAGAATTTTGGGCTGGAAGTCGCGGTCTATGTTTCAAGCAGTCCGGCGACAAAATTTAAGGGGGCCACTCATCTCGCCTTCGGGACAAAAGATCTGGAGATCGTGAGCGACTGCTTCGGCAGTCAGATCATGTTCCGTGAAAGTTCCAAGGAGCCCTTCAAGATTTCGCCGCTGCCGCTCAAGAAGCATCACTCGCTTGTTTATAACCCGGCAGACCAGCTCTACTACCTGAACGATACCGATCACCATCGCATCATCGCCTTCAAGAGCCCCGCCAGTGATAAGATCAGCGCCCAGACCAAAAAGATTGCCGGCGTTACCTTGGATCGCCCCCACGATGTCGTCCTCGATCCTGAGACGGGTTGGATTTATACCATCAATCCCAATTCAGGGCATGTCTTTCGCTTCAAAGCGATCGGTAAAGATGAGTCCGTGCTCAAGGT
This sequence comes from Akkermansiaceae bacterium, assembly GCA_905181965.1. Classification (GTDB taxonomy): domain Bacteria; phylum Verrucomicrobiota; class Verrucomicrobiia; order Verrucomicrobiales; family Akkermansiaceae; genus SW10. Next base: position 201,213 of record CAJIZY010000005.1, read on the forward strand.
TCCCGTTCAGGGATATTCCCGAGCCCTGACCTTTGTGAATGGAAAGCTCTATGTCATTAATTCGGCAAAGGGGCGGATTGTGGAAGTCGTGGATTGGGAGAAAAAAGAGTTCAAGATCTACGACAGTTTTGATCCCACGAAGCGCACCGGGCCCGCAGGCTCGTGGAAGAAGACAGGGCTGGTGCTCAACGATCTCGATTTCTTCGACGGCTACTTTTACGCGACGAGTTATTTCACGAAATCCTATGCCCGCGGAACCGATCCGGATGAGCATAAGTTCATTCGCTTCAAAAAGCTGGAAGACCTTGTTTCCGGGGATTGGACTGACCTCAGTCATCTTGTCCCCAAGGGCATGACGCCCTACTATCTCACGACTAAAGACAAGAAACTCTACCTCGCGATCTTCAACCATGAGTCACCCGGAAGCGGCGACTCGATCCTCCAGTTCAGCCTGCCAAGCGTTAGAGTCGAAATAACCCCCTTTCTCCCCCATGAACTCCACCCAATTCCGCTCTTCACGGCCTTTCCGCCAAAAGCAAATTCCTAGCAGTCACACCTAAATTCCGACGAAGAAAGAGGTCTGTTTATTCGTTTTCTAGCTGGGGCTCCAAGATTCATAACTCAGCAAAATGACAATCTGGATGCAGATATTCTTGGGACACACGGAGGATCTCTCTGGGATCAAGATCCGCCCCGATAAAGATCCCAGAGCAGGACACTTTCTTTGAGACGCGAACGGGGATCGGGCTGGGGGACACGATTTCGCCAACGCGCTCATACAGGTATCGAGAGTCTTCGTCGCTTGGGTGCTCTACTAAAGCCTTGGCTCGCATAACGGAAACCGGGAGCTTTTCGAGCCATACTGGGACATTTGAAGCTTCGACTGGCTTTGGAAAAACAATATTACAGCCAGTAAATTCGTGCGCAATTTTGTGGCGTTCGTTAAGATTTTGACTCGGTGGTGGACTGAGCTTAAAGTTGGGTGAAGATGGGGGGGATTGATTCAAATCCTTCTTCACAAAGGTATAGCGCCGGTTTTTGTAGATCGCTCGACTTAAGGCATCTGCTAGCGAGGACGGCGTAGTGCGCGTTGCCTGGGGATTGATAGCTAGTATTCTCTTTTCCAACTCACGTTCTTCATCTCCTGTCAGCTCGGAACTCCAGGAAATAGTGTAATGACTGGCTGTCTCCAGTTGAAGCTTTTCGAGATCTTCAAAGCTACCCCGTTTCCCAAAGTGACGAGCATCGATGACACAAACCTGCCAGCGTGGGCGCAGACAAAACTTAGATTCCAGTAGTGTGAAAGATTCTAAAAGCGGTATAGGGTCTGCGGTTCCGTTTAGTTCGATTAAAAGAAGGTCGTGCTTGCTTCTTGAAGCCTTGAGAACCATGTCTACCAGCTCGTCAAAACCTTCGCAGCAGACGCATGAGCCCGTTAGTGCTGAAACATTTGCTGCATAGTCTTTCAAAGTTTCACGGTCGATTGTGGCATTTTCACGATCATTTAAAAGCACATCAGCGAGGTGCTTTCGCTTCGCAAGTCCAATAAATATTTTAGTACTGTAGTTTTACCTGCTCCTAAAAAACCGGTAAGCAGAAGTAGTGGGCGAACTGCCACAACGGGCGGGAGTGAGCCTATTTGAGTTGAAGAATCCACAGCAAAAACTTAATGCAAGTTAGTTGCGTTTATAGCGAGATGCAAGCCCTAACAATCCTGAAGGACAGTCCAATTTATCGGAATGTAAAGGAGACGATTTGTCCTGCCTTCTGCCTGAAAGGCATCCGAGAAAATGATGGAATTCTAGGGCTAGGGTTAAGGTTAGGAATAAGCAAACGACCTCAGCCCCTAAATTCATGGGTTCGGATGTCCTACCTTGACTCGTAAAAATTGAGTAGCCGATTCAGAAAGGGGAACGAGTGAACGAACGGTCACTTTGAATATGCCATCACCTTGATCAGCGCTTGAGTGTTCAATAAAGTGAAGGTGACCATTTTCCCATTCCGGAAGATCGACACCCCTTTGCGGCGTGTAGGTCAAGTCGATTGAGGGGATCCGTTTACTGAAAGTAATTGATGGATAAAATATCCCGTTTTCCTCAGCGGTCGCATAAGTAATTAATCCAGCTTTACATCAACCCCCTTTCTCCCCCATCCGATCCGGTCCAAAGGCGGCTTCAAAGCCCTCCCGCCAAAAGCAATTTCCTAGCAGTTAGTTCTTCTTCCCTTTTGGGAATCTGGTGAGGGCCTTGCAGATCAATATTTCCCTACGAGCGACACGTGTATAACGATGATAATACAGAATTGTCCCCTCCCGAGCCTCGCAACAAATATTATCCTGAACAGCAAAGAAATCTAATAGGATCGTATCCATGTAGATTCGAACTTCTTCTTCGGACTCCCCTTTGAGAACGTATTTTTCGGAGAAGCTTGGGTGCTCTACGAAATCGATATCTTGCCCGCCAAAAACGGATCCCACTTTGGACCAAAATCCTTCCGGTCGCAAATTGAAAACAGGATGAACCAGACCCGTTGACTCCACCGACATTGCCGTTTGCCGAAGGACTCTGCGGCTCTTTCCATGGCCGGTTACATAGCGATAATCAAATATTGCTATGTCGGCGGAAGGACAGTCAACGGAGATCACGTTTTCTATTTTTTTACCGCGGCCGATGTTCATTAACGGAAAAGCGACCAAACGTTCTAGGCGTTCAGGGTCCATCGCGGCTTGAAACGGATAACCCAACTCCTGGGAAATCGTCGCCAATTTTTCCGTGCGAGCTTTTTCCCGCCTTCTGGAAATGAAGAAAATGGCGCCGAAAATTGCAATAATCACGGCCGGAAAAATAAGCTCTAGCATTTGAACAATAATCGTCCCTTTATTAACTAGCATACTGAAAAAATAAATGAAAGGAGCCTTTCGCTATTTTTTCCTGCCGAGTAAGTTAGCTAGCCGATTTTTGTTGTCTGCTAGAAACTTGCTTTTGGCAGGAGGGCTTTGAAGGCTTATTTGGATGAACTTGAAAGTTTTCTTATAGTTCTGGGCTATATATTCTGTTGGGCCATTTTTTAAGCATCTCCATCCATTCGTGAAACCGCTACTCCAAATCTTCTTTTGCGTAATGCTGGCTCTCAGCGGAAACGCTCTCGCCAAAAAGAAAAAAGATTGTTGCGCCCTCCAATCATTGGTCGTTCCAGCCAGTGGCCGCTGAACATCGATATGGCGAAGTGGACGCCTTTCTGAATGAAGCCATGGCGAACAAGAAATTTAAGACCACTCGGTCGCGCCGAGCGAAGGACGCTCATTCGCCGGGCCTATCTCGTGATGT
>CAJIZY010000006.1 GCA_905181965.1 Akkermansiaceae bacterium
ACTCGAGCAGGATCAAAACCTTGAGGCTGGGATTCAGGCTATGGAGATGGCTTTCCGGATGCAGTTCTCAGTGCCGGAAGTCTTCGACGTTGCAAAGGAGAGTGAGGAAACCCGGAAACTTTATGGGGAGAGCGAATTTGCCAAAGGCTGCCTCATCGCTCGACGCCTAGTCGAGGAGGGCGTGCGCGTCGTTCAGCTCTCACATTCTATCGATGGATACGATATTGCTTGGGACACCGGTCACGGTGATATCGTTGGTGGGCATGCGAAGCTTGCGAAAGCATGCGATCAGGGAATCGCGGCCTTGCTGAAAGATCTAGAAGGACGCGGTTTACTCGATGAGACGCTTGTCGTCTGGGGTGGAGAATTCGGGCGTGCGCCCACTTCCGAAGGAAAAAAAGGCCGCGACCACGACCATTACGGCTACACGACTTGGATGGCGGGCGGGGGAGTTAAGAAAGGCTTTAGCTACGGTGCTACCGATGAGTTTGGACTATCAGCCGTCGAGGACCGCGTCCATGTCCACGACATGAACGCGACGATTCTCCACCTCATGGGCCTCGATCACAAGAAGCTTACCTATCGCTATTCTGGGCGTGATTATCGCCTCACCGACGTCCACGGCAACGTGGTCCACGACTTGATTGCGTGACCGAAGAGCCCTTAATAGGGCGGGATGAGCTGCTTTGTTGATTAGAAAATTCGGAAGTCGCTCAAAAAAACGGATTCGACGAAGGCGTCCTTTTTGACTTATTCGAGACCAGTTTTATCATGAGAATAGCTTTCATTCATTTGGGATTCATCTTCATCCCTTAATCTTCTTAGGCAGGAGATATTAAAAAATCACACGCTATCAATCCCATGTTTTCCATTCGTCAAAAGAGGAAGATCTTAAAAAACCACATCCTCGGGTTTATTGGTTTTTTGAGTGTCCAAAATTCGGTCGCGCAGCAGCACATCATCGGGTGGCAGACCTTTGAAAATAGTAGATCTGGAAATAATAATTCCGGAATTCAAGACGATACCCCTGATTCGAACTCCACTTATGATCCCACTCCGATGGGGTCGAGTTTGGGGAATCTTTATTTAACAGGGAGTATCGGAGGAAACGCCTCAGCAGAGGGATGGGGAGGGCTAGGCCAGGCGACAAATAAAGACTTTCTGAATGGAGGGACATTTGGAGCGTCTCTGGCCATCACTAGCGCCACTCTGGCGGATGGATCTCCTGGAGTTCGGATTGGTCCTTTTGGGAATCCGCCGCCTAATGGCGAAGTCAATAAGGGTACGAGTTCTTGGAAGTTTGCGGACTCCGGTAATGTGAACCAATTAAAAGGAGATTTCTCGATTACAAATCATAGTGATTATCATTTTGAGTTGGGCGCGATTCATTTCGATGCACGTGGACTTGCTAATCCTGCGACTTCTCCAGATAAATTAGAGCTCCGTTATTTGGCAGAGCCTGGTGAGTTGATCAATGCGACAAGCGACTCTGAGGTAGCTGATCTAACCTTGCTTTACACCAACAGTTGGATTGCTCGAGGAGTTGAAAATGTTTCGTTGGTCTTAGAGCCGGTAATCGGTTCAGTAAGTCGAATTCCTCCGGGTGAGAAGGCTTCGTTTCGCTTCGTTTGGTCGGGAGACGCAGGGGGAGGAAATGTGCAGATCGACAACGTTGCTTTCTCGGGTGTTTTCAAAGATCAGAATAACGGGTTTGTTTCAATAGACCCGACAGCTAATCCGCGGCCTATCCCAGAGGGGCCAAATATCATCGTGATGATTCCTGACGACCAGCGATGGGACGCGACGAGTTTCATGCAGGATTCTATTGAATCCAGGGGAAGGGTTGCTCGGTTTCCTTGGTTGTCCAACCCGGTAAAACAATACACCCAATTTAGACAGGCTTTCGCAAGAGGGGGTTCATTTTGACAATGGCTACGGTGTCTACTCTTTGTGCTCTCCTGCGCGCGCTACCATGCTGACGGGTCAGTATCCTCATAAGCACGGTATTACCAATAATAATACCGACTTTCCTAGCGACGTAGTCACCTATGCGAACTTGCTACAAGCCGCAGGTTATACGACGGGTTACTTCGGTAAATGGCATATGGGCACGCAAGTCGATCGTCCAGGCTTCGACACCGCCGTGTCATTCGAAGGTCAAGGAACCTACTTTAATACAGAATTCTTTGATGAGTCGGGTCGCTCGCTTTTCACTTCATCGGAGAGTGATTGGGTCGATGATGTTTCGACAGAGCAGGCCAAAAAATTTATTACGGCCCAACATGCGGCTGGGCGTCCGTCGTTGACAGTCCTTGGCTTCAAAACGCCTCATCAACCTTGGACCCCGCCGGCACGTAATCGTGGACTGTTTTCCTCTGATACTGCGGTAGCGGTTCCGAATCTCTCGGTTCCTCCGCCATTTGCCCCAAGAGCGAACGGGGGATCCAGTCAGAGTCAACTCCGTGACTACATGCGAACCGTAGTGGGGATTGATCAAAATGTAGGTGATATTCTGGCGCACCTCGATGATTTGCAAATCGCGGATAATACGGCCGTGATCTTTATCAGCGATAATGGATTTTTTAGAGGAGAGCATCGGTTAGGTGACAAACGTTCGGCTTATGAAGAAAGTTTGAGAATTCCTTTGATGATTCGCTATCCCGCCGGTCAATCGAAACCACTTGCCGTGGATCCAATTGCCCTAAATGTTGATATTGCACCGACAATCCTTGAGCTGGCTGGAGTGCCGGTTCCCGAGAGTATGCAGGGTCGTAGCCTCGTCCCCTTAATGACTGGATCTACACCAAGTGATTGGCGTGATTCTTTTATCTTTTCATACAATATCGATCCGGAGTTTCCAGCTGCGGCGGTTGTTCCTCATCTTGGATTGCGGCGGGCCGATGGGCTCAAGCTGGTCAACTATTCCGACGATAGTAGTTGGAATGAGCTTTATGATGCGAGTCGTGATGGAGATCCTTATGAAATCAACAATCTCTATTCTTTGCCGGAGCGAGCAGATGATTTGGCAGCTATGAAGAGAGAGCTGTTGCAAACGACGGAGCGCTTGGGCTTCATGAAAGCATCTGGATTTTCGATGAAACCGCAGGGTGCGTCTTGGAGTGTCCAAGGTGCTGACGCTTCGCTGTTTGAGATCGAGACTTCTTCGGATCTTATCGATTGGAAGGTGGTAGGAACCTTTGAAGGAGGAGGGGCGCCGACGAGGTTGAGCCTTCCCGTTCCTGGGTTTTCCAGCAGCGAGGTAATTGAAGGCAATGCTGGTGACTATGTCCTCGCCGAAGGCTCTCCGGTTACAGCGATTCGTGGCTTTGAAACTTTAAGAGTGGGTTCAATTCCCTCCGCTGGTGGAAGAGATGCAGTGCTCATCTTTGAATTGCCGGTTCTTAAAAATGGAATGGAGATTGCTCTGGCTGAACTAGAATTACACGTCGTGCGCACTTTCGCCCAGTGGGATGCTGATTTGTGGGTGCTTGGGGTTAAGGATGATACAACTCCCATTCTTGAATACAGCGAGACTCCGACGGGCAATCCAGCTGTTTTGAAATTGGAAGATACGATCTTCGACTACTCGACAAGTAATAGCGGGGAGGTCGTAACCTCAAATCGGCTGAGCGGAATCACCCAATATCTGCAAAAGTTTTATGAAGAAAATTCCAGCTATGCGGGTGGAAAATATCTTTTCCTGCGGGTCAATTCTACTGCTGATATTGGTGTGAATGATCAGCGCTATACAATCACGGCGGCCGAAAATCCAAATATTGAGAGCCGGCCTAAACTAAATCTGTTTTATCGCCCGTTAGGAAGCTCGCCGAGAAAGCAAAGCTTTCGTGTCCGTTATGGTAGAATTGGACCGTAGAATTAGGAACCTTGAACAAACTTATTAGGGGTTCGTTCTTCAATCGCTCAAGAAAAGATCGCCTAGCTTGAAGATTACGCTCGGCTCGCTGAGTATAGTATTCGAAATGGCAAAGAACCCTAACAATCTCATTATCCGTCACCAAGATGAGGCAGCCAAGGAACGGAGTGCTTGTGGACATCGCTATCGCCTCCTCAGTGAGGGTGATGAAGGCGTGGCAGCTTGGGCTCACGCGGTTGATATTGACGGAGCTAAAACTCACTACCACAAAATCTCAACCGAGCTTTACTATGTCCTCGAGGGCGAGGGTAAAGTCTTGCTTGATGGGAAGGAACAGGAAGTAAGGCCAGGGACGATGGTCCATATCCCTCCAGGCGTGGTGCATGGGGCTGTTGGGAAAATGCGGGTGCTTGTGGTCGGAATCCCGGATATTGATGATTCCGATGTTTTCTATGTTGATGAGTAAAATGCCTGTTTCCAATCGTAGTCCTTTTATCCAAATGAAATCGTTCTTTTTTATTCTCCCCATTTTTTTGGCGACAGCTCTCTTCGCCGAAGTCGATAAAGATGCGCTCCCCGAAGTGGAAGATGGATTCGAAGTCGATTTTTTCGTCCGAGAACCCCACATCATCAATCCGTCTTCTCTGTGTTTTGACAAACACGGACGACTCTATGTGGGTGCTGGACCACAATACCGGCAGCCCAAGGAAGATTCCCCAACCGACTATATCAAAATCCTTATTGATGAGGATGGCGATGGGCTTGCAGAGAAAGTGAAGACCTTTGCTGAGGGGCTGAATTGTGTCCAGTCGATGGCTTGGAAGGGTGACGAATTATGGGTTGCTAATGCGCCCGAGATTACAGTGTTGCGTGACACCGACGGCGATGATGTTGCCGACGAATACCAGATCATTTTCACTGGTCTCAACAAACTCACGAAACCCTGAACAGTTTTATCTGGGGGCCGGACGGTTGGCTTTATTTTACGATGGGTAACACCTGGGTGAAGCCGAACGCGCCTAAACCAATCCGCGACCTGATGGGAATTAAGTCCGACGACAAGACGGAGTATCCGCTCAGTAAGGTTTACACTAAGGACACCTACAAGAAGAGCTATCATCCCATCAATAAGGATGAAAAAGAGGGTGGGATTTTCCGGTGCCGGGCTGGCGGCCACGACCTCGAACTCTATGCGCGGGGGATGCGTAATCCTTGGGACATGTGTATGGACAGTGGGTTTAACTGGCTCGCCACCGACAACGATCCGGGGCCGCCGGCCGACCGTATTTTTATGCCGATTCGTCATGGCCATTACTCAATGCGTCATCCATGGAAATTTGATTGGATGGGCAAGCATCCAGCTGTTGCCCCATCATCTGATCTTTTTCCCAGTGTCAGTGGTTCGGGGACTGGCGTTGTGTTTTACACTTCAGAGCACTTTCCAGAGGAATATCGTAACCGCCATCTGATCGCTGATTGGACGAATAACTGTATCTTTCTCTACAAACCGAAATGGAAGGGGGCCTTGCAAGTTCCTGCCGAGAAAAAAAGGAAGATCATTGATGGTGGGGTGACCCAAGCTGGGGATTTGGGCTACAAGGGGGCGAAAGGTCGGAGCTTGTTCCGTCCGACTGATATCGAAGTCGGTCCTGATGGAGCGCTGTATATCGCGGGTTGGGGTTCAGTTTACGGCACCGAGTATGTTTCCAAGGAAAAGTGGACTGCGGAAGAGAGCGCAAAGTATCAGGGACGGGTGTTCCGCTTGCGTCATGAGAGGCCATTGATTGCGCAGTCGAAATGGAACACTGCGAAACGTAAAAAAGAGATTAAGACATGGAGCTTTGGAGAGCTGATAGAGGACATTGGTCACCAAGTACACGTCTGGCGAGTCAACGCGCAGGACGAGTTGGTTCGGCGTGGAGATTTGGTGCGCTCGGAACTGATTAAAACGATTGAATCCAACGCTCTGACCGAAACTCAGGCGACCTGGAGTCTTTGGGCTCTTGGCCACATCGAGAATGGTCGGAATGCTAATCATGCTGAGATCATAAGAATTGCTCTTAAAAGTGGTGATCTCAACCTCCGTATTCAGGCCACGCGAGTGCTCGGCGAGAATAAAGTGAACAAAGCGGTGCCGATTTTAATCAAGCTTCTCACTGACGATGAGTCGCGGATTCGAACTGCTGCGATGCAGTCGCTCGATCGCATTGGCTGGGGTGGGCACAGCAAGACCATTGTTGATGCCATTGCACCGGAAAGCGAGCGGATTGCATTCTACACCGATTGGCAGGTGATGCGTCGGCAATTGCCCGAGAATGAACGTCGCAAAATGCTCGCAGACGACCGAGAGGGCATTCGCCGTATGGCGGCACTGGGGCTGATGGAGGAAGGTGACCGGGATTTGCAGCAAAGGGCATTGTCATTTTTGGAGGGTTCGGAGTCAGGCTTTGGGTCGGGGTTGACGATTAGAGCGTCTCAGCGCAATTTTCGGGACTCCACAAAGGTGATCTTTGAAACTAAGACCCCGTTCCAAATCCGTTTCACTTCGGATGGTTCCAGTCCGACCAACACTTCACCCAAGGCGCCCAAAGAGATCACGGTATCTGATGAGATGACCATTAAGGCGGCCATTTTTGATGGGAAGCGAAGGGTCTCAGAGATTGAATCGATTACGGTCTACAAGATTACCGAATCGGAATGGAAGGATCGTTTGTTCGTCGAGGGGATCGGTGGGAAAGGGTTCGCGAAATCCTACCGGGCAAATCTTGATGGCTTGCAGCGCGGTGTCCTAGTGTATGCCGACCGTCAGTACACTTTTACCGGGATCCCGGACGCTCTCGCGGGAGCAACTCATCTCCGCACCCACAACGACGATAAGGCCAATCGTGATGCGGAATTTCTTCGCTTTCAAACCAATCTGCCGGCCGTTCTTTATCTTGCATACGATGGACGAACGGCCCCGCCAAAGGCTCTTGTCGCAGGGATGGAGAAAACCGACATGATGCTAAAGATTAGTAATGGCGAATCGTTTCCGGTTTATCGGCGATCAGTTAAGGCTGGAGAGGTAGTGCTTGGCGGGAACAAGGTCGGAGGTTCTGGGGGTGAATCAATGTATCAGGTCTTTCTCTCCAAAGCAGGGGCCAAGAAAACGACTATCGCTGGGGCAAAGGAAGCGCTTCCCAAGGCCGACCTGAAGCATGGGAAGGAGCTATTTTTTGGAAGGGGAACTTGTTTCGCCTGTCACAAGGTGGGAAATCGGGGCGTCGCTATTGGACCCGATTTGATGGGGATCGGAAAACGGCGCGATATGGATTATGTCATCCAATCAACGCTTGAGCCCGATGCCTACATCGTGGAAGGTTTCCAGCAAACGAGTCTGGAAATGAAGGACGGACGCGTTTTATTCGGCATGATTGGCGAGGAGACCGCGCTGAGTATGAAGCTTGTGCTGTTGACTGGAGAGCAAATTGTGGTGAAGCCCGACGAAGTCAAGAAGCGCGTTGATGCCAAGAATTCTATTATGCCCGCCAGTTTCTCGAATACCTTGAGCGGGCAGGATGTGGCAGACATCTCGGCTTGGATTATGAGTTTGAAGTGAATTGATCTGATAGGAGAAATCTCGCGTTTTAAGTAAAAGAACTTTGCTATGAAGTTTTCAAAGATCTTCGCTAGTTTCCTCGCGGCTCATTTGCTGGCTGGGACCGCCCGATGTGATGACTGGGGGCAAGCTGCTGGTCCGAATGGCAATTTTATCGTCGAGGGGAACGCTCCTTTCGAAGTTTCAGCAGTATCGCAAGACGAAGGCTGTCTGTGTGGCGCGTCCCTCTCCCGAATACCGGGCAGGGGAGCGTCGTTGTTTCGGGCAAGGGCCGCGCTCTTTGTCGCCTCGCATGCTCCCGACGGACGGCGATGCCGAAACCGGTTCGCTTCATCATCGGACAGTGTTTCGATGCCGCGACCGGCAGAGAGCTCTGGCGCAGTGTGAGCTCCCCGGCTGGACCCGGGACACCGATCTCTCCAGTCTCTTCAGCGACAACACCGCTGCCTCAGCCGGTGACCGACGGCGAGCGGGTTTGCTTCACCAATGTCGGAGGGTCGATGAAGTGCTTCGACCTCGACGGCAAGGAGCTCTGGTCAGAAGAACCTGGGTGCCCTTTGGGAGGCATCACTCCCGCCAGCACGAGCCTATTCTGCACGACGGCAAAGTCATCGTGGTTCGCGTCAAGCCATCTAATCTCGATCCGAAAGTCACTACCAAGGCGGGGGCCAAACCACTCGGCCGGGACCGTGCTTACTGGACCTGGTTGCATGCCTACGACATGAAAACCGGCGAGCTGGCATGGACCGGAGAATCCGGAACGAGCATCCACACCACTCCCCTCCTCGGAAAAAGCACCAAGACCATCCTCACCGCGCGCGGCGGCGGACATCAGCCGCCGGAAGAACCGTACGGGATTTCTTTACTCAATGCCGCGGATGGAAAAACGATCTGGGATCTTCCGCTGAAAGGCTACGTCTCACATCAAAACGGAGTTTCCAATTCTGACCTAACCGCGCAGTTTGTTGGCAACAATCATTTCACGATCGGTCTCAAAACCGGCAAGATCCGCAACAAGGTTTCCGTCTTGGAGGGCGTGCAGATCTGCCGTCAGGTCGACGGAAAATACCAAATCGAATTCGGTCAAAAACTGAAAGCCTTTAAAAAGCCCTTCACTTACCAAACCAATCTTTTAGTCGGTGACTATCACTACTTCCGCTCCTTTAGCGGGTTTCGCATCGGGCGCGTGAACGTGAAAACGGGCAAGGTGGAATACCTCGAAGTCCCCGTGCAAGTCGTGCGGGGAAAAAAGGCCCAAGACAAACTACTCTGGAACAAAGCCCTTCCCAACGACATGCGCAACGCGAAGGGCTTTCTTGCCACCAACGACAAACGCAATGCCGGCAGCGGCTGGGGACATTGTTCCGCAGCCAGTCCGATCGTCGTTGGGGAAAAGCTCTACCTGCCCACCATGATCGGGATGGTGTATGTCTTAAAATGGAACGCGCCGATTCTCGATGAAAAAGCCCTCGTCTCAACCAGCGACCTCGGGCCGGCGGGCAAGACCTGGTCCCTCTCGAGTTTGTCTTTCAGCAATGGAAGGATCTACGCGAGGACGATGAAGGAACTCATCTGTATCGGACGTGTTGATTGACCGGCATGCGTAGGCAGCCCGCCTTTGATCTTGTGAGTTTATCCGGTGGTCTCTAGAGTGCCTGGATGAATCAATTTCCAAGGCGACTGTTCGGTTTATTCGCAATTACGATGGCACTTACCCCTAATCTCATGGCAGAAGATAACAAACTGGGTCTGACTCTTCGGTCACGATCCAAAGAAGCGCCAAAGAGAGCGGCTGAGACGAAAGCCAAGTGGGAGACCGGAAAGACGGCCTTGATCATCTGTGACATGTGGGACGATCATTGGTGTGAATCCGCAGCGAGGCGGGTGGGGGAGTTGGCCGGGCCCATGAATAAAATGATCAAAGCGGCGCGGGAAAAAGGAATCTTTATCATCCATGCTCCCAGCAGCGTGGTCTCGTTTTACGAAAATACCCCTCAACGCAAGCTTGCCAAAGCCGCACCCTTTTCAAAAACACCCTTCCCGCTTAGCGTGAAAGAACGTTGGGGCACCAACTGGTGTTGGCCCGATCCAAAATTCGAGGGCGTGCTGCCGATTGATGATTCGGATATGGGTTGCAGTTGCAAAGGGGAGAAATGTGAAATCCGGGAGGCCTGGACCCGACAGATTAAGACGATCGAGATCATGAAGGGTGATGCCATTACTGACAACGGGCAGGAAACCTGGAACCTTTTGGCCGAACGAAAAATTGAGAATGTCATCCTGTGTGGAGTGCACCTTAACATGTGTGTTTTGGGCCGGCCCTTTGGGATTCGGCAAATGGTGAAGCTCGGAAAAAATGTCGCTCTGATGCGTGACATGACAGATACAATGTACAACCCGGAGCGACCTCCGGGCGTCGATCATTTTACCGGAACGGACCTCGTCATCCAACACATCGAGCAACATTGGTGCCCCTCGTTTACAAGTGGGGATCTGGTGGGCGGAGAAGCTTTTAAGTTCAAGGAAGACAAAAGAAAGTAAGTATTACCCCTTCTTCAGGAAGAGATCTTTAAACTCTACGATCATTCCCTTGTCGTGGAGTTGGAGGCCGATGAACCCTTCCTTGAGTTGCTGACCTTCCAGCTTGTCGGTGAATTCTGAAGATAGTTTCCCGTTGATGAAGAATTGGAAGTGATTCCCTTTTGCGACGATTCGGCAGGAGTTCCAGCCGCCTTTTTTGATCTCAGACACGGCTATGGCATTTTCAATTTTTTCATGATGCCCTTTGCCATTCTTATCGATGGTGAGGCTTGCCCCCCTTGGGCAGGGAAACTCTTTCCTTGTTCCTTTTCCAAAGTGGAAATCCCATGCGCCCAGAATCCCATCACCAATCCCAACATGACCGAGGTCGGCGTGGTATCCTTCAAAGTCACGTTTTCCGGTCTTGTCCACCCGTGCCCGTGTTTCCAACCCCGTATTTCCCTTGGTTGGAAGCCGGTAGTTGAATTTCAACTCGAAGTCCTTTAGGGATTCATCGCCTGAGTAGATTAGGTAGACCTGACGATTCTCCTTACCCTCTCCCCGAATTACCCCGTTCTTGACCGACCAGGCGAGCGCTTTGCCCTTTGGTGCTTCTCGCCAGCCCTCCAGTGATTTGCCGTCGAAAATGGAAGTGAAACCATTGTTTGTTTCGTCTCCTGCCAGGAGCCAGGACCCGAGAGCTAAAAATGTGATGATGAGGGTTTGGATGAGCTTCATATGGGTGGGTGGTGTTTTTAGTGTGATTCAATAATCGATAGATGAGAATTTCTCCGCCTGGAGATCTATTTCGTAGAGGAGGAGGGACGCATGGTCGATGTTAAGCCCAAGGGCTTTCTTGTGGATCCGAGTGAGTCAGTCTTGTCTCTGATTTCAATTTCAATGCCACCTTCTTTGTACAGGCCCCGTTCAAGATCGATATCGCCTACGAACCTCATGATCGTTCTATTTTTCATTCGTATTTTCGAGATCATAGAGATTTTTTCGCAAAGGTCGATCTCGCATTGGATTGGCTCCAGGGTGAGAGCGGACCGGTGATCAGAAGACGGAGTCTAATGAAATATGGAAAAGAAATTTTATTGTCTGCCTATTTGATTCCATCGGTAGTCCCATGATTCTATTCGAGGATCGTTTTAATCATCGGCTGGATCGCTTCGGCCATTTTCATGAAGCCGAGATCGGTTGGGTGGACGCCGTCGACGGTGCACTCGTGGGCATGTTCGCCGAGGAGGGAGCCACCGTTGAGGAAATGGATGTTCTTGTCACCGGCGGCTTGCCGGGCTCTCACAAAATCGGACTGGAATTTTGCTCTGCCCCGGACTGTTTCAAGTTGGGAGCGGCTGTTCAATTCGCCTGCGTAACGGATTTTGGACATGATCAGAATGGGGACGTCTTTGTCGTCTGCGCGAAGAACATCAACAAAAGGGGCGAGCGTTTTTCGGATCGTCTCTCCGGCGTTCGCTTCGTAGTCGAGAATGATGAGCTTTTTATGATCAATTTGATTGATGAGTTTGGCGAGGGCCGGCTCGCCTTTGCCGTTTCCGGAGAAACCGAGATTGACGAATTCCTGATTGATCCGTCGGCTGAGAATATTGGGGTATGCCATGCCTGGGCGTGAGGCACATCCACCCTGGGTGATGGAGGTTCCGTAAACGACGATTCGCCCATTGTTGGCATAGGGAAGGGGAGGGGTAATGGTTGCGCCCGCCATTACTCCGATTTCGACTGATTCGACTCCGTTGTAGAGCGGGAAGTTCAAGGTGAAGTGACGGTTCCCTTTTGAGGCACTAAAGAGAGTGACTTCATAGTCCTTGGCCGTCGCGCTGAATCTCGAGGTGGCGAGGTAGCGTTGTTTGAACGGTCCCCCAACGTAGAGATCGAACCCGCTCTGTCCGGTCGCGGGCATGTGGTACATCCCGGAAGGCTGCTTCAGTTTAACCCGGAGAAGAATTTTTGCGCTGTCCGACTGGAACTGGATCTGACCGCCTGCGGTTGAATTGGCGAGGATATTAACGGCTATGCGGATCGGCCATTTCGGTTTCAGGGGTAACCTACGGTAGACCTTGTCTTCGTCAATCCACGGGAAACCAACGAGACGGAAGGGCGCGGCGCGTGGGTCGAACCAAGCGATTCCTTTCGAGTCGGCCTTTTCCAAAGTCATGTTTGGATCGAGCTTTTCGATATCGATTTTCTGGGCCCGGAGGACCGGGTTGAGCATGAAAAGAGAAAGAGCGAAAAAGAGAAAAGCGTTCATGAGGTTCGACGCTGCAATCCGCAGTACTTGATGGCTAGAAACATCTTTTAATTTAAGAAAAATCAAGAAGCCGAAGTGATTTACTTTTTTTGCTGCGAGAACATCCAATCGGCGAATTTAGGATCGGCAGCAGGGACTCTTCCCGCGCCATGACCTTCTTCGGGGAGAATGATGAGCTGAGCTTTTGTTCCTCCTGCTTTTTTAATGGCTTTCATGACCATTTCGCCTCGGTCGGCTGGGACGACACGATCTTTTTTTCCGTAGTAGGCCTTCATAGGAATTTTGGCGAGGTTCTTTCCCCATTCATCAAGTTCCGGAGTCACATCTTTTGGTCCCCCTGATCCTAGTCCTCCGACCATCGGAGCGATCGCTGCAAAATGATCAGGTGAATTGGCGGCCCAGACGAAGGTGCCATATCCACCCATGCTGTTGCCGGTCAGGTAGATCCGCTTTTCGTCGACCGGGAGGATTTTTTTCAGATGTTCAAGAAGAAGGTCAAGATCGGCTGGAATCCAGCCGCCTCGTTTTTTCTGATCGCGCGCCCTTTTCATGGCTTGAGGTACGATGCAGAGGCACTTGTGGCCCGCCTGCTTGATGGTTTCAAGAAGGCGACGTGGCTGTCGCTCCACTTTACGGATTTCATCTCCGACCCCTCCGGCCCCGTGGAGGTAGATCAGGAGGGGGATCTTTTTATCTTCCGTAGCTTGGCTCTTACCAAAAATCAGAAATTGTGGATTTAGAGAGGTGGTTTTCTTGGCAAGGTCTTCGGGGAGTTCGGCGACCTCAACTTGGCTCCAGAGAGGAGAAACGAGAAATGGAATAGCGATAAAAAAGAACTTCATGGAGTTAAAGGGGGTTATAAATATGTGCGAAGAGTGGAGAGGGTTTTAGGAATGTTTTGCAGTTCTCTATTCTCGTCAAATTCGAGAGTCACAAAACCCCGACGTTTTGATAGCTGAAGGATACGGCTAATTCGCTCAAAATCTGTCGAGTGGGTTTGGGATCTCTTTTGAGTGGTTAATAAATCCCCTAAGTGATTCGAAGTAGGATCTAAAGTTGACCCTTTGGGGATTGAAATCATAAGATGCAGGCCATGCCAAAAAGCAAATCTTCCCTGACAGATCTATTCCGAATCGCAACTCCTGCGGCAGTGCTCGCGCTTACTGCGGTTACCCCTTCGCTTCTTGCTGAGGAGGATATGACCAAGCCTGAGATTAAGGTTGAGAAAAAGAAGGACGCGGTTGGGAGAGAGGCCGTTTATATGTATATCGACGGGGTCAAGGTTCATGAAACTGATACGACGAAACAGCCGCTTCCTCCGGTTGTTTCGCCAGGCAACGTGCTTGGGGCTCCTCCATCAGACGCGGTCGTGCTTTTCGATGGAAGCGCGGAGTCTTTCAGTGCCAATTGGACTGATACGAAAGGTGACACCAGTAAATGGAAGGTCGCTGATGGCGCTATGGAATCAGTGCGCGGTGCTGGCTATGTGCAATCGGAAAAAAAGTTTGGTTCATGCCAATTTCATATCGAGTGGGCTTCTCCTTCAAAAGTGCAAGGCAGTGGCCAAGGGCGAGGCAATAGCGGGGTTTTCTTGATGGGAACTTACGAGATTCAGGTTCTTGATAGCTACCAAAACCAGACCTACGCTGATGGGCAAGCCGGAGCGCTTTATGGTCGATCCAAGCCACTCGTGAATGCTTCCCGCAAGCCCGGTGAGTGGCAGAGTTACGATATCATTTATCATCGCCCACTTTTTGATAAAGGGGGCAAGGTCACGCGTCGTGCCACCTTCACCGTGTTACATAACGGGGTCCTCATCCAAGATCATACCGTATTGAGTGGTGGAACTGGATGGCGTGGGCCGCATGCCGCTTCCGATTATCAAGCTCATCCTGACAAGATGCCTATTTCAATGCAGGACCATGGGAATCCTGTCCGTTTCCGTAACATTTGGGTGCGCCCTCTTAAGGACTGATTTTCTGGATTTGTTGGCCTCACTTTTAAGGCTGTCCGGTGATCTTGATCCGGAAGCTAATGGTCAGGTGATCTCCTGATCCGGCGACTGGCTTGAGCGTAATAATTTAAAACCGTCGCGTCTTATTTACGACTTTTACAAAGGAGCTCCTTCGGCTTACTTTGCTGAGTCATGAAGTCAAAATATCTCCCGTTTGCGGTCCTGAGCACTTTTATCCTTCTTTTTGGGATCTTACCTGCTTCAGGGCGCACATGGACCGATGTCAAAACTGGGCGCACTTTAGAGGGTGCTTTTGTTAAGACGAGTGAGGGTAAGGTTTCGGTGAGGCGCTCTAATAGGACGGTGATCCAAATTGATCTGAAACTCTTGTCGAAAGCGGATCAGGATTTTGTCGCAGCTCAAGGAAAGGCCGGAGGAAAAGCGAGCTGGACGACTTTTCGAGGGGCATCGAGGACTGATCATTCGCCTGATGAGGGATTGCTGGAAACATGGCCCAAAGAAGGCCCAGAGCTTCTTTGGGAGTACCGGGATTGCGGGAAGGGATATAGTGGTCCAGCCATCGTTGGCGGGAAGATCTACTACACGGGATCATTTGAGGGACAGGCTAAGATCATTTGTTTGAACGAAGAAGATGGGGAAGAACTCTGGACTTCGGATCTAGGTGAAGATCCCGCGAAAGGTTACTCAACCGGTTGGGGGAGTGGTCCGCGAGGAACTCCGACCGTAAGTGATGGGGTGGTTTATGCAATTAGTGCTAATGGATCTCTGATGGCGGTCGATGCGGCTGATGGGAAGAAGGTCTGGAGCAAAGAGCTGGTTGGCGATTTTGGGGGTAAAGTCCCGCCATGGGGTTACTCCGAGTCTGCTCTTGTGGATGGCGATCGTCTCATTATCACTCCCGGAGGGAAAGATGGTGCGATTGCAGCTCTCGATAAAAAAACCGGGAAGACAATTTGGCGGAGTAAGGAACTCACGGATCGAGCCGAGTATTCTTCTGTGATCATCGCGGAGGTGAATGGGAAGAAACAATACGTTCAGCTCTTCATGAAAACTTTGGCGGGGGTCGATGCTGGAACCGGAAAGTTGCTCTGGACTTCCAAGTGGCCAAAGGGAAGGACCGCTGTGATCCCCACTCCGATTTATCAGGATGGGAAAGTTTACATGACGTCCGGTTACGGAGCTGGCTGTAAATTGGTGGATATCTCTGGTGCCGAGGCTAAGGATATTTGGGAAAACAAAGAGATGAAGAACCACCACGGCGGAGTCGTTTTAGTGGATGGTTATCTGTATGGCTTTTCGGACGGAAGAGGATTGATTTGTCAGGATTTTAAGACGGGGGAAAGAAAGTGGAACAAGAGCGGCGAAGGAATTCAAAAAGGCGCAGTCCACTACGCAGATGGAATGCTCTATTGTGTAAATGAATCTGACGGTTCGGTCTTTCTCGCTGTCGCGACTCCGGATGGGTTTAGTGAAAAGGGGCGTTTCCCGATGCCCAAAGTCACGAAGCTCCGAGAAGGAACAAATGGTAAGGTCTGGACCCATCCAGTTGTGTTGGATGGAAAGCTTTATTTAAGGGATCAGGATTTGGTCTTCTGCTTCGATGTGAGTCAGTAGACTTTTTCTATTTTTTCTTTTGGTAACCGTGCCAAACCCACTCGATGGCATGTGGGAGAAACTGGGTCTTGGCGTTGCCAATCCCATGGCCTGAGTTTTGGCAGAAGAGATATTGGTAATCATAGCCTTTAGCTTTTAGAACTTTGGCCATGCGATGGTTGGCCTCAACCCAGTCATGCATATCATCGCGCATCACATTGGGATTGAGCAGATCATAGTCGCCCACTGCAAGGAAGAGGCGAATGGGCTTCTTTTGAGTATTAGGAATGATCTTATCATGGAAGTCCCAGGCTCCACCTGGAGTTTTTGGGTCAAAGGGCCATTGTTGGTTCACAAATGTTCCGGAGGTGGTGAGCACCCGGTGGTAGAGATCGGTTCGATACCACGCCATAATAAGAGCGGCTGATCCACCTGAGCTGCTTCCCATGACGGCACGTGCGTCGGGATCTTTTGTGAGTTTAACAGCACAGTTTTTTTCTACTCGAGGAAGGACTTCGGTTTCGATGTATTCAGCAAAGACTCCCGACATCGTATCATATTCTTTACCTCTCTGATGTCCCTGAGCGTCGCCACCACCATTAGCGATTTGGATCACGACCATGGGAGGAATACGCTCCTGAGCAATGAGATTGTCGAAGATGTTAGAGAAAGTTTGGTTGGGTTTTCCTTTCGGTCCGTCATGACAAACCATGAACGGAGCAACGCTGCCCGCTTTGTACTGAGCTGGTATATAAACCGTGATTTTTCGGGAGTAGTCGATTTCGTGCGTCTCGACGATCAAGGTTTTGAAGTTCTTGGGATCAACTTTCCCAAATTCTTTACGAGCAATTCCTGGGTTAAGTAGTTTTGTGGTTTTGGAGTCAATGTTGAACTGGCTCACTTTCCCTTTGGGAACGTCTTTGTTCGCTTTGCGTTCGGGGGCAGCTTTGTAAACTGGGCCGATGAGATAATTACCTACGGTATCAACTGGCGGGTTGACCTGAGCTTTATTATCGAGGCGAATAAAGGTGGGAGCGCCGGGGGCATCAAAGGCGCGGACTGGTGGCTTCGGCCTCTTAGCAGAAGAGCTCTGGATGACGAAAATGGTCCCGAGAGCAAGGACTGTAGTGGATTTTATAAGGTTCATATTTTGAATGAGAAAGCTGTTTAGTTTAAAGTATGAGAGCTGGAGGAATAAGTCACTACGAGTTAATACCCGTTTTCGCTTAGAGTCGCAATCTTACATCAAGCGGTTTGCCAGGAAGGTCAGACTTTAGGCTTTTTGCTCTCAGCTTATTTGAAGGTTGGATTTGACTAAGCTTGATAGGATTCTCAGCGTTGAGAGCTAAATGAATTTGACTCATGGTGGGAGAATCGTCATAGTAATTCCTACCTTTCCATTATGCAGCCTTCTGTCCCTCAATCACTTGCCTTCTCTCTTTTCCTTTTGCCCATAGTGAGCTATGGGCAAATTTCAGATGATTTTAACGAGGGCGATGATGAACGTTGGGCACCGCTAAACCCGCTCGATATCTTTGCGGTCACGAATTATCTTCTCGATGGCGAAAGTTATTATATGAGTTCTGGACCTTCGCCCGACCCAGATGCTCTAGGCCAAGCCCGGATTGGGGCAATGCGAAGGGACGCCAATTACTCCGCATTTCGAGTCGCGGTTGATTTAGCGCCATTTGATCCCGCAATCGAGCAAGACGTAGGGCTTTTAGCTCGAATCACAACTGCGGGTCTCGGAACGACAAGTGGTTATGCTGCAACGATTGATACTGATGAAAGCCGAATTTATATTGCTAGGATTGATTTAGAGCAGCCCTCCATATTGGGTGAAGCTGATTCTCCTCTTGATCCTGAAAAGAATTACCGGCTTGTCTTTCATGGATATGAGGGGCGATTTTTGGCCGAGGTCTTTGACGTGACTAATCTAACAACACCTCTTTTTTTCGCGGAGGGTGAAGATGACACCTACCCAAGTGGACCTGCAGGACTTTTTGGTGCCGCAGGCCAGCCTGATGGTAATATTGCTTTTGGTTTTGATAATTATGAATCGGATGATCGGCCTGATGTTGACCAAGACGGAATGCCTGATCCGATTGAGGCTACGTTTTTTGGCAATTTAGATCAGACAGGAGATGCTGATTTCGATGGCGACGGCCGGGATAATGCTCAGGAAATTGAGGATGGGACCGATCCCACAGCGAAAGATTCTTCGGTGAAAGTGATCTCAATTGATGTTTCGGTAGATCGGTTATCCGTCGAATTTAAAACTTTGGTGGGGAGGAACTATCGACTTGAGACAAGTGTGGATTTGATGAATTGGGTCGTCGATACCGAAGCAGAATTTGAAGATGAGGAAGATGGAATCGCCAAATTTTTGACATCTCGAGGGGACGGCCGAAAGTTTGTGCGGGTCGTGGAACCGTGAAATCGCCCTAAATTCTAGGGCAAAGAATTAGCAACGTTGACTGGGTGATTTTTCGTATTCGTCGTTCCGAGTTACGGACTAAATAGAATCTCCCGTGGAGTTCTGGCCCTAATCCTTAGGCTAGAATCGGTTTAATAACGTTTCCGCCGACATCGGTGAGGCGAAAGCGGCGGCCATTGTGGGTATAGGTGAGCTTCTCGTGGTCGAAGCCGAGTTGGTGAAGGATCGTGGCGTGGATGTCGTTGACATGTGCTCGGTCGACGGCGGCGTGGTGGCCGATGTCGTCTGATTCTCCATAACTGACGCCTCCTTTAATTCCGCCGCCCGCCATCCAGGTCGTGAAACAATGCGGGTTATGATCACGACCAGGTTTTTGCGATTTCTGGGAAAGCGGAAGTCTGCCGAACTCGCCGCCCCAGATGACGAGGGTGTCTTTTAAGAGACCGCGTTGTTCGAGGTCGGTGAGTAGTCCGGCAATGGGCGTATCGGTCTCGCCAGCGAATTGGCTGTGGTTGCCTTGGATGTCGTTGTGGCCATCCCAACTCCGCTGGTTGGCCATACCGCCGGAGTAGATTTGAACGAAGCGGACACCTCGTTCTACCATGCGGCGGGCAGTGAGACATTGGCGAGCGACGTGGTCGCAGCGTTTTTCGCCGATTCCATAAAGTTTTTTGATGTGCTCGGGCTCTTGTTCAATGTCGAAAGCCTTCGGAGCAGCGGTCTGCATTCGGTAGGCGAGTTCGAAACTTTTGATGCGTGCCTCTAATTCGGCATCTCCAGGCCGGGTTTCGAGATGTCCACCGTTGAGCTTTTTAAGGAGAGCGAGCTGTCGAGTTTGTTGAGCATCATTCATATGAGCCGGGCGATTGAGATTGTCAATTGGATCACCCTTGGGCTTGAGCCACGTCCCTTGATAAACGCTGGGAAGGAAGCCTGCTCCCCAGTTAGCGGCGGCTCCTTTAGGGAGACCACGATTGAGAGGGTCGGACATGACAACGAACGAGGGAAGGTCGCGGCTCTCACTGCCGAGGCCATAAGTGACCCAGGAACCGAGGCAAGGATTTCCCATCCGAGGGAGGCCGGAGTTCATCATGAAGAGGGCCGGGCTGTGGTTGTTCGACTCGGTGTAGCCGGAGTGGATGAAAGCCATTTTATCAACGTGTTCACCAAGCTTGGGAAAAATGGATGAGACCATTTTGCCACACTGCCCGCGTGGGGTGAATTCAAAGGGTGACTTCATAAGAGGCCCGACCGCGTTGGCAAAGAAACCGGTGTTTTTATCGAAGCCCTTGAGCTCCTTACCATCCATCTTTTCAAGCTCTGGTTTGTAGTCCCAAGTATCTACCTGGCTGGGCCCTCCGTTGATGAAAAGCCAGATGACAGATTTAGCCTTCCCTGGGAAGTGGGCGACTTTGGGAGCGAGGGGATCGTTTGTGCCAAGGAGTCGAGAGTCTGCAAGGAGCGAAGCGAGACCGAGGCCTCCGAAGCCGGCTCCGGCCTTTTGTAACCAATGACGTCGGGTGTGAAAATCGGTGGGGTTCATGGGAGGTAGATGAATTCGTTAAGGCTAAGCATAACCTGACAGAGGTCGGCGAGTGCGAGTTGAACGGCGTTTTTATCTTTGGAGTAAGAGGTCGATTGGGAGTCAAAGAAGGCGCGACTATTGGTGAGGTCGGTCGGGGTTGGTTCGCGGGTGAGAGTTCGAAGATAGAGTTGGCGAATAGCCTCGTCGGGTTGGTTGGCGTCTAGGTTTTCGGCAAGCCCGCGAGCCCATTTGACAAGCTGTGGGTTGTTCATGAAGAGAAGAGCTTGGGGTGCGATGGTGGTGCTAGGTCGGCTGCCCTGACTGACAAGGGGCTCGGGTTGATCAAAGACCTGCATGATAGGAATGAGGCGGCTTCGTTTGATCATAAAGTAGATACTGCGTCGGCGATGACTTTCATCGAGAGTTCCTGGTCCAAACATGGTGGTGTCAAGCTGGCCGGAGGCTGCGAGGATGGAGTCACGGATCACTTCTGCTTCGAGGCGCCGTGGGGTAAAGCGCCAGAGAAATTTGTTGGTGGGATCAATAGCGTTTTTTTCTGCGGAGGGTTCGCTGCTCTGGAGCCAAGTCGCGCTGAGGAGAATCTCCCTATGAATGGCTTTGATGTTCCAGCCACTGGTGATGAGTCTTTGGGCGAGAAAATCTAGAAGTTTGGGATGAGTTGGGAGTGCTCCTTGTAGTCCGAAGTCATTCGGAGTGGCGACGATCCCTTGTCCGAAGTGATGGTGCCAGAGTCTATTAACAGCGACACGGGCGAGAAGGTGGCCTGCTCCATTTTTCGGGTCGGTAATCCAATTAGCGAGACTACGCCGGCGATAGCTGGTGCGAGTCCAGTCAACAGGTCGTTCTTCTTTCCAATGATCTCCAGATTTACCGTTTCTCATGAGGACCTGAAGGTAGTTTGGATCAGCAATTCCCTTCTTTTGCTTAGGATCGCCGCGGCTAAGAAAGTGGGTCTGGGGATAAAAGTGAGGGAAACCACGGCCGTCGGCATGGTGCTTGGTCGGACTGAATCCTTCGCTGGTCACTTGGACTTTTGTGTTCAAGGGTTGGGGTTTGGAAGTCAGCGATTTGTTGACGGCTTCATTAAGTTGGTTCCACTGAGGGTCGGTTTTTGCGAAGAGGGGAAAGAGGGTTAGGCGTTGCTGTTTGGTGAGGTTTCCCGCGCGGAGTCCTTTTAGGGCTTGATCAAGGAGGGGATTTTCCCCGCTACCGACTTTGACGGGCGGTGATGGTTTATCGCTGATGGAAACGCGGAACCGGCCCAGGCTGTGTTGGGTGTTGGTGGAGAAATTGAGGGTGAGTTCGAGTGTTTCGTCGCTGGCGAGTTGGAGTGGTTTGGCCAACTCAAAAACGGCGGCTTGGTCTTTGCCGATGCCTCCGACGTCGACGGCCCAGCCGCTGTTGTTTGGGTCGCTATCGATGGAAGAAGCGACAGAGAGGTTAGTTTTGTTTTGTTGGTGGGTGGCTTTGGCGGAGGTGAACTTGACCTCTTGTTTTTTTGATCCGGATTTGGAAGTGAAGAGTTTGAGATCGCTGAGAGCGAAGTTGCCGTTGTTGGCGCGGCCGGGGCCGTTTTGTTTCATGGAGGGGTGGGTCAGGGCTTCGATTCTGAGGAAGCGAAGTTCTCCTGCGCCGGGTTGGTATTTGAGGGTGTAAATTTCCTTGGCCGGAGCTTTTCCTGAAGCTAGAATGGCCCCATCAGTCTGCGGGGTGAGAGTGGTGGCAGCTTGATCGGAGGTTGTTTTGACGACGTTCAGGGTTTTCCAGTCGCTGGTCGCGAGTTTTTCGGGTGTCTTGCTCTTGAGCCACTGTTGGAAGGCTTTAGTTGTATCAGGAAGGTTTTCGTAGGTTGTGAGAGCTTCTTGGAGGGATTGGTGGGAAGATTGCCATTTCGTAAGTGAAGCAATGTAAGTGTCGGAGTTGAGCGGGATGTCGACCTCGCTGCGGATTGTCGAAGTGAAGACTGATACGAATTGGTAATAGTCTTTGACCGGTATTGGATCGAATTTGTGATCGTGGCATCTTGCGCAACCAATGGTGAGGCCAAGCATGGCGGTACCGGTCGTAGCGGCCATATCATCGAGTTCGTCATAGCGAGCACTCTCGAATTCCTTTTCGGTGAGCTGGGTCGGAAAGACTCCGGCGCCCATAAACCCGGTGGCCATCATAGCGAGAGGGTTGGATGGTGCGATTTCGTCGCCGGCCAGTTGCCAGCGGATGAATTGATCCCAAGGCATATTGGAGTTAAGGGCCTTGATGACAAAGTCGCGGTAGTGGTAGGCAAACTTACGGTCGTAGTCTTGCTCGAATCCATGGCTTTCGGCAAAGCGAGCAGCATCGAGCCAGTGGCGTGCCCAGCGCTCTCCGTAATGAGGGCTAGCAAGAAGTTCGTCGATAAGTTCGGCATGTGGTTTTGAAAGGGCTTCTTTCAGTTGTTGCGGGCTAGGTGGAAGTCCTATGACTGATAAGTAAGCGCGGCGAATCCGGACTGAATCTGAGGCCTGTGGGTTTGGAGTAAGATTTTTCTCAGCTAGTTTGGCGAAGGTGAAGTGGTCAAGGTTGTTCTTGATTTGAGAGTGGCTAATGACGGGCGGTTTTGGGTCTGCTAGGGATTTGAATGACCAAAACTCACGATCACTTGGGGTGACTTGCATGGCGGTGGATTGGTCGCCTTTCTTCTCAAGTAAGGGTTTGTCGTAGGGAGCTCCAAGAGCGATCCATTTTTGAAAGTCGGCGACAATGGAGTCGGGGAGCTTGGCCTTTTTGGGAGGCATTTCCGGTTCCTCTTCGTGGCGAATGAGGCTGAGAAGATAGCTTTTCTCAGGTTTCTCGAGGTTAATGGCGGCCTCAGTTTCCCCCCCTTCAAGAAGAAGTTCGCGAGTTGAAATATCGAGTCCAGAGCGGACCTTTTCGTCCCCGTGGCATTTCAGGCAATTTTCAATGAGAGTCGGCCGGATCGTTTTTTTGAAGAGATCCGTCCCGGCCTTCATCCGTCCTGCATGGTTGGGCGGAATAGAGTCTGCGTAAGAGGAGACAATGAGGAGAATGAAGGTGAGGCTGTTGACCAGTTTCTGCATACCTCCGTAATCTTCTCATAGGTCTTAGGGGATCGGACAGACTGAATTTCAACTTCTTTGTCGCATAGAGAATGGACCTTGTTATTTGATCGGAGGGATGGTGTCCTTGTGATCAATGAAATGCTTTTCGTTGGTCGTATTTGAAAGGAGTTTCATCATCTTAGGGGCTATTTTGACGCTATGGCCGCAAATTTCTTGTGGTCATGGGACGGTGATTAGTCCAGCTAGCCGGGTGTATCGGATCTTCCAAGAGGGGCCGGATTCGGCGACTAGTCCTTCGGCGGTAGCGGCCCTCGCGGTGGCGGGAAGCAATCAATATTACACTTGGAATCAAATCTCTCAGAACGTGCCCAACTACGCTGCTGCGGTATTCAATGATTCTTATGCCGCGGTGATTCCGGACGGCCAACTTGCAAGCGGGGGGAATATTGGGCAATCGAGCTTCGATTTTTCGGGGCTCGATCTGGTCAGTGATACTTGGCATTGGCCGGCAGCACCGGTCGCAGCGGGACCGCTCAAAATTAACTGGTTGGCGACTGCGACCCATGACCCCTCTTATTTCAAGGTGTGGATTACCAAAGATGATTACGATCACCGTGCGCCATTGAGCTGGGATAAAATGGAATTTCTTGGACAGGTGGCCCACACCAAGAGCGGGAAAGAGTATACTCTTCCTGTGACACTACCTGCACGAACGGGGAGGCATGTTCTTTACGTGGCCTGGCAACGGATCGACCCGGTTGGCGAGGTGTTCTTTTCTACCTCTGATATTATTTTTTCAAACGACCCGGTCGATCCTGATGCAGATCCGGTAGTGTCGATCGAAAGTGCCATAGTGAATGAGGGTGATGGCACCGCGACGGTCAATCTTAGTCTCTCCAAGGAGGTCCCTGTTGGAAGGACCGCCAGGGTTAGCTACGCTACTTCCAATGTTACTGCGGAAGCGGGCAGTGATTATACCTCTGCCGTGGGCATAGTGGAATTTGGGGCGGGAGAGGACCGTGGAATTTTGACGATCCCGATTACCGATGACGCGGTGATGGAAGAGCGGGAAGTGTTCTCGATATCATTAACCAACCCAGTTGATCTTTCGATTGGGGTTTCGCTTGCGACGGTGACGGTCGAAGATGATGACAACAAAGTGGGCGGGAGCACAGAGTGGGAACTACGAGACGATTGGGATAGCGGCTTCAATGGTTGGGTGACTCTTAAAAACAACAGAAACCAACCCCTCGAAGCTCCGGTTCTAACCTTCAGTTTTCCCGACGATGAGAGGGCAGTAGTGGTTTGGGGTGGGCCTAACCTTGCTGAACTTGGTGGAGGAAGCTATCGGGTGACGGGGCTACGGAGCATTCCGGCGGGAGGAAGTATTCGGATCGACCTTGGAGTTCAAAATACCTATACAGAGGCGAAGCGAGAACCTGAGAATATTCGTCTCAACGGATTGTTGGTTGGGGTGTTTCAGCCCAAGATGTTTCTTTCGCGTGGTGAATTGCGATTTGAGTCCTTTGCAGGTTTGAGTTATCAGATGCAGATATCGGTAGACTTGCAAAGGTGGGAGGACTCTGGTGAGCCCATTGAAGGAACCGGTAGAGAGATGGCCATTCGTGATTTTTCAAATGCTGAAAAACAGCGCCAATTTTACCGGGTGAAGCTTCTACAATAATTCTCCTTCGTTCGCTAGAATGCCCATTTTCGGAGAATTCGCTTGCTACGTTTTGGAGCGAAACAGCCATTGTTTACTGCAGGGTGACGCGGAGGCGAAGAAATTGTTTGGTGGCGAGAGAATTGACAGCCTGAAATGAAAGAGTGGATGTTCCATCACCATTATCGATAGCCTGATTAATTTGGTTGGTGTGGCTGGGACCACTTTGCCAGTTTTCGAGGTCGGAGGATACCTCGACAAGGTATCGAAGGGGGTTACTGCCATTGCGAACACGAAAGGTGAGAGTGGCGCGTTGATCAATAGTCGAAAGGGCTGGCCGAGGATTTTCGGTGGTAAGGTCGGCACCAAAAGCATACGCTAAGAAGTTGGTCAGATCAGAGTTTTTAAAAGAATCGAGAGCATTGGCTTCTCCTTGATTACCAAGCCAGTCTTCAAAGGGGGTGTCTGATTCGTCAAGCCCCGGAGTTCCAGTGCTGGCGAAGCTGCTACGCCAATTGGAGGCAAGAGCGTGGTCGGAACCGATCGTGGGAGCAAGAAGGGTAAGTGATGAGCCCGAACCATCGGAGCTGGTTGGCCATGGGGTAGAATCGGAGTAGACAAAATCGCGAATTGCATCGCCGGCACCAAAAGAAAGCTTTAACCGCTCCCCGCTATTGCTGAGCTTATTATTGGAGTCCCATTCTCCGATTATTGGAAGCCCTTTGCCGTAGCGGAATTCGAAAGCAGGAATGCTGCGCACAACGAGGATGATTTCGTCAGGAGCAAGCTTGGATTGGCTGGCATTGAGGAAGTCA
This sequence comes from Akkermansiaceae bacterium, assembly GCA_905181965.1. Lineage (GTDB taxonomy): Bacteria > Verrucomicrobiota > Verrucomicrobiia > Verrucomicrobiales > Akkermansiaceae > SW10. Next base: position 25,353 of record CAJIZY010000006.1, read on the forward strand.
AAATCAACTCCTTTGGTGAAGCGGATATCGGAGAGATCGAGCGGGGTTGTGCCAACGTTTTTGAGCTCGAGATATTCGAAGAGGTCGTCGTTATCAAATCCAGCGGCGATCTCGGCGGGGGTTGGATCGGTGGGATGATACATGACCTCGGTGATGACGAGGCTATTGAGGTAGTTTGAAATGTCGGGTAGCGTGGTGGTGAACTCGGCGGGGGCAGACCAATGGCTCCAGCGTCCGGTATCGTCTTGGTGTCGGACACGAGCCCTGTAAGTGGAACCCGATTTGATAGCTGTGGTGGGTAGGTTGATGACGTTGGAGAATTTAGTGAGTTCACCGGATTCCCAGGACGCGTCGATTTCAAGATCGCCGGGTTGATCGATGCGGGCGAGGCGCCATTCGAGAGCGCCGAATGTTCCATTACCTTGGGGGTCTGAGAATGAGGTGGTATGGAAAGAGATGGCGTTGGTGGGGAATCCGGGAGCGCCGTTGTAGCTTAGGACTGGAGTCGCAGGGATTCGAGAGGCTTCGCCATTTTCGCCCTGATGAATGTCGAGCCAAGCGTCGCGACCCTGGGTCCGGAGAGACCGTTGTCCCTTGCTTGAGGCATGACGGAGCCATTTCCGCCGGGCCACGAACCGCCGGTGAAGGCGAAGTTTTTCATGTCCTGAATGTAGCCGTCGAGCGAGTTGATGCCCGGGCCGCTGAGAGGTGGTTATAGTTCCCGGCATCTGAGGGGCTCCCTTCCATCGGTTGAAGTCGGCGGGGACAAGAGGAGCGATAATGGAGGCGAAGTCATCGATCACTTGGTTAATTTGATCTTCCTGCCAGAGGAGGTCACGCATTTCACGAACAGTGTTGTAGTAGGCAGGCCAGAAGGGTAGGATTAGAGGAGTTGTCGCTTCCTCCTCCGCTGGCATTAAAAAGCGCATTGTAACGACATCATGCCCGCTGTTGTAGGTAGGTCCCCAGGTGGAATCAGTGTCCCAGGGGAGGATCCAAAGTTTACCAAAATTATTATTGGCGGGAAGATAGTTGGGCTCGAAGTAGTAGACCATGTTCTTGTTCGCAGAGGGCCAGTAATCGTAGTGGCGGAGAGCTTCGACCATGGCATGATAGGCGTAGTAATTCTCTAGGTTAACGTGGGCGTCGATGTATGCGGGGGAATCATTGCCATCGAGGTTTCTTTCGATGGTGTTGTGGTCGCTCCATTAAAGGGTGCGAATTTGGACTGGTAGCGTTGTTGTTGTTGCCAGTCCTTGGTTTGGTTGATGAGTTTGTAGAGGTTGCCTTTTTTGAGGTCGTGTTCCTCGAGGAAGCGGACGTCGTAGGTTTCGGAAACAAAGTAGGTGCCTTGGTAGTCGCCGCGCCATTGGTCGGGGGCTTCGGCGGCGTCATCGACAACGCGCCACTGAATGAAGAGTGGGTTGGCGGCGGGGATGCCCATTTTTTGGAAGAGGTGGTAGTTGACCGCTTCGTTGAGTCCGAAGGTCATTGTGCCGCGATTGGAGTTGCTTTTTCCGAGGGTGAGCGTGCGCCAGGGCTGGTCGAATTTTTGACCGTTCTGGTCGCGGGCTTCGAGGTAGTCGCCATCGTTGAAGCGGACGCGCATGGAACGTTTCCCCCGGCCTTGGTAGCGGCCGTTGGCACCGCGGAGGCGGAAGCGTATGTTGTCGTAGACCTTTGCCGTCGTAGACCATGGTGGCATTCCAATTGTAGAGGAAGCGGGCCGAGGTTCCTTGATTGATTTGGTCGCTACTGTTGTAGGCGACGGCTTCCGTGTAGTCTTCTTTTCGAATGATGAGGTGGTAGACGGGGATGGTATTGGCCATGGTGTTGGCATCGATGCTCTGGTAGGCAGGGACTCCATTGTAAACAAAGTAGGCGAAGTTACGCGAGGGATCGTCTTGATAGGGAACTCGGGCGGAATTGTTAGCTGAATCTGTCACGGTGATCCGGTAGCGGATGAGGTGACGATGGCCGAAGGCGGGAATGATGGCGGAGAAGAAATCGTCGCCCGCGATAGTATCACCGTTAGAGCCGTCATCGAGCATCGGCACTGTAATCCAGTTGTTTTCGTAAGCAGGGTTTTCTAACCTGGGTTGGGAAGTGTTGATATTATTACCGATAATCGGAAGGGGGAGCTGGGATGGAACGTAGTCTCCAGGAGCGATAAGCTGATACTCGAGAGAGACAGAAGCAACGCCATCAGGGTCGGTTATTTGAGCTGAGATAACGACGGGATCGGACGAAGTAGGTTCTACTGGAGTATGATTGACCTTACGGATATTAGGGGCAGCGTTTGAAGCGGAACTGACATTAGGAGCGCCGGGGGTGGGCTGGGCGAGGGCGTCTTCTGCGGAGGGGCGGATGATTTGCAAATCGAAGCCGAGATCGCTGCTGCTGGCAGTGGCATTGAATAGATGGATGGCGATCGTGTTATTGCCTTCTACGAGAAAGGAGCCGGCATTGGGGATCAGTTTTTTGTCGAAAGCGCCTTCGCTACCGGTGCCGGTTGCGGTGTCATCGATGGTAGGATTTTCGTTTTCGTCAAAGCGGAAGCGGTCGACTTCGGTGCCATTGATCCAGATGATAAAGCCATCGTCAGCCGTGTAATTAAGAAGGAGTTGGGAGGGGATTTCGCCTGGGGCGATTGTGAAAGTATTGCGCAAGAAAATGGAGTTGAAGTTGGAACGCATATTTGGAACGACGGTGTTTAAGGTGACGCCGTTAACTACTCCGTAACCGATGGGAAGTTGAGTGTTGGTGTTCCAGGAGGTGTCTTCAGTAAATGCGGGAGTGCGCCAGGCGGAGGTGGGGATCGAGGCCTCGGTTTCCCCAGGTCGCCAGGTCCAGCCGGTGGAGGAGAAGTCAAGGAGGCTCGCTTCGGGCAGAGCGCTTTGGGGGATGGAGGCTCGCCAAGAGCTGCCGAGGGAATTGTTGAGGGAAGGATTGATTAGTTCGATGGAGGCTCCGCTGCCATCTGACGCGACTGGCCAAGGGAAGCCGACTTTGTAATCGACTTCATCAACTATGGTGTCTGAGATATCGCGAAGGCGGATGGTCTCGCCGGCAGAATCGAGATTGCCAGAGAAGGGGCCGAGGGCGGTGACGCCAAGGGTGGATTGGAGGACGGCGGGGTCTTCTGCAATCACAAGGTAGCCGCCGGCGTCGATCGTGGTATTGGCAGGGAAAGTGAAATTGACAGCGCTACTGAGTCGCCAACTAGAAAGGTCGACAGAAGAAGAAGAGGGATTGTGAAGTTCAATGAATTCTTGGGCGATATGGTTATCTGGTGGATTGGCGTAGATTTCGTTAATAACGATCGTCTGTGCGATCTTAATAGCACGAAGAGTGAAATCTTCTTCAAAAGAGAGACCCACTTGGTCAGTAGCGCGGAGGCGAATGCTAAATATCTTATCGGCTTCTCCTGAGAAATCGGCAGCGGTGCGGAGTTGATTTCCTACAATCGTAAAGAGATTATTGTGGGTGTCTCCTTTGCCAGGTGTAAGTGAATAGGTGTGAGAGTCGTTGAGGTTAGGATCGGTCGTCGAGAGCGCTGCGAGATAGTTGCCTATTGGAAGATCCGTCGAGAAGTCGAGGGAGCTTAATGAAATCGCATTCGGTGGGCTGGGGGCTTGATCGACCGTGATCGTAACTTTAGCGGGTGGAGATTCGTATTTGCCATCGTTTGATTTATAGGTGAAAGCGTCGAGCCCTGTAAAATTTGGGAAAGGAGTGTAAGTGAGATTTGGCGGGGTGCCGCTAAGAGTCCCGTTAGTGGTCTGACTGATTACGATGAAGCTGAGCTCGGGTTTTGGGTGGAGGTTAGAATCAACGCCGCTAAGAGTAATCGAGAGCGAGGTGCTTGCAATTGTCTGAAGGGATTGCTCGTTTGCGGTGGGAATACCTGGATGAACTTTAATTTCTAAAGTTCGCGACTGGATCATTTCTGGAGAGTTGGTATCCCACGCTTTCAGAGTGTAAGATTGAGTGGAAACAATTCCTCCACTATCTCCAACGGTGATCGGAATATCTCCGGCGGGGTTAGAAGAAGTATGGACAATCGCGTTAGCAGAATTTCGAATCTCTAGTGCAAGTGATCCCGTAAGATTTGAGGTTGCGATATCCCAAGAAAGGAAGGCTGATTCTCCCTCTTGTCTTTGTTCGTGGGAGGTAGCGAAAGAATTGATTGAAAACCCTTCTCCTAGAGTGTTGTTGGGTCCGGCTTCGGAACTAGCGGCGACTTCGAGAGGGGTGAGTTCGCCTTCATAGATACGGAATTCGTTGACGGATCCGGTCATTCCCGGGTCACCCCAGCTAGTGGCACCGATGGCTTCGAAGTTGGTGTTAACGTTGGCGAGGTCGTTGGTGTTTATATCGCTGAGTTTTTGGACGCCGTCTATCCAGGTGTTGAGATTGCCGTCAGGTGAGACGGTAATTACGAGGTGGTGCTCTTCGTTTTGATTGACTTGTTCTCCTAGGAGCTTTGCTCCATCGCGGTCGACTCCGGTTTGTTGTCCATTCCCTCGGGTATGTGTGAAGGCGAGTTCTTGCCCGGCGGCGTTATTGCCAAATTGGAAGAGCTTACCCCAGGTGCCGGTACCAGTATCGGTATACCAGGTTTCGATGGTTACGCCGGTCGTCCCGAAGTTTCCGCCAATATCGACGGGGTTGGTGAAGGTCATTCGGTTGGCATCGATAGACGAGCCGAGACCTCTGAGAGTTAGTTTTCCCGAGGAAATGGTCGCTCCGCCTTCGAGAATGCCGGTGTTGCCACCGGCCGAGTCAGTCGCATCAGTATCGAACGAATAGCGATGAGCAAGGGTGGCAGCCTGGGATAGCGAAAGAAGGGAGAAAAAGAAAAAAAGCGACTTCATATTCAAAGAATACTACAGAACCTAGAAAACTTCTGGGATCTATAAATAGTGATGGTGATGATCGGGTAAGATCAATGCCCTATTGATTTGTGATATCCTTGATACGGTAGAAAAGTCGCTTTCCAAGGGCTGTAGGATCGGTAAAGGTTGAGAGCTCGGAGGTCGCAACGAATTCATCGTCAATATCTAGCCAAAGAGGCGAGTCGGCAGAAAGGAGTTCGGGGGAACGGTCAATACGGTATCTCCGGCCGACTATAGAATTGAAGGTAATGATCACGGAATTATTGCTTGGATTCCTCGTGATGCTCGTGATCGCGAATTCCTTTTCACCCGGCAGGAAGTCAGGACCAGCGGCTAAGTTAACCGTAACATCATCCTCGGTCAGAGTGCCTTCCCAAATTCGAAATTCATTGACGCTGCCGAAGTGGCCGGGATCACCCCAAGCGGTTGAACCGATCGATTCCGTATTAGTGACGATATTACTCACTGGGTTGGTTGGCAGTTCGCTAATCTCTTTGGTGCCGTCGATCCAAAGATTAGTTGTGCCGTCGGGTTCAACACTGACAACGAGGTGGTGTTCTTCATCGAGAGAAAGGCGATCACCAGTGCCAAAAGGGATTGATGAAATTTCTTTGGCGCCGTTTCTATCGAGGCCGGGAGCTTGATCATTACCCCCTCGCTCGTTGGTCCAAGCAATTTCCTGTCCTGCACTACTTGTGCCGAAGGTAAAGAGCTTCCCCCAAATCGCTGTGCCAGAGTCTGTATACCAAGTTTCAATCGTAAAACCGCTACCGCTGAAGTTGGAACCGAGGTCGACCGGGGAGGTAAACCCCATGCTAGATGCGGTAGGGCCGGTGCCGACCCCGTCGAGTTGTAGTTGGTTGTCAGATACGGACGCCGTTTCACGAAGGACTCCAGTATTCCCACCGACTGAATCGGTAAGTTCTTCCCCAGTATTAAAGGACCATCGGTGAGCTAAAGTCGGAGTAGCTGAACTCGGGTCATTGGCATCGTTGGGGTCAGAGTTGTTCTTGATTTCAACGTTATCGAAATAAAAGTCGCCATCGGAATCCTTACTAAGTGGGTTAGTAAGATGAACTAAGATTTCATCACCATCGGTGAGTGAGTCGTTATCTGAGTCTTTCAACAGAGGGTCTGTCTTTTCTTCATTTATTTCACGACCATCGTTTAGGTCATCCTCGTCTGTATCTGCTTTGTTTGGGTTAAGATTAAGGTTGAAGGTAAATTCTTCTAGGTTCGTGAGATTGTCTGAGTCGGGGTCATCGTTGGCGCCTTGGGAGAGATTATTCTCACCGAACCATTTTTCTTCCCAAGTGTCGGGGAGTCCATCGCCATCAGAATCGGAGACGACAAAGAGTTCCTCGGGGCCGGCTTCGGTACTAGCGGCGACTTCGAGAGAGGTGAGTTCGCCTTCATAGATACGGAATTCATTGACGGAGCCGGTCATTCCTGGGTCACCCCAGCTAGTGGCGCCGATGGCTTCGAAGTCAGTGCTAACGTTGGCGAGCTCGTTGGTGTCTAGGTCGATGAGTTTTTGGACGCCGTCTATCCAGGTGTTGAGATTGCCGTCAGGTGAGACGGTAATTACGAGGTGGTGCTCTTCGTTTTGATTGACTTGCTCTCCTAGGAGTTTGGCCCCATCGCGGTCGACTCCGGTTTGTTGTCCATTCCCTCGGGTATGTGTGAAGGCGAGTTCTTGTCCAGCGGCGTTATTGCCAAATTGGAAGAGCTTACCCCAGGTGCCGGTACCAGTATCGGTATACCACGTTTCGATGGTTACGCCGGTCGTCCCGAAGTTTCCGCCAATATCGACGGGGTTGGTGAAGGTCATTCGGTTGGCATCGATAGACGAGCCGAGACCTGTGAGAGTTAATTGTCCCGAGGAAATGGTCGCTCCGCCTTCGAGAATGCCGGTGTTGCCGCCGACCGAGTCAGTCGTATCAGCATCGAAGGAATAGCGGTGGGAAAGAGTGGCATCTTGCGCAGGCAAAAAAGGCGCTAGGAAAAGGATAAAACTAAAGAGTTGGATGATGTTTTTCATGGAATGAGAACAAAGTTTTTTTGGGGGTTATTGGGTTTTTGAAGAGTAAGAATAAGCTTCCCCAATTCGAGATTCAACGATGAAAGCTATTTTCGAATAAGCTAAAAAAACTGATTTAGCCTGTAAGTTAATGGCTGGGGCTAATTTGCGCCAACATGAAAGATTTCGTGTAAAAGGCCCGCTCCAAGAAGGAGGCGGGCCTTGGAAAGAATTAAAGGTGATATCCTCCTTTAGGCCCGTCGACGACGTAAGACGAGAAGGCCCCCAGCAATGGTAAGCAGAAGACCACTAGGTTCCGGGATCGTATTATTAGGTCCAGATGCAAAGTTAGTTGCAACTTCGGTCGCACTGAGTTCGCCAGACCAGATTCGGAATTCGTCGACCGAGCCGTTCATACCAGGATCGCCCCAACTTGTGGCACCGATCGCTTCGAAGGTAGTATTGATACTGGATAGATCGTTGGTGTCGACATCAGTGAGTTTTTGGTTTCCGTCGATCCAAGTGTTGAGATTGCCATCTGGGGATACGGTGATCGCAAGATGGTGTTGAGCGTTTTGTGAGATTTGTTCTCCAAAGAGTTTTGCTCCATCGCGATCGACGCCGGTTTGTTGTCCATTTCCTCGAGTAAAGGTAAAGGCAAGTTCTTGTCCTGCGGCATTATTGCCAAATTGGAAAAGCTTACCCCAAGTGCCGGTTCCGCCGTCGGTGTACCACGACTCGATGGTCACGCCAGTTGTCCCGAAATTTCCACCAATATCAACGGGATTGGTAAACGTCATTCGGTTGGCCGCGGTGCTAGCACCAAGACCTGTTAGACTCAGTTTTCCAGACGAGACAGTTGCTCCGCCTTCTAAAACACCGGTGTTGCCACCGACTGAGTCTGTCGTATCAGTATCGAAGGAATATCGATGAGCGAGTGTAGCGCCATTGGCGACCCCGACCACGATCGCAGAGGTTAGAATGAAAGTTGTTTTCATAATTTATTTCAGTTTGCTTGTTTAACCTTTGAACAATAATCCAATTCGCACTGGAGTGTAAATCCAAAGTTTAGATAGTTTTGTGCCGTATATGGAAGGTTTCGGGATCTTGGAGCGCTCAAATTTGTTATCCTAACGTTACCAAAGTGCTACTAATAGTTGAACTGCTCTAAGGCCCTTGTTTTTAAACATAAGTTTTTGAGTAGTTTTGGATCCCTTAGAAGATTAGGTATTCGTTACTTGGAGGGATATTGCTCAAATTGGCCTGTGTCCGTTTTCATTTGGTCATTTTTTTTTTGCAAAGTAAGCTTGGTCTAGACGAGAAAGTAGATTTAAAGATGAGAGGTTTTTAGTTATGATAATTTTTCGGCTATCTTGGGCGGCGAGTATCGCGGTGATTGTTTCGTGTGGTGAGAGGAGTCAACCAAAGAGCGAACAGGAGACAAGGGATCAGCAGATTTCAGCCGAAGAGGCTTATGCTAAGATGGTGAAGACAGAGGAAGTGATAGCGGAGTTGGTTGGGCCCGTGAATCGGTTAAAGCGGGCCGTGGCAAATCTGAAAGTTGGCTGGAATGAAAAGCTTTTTATCAAGGGAGCTAGGTTTAAGGCGATTGCCGATTTGAAATTTTCACAGGGGGAGTTCCCCGGGGTCGAGATGGGTGAGTTTTCTCTTGGGAAAGAAGAGCTGGAACTGAGAGGAGAGCGCGAAATTTGGAAGGCCTTATTTGAAAGGGTGTGGAGATTAGAAAAAATTAGTTTTGGAACTTTGGAGGGAGCTTTTGGTAAAGCGGGAGATTTTCATACGAAGCTAAAGGTGACTTTGCGCGGTACCACAGCTGAAGGAAAGCTGGGGGCATGGAATGGGAAATTGGGGATTTGGTGGGTCAAGAGAGAGGGAGAGTGGCTAATCCGTCTAATCGAAAATCTGGAGTTGAAAGAGATGGTTTGTGAAAAACCGTTTTTTTCAGATGTTTTAGATCGAGTTCTAAGGTCACCCGAGGATTTGGAGAGAGCGCAGCATTCGGTCCATGACCAGTATGTTCGAGATGTGTTTTTTACAGGTGGAACAAAATTTTCATACCCGCGACACTATTGGAACTATATCGCAACTTGGGATTCGTTGGATCAGCACACTTCGGTATCAGTTGTAGATGTCGATGAGGATGGGTGGGATGATTTTTATGTAACGGCCCGGTGGGGTCGCAACCAGTTATGGAGAAATCGAGGTGATGGGACCTTTGAGGATGTTGCGCAAAAAGTAGGCTTGGACCTGGATGGAGTGTGTAATTGTTCTCTGTTTGCGGATTTTGATAATGACGGAGACAAAGACGTCTTCATCGGGAGAAGTTTGGAGCGAGGGCGGTTTTTCATAAATGTAGGTGGAGTGTTTGTTGATCGAACGGAGGAGAATGTAATTGGAGGAATGCCTTATTGGAGTTCAGCAATGTCATCAGCCGACGTGAATGGAGATGGATTGTTGGATCTATATTTGGCGACATATCGATTGCCGATTTCTCGGCCTCGAAATATTTTAGCGACCGAATTTTTGACACCGGAGGAACAAGTCGAATGGAAACGGAGGAGGGGGCAGGACCATCCGGTTTTTCGTTTGACCGGGCCGCCGAATGTTCTGCTGATCAATCAGGGGAATGGGAGGTTTTCAAGATCACTAAAAGCTGGAGGAGCAGACTTATGGTTGTCGAGTTTCCAGGGCACGTGGTCAGACTATGACAATGATGGCGATCCGGATTTATTTGTGGCTAATGATTATGCGCCAGATTATGTTTTTCGAAATGAGGAAGGACGGTTGGTAGATGTTACGGACGAAGTGGCAGGAAATGAATTACAGGGTTTTGGAATGGGGGTATCCTTAGGAGACTATGACAATGATGGGTTTCTCGATCCTTACTTCACTTACATGTATTCCAAGGCTGGGAGTCGAATTACCAAAATGTTCGATGGTTTAGAGAACCGAATGTATGAGGGGGTCAAAGGAAATAAGTTGTTGCGGAATACGGGGGCCAAATTCCAACCCGTAAATTGTGAGGTGTCTCAGGCCGGATGGTCGTGGGGTGGGCAGTTTGCTGACTTCGATAATGATGGTTTTTTAGATCTTTATGTTGCGAATGGTCTCTATACGCCGCCTTCAGGGACTGAAACTGAAGTTGACTTGTGAAGTAGTTTATGGCGCGCGGTCGTGCGTTCGGATAGTAATCTCAGTAAACAGTTTTCCGAAGAAGGAGTTGATGTAAGGCAGTATGGAGTGATGCCGGGGGTAATTGACACAAGTAAGAAGGTTGATGGTAATCCAGTCCTGAGGAGTCACTCATTTAGTGGAAAAGAAAGTAACAGTGTTTTCTGGAATCAAGGGGGGGAGGCATTCAAGGATATTTCGGGAGTGACTGGCTTAGACAGTTTAGCGGATGGGAGAGCATTTGCGTTTTTTGATTTTGACCGGGACGGGCGGAACGACGTCATTTTGACAAATACGAACGAGCCACAGCTGCAGTTGTTCAGAAATGAAATAGAAGAACTAGGCAACGCGATCCGGGTAAAGTTGATTGGAGGTAATTTAACGGCTCAGGTGTCTGAGGAATGGAGTTCTAGAGATGGAATTGGAGCCCATGTGTTAGTCGAGATTGGCGGAAAGACCCTGCGTCGTGAACTGCGGGCAGGCGATGGTTTTGCAGCGCAAAATAGTGAGACCTTACTAATTGGTATTGGAAATGCGGCCCACGCGGATGAGGTGACGGTGCTTTGGCCTTCAGGAAAAAAGAGCGAAGTAGGAATGGTGAAAGCGGGGGATTTGGTAACGATTGATGAAAGAGTTGATGAGGTCGAAGTTCTTAAAATTGCGAGATCGGTTATTCCCGAAAGAGTTGTTTCGCCAAAGCTGGATCGTTTAGATTTAGCAGTCGAAGAGGAGTTAAATGTTGTGGTGACCTTGGCAACCTGGTGTCCAGTTTGCCAAGGGGAAATAGAGCATTTAAAGTGGCTTTCGAAGAAGGTGGAGGGGCTGGGGCTCTATGCCTTCCCGATAGATGAAAAGGAGGGTGAGGAAGAGTGGCGAAAGTTTGAGGTGGCCTTTAAACCACCGTATAAGATTTTACATGAAGTAAATAAGAGGGGTGAAGTGGAAGCTCTTATGGAGAAGAATTTCGGTGAAACCCCGTTACCTTCGAGTTTTATTTTGGACAAAGAAGGAAGAATTTTGAAGGCGATGAAAGGCACTCCAACGTTATCGGATTTAAGGTCATTTACTCGGTAATCGAAATGACCGTTTCCGAGCCGGTTGGTTTATAATTGGTAATTTTTCCTGACGGCCAATGGACAGTGAGTTTCTCAAGACTGTCCTTGGGTGGGACAGTAATAAAGATCGATGGCGAATTTTGTGAAGATAGGCCTTGCCCCAGAGTTTTTTGAAAAGCGCGTTTGGTTTTTGAAGTGTGGGCAATAATAATGGAGCCAGCGGCATCGCGGTTACTTTTTGTGCCGGTGAGATTGAGGCGCACGAGACGACCTTTTTCGTTATTGCCGATTTCGGAGAATCGATTGCGGAAAATACGAAGGCGTGGGGATGAGGTGCTAGCAAGGGCAATATCGAGCCAGCCATCGTTGTCGTAGTCGAAGAGCGCGAAAGAGCGTGAATCTTCGCTGGCATCAATTCCACTGATGAGGGAGTGGTCCTTGAAGCTACCGTTCTGAGAGATGAGGAGGCGGTTACGCTCATTTCCGCTTAGCGAGTTGCTACGGTATGCGGGACCCGATGGGGAAGTTTGTTTGACGCGGAGTTGAAAATTTAGAAGCGGTGATTGCCAGGCACTAGATTGACGAAACTTTTCCGATTGTGTTGGATCAGTGAGCACGACCGTGCTCCAGAAGCAACTTCACAAATCTAGATTAGTCGCAACTGTTTTTGGGGCTGAGTAATAGCCGCAGGGAACATAAAGATCGAGATGGCTATCGTTATTAAAGTCTGCGAATTGGCCCCCAAATGACCAGCCGGTACGGGTTTCATCAGCATCAGGGGCGGCGACTTGCCGAAAAATTCCGTTGTCGTTCTCATAAAGGAAGTTACCCCGAGCGGACACTTTAATACGAGGATCGACCTCTCCAACTAGCTTGATGATACGATTACCGGCTTTGGAATACATGTTGGACACGAAAAGGTCGAGATCGCCATCATGATCGTAGTCACCGAGCGAAGTGCCCATCCCAAAGGCCATTTTTCCATCAGGAAAAGTTTCTTTAAAGGCTTCCGTGAAGATTGGATTAGGGGAGCCTTTTGGGGTGTCATTTCGGAGGTAAGAATCGGGCGAAAAATCGTTGCAGACGTAGAGATCGTCATCGCCATCATTGTCAAAATCTGCCCACGTAGGTTGATAGCTTTTTCGCCAAAGCTTGATCACGTCTCCGCCCGCTCGTTCGAGTCGACCATTTCCACGGTTCATTAGAAGGATATTTGCGGCACCTCTATCATCGAAATAAGGGTGTGAGCTTTGGGAGAGTTTATTGAGATGCGCTTTATCGGCAGGTGGGAGGTAATAGTCCATCCACGAGGGGTTCACGTCAGTGCCGGGAGTGTAGGTGGAGAGATAGACATCGAGAAGGCCGTCACGATTGACATCAGTGGCACAGGCAGACACGACGAAAAATTGCTTGCCGAGGTCGGAGAGGCGTGAGGTGACATTTTCAAAGCGGCCTCCGCTGTTCTGATAATACAGCGTCGGTTCAAGCGAGCGACAAACAAGAGCATCAGGGTCGCCATCGTTATCAAAGTCGGCAAATAGGATGAAATTAACACAGTAGCCAGGAGTGAGTCCAGATTCGAGAGTCGTGTCTCTAAATGTTCCGTTACCAAGATTGCGAAAGAGTTGTGGCTCGAGGTATCGGGCTGTGATTAAGAGATCATCGTGTCCGTCAGAGTCGTAATCGACAATGCTGACAGAGGGGTACTGGAGGGCGCTTTCCATGTCTGGGATACCCGCGTATTCCCGTTTTGGAAGGATCAATTTTTTTTCAGCGAGGGCCTGTTCTGTAATTTCGTAATGTTTAGAGCGCTGAGCTTCGTCACGGGAGTAGGAGGAGGGAATAGCCTGTTTAGTGACATCCTGAAAAAGGGCTTGCTCAGAAGCCAAAGATTGGAAGTCGAGTTGGGACCATTTGATGAGTGATGGGGATTCTTTGGGAGAAAACCAGGTGAGATTTTGTTTGGCTTGGATTCCAATAAGAGAGCCATCTTCGTTTTTGAGGAGTCCTTCGAACTTAGTTTTTGTGATGAAGTTTTTTTCTTCATAGCTTCCTGAGAGAATACCAAAAGACGCATTGAGCCAGGTGTAATTTGGAGCGAGGTATGGGCGCCAGGCAGGTGGGATGCGTTCAGCAGGGACGTTTTTTGAGCGGAGATCTTGAGCGAGATTTTTGAGATGAGGAGTGAGCTTGAGAACCATTTCCTCGGTTTGAACTAGGCGCGTTGCGATTTCGTCTGGCGAGGCTCCAGTCTGATCCTGTAAAGGAGGGCTTGGGCTTTCTTGGGTTTCTCTGCATGAAGCAAGAATAATGCAAAGGAAGAGTAATAGTTTCATCGGAGGCTGTGATTTTTACGGAAGGCTCCTGGGGTAAATCCAGTTGCTGCTTTAAAAGTTTTAGCGAAATGTTGGCGGCTGCTGAACCCAGAAAGTTGGGCTACATAATCAATCGTGTATTCCGGGTTGCCGAGAAGGCGCTTCGCCATACTTATCCTAGTCTCGACGATCGTAGCGTGGATAGAACGCCCCGTGAATTGACGGAAACGTCTTTGGAGTTCGCGTTTCGATAAAGAAACGTTTTTGACAACATCATCGACTCCGATGAGGCTGCCAGCATTACGGTTGATGAAACGGGCGGCTAGGGCAACTGCGGGGTCATTAATTGCGAGCTCGCTGGAAGAGCCTCGCACAACGAGTTTGGTTGGAGGAATAAAGATGGGGTCATCTTTGGGGGCTTTACCTTCAAGAAGCTGGTTGAGAAGACGAGCTGATCGATAACCGATCTCGTAATGAGAGGCATCGATACTGGAAAGAGTGGGATTACAGATGTTGCAGCTAACGGAATCGTTATTCACACCAACGAAGGCAATATTTTCTGGGATGGTTATACCAATTTGTTTCGCAGTTTCGATGAGGATGGGAGCAATGTGGTCACAAGAAACGAAAATCCCAATGGGGAGGGGAAGAGAGCGGAGCCAGGAGAGCGTCAATTTTTTATAAATGGCGCTCTTTGAAAAATGTAATTTGGGGACGGAGAAGGTGGATGTTTTACAACCAAGTTTTGCAGTGGCGTTCTTAAAGTGATCTCCCCTGAGGTCGGACCAACGAGTGTTTTCGATACCGCAGAATCCAAAATTGGTGAAGCCCTGTTCCCGAAGATGTTTGAAAGCGAGCTGAGCGATGCCGGCATCGTCGGTATGAACGAGGGGAATCGAACTGTCGGAGTGATCGCCTAAGATATCGACAACGGGAATTCCTTTTTCAACAAGGGCTTTAGCCCGAGAAAGAGAGTGGGTATCGTAGAGCCGGGTGATGACCCCATCGACCGGCATGTTTGGATCAAGAGGCTCAATATGAGACGGACCAGAGTTGTCTTCGTGGAGAGACCAGCTCCCGGCGTTGTGGTGAACATCCCAGCGATTAATCTCGCTTACAAACTTTGAGATGCCCAGTAGCATGTCACGTCCTGGGGCGATCGCAGTTTCGATTTCGAGTAGAATCCGCTTACGATGTTGTGATTTCACGCTAAAATTAAGAGGGTCATTGGTAGATTCTATCTAACCATTAAATAAAGAAAAATAGAGAAGATTAAAAGTAAAGGGGAGGGAAAAGGACTTTTTTTGGAAGCTATTGCGCCAGGAATTAAGGTCTTGGGTTGAAAAAAATGCACTCAGGGTAAGGGAATCAGACGACACTTTCTCTGACAATAGAATTGAAGCGAGATCGAATGGCTCACGCTCTTGGCGCTTCCTAAAGTGTGCCGAGCGGCCAGCGCATGAAAAGGAAATCGCTAAGAGTGAAATAAAAAAATGGTCGAAGAGTATGTCTGAATTGTTACACTATCTCGTTAACTCACAAGAATCCATGAAGCCAAAAACTCCCTCCCTCTCTGTTGATCGTCGTTCTTTTCTCCGCCAATCGTCTGTTGCCGCGGCAGGACTGGGATTCGGAACGATTCCTATTATTGGAATTGAAAAAGAAAAAAAGAAGCCAATAAGCCAAACAGGTTCGGTAGACCTTTTATGATTCTCTCAGCGAGGAGCAGAAGACGGCGATGTGCTTTCCTTATGATCACAAGCTTCGCTTGAAGATTGAAAATAATTGGCTGATTACGAAGACACTCGTTGAGCATTATAACAAAGATCAACAAGCGATGATCAAGGAGATCTTCATGGGGATTCATAGTGAGGAGTATGCTGAAAAAGTTTACGATCAGGTCGAATGGGACAGTGGCCTTGATGGTTTTGAGGGCGGGTCATCGGTGGCAATCTTTGGGACGCCGGGGACTGGAAAATTTGAGTTTGTTTTGACTGGGCGTCATTGCACGCGTCGTTGTGATGGAGATTCGAATGAAGGAACTGCTTTTGGCGGACCTTTGTTTTATGGGCATGCAGCCGATGGCTTTAATGAGAAGCCGAATCATAAGGATAATGCCTATTGGTATCAGGCGGTTCGTGCGAACGAGGTGTATCAAATGCTTGATGGCAAGCAGCGTCAATCAGCGCTCTGTGGAAAGAGTCGCGGTGAAAAAGGTCGGGCTACCGTGAAGTTGACTGGAAAGAAAAAGGGACTTGATGGTATCCGTGTTGGCGATATGAGCGGGGATCAAAAAGGGCACGTTCGTAAAGTGCTTGGCGATCTTATGGCACCTTTCCGCGAAAAGGATTCCAAGGAGGCGCTGAAGTTGGTCGAAGCTGGAGGCTTGGATAATATTCACATGGCTTTCTACAAAGAGGAAAATATCGGGAAGGATGAGATTTGGGATGTCTGGCAGTTGGAGGGCCCAAACATGCTTTGTTACTTCCGGGGTAAACCGCACGTTCATGCCTGGATGCATATCAAGAAGCCGGTATGATCCGGGGCTTGGTCTTCGCTGGGCTTTTGGCAGCTCATACGGTGTCCGGGCATGAGTTGACTGGGCACACTGTTTTACTTCAGCCGATCGTGTTGACTGACGATGCGGGCGATGGTGCGGCCAAGGCCACCTTGCCGGAGGAGTTGATTGATTTGCCGTTTCGTCGATGGGATCTCGATTTTCAGATTCTTGAACCAGTCGAATGGTCGCGCCGCGCATTTAGGGATGGTGAGATTGACGTCGACGTGATCGTGAAGGCGGCGAGGGAAGAGGGTGTTTTTCGGCAGCCGCGGCGAATTGCAAATATGTTTTTCGCACGCAAGATCAACGGGAGAGCAGCCCCAAATGGTCTTGGACAGGAGCCCGGATGGGTCACTTTTATTGCGCAGGGTGGTGATCCCCCGCTTGGGCAAGATGCCTTTGTGGTAGTACACGAGGTGACCCACAATTTGGGACTGTCTCATACTGTTGATGATGCCGAGGTGCCATCAGATATTCCTAATGTGATGGGTGATGGGGACTTTTTGGATCGCATCCGGGAAGATGGAATCACAAGGCATCAAGCTGCGACTATTTTAAAAAGCCCCTTGGTTCGCGAGACAGTAAAGTGCCTTGAGGTAGAGGAGGGACGGCGAGCATATCTCGGGGAGAGTTTTGAAGATTATTATACGGAACTCAACCGGCGCGAAGTTGAGGCGATGACTAGGAATGCGGTGGGGAAAGATTTGAAAGGTGAGGCTTTGGAAAAAGAAGCGCGGGAGAGGTTTGGAAATGCTGTGATGGGTTTTACTCCGGAAGAACGGGAAGTTCTTCTCTGGATGGTCGGGGAGTATCGCAAGCTATTGGTGGAAGATTTTCCGCTTCTAGCCAACCAACCATGGCAGGTGGTTAAGGTGAAGAGCGATCATTGTGGGGGATTTTGCCATACTCGTGGCTTGTCTGTGGTGATTGCTGAGGGTGCGCTTAATCGCATGGTGAACGACTATCGCCGGCACGGCAAAAGTAAGACGGCGCTTGCGGGAGCAGGAACGATTATTGTTCACGAACAAATCCATGTGCTTCAGCGGTGTTTCCCTCGAAAGTTTTCCGGTCTTTATACTGGGGCTTACGGATTAGTTGACGGAAAGGTGGGGCACGATGAGTGGGTGGCGCGCAACGAAATTCAGAATCCCGATGGACTGGAAGGAAACCGCTGGATCGTGGATTACGAGGGGAATTATTATTGGCTAAAGACAATTCTCGATGAGAAGGATGATCCGGCGATGATGCCCGCCTCCTTCCAGGAAGCGATCATGCCTCTTCGAAAAACTGGCGAGACCTATCGGGTGATTTGGAAAAAAGGAGGAAAGAAGCCTCAGCTCGTTAATCCAAATCTGATTAGGGACTGGAAAAAGCAGTTCCCAATCCGTGCCGGACACGATCACCCGAATGAGATTTTTGCCTATCTTTTTCAGGCCGAGTTGACCCGGAAAATTATGGGGGAGGAACCCTCTGGTGACCCAATGACAAAGAAGACGATGGCGTGGGCCCGGAAGGAATTGAGGTGATCTGGTCGGCGTCTATTTTACAATCATGACACCTTTCATGATAGTCCAGTGCCCGGGGTAAGAGCAGAGAAAAGGATATTCCCCAGGCTTTTTGGGAGCCATGAAGCGAAGCGTCTGAACTGTATCTTTCTTCAGGAGTTTGGTTGCGTGGAGGATACGTTTGTCGTTTGGAATGAAGCCCTTTTTTGCGGCTTCGGGATCGGCCGCCATACGATTGGCGGCCTCACCGATTTCTTGGATGGAGGTGCCTTGGTCGAGGATGAGTAGGTTGTGCTCCGTAACGTCTGGGTTTGAGAAGTGAAGACGAACCGGTTTTCCTGCTTCCACGTTAAATTTATCTTTGGTGAAGAGCAGTCGCTCGGGGATGCAGGAAATATCAATCGTTTGAAGGCTTTTTTGTGCGTCAAAAGAAGCTTCGTTAGCGTTTTTTGTTTTAGGTTCCAGCCTGTTTAGTTTTTTGAAATCCGCGAGGGCCTTTGTGATGGTGGGGGCGTGTTGCGAATCCTGCCAGTGAGGTTTCAGAGCTGAGGAATTAAGAGCGGTGCTGATCGCGTAGGCGAGGTGGGTGTCGGCTTCTTGTTCGAATATTGGCGCAAGGGTATTGATGATTGAGGACGGAGTGATTGAAGAATCCGCCCGGTTGCTATGGGAGGGGACCAGATAGGAAGCACAGAGGACGGCTTCGCGGCGGACATGTTGGGAAGGATGGGAAATGCCGTAATGCAGAAGGCCTAGTGATTTCGAGGGTGGAAGCTCGGGAGCCCAGAAACGGAGAGGACCAAAGGCGGTAGCGGCTACGAGGTGGTTGTCGGAGCGGATGAGTTTTTCCAAGAGCTCTACGTTGGGTTGGTCGAAGGCTTGGTGGAGCCAGAGAGACTCGAGAAGATGTAGGGGGGTCTTTTGTTTTTTTGTCCAAGCTAAAAGCGGGCTGAGCACTTCTTTAGAAGACTTACTCCGGAGTTCACGCTTTGCCCAGTAGCGGGTTCGGTAGTGGGGGGACTTCAGATGGTCGAGGAGTTCGGTGATGGAGGCTTTGGCGATCTTGGGCGCGGAATCGAGTTTGGCTTTCTTGGGGATAATGCGCCAGATACGGCCTGCTTTGCGGTCGCGGCGGGGATCACGAAGAGAGTATTGGGCGTGGCCCTTGACGGGGTTATACCAATCGCAAATGTAGGCCGCGCCGCGCGGGCCGAAGCGGAAGTCGACTGGGATGAAGGAGAGATTGGTGGAGAAGATAAGGTCAAATTGATATTTTTCGGAAAAGTGGGCGGGTTCTTCATTCCAGTGGTGGAACTCGACGCGGTTGGTTGGTTTGTAGCGAACTTTGATGAAGCCACCCTGCATCTCCTTGGGCCAGAAGTCGTGGGAGACGAAGTCTTGTCCGCAGACTCCGGAGTAGGCTTGCATCCCTCTGGCGCCCGGATGTTGGCTGGGGTAATCGGGATTTGTGGCGTGGAAGGTGGAGGCGAAGACGGGGTGAGACGCGACGTGATTTCCGTAGGGGTCGAAGGTCACACCCCAAGGATTCGTGTTTGGGTAGGCTCCGAAGGCGGTGAGCCTTTTTGTGGAAGGGTGGTAGAGGAACCAGGAGGAGTTTTTGGCGCGGATGGGGCCGTAAGCGGTTTCGGTTTGGGAGTTGTGGAAGATTGATTCGCGGAAGAGAAGGTCTCCTCCGGGAGTCCAGGTGAAATCGTGAAGGGCGTGGTGCGAGTCCTCGCAACCGAAGCCGGTGAAGACGACTTCACGATGGTCCATTTTTCCGTCGCCATCGGTATCAGTGAGATGGGTGAGGTGGGGTTCTTCGGAGCAGAAAACACCACCATTCCCATCAAGGACAAAAGAGAGGGGGATGTGAAGGTCGTCGGCCCAAGTGGTGCACTTGTCGGCTTTGCCATCCTGATCGGTGTCTTCCAGGATGATGATCTTATCGCATGGTTTCTGACCGGGATAGATGTGCGGGTAGGTGACGGAGGTGGAGACCCAGAGGCGGCCGCGTTCGTCCCAGCGCATTTGGATGGGGCAGGCCATTTCAGGGAAGTCTTCCTCGGAAGCAAAGCAATTGACTTCGAAACGTGGATCGATTTTGAAGGCCTTTAGTTCATCGGCTGGGGAAAGGAATTTGTTGGCTCCGCGTGACAGGAGGACGTCGTCGAGTTTTGGGAGATTGGAGTCGTCGGGTTTGACGAGTTTGCCGGTGGCGACGGTTTTGTGAATGGCAGTGTCACGACTGGCGACCATGAAATCGAAGTTCCGCATAGCGGGGAGGAAGTCGAGGTAGCCATAGGATTTGTTGCGCCCGCCGGTGTAGTAGAAGGTGTTGAGAGGGCGGTAGCGGTAGTGAAATTGGGTGGCTTTATCGACGACGAGTTGCCGGAGGCCTTCGTTGAGAGCGGTGGGGTCTTTTTCGAAAAGAGCCTTGAAAGCGATGTTAGCGAATTGGTGGTGCCCATGGATGTTGTTTTGATGGCCATCAATGGTTCGTTGATTGAGTTTACCGGCGATGCTGCTGGCCTTGGTGCCATCAAAGACGTTGCAGAAACCGATGGAGTGCTTCTTCGCTCCTTCGGCAAGAGCTTGGGTGTAAAGTGCAAGGTTTTCGTTGTTTCGATCACCGGCATTAAGGGCAGCGATGTTTTCACTGGCTATGGGAGAAAGAAGGATGATTTTGGGGGCGGTTTTTCCGTTGTATGCTTGAGATTTGAGGTGGGTGAGGAACTTGTTGAGGCGTTCCTTGAAAGCGGGGAGGCCTTCTTTTCCACCGAAGGATTCATTGTAGCCGTAAGCTGCAATGATGAGGTCGCTTTTGAAGTAGTGGAGGTGTTGGTCAAGGTCGCCAAAGTTATCGGGACGGGGCATGAGATCGACTTCATCAGCTGGCCACGCAAGGTTGCGAATGGTGAGCTTATGCTTTGGATGGTGCTGGTGGAGAAGAGTTTCGAGGTGACCGAAGCGTCGTTCGGCATCAAGGAGAAGATTTCCGATGAGAGTAATACGGGACCTAGGGGAGATTTTTAGAGGAAGCTCAGTTTTGGTGGGTTGGATTTTTTCCGGGCGGGGCGAGGTTTTACGATTGATATAGTATTTGGCGAGCTCTGGATCTTTGGCAGGCGCTTTACGGTCAGTCTTTGAATTTTTAGCGTCCTTTGCCTTTGCTGCATTTTTCTTACGGCGAGCATCGGTGGACGCTGGAGTGCTTTTACCAGGAATTGGGGAATCGAGGTCCTGGTAAACTTCTGGTTTGAGGCCGCGGACGTGGCCGCCGTTCCGGAAGGTGGTGGGCTTGTATGAGCCCACAAGATCGACGCTCGAGTCGGCTTTGATTTTCTTTTCAAGACCCATGGCCCAGTAGGTTCCATTGATGACAAGTCGGCGGTAATCGGAGTCTAGGAAATCTTGGGAAGCTCCTTGGGTTGAGTGGAAAACGCGTGCTCTCTTTCCACTCTTGCTAGTGTAGTGGCGGGTCCAGGTTGAGGGCGAAGGTTTTTTAGTCTCATCGACAGGAGAATCTTTGTTCATGCCGTTGAGGGGCTGGGACTCGGTGAGAACGGTGAAGGTTTGATTAGGTATGCCGGTGTAGGCTCCAGCAATCGTATGAGCATTGTTACCGACTCCGGTGAGGATCAGATGGTCCTTATTTTTTGAGGTGATTTGAAGGCGGGTAGATTGTTTATGATTGCGTCCGTAATGGCCAACCCAAGTGTTGCCGAGAATTTGGTGGCCGAAGCCGCGATCGAAGTCTTTGCCTTTGTATTGAAAATCGTAATGGGAATATTTTTGGCCTTTGGGAATCTTGAAGGCATGAGACGAGGTGCGGAGTCCAACGACAGGGCCACCGCGCTGGAGGTATTCGTCAATGTGAATCATTTGCTCGTCAGGAAGATCGAGGAAGCGTGTGAAGATGAACATGAGGTCGGCCTCTTTAAGAACTTCGAGACCTTTGATATTGGAAGCTCCGGCGGTAATTTCCCCCTTGTCGTTGACTCCGAAAAGAACAGTGGTTTTAAAGCCGTGATATTTAGTGAGGATGCGAGCAAGGGCGGGGCAGGTTTCCTCGGTGCGATACTCGTGGTCAGAGGCGACGAAGACGATGTGCTTTCCTTTGCCGGGGCCGGAAGATCCTTCGTAAACGACTGGATTTGCCAGCGCGATTGAAAATGAGAGGAGAGAGGAGAGAGCGATCAGGAGAGAGACGTTAGAGATTGGAGGAAAAATGACAAGTTGAGGTTGTCGGATTGACGTGGGGTAGGCGGAGAATGCATATTGGGATAATGAAATTTCAGGTGATTCTCATGATGGTGATGATGGTGATGAGTTTCGGACGCGAGGGGAAGGAAGGAGACAAGGATGTCAATTATGACGAGGCTAAGGTTCCGGCTTATGATTTACCCGAGCTTTTGGTGACTGCAGAGGGGAGGCGAATCACGACAGCGGAAGAGTGGTATTCCTTGAGAAGACCTCAGATCATGTCGCTCTTCAGTAATCTGGTTTATGGGCGGGTCCCAGAGCCGTCCACACCGATAAAGCTGACCTTCCGGGAGGTAAAGAAGGACGAGGCTTTTATGAGGGGGAAGGCAACGCGGAAGGATGTCGAAATCCAAATCAAAACGGAGAAGGGAGCGAAAA
Source organism: Akkermansiaceae bacterium (assembly GCA_905181965.1). Taxonomy (GTDB): domain Bacteria; phylum Verrucomicrobiota; class Verrucomicrobiia; order Verrucomicrobiales; family Akkermansiaceae; genus SW10. The sequence goes on from CAJIZY010000006.1 coordinate 47,542, forward strand.
CGATGAGGATTTTACTTTTTGTCCCGAATGGGGTGACGAAACCGGTGCCGGCAATTATGAAGCACAGCTTCAACAATACCCGGTCGGGGGATTTTGACGTGGGATTCCTGAGGAGCGATCGGTTGAAAAATGGTTGGCCGCTGGGGAAGATTTTGGATGCGGGTTTTGCCTTTTGTGCGGTTTATCACGAAGATTTAGTGAGGCACAACGAGGTGGAATTCAGGGATAGTATCCATCGGCTATTTTATCCTGAAGGCCAGAGTTTTCCAAAAGCTCATGAGTGGGGTGTACTTTCGGCCTGTGCTTGGGGAGGGATGCGTGCCTTAGATTATTTGGAAGCTGATACTGAGATTGATGCAGAACGGGTGGCAATCATGGGGCACTCCAAGATGGGCAAAACGGCCTTGTGGACGGCGGCGCAGGATCAACGATTTGCGATGGCGATCTCGGCTCAGTCGGGATGCGCTGGGGCTGCTTTATGGAGAAGGAAATCAGGCGAGACCTTGAAGAAAATGGTGACTCGTTTTCCTTATTGGTTGTGTCGTAATGCTCAAAAGTTCGTCGAGCAGGAAGATGATCTCCCGGTGGATCAGCATATGTTGTTGGCATGTATCGCACCGCGCCCGGTTTATGTGCACAGTGGGGTGAAGGACACGTGGGCTGATGGACGGGGAGAATATTTATCTGCCTATCATGCGAGTGAGGTCTATCGCTTACTTGGAAAAAAAGGTCTGGAGAGTGAGAAATCGCCAGAGGTTGGGAAAGCGGTGATGGATGGTGAGGTAGGGTATCACATTCGGAACGGCGGGCATTCGATTGAAGGGGGCGACTGGGAAAAGTTTATCCAGTTTGCTTCCAAACATTTGAAGAAGGAGAATTGATTCGGTGGGCGATTACTTATTTCTGGGCAGGCAACCCAGAGCTATTTTTCTTCAAGAAAACTTACTCTTTAATGGCTTGGTAGACGATGGGTTTTAGGAGGCGTTCGAGATTCCAGTTGTAGGGAAGGGTTTGCTCCATGGTGACGACCACGAGTTTGTCTTTAGGAGAAATCCAGTAGTGGGTAGATGCCATGCCACCCCACCCGTATTCGCCAATTGCTGCGTCTTTGGCCCAGCGTTTGTCAGGGGCGATACGAACGGAAAACCCGAGGCCGAATCCGGTGCCATAGCGTTGCTCCCCGAGGGAGATGGAAGCGATCTCGTCCGGGAGTTGGTTGGTGGTCATGAGCTTGACGGTGTCAGCCTTGAGGTATCGTTTGCCTTGGAAGTTACCGCCATTCGCAATCATCTGAAGAAAGCGTGCATAGTCGTTGATCGTAGAGACTAGACCCCCACCGCCAGAGAGGTTTGCGGGTTTTTTGAGGAAGGGAGAAGCCTTCCCGGGTTCGGAGTTTGTGAGGAAAAATCCTTTTGTCTGGTAGACATCAGCGAGACGGTTTGCTTTTTCCGCGGGAACGTAGAAGCCGGTATCCGACATGCCGAGAGGCGCGAAGAACCTTTGCTGAAGGAATGCGTCGAAGGTTTGACCAGAAGCAACTTCGATGACGCGACCGAGGATATCGGTATTGATGCCGTAGTGCCACCTCGTTCCAGGTTGAAAGAGGAGGGGGGCGCCACAAATGGAACGAGACATTTCAGCGAGTGTTTTGTCACGGTCAAGCGGCTGGAAACGCCCGTAGTAGCGATCTACAGGGTGCCCGCCCCAGCCATAGGAGAAGCCGGCGGTGTGGCGAAGGAGGTCGCGAATCGTGGGCATTGGTTTTGCAGGGGTAGGGTCGCCTCTTCTCTGCCAAACATTTAGAAGTGCAAATTCCGGAAGAAATCTCGTGATGGGGTCGTCAAGGTTGAGTTTTTTTTCTTCATAAAGCATGAGGGCAGCCGCTGACGTGATGGCTTTAGTCATCGAGTAGATACGGAAGATAGTATCTTTTTTCATCGGAACTTTGGCGGCCCGGTTGGCATGGCCGAATTGTTTTTGATAGACAATTTTCCCCTCGCGCAAAATCAAAACGGACCCACCGGCGAGCTTCTTTTTCTCGATGAGTTCTTCGAGCGCTGGATCGATTTTCGCGAGAACTTCTGGCGACATGCCAACTTCCTCTGGAGTGCTGACGGGAAGCGCCTTGATTTTTGTTTCCTTTGCAGCAACTGGGAGGCAGAGGAAAAAGAGGGGGAGGAGAATGATTTTGATCATTTTTTGGGGTTTTGGAACAAATTGGATGAGGTCTTTAGACCAGTTTTTCACGATTCGGCAAGTCACGAATTGAGGAAGAATAAAGCAGTGAGGATTTTTGAACCAAAATCCCCAATACTATTGAGGAGATACTTTCCTTTGGGGTGGAGAATCCCGTTTTGTGAATCCAAGGTAAGAGAGTTTAGTGGGTTGATTTTAAGAGGATCTTCGCAATTTTTTTCCTTTAAGCTTAATCTGGAGTTACTTTGCTGAGAGGGTACGCATTATGAAATTTGGGGCTATTCTTTTAGGGGTTTTAAGCAGTGTCGCTTCTTTGTGTGCTGGAGCTGCTGGGTTTATTTTGAGTTCACCTTTAGATTATCAGGTCTTCCAGCGAAGTGATCAAAGCTCAGGTGTTTTAATTATTAGCGGGCAGCTTAGTGAACCTGCATCCAAGCCAACGAAAATTCAGGTTAAGTTTGGACCTCTTCAACGGGCCCAGAGTGATGGGGGCGTTTCTACCTTAGGGGTGGTCCAAAAGGGTGAATCTCAGTTTAGCTTTCCGTCACGGCATTTGGCAGGCGGTTGGCATCGCTTGAATGTCCAAGCTGTGGTAGGTGCGACAATCGTGGGGCAAGTGGTTGTTGAACATGTTGGAATCGGTGAAATCTTCGTGATCGCCGGGCAATCAAACTCGGCGAATCACGGGGAGGAAAAACAAAAGGTAAACAGTCAAAAGGTCTCTACTTTTGATGGGAAATCTTGGCGGATTGCTGATGACCCGCAGCCGGGCGCTAGTGGTCGGGGAGGAAGTTTTATTCCACCATTTGCCAACGAGTTAGTGAGAAAATTCAAGGTTCCCGTGGGGATTGTTTCGACTGGGGTTGGGGCGACGAGTGTGCGCGAATGGTTGCCGGAAGGGGAGCGGTTCCCGAATCCTCCCACCATTATGAATAAGGTTGTCTCTCATCCTCGGGGTGGTTGGATGAGCAAAGGTGAAGTCTACCGTAAATTGATCTCAAGAGGACAGTCTTTGGGACGAAACGGTTTTCGAGCAGTGCTGTGGCATCAGGGTGAATCCGATGCCAATCAAAAGGACGGAAGCCGGACCTTGTCAGGTCAATTGTATCAGGAGTATCTTGGTAAACTGATCAAAGCGACCCGGAAGGATCTCAGCTGGGAGTGTCCTTGGTTTGTGGCTCAGGCAAGTTATCATACACCCGAAGACCCCGGGTCAGAAGATATTCGTGCGGCGCAAAGGGCTCTTTGGAAATCAGGACTCGCCTTGGAGGGTCCAGATACTGATGAGTTGACGGGAGAGAATCGCGATCACGATGGGAACGGAGTGCATTTCAGTGGCAAGGGTTTACGAGCTCACGGTAGGGCTTGGGCTAATAAAGTGGGGCCTTGGTTGTCACAAGAGCTTCAGAAAAAAAAGGCCGTGGTCTTTGTTCTTGCAGGTCAATCAAACATGCAGGGCCAGGGGGTAGTTTCAATGGACCATGAGAAGCATTACAATGCCGGAAAGGGTAACTTGGTGTGGTCGATGGAACATTCGCAGAGTAAGAACAAGATGAAGCACCTTCGCGATGATCAAGGTAATTGGATTGGCCCCCGGAACGTAAGAATCAGATATAAGCAGAAAGACCAGATCCGGAGTGGCCCGTTAACAGTCGGATACACAGGTTACGGTGGCTCTAGTCATATAGGGCCCGAGTTACAATTTGGCCATGTGGTTGGGGAATATTTTAAAGATCGTGAAGTTCATCTCATCAAAACCGCGTGGGGAGGTAAGAGTCTGTTCAAGGATTTTAGGCCACCAAGTTCGAAGGGTGAGACCGGTAAGTATTACACCAAGATGGTTGATGAGATTCGAGCTGGTCTTGCTGATTTTGGGCCCGGTGCCTATGAGCTTGGAGGATTTGTCTGGATGCAGGGTTGGAACGATATGGTCTCACAAGAGGCAACAGCAGAGTATTCCAAAAATCTCGTTAACTTTGTCGCAGATCTAAGGAAGGAATTTTCACTCAGAAATTTACCTTTCGTTGTCGGTGAACTTGGAAATGGAGGAGAAGCTAAACCTAATTCTGGTATGGCAAAATTTCGCGAGGCGCAAAATGAAGGGGTAAAAAAAATTGAGAAGACGTGGTTTGTAAGCACGAAGGAGTTTGCGCGTCCACCGGAGCTTTCGCCGAATATTGGCCATGGCCACCATTGGTATGGGAATGCTGAGAGTTATTTTTTGATTGGTGATGCCTTAGGGCGCGAGATGATCAGAGCGCTGAATCGCTAGGGTTTGCCTTGCTCATCTGGCGTCAGTGGACAAGGTCTTTGTAATGAAACCCTACGTGAAGCTTGCCGAGTCCACCATGCCGGACGGCACGATCTATTCGCTCCACAAGCACGACGGGAAAATTTATCTTAAGTATAACGGGTTTGAGTTGATGAGTACTGCACTCACTTACTCTGAACAAATGCTGGCTGATTACGGATGCCAGGCTTTGAAAGAAGGGAAGGGATCGAGGCCCTCTCATCCTAAAATTTTGATTGGTGGGCTTGGCTTGGGCTTCACCTTGAAGCGAACTTTGGAGCTGATAGGGAGCCCTGCGACAGTTGATGTTGCAGAGCTGATGCCTCCGCTTATCGAGTGGAACCGGACTCACCTTGTGGAGCACAATGGACCACTCTTGGAAGATCCTCGGACCCACATTATTCAGGGTGATCTTTACAATATCATTTCCGACACAAATCCGGGTTTTTACGACTCACTTCTCCTTGATATCGATAACACACCGGATGATCTCATCACATCTGGTAACTCACGCCTCTACTCGCCGGGGTTCCTTGATCAGTTGCGTAACGTTCTCACCGCGAAAGGATGTCTCTCTTATTGGCTGTCCGAGCCCGCTCCTCGATTTAAGAAGCTATTAATCAAGGCCGGTTTTCAGGTCGAGGAGTTTGCCTCTAAGCCTCATGAAAAGTCAAAGCGATCCCGCCATTGTATCTTGCTGGCCCGGAAGCGCCGCTAATCTTGCATTTTCCCGGGAATAGGATTTCTTCCCAAGAATCTAATCAGAACAAACATGTTAACTTGGAACGATATCGTTAAATTTGCGACGGATGGAAATGCTGATCCCGACTGTGAGGTTCGGAATTCGGAAGACGAATGGCGTAAGCAACTTACGCCGGAGCAATTTCACGTCACCCGGCAACACGGAACCGAACGCCCTTTCAGCTCCGGGATGTGTGAGTTATTTGAGCCGGGTAAGTATGCCTGTGTTTGCTGCGATGCCTTATTATTTGATGCTGGTAAGAAATTTGACAGCGGGACTGGTTGGCCTTCTTTTACGCAACCTGCGACGGAAAATGCGATCTCCTATCATGGAGATAATACGATGGGAATGGCGCGCATCGAAACTTTGTGTAATAGCTGTGAGGCACATCTCGGACATGTTTTCCCAGATGGCCCGGCGCCAGGTGGTCTTCGTTACTGCATGAATGCGGTCGCTCTCAAGAAGGTCGAAGAGATCGATGCCGTCGCGACTTTTGGTGGTGGGTGCTATTGGTGTACTGAAGCCGTTTTTCGGAGTGTGAAAGGCGTGAGTGCGGTTAGAAGTGGTTTTAGTGACGGTGAAGCAGCTGACCCGACTTACAAAGAGGTTTGCACAGGAGAGACAGGTTACGCCGAAGTCATTCAAATTAATTATGATCCCAAGGTAGTGAGCTACGGGGAACTCTTGCGTATTCATATGGGAACCCACGACCCGACTACGCTAAACGCACAGGGTGCTGATATGGGAACCCAATACCGCAGTATTATTCTTTACCGGAGCAATCAGGAACGGCAGATCGCTGAGGATCTTTTGGAGGAAATTTCTGACACCTTTGATTCTGACATTGTGACAGTAGTGAAGGATTTTGATAGGTTCTACCCTGCTCCTGAAGAGCATGATGACTATTACAATCGTAATCCCAATCAGGGTTATTGTCAGGCGGTGATCTCTCCTAAAATCGCCAAATTTCGAAGGACTTTCCAATACCTTCTCTCACCTGAAAAATGAATCATTCGCTCTGATCTATTTTCGCTGACGTTACATTTTCAGTTTTTTGTTATTGGAGCTAGCAAAGCAGCGCAGGATACACGGGCTTACTGAGATTAATTTACTTAATCGACAGATCAGGAGGTCCAGTGTTTTCTGCTAAGCTCCGTCGATGATATTCAGGGCGATCAATTGCTGGGTAGCGGTGCCGGAAAAATCTCGGTTTGCAGCTGGAGAAGCTGGGGATGGGTGCAGGATCTTTCCGAGTTGCTGATGGTCCTCTTTGACAGAGGCAAGTTGTTTCTCAGCGAAAGCTCCAACGCCAATAAGTTTTTCCGGCTGTAGGATTTCAATGATTCGGGCGAGCGATTCACGGCAGGATTTTTCAACCGGCTCCATACAATTGTTTGGAAGTTTGTCCGGTGTGAGATTAGCTCCGGTTTCCTTCATCCAAACAAGGGGGCAAAAGTTTGCGACGAAGTGGTTTTCAAAAAAGGCATCGGCTGAATCAAAGAGTTCGGAGAAGAGTCCCCATAGACGACGGCCGGAAACTTCGGAGCGTTCACAGTTGAAGCCGGTGATCGGGCGCTTTGGATGTTCGAGGTCGGGTTTTTCAACCGATCCGGAGATACCCATCCAATCTCTGACGTGGGAGATCTCGCCAAAGGGGACGCCGGTCTGAGCCATTCCATAAGGTCCCGGATTCATGCCTAGGAAAAGAACCTTCTTGGTTCCGCTTCCGAAGTTTTTCAAGTAGTCGCAATGACGATCCCAAGCATATTCGAGTGGGTTATAAGTGTAAGCGACGGGATCTGGAAATTTCAGGCCACGCAGGTCGTTGCGGAGATCATCAGCAGCGGTAATAAGGGGATGTTTGCTCATGAAGTGGGTGCTTGGAGTTCCGACCATTTTCCGACCATTTCATCGGATTCGATTTCCTTGCAGTCAACAAGGACGACTTGATCGTCGCAGATTTTGTAAATGGCGTCTTGTCGGAATTCCTTACCCAGCGTGATGGCTTCGACGCGGGAACACCCCACTCCGAAACCAGCCTCGGCATGGTCTTCGCATCGACCAATGACGGGGAAGAAGCTCCATTTTGAAGCTTTGATGGCTTCGAGAAGGAGGGTGTTGTTTTCGTCGTTTTTTTCATCGGGCGTAACCTCTCCGGAAGGATTGTGTGCGGTGATGATAAAGAAGTGATCGGGAGAGATCGCTTGCTCAAGCTCCGTGACAAATTGAGTTTGATGATACTCTTCCTTCATTAGACCGAGTGTTTTCTGAGGTCCAAAAGATCAACGAATTCCAGGGCGACTACCGAGGTGGCATTAAGATCGACTTTTGGGGCGCAGCCGTGGTCGAAGGCCTCCTTCCAGCGAAGAACGCAAAGACACCATTGATCGCCAGTTTTGAGGCCGGGGAAGGAGAACTCAGGTCGTGCAGTCATGAGATCATTTCCCTGCTTGCGGCTGAATTCTAGAAATTCCTGTGTCATCACCGCGCAAACACAATGAAGGCCACGATCGCCTGCACCAGTTCGGCAGCAACCATCACGAAAGAAGCCGGTCATGGGATTGGTCGAACAGGTTGCAAGGTCTTCTCCGAGGACGTTGAGGTGTGACATGGGATGACTTTGGGACGAGTGTTGCCATCTGGCAAGGAGAGTGACCTCGATATTGGCTGGCAAGGGCGATACTTTCGAGATTATAAGCTAGAGATGCGCAATTTGTTTCAGATGATGTTGATTGGTTTAGCTGTTCTGGGGGCTCAAGCAGATGAGGTTGTGGTCAAAGAAATTACCCCCTCAAAAGTAGAGTCGAGATGGCTCGAAATTGATTGGAAGACTGATCTCTGGGAAGCCCGAAAAGAGGCTGCTCGGACGGGTAAGCCTATTTATCTTTGGGAGATGGACGGGCATCCCCTTGGCTGTGTTTGAAACAACGGGGTGGCTGACAGGTTGTTGGTCTTTGCAAATTCCGAGGTGCAGAAGCTTCTTAAGGAAAATTTTGTTACGGTAGCTGCTGATGATTGGTATCAGAGACGGCGAAAGGATAAAGTGGGGGAGTATTTCGCTAAGGTGGTAGATCAAAGTCCACGAAAAGGTGTTCACACCAAACAGGGGCATTACATTTTTACGGCGACTGGAAAGTTGCTGGGTTTTAATAACAACCGCGGACCTGAAAAACGTTTAGCGATGATGAAGGATGCTTTATTAAAGTGGGATAAGCTTCCCAAAGACGTAAGGCCGGTCGATATCCCAGAACATGGGAAAAACGATCAGGGGTTCTATCGTGAATTACCTAAAGACGGGCAGATTGTGAAAGTTTACACTCGGTGTTTGGAGGAAAGAAATGGGCGGTTGCAAAAGCTTGCTGAGAATAAAATAGGAAATCTATCAGCGGTTGATCACCTTTGGTTACAGCATTCGGAAGTGAAGAAACTTGGGAAGCTGATTGTCTCAGGCGGCGGACAAATCTCGGACGGGCTTTCCCTTCGAATCGCGAAGTTCCATCTCCGTGACAACACGAGGGGAGAACCTCGTGATTGGAAAAAGGATGAACTTAAAGAATGGTCTTTGAAGGTGGACGGAAAAGGAAAAGTGAGTGGGAACTTTCTTATCAGCTCGTCTGATGGGGAAATGGGCTATGAGGGGAAGATTAAGGGTTCGATTTCAGTAGATACCGGGCGGCTGACCAAGTTCGACTTTTTAGTGCTTGGAAAGCATTGGGGGCATAGCAAATACACTCAAGGTGCTCGACCTGGAAAGACCCCGATGGGGCAGGTCTTCCGCTTATCGGATGGAAAGAGAGCGAGTGACCGGATTCCTCCGCAAGGAATTCGGTGGGCTCCGGGATATTGGAATCCGGAAACTTAGGCTCCTTATCGGAGGAATTGAGATTTTTCGAGAGCCATCTAGAAAGCTGACTTCACACAGAGTCGAGTTCTGCTTCTAGTTTTTCAATCTGAGTGCTTAGATCTTCCCACTTTGAATAGGCGTTTTCGAGCTTCTGGGAAATGCACTCGTAGGCATTGGTGGTTTCGCGAAGCTTCTCAGGATCACCCATGACTTCAGGTGACTCAAGGTGGGTGGTGAGTGTTGCTTGCGCAGATTCTAGTTCGGCAATTGTTTTTTCGACGGTCGTGAATTCGTTCTGCAGAGGCTTGAGAACTTTGTTGCGCCTTTCACGGATAGAGGCATCACGCTTACGGCGCTCTTTTGAGGAAAGTTGAGGTTGGGTTGGTGTTGAGTGAGATGGGTTAGCGGAGGAGTTTACAACGGGAGTCGTTATGCCACTCTCCTCAGCTTCGATTTTATCTAGGTAGTAGGTGAGATTTCCCGCAAACATACGTGGATCGAAACCTTGGCGGAATTCCATCGTTTTTTGAACGATAGGATCGAGAAAATTTCGGTTGTGGGATACGATGAGGAGGGTGCCTGGGTAATCGATAAGAGCCTTTTGCAGAATGTCCTGCGACTGCATGTCGAGATGGTTTGTAGGTTCGTCGAGAATCAGGAAGTTTGCGGGGCGGACGAGCATACGGACCAGAGCGACCCGTGAACGTTCGCCTCCAGAAAGAACACCGATTTTTTTAAAAACGTCGTCGCCTTTAAAAAGAAAACATCCCAGGACGTCACGAGCAGACATATTAGAGCCACGAGTTTGAATTTGTTCGACGGTTTCTAAAACGGTCAGGGTGGGGTCGAGTTCGTCAGCGTGGTTTTGATTGAAGAAGGAGGGGAGAGTTTTAGGCCCGAGGTTTTGGTCGCCTGTGAAGGGTGCTTCTTCGCCGGTGATCATACGACAAAAAGTCGATTTCCCAGCACCGTTTGGACCAACAATCGCAATTTTCTCCCCCCGCGTGACCTCAAGATCAAGGTCTTGGAAGACGCTGAGATTGCCGTATCGTTGCGCGGCATTTTCGAGCTTAGCGACAAGGTGGGTGGAGGCGGGGGGATCAGGAAAGCGGAAAGACATTACCGAGTCTTCAGCGTCGATCTCGATACGCTCGATCTTAGCGAGCTGCTTAATGCGCGATTGGACTTGCGATGCTTTGTTGGCTTGAGCACGGAAGCGATTGATGAACTGCTCCGTTTTGGCGATCTCGCGATCTTGGTTTACCTTTTGTTTACGGAGGTTATCCTGACGCTCCTTAAGCTGGGTTTCGTAGGATGAGTAATTACCTGTAAATTCCTCGGCACGGCCGTGGTGGAATGCGATCGTTCGGGTGGTGAGGCCGTCCATCATGGAGCGGTCATGAGAGATGAGGATGATTGCGCCCTTGTAGCTGTGGAGGTAGGACTCCATGAAGCGCTGAGCGTTAATATCGAGGTGGTTGGTTGGTTCGTCGAGAAGAAGGACTTCAGGTTCAGCAAGGAAGAGTTTAGCCATGGCGATGCGCATCTGCCAACCACCAGAGAACTCGCCGCAGTCGCGATCAAAGTCATCGTGCTTAAAGCCGAGTCCAGTTAGGACGGCTTGAATTTTGGGCCTCATACGTGAGGGGTCATGGCCATCGAGCCGGAGTTCTAGTTCTCCGATCTTGTTGAGAAGGTCGGAGAAGGGCGCCGAGCGAGGATCAAGCTTCTCGAGTTCGGTGGAGTAGCACTCGATATCATCTTGAATGGCCTTGGTTTCGGCAAAGGCGGATTCAACTTCATCATAAAGTGAGAAATATTGATTATGGATCCCTTCCTGGGGAAGATAACCGATCCGGTGGTGTTTTGGCTTGGTGATCTCGCCGGCGTTGGGTTCTAAGACACCGCCTATGCACTTCATGAGGGTAGATTTCCCGGCCCCATTGTGCCCAGCGAAAGCGATGCGCTCCTTTTCTACGATAGAGAAGGTAAGGTCTTTGAAGATCACACGGGGTCCGAATTCCACGCGGAGGTTTTTGACAGCGAGCACGAGGGAGGGTTAGTCGAGTCGGGCGAAATTTAGAATCAAAAAGCGACGTGGAAATTAAGGGTGAAATTTCACCCTTAAAGCTGTGGATTGATTTAGAGGGAGAGAAACACTTTTGGAGGACTCATCAGCGATAATAAGCCTGCTGAAGCCTAGTATGGAGATAAAATGGGTGATTTTAGCAATGAGCTTTATGAGCGGAGTAGGGGAACGAAAAACTGCGGGATTCTTCGGGCGGCTATTTTTTAGGGAGATAGATGGGTTGGCTTTTACCGTTTAAAGACGGTTTTTAGTTCCTCTACTTAACTAGCTTGATCCTCATTTTTCGGAACTTGATCCAGCCTGCGTGGCCTTCGGCGCCATAGGTTTGAATGGCGAAGTGGCCTGGAGCGAGGTGCTTTGCGAGGCGTTGAGCATCTTGGTAATCAACAATTTGTTTCCCATTGAGCCAGACCTGAATATGAGGGCCGAGAGCTTTTATACGCAGTGAATTCCAGACTTTGGGCTTCCGAAATTCATCTTTGGCGTCGCCCTTGTCCAGCCAGTCATTGAGATAGAGACCCACAGGTTCATCAGCCGCACCTCGCCCGATGTTAACTTGAAGGCGATCACCTCTTTGTTCCGAATGATAGCGGAGATAGATACCGCTATTATATTTGCCGTGTTCATCAATTTTGAAGTCTAGACTGAGATCGAAGTCTTGATATTTCGCTTTAGAAATCAGGAGGCCAGAGCGCTTGGGGTCGCCATCCTGACCGCCTGAGAGGGTGCCATCTTGGTAAGACCACTTAGCGCTCCCTTTAGCGGTCCAATCATCTAGGGAGTCGGAGGGAAATAGCGAGAGCTCTTCAGAGTGAAGAATGGAACCTGAAAAGATGAAAATGAGAAGACGGATCATTGAAGTGCTAAATTAGGGAATCAGTTGTGAATTTTTTAATGAAATAGAGAGTTATTATTCGCTAAGGTAAGCTGGGAATTTTTGGATTAGGGTGAAGAGCCTTAACAATTACTATGTTTATTTCTGCGCTGCCTTGGCGAGAACTTCGTTGATGGTTACGGCTTTGCCTTCCCGGCGTTTACTTTCATCGGCGGCTTCCATAAAAGCGAACAATTCAATGGTCTCAGCTGCTGAAACGGGCGGCTGCTTTGTCTTGAAAAATCTTATGACCTCGGCAACCAAGGGGGCGTATCCATCATAGGCTCCGACAAGGGTCTCTTCACCCTTCGAGTTTCGAGCGACGCCAGAGTAGCCTTTACCTTCTCTGAAGATACCAGTTCGGCCACCTTCCCAAGTGCCCTCAACCTCGATCAACCCCTCGGGGGTCGTTCTGCGAATCACTGACTGGCATCCAGTTCCCATTACCGTGAAGAGTGACTCACAGCCGTGGACGCCATACCAGAAAAGATCAGGATGGTGAGGTTCGATTTTGGCTGGACTGGAACAGCGAGCGTAAGTGACTTTTCCAATTGAGCCTCCGCGAACAGCCTGGGTGCTTTTCCCGTATCGAAGCGAGGAGGATGAGAAGATCGGGACTCCGGCCTTTTTGGCAAGGTGGTAGATTTTCAGAGTGTCACTGAGACTTCCAGCAACGGGTTTGTCTAGAAAGAGGGGTAGGCCTGCCGCAATAACTGGCCTCGCTTGGGCAAGATGGGGCCGACCGTCGACACTTTCGATCATAACGGCGTCTACTTTTCCGCAGAGTTCTTCAATCGTTTGACAAATCTCTACCCCAAAGTTTTGCTTCAGAGTTTTGGTGTAACCATCGACTCGTGAGATGCTAGATTTGATATCAGGGCTTCCACCTTTGAATGCTGCGACCACTTTGGCTCCCTTTATGTGGTCCTTTGCAGTTGCATCATTAATGATCTTCGTGAAAGCCGTGACGTGAGAGGTGTCGAGGCCAATCAGGCCAATCCGGATGGGGTCTTTGGCGATGGCAGGCGTGAAGACTAAGAGACTGCAAAAGATGATTATGAATTTTTTCATTTGTTGATCACTAAATGGTTAATTTGATGAGGAGTAGATCATAAACATCTATGCCGTCATCATTATTTTTATTTCTAGGTTAGAGGATAGTTCTGAAAGATCAGATCTTGGTTAGGTAAGAGGAAAGAAATCTTTCTGGTGACTATTTTGGCTTCGCTACTTGTAGCGCTTAGCGATCCATGCGAAACAACCTCAGGATACGGGATGGACGGCATTAACATTTTTCGGCTAATTGGAGTTTGCGGATTGTTGGTTGCGGCTTGGTGCGTTGAGGTCGTCGGTTTCGCTACCTTTCGGAGCGAAGTGAGCAATGGTCCACCAAAAATGAATGTTGTGGATTTTGATAAAGATTTTTCTAAAGAGGGTAGTGGTAAACTGCTAATTGGATCTGGTCATGACATTAATTTGCCGTTTGTCTCTCCCAATGAGGCTCAGAAGCGAATAGAGAAGCATCAAAGAAACAAATGGCTGGGCTTGCTGGCAGGATTCGCGGGAGCGTTCGGGGTTTTTTCTTTTGCTAATAAGATTTGGGACGATTGGGTAATCTCAATCACTTGTGTGATGTTCGGGCCTCTCGGAGTAGCTTGGGGATTGAGAAAATCACATGGGAACGGTTAATCTTTAAGGAACGTTCGGCTTTCTGCAGAAAGCTGAGATTTCCTAGTAGACGAAGGGAGGCTATTACCTTGCGAGATTCGTGAGATCTGTTGTGATCGATCCAAAACTCCATGCAGAGTTGTCGAAGTAAAACTTTCGCTTTGTTTGGTCGATCGTTAAAGTTTCCGCCATGCGGATCGTTGTTTTTGTGCTGCTTTTTCTCAGCAGTGGTCTTTCTGGAAAGTTGACGATCAGCTGGAAGGAGAACTTTTTAAGGATCAACGACGACCGGAATCCGGGCGGGGCACTTGAGGTTTGGTATCTTGAAGCCTACTGCCGTCCGGGATCAACTGATCGGGAGTGGAATGAGACTGTGATCGATCATAAGACCAAGCTCCTTTCTGCGACTGAAACTGAAATTAAACGCAGACGCATACGGAGCTGATGGCGTGATCATTGATCATCTAATTAAAGCTGAGGGAGATAAGGTTTCATTTCGTCTTATTGCTAAGAACCCCACCGGTCAGAAATCTGAGGCCCATTGGGGCCAACCTTGTATTCGGGTCGGAGAGTTTACGGGGACCCGCAAGGATGCAAACAAGTATGCTTACCTCAAGGACTCATTTGTGTTTCTCAATGAGAAAAAATCTTTCATGCCCACTGATAACTGGGCGACAAGTGCGCGTTACCTGCCGGGCCAAGTTTGGTGTCCTTGTCACGTTCCCAAAACGGATCTCAACCCGCGCCCGCTTTCAATGGACCAACCTTCAAATGGATTGATTGGCTGTATTTCTGCCGATAAAAAATGGTTGATGGCCACGGCTTGGGATCCTTATCAGGAGCTTTTTCAAGGAGTGATTCGTTGTCTGCATTCGGACTTTCGGATCGGTGGTTTGGAGGTGGGTGAAGAGAAGATAATTCGGGGTGCCATTTATGTAATGGCGAATGACGTTTCGACGCTCATAAAACGGTATGAAGAAGATTTCCCAGCTCAGGTTCGACGTCACCGAACTCTCAGCGACCCCGAGGTGGTTGCGGGGGATCCTGTTTCGGGGAAGCGCGTTTCGATCACGACTCCTGACTATTCGGGGACAAATGTCCACCATACCCTCTATCTTCCAGAGAACTGGAATCCGGATTGGAAGGAAAAGAAGAAGAGCTACCCATTGATCGTGGAATATTCTGGGAATCGGGCTCCCTCGCTTGGCTCTAGTGGGCGAGTTGAAGATTCGGTTTTGGGGTATGGCTTAAGTAGTGGTGAGGCGGTTTGGCTAAATTTGCCATTTGTGGATGCGAACGCTCAAATGGTAATAATTGGTGGGGCGATGAAGCCGCAACAACTGCCTACGCCAAGAAGGTTGTTCCGAAAATTATGGCAGAGTATGGAATCGATCCTGATCGCGTAATTCTTTGTGGGTTTTCACGTGGAGCGATTGCTGTCAACTATATCGGCTTGCATGATGATGAGATAGCAGCTTTGTGGTCGGGCTTCGTGACGCATGACCATTATGACGGAGTGAAGGAATGGCGGGGCACGAAGTGGGGAGCTCCGCTTCCGATTTATCGGAAGGCTGCTGCTGAAAGATTTAAAAGAATCAATGGGAGACCAGTTTTAATCTGTCAGAATGGTGGGACCAGCGAGATTCGTAAAGTGATAGGTTCGCCCGAAAATGTTTCTTTTTTGGATGTTGATACGAGAGCGATTTTTGGAATCTACCCCACAGAAACAAGAATTCATCCTCACACTGATCGGTGGCTTTTGAAGCCAAGTGCTCAGCGGAATAAAGTTTTAGACTGGATGGAAAAATGTGGCTTTTTTTAGAACGTGCTAACTTGAAAATTTGAAGGAACTGGGGCGGGGTTTCTGTTCCTTGTAAATCTTTATTTAATCGTGCCAGCTTTGGGTTGCCCAGCGAGTGGAGTGTGCGCTTCATCGATGATAGCGACCATTTCCTTGACGATTTCCGGTTGGTCTTTTGCCAGGTCTTTCTTCTCGAAGGGGTCATCTGTAAGATTATAAATTTCAAGCGGAGACATGCCTCCGCTCTTCTTGGCTTGGCGGTAGGCTTTCCAATTTCCTTTGCGAACCGCTTGGGAAAAGATGGTTTGGTTGTCACCTTTGCAGAACTCGAAGTAGAGAAAGTCGTGTTTCTTTTGTTTCTTCCCCTTTAGAAGAGGAAGGAAGGAAATGCCATCGATGTTTTGGGGGATTGGTTGTTTGGTGAGTTCGGCCATTGTGGGAAGGATATCCCAGAAGGCACTAATATGATCGGTGGTGTGACCGGGATCGATGATCGCGGGCCAACGGACGAGCATAGGAGTGCGAATGCCGCCTTCATGCATATCTCGTTTCATGCCACGAAGTGATCCAGTGGAATTCCAGAAGCGAGGATCGTGTCCACCTTCGCGGTGGGCACCGTTGTCGGAAGCGAAGATGATGAGGGTGTTATCGGCAATTTCATAGTGATCGAGGAGCGCTAGGATATCACCAATTTGGTTGTCGAGGTTCTCGATCATGGCTCCAAATCCTGCAATGGGATTAACCACCTCAGGAACTGTTTCGATACCGTCACCACCGTGGACCCGGTATTTCCCAATAATCTTATCAAACTGCGGGTATTTCTTACGCCACTTAGAATGGAGTTCTTTGGGCGCATGCATGGCAGCGTGGGGAACGGCTGTTGGGATGTAGCAAAAGAAAGGTTTTTTGCTTTTTGCATTCGATTCAATGAACTGCATGGCGTGGTTCATGATGATGTCGTGGACGTATTTCCCCTTTTTGAGCGGCTTCTCTTTCCCGTTGTGAACGTAAGTAGTGGGGTAGTAGGTGTGAGCAATCGTCTGACTTTTCCAGCCCACGAATTCATCGAAACCGTGGGTGAGGGGATTGGCGTTTCCTTCGACATGGGTATGTCCGAGTCCCCACTTTCCATAGGCGCCGGTAGTGTAGCCGGCGGCTTTAAAGATTTCGGGAAGGACGGTCAGTTTTGGGTCAAGAGGCGCGACTTTGTTTTCAGTGACATTGCCGCGGAGGTAAACCGTTCCGGGCTGCTGGCCTGTCATGAGAACCGCGCGAGAAGGGCTGCAGACAGTATTGCCGGAATAATGGGCCGTGAACTTTAGACCTTCGGTGCCAATCCTATCAATATTAGGGGTCTTGAATTTCGTTCTGTCCGTAGATTGATAGGTCACCCAAGCCAAGGTCATCGGCGAGGATATAGATCACGTTCGGCTTATCTAGCGCCTTTGAAAAAGCGGATGAAAGTAGGATCAAAAGAAAAACTCTCTTCATGAAGAGGAGCTTTTCTAATGAGAGGCCCTTCGTCGAGTTATTCCTTGGTCTTAGCGAGTGAGATGATTTGAAATTATCCCATACGAAATGCTTCGCAAAATTTTCGCAAATCTTTCGGTCAGACTGCTGGCGGTTCTGGGGTTTGATTTCAATGCTCTTTAAGTCCCGCAGAAAGTATTACAGACAATCTCCTCTGGTGTTGGAGGCTGTTGCAGTTTTTCGAAGCCTTCCTGTTCGTTGTAGGGATTTCGAAGCGCTTTATTTAGCTCATAGAAAGGAGCGAAGTTGTCTTGATTGGCGGCTTCGATCACTTTTTCGATCTGATGGTTACGCGGAATATAAGCTGGATTCACGACCTTCATGAGGGAGGTTTCTGGTATTCCTGCAACATTCCATCTTGCCAGCCAATCTTGGGCTGGTTTTTTGTCTTCAAAATTTAAGAGGAAGGAATCGGGGCCGTTGCTAAGGCTGCGAAAGGTGAGAGTGAAGTCGGTTTTCTGCGAAGCCATGAGGTCAAGCAGGGCCTGAATGAGTTCGGGATCGTGGTTTTGGGGAAGTCCGATCTTGTTTGAGAAGATTTTAATGTGAGCTTCATCAAAAAGGTTGGGAAAATTTTCCAGTTCACCTTTTGCCATTTGGACTGCTTTTTCCTGATCCTCATTAAAGAGTGGGAGGAGGGCTTCGGCGAAGCGGGTTAAATTCCACTGGGCGATACCGGGTTGGTTCGAATAAGCGTAGCGACCATTTTGGTCGATGTAGCTAAATTTTTGTGTGGGATGAAAATCGTCCATGAAGGCGCAGGGGCCGTAGTCGATGGTCTCGCCGGATAGGCTCATGTTGTCGGTATTCATAACTCCATGAATGAAACCGAGTCCCATCCACTGAGCGACAAGTTGGGCTTGTTTACGGATGACATCTTGGAAGAGTTCGAAGGCGGTCGATGCTTGAAGATTGTGGCGCTGGATGGCATACTCTACGAGCGTTTTGAGGCTTTCGGTATCGTCTCGGGCGGCAAAATATTGCGCGGTTCCGATTCGAAGGTGGGAGCTTGCAACTCTGGTGAGAATCCCCCCTTTTTCAGGCTGTTCACGCAGGACTAATTCTCCGCTCATAACTGCGGCGACTGCGGGGTTGTGGGAATGCCCAACGCATGCATCGCTTCCGAGACGAGATATTCTCGGAGGACAGGTCCAAGAGCGGACCGGCCATCGCCACGACGGGAAAAAGAGGTGGGGCCAGAACCTTTCAGCTGAATATCTTTCCCCCCGATTTCTCCCATCAGAATGGCTCGGCCGTCACCGAGTTGCGGAGAGAATCCTCCGAATTGGTGACCGGCATAAGCCATGGCAAGAGGTTCGGCTCCTTCAGGAATCGAGTTCCCAGACAGAAAGGCCAGTCCTTTGTCACTCCTGAGACTAGCGTTTTCAATTCCAAGTTCTTCTGCTAGCCCATCATTCACCGCGATGATGGAAGGTTGAATGACCGGAGTGGGTTCGTTTTTTTTGAAGAAGCTCTCGGGTAGCCTGGCAAAGGTGTTTTGGAAGTTGAGCTTCATTGGAGTGATTCTATCCTAGAATGATTGAACCGCGATCTCTGAAACACACGGCTTTTTTGTGAACGACTCATGGTCCTGTGTTTGAGTGGGTTTATATTTTTGCGGAGTCTTTCAGATGCCATCGCTACCGTGAACTCTCGTATTAGTCTTTGGTTTGAACTGAACCCCACCAGGTCTTATTGGGTTGGTAGCCAGGCTTTAGGAAATTGGCGTGCTGCTTTTCAAGCTGAGCCTTCTTTTTGGTGCGAAATATCTTAATTTGCTGAACTTTTTTTTCCGCGTCGAAGCGAGGGTCACGTTTGGGGATTTTAGCTCCGACTTCGGTGAGGTGAGCGGTGAGCTCTGCGCTGAAAGCTTTTTGACGAGGTCCGGGTGTATTGCAGCGAGGTCATTGGCTTCGCTGATGTCTTCCTTGACGTTGTAGAGTTCCTCATGGCCGTCTTCGTAGTAGCGAATGAGCTTGTGGTCGCCCTCGCGAATAATGCTAGACGGTTCGCCGCCTTGGTTGCCGTAGTGCGGGTAGTGCCAATAGAGAAGGCGTTCCGAACATTCTCCTCTGAGTGCGGGGACAAGCGAGATGCCATCGATGTGGTGAGCGGGGAGCTGTTCGAGTCCAGCGAGTTCAAGGAGAGTGGGGTAGAAGTCAGTTCCGGTTGCAAACTGGCTGGAGGTCGAACCGGGTTTGGTGACGCCGGGGGCTACGATGTAGTAAGGCTGACGGATGCCGCCTTCCCATTGACGGCCTTTTCCGCCGCGCAGGGGGAGGCAGGCGGTGGCAAAGGCGTCGCCCGAGGAAACGCCGCCGTTGTCGGAGGTGAAAATTACAATGGTGTTTTTATCGAGGCCGAGTTCTTTCGAGGTGACGAGGTGACGAGGCCGACGGCGTTGTCCATAGATTCCATCATGCCGCCATAGATCGGGCAGTCTTGCACCTGACGGACAGGAAGCGTGCGATCGTTTTTGAAACGTTCCTTGGCGAGTCCCGTTAAGCAGCTGGCCTTCTTGCGATACTTCTCCCAGAGGGCGGGTGAGGTTTGGATGGGGCCGTGTACGGAGTAGAAGGACAGGAAGGCGAAAAAGGGCTTGTTGGGGTCCTGCTTGATGAAGTTGACCGTTTCCCGTGGCAAGGCGGGTGGGAAGGGCCTCGCCGTTGGGTCCGTCATTGAGTTTGGGGTTGTTGAAGGGAGCAAAATAGCCGCCGCGTGGTGATCCCGAGTAATACCCTCCTTTGTTCACTTCGAATCCGTGGTCTTCGGGGCCGGATCCTTCGCCGCCGATATGCCATTTTCCGGCAAAGAAAGTGCGATAACCACCCGACTTCAGCGCTTCTGAAACGGTCGTGATTTTTGCAGGAAGTCGTGATCCAGTTTTCGGGCGGGAGGACTTTGTCGTTGCGCTTCCATTTCATCCCGGTGGCGGCGCCAATCCAGTCGGTGATGCCAATTCGGGCAGGGTATTGGCCACTCATAATGGAGGCACGAGAGGGGGAGCAGACTTGGCAGGTCGAGTAGCCATTGGTAAAGCGCATGCCGCTCTGGGCAATAGAGTCAATATGAGGCGTCTCATAGAAGGCAGAGCCTTCGCAGGAGAGGTCCTTGATCCCTAGGTCATCCGCGAGGATGAAAAGGATGTTGGGTTTTTCTGCCGCAAGGAGGGGCAGAGCAAAAAAGACTGAAAGTAAATTCCGCATAAGCTGAAGGTTGTCGGAGCCGCGTGTCAGAGCAAGGTCAAATCAATCTCTACGATTAGAAGACTAATCCCCCAGCAATGTAGGATCTAACCCAATAGTTGTGATTGATTTGCTCAATCGTAATGCCGCGTGGTAGGTTATTCGACTTTTCTCGTGGAATCATTTTTTCTCGATCCGATAAACGTGCGATTTGGTGCGCAGGTAAATGGCTTTTTCATTGAGAGCCGGCGAGGCCATACAGCCGTCGTCGAGTTGATTGGTCGCAACGATTTCCAGTTCTGGGCCGGGTTTAACGACGAAGGTTTTTCCTTTCTCGTCAGCGAAGTAGAGGTGCTTGTCAGCATAAACTCCGGAAGCTGAGAATGCGGTTTTCAGAGCTATGTATTTTTCAATTTGTCCTTTCTTAGAGTTGAGGACGCTGAGGATGCCGGATTCGGAGGTGAAGTAGGCATCGCTACCGATAACTACGGGTGAGCAGCGACCAGGAATACGTTTGAAGATGTCCCATTCGATATGGCTTTTGGTAATGTCACCTTGAGTCTTGGCATCTAATCTGACTCCGAGGAGGTGAGGTTTACCGAGCCCGGTGTTGATGAGTGCCATATCGTTGCCGACAAAGACGGGAGCAGCAGCATTGGAAAAGCCTTTATTGAGGATCTTCCAGAGCTCTTTACCGGTATCGGCATCGTATGAGTAGCAGGCCTTTGCCCCAGGCGAGACGAGCTGCCTAACTCCGTTCAGGGTGACGAAGTTTGGAGTGGAGTAAGCTTTGCGAAAATCTCCACCGCCTCGAATCTTGCCATCTGCTTCCACGTCGCCGAAGTCGGTATTACGCTCGGTTCTCCACACCTTCTTCCCGGTCTTTCGGTCGAGTGCAATCAGATATTGCACGTCAACCCCGTCCATCGTGAGGATGATCAGATTTTTGTGGAGAACGACGGATGAGCCGGGACCGCGAAAGTGCTGACAGGGAAGATCGCGGCGTTCCCAGACTGCTTTGCCAGTTTTTCGATCTAGGGCGGTGGTGCCGTAGCTGCCGAAGTGGATGTAAACATGTTCTGAATCGATAGCAGGTGAGCAGGATCCATAGCCATTAATGTGGTTGCTGAGCGGCTCCGGGGCCTCGTTTTCAAAGAGGAGGATGTCGTGAACTTTCTTGCCCGTAGTCTTATCAAGGCAGACCGCATACATCTTTTTGCCATCAGGAGTCGCGTTGGTGACCCAGACTTCGTTGTCCATGACGACGGGAGTGGACCAGGCCCGGCCAGTGACTGGGGTTTTCCAAACGATATTCTTGCCCTCGCTCCACTCGATGGGGAATCCATGAATCTTTCCGTCTGCAGCTGGTGGATAGTGGCCATCGTTGGTGGGGCCACGGAAAGCGGGCCATTCAGCTTGGCTGGGAACGACTAGACAGAAAAAAAGAAGGGCTCGGACGAACATGAGTCCTAGTCTGTCATCTGGGGGTCGGGCATCAAGGGGGAAGTTATAAGAGGTGCAGGGAAAGAGGCCTTCTTGAGGCTTGGAATGGGAGGATACATTTTCTACCGTTCTCTTTATGAAAGCTTTTGCCTTCCTGCTGTTGACTCTTCCGCTTGCTGCCGATCATCATCAATCCAACGAACTGACCGCTGCCGAAAAAAAGGCCGGTTGGACTTTGTTGTTTGATGGGAAATCGACGGAGCACTTCCGAAACTATAAAAAGGAGAGCGTTTCCCCGAAGTGGGAAGTGAAGGACGGGGTGCTCACTCTGACCGGAAAGGGTGGCGGCGACATCATCACGAAGACGGAATATGATTCCTTCGAGTTCACGGTGGATTACCGGATTTCCAAAGGTGGGAATTCTGGTCTCATGTTTCATGTCAAGGAAACGGAGGCGACGCCATGGCGCACCGGCCCCGAGATTCAGATCCAAGACAATATCGATGGACATGATGCTCAAAAAGCAGGCTGGCTTTATCAACTTTACCGTCCGGTAAAGGGCGTTGACGCAACCAAGCCTGCCGGCGAATGGAATACCTTGAAGATCCTCATCACGCCGAAGAAGTGCGTCCAGTGGATGAACGGAACGAAGTATGTCGAGTATGTCAAAGGGTCCGAGGACTGGGATAAGCGCGTGGCGGCTTCGATTTTTAGAAAATTTAAGAATTTCGGGAAGGCAACGGAAGGCCACCTTTGTCTTCAAGATCACGGGAACGTTGTGTCCTTCCGGAATATTAAAATTCGGGAAGTGAAATAGGCTTAGGCTCTTTATTATAGGCTTTATGAAGCAATTGTTTTTCTTTCTTTGGCTAACGTCCTTTGGTTACGCGGGCGATGTGCATCTCTTTATTCTTTCCGGTCAGTCAAATATGGCGGGGTTGAAGCCGGAGAATACTTTTTTACCGGAGCTTAAAAAGCTGCTGCCCGATGATGAGATCCAGCACGTTAAGTTTGCGAAGGGAGGTCAGCCGATACGGAAGTGGGTCAAAAACTTCGATGAAATTTCGGCCAAAAGTCATTTGTCGCCGAGGAAAGATCCGGGGGCCTTTTATGATCAAACTTTGAAGGTAGCTCGTGCCAGCATTGCGGCTAATAAACCGAAGACGATCACTTTCCTTTGGATGCAGGGAGAGCGTGATGCCAAGGAAAGGCTTTCGGCTGCTTACGAGGAAAGTATGAACACCCTAATTGCGAACCTGCGCAAGGATCTCGATGCGTCCGAGATGAATTTCGTGATTGGCCGGCTCAGTGATTTTTCAACCACCGAGCATTGGGAAGCTGTGAGAGCTGCCCAGGTAAAGGTTGCCAAGGACGATTCTCGTGGATCGTGGGTTGATACCGATGACACAAACAACAAGGTGAAGAACGGGAAGGCCCACAACGACCTTCATTACACCAAGGAAGGCTATGATCTCTTCGGCCAGCGTCTCGCGCGTCAGGCGGTGCTGTTAATTAAAGGGGAAGAGCCTGACTCGAAAGGACAGCCTTGAGGTTCTTTGTTGACAGAGCAAGTGGCGATGGCCTGACCGATGTTGCGCCGCATCTTGGTGATTTCGGCGTCGATAAATAAGGTGTCACCGGGGACAACCGGCTTGCGGAACTTAACGTTGTTGGCGCTCAGGGTCAGAGTCGAGGTCGAAGAGCATGACTTGCCCGCCGCTTGCGGGTTGGTTTTTGCGGCGACGATTTTTTTTAATGAGGACCTTGTATTTACCTTGGCGAAGGCCTTCGAGATCGCCGCGCGAGGTGTAGTAAATAAATTCGTTGCGGGGGCTTTTGGTGCCACCGGCAAGAAGGTTTGAGATGTCGAGGCCATCGATTTTATTTTCTTTCGGGAGGGGAGCTTCAGTGAGGGATGCGATGGTGGGAAGAAGATCGATTGTGCCGCAGAGTTCATCGCAAGTGGTGCCAGCTGGAATGCGGCCGGGAGCCCACATGACACAAGGCACGCGTTGGCCGCCTTCAAAAGTGGTGCCTTTGCCCTCGCGGAGAGGACCGGCCGATCCACCGTGGTGTTTGAACTGAAGCCACGGGCCATTGTCGGTTGTGAAGATCAGGTAGGTGTTTTGGGCGAGCTTGAGTTCGCGAAGAAGGTTTGCAATACGGCCGACTTCAGAGTCGATGTGCTCAATAACATTAGTGTATGCGTTGAGCGGATTTGGGTCGCGGATTTCATCTGGCACGTAGAGCGGGATGTGCGGCATCGAGTGGGGCAGATAAAGGAAGAACGGTTTGTCCTTATTGCTTTTGATGAACTCGATCGACTTGTTGGTATATCGCCGGGTGACGGTCCGTTGATCGACTGGCACTTCGAGGATTTTGTCGTTCTCCATTAAAGGGGTTTTCCATTTAGTGAGGGTAGACTCGGGGTCTTTCCAAAGGGCATCCATTCCGGACCAACCACCTTTAGGTTTCCCCTTGTTATCGGGGTGATTCATGTCGTTTGAGTAGGGGATGCCGAGATAGGTGTCGAAGCCATTACTCTGCGGGAGAGTTTCAGGGTGGTGCCCAAGGTGCCACTTTCCGAAGCAGGCGGTGGCGTATCCCTGATCTTTCAGGTGATCAGCAATAGTATGTTCTTTGGGGTTGAGGCCTTTTTGAGAAGAGGGAAAGAGGACGTGCTGGTGCATGCTGACCCGTTTTGGATAGCAGCCGGTGAGAAGGGCAGCGCGTGAGGGGGAACAGACAGGGGAAGCGACCATAAAGTTTGTAAATTTGCGGCCTTCTTTCGCGAGGCGGTCGATGTTGGGTGTTTTGATTTTGGTGGAGCCAAAGCAGCCGAGATCTCCGTAACCTTGATCATCAGTGAAGATAATTATGAAGTTGGGCTTTTTTGCAGCGCTTGCGAAGAGACAGTTGAGGGCGAAGGTTAGAAGAAAGAAGATTTTCATTTGGGGTTTGGTTATGGAGTTTTTGGAGGGTAAAGAAAAGGATGTTGAAGGGGCTTAAAAACGTTCGCCGGGCCCGGTGTTCCAGAGGAGGTGCATTTCTTCAAGAGTGGGATTTTTTGCGGGGCGGATGACGCGAAACCCTAGGCCCCAGTTGTCGGTGTGATACCAGATAGATTTTGGGTCCTGAGGGTCAGTGTTTTTCCAGCTCTTGTCAGAGGGAAGACGCTGGCCTGAACGTAGCTCGTGAGGGTCGCTGTCAAAGTGGCCGCCGCGCGTGACGCGAGGGTAGCGTTTGGGAGAGAGGGCGAAAGGATTAATGGTGCCTCCAGGGTGTTTGCTGTAGTTGGGAAGGTAGGCGTCTATGGTCCACTCGCTCACGTTGCCATGCATGTCAAAAAGCCCCCAAGGATTTGGCTTTTTGGTAGCGACGGGTTGATAGGAACCATCAGAGTTCTCAAAATACCATGCGTATTCGTCGAGCTTAGAAGAGTCATCTCCAAAGGAATAGGCGGTGGTGGTTCCGGCGCGGCAGGCATATTCCCACTCGGCTTCAGTGGGGAGTCGGTAGTAGTGACCGGTTTGAGCCGTTAGCCATTCACAAAATTTGGAAGCGGAATGTTGGGTCGCAGCGACGGCCGGGTATTTCCTGTCGTAGCCTGCGTTATCTCCCATGCTGTTGTGCATAGGCATATAAGGTGGAGTAGGCTGAGAAATAGCGTCGATGAGATTAGGATTACTTTGAAGGGGGGCTTCGGTTGAGAGCTTGTTGCCATCAAGGTCGAGAGTGCCGTCCTTGTTACGATTCTTACCGTTCTCCATGAAAGCCCGGTAAAGGCCCCAAGTGGTTTCGGTTGAAGCCATCCAAAAGGGCTCGATTTGGATTTTTTTTTGCGGGCCTTCGTCGTCGGATCGATCGGTTTCGCTGTCGGGACTTCCCAGTGTGAATTCACCACCCAAGATGGGGAGCATCTCAAAGGTGGCATTTTCTGCTCCGGCTACCGTTTCGGTGTAGGCCTTGAGGTCACCTTCAGGGATGGGTTCAAGCTCGGCGAAGATTTTTTCGGAGACGGGAAGAAACGCGGTGGCGCTGTCTGGCATATCGCCGAGAATAATGTTCAAACTATTAGCATCGATTTTTGGGGCTTCTGGCTTGGGTTCGGATTTTTCTGCTGGAAGAAAAGGGTAGAGTTCGCGTTCGCCGCATGAGCTAAGAAAAACGAAGAACGACAGAGTGACGATTTGAAAAGAGCAGGAACGGAACATTATAACATTTTCTAATAGAGTTGTTTAACCGATCGTTAAAACTACCAACGTTTCTTGTTTGACCGAATCCACAAAATAGTGAGGATACGGCCTTTATGAAACAAATAAAATTTTGCGTGTGTGCATTAGTTTTCGGTGGTTTATTGCAAGCTCAGGATCTTCTAAAGCCCTTAGTTGTTGAGGGCGATGCTTTTGGAAATGTAGCTGTGGAGGCGCTCGATGCAGAGCGGGTTAATGAGCTTCTCGGCTATCTTCCAGGATTTGCATCAGTTGCTTCTGATTCAGCTGGATACGGCGATATTATAGGGGTGCGTGGCTCCACAAACACCCTATTTTTTGGAGGCGCGGGGGTTGCAATGGTTGTCGATGATGTTCCATATGGTGATGTTTTAGGATATTCGACTGAGTTTTTTGATCTGGAATCTTTCACGCTCCACCGAGGACCCCAGGGGTCCCGGTTTGCGCGTAACGGGGTGGGTGGGCTCATGGAATTGAGAACACCTGGGCCAACCAAGGAGCACGAGCATGGATTTAGCGCTGAGTATGGTAGTTACAATCTCACTCACTTGCGTTTCCGTTCCAGCGGGCCTCTCGACAAGGATTGGTCCTACGCCTTTCAGACTTATTTGAAAGAGCGTGATGGTTTTGTTGATAATGTAACTCTTGGCCGCGACACCGATACTCGTGAGCAGTTCGGCACTCTGGGTAGCCTTTACTACAATCCAAGTGAGGATCTTGAGGTTCGGTTCCGCTTGATGTATGAGCGAACGCGTGATGGAAGTCAGCGCCTTTCTGCATTACCGGGTGTGACTTCGGCTTTTGGAGATTTTGTTGATTCGCAACTTGTGAAAGATCCTTTTAAAGTGGCCAGCAATCTCTCGGGAGTGACCGAGATTGATCGCTTTCAGCTTTCGATGCACCTTGATCAGGATTTCGGGTGGGCGAATCTCAAGTCTATTACGGCCTACTCGAATTGGAAGCTCGGACCAAACGTCGTGGATCTTGATTTGACGGCATTCGATCTCTCAAGATCCTCAATTAGGCACGAGCAAAATCTTTTTAGTCAGGAATTTCGCCTTCAGTCCGATCAAGATGCCGACGTCAGGTGGCTCAGTGGATTGGCCTACTTGAACAAAGATAATCAGGGCGTGGCTAACCGAGTCTTTCCTCTTTTTTATAATATCTCGGCGAATCAATGGACTCGCTTTGACATTGACGAAGAGAGTGTTGCGCTCTTTGGAAACGTTCAGTGGGATCCGGTTGAGAATCTTACCGTTGAAGTGGGGGGCCGTCTTGAGTCTGTCGATAATTCCATTAGCCGGAGTAAGACCGATCCAAGTGGAGGATTATTCATTCCTCTTCCACCAGCCTTTGCGAGCGAAAGTAATGGGGTCTATTTTTCGCCCTCTCTTGGAGCTGCCTATGCTGTGAGCTCTGAGACGAGCGTATTTGCGAGAACCTCACTTTCCTACAAACCTCAGGGTTTTACGGCTTACAGTGACAATGCGGCCACCACGGAATTTGACGAAGAGCAGTCCCTGGAAACCGAGATTGGGGTCCGTTATCAAAGTTCCGATCAATCAGTTGGTGCGGAGTTGCGTGGTTACTTTAAGCAGATCGACGACTATCAACTTAATCAAAGCGTTCCAATGGGCACGGATTTCATTATCGCTAATGCAGACCGAGTGGAGGCTCTTGGTGTTGAGGGCGAGGTTATCTGGAAGCCAGTGAGTGGATTGACCGTTCAGGCGAGTGCAGGTTGGAACCAGATCGAGTTTGAGCAACACATCGGGGTGGCCGGAGCAGATTTAGCTGGGAATGATGTTCCGTTTTTACCGGAGTTTACGGCTGGAATGGTTGTCAGGTATGATTTTGAGAATGGCTTTTTCGCCCAGACTGGTGTTCGATCCGTGGGTGCTACCTTCTTTGATGAGACAAACAATAGCGACTATCGCCAAGGGTCTTACGAGGTTTTGGACGCCCAGCTCGGCTACCAAGGAGACAGCTGGAATGCCGCGATTTTTGCCAGTAACCTTCTCGACGAAGATTACTACAACTTTATGAATAATTCGATCTCGGCAGGAGTTGCTGGTGACCCTGAAATGTATGGGGTTCGGGTCGGTTTGGAATTCTAAGAACATTCAGAGATAGATTGGGCTTGCCAGCGAGGCTGTTTTGTGGTTTTCCACTCCGCTCGCAGGCGAACCTTCGCTTGTTCAACTTTGAGGCCATGGATGCAGACAATATCGTTCCGTTTGAAGCACCTACCCCTCCTCGTTCCAGTGCGATCCCTATGAAAAACGATCTTGTCGAACAGGCTGCTGAAATTGTCGCCGATCCCCTCGTGCTCATCAACCTCGTGTCAAAACGCGTGGCTCAATTGAATCAGGGCCGCTCCCCTTTAATCGAGGCGCTTCCCAGCATGGGTTTTGCCGATATTGCTCTTACCGAAATCATTGAAGGTAAGATCAAGCTTGTTGAAGGATCCAATTCCTAAAGCGAGTTTGCTTTTTTCTGGGCAGACGCAATTCTAGGTGTCATGTCGAAAGAAGTAGCCACTAATAAAAGGGCGCGCCGTGATTATAATATCACGGATACCTTTGAAGGTGGGCTTGTTCTTCGTGGTACTGAGGTAAAATCGATCCGGGAGGGAAAGGTGAGCATCACTGAATCTTTCGCAAGGATCGAGCGTGGCGAGTGTTGGCTCTATGGATGTGATATTCAGCCGTGGCAAACGGCCGGAACCTTTTTTCAGCACGAGGCGAAGCGACCCCGTAAACTTCTTCTTCATAAGAACGAGATTTTAAAGCTTTCCCAAGCTACCTTACAAAAAGGATTCACGTTGATTTGCCTGCGCCTTTATTTCAAAGGGCGTCGGGTGAAGGTCCAGCTTGGCCTCGGTAAGGGTAAAGGGCACAACGATCAGCGACACGATCTTAAAAAGAAGACCGAACTTCGCGAGGCTCAGCGAGAAGTCGCTCGCTTCAATAAGGGACGCGGGCTCTAGGCTGATCCCTTCCGGCTACCGATGGGTCGGTTTGGCGAGAGCCTTCAGGACTGGCTGAAGCTCCTGAGCTTTTGCAAAGGTCCTTTCAAGGTTCTCTATCATGCGCTCAAATTTTTTTGGGCTATGCTCGGTCAGTGGTTTGAAGTGGCTTCCGTATTTGGCGAGTTGGGTTCCGGAAAAACTATCAAGGGCATCTGTTCCTTGAACATGAGCTACGGCTTCGTTGCTTTGCAGAAGTTGGGTGTGAAGCTTTCCGATCTCTTGCTTAAAGAGGCCCTTCAGCCTGCAATCTGAGCTCAGCATGCGGGTCAGGTAGGCGGCCTGTCCTTTCGAGATCGAGGCAAGCTCTTTAAGCCATGGGAGGACCCGCTCTTCGAATGTTTCGATTTCATCGCCTCTACTTGAGGCGTTTTCATAAAGGCCTTGGGCATACATCCAGATCATGCCAATCGTGATATTCCGGGAATCTGGCATTTCACGGGAACCAAAATAGAGCATGTGAGTCGCATCATCTTCGAACTTTGCGGCGGCATAAGCGGTCATGTAGCGATGGCTACTATTCGTGCTGCCTGCCAAAAAGTGATGACCTTGATTAGCTCCGGTCATATTTGGAGTAAGGTATCCCGAGACCGTGTAGGTGCCGGCGCTTCGGATCTTGAGTGAATTATATAAGGCAGCGGCGCCACCGCTTTTATCGCCGCCAAAATGAATACCATGGCCGCTGATTTTGTAGTCACGTCTCACATCCGAGAGGACATTTTGGGTGTGGACAAAATTGTTAAGTAGTGTGACTTGACCCTCGTGACGAGCCTCGATCGGGCTTGCGATAATCATGCCAAGAACATCGGCAGCTTCAGTAAAGCGTTGCAAGGTTTCCTGCTTAGCGCCATCCGATTGGGTCCAAATCATCGCCGGAGCGCGAGTTCCGGGGTCGAGATTTTTTGGAGTATAAACGAAGTAAGATGTCTTGGCGTCTGCTCGAATAGGTCCTT
This sequence comes from Akkermansiaceae bacterium, assembly GCA_905181965.1. Taxonomy (GTDB): domain Bacteria; phylum Verrucomicrobiota; class Verrucomicrobiia; order Verrucomicrobiales; family Akkermansiaceae; genus SW10. The sequence goes on from CAJIZY010000006.1 coordinate 77,417, forward strand.
CTATAGTTCCGGCGTTCGCAGCGAATTGAATCTCCTTCTTTCTGAAATGTTTCTCGAGAAATGCCTGATCTTCTTCTGAAAATTCGTCGATTCCCAAGGTGAGCTCACGGTCATCTTTCGTGATCAGTTGGATGGAACCGTTCTGGGTCATTTCGCTCGCTTTGGCGGAAATTTTACTCCCGCTCTTAGAGTGCCAGATCCGTAATTTGGTCGGCTCGACCGCCCCTGCATATGAAGAAATTGTGAAGAGTAGGATCGCGAATCGATGGTAAGACCTCATGGAGTTAACTTACGGTTGTTCAGAATCGATGTCAAAGGCCAGGAGAGCTCATGGCTTATGCTTCTCGGATACCTCGAACTGCGGCGGCCATGTCAGGAGCGCCAAAAGTGGATGATCCCGCAACAAAGACATTGGCACCTGCTGCTCTCGCTACTGCGGCGCTCTCTAGGCCGATCCCACCATCCACTTCGATATGGTAGTTCAGCTTGTTTTCGGTCCGGTGTTTTACTCCGGCTTCGACCTTGACCATGACTTCTTCCATGAACGACTGGCCCCCGAACCCAGGCACTACTGTCATTACAAGAAGGAGGTCAATATCTTCCAAAAAAGGGAGGGCCGCTTCAAAGGGCGTTGCTGGGTTCAGAGCCAAGCCGGCAAGGCAATTCGCCTCACGAATCGCTTTAATTGTAGAGGGAACGTTGTGGCCTGCTTCTGGTTCGACATGAACTGTGATTAGGTCGGCTCCAGCCGCCACAAATCGTGGCAAATAGTGATCCGGCCGAGCGATCATGAGGTGCACATCAAGGAAGATATCGTTTGTCTCATGAACCGCTTGGATCATTGCTGGTCCAAAAGAGATGTTATCAACAAAATGTCCATCCATGACATCCAGATGCATCCAATCTGCTCCGGCGTTAATAGCACGGGAGGTTTCCGCCGCGACTCTGCCGAAGTCGGCGGCGAGGAGGGAGGGGGCGATGATGCGATCTTGGTGGTTCCACTTTTTCACGCTGCGAGTCATAAGGTGAAAACTAGCTTGAGGCGCGCAAAAAAATCTGTTCTGGAGGAGGCCTTGTTTTCCGAGTGGTTTGGGCAAGGTGGCGTTCTCCTTTAAGAGTGCCGATTTAAAATCCGTCTAGTTTCAGCAGTTTGTTAGTTAGATGAGGGGAGGTAAGCTGATATTTCCGACTGGACAAATAGTGTTCATTGAAACAATAGTCTTGCATGGCTCACAAACTCACTCAGCGCCAACAACAGCTGTTGGACTTTCTCAAGTTATCTCAAAACAAGAATGGTTTAATGCCCTCGACCCGTGAAATTCAGGCGCATTTCGGTTTTGCAAGTCAAACTGCGGCAATGAGTCATCTGCGGGCGCTTGAAAAAAAGGGAGTTATCGTTCGCCTACCAGGTAAGGCAAGGGCTGTGGTTTTTCCTGAGGATTTGGAACGAGAGGAAGTCGTCGACATCCCAATATATGGTTCGATCGCAGCAGGAATGGCGGAAGCAGTGGAGGAGGAGAAACAAGGTTGTATTTCCATCGACATTGCTTCGCTCGGAATCCCACGGAATGCCCGCACCTTTGCTCTTAAAGTTCGTGGGGAGTCCATGATCGACGCCCATATTTGTGATGGCGATACTGTGTTGCTCGAGTTCAGGGAGCCACGACACATGGACATTGTGGCGGCTTTGATTGATGGCGAGACAACCTTAAAGCGTTTTGTGTTGGAGAACGGCCGCCCCTTTCTTCGCGCGGAGAATAAAAATTTCCCTGATTTGATGCCGGCTCGCGAGCTTGTGGTGCAAGGGGTGTTAGTAGGATTACTGCGGACGGGGCTGATGTAGTCTCGATTTGCTCGATTAGTTTTTTGTATTAAAGTCTAAGGGGTCTACCCTCAGGCTTTTTTATTTTGACTAGGAAGAAGATGGTGAACCTCACCAAGGCTGTGGGAGCTTAAAGGTAAGATCTGTAAAGTTAAAATGAGTTTGGAAAACAGAATTCCCTGTGGTTTTATAGTCTCCTCGCGACATCTTTGTCTGTGAGCGAAGGATCGTAACTACCTCAATGATACACAGATTTTTATTACTAGCCGGTTCGGCTTTGACTATGGGGCCTCTGGCTCTTCAGGCAGGGGGATTTTCAGCGGAGTATCCTGAGACAAAGAAAAAGGAGAGCTCAGGCGATTGGTGCGAGACTTTGCAGGATTTCGGGACCCTCTATGATGTGAAGAAAAAAAATAACCCGTATGTCCAGAAGGTTGAGATTTTTCGGCCGTTACCAACAGCAGTGGGCTTATTCTGACGGCTCTGATCGGGGACGCGATTTTAGTGGCTATGGCCAAGAATTGCGTCGATTCCGAATAGGTGCCTCAGTTGAGTTCCTTGACCGCTGGAAAATACACGGACGAATCAACTTGGAAGAGGGAGGATTTAATGACACCAAAATCAGACATGATGATTTTGATGAATTGATCATTCGTTATGAGTCGAAGGATCTCTTTTTTTTCAATGAGCCTTCGATAGCTTACGGTCTCACTAAAATCGATTTCGGTGGTGAGTGGTATGCGACTTCAAAAGAGATCAAGACTGTGGAGCGAAGTAACCTCTCCAACCTATATTCTCCAAATCGATCCACCGGTTTTCTCTTTGCAGCGGAAGTTGAAGACTTTGATATTGTTTTGGGACTTTTCTCATCTCGTGAGCATAACTACGCACTCGCAGACTGGGATGGTGGTCGTGCCTACTTCACTTCGATCCGGACCAAGATCGGTAAAGGCAAAGCGCGGGCAGATTTTCTCTATGTCGATGCAACTGAAGTGGAAGATGAGATCTTTGGCTTCGAATGGGCGACTTCTTTGTCATATGATAAAGATATCGGAAACTGGAATTTATTTGTGAATGGGACCTATGGGCGCTTCGATCGTGGTGACATCTACGGCGTTGTTGTTATGCCATCGATGTTCATTATTGAAGATAGGCTCGAAGCTGTATTGCGTTATCAGTGGGCGTCCTCAACTGAATTACAGCTTCGACCAGGACGAGGTGGACATACTTCCGTTCGAGCTTTTGCTGAGGCCGACGGAGTAAAGATATCCAAGGGTGACGAAAACCATACTTTTTACGCCGGCCTAAATTATTATTTTTGTGAAGATAATCTTAAACTCATGGCCGGAGTGGAACATGAGACGCTGACTGGCGGGAATGCTGACACTGAAGCGACTACGATCTGGGGGGCGTTACGCTTCTTTTTCTAGCAGGCTTAGGGAAATTGTTCGTTCGTTGGGTGGAGGCAATGATACGATGTGACAAAACGTGTTCAAGGAGGCTAAGCTTTTGGCGATAAAATCTCGGTGACCGTGAACGCGAGGGCTCGTAAAACAACAATCAAGGGCATTTTCCTTGGAAATATTATCGGGTGGAGTGAGTTGGTGATCTTAAAGGGAGTCTTGTGAAGAAAGAAGTATCTGTGGAGGTACCGCATGAAAAACTTAAAGCGTTTATTATTAGAGTGTTAAGTTATTCAGCCTCTCCAGATTAGTGGTCTTTTTGGGTTTCTAGTCGGAAATTATCATTATTTATTCGGAAATACTGATTATTTAGGCTTTCTGGTTGATCTTCGGTGATGCTTGGTGTACTCCGGTGACCTCCAAAACACTTGGAAGGGCGTTTTTATGAAGAAATGTGAACATTATCGCTCAGGTCAATTGGACCGCCAGCTTGATCCGAAGGGGAGATTTTCCCTTCCGGTTGACTGGCGCCCGGTCCACGGCGAGAGCGTTTATTTCGTAAAAGTTAGGGTCGAGGAGATCCCGGCTCTTAGAGTTTTCACCCAAACCGCTTTCGATCGAAAACTCTCTGATATTGAAACGACAACAGATGCCACTCCGGCTCAGCGCGACCGAGCTCGAGGTATTCTTTTCGGATCGGCAATTGAGTCGAAAGTCAACGAGCAGGGCAAATTGACCATTCCTAAGGCTCTCGCTGAGGACCACGGTCTCACTCTTCCTGGTGCCGTGCGCTTGGTGGGCCGAGGAGAACTCTTTGAAATTTTCACCCCTGAAAATGGCAAAGCTATTCAGGCTGCTGAGGAAAACGCCCGCGAAAGCGATGCCATGATTTCTGGTATGCTTGGTTTCTAAAAATTCCCTTTCTGACTTTCATTATGTTAACCGCTTCCCTCGTCAAGACGTCTCCCGATTTCGGTTGGCTCAACGATGTTTCGATCGGCTCTCTCTTTGGGAGAAGAGAGACGGGGGCTGCTTATGCGGCGGTTGAACCGGCCAGTGAATCACCCGAGCAGCCATTCTACCATGAATCGATCCTCCTTGAGGAAGTGGTCCAATTTTTACAGCCCGTAGCCGGTAAATTGATGGCTGATGGGACTTTAGGTGGTGGTGGTCACACCGAGGCCTTGTTAAAAGCGGGCGCAACGGTGAAGGGGATCGATCGTGACGCTGATGCTCGGGCCTATGCCAATGAGCGTCTCGCGCGCTTTGGAGATCGTTTCGAAGCGGTTGAAGGTCGTTTTGGAGATATCGCAACTCTAGCGCAGGTTCGAGGATGGGAGAGGCTCGATGGCATCTTACTTGATTTAGGTGTTTCTTCCCACCAGCTCGATTGTGGAGATCGTGGATTTTCGTTTCGTTTGGACGGGCCTCTGGACATGCGCATGGGGGGTGATGGACCTGCGGCTGCTGATCTTGTGAACAACTGGAGCGAAGCAGAATTACGACAAATTTTTTGGGATCTAGGGGAAGAAAAATTCGCCCGTAAGATTGCCGCTTGGATTATTTCGGAGCGCGAGAAACTGAAATTCGAAAGAACGAGCCACCTTGCCGACGGGATTGAGAAATTACTAGGTCGCCGAGGTCGTAATCATCCTGCGACGAAGGTTTTTCAAGCGCTTCGGATGGAGGTGAATGACGAACTGGGAGAGCTCCGCCGGTTTTTAAAAGTGGCGCCTGATCTTTTAAAACCGGGCGGACGTCTCGCTATCATCACCTTTCATAGCCTTGAAGACCGTATTGTTAAGCAAACCTTTCGTGATGCTTCAAAGGAGGAGATTGATCGGCCTGAGTGGCCGGCTCCCCAACCCAATCCCGGTTATGTATACAGACTCTTGACCCGGAAAGGTATTGCTCCTGGAGGTCAAGAGATAGCCCGTAATTCTAGATCTCGAAGCTCAAGACTTCGTGTTGTTGAGAAAATTCAGAATTTAGCCCATTAAAAAATGAATCGTAAAAAAAGCACCTCAAGTCTTGGTTTTTCATCTCTTGTCCTACTCGGCATTGCGGTCGTAATCGTTTCGAGTAGTGGAATTGGATATGTCGTTATGAAGAATAGGCAGATTTCGACTCGTGGCCAGATCTCCGAAGTTCAAAGTAGGATACAAGACCATCAAATTTCCATTTTATTGTATGACTCTGAGATCGAGGAAGCACTGGGGATTTTCCAGCTTCGTCAGAAGCTCAAAAAAATTAATTCACCCCTCACTGAGATCGATTTTGTTGAGCCTCTTCTTGAAGCCAACGAAGAATCGCCACCCGAGAATTCGGTAGCACGCCGCTAGTAATTATGGATGCTACTTTCAAATACCGAGCTTTTTTGGTCTGCCTGACTCTTGTGTTCGGGCTGAGTGCGCTTTCAGTAAAGCTGATCTCGCTTCAAGTTTGGAATCGAAAGTTATCCGATACCTCTGATGTCCCGCAATTTAGATCCCACGAGGTGATTCCTGCCCGGCGTGGTTTTATTGTTGATCGGAATTCTACGGTGATTGCTCAGAATCGGCAGGAGGCAACGTTGGTTGCGGATTTAAATCATCTCAGATCTGAATCAATTCTCCACCGTGCGGTTGCGCATTTTTACGCTAGCCAGAAAGAAGGTTGGAGAGATTTTGACGAGGCCAAAAGGAAGGCCTCTCTAAGTGAAGCTCGCACACTGGTTAAGAGGAACCTTAGCGAAGAAGAGGTGATTGAAAAACACCTGACCTACGCTTGCGAAATTATCGGTCAGGAATTGCGGACGGCTCCCAATCAAATTCGGAAAAAGTTTAAAGGTGAGGCGACTCGCATTGTAGTCGAAAAGCGGATCAGTGAAAGTGTGGCGCGTCGTATTGAAAAAGCCCTCCAGGAGCGTCGTATCCAAGGCTTTTATTTCGAGAGATCCCTACGCCGCGATTATCCCATGCCAACTTTGGCATCCCATTTAATAGGGATTCGCGGCTACGATAGAAATCGTAAACTTGTTGGATTATCGGGCCTTGAGAAATCAATGGACGAGATCTTGTCCGGACGCGACGGGGAACGTGTTTTGAAACGTGATGAGTATGGGCTTGTGAACCTTACTAAATCCGAAAAGGTGGTTCCTCCCAAAAAGGGTAAGCATGTGAGAGTGACCCTTGATATGGGAATTCAAGCTATCGTTGAAGAAGAGCTCGGGATGGCGTTTGGGGCTTTAAATGCTAAGTATGGAAGTGTCATTATAGTGGACCCTCATACTGGTGATATTCTTGGAATGGCAAGTCGCCCTGATTTTGATCTGAATATCCGAAAGAAATATCAAGATGCGGTGAGCTACGCAGTTTCGGCGCAGTATGAATCTGGATCTGTGATGAAAATCATCCCTATGGCTGCTGCTCTTGACTTGAGAAGAGTGAATCGGGAAACCGTGGTTGATTGTGGCTGGGGTGGCATTAACCGTTACGGTTTCCGTATCCATGATCACCATCCATACGGTGAGCTAACCTTTGACGGGGTCCTGGTAAAGTCAAGTAACACGGGAGTCTTTCAATTTGCGGATATGGCAGGTCGGGAATCTTATTATCGATATCTTCGTAATTTTGGTTTTGGGAGTCCGACCGGTTTTCCAATTCCAGGCGAGGCGAAAGGTGTTATTCAGAATGAGACTAATATGCGAAACTTTGCCAGTGCCACGTATGGTTATGGCGTTTCGGTGACACCCCTCCAGTTGGCGATGGCCTATTCCGTTCTTGCGAATGGGGGTAAGCTTATGAAGCCTCGGCTAGTCGATTCTCTTATCGCCGACAATGGAGCGGTTCTGGAGCAAACTCCGATTCACCAAGTGCGGCAAGTAGTCAGTTCAAGGGTTGCCAAAGACATGTGTCTTGCGCTGGAGCAGGTGGTTCTTAAGGGCACAGGGCGTCGGGCTGCAGTCCCTGGTTATCGGGCTGGTGGCAAAACGGGCACTGCCGAAAAATGGGACAGCAAAACCAAGCGCTATAATGAATCCGAGAAGATTCTTACCTTTGCAGGAATCCTGCCCGTCCATGATCCCAAATTCGTTTGTATTGTGAGTATCGACGAACCTTCCGGGCTTGGAGAAGATTTCCCAATTGGCGGAGGAACTATTGCTGCTCCTATTTTTGCTCAGGTCGCCGAGCGGGTTGCTCACTATATGAATTTACCTCCTACTGAAGAGATCCCTGAAGAAGAGACCTCTATTGTATACAGCACCACCGAATGATTTCACTACCGTCACTCCTCGAAATTCTCCCCGAAGCCAAAGGACTTCGGGTCGAAGATGTCCCCGTGATTAGTGTGACTGACCATAGTGGGCGCGTGCAAGAAGGGGCCGTCTTTGTTGCGGTATGTGGCGCTTCGGCTGATGGTCATGATTACCTTGACCAAGTCGTAAATAAAAAGCCTGCTGCAATTATTGCTCAAAGGAAAGGACCCGCAGAATATGAGGGACTTTGGATTCAGGTTCCAGATACCCGTCTTGTTCTCGGACGCCTCGCGGCCCGATTTGCTGGTGATCCAGCGGATTCGATGGTGGTTGTGGGAGTGACAGGGACAAATGGTAAGACCACAGTGACTCATTTCATCCATGCGCTTTTTGAAAAATCCATGATCAAAGCGGGAATGATCGGGACAATCAAAATTAATGATGGGAGTGGCCTAAGAGGTGCTACTCACACTACCCCGGGAGCGGTAGAAATGCAGAGTATTCTCAAAACGATGAAAGAGAATCGCTGTAAGGCTGTAACGATGGAAACGTCTTCGCATGGTTTGGAGCAAGGGCGTTGCGGGGGGATTGCTTTTAATGTCGGAGTTTTTCTAAATCTGACTCAAGATCATCTCGATTATCATAAGACAATGGCGGCTTATTTTGCGGCCAAAAAAATTCTTTTTGAGCAAATGGTGGAGAATGGCGGCGATGGTGTTGCCGTAATCAATATCGATGATCTTGCTGGTGAAAAGCTTGCGGCAGAATTTTCCGGTCGCCTAAAGGTCATCACTTTTGGCTTCAGTGCAGGTGCTGATTTTCGTGCAAGCGAAGTTAGGCCCTCGATTCGTGGGCAGGTCTTTGCGCTTGAAGCCCGGGGCAAGAGTTTCCTTGTCAGGCTTCCTGTTGTTGGGCGTTTTAATGTTTTGAATGCTCTAGCGGCTATGGCTTCGGTTTTTTCGATGGGAGTGCCACTGCGGGATCTTGTGAAGGCAGTTGGCGAAATTCGTCAGACTCCCGGACGAATGGAATTTGTTGGTGGAGATCGTGTTTCGGTTTTTGTCGACTATGCGCATACTCCTGACGCTCTTGAAAAGGCGTGTGAAACCTTGAGTGACCTCCATCCAAATCGTCTAATTACTATCTTTGGGTGTGGTGGTGATCGGGATCGCTCCAAGCGACCGTTGATGGCTGAAGCTGCTTCTAGGCATAGTCAATTTTGTATCGTGACTTCTGATAATCCTCGTAGCGAAGAACCGCAGGCGATTATTGACGAGACTACTCCGGGACTTGGTTCAGCTCGTCATGAAGTGGTGATTGATCGACGGGAGGCAATTTATTCTACAATCGAAAATGCCTTACCTGGTGATTTGATTCTGATCGCAGGGAAAGGTCACGAAACTTATCAAGAAGTGAATGGGAAGCGCCAGTATTTTGATGATCGTGAGGTTGCCCGTCGTGCTCTTGAAATCCGAAAAAAGAAAGACGAAGTTGAGTTTGAGAAACGGCAAGCGGAACGGGAAGAACGTGAACGTAAACGCATCAAGGAAGATGACGGCGAAAGACATTTTCATCAGGAATGAAATCTTATCCTCTCCAGAAACTCGCGTATGCGATGAGCGGCTCCCTTTTACAGGGCGGAGAGGATTGTGTCATTTCGGCGGGTGTTTCTACTGATACTCGGTGTCTCCCCGCCGGTGCCATGTTTTTTGCCCTAAAGGGGGAGAACTTTGACGCACATCATTTTCTGGCTGAGGCGGTAGAAGCGGGAGCTGGAGCTCTTGTGCTGCAGGATGATTCGGATTTACCAGAAGGAATCCCAGTGATTCTTGTGAATGATACCCTCAAGGCACTTCAGGCTTTAGCAAAGTGGTATCGAGGGGAGTTGGGGATTCCAGTGGTCGCTATCACGGGTTCGAACGGTAAGACCTCGACTAAGGATTATACCCACAGTGTTCTCAGTCAAAAGTTCCGCGTAAATTCTACTCTAGGAAATCTGAACAACCATATCGGTCTTCCGCTCACAGTTCTCGCGACTGCTGCGGACGATGAGGTTGGTGTTTTTGAAATGGGAATGAATCATTCCGGTGAGTTAGCTCCTCTTTGCGAGATCGGACGACCGGACGTAAGTATTATCACCAATGTTGGGACTGCCCATATTGAGCATTTGGGAAGTCGCAAGGCGATTGCGATTGAGAAGGGAACCGTGGCCCGGGTCTTAAGCGAAAAAGGAACCCTGCTCTTACCCAGCGACTGCGATGAGGCGTATGATTTTCGTGCTTCCACCCCAGCCAGAGTGATCACGGTGGGTGACGGTGAAATTCGTGCCGAAAATACTGTATCGGGAGAATCTGGATCCGCTTTCGACCTTACGATTGATGGTCTTGGGACTAAGAGGACATCAATTTCTATTGTTGGTCGGCACATGATCAGCAATGCCCTGCTCGCTGCTGGCGCCGGATATGTCCTTGGACTGAGCCTTGATGAGATTTCTGCTGGTCTTACCAATGCGAAGCTCACTAGTGGCCGCCTTCGCCGCTATTTAAGTCATGGTTTGACCGTTATTGATGATACTTACAATGCGAACCCAGAATCGGTGATTGCAGCTCTGGAAACACTGGCAAGCCTACCTGGAAGTGGCAGGAGAATTGCGGCTCTCGGAATGATGGCCGAGCTTGGCGAGCACGCCGTGGAAGCTTATCCGAGAATTGGTAGGATCGCTCGAGATCTGGGAGTGACTTTGATTACGGTCGGCGATGATGCAGACAAGTATGGTGACGATCACCATTTTCGTAATCATGAGGAAGCTGCCACTTGGTTGTCTAACGAGACATCCCCGGGTGATATCGTCCTTTTCAAAGGAAGTCGGATGGCTGCGATGGATCAGGTCATGAAACTAACTTTCCCTGAATAACTCTGCTTAAATCATGCTCTATTGGATTTACCAACTCTGGAAAGAAGCTCAGGAATCGGGCGCTGATTGGGCTGGAACCTTTTCGTTCCTGAGAATTCTTGGATACATCTCAGTCCGTGCGGGGCTGGCAACCCTGATTGCATTTGTGCTGACTCTTTTGATCGGTGAAAGGGTGATCCGAAAACTTATTTCGATGAAGGTTGGGCAACCATTGAGAACTGCGGAAGAAGTCCACAAATTGGCTGAACTTCATGGCGGGAAAGCTGGCACTCCGACGATGGGAGGAATTATGATTTTGGGTACGACAATGGTTGCTATTCTGATCTGCGGCCGCATTTTGAATCCCTTTGTGCTAGTGGTAGCAGTCGTGACTCTTGCGTTGGGGGTTCTGGGCTTCCTTGATGATTATCAAAAAGTGGCTAAAAATAATTCCGAAGGGGTAAGTGGTAAATTGAAGCTGACCTGGCAGGCTGTGGTTGGATTGGGAGCGGGACTCTTTCTCTACTTGAATCCTGAAACTTCGAGTTTTGTTTTTTATTCAACAAAAGAAGGGGCTGAGATAGCCAAAGTCACTGATTTTGGTTTCCCGCTTTTGACTTTTTGTATTCCCTTTGGGCTGCTCGCTATTCCGTTTTTCATGGCCATTCTCATGGGGACCTCCAATGCGGTTAACCTGACCGATGGGCTGGACGGGCTTGGCGATCGGTTGTACCGTTACAGTCGCGCTTGCCTACGCCATTATGGCCTACGTGGCGGGAAACGTTATCATCTCGGAATACCTCTTCATTAGCTACATACCTGGTGTCGGCGAACTCGCTGTCGTCTGCGTGGCATTGCTGGGGGCGAGCCTTGCCTTCCTTTGGTATAATTCTCATCCTGCCGAGGTTTTCATGGGAGACACCGGTTCGCTTGCACTTGGCGGACTCATCGGGATGATCGCCTTCATGGTGCATCAACCGCTTACTTTGATCATCGTTGGTGGTATCTTTGTGATGGAAGCGGGTTCAGTGATTCTTCAAGTCGGTTCCTTCAAATTACGTGGTGGCAAACGTATCTTTCGCATGTCACCCATCCACCACCATTTTGAGCTTAAGGGCTGGCACGAGAACAAGGTCGTCATCCGTTTCTGGATTCTTTTCTATCCTCTGTAGCTTAGGAGGTCTCGCCCTTTTGAAAGTCATCTAATGTTAAATCTCACTGGAAAAACAGCAGCCGTTCTCGGAGCAGGACGCAGTGGCCGTGCCGCTGCCCGTCTCGCTGAGTACTGTGGTGCTAGGGTGACAATTTACGATTCTTGATCAAGATATTATTGTTTTAGCAAATCCAGAAATCGGACTTGAAGTGAATGCTGATTTGGTTGTGGTGAGTCCGGGTATTGAAACTAATGGTGACTTTGTGCAATCTTTTGCCAAAGGAAGTGGCGCGCTCTGGGGGGAGATTGAATTGGCCTGGCGTTGTTACTCTGGGAAGACAATCGGAATTACTGGAACGAATGGTAAAACGACCACGACTGAATTGGTTCGGGATTTGGTGGAGGCAACTGGAGAAAGTTGTGTGGCTTGTGGAAACTACGGAGTGCCTCTCTCTGAGGTCGTTCTTTATGATTCCCCTCCCTCTGTGATCTCTCTGGAATTAAGCTCGTTCCAACTTGAGACGATTATTGATTTTAACCCAGACGTTGTTATTTGGTTGAATTTCTCGCCTGATCACATGGATCGCTACTTCTCTATCGATGAGTATCGGGAGGCCAAGTTACGGATCTTTGATAATATCGACGCCGATACCCCGGTCGTGGTAAGGAGTGGCTCCCAAGTGCCAGAGCGGGGGAGGGTGACGACATTTTCTACTGAAGACGAAGCTGATTGGTCTTTGTCTGGTGATGATATTCTTTGCTTCGGTGAAGCGTTTGTTTCGATCTCTGAAACAAGGTTGCGTGGTTTGCACAATGCCGAAAATTTAATGGCTGCATGCGCTGCGGTGGAGGGGTTAACGTCCGAGGTTGCTCGTGAGGCTCTCTCAAAATACAGTCCGCCTGAGCATCGATGCGAGCTGGTGGCTGTTATCGATGGAGTTGAATATCTCAATGATTCAAAAGCGACCAATCTTCATGCTCTGGAGTCCGCCCTGCGTTCTCAAACGAGGCCTGCCATCCTAATTGCCGGAGGAAAACAAAAAGGTTTAGACTACCGACCCTTGGCTCCCTTGCTCGCCCAAAAAGTAAAAGCGATGATCTCTTTTGGTGAGATTGGTGAAGAGTTAAGCTCCGTTTTTACGACGACTGTTCAATGCCGAAAGGTGGAGACCCTTGAAGAAGCTGTTGCTATGGCCGTTGTTATGGCCGAGCGGGGTGAGACCATTCTTTTTTCGCCCGGCACTTCTTCCTTTGATCAATTTAATGGCTACGAGGAGCGCGGTCGCGCTTTCAAAGCCGCTTTGCCCCAAATGACAAAACCCCTGTGAACCATTCCTAACCATGAAGACCCCACGAACACTACAAACCAAAAGAAGCCGTCCCAAAAAGGGATTCCGTATGATGCACGCGGCTACCCGATCCACCAAAAAAAGAAGGCAACGTGCTTCGACTACAGCTGCTCCTGCAGATTTGAGTGAAGTTTCCGGGGTCGGAGTTCCTCTCGCGCTGGTTGTGATTTTACTTCTTCATGTTGCTGCGATAGCCGGTATCTGGATCCATGATAAATGGACTGAAAGCGCGGACCTTGAAGCAACGAAGGTAGCTCTCAAGGGCGACGCGCCTCCGCAAAGAATTACCAGTCTTGATTTTCACCTTGTGAGCAGTGGTGATACGGTTGGCTCAATTGCGCGTGAGTATGGAGTCTCCCAAGACTCGTTGATGAGGGCAAATGAAGGGATTGGAGAATATGAAGCGGGGTGGAAAATAAATATTCCAGCGGTTCGCAAAACAGATGTTGGTCCGGCTAATGTCATCGCAGGAGTTAATAACGTCGGTGAAGAGCCACTCAAGTTCACTCCTCAATCACGTCCGCTGATTCAGACTGGTAATGATGAGAGCATTCCTGGAAGTCGCCCGGGAGAATTGGTTAAAGTCGGGGGCTCGGAGGCGGGAGAGGTCGAACAAGCAGTCTTGATTCGTCCGGTTTCACCTGTTCGTATCGACCAAGCGCAATCAAATACCGTGGCCAGTGGGGGTAATCAACATATTGTGAAGTCTGGAGATACTCTTTGGGGAATTGCTAAAAATAACAAGGTCACGGTAGATCAACTTAAGCGTGCGAACCCCAAGGTGAATACTCAGGCGCTCAAAATTGGTGCGAAGCTTGTTATTCCAACTAGTCGTTAATTCGTAGTTTAGACAAATGGGTAAAGCAGCTTCTATTTTTTTGTGTCTTGCGGTCGCCGCCCTTATCACTCTGGGGTTGGTGATGTTGGCGAGTGCTAGCGCGAAATGGGATAGTGACACTGACCAGTATTCCTTTTTGGTTCGCCAGGCAAGATGGTTGGTGGTTGGCGTCGTGCTCATGACCTTAATGGCTTTAATGGACTACCGGATGCTCCAAAAATTGAGTTGGCCACTCTTTATCGGTGCCTGTATTGCGTTACTTCTTTGCTACGTCCCGGGTATCGGCGACGATGCAAAGGGAGAAAATCGTTGGATTATTTTGCCTGTAATTGGCCGAGTCCAACCATCGGAACCGGCCAAGTTGATTGTGATGGTTGTCCTTGCTTCTTGGTTCGCTAAGCATCAAGCGGAGACCAAGAGCTTCTGGAAGGGCTTTGTGATTCCTTCATTTATTCTGGGAGTTCCCCTTCTATTGATTCTCTTTGAAATGGATATGGGAACGGCCGCTGGCTTGGGTGCTGCCGGATTGATCGTGTTTTTTGTTTCCGGGACCCGCATGCGCTATCTTGGAACGTCGGTGGTGATCACTCTAGCGCTGGCCTATCAAATGGTGCGGACCAATCCCAACCGTTGGGAGAGAATCATTGCGTTCATGGACCTTGAGTCATACAAGCAGGGTCGTGGCTGGCAGCAGTGGCTCGCGACTCAAGCTTTTGGAAATGGCGGAACTAGCGGAATGGGCTTAGGGAATGGTGTGGTGAAGCAAATGAATCTTCCAGAACATCACACCGATTTTATTTTCCCAATTATTGGTGAGGAATTGGGTGTTTTTGTGACGATGGGGGTAGTCCTTTGCTTCGTGGTGATTTTTTTAATTGGTCTGGGAATTTCAATGCAAGCTTCTGACCGCTTTGGCGGGGTGCTTGGAATCGGGATCACTTCGGCTTTGATTATACCAGCGATGATGAATCTTGGTGTGACGACGGCTTCTCTCCCCAATACTGGACTTCCGCTCCCCTTTGTGAGTTATGGTGGTTCCAGCCTTATTTTCAGCTTCGCAATGATTGGAGTGCTCCTCAGTATCCTTCGGCGCTCAAATGTTGGCGATGTCACCGAGATGCCCGCATTAAAGCAAAAAGTGCTCGAGGTACGACTTTGACGGTCTCTTCTTACTGTTTCTTGGGAAGAACCCAGATGTTTCGGAAGACAACGGGGTTTCCGTGATTTTGGAGAAAGACAGGGAGGGACTCGTCTTTGAGTGCTCCTTTACCAGGAGCGGCGGTTGTATTGTCCTTGGAGAGCTCGCGGTCCTTATGAATCGTCACGCCATTAAGCTTCACTGTCATACGCGGCCAAGCCTTGCGGCTGCCATCCTTATCAAATTTGGCGGCGGTGAAATCGACATCATAAGTTTGCCAGACTAGAGGTGGGAGGCAGGCGTTCACATCAGGTTCTGAGATGGAGTAGATTCCACCGCATTCATTCATTTTTCCTTCGAGTGCGAAAGAGTCGAGGACTTGAGTTTCCCAACGACCACCGAAATAAACTCCGCTATTCCCACGGCCCTGACCACGTGCAAATGGTTTGTATGGAGTGCGGAACTCAAGGTGGAGTTTGTAGTCCTTGAATGTTGGCTTGCTCGTCGTGCCGGTAGCCTGAAGTAGGCCATCCTTCATTTTGCCATTTTGCCAATGTTCAACACTTGTGCCGTCGAAAAGTATTGTAGCGCCCTTGGGTGCTTCAGCTCCTAGCGTGGGGCTTTGGCGGGCGACTCGCGGGAGTTTGATTGTTGTTTTACCAACTTGTTGAATAGTTAGGGTTTTATCTTTCAGCAGTGCCGATGTCTCCTTGCTCTTAGCGAAAGTGACGATTCCTTTTTCAAGGTTGCCGGAAATCTTAATTCGTGAATCTTTTTTCTTCCATCCAAGTCCGGGAAGTCCTCCTTCTAGAATATAGAGATCAAACTTGCCATCCCCTAGCGCAACGATTTGAGCCCCCAATCCTGCGCCTTCGCGATGATATTCACCCTGAATCGAAAAGTCGGTGTCTTCTTTGAGAGCCAGTGCGGGATCAGTCCACGTTTTAGATTTGTCTGCAGCGGTTGAGGCTAGTGCTGAGATAGAGAAGGCAATAAGGAGGATTTTCATGTTCGTGAGTTTTTAAGATTTTGAGAAATACCGTAAAATGGATATCGGTTGGTGCATAGGTTACATCAATTTAAAAGGGCGTGTCACTTTTCGATTTTTGAAAAGTCTTCGGGAGTAATTTTAAATTTTCGAAAAGCAATTGGACCGTGGTCACCTTGAATAAAAATAGGATCTCTGCTTGCCCAGCCAGCGCGTTGGGCGGCTCGAGTAGGGCCTTTTGCGGTAATGTTTTTTTGAACAAGTTGATCGTTGAGATACACAGAGATGAAGCGAGGGTATTCGAGAACCTTACCGTCTTTGGCTAGGCGTGGGGCCCGGAATTTGATGATCAATTTTTGCCATTCTCCGGCTGGGTTTGCGGCGTTGATTAAGGGAGGCACGCCATCAAAGCCTTTTGGGTTACGGTTATTATCCCAGCGGCGGTAGAGGCCACCCATGTCGCCATAGCCAACGTTTTCTTTTCCATGGCTATCGAGGATTTGGATCTCGTAACGCCCCATGAGATAGATGCCGGAGTTAGAATCTTTAGGGACAAGGAATTCAGTTTCGATGGTGCAGTCACCGAATTTTTTGATCGTTTGAAGGTAGCCTGCCTTTTTAGGTGAGCTCGCGTTGGTGAAAAAGGAAGATTTCCCGGTGCTCTGGATTTTGATGTTTTTGCCATCGACATCGACCACGGTGCTTGTGGTCCATCCTTTTTGAGGTTTGAAAGTTTCCCCCCATTCAAGAGCGGAGGCAAAAGAGGTGAGAATGAGGAGCAAGGATCCGTATTTCATAAATAAAAGATACGTAATCAAAAGCTAGCTGCTTGCATTAGGTTATTCTGTCCTAATTTCCAAGGGCAGCGATGGTAAGAGCTATTTTTTGAGCTTTTGCCCTATCGTTCACCTCATTGAAATTCAAGAGAGAATACCCTTCACCACTTTGGCTGGATTAACACCAGTAAGCTTTTGATCGAGGCCCATAAAGGGGAATGTTAGGCGGTCATGATCGATGCCGAGTTGGTGGAGGATTGTGGCGCTGAAATCGCGGACCGGAACTTCATCTTTAACAACATTATAGGAATAGTCATCTGTTTCGCCATAAGTGGTTCCGCCCTTGATTCCGCCCCCAGCCATCCAAGTGGAGAAGCATTTAGGGTGGTGGTCGCGGCCGTAGTTGTCGCGGGCAAGCTTGCCCTGCCCATAGGTAGTGCGGCCGAATTCGCCAGCAAAGACGACGAGAGTATCATCGAGCAGGCCTCTTTGCTTGAGGTCATTGATGAGTCCAGCGCAGGGTTGATCGACGTCGTAAGCTTGGCCGCGGACTTTTTTTGGAAGTCCGACGTGGTGGTCCCAACCGCGGTGGAAGAGCTGGATGAAGCGGACTCCGCGTTCTGCCATGCGGCGGGCGAGAAGGCAGTTTCGAGCGAAAGAGCCGGATTTTTTGACTTCTGGACCGTAGAGTTTTTCATTAATCACCTCGTTCTCTTTTGTGAGGTCGGTGAGGTCTGGAACAGAGGCTTGCATACGGAAAGCCATTTCTTGTTGGGCGATGGTAGTCTGGATCTCGGGGTCGCCAAATTTGGCCATCTCCTCTTCGTTAAGTTTAGTGACGAGGTCGAGCATCTTACCTCGGGTTTTGGGGGAAACACTAGAGGGGTTTGAGAGAAAGAGAACAGGGTCGCCAGAGGGTTGGAAAGGGACGCCTTGATGCTTTGAAGGGAGAAATCCGGATCCCCAAAGGCGGGAGTAGAGCCCTTGGACATTTTGGCTATCGCCGGACCAGAAGGCCGAGTTGAGAACAATAAAGTCGGGAAGGTTTTCGTTCATACGGCCAAGCCCATACGAAAGCCAAGCGCCCATGGAAGCTTTACCAGGAATTTCCGTGCCGGTGCAGAAAAGTGTCTTACCGGGATCGTGGTTAATAGCGGTTGTGGAAGTGGACTTGATGAGTGCGAGGTCATCTGCAACTGATCCAAGATGAGGAAGAACCTCGGAAAGGTACATCCCGCTTTGACCATGGGAGTTAAACTTGAACATGGAGGGCGCAACGATTTTGGCGCGGCCTTTGGTCATTGCCGTAACGCGTTGGCCCTTGTGGATAGATTCGGGAAGTTCTTCTTTAAAGCGTTTGTGAAGGTCGGGCTTGTAGTCGAATAGGTCGAGCTGAGAGGGAGCGCCGGCCATAAAGAGGAAGATGACACGCTTGGCAGGCGCTTTGGGTAGATGGTAGGTCTGGGGATACGGATCTCCGACTCCGCCCTTTGGTGTAGCGGCCTGGGCTGCAATATTGCCGAGGATTGTGGAACC
Source organism: Akkermansiaceae bacterium (assembly GCA_905181965.1). GTDB lineage: Bacteria > Verrucomicrobiota > Verrucomicrobiia > Verrucomicrobiales > Akkermansiaceae > SW10. The sequence goes on from CAJIZY010000006.1 coordinate 95,550, forward strand.
GAGGCCCATGCCGGTCGTATTGAGAAATTGTCGGCGAGTTTGTGGGTCGAACATGCGGTTGGAATTTTGAGGTTAAAGCGTGGAGAGTAATGTTCGCGCTCCCTATTGTTTGTTTTTAAAGGAATCCCGATTGAGTAGGGTATGAACAATCATAGTCCAAGCGAAGTGATCGTCACCATCTTCACGGAAAGTTGTGAGACCCTCTCTGAGGACCTTGAGGGAGAGATCCGAGGGCTTGTGAGTGGTCACGGTTTCGTGGAGGCGAATCAGTTTCTCGTCTTCGCTTCCTTCCTCGGCCATCAGGGTTTTGGCTTTGTGGGCTGCGGCTTTAAAATACTCGGGCTCGTTCATAAGGAGAAGAGCTTGAAGCGGAGTGTTGGTTCGCTCGCGGCGGGCGATACAAGCATCGCGGCTCGGGGCATCAAAGATGGTCATTTGCGGTGGCGCGAGGCCTCGCTTCCAAAAAGTGTAGATAGAGCGGCGCTTGTCTGCGGGAGCAGGGTCTGCCTGAAAGGAGTTTGGGTAAGAAGAGGGGAGTGCGACCATTTTCCAGATGCCAGCGGGCTGCGGCGTTTTGACAGAACGACCGCCCATTTTGCGGTTCAGAACTCCAGTAACTGCAAGGAGCTGGTCGCGAATAATTTCGGAGTCAAGCCTGGTGCGGGATCCACGGGCAAGAAGACGATTCTCGGGATCGGTTTTGAAGTCGACCGAAGTGGCGGCGGAGGATTGTTGGTAGGTTTGAGTGAGGACGATATCCTTCATAAGTTTTTTGACGTTCCAACCTGATTCGATGAATTTTAGGGTGAGGTGGTCAAGGAGTCTGGGGTGGCTAGGCCACATGCCTTGAACCCCGAAGTCTTCTGAAGTTTTGACAATTCCGGTTCCGAGTAATTGCTGCCAGAAGCGATTGACTGCGACGCGGGCGGTGAGGGGGTTTTTTGGGTCGATGATCCAGTTGGCGAGGTCCATACGGGAAGGGACTTCAGCAGACTTTGTGAGAGGTGGAAGAAATTGTGGGGTATCGCGGGTCACTTCTTGGCCGAGTTGGTCGTAGTTTCCACGGACGCGGAGGTGGGTCTTTTTAGGTTCGCTACGTTCACGCATGACCATCGCTCCGCGGACTTGCCGAAGATAGCTGGAGCGTTGTTTTTTTAGATCGGAAATCTGCTTTTCAGCGACGGGAATCTGAGGTTTGAGATTCGGTTTGGCTTGCGAAGTCTCATCAGGGGCTGCGGGTATGCCGGTTGCAGCTTGCAGTTGCTTAAGAGAGGCGAGTCGTTCTTGGGTGATCTCTATTTGGTGGTCGAAGTCGGCGAGTTTTAATTTCTGCTCCTCGGTTGGAAGGTCGAGGTAGGGTGGCTGAAGGCCTCGGTAAAAGTCGGGTCCACCCCGCCCGCCGGTTTCGGGAGCCCCGTCGAAATTATTGAAGAAGGCATACATTTGGTAGAAGTCCTTCTGTGTGATGGGGTCGTATTTATGGTCGTGGCAGACCGCGCATCCCAGGGTGAGGCCCATAAAGGCGGTGCCAACCGCGGATACGCGGTCAACGACGTTTTTGAAGTGGCTCTCCTCGGGAAGGGCTGTACCCCGGTCAATGATAAGATGAAGACGGTTGAAACCCGAGGCGATGAGTTGTTCTTGTGTGGGTTTTTCGTATAGGTCGCCGGCGATTTGGAACTTGGTAAAGTCGTTGTAGGGAAGGTTTTTGTTGAAGGCCTGAATGACCCAATCGCGGTAGGGCGAGTGGTCGCGGAAGTGATCGTGGTGGTTGCCATTAGTGTCGGCGACGCGGACCAGATCTAGCCAATACTTCGCCATATGTTCGCCATAAGCGGGCTTCGTTAGGAGCCGGTCGACGAGATTTTGGTAGGCGTTAGGTGAGGTGTCGGTAAGGAATTGACCAATTTCCTCTAGGGTCGGGGGTAGGCCTGTTAGGTCGAGTGAAAGCCGGCGAATGAGGGTACGATTATCGGCTTTTTTATTAGGTGATTTCCCTTTCGCCTCGATTTTGGCGAGAACGAACTTGTCGGTATCTGACAGGGGCCAGCTATCATTAGTAATAGCAGGAACTTCCTGCTTTTTAGCGGGGACGAAGGCCCAGAAGTCTTCGTATTCGGCACCCTCTTGGATCCAATTTTTGAGAAGCTCTTTTTCGTCGGAAGTCAAAGGCTTGGCGTGGCCATCGACAGGAGGCATAGGATCATCTTTGCTCGTGATGCGGACCCAAGCTTCGGAATCTTCGAGAGAGTTTGGAACAATGGCGGTGATGCCGTCTTTTTCCCTGTAGGCCCCCTCTGGGGTGTCAAGGCGGAGCCCGGCCTTTCGGTTTGCCTTACCCTTGGCATCGACCCCATCGTCAGGGCCGTGGCATACAATGCACTTGGCAGAGAGAATGGGCCGCACATCCTTATTAAAAGAAATTTCGGCCTGTAAAAGAAGGGGCGATAAAAAAACGAGGATGTAAGTGCGCGAAAGCATGCCGAAGAAAGGGAGTGGTTCTTATGGATAACTGGCAGGAAAACTCCAATACTAACTGATTCTCATTTGAATACTGAGAAGATATGTAGTTTTTTATCATAAGGGTTGATGAAATCCGTCTCCAGTGAGGTTCGGTGGTGGGCGATTTAGCTAAAATCTCCAGTTAACTGGGCAGCATTAACATCTAGAAATTATCGCTAATAATCCCTGAGCCCGATTGATTTCAATAAGCTCTGCTATCGCTGTGACAAAGAAAAACCAGCGCCCTTTTCGAGGCGCTGGTTTTGAGAAGGATTTAGGCTCTCGGTTCTCAGGCGAGAATCTCTTTGATGGGTTTTCCGGTTTTGCCTCCTATCTTAAATGGGCGCTTGGTCGGGGAAAAGACAACTTGGTCGTGTGGTAGCCCCATGGCAGCGGCGATGGTAGCATTAAAGTCGGCTGCGGTAGTCTTTTCCGTGATGACGTTGGATGCCGTTTCGTCGGTTTCTCCGTAAATGGTTCCACCTTTGATTCCGGCACCGGCAAGAGCGAACGAGAAGGCTTTTGGGAAGTGGTTCCGTCCGGCGTCATCGTCAATCTTAGGAGTTCTTCCAAATTCGGTAGCGATCACCACAAGGGTGCTTTCCAAAAGTCCACGTTGTTCGAGGTCAGCCAGGAGGGCGGCATACGCTTGATCAAGGATGGGAAGCTTTTCGTCGGCCTTTGTGAAGTTATCAGAGTGCCAGTCGAACCCTCCGAATTGAACTTCGACAAAGCGAACACCGTGCTCGACGAGACGTCGGGCGAGCAAAACGCCTTTGCCAAATTTGTCAGCGCCATAAGCGGCGTGGGCATCTTTGGACTCCGCGGAGAGATCGAAGGCTTCGAGATCTTTGGATTGCATCAAGCCAACCGCTGAGTTGAACATTTCATCGTAGGCGCGAACGCTACGCTGGCCTTTTTTAAAGCGCGCGCCGAAGTTGGCATCGAGCTTAGAGCGGAGAGCGATCTGGCGGTTGAAGTCAGCTTCGGAAACATTGCTACGGCGTTTGGAATTCTGGAGCCCTTTTTCGGCATCGCCAACTGGAAGGGGCGCGACGTTAGGTTCGAAGAATCCTGCTCCTGGATGGTTGTTTCCGGTGTGAACCGTCACGTAAGGGGGAAGGGTCCCCTTGAGACGATCGGCATCAAGCTTGTTAGCCCACGATCCAAGTGAAGGGTGGGTGATAGAGGCTCGTTGGGTATACGAAGTGTGAACATGGTAGTTGCCCTGCGCGTGTGCCCCTTGGGTCGAAGTCATGGAGCGGACGATGGCCATCTTATCGGTATGCTTGGCGGTACGCTCGAAGTGCTGACCAAGTTGAATCCCGTCAACCTTGGTTGAGATTGCTTTGATAGGGCCGCGATACTCGGAGGGTGCGTCAGGCTTGGGGTCAAAAGTATCAATATGGGTCATGCCTCCAGACATGTAGAGATAGATGACGTTTTTGGCCTTTCCGTTAGACTTTTTGATGGCTTCGGCCGCTTCGGCCGAGGAAAACCACGAGGCGGAAGCTCCGCCTAGGGTCACGCCGAAGGCGGTGCGGGCGGTGTTGGAGAGGAAGGTTCTGCGAGATTGTTCGTCGAGTTGGTCAAAAGGATTCATTGGACAAAGAGGAAACGGTTTGAGGTGAGAATGGCCCGTGCGAAGGTTTCGGTCGCTTCGGATGTTTTCATTTCGGGAAGGAAGGCTATTTTTTCGTCTTCGGTCGGGAAGGCGGAATATAGGCTAAGGAAGAGGAAATCGAGTCGCTTTGAAGGTGATTTGATGGCTCGGAGTGAGCGGGCGAACGAGTTCTTTTTATTTGTAAGGAGGCTGGTTTCTAGTCCATTCAATAGACGCAGGGTTTGGGGAACGGTCGCTTCCGTGTGCGCGGAAGAGGGGCTCTCAGCATCAGATCCTCCGAACTCGGCAATAAAGGTGCCGCCCCGGGCGGGAACGGGAAGCTCGGAGGCGCGCATGCGGAATTCAGGTTGGTCTGGGCGATTGGGGCGTGCGCGCCGTGCAAGGGCTGGAGCGGCTTTCGCGGTAAGGCTGTTTTCGCCCATGCCTTTTCGGTTTTGGTAGCTTTTTCCAGCCGTCCGTTGGACTTGTTTGATTTCGACTGAGATATTCCGGAAGGCTGCCATGTTTCCGTTGTCCCTTGCCTTCGCGGCCTTGGTGCGGAGGAGTGAGATTTTCTTCTGGATCGCACGGCGTTGCTTTTCACCTTCGATGACTACGGCGCTAATTTCTTTCAATTGCTTTCCATTAGTACTCATGAGGAAGTCGAAGGATTTCACGTAATCATCCCATGCTTCTTCGAGTCCGTTGTTGGTGTTGGAATCGATGTTACCGGAA
>CAJIZY010000007.1 GCA_905181965.1 Akkermansiaceae bacterium
GTATCGGTAGCCTCGGTAAAGTCGGCCATTTGGGTGACACGAACCTTGTCACGGGAAACGGCATCGATACCGCAACCGTTGTGAAAGCCCGTGGCAAAAAGTTCCCATTTCCACTTAGTAGGGTCGGCGGCGGGTTTTGCTCGCATGACATCGCCACGACGCAGAACCGCAAAGAGGGTGCCGTCAGGGGCGAAGTCGATCCCACCTACTTCTGGGGGAACGCTGGGAGGGAACTTGATATCCTCAACCTTGTAGGAAGCTGCGAGGAGAGGAGTGGTGAGAAGGGTGAAAAGGAGAGAGTATTTCATTTAGCGAGAGATTGAATGTAGAGCACTAGGGATTCGATTTCCTTGTCCTTGAGTTGGTAAGGCGGCATATAGCCGGGCGGGAATCCTTGTGCAGTTTTAGCGTTGGGATCCTTAATGGATTCGGTGAGATAGGCGGCATCGGCGAGAATGGGGTCGTTTCCCTCGATTAGCCGGGTTGACCCGGCGAGGTTTTTTAGGCTAGGGCCGTGGCCTTTCGATCCATCGGTCGAATGACAAGCGACACATCCATAGGCGCCGAAGACTTGTTGTCCGGCTTTTGCGGTAGCGGATTTAATTTTTAGATTACGATCAAAGCCTTGGTGTTTTGAAATTAGCTTACCTTGGATCGTCGATTTTTCGGAGTCTTGATTGATCACGAAGGAATATTGGCGATCGTTCGGGAGGATGGTTTCGGCGTATTGAGTGTCACCGAGCTTGTAGTGGAAGGTGGGAACTCCCTGATCCGAGAGGTCATATCCGATGAAGGTTGGCTTCTCTCTTTTGATGGGTTGAGCCATGTAAAAAAGGTTTCCGACGAGGCGTGCGCCGTAGTCGAAAGAACGTCGTCCACCCCGGTTTTTCTCACCCCAGTAGGGATAGAGATCGAGAAACCCGCCCTGCCAGCTATAAAGGAGTCGGCATTCAGTGGTGTCCCAAACGTAGGAAAGTGCAGGTCCGTGGTTTACGGCAATCGCCGCGGGAATGACTTTCATCATACGGTATTCTCCCCCAACGTCACGACCACTATTGGGGCTGTATTTGGGCGATTTGGAGGCTTCGCCATGATTCGAAAGGACTGCTGGATCCAGTCCTGGATCGGGAACGTAGGTCCGTAGAATGATGGGGCGATCTTTTTGCCCAAGAGGAGTGGTATTGAAGGTGAGTGGATCAGCTGAGGCCAAGGTAATCCCAAAGAGTGTGAGCGAAAGAGCGCGCATCTCCAATTAACGCGAGCTAGCGGCAGTGGTTTTCAAAAAATTGGGCCGCGGCCGCGCAATCGGCCGCGAAGTCCTCACCCACCGTAGCTTCTACCGAAATGCCACCCCGATATCCAATGCCGGCGAGATGTTCGAAAAAGGCGTCGATTCCGGGAATATTGGCCTCAGGTTTTGGGAAGCAGCGTCCGTTAGGGTTGGCGAGCTGGACCGCACAGATCAAGTCGGCAGCTTCTCGCATCACATCGCTGCCTTCTCCCTCCATCGCAAAGTGATAGAAATCGGCAGCTAGACCAATTTCGGGTCGGTCAATCTCTCGGGTGATGGCAAGAGCCTGTGCAAAGGTGTTGAGAAAGTTGGTTTCAGTGTGATTGACGTGCTCGACGGCAATTCGGAGGTCAAAGTGGTTCTCCTGAATCACTTCGGCAGCCATACGACAGAATCGAATCATTTGTTTGTGGGCTTCTAGTTCAGCCCATCCGGATGGAATAGAACGTGAGCCTGGGCTTCCAAAAACGACGGCTTTAGCTCCGAGATGAGCAGCTCGACTGAGGGCGATTTGTTTTCGCTGAAAGATTTTGCATCATCAACTTCACCCAGGACCTTTAAATTTGGAGGAAGGAACCAGTTGGCCGAAAGGACAGGCACTTCTGCGGTTTTGAGCCGGGCGGCTGCCGTAAGGAAATCTTCCTCGGACATTGCGGCTACTTTTGCGAGGCCGGGTTCAATGAAATCAAGACCATTGGCCACGATTAACTCACCGTTTTTGAGTGGCTCACTCGTTGAAAAATCAGAAATACCAAATTGCCAGAGAGGAGAAAGATCAGACATCGGAACTAAGTTACCTTGATAATTTCGAAGCGGTAGTAAATTACACTTCCTTAAACGGCGTTAGCTTGAGTGATGATTTGATCTTTCTTTGGACGGGGTGTTCGCAAAGGGTGATGGGACCAAAACTTATAAGGGTTTCATTTTGCGGAAGGTCAGGTTGATGCGGGGCGAGGTGATTGTTTTACTCTTGGGAAGGGCGTGGAGCCAATGGCTCTGAATCTCACCAGCCATGACGAGGAGGCTACCGTGTTCAAGTTCGGTGGTGATACGCTCCTTGGTTTTGATGTGTTTGAAGTGGAATCGTCGCTTTGCTCCAAAGCTCAGACTAGCAATAGTTGAATGGGGAATAATGGTCGATTCGTTGTCGCGATGCCACGACATCCCCTCGCCACCATCGTGGTAGAGGTTAAGAAGGCAGGAATTAAAAGACTCTCCAAGCTGCTCCTCTACCCTATTTTTCAGCTGTTTGAGAAGAGGCGTCCAGGGAAGGGGGCGTTTAGTGGCTCCGGAGTAAGTGTAGTCGAGGCCATCGTCACCAACCCAGACAACTTTCCGTGTGGTTGTGATGGTCTTCCCAAACATTTTGATGAGATCGCTTCTCCATGGCAGGCCCGACATGAGTTTATTGAAGAATTGATCAGACTCTTTCACCGAAAAAATGGGGCCGTAATTGATAGCCTCGCCATCCGAAGGAAGAAGGTTATGAGGTTCAAACAGGGAAGTTTTCACGAAGCAATCCACCTTAGCACATTTTATTGAGCGCAGGTGAGGTGAATTATATTTTTTGAAACCGTAGAGGAAAATTCAAATTCCGAGATGAGACTGAGCGCTTGCTTTTAGGCCAGCGGCTTGAGGAGTTCACGAAGGGAATCCGCGTCAGGGGTGGCTTTGACTGCCCCAGAGAGGAGGGAGTCGGCAAGAAGAGCTTTCTTTTGCTGAAGTTGGTGAATGCGATCTTCGACTGTGCCGGAGCAGATGAGTTTGTGAACGAAGACGGGTTTGTCTTGCCCGATACGGTAAGCTCGGTCGGTAGCTTGTGCTTCAGCTGCGGGATTCCACCATGGGTCGAGTAGGAAGACATAGTCCGCCGCGTGCAGCGTTGAGGCCAGTCCCGCCGGCTTTGAGGGAGATGAGAAAGATAGGAATATTTTCTTTTTGGAAACGCTCGACCAAATTACCGCGGTCCTTTGATTCTCCGGTGAGCTTCAAATATGAGTGTCTTCGGACGTTTAACTCACGCTCGATTAATTGGAGCATGGAAGTGAACTGAGAGAATAGCAGGACGCGGCGGCCTTCAGCAAAGAGGGTGTCGAGTAGTTCAAAAAGATAATCGAGCTTTGCAGATCGCTTTGCCTTTTTTGCTTCTTCGGTCTGAAGCTTGAGGAGAGCGGGGTGGCAGCAGATTTGGCGGAGCTTGAGGAGCGCATCAAGGATGGCGAATTGCGATTGCTCTAAACCGCGGGCGGCAATCGCTTTACGAACTTGTTTATCCATGGTTGCACGGACGGTTTCATAAAGGTCACGTTGGGTGGAGTTTAGGTCGATAGGATGGACAAGGATTGTTTTAGGTGGGAGTTCGGTGGCAACTTGGTCTTTGGTGCGGCGCAGGATGAGTGGACCAAGACGAGCACGGAGGAACTCACGGCGTTCTTCATCATTATCTTTTTCGATGGGGTTTTGGTAGTTCCGGCGAAAGCGTTCGAGTGGGCCAAGAAAGCCGGGCATGAGGAAACGGAAGAGTGACCAAAGTTCGCCGAGATTGTTTTCGACTGGAGTGCCCGAGAGGCAGAGCCGCTGGCGGGATTTAAGTTCGCAGGCAGCTTGGCTAACTTTAGCGGAGGGGTTTTTGATGTGCTGAGCTTCGTCGAGAACGACGAGCTGGAAGTTGTGCTTTTTGAGATCGATGACGTCGCGTTGTAAAAGAGCAAAAGAGGTGAGAACGAGGTCGGCGTGCGGGATGTGGGTGAAGAGTTTTTTTCTCTGTGGCCCGTGGAGAATGATGGCGCGGAGTGATGGCGTAAATTTTTTGGTTTCGGCGAGCCAATTCGGAACTACTGAGGTAGGTGCAACCACCAGAACAGGGCGGTTCTTACCTTCGGCTTTAAGTTGCAAAATGTGGGTGAGGGTCTGCAGGGTTTTGCCCAGCCCCATATCATCTGCGAGAATGCCGTTGAGTTCATGGCTGGAGAGGAAGTTCATCCACTCGGTGCCCGTTTTTTGGTAGTCTCGAAGTTCGGCATTTAAGCCTTCGGGTGGAATGAATTCCTCCGTTTTCTTCTGTTTATTTAGAAGGCGGGAGCGAAGGCCTTTGAGTTCGGCGGGCGGGTCAATAGGAAGGGCCTCGTCCTCGAGGAGCGCGGTGGCATCAAGTGGGTGCAGTGAGGGAGCCTTGGGGTCGGTGAGGGCAGCGAGATGATGAAGAATGGCTCGTAGTCGACCGGCGGGAACTTGCAAAGCTCCTCCGTTGGGGAGGTAGATGAGGTGAGGCTCGTTGTCGTCTAGTTCTTGGAGTTGTTCGATCGTGTCGCTGTCAAGTAGGCTGGTGAGGATGGGAAGGAGATCAAGGCGTTCACCATCAAGGTCGATACCAACAGAGAGGGTGAACCAGCCTCCCGCAGCGGGGACAAGGGAAGCCTCTATTTCATCATCAGAGAGTTCATGAACATCATGGCCGAAGTTTTCATCGATCGTAATTTGCCATTCGGCTTCAGCAAGCATGCGAGCAGCTTTGACAAGAAACCAAGGCCAATAAACAGATGGAGTGGAAAGATGGGGATCTGGAAACCAGCAGCCTTCTACGGAGAGCTCAGATGATTGTTTTTTAGCTAGGGAGAGAAGGAAGCGGTAGGTCGGATTGGTGGAGAGATTGGTAAGGCCTAGTTTGGTGAGTTGTTCGATGGCACGAAATTCGGCGGGCTTATCCCGAGTTACTTGAGATTCGCTACTCGTCTTGATGAGAGGAAAGTTGTGCGGGCCATAGTGAACAGATGGACGAGCCACGAGCCAAGTCTCTCGTTGTTTCATTTTGAGGGCTTGCAGGAGGAGCTGGACCACCCGCGCGCGCGCGGGTTCTTCGGCGACTTCCAGATGAAAGGTGGGCTTGTAGATTTTGTCGTCTTTTACGACCACAGCCTCTTCTTTTTGGAGTTGAGTGGTTGATGGTGTCGTGCCGCCTCCCCGCATGAGGCGCGCTAGAGTGTTGGGCCGGGAGGCGCGGAGTAACGCGGCAGCCGCGTGTGGACAAAATGAACCAAATTGGCAGGTGCAAGATGAGTCGAATCCCCATCGTGAATCAGATTCTGGCCATAGGTTGGTTCCCGAGTCGGAGCGGGCGGTGAGGAGGGATCCATCATCAACTTTTTCAAGATTCAGTGCGGAAAGGAATCGTGGGGATGAGAGTTTTTTTCCTTGGGCGAGAACGTGCTCATCAAATCGGTGGAACCAATCCGGATCTTTAAAAAAGGAAGTGAGATCAAACGCCACGCCGATACTCTAGTGGAAACGCTACCTACTTGCAATCGGTGTTCCCTTGGTGGAATTTCAATTGAACAACCCTTACTTGAAAGGGTTCATAAGAGAGGCTAAACGAGCGCCCTCCTTCATCGAGTGGTATTTCGTTGCTACTACCAAATATCAAATTGGGTTCTTCAAGAGGTTGATCGAATTCGAATTGGCCAGTTATGACAGTGTTGTCCATATTGACGGTGATCAGGATAAAGCCGCCTTTGGGGCTATGTTTTAAAAGAGTGCGAAGTGGTGAGGGGGTGATCGCGGTGCCCTTGAATGAGACCTGGTAGCCGACCTCGTCTCCTACGGTGGGAGATAGAATCGCGGGCGCCAGCTCCTGGAGTTCACGGTTAACCGCGGCGGCGGTCTCCCACAGCGCCTTGGCGGTAATGGCTTGAGTAGTGGTTGCCCGCGGGCGGCCAGGGATTTCGGTGCGGATATCAGGTGCCATACCGAAACGGGTAATATTGCTATCCCAAGCGTAGTATGTGATGCCGGTTGCTCCATGGATGATGCCGGTGTAAACCATCCCACGTAGATGCATTGGCGTAGGATATCGGAATGGGAATTTCGCTGTTGGTGGTGTGTCGCTTTCAAAGGCACCAACGACCAGCCACACTGGCTTCTTTCCTTCAGTCACCTTAACCGCTAACGAAGTCGCATCCGCAATCCCGTTTTTTTCGGTGCCATATGATCCTAGATTGAGTGATCGCGTCTCCGGCCAGATCACATAGTTGTCATGGCAACTTAGGTCTCCCATCTTATGCCAAGCGATCCAAGGGTCCCGCCCATTGCCTACCATCCATGATGCGGTGTTAACGAACACTGGTAAGTCGGGGGCGACATCGGCGACTTCCTGCTTATAGGCGAGGAAGTCGGCTTGTTTGGGCTTTTGTTTCTCGGGCTCAACCCCAAAGTTGATCAAAGGTTCGTCCTGCCAGACGATCCCAAACAGGTTAGGAGAGTCTTTAATGCGGAGCAGCGCCTCTCCTTTTGGGCGGCGCATGATTACTACTTGTAGCTCGTGCTTGGCAGCCTGTGCTAATTGCTCCTCACTGGAGTAGCCACCCATCGCCCACGGCCAGACTGTGTTGTATCCTGCCGTGACTAGATGATGCCAGCGGTAGTCGATTCCTTTATAAACGCGCGATTCCGGAACCCCCCACTGGCCGATCGGGAAAAATGAACTTTTGGGATCATACTTGGTGAGTAGTTTGCCATTCTTGGTGGTGTGCGGCACTTGCTGGCGGTGCGGAGTTTGAATGGCAGTCGGCGGAGCGCCTAGCAATGCAAATGTCGAAACAATGACAAAATGTGAGATGAAAAATCTGAGGGGAAGGGGCTTAGTGATCATTAATTTGTCCTTTAGAAGCACATAACATCATCTTCCCTCGGATCAGATCACAAACTATGGACGGGAAGCAGATTAAAAAGAGCCTCAGATAATCAACATGCAGTCGCCGTAAGAATAAAAACGGTATTTTTCTTCAATTGCTTTGGCATAAGCTTCCATGATGAGCTCACGCGTGGCGAAGGCGGAGACGAGCATCATTAGGGTGCTGCAAGGAAGGTGGAAGTTTGTCTGCAGAGCGCTTATTGCTTTGAATTCGAAGGGGGGGTAAATGAAGATGTCAGTTTCCCCGTGGCAGGCTTCCAGTTTCCGGTCGCGGGCAAGATGTTCAAGGACACGCGTCACAGTGGTTCCGACTGCAGCGATTTTTTTAGCGGTCTGCATTTTACTCGCAGCTTCTTGGCTGAGGACGTAGCGCTCGGAGTGCATGTCGTGCTCACGAGGGTCTTCAGCTTTAACAGGGCGGAAGGTGCCCACACCGACGTGCAGGGTGAGAAAGGTATGATCAAGTTTTGAAAGGAGTTCGGGGGTAAAGTGAAGTCCAGCGGTAGGGGCTGCGATCGCCCCTTCTTCTTTGGCGTAAACGGTCTGATAACGATCGCGGTCAGATTTATCTGGCTCGCGCTCCATATAGTGGGGGAGAGCAAGGTGACCGTGCACTTCGAGATCAGGAGGCGTGTCCCATTTGATAAGGCGTTCACCCTTATCATTGGTTTGAATAACGATTCCAGTGCTTTTGCCGACTTCTATGGAGCGACCGTCTCTCATCTTTTTTCCTGGGCGAACTAGGCACCACCAGTGATTGGGATCGGGAGCATTGGTGCGAACAAGCTCGATTTTTCCATCATTTGAGAAAAGCCGCGCTGGAATGACTTTCGTGTCGTTGAGAACGAGGAGATGTTCAGGTGGAAGGAGGTCAGGAAAATCGCTAAAGCGATGGTGGGAGATCTCGCTTGTGGCGCGGTTGACGAGCATCATACGTGACGACTCGCGGTCGACAAGAGGGCGTGAGGCAATGAGTTCCGTTGGAAGTTCGTAGTGAAAGTCAGTGGTGCGCATATCCGGGTTGATCTTTGGTTACAGAGTTCAAGAGTCGGTCCTGATTTCGGGCGGTCAAAAGCCCTATTTCCCGATAAGTTCACCCTTGGGTAAATCTTTAAAATTGATGGCCGGTTTTGTCTTCGGATTGGATGGTTTTTCGAACCACTGATCGAACTTAACCCGCTCGTCGAAGAATCCTCCATTTTTCATAAAGAAGACGCCGTCTTTAGTGCCGCCAGCATAGTCGAGTCGGTGATCGCCGCGGGCGGTGGCATCTGCCGTGAAGCGGGCCCGGGTGATTTCGTGCCACGTTCCCCCGGTATCGCAAACCCATTGATTACCATAGAGTCCAAGGCGCCTAACAGATCCGTAGTTTACCGAAAAATTCTCAAGGAAAGAGTGGAAACCAGTAAGATGGACTTTTGTGCTGGGGCGGCGGAAGCTAGCGATGAGTTGCCATTCGTTGGCTTTTTTATCGCCAAACCAAGAGGTGTAAATGGTGGTGTTGTCATCGCTGGGTTGGACGCGGGTAAGGAAGCGATAGGTTTTTCCGGCCTGCCATGGATATTTCAAAAAGCTCTGTCCTCCGGACCCCTCGCCTCCGAATTTTTGAGCGCGGACGTTTTTTCCTTTTGCCAGCGTGGTGACACGATCTTTTTCCGGGACGGCATTTGGGTTGTTGGTGTTAAACGGACTCCAGATCGAGAAGAGGACCCAGCGTTCGGTAGGACTTTTTACCTGGAAACCAAAGTAACCTTGTCCAAAGCCATTCGCCATGAAGTAGGAACCGATTGGATCTTCTCCGTTTGGAACAGTGATTTCACTGTAAGCCCATTCGATTTTTTTCCCTTTTGGAACTTGGTAGCCAAGATGCACGGAAGGCCCGCGGCGACCCCAGTAAAACATATTATCTTTGTTCGATTTAACGTAATTCAATTGCAGGTCGTCCTTTTTCGATCGCAGGATTAAATCACTAATTTCGCCATAGTTCGTTCCTGTCTTTTGGAGGCCAGAGAGGTCGAGTCTTAGATATCCTGCTTTTGCAATCGTGATTGTTCCTATCGGAAATTCTCTTGATTTGGCTCCATTGACATTGATTTTGAAAATCTGGCCAGCAGCAGCCAATTTCCAGCGTGCAGGTGCGGGTGAGGCACCTCGGAGGGCCACTTCAAAAGTGGCGGCTTGATCGAGATGGACATAGATCGAGTGCACGTCTTCCGGGTTAGACCAGACAAGTCTTCCGCCGCGATTGATGCCGCTGCCAGGTTCTGGTGCGGTACGGTAGGCATTGCCCGCAAGTGGGATAGTCCATTCTCCAGCAAGAGAAGAGGCAATCGTGCAGAGAAGTAAAAGGAGGTTTTTCATTACGTAGTGGCGACAGCTTAGTGGGTGTCGAGAGTCTTGCAATTGCGCTTTAGGAACTCGTATTTGAAAACCCCTTGGTTTTCTGGCGACACGAAAAAGGAAGTTGAGGTGCAAGCACGACAACTCCCTTTGAGTAAATTTCAATTGTAGCGGAGCCGAAAAATCATCCGGGGTTCCCCACTCCTAGGTGTCATTGCTTTTCGACCCGGAAATACAATTTTGTTTCGTTCTCTATTCCAAATTCAGAGAGATTGAAGGTTTGAGTGGTCGAATCGGCCGTCCCAAGAACGGCATCATCAAGGTCAAAGTCCCAGTTGACCATATCCCGTGAATATCTCACGGCATATGAGGTGCCCTCTTTAGAGTTCCAAGTCAGCGATACCGAAGGATCGCCAGGGGTGTAGGTAATTTCCGTGATTTGAAGAGGAGATGATGATGCGATTGTGCCGCCAACTACGTCGCCAAAGGAATTGCCAACCCGAATTTCATCGACGTATCCCACCTGAGTGTCACTGAAGTTGAAGACATCTAGAGATTGTTGGGTGGCGAGATCCCAGTCGAAAGTATCGCTTGCAACAGCGTCAGCCTCGTCTGGTTCAGTTGTCAGATCGTCGATGATAAATACGAAGATTTCATCTGGGGTGCCTTCTGGCTTCCAGTTTACCTTCATTGCAAGGAAGAAGGTTTCGCTTGCCGCTGGGCCGTTGAAGGTTGGAGTTTCTTCAAATTGACGAGTGAAATTGACGTCATTATTGTAGATCGATGTTCCAATGTTGCGGGCTTGACCGCCACTGGAAACGATTCCAAGTCCAATACCAAAGCCAGGTGCTTCAAGCCCTTGGTTGTCGTCTCCAATCATCTTTTCAGAGTGGAGCCCGATACCGAAGTCAGGTCCACTAAACCCAAAATCCTCGAAGAGAAAGGTCATCCACATCGTCGAATTATCAGCAGTCAATCCGGTTGTAGATGCGGGATCGATTGTAGAAAAGCAAGCGACTTGGCCCACTCTGGCGCGGCGTTCGTATGCATTCCCCGCAACTGGGAGCTCATTGCCTTCGGCGTCGGAAAACGTAACTCCTTCGTCGGCAACATCACCTTCATTGGCGGGAGGCGCAGCGGCAGTTCCAACAGTTCCTTGGGAAATCTGGCCCCAGATTCCGACTCCGAAACCACCGTCTTGATTGCCGTCGCCGAAAAATCCGTTCGCGTTAATTTCGGCTGTTGATTCGTAATCGAAAGGTTCGTAGATCAGAAGATCTGCGAAAGTTGGGGTTACGAGACAGGCGATTTTAGCCGCGATAAGGGAATACTTCATAGTGAGAAATTGGAGAGGTTAAAATGATGTATTACCTCTGGCGTCGGCCAAGTGCTAGAAGACCTGCCATAGCGCCAAGGATGAGGGATGAGGGCTCTGGGATGCTGCTCCCACCAACTGCTTCCCCGAAGGTTGTGGCGATTCGAACCTCGTCAACAAAGGCGACTTGAGTTTCGCTGATGTTCAAAACATCTAAAGAATCTTGTTCGGCTTGGGAAAGATCGACCGTCGCAGTGGCGAGTGGGTTGGTGGGTTCGGTGGTTAGGTCGGTGACGTTATAAACAGAAATAACGTCGTCTACTCCGTCAGGATTCCATTCGACTTTCATGGCAAGGAGAAAGAGGTCACTCGCGGCGGGTCCATTAAATGTTGCGGTTTCTTCGGTGACGCGGGTGAATTCCGTTGCGTTATCGTAGTATAGGGCTCCGATGCCTCGTGCTGGACCTCCAACGCTGTTAATTCCGAAACCGACGCCTACGCCTGCCGCGGTGAGGCTTTGATTGTCGTTGCCGATCATATTCTCAGAACTCAGTCCAATTCCGAAGTCAGGTCCACTAAATCCAAGGTCTTGATATAAAAAGGTCATCCAAAGGGTCGAATTATCTGCGCTGAATCCGCTGGTGACTACAGGACTGCTCGTAGCGATTTGGCCCTGGCGAGTTCTGCGGACCCAAGCGTTACCTGTGCTAGGGAGAACGTTGCCTCCGGCGTCTGTGAATGAAAGACCACCATCGGAAACGTCAGCTTCATTGGTCGGTGGTGCGGCGGGTGTTCCAAGGGTTCCCTGTGAACGCTGACTCCAGGTGCCAAGCCCAAAGGCTCCAGTCTGGCTCCCATCACCAAGAAAAGCTCCTCCGTTGTTAATGGGTTCGGTCTGGTCGTAGTCGAAAGGTTCGTAGACTAAGAGGGCAGCCGAAGTTGTTCCAGTGAGGCCGATGAGGCTCGTCAGGGCTACAAATAGTGGCGCTTTAGGATTCTTTTGTTTCATACAGGTAAAAAATTGAAGTTTAGAAATGGGCTTCGCCTTCTAAAAAAAGGAAAATTGTTTTCAGCGGGTGGTCCACATTTTTTTGAAGCAAAGCCTACCCCTTTAATGGGTAAGTCCGGTCATCGGAATTTGCCTAAGCCGATCACCTAGGAGCAAGTTTTACGCCACGAAATTGAAAATTGATTCATGGTTAGTTCTCATTTGCTTCCATTCAATTGGAGGTCACAAATCCACCTTTTAGAGCGAGGGTGTGGAGGTCGCTGGAAGGTTCGCTCAGTGCGAGAAGGGTTCGATTGGCCGGGGTACCAGTTTGTTCAGTGGCGGCTAGGAGTTTGCAGCTTCCGCAATGCAAGTCGAAGTCAGGATCAGAGCAAGGTTGCCATCCGTGTTCTAGGAGGAGGCGGTAGAGCTCGTGTCGGCCCAAGCCGTCTGCGTGAGTCAGAATGAGCTGCGAGGTCGTATCAGAATCTGCAAGGGGCGATTTTGGCCAATTGCTGCGAGTAGATGGTCCTCCGTCCTGCTTTCGCTTCCAGTGACGAAGGTGGTTTTGTAGCCAGCTTAGAAGTGTAAGGAGAATGCGGGAGATCGGGGTGTCGAAGTTGGGGTGAAGTCCACGCATAGGTTGGCGGAGCATTTTGCCTAGCGATTGGTAGGGAGCCTCTCCAGTCGGGCCAGAGTAGATAAAGTCGCCGGGTTCGATACCGAGAGCGATGCCCCGATAGACGCAGCCTTCCCAGCGGATCCCGCCCTCGGAAAAGCGATGAGGATGTTTTTTAAAGAGGAGGGCTTCAGCATGGCCATATCCCATTTGTTGTTTGAGATATTTCCAGGGAGTGGCACGGCGGTGGTGCCAGACAAAGGAAGCTCCGGAAAACCCGAGTGTGAATCCAGCGTCGCGAAGCCGCCAGCAAAAGTCGACGTCGTCTCCTGCGGTGTGAAAGATGGGATCGAAGCCCTCGATTTGCGCGAAGGAGGATTTTTTAACGGAAAGATGACAGCCGGGCAGGTGTTCGGCGGTGAGGTCATCAATCATCACGTGAGTGGGAGCGCCAGGGGCTGCGGTGGTGAGGGCAAGTGCCAGAGATTCAGGTTTAGGGGCGAGGTTTGGTCCGCCGATCGCAGCATGGTTTGACTCGGAATAAGCGTGGGCGAGCCAAGTGAGCCATTGTTCGTCAGGGCGGCAATCATCATCAGTGAAGGCGAGGATTTCACCGGTTGCTTTGGCCGCACCGTGATTGCGCGCGGCGGAGAGTCCAGAGGGTTCAAGGTGGAAGGCGCGGATTCCCTTTTGTTGGTCCAGAAGTTTGGCCGTGCCATCGGTCGAGCCATCGTTGACAACGATGATTTCAAAGTCGGGGTAGTCGATATTTCGGCAGGCCTTGATGCAGGTTTCGATTCGGCCGGCACCATTGCGGGTGCAGATGATGATGGAGAAGCGGGGTGGGTTTAAGGGGAGAGGAGTGGGGAGGACAAGTTTGCGAAGAGCGGTGAGGGCAGGTTTTTCGGAGCCATCGCGACGAACAAGGCCGAAGGACCAGTCATCCATGGTTTGGCCGTTGTTAAGCCAGTGGTCCGACCAAGCGTAAAGGGTGGCTCCGGCGAACCCGGCGGCGCGGGTGGATTTGAGCGCGGTGGGGAGCAGAGTGGCTTGGACGTCCTCGGCGTTACGGTTGGTATCGAGGCCGAATTCGGTGAGGTAAACAGGTCGGTCACCGGCGAGGTGGTGAAGGCGCGGGAGGTAGCTTGCGAGCGCTTCGCCGTCTTCGAGGTAAATGTTGAAGGCGGTGAAGTCTGCTGAGGGTGGCTCGAGGTATTCGGTGGTGGGGAAATTCGCGTAGCCGACGGGGATGCTAGGTACGACTTTTTGGCAGGCGCGGATGAGGCCATCGAGGGCCTGGTTGACTTTCCATGGAGTCATCCAGCGGGCCATGTCGGAAGGGATTTCGTTTCCAACGAGAATCGCGCCTAGGCCGGGGTGATTTTTGTGACTTTCGAGCCAAGCGGTGAGATCGCGTCGGGCTTGGTCGAGGAGGCTGGGATTCTCCGTGATGAAGTCACAACCGTGTCCCCAAGCGTGAGTGGCGATGACGATCAGGTCGTTTTGAGCGGCGTGATCAAGGAGATCGCGATCCGGGAGGGCGTAAATACGGACGGAATCGAATCCTGCGGAACGGATCTGCGGGAAGTCTTTTTCAGGCGAGTGGCCGGAGGTCTCAGGAAAGGGTCCGTAAGTGACGGTACGTAGAAAGTGCGGTCTTCCATCGAGATAGAAGTGCTTTCCGTGGACCGTGAGTCGCATAAGAGGAGATTGGAGGAAGAATCTGTAAGGCTCCAGTTTGGAGTTGGCTGAGGGACAATATTACCGGGGCTGAGGTGAAATCTTCTCGATTGATTGTCAGGTTTCGAAAAAAAAGCGGGAAGAAACTGGCTACCACGTCGCTCCAGTGGACAATCAGTCAGAACCAATGAAGCATCGATTTCTCATTTTTATCTTCACTGCAATCCTCGCGCCGCTTGTTTCTGCGCAAGATCCCTTTGGCGAACCGGCGTTTCTGACGAAGGAAACGACTGCGACGATTAAGTCGGCGGTCACTCAGATCGAGCCGGGCGATTTTTTTAGGGTGGCATTCATTCTAGATTTGCAGCCCAAGTTCCATGCCTATTTTAAGAATGCGGGAATGGTGGGGGATCCTCCATCCGTCGAGTGGGAGCTTCCTGATGGATTTACGGCTGGGGAGTTACTGTTTCCTCTCCCTAAGGCTTTTAAATCGATATCGACCGGAATCGAGTCGGTGGGTTATGGATATGAAGGCAAAGCGATCTTCGTGACCGAGATCGTAGCCGATGAAAATCTTGAACAGGGAAAGGATTTCACCATCAAGGGCAGCTTCAATTGGCAGGAATGTGATGAGACTTGTATGCTCGGAGATCAGGACTTCTCCTTCACGATTAAAGCGGGCGACGAAACCTTGATGGTTGAAGCCGACGAGGCTCTTTTTGAGGAGGCCGGCGAGAAGCTTCCAAGTGATAGTTCGGCATGGGGATTCCTCGCAACTGAGAAAAGTAATGTAATTACGCTGAAAGCCATTTATCCGGAAGGTCTGGAACTCAGTGAGCCAGTCTATTTTTTCTCGACGGACAAGCAGATTGATTCGCAGGCCAATCAGAAGGTTGAGATTGGCAAGAGTGAAATCATCGTGACGCTCACACGGAATGAAGGGAATGAAGATCTCTTCATTGATGCTGGGGAGGTCCAGGAGACCTTGTCCGGCTTACTGACTGTTCAGGCCGATTATGGCCCCATTGGCTTGGAGGTTGTGGCTTCGTTCATTCCGGATGCCGATGTGCAGATGAATGGTCCGGGCGAAAAAGTGATCAAAGCGTCCAAAGAGGACCGCGAAGCCGGTCTTGCGCTTTACGATGCGGATGCCCGGCCCGAAGTTGTTCTTTTAGGCGGCGAACAAGAGAAGCAAGTGACCTTTATTTCCTCGCTTGGTTTGGTCTTTCTCGGAGGGCTCATTCTCAACCTGATGCCCTGTGTCTTTCCAGTATTAGGGCTCAAAATCATGGGCTTTGTTTCGCAAGCCGGAGAGGATGAAGATAAGATCAAGCTACATGGTTTGGTGTTCGGTCTTGGACTTCTAATTACGATGTGGATCCTTGCCGCGTTTATCATTTCCCTCAAACTTGATTGGGGGCAGCAATTGGCCAATCCCATCTTCCTTGGGACGATGATTATCGTTTTTTTCCTGATGGGTCTTAATCTTTATGGGGTTTTTGAAATTGGAACGAGCATGACAAGCGTAGGGGGAGAATTGCAGGGGAAGAAAGGGTACTCCGGGTCGTTCTTCTCCGGAGCCTTGACCACCCTCGTTGCGACCCCTTGCTCTGGCCCTTTCCTAGGAGCGGTGATGGCTTTTGCGCTTTCGCAGGATAACAAGGCAATCCAGTTTGCGGTGTTCACGGTCTTTGGACTCGGAATTGCCTCACCTTACATTTTGTTGTCCTTCTTCCCTGCGCTTATCAAGAAACTTCCTCGCCCGGGAGCCTGGATGGAAACTTTTAAGCAGGTCATGGCCTTCTTTGTTTTCGCAACCGCTGTCTTTTTCATGAAGGGATATCTCAAGTTGGTCGGTGACGATCACTTTAACGTCTTCCTCTTTGCACTCTGCCTGATTGGTCTCGGGGTTTACATGTATGGCCGTTATGGCAATCAAGCTATTGCAAAGACGAAACGTTACGTCACCGGGTTTGGTCTTGCTGGGCTCATGACTGTGGGTGGAATTGCATGGGCTTACTCAACGGCGAAGCCTCCGGAACCAGGCCTAGCCTGGAACGAGTGGTATCCCGGAATTATGGAGCAGTCGCGTTCCAAAAAACGAATAATATGGGTCGACTACACTGCTGATTGGTGAGCGACTTGCAAAGTGAACGAGGGCCGTGTGTTCTCGAATCAGAAAGTTCTCGATCGTTTGGAAGCATTGAATGTTCTCCTCATTCAAGCTGATAACACTGACAAACTTCAATCGATCAATGATGACCTCAAGCGCTATGGTCGCGCCAATCTGCCCGTGAATTTGGTGGTGCCAGCCGATCCGAGTGCTCCGATTATTGTGATGCCGGAAGTCTTTGGTCCGGATGAGGCGCTACAAGCGCTTGAAGAGGCGTCTGCTTTAAGCCAATAAAGCTTGTGAAGGAGGTCGCGCGGTTTTGTCTAGTCATGGTGGCGAGTCTTCAGATCGCAAATGATGCCGATAGACGATTGTAAGGCTATTACTCCTTGGGTTTGCCACGAGGATAAACACTTTTATACTTTAGGCCAATAACATGAAGAGCACGGGATTTATTTGGAAAGGGATTCGGCATTATCGGTCTGCCTATTGGGGCGTGCTTGCGGGGGCAGCCGTTGGGGCCATGGTCCTTTTGGGTGCTCTGATGGCAGGAGATTCGGTGCAGGGAAGTCTCACTAAGTCAGCAGAGTTACGGATTGGGAAGGTTGCGAAGATCTTTTCGGGTGGTGAACGTTTTTTCCGTGACGATTTGGCTGGGCGAAATGGTGGTTCGGCCATGATTTATCTCAAAGGACAAGTCAATGTGGAGGAGCGGGCCGAGGGGCAGGTTCAGGTGATGGGGGTTTCGGAAGATTTTTGGGACTTCGCCCCGCAAGAGACCTCGGTGGATCTGTCGAATTTTGAAGCAGCCATCAGTGGGCCGCTGGCACGGGCACTGGATCTCGAAGAAGGTGATTCGGCAGTGGTGCGTTTGCAGAAGCCAGGGCTCCTTTCTCGCGATGCTCCACTCTCGGGCGAAAGCGAATCGGTTTCTTCGATGCGTATTACGGTGGCGAAAATCTTAAGTGATGAAGAGTTCGGAAGATTCAGTCTGGAGCAAACTCAAGTCCCGCCGTCTTCGGTTTTCGTGCCTTTAAAGCGATTGCAAAAAGTCCTCGATCTCAAAGGGAAGGCCAATGCTCTTTTGCTAGATGAAAACGAATCTTTTGATCCGGGAAAACTGGAATTGGCGGATTATGGGATTTCGGTCGTGGAAGTGCCAGATGGCGTCGAGGTGCGTTCCGAGCGGATTTTTATGGAGCCGAGGATTGCGGAAAAAATCGACGGCGAGCCGGTGCTGACTTATTTGATCAACACGCTGGCGACTGAAGAAGGAGAAACCCCATACTCCATGGTGACAGCGGTGAGCGGGAAGCCCGCGATGTTTCTTCCAACGCAACCGGGTGAGGGGGAAGTGGTGATTAATGACTGGTTGGCGGAGGATTTGCGGGCCCAAGTCGATGATGAACTGACGATGGACTACTTCGTCGTGGAGTCCGGTAGCAAGCTAGTCGAGAAACGTGGAGTATTTACGGTGAAGGCGATCGTGAAGATGGAAGGTCCAGCGGCTGATCAGCGCTGGATGCCAGATTTCCCCGGTGTGGCCGATGTCCAGAGTGCCCGCGATTGGGAGCCGGGCTTGCCTCTCGATCTGACACGAATCCGGGATAAGGATGATGAGTATTGGGAGGAGTTTAAAGGAACACCAAAGGCTTTTGTCTCTCATCAAACTGGAGAGGAACTCTGGGCCAATCGTTGGGGGAAGGTGACTGGGATCAGGGTAATAGGGGGCCAAGTCGCCGGGGTGGCGAAGTCAGTTTACGAGGTGCTGAAGCCCTCTCTAGCAGGAATGCGGGTGATGGATTTTTCAGACCAAGCGAAGGAGGCAGCGAAGTCGCCGGTGGATTTTGCTATTCTATTCCTTGCGATGAGCTTCTTTCTGATTATCGCAGCAATTGCGCTGGTGACGATGTTGTTTCGTTTCAATGTAGAGCAGCGGGCGGAAGAAGGGGCTCTACTTTCGGCGGTGGGGATTCCGGTGAAGAAAATTTCCAACTGGCGAATGGGAGAGGCTTTCTTTGTCGTCCTTGCGGGTGCGATCGTTGGGACTCTTCTCGCGGTAATTTTCTGCACGATTGTGCTTAAGGTGATCAGTTCGATTTGGGGCGATGGCACAGCTTTTGATCTTCACTTAAGTGGCTGGACGATCGCCAAGGGGCTTCTATGGATTGTGGCACTTACCTTGCTCTCGGTCTGGGTAACAAACCGCAAACAGGTCAGGCAGAGTGCTAGTCTGCGCCTTAACTCGGGCGCTGAAGAAGAAGTTGGGAAACCCAGCAAATGGGCAACGGGCTTCCTCGTTTTTGGCCTTCTCGTGGTAGCAGGTGGAATCGCGATGAGCTATTCAGCAGCAGCCCAAGGAGCATTTTTTTTAGTGGGCTTTGGGGTGTTAGTGGTGGGGTTGGCGGTTTTTCGGAAACGACTATCGCGGATCGGCTTTCTGGGGGAATTTTCATCGGAGGGCGTGGCAAAGGTAAACTTAGCCCGTCGGGCTTCACGGAGTTTGACGGTGGTGGGAGTGCTGGCAGCCGGTGTTTTTTTGGTCCTTTCGGTGGCTTCTTTTCGGAAGAATGGAGGAGAAAATTGGGAGGATAAAGCGAGTGGGGCGGGTGGCTTTGCATGGTGGGTAGAGACCACTTCATCTGTAAATCGGCCTGCTGATGCAAAAGGAGAGGTTGATTGGTTTGGATTGAAGAACCTCGTGCCTTTCCGAATTGGTGAGGGCGATGATGTCGATTGTTTTAATCTCACTGCCTCCAGCCAACCTCGCCTACTGGGGGTGGACCCCGTTCTTCTTGAAGGTCGGTTCAAGACAAGCGATCAGTGGTCAATTTTAGAAGGTGATGGAGTTCCGGCAATTGTTGACGAAACGACGATGATGTGGGTTTTGAAGAAGAAGGTCGGAGATGAACTGATTTATCAGGACGAGTGGGGGAAAAATTTCTCTGTGACGATTGCGGGAGTGGTGAAGGATTCGATTTTTCAGGGAAGTTTGATTTTGAGTGAGAAGAAGCTTCTGGAGAAGTATCCCTCGCTTGGCGGCTACCAACTCTTCCTTTCTCCTGACGAAAAAGCGCGGAAGATCTTGCAAGAAGAGACGGCTGATCTGGGAGGGAAAGTGACGGCAACAAAGGATAGGATCGCGGCTTTTCACGAGGTTGAGAATACCTATATCGCAATTTTCAATGTACTTGGAGGTTTGGGCATCATTCTTGGTAGTGTGGGGGTTGGGATTGTTACTGCTCGTAATTTGGTCGAGCGGAAGGCAGAATTTGAAACCCTGAGGATGCTGGGTATCTCCAAAATAAGACGGTCTAAGATCGTGAAAAATGAGGTTAAGTCGATGGTTGCATGGGGACTTGGGATTGGTTTGGTCTCGGCCTTGATTGCGGTGATTCCGGTCTTGGGTGGAACGGTTGGGATGATGGACTTGCTGTGGATGGCAGGGTTTCTTGGCAATGGCCTTCATCGCGTATTTTGTAGGAACTCGAGCCCCTCGTCGTCTTTAAATTTATGGTTTTAGGAGCCATTGGTGAAAGTCCACTTGCCATTTTCTTATTGGTTTCGGTGGGGCTACTCGTCGCGATATTACTCGCCATTCCAACGACGGGCTGGGTGAGCCAGAAGATGGCGAATGTGCTTTCGTTCTTTTCGCTGGAGAAATTTCGAAAGCCTCCCCCGCTTTTAAGCAAAGGAGATGCTTTGGCGATGCAGGGGAGAGTGGGAGATGCTTTCTATGTCTTTCGGCAGTATTTGAAAGATCACCCACGAAATCTCGAAATTTATAGCCGCCTCATTGATCTTGCCTTTGGGCCGATGCAAGATGCGGAGCTTGGAGATGCCATTATCGCCTTTGGGGTGAAGCGATTGGATCGCCGTGGTCGACGTGTCATTAAGCGCCGAAAAAACGCAATCCTATTTGGCGAACTTTACCCGCTGAAACATCTCGGGTGGCGCGAAAAAGCAGAATATGTGCACCCGAAAGTTGAAATTCCCGAGGAGCTGAAAGGGCAGTTTGCGCCGCCTCGCTAAAATCCCCGGACCTTCTTACTTCTTAACGGCCTGGCGGCTCGCGAGGCTTTCTGAAGTAAATCGGTGCGGGTCTCGGCAGTTTTGGATGGCATCTTGCTGGGTGATGTAGTTGTGGGCGACGAGCGTTTCGAGGCAATCATCAATGGTGTGACAACCTTCTTGTCGGGCAATTTCCATGAGGCCGACTACTTGTTCGATCTTTCGTTTGCGGAGACTGGATTGAATCCCTGAGTTGACGCGAAGAGCCTCGGTGGCAAGGACGCGTCCATCGGTATCGGCTCTTGGGAGAAGCCTTTGGCAAATGATTGCTTCGAGAACATTGGAAAGCTGCGAGGCGATCTGCACTTGTTGGTCGGAGGGGAAAAGATCCATGATGCGCTCGACCGACTTTGGGGCATCGATTGTATGAAGGGTGCTGATGACGAGGTGCCCGGTTTCGGCTGCGGTCATCGCGATCTGCATCGACTCGCGATCGCGGAGTTCACCGACCACAATAACGTCAGGATCCTGGCGCATGCACTGGCGACTTGAGTCCTGGAGTCGAAGCGAAGCGGGATTTAGTCCGTCTCGCTCCGATCTCCCGTTGTTTAGTCAGCGAGGATATCTCGGGCTGCAGGACAAGAAAATTCGCTTGGGTCTTCCAAAGTAATGATGGTGCCGGATGCGAATGCTCGGAGATCCTTCGCACTAAGGAGGCAAACCTCTGTTTTTCCCGAGCCGGTTACTCCGGTGATGAGAACGAGGCCCCGCTGAAGGTGGCAAATTTCCTCCAAAATCGGATAGTGCCCTAAGGTTGAGAGCTCTGGAATTTCTGCTGGGATGTAGCGATAGACTGCTTCGATGTTTTGACGGCAGAAATGCACGTTCCCGCGAAAACGCCCAACGCCGCTGACCTCGATAGCGTAGTCGAGCTCCCAATCGTCCTCTAACTTTGAACGCTGGGTTTCGTTCATCGTCCCGAGGATTAATTCGCGAACCTGACCGGCGTCGAAAGACATTTCTTCAAGCGCCTGAAGGCTCCCATGGACTCTTGCGGCTGGAGGAGCGCCGACTGTGAGATGTAGGTCGGAGCCACCTTTGGTGACGGTCTGGGCAAGGTAGTCCCGTATTCCTTGGGGTGTGGTCATGATTTAAAAAAGTGTATTTAGGAAATGCCGCGAATTTGGCGGTCAAAGTCCCCGGGGTTTGGGGCGGCATCTCTTGCAATTTCCTCTGATATTAGGCCCTGATGATAGGTTTCCACGATGCTGGTGAGCATGTTTCTGGTTTGTCCGTCCTGTGGGCGTTGCAGGTGATCAATAATATCGTGATAGCGTCCGTCGCGGATCCACCCACGCACCGCCCCTTCGTTTTGAAGGTATTCCGAGACTAGCTTGAGTGATCCATCTGTGCCGGACAGGAGGTTCTGGTTGATCACTCCGATGAGCTGACGGGAAAGAAGCATTCGCGAAGTGGCCCCGTGGTTTTCGGGGAACAAGTTGCCGAGTCTTTCGATCGATTCGACGACTCCCGAGCTGTGGAGAGTGCTGATGACAAGGTGTCCGGTCTCGGAGGCGCGAAGGGCGAGTTGGGCGGTTTCTTCGTCACGGATCTCGCCGATCATAATCACGTCGGGGTTTTGACGAAGAGAGGCGCGAAGGGCGGTGGAGAATTTGGCGGTGTCTGAGTTCAATTCGCGCTGGGAAAAAAATGACTTCTTGTTTTGGAAGAGATATTCGATGGGATCTTCGAGGGTGATAATATGGCTCTGCCGACTTTCGTTAAGTTCTTCGAGAGCTGAAGCGAGGGTGGTGGATTTTCCTGACCCGGTGGTTCCGGTGACGAGGACGAGTCCGGAGCGACGGTGAATCCAGTGGCGGATCAGATCAGTGGGAAGGCCGAGAGAGTCGAGCGGCGGTATGATTGCTTTAATGGGGCGAATGGCGGCGGAAAGGTTTCCCATGGCACGGTAAAGATTGGCCCGTATATAACCCCCGTTCTTCATTTGGTAGCGCGAATCAATTTCATTGGCAGAGGCCGGGTCGATTTCACAGGCTTCCCAAAGACGGATGAGATCTTGCCGTGACATTGTCGAGTCATTCACTGGAACGACCTCGCCGTTGATTCGAACGCGGGTCCGTTGATCTTCACTCAGGAAGATATCGGTTGCTCCTTGGGAGAGCCATTCATTGATGGCTGATTCGAGTTCGTCGAGAGTCATTGGCAGAACATCCACTGGTCTGCATGAATGGGCAATGAGCAAAGGAAAATATTCCGGCGGAGCTACTCGGTAAAAACTCCGGTGGTGATCGGTGGGATTTTGCGATCCTCATAAACGATGCGAATCGAGGCTCCTGGAAATTTCTTGAAGAGGGCTTCAGGGTTGTCCGAAAGGCAGGCGATGGTTGCGAGGGGATCAGTCATTTTTGCTTCGGGCATGATAACCGAAGCGGCCCGGCGGGTGGTGAGCCCAAGTCCCGTTTGAAGCTCGATAAGGTGAGAGTAGGTTTTTCCGCCGGATGTAACATTTTGGAAAAGATCTCCTGAGGTAGAGACCGCGCAATTTCTGAGTGGAAGGCTTTTGTTGGGCGTGAGACGGAAGGTCCGGAGGCCGATATTCCAGCCCTCTCTTTCTG
>CAJIZY010000008.1 GCA_905181965.1 Akkermansiaceae bacterium
CTGACAAAATAATAAGATCCGCTTCCTTCACCGCAACCTGCAAATCAGTAGTTGCTTCCAATCCAATCTTACGAGTGATCTCAACTCGCTCAGGATTTCTTCCCCATAAAATCACCTCGTATCCTGCACCATTCGCAGCCAGCCCTACCGAGCCCCCAAGAAGGCCTGGACCAAGAATCGCAATTCGGGAAAATGACATGAAATTGGAAAAAAAGAGCCGGATTTCCTTTGGGAAATCCGGCGTCGGGAAACTCAGATGCCCACTTTAGGGGACTCGAAACTTATGATCGGGATCCCCATCGTTCGGGTCGCGAATGAGCGTTCCGCTTGGGATTCCACGCACATCAACAGCTTTGTTAGTCCATGGGTTAAAAACATATCCAGGTTTGGTAACGATCGCACGAGCTGTGCGATATTTGCTAACTCGCTTGATTGGCTCGCGCGGGATCGGCTGAATCACATCAGTTGTTCCAGAGTCGGGATTGATTCCATTAGCTACCTGCTCATTTTGTAGTCTTTCGCGACGCGCCTTGGCCTCAGCATTAGCCCTGTCGCGCGCTTCTTTAAGCTGAGCCTCAGTCCCAAATTGCCCAGTTGTATTTGGGAACAGAGGGTCCACCGCTTGGGCAACTGGCAAATTTTCAGGAGTAGGAGATGATGGCGAAGGCCTTAGCATCGAACAGCTGAAACAGAGCAAGCTGCAAAGAAGAAGCATGAGGTAGTGTTTCAGGGAAAACATGGCTTTTAAAATAATAAGGGTTGAGGATAGTGCATCATTGCACCGCGACTACCCCCTTCATCGCGATCTTTGACCAACTTGTCAAGTCACCACCCGAAGCGAAATGACTGAAATCGAAGAACTCACACCTCAAGACTCGGACGATTCTAACTTGATTCACCGAGTCAAAAAGCTGATCTCGAGCCCCAGTAACGAGGAATTCTCTGCGCTCGCTCTCGATATTTTTAGATACCAATTCGACCGCAACCACCCTTACGCAGCCTTCGCGCGATCCGCAGACAAAACGCCCGAAACTGTCGCCCGCTGGGAAGAAATCCCCGCAGTCCCCACCGCCGCCTTCAAACTTCCCGATTTGCCGCTGACTTGCGGCCAAGAAACCCTAACGACTTTTCTCACCTCTGGCACGACCACCGAAACGAAGGGCTCGCACCATTTTCCATCAACCCATCTTTACGAAAAAGCCATTTCCTATGGCTGGCCACTTCCAAAACTCCCTACCTTTTTCCTTGCTCCTTCCGATCTCGAATCTCCCCAATCATCTCTCAGCCACATGTTTCGCCACCTCAATAATGGTAACGACTCCCGCTTTCTCCTGAAGAATTCCAAATTTCGTCTTGGTCAACTTTTCCTTCAATTGGCTTCTGGACAGCCTCTCATCCTTATGGGCACCGCCCTCGCCTTTCGTCACCTCATGGAGATCCATGGCTCAATTCCTCTTCCCTCTGGTTCCCACCTCCTCGAAACCGGAGGCTACAAAGGCACTTCTATTACGCTTTCCAAACCAGATTTCTACTCTCAGCTCTCCGAATTTTTCAAGCTTCCGCTCAACCATCTTCATAACGAATACGGCATGACCGAGCTCTCCAGCCAGGCCTACGCCACCGGCCCTGATGGGCCGCATCGTTTTCCCCGCTGGTGCCGCCATCTCATCCTAGATCCTGAAACTGAACGTGAAGTCGCACCCGGCGAAACGGGCTACCTCGTCATCCACGACCTCGCCAACCTCCACAGCGTTTGCGGGATCCGGACTCAAGATTTTGCGGTGCGCAACGAAGACCATTCTTTCACTCTCATTGGCCGCGATCCTGGAGCGCTACCGCGAGGTTGCTCCCGAACTATCGACCAAGCCCTATCGTTATGACTCTCAGCAAACGTATCGACCTCATTCTAGCTTCCCGCGAGCAACTTGAGCCTTTCACCGGGAATCTTACGCGCAACCTTCTCGAGGAGACCTTCTTACGTGAAGCCGCCGGCATCACGGCCCGGCTTCCAAAAAATATCGTTCACATTATCAGCGGCAACACTCCACACGCCGCTTTTCAAACTCTTCTAAATGGAGTTCTCCTCGGTGCTCAAAACCTCCTCAAACTCCCCTCACAAACCCTCCTAGATTTCGAAGTCCCAATTCCACTTCACCCTTTCGTCGAAGTCTCCCGAGAACTGCCCGCGCACTGGATTCCGAAGGCTGATGCCATGGTCGTTTTCGGCTCCGATAATACGATCCGCCATTTCCAAAGCCTTTGCCCACTAGAAATTCCCTTTGTCGGACACGGTCATCGCATCGGCATTGCCATAATTGATGAGCCCACTCCCAAAGCTGCCCAACTCGCCGCACGCGACATCGGCCTCTTCAACCAATCCGGCTGCCTCTCCCTCCAAACCATCTACCTCAAAGATCCCTTTGCCTTCGGACCACTTCTTGCCGAAGCCATGACCAATTTCGAAGAACAAGATCCCCGCGGTCCACTCTCCCTTTCCGAAGCGGGTGCCATCACCAACCTCCGCGAAGAAACCCGCTACCTTATGGCGCAAGATTCCAAATCCCACGCCCTCTGGCACAGCCCCCGCTCTACCGCCTGGACCATTATCGTTGAGAATAATCCACGCCTCGCCCTTTCTCCCGGTAACCGGACAATATTCCTTCGCCCCATGCCGGATAATTTTTCGAAGTTCCGTCACCTCTCTGGCATCGCTCTTCATCCCTATGAAGAGCGACCCAACCTTCCTTCCCCTAGAATCTTCCCTCTAGGAGAAGCTCAATTCCCACCGGCCCTGTGGCCCCATGACGGAATTCTTCCACTCGCCTCACTTGTGAGGCATCAATCAGAGTGAGCCCGGCATTCCTGTGACCACTCTAAGCTCGTCACAATCTACTTCTTCACCAGCGATTCGAGATAATCTAACAAGCTGGCGGCTTCATGCACTGTAAATCCAGAAAGTAATCCCGGAGGCATCAGAGAGGTTGGCAAAGTAGAGCGCTCCTTAATTGCGCTCTTCTTGAAAGTGTGCTCAGCACTGCTGATGTCGCGGATACTTACGCTAGCTCCCGCTTCGTCGGTGACAAATCCCACGAAAGACTTGCCATCCTTCAAGCTGAAAACATTGGTCGCAAATCCCTGTGCAATCGTCTTATTCGGAACGAGGATTGCTTCGACGAGTTCATTGCGCCGATAAGTCTCGGCGATATTGCCCAGATAAGGTCCTTTTTGCTTCTCACCCTGCGATACGGTGTGACAAGCATTGCAGGTTGCTCGGGCAAAAATGGCCTGGCCTAGGGCCACTTCCCCTTTGTGAGCCGTCACCTTTTTCAAGGCTTCCTCTGGTTTTAGGGTGGCAATCTTTGGAGTTTTATCCGCTCCAGGAGCCTGAATTTTAAGTCGACCTGCGGCATCTTTTGCGGCTTTCGCCACCGCTTGATCAGGATCACTGAAAGCAATACGGATCCGATCATTGATCACAGGATTCCGCAAATCGCGTGCCGCATTGATGAAGGCAATCTTCTGCTTAGGGTCAGACCATCCTTTATCGATCGCCTTGAGCGACATTTCACGTGACTCGGGAGATCCGCCCTTGCGGGAAGCCAAGGTCACCACCGCCATAGCCGCATATTTTCCTGCAGGACTGCCGAGCATCTCCGCCGCCATCTTCTCAAGTGCAAGGTGGTGGTTCTCCAACTTGGCAGCTTTGAAAAAATGGCCTTTGGCAGCCGTTTGCTGCTTACCCGCACCCTTAGTTTTGTCCAATTGTGCCAAAGCTTTGAGAACCGCGGGAAGAGATGATTTATCATCGGAGTTCACGAGAATCTTTACCGCACCAGCAAGAGCATCGGCTGGGGTTTTAGGATCACTGGCACCCTTCACAACCAAAGGAATAGCCTTGGCCGATA
Organism: Akkermansiaceae bacterium; assembly: GCA_905181965.1. Taxonomy (GTDB): domain Bacteria; phylum Verrucomicrobiota; class Verrucomicrobiia; order Verrucomicrobiales; family Akkermansiaceae; genus SW10. The sequence goes on from CAJIZY010000008.1 coordinate 3,906, forward strand.
CTGCTCCACTGGCAGCGATTTGATTAATGGCTACCGGGATTAACTTATCGTCTTTAAGCGCAAGATCGATAATGCGGTCCAAAGCGTCATTCGCTGGGATACGATTCTTGTTTAGTTTGGTGATAATAAAGGCCGCTTCCTCGGCGGGAGCATCTTTCAGGATAACTTTGAGATTTTCTAAGATCCGGCCCGACTCTTCCCAAGTCGCTAGCTCGTAATAAGGCCCGCGTGTATCGGGACGAGTGCCCCATGAATCGCCCTTCCACTCGGCTTCTTTGTGATAAAGCCGAGCGAGGGTAGAAAGAAGCGGGCGGCGCTTTTCAGGAATATTCTCAGACTTCAAACGCACTAGCAAACCATCCACAACCTCCTTCTTGTGCATCCGCATCAGTGCCCATGCAGCCGCTTTGCGAGTTTCGGTGTCATCGGAGTTAACCTTGGAAAAGGCCGCTTCGTGCGCCGACATTTTCGCCAAAGCACGATAGGCCGTATGGCGGATGGCGGGATCCGTAGAGGACAGATACTTTGAGATAAAGACAGTCGCTTTGGGAGACACCTGTTTCTCATTGAGCTTAGAAAGCGCAAAGATTGCCTCAACAATCTCTCGTGGAGTGCTCTCTTCCGGAATTTTCGTAAAAACGTCCAAGGCACCATCAACGCTAATCGGATGAGTCACCTCTCCATAAGCCCTAATTAAAAACGGCTGAATTTCTGGAAGAGTTCGTCCAGCTACCAAAGCCATCAGCGCTCCCGACTCAGGTGATCTCAACGACATTGTAAAGATAGCCGCAATCCGAGCGGAAAGTGCTTTATCGGTATTACAACTTAGTTTTCCCAAAGACTCAGTCAGTTCGATGCTGTCCGCACGCCCCAAAAGGGTCCGCTGCGCCGCCAAAGTCCGAATATGCGACGGCGAATCGAGAGCCTTCACCAAGGCCTCATCGCTCATCTTCTCAAAATCAGGAAGCGGCTTCGGGGTGTAACCCTTAGGAGTCACGCGGACGATGTATCCTTGATCTGGGCCAGCCCAATTGAAGGTCGCGGGGCCTTTCCACGCTGCTTGATAGACCGCAGACATCCCATCGACATCAGCATCGGTGGGACGGCTCACTTTAATAAATTTTTGCGGGGCCGCGGCTTCTTTAAAGGTCGCACCTAGCGGCTCAACGGTGTGACGAAAGAGCCCCGCTCGACCCCAATCGCAAGTGAAGGGAGCTTTGTTCCATTCATCAGGAAAACCCGGCTCGTGAATATAGACACCCCCACACCCGGAACCACCACCGTAGTCGGCGAGGGGGTGAATATGCTCCTTTTCGAAGTTCTTATAGAGTCGTGGGTAACCGTGATCGGAAAGCGGGGTAAAGTGATGAAAGCGCACATCCCAGCCGCCACCATCGTTGGTGTTATCGCGGGCAAACATGTCGAGAGTGGGTGAAATCGGAGTGGCTAAAATGTTGCGAGTTCCTGTGGAGAATAACTCAAGTTTAGATCCATCGGGCCGGAACCGGATGACACCACCGCCACGATGTTGCAAGGTCCTACCATCGGTTCCGGTCGCCTTCATGAAGCCAAAGTCACCACCCGCAATATAGATCCACCCGTCGATACCCATCGTAATATCATTTGTGGTGTGATCGGCAGGGCGGTCTTTGAACCCGAAAGCGATGTCGGATATAAGCCGTTTTGATTCCTCAGCCACTCCATCATGATCGCGGTCAAAGAAGACCGAGATGTGCGGCGGGTGCAGAAGGTAAAGCCGGTCGTGATCCCAAATTAATCCGCGCGGCGAATCGATATCGCGAATAAACTCTGTCACTTCATCAGCGCGGCCATCCTTGTCAGTATCACGAAGTCGCAAAACACGGCCGCGATTAGGCTGACGCCCCAGCGAGCCATTCCCATCGGACGAAACATAAAGATCACCTCCAGGCGAGGCCGCCACATAAACGGGATAGTTCGCCGAATGCCAGGAGGCGAAAAGGCTCTTTTCGAATCCTTCGGGAACCTCACAATCCTTTAAGATCGCAGCTTCCTCTTCAGGACTTAGCTTCGCAATTTGGGGCTTGATGTTACCGGACTTCTCAAAGCCCTTGCCGGACGCTCCTTTGGTCTGATTGATCTCCTTTTTATCCAGAATGGGGAAGAGCTTAAGTTTCCCCTTCGGTCCTTTCAGCCGAATTTCCCAGAGCGCGGGCCACTTACCAGTCTCCTGACCGAGAGTCGTCACACGGAGGAATTTGATATTTTGAGTATTGAAGCTGTCCTTAGTATCCGATTTCCGCTGGTTCTTTGAACCATCATAAGCGATCTCCCAATTTTTCCCATCGCGCGAGGTTTCGATTTTATAGTGATACCATTCAGTCCGTTGCTCCCAGAGGATCTCGGCTGAGGTCACCGTGGCGGTGGCAGAGGCGTCGGTAGAGGCGGGATGAGCAGCCCCATTGGCAGTCCAGCGAGTTGCCACATTGCCATCAATAGCCCTCCAAGGATAGTGACTATCGCTAACCTGAACCGACGAAGCGGTCAATTTTACCTTCACCGCATCTTTGGAAGGCTTACCAAAAAGCGATTCCACTTTCTCTTCCTTTGCTCCCATCTCGGTGATAAGGTTGGATCCCGTATAGGGTTTGAGATAATCATCATTCAACTTCCCGGCAGCCCAGAGTAATCCGCGAGTGACCAAATCAAGGTAACGAGGATCTTCAACCGTGTAAGTATTGTGCCCAACGGTAGTTGAGAAACTCGGCGCGCCCTGTTTGGTATTGGTCCATGCCACAACCGCTGAATTTTCACGGTCACCTACTTTCTGAGTCGCGAGGGCGAGCGGCTCAGCATCAAAAATCTCGCGGTTATTATAAAGCTCTTCGTTTTTAGTGACCCAATTCTCCAGCGTCTTAGTGATAGGATGATCGGAATTCGTATAAGTAATTTCGAGAGGCTTCTGCGGGCCGTGTCCGGTGGAGTGCAGACCAAGGTGCTTGGCCCACTTGTCTGTGCCATTACGGAAGGAATGCATCGCGCAGTGGAGATGCACCGCAGGAATAGTTTTGTGCACTTCGAGGATGTTCTCCATTACCTTGAGATCCTTGTTACTGGCGGCGCATTCATCGTGAATGATGATGTCATAACCTTTCGCCCAATCAGGATCATCATAAAGTGGCAGTGGCGGATTAGTAGTCCTATCGCGCGTCCACATCACATCGACACGAACGTTAGCACGCTCTTGGATTCCTTTATAGAGAACCTCATGCTGCTTCACATAATCGTGGCAGCATCCACCGGCAATCAAGAGGGCCTTGAGCGGCCGGGTGGGTTCCGGTAAAGAGGTCTTCTTCTCCTGCCCATTGGCGAGGAAAAGAGAACCCAGAGCTGCGACAGCGAGGAGAAGTGGTAGAAGACGCTTCATGAGTAGAAGTCTATTCGTGCCGACTTTGCCAATTCTTTCAGTCCGGCGCGTCCCTAGCTTAATTCTCAATGACCCGGAGGCGTAGGAATTGCTTCGCGACATCAGAGACCGGAGAGGCCACCCGAAAGGTGCGCCTTACACTGCCATTCCCATTTGGGACTGCGGGTAAAACCTCCTTAATACCAGCAGAACTAGAAGACCAATCGGTGAGATTTAAAGAGACCTCAACTAGTCCTGTCACCTCAGTTTGACCAAGTACCTGAGAGAAGCTAAAGGTGAGATAATCTTCACCATTCGTATCTGTAATTGACGCCCGAGGGCCGCTGGCTACCGCATCATTTTTCCCGGGAAGTGAGCCAAGGAAGAACTCAACAAGATTAGGCAGACCATCAGCATCAGGATCATCAGAAGGCCCTGAAGCTTGCTTGGAAGTAAAAACATAACTTTGCCACAATTCGTAAGTTAAAGGTTGCAGCGAGCCTCCGAGGAACCCTCCGACTTGCGCAGAACCTGCCCAACTTGCCGCAAGAGTATGATCGGGGTTTGAAGATGGATCGAGGAGGATCAATGAGATCCCCTCGCCATCCGCACAAACCGGCCAAGGTTCTGAATCGTCATAGCTGAAACTCTTTACAACGCTGGCAGAGGTCTCCACTACGATTTGCTCTCCACCATTAGAGAGCCCCCCGCCATATTGGCCGGCCACTAAAGCTTCAAATCCATCTCCATAACGTTGCCTAAAGGCTTCGAGGCTTCGCACCAAAATAACCGAAGCATCTGGTGCCAGCGAAGTCAGAAAGCTATCCGAAAACTTGAAACTAATTCCATCAGTGAAGGAAAGATCGGAGAGATCAAGTGCCTGGTTGCCAATATTCTGCAACTCGATGAATTCGAAATCGTCGGGATCAGAGAACCCCGCAGCAAGCTCATCAGCATTCGGTGAAACAGGATGATAATGAATCTCGGAAACAACAAGGTTCGAAGAATTAGGCTGAATAAGGCCAACCTTGAACTGGGCCTCAGTAAGCGCACTCCATTCTCCTCGCGGACTACGGAGTCGAGATTTTACGGTTACCACAGATTGAGGCAGAGAAACAGGAGCGGAATAGGTGAGAGCACCATCAGCTACCGCATTTCCAAACCGACGGGGATCAGAACCATCGAGAGTATAGTAGATGGTGCCAGGCCCTCCAGAAATCCTAAGCTGAAAACTACCACCAACCTCTCCGCCATACTGGTTATAACTAGGAGGCTCGGTGTTCGGCCAATATCCAGCATCGCGGAAATACTCATCATTTGGCCCTAAAAGATAACTCCGGCGAGACGACCCCGAAGCAGTCCAGTATCGCCAAAATTCGGTATCCACCGACTGGTTAGAACGTTCATCAAGCAGCGGCGAAAACTCAGAAATCGCGGTATCAATCACTTCTCTAATCCGAGAATTATTTGGTGACGAATCGTCAAGTGTTCCGCGGTTAAAGAAGTGCTTATGAATACGATCAGCAAGAATGAGACGGAACTCCGGCCAACGCTCCAGTCGTTGGAAAATCCGAGAGGTTGAGTCAGTTCTTGAAAGTAAATCCTCAGAGATCGTATTAAAATTCACCGGCTTATTGCTATTGCTATTACCGGTTCGACGTGGATGTCCAAAGGCCCCCTCAGCATCCCAGACATAGAAGCGGTATCGTCCATCGGGCGAGCGCTCACGAGCCGAGGCCCAATTATTATTTGGCCAATCCCAGGTCGCACCATAAATATTGAGTAAGAAATAATCAGCCATTGCGATGGGATCAACAAGCTCCATCGCCCTTTCCCAATTACTTCGACTATTTACGTTGGATGCTTGAAGCCGGTTATTGAGTGTATTCCAGGCGTCATTATCTCCTTCGGCAAGCCCTCCGCCGGCGTTACCCGCCTGACGGATATCCCACTGGCCCGATCCCGGGTAGTGCGATTGAAAAAATGGCTCCCGTAATCTCTCGCAAGTATTATAAAACCCTTTCCACTCGCCGTTTAAATAGAGGCTATTGAAAATACCACGCGATCCGACATTCCCCATATCAATAAAAAGACGGCGGATCACCTCGTCCTTGATGTAGGGGTTGTTAATATCATTCTTTCCAGCCCGCGGACGAAGTTGCTCGAAAGTATCAACCGGGTAGTCTTCTCCAAAGATCGGAAAAGTCACTGAAGAGTCCTCATACTCGTCACGGAAATAAAGATTAAACGATGGCTTGTCCCGCGAGTTCGTTGACCACGGTGAGTTTTTAATCCCATTAAAAGTCATGCGGGGCCGAGAATAATTACTTGCAGCCATACGAAGACCTGCGTCTTCACGACCAAGGCCTCCCTGAGTTTGCAGCATAGAACTCGATAAATGCTGGCCGTTCAAAGGCACGACCACGCTCGAGTGCCATATTATAGTCGCTCTTCTCAACGGCCTCCCATTTTTCATCGACATAACGCCCACCATCAATCGAGAGGACCCCATATGGTTTGATGAAAGAACGTTCAGTATCGGCAGTGAACAACATTGCCGGGGCCTTAGTAATATTAGAACTCTGACCAACAAGAAAACTCCCGGATTTAATCTTAGATGGAATCGCTCCATCCAAAAACGCACGGGCACGGATACTGTGCCCAGTTCGCGAATTAATCTGCGAGAGGGATAGAGGGGCGAGATAGTCAATGCCATTTTTAAGCGTAGGCTCGGTCCCATCAGTCGTGTAACGAATCGTCGCGCCGGGAGTGGAAGTCGTGATTCCCAAGGTTACTGATCTGGCATGAAAACCACTTGGTGTATCGAAGTCTGGTTTTCCCACAACACCTGCATACGCAGGACCGCCATTCGCCGCACCAGGCGATGGCTCAGAGAGATATGCATACCCCCCTCCGCCAGATGGTAACCCGAGAGAATAAAAATCAAGCTGGCGAGGGAAGCCCCCAGCAAACTCAGTCTGCAGCACTCCAGAATCATCAATCAGGGCAAGGTATTCCCCACCGGCATCCAATTTAAAATTCGCATGTAAATAGGCTGGGGAAATTCCAGCGGTGTCAAGATCGTCCGCCAATACGAGGAGATATCCTCCTGCTGGAATAGTCGTATCCGGAGGGAAACTCCATTTCCGCAGATCGGTCTCATTATCGCTAAGGGACCACCCGGTCAGATCAACCACCGCGGCCCCGTTATTTGATAGCTCGATCCAATCCACAAATTCAGCCCGCATCTCTTCGACTGGAGCCGCCGGCTCAAAGACTCCCCCAGACGGCTCACCGATCCCAGCTTGATAGCGCCAAATTTGATTATTCTTCACGAGATCCCCACTCGCTCCGCCTTGGGTGTAGTCAACCTGGAAAGAATCGAGAGAAATCGTCCGGCCTGCCTCCGAGTAACTTTCTTCACGAACCCGCAAACCCGGAGTAAAGGTAGTCAGATTATTGGAATTTAAATAATTAATTAGAGCGGTTTGATCATCAACATCCCCGTTCGCCAGATCGATTTCGTAAGTGGCCCAAGCACCGGGATCATTATCGACAACTTGAAGAAATTCATCTTGATCGAGGGGGCGCGCAGTATAACGAATTTCGTCGATCAGAACCTCGTAGTTTCCTCCAAATTTTCCAAATTCGATTGCCGAAGAAGGATGGATATATCCACTCCCATCATTGTCGACAAGAGTTCGAGTTTGCATGAGTTCATAGTCAAAATAAAATTTAACTACCCCGCTATTTTCATCAAGAGATAAGGCTACATGATGCCACTCCGGACGATCATTAATTCCATTTCCATCGCGCGACCAATCAGAAGGGTCATTGTAGCTGGAAACCAAACCATTACCCGAGTCGGTATCAACCCAGATTCTTCTCTCAGCTGGAACCGACGATCCACCAGTTGGCCCAAGAACAAAGTTAGTATTGTCACCGTCTGGCGTATCAAGGCGGGAACGCATTCTTCCAAACGCTCCGGCGTTACCATGATCAAAATCGATCTGCCACCGTAAATTACTGCCAGCATTACGACGTAGAAAAGTATGGTAACCAGCCGGCTCTCCATTAATTTTTACGAACATCTCTATCGTGAAAGAAGTGTTAAAAGCACTCTTGTTTGGCACCGAAAGGCGACGATTTGAGGCCGATACGTCCATCGAGAATTGGTTGCTTCTTGCGGCATTCGCGAGCGGATCAAAAATGATCGTTCCGGGGACATCATTTGAGTAGGTGCCACCTCCGCGGCTGGTTGGTATCGCATTAAATCCATTGCTGCTAGAATCATTGGCGACCAACACGACCGCTCCATTACTTGCGACTCCATCATCAAAACGCCAGTAGCCAAGAGTCTCATCACTAGAAGCTGCAACCACAGGAAATCCGGATGCCGAAATAAGTCCATCGCCTGACTCAGCGACGAAATCAAAGACGGTCCCCGGTGACCCCTGATATAAAAATGAGATTCGCGTCTCATTCAAATTTGAAGCAGTGATCGCTCCAGGTGTCCAATGAGCAGACATGTCAACCGGAGGAAATAGCAAGGTCGCTTCATCTTCGGTTCCCCGGCCAGATAGAGTGTACGTAATCGCCCCATCGCCATTCTCACCCGCTCCAGGATCAGAGAGAACTCCTACTTTAAAATCAGTCCAATTACTTCCACTCCGAACTGAGGGCGACTGATCAAGCCATCCTCCTGACCTGAGAGTCCCTGTTGTAATATTCGAAATTAATCCTCCGCTATTTGTATGGGTAATAGAGCTCCCATTAGCACTCGAGAAACCCTTGGAAACGACATTAACTAAACTGATTCCGGCATCCATACGGAGCACTCCGTCGAAAAACAAAGACGAGTCAGGATCCCGGTTCACCACCTGCACCGCGATCGTATTCTCTCCTTCCACCAATAGATCCGAGGCCCTTCCAAGATTCAAAACTGTGGGGTTCCCTTCCGTCGCATCTTCATTGAATGCGAGCTGGTCGGAATAAATAAACATTCCCGGAGCACCAAGATTACACCGGACCGCCTCTTTCCCATTGATAAGAACAATAATTCCGTCATCAAACTCTGTCGTTAAAATCAGATCAGCCAACGAAGCGGCCTGACCTGCAGAAACCATAAAGGTATGTCGCAAATACAGCGATGGGGTCTTACCCTTAAGATCGGAAGCCAAATTGGTAGAGACGCGGCCATACCCAAAACCAAAGGGGGCTGATCCAGAGAGCCATTTTGAGTCGTTAAAATCGGATGAAAACCACGGTATACCCGCGCCGAGACTGGGTTGTCCGAGCTGAGAAAACTTCAGAAGTCGGTCTGACGAAGCACCACTTATTTCGCTAATCACGACATCGCCGTAAACAAATGAAGGATAGAGGAGCAAAAGAGGGATGAATTTCATAATAATACTCGAGAGATGCCTTAGTAGAAAATGTCAGGTGATACGTACATAAACGACGCCCCCCGATTCGAAGATTCCTCCTTTCTTAGGTGATCCGGAGTTTACTTAATCTCCTTTATCTCGAGCTTGCGATACCAAACCTTATCGTTGTGGTCTTGCAAAAAGATCCGACCACTTTGATTGTGTGCGAAATTATCCTTGCTCTTAAACTTTGATTGCTTGTGAGCCTCTTTCCAGCGGTCGCTACCCACAACGATCTCAACGACAAGCTCGCCATTGAGATAGTGCTTAAGATGCTTCCCCTTAGCGACTACCCGTGAGGAATTCCACTCACCCACCGGATTCAGCTTCTTTTTGTCATTCGGGGCCAAAAAATCATAGAGCGATGACGCTTGCCGCTTTTTACTCTTTGCACCATCTGGATGAGCATCATCAAGCACCTGATATTCCGGCCCCAAATTTGTCGAACCATAGTTCGTAACACGATACTTCACCCCGCTATTTCCCTTGGAAGAAATCTTCCACTCCCAGCGAAATTCAAAATCGGCATATTCCTTCGCAGTGTAGAGATCTCCTCCCTCCGCTTTTCTAAACAATACCCCATCTTTTGCGATCCAGCCTCCCTCCTTGACCTCTCCACCTTTTGAATTGGTCCAGCCTTTGAGAGTCTCTCCGTCAAAAATCGAAACCCATCCCTCTTCTGCTTGAGAAGCGACAACGAGGACCGAGAACGCCATTATGTATGCGAGTATTTTCATGGTGCGATTCAAAACGGTCCAAAACCTCGTGAAATTTCACCCATTCCTGAACTTGCGTATCAGAAAATCGAGACGAACTGTTAGAAATGGCTAGAACCGTCTTTATCGCACTCATCCTAGGAATGTCCTTTCTTTCTGCCGCAGACTGGACCCAGTGGCGTGGCCCGACCCGAGACGGAAAAACCTCCAAAACAGCCGCTCCTTGGCCCAAATCACTCTCAAACGGGAACCTAAAACTTATTTGGTCCGTTGACCTTGCCGAAGGCTACTCCAGCCCCATCGTCGCTGGTTCCAAAGTTTTTACCGTTGAGACAAAAAACAAGAAATCCGAGATAGTTCGGGCTTTTGATCGAAAAACCGGGAAGCAAATCTGGGACAATGATTGGGCTGGCTCGATGCGAGTTCCATTTTACGCAGCGAAAAATGGCTCATGGGTCCGCTCTACCCCTGCCACCGACGGCAAAACTCTCTTCGTCGGAGGAATGCGTGATGTTCTCGTCGCGATTGACGTCGAAACCGGAAAAGAAAAGTGGCGCCGCGACTACCCATCCGAGGAAAAGACTCCACTCCCATCATTCGGATTCGTTTCCTCGCCCCTACTCGATAATGACCATATCTACGTGCAAGTTGGCACTGCCATGCGCAAAATCAAAAAGAGCGATGGCAAAACCGTCTGGCAATCCCTTGCTGACGAGCGTGCCATGTTCGGTAGTGCTTTTTCCTCACCCTTTCGCGCCACCATTCAGGGAGTTGATCAAATCCTTGTGCAAACCCGAAGCACCCTCGGCGGGATTCTTCCCTCAAATGGAAAATCGGTTTGGTCCACACCCGTAAAGGCCTTCCGTGGCATGAACATCCTTCCACCGACCCCGGTGGGCGACAAAGTCTTCACAGCAACCTACGGTGGGGGTTCGTTCCTCTTTGATATCGGCAAGAAAAACAAGTTCCTCGCGGCAACTCAACTCTGGAACGATTCAAAGCGCGAAGGCTATATGTCCTCGCCTGTTGTCATTGATGGAAAAATTTACCTCCACGGTCGCGACAAACGCTTCCACTGCCTCGATCCTAAGAGCGGTAAAACCCTCTGGAGCTCAGATGATAAATTTGGCGAATACTGCTCCATGGTCACCCAAGGCAACCGCATTCTCGCCCTTGATCAGCGCGGCATTCTCCTCCACATCGATGCCAATCCCAAAGGCTTCGACCTCCTCTCCGAAGTGAAGTTAGAAACCCCCTCGACCTGGGCTCACCTCGCGGTCTGCGGCGACGAACTCTACGTCCGCCACCTTAAAGGTCTCAATGTCTACCGTTGGAAATAAAACTTACTTAGGCAGATTGGATGCCGGCTTGGGGACTGACTCTGTTTCGACGTCAGTATCCCCGAGAATATAACGAAAGCCTTCCACCCACATTTTAAGGATTTCAGGATTATAGAAGACTTCTTTGTTGTGACCGAAGGCACTCACGAAGACACGCCCCTCGCCATACTTTTTCACCCATGCGAGCGCGTAATCATTATCCTCTCGGGGCCCCTTCCTCGTGCCATTGACTTCACTCTTCATATCTAATGCCATCAAGACGCGCTGTTCGCCACGGTCAAAGTCGTTATACACGTAGAGCTCATCCTTAAGCTTAAATCCTTTACCGCCATGAACATCCTTCACGATGGGATGATTCGGGTCTTCGTTGGAAATGTCCCACGTTCCACCTGCGCCCCAGGGATGACCTCGGAAGTTACCCCCAATCATATCGATATACTCAGGCCACCCTCCATCAGTCGCCGAATGAATCGCAAAAACCCCTCCGCCGTTTTTAACATAAGAAATCAGAGACTTTCGCAGTTTCTCGTCCGTCATCCCCTTCTGGATGTGGGTATTATTGTTAAAACAAATCGCATCAAACTTCTTGATTTTTTCCGGCGTGAAGTTCGAAAGATCACTTGAAAAGGTCACTTCAAAAAGCCCCGTTTCTTCACCCATTACCCGAAGCATTGTTTCGCCAATTTCAATCGAATTGTGCCGGAAGCCAAAAGGCTTCGAGAAGCAGAGGATTTGGTGCTTATTTTTCGGCTTTTCTATCTTGGGTAAATTGGCCTGAACCAAATCGGCCTCGGACATTGGCTTTACCTTGGCTGCATAAACGCCAAGACCAACGAGTGGGAGGAGAGCAAGGAAAAGAGAATTCTTCATAGGAAAGAGTTACCTAATCTCCCACCACTTTCTTTCGTCTTGGCGTTTGAGCTCAGCCTTCGACTCCCCAAAAGAGCACCCCCGGAGAATCAAAACAGCTAAGACATCTAGGAGTAGGGCAACCAAGCCCCTAGCCCTTTAATCTAGCTACCCCAATCCTTGAACCAGATTCGCCCAAGAGTATCTCTCATAATTTCGACATCACTAGGAAGCGTGACAAGGGCCAAACTCGCATTACACCCTAGAATTTCCCGCCAAAATCCGGGATCGACAGGTTTAGGGTTTCAGATTTCCCGATTTCCCGTTTAAACAAAGCCCGTGCCAGTTTCAGACTACATCGTCACCATCGGGCTTGAGGTCCATTGCCAAATCAAAACGAACACTAAAATGTTCTGCGGATGCGAAACCTCCTTTGCCGACGAGCCGAACACTCACACATGCCCGACCTGCCTTGGCCTGCCGGGCGCCCTCCCGGTTCTAAACGAGTTTGCCATCGAGCGCACTATTCTTTCCGGCATGCTTCTTGGCTGCTCCACCCCGCCTACAGTGGTTTGGGATCGCAAGAACTACTTCTACCCGGACATGCCCAAGGATTACCAGATCACCCAAATGGATCTGCCACTCTGCCTCGGCGGCGGCGTCCCACTCTACGATCATAACTACCCCAAGGATGCTCAGAAAAAGATTAAGAAGCCAGGCAAGGTCGTTGAACTCAATCGCATCCACCTTGAGGAAGACGTCGCCAAGTCAACCCACCTCGCTAAAACCACTCTCATCGATTTTAATCGCGCCGGCACCCCTCTGATGGAAATCGTCACCGAGCCCGATATCGAGTCTGCCGAGGAAACCTTCGCCTACTTAAAGTCGCTCCAGCAAATTCTCATCGCTGGGGGCATCTCGGATGCCGACATGGACAAGGGCCAAATGCGTTGTGATGTAAACATCTCGGTTCGCAAAAATGAAAGCGACCCCCTTGGCACCAAGATCGAGCTCAAGAATATGAACTCCACCTCCGCCGTGCGACGTGCCATTCATTACGAGGTTGCCCGTCAGTGCGAAGCACTCGACAATGGGGAATCGCTTGTCCAAGCCACCTGGCGGTGGGACGAGGACCTCGGCGAAACCCAAGAAATGCGAACCAAGGAAGATGCTCACGACTATCGATACTTCCCCGACCCCGATCTCCTTCCGGTTAAAACAGCCGCCTACATCGAGAAAGTCCGCCCTCTGGTCCCCGAACTCCCTCACGAAAAATCTGCGCGCTTCCAAAAAGAACTTGGGCTGACCCCCTACGACGCCTCCGTTATCACTTCAGATATTCAGCTTGTCTCTTATTTTGAGACCACGATCGCCTTGGCCAAGACTCCAGGTAAGAAGGTAGCGAACTGGATCATCAATAATTTTCTTGGGCTTCTCAACGAAAAGTCAGTTGAGATTCAAGCCTCACCTGTCACCCCAGCCAAGCTCTCTGACATCCTAAACCTTATCGAGGCAGGCACCGTCTCCAACAGCCAAGCCAAGGAGCTCTTTGCCGCTCTTTGGGACACCCCTGAAAAAGATCCTGCTGCTCTGGCCAAGGAAATGGGGTTTGAGCCCGCCGACACTGGAGCCATTGATGCTCTCATCGACGAAGTCATCGGCAGCAACCCTGACAAAGTAGCCGAAATTCAAGGCGGCAACGAAAAGCTCCTTAACTTCCTGACTGGCCAAGTCATGAAAGCCTCGAAAGGTAAGGCTAATCCAAAGATTGTAACCGAAGGTTTGAGGTCGAAGCTTCTCTAAGGACTAGGCATTCCTTTTAGAACTCGGGCTCTGCCTCTTTGCAGGTCTTGCCTCGTCCTGAGCGGACATTTCTTTAAAATCGCTTACCCGATTGGAAGATCGCCCAGCAACATCCGACGCGATTTTCCGTTCTCGGCAGTTTGCCAGATTGTTCCTGACTCAAGATCCAACGCACTGAGCCACCCGCCACCATAGGCACAGGTATCCAGACAAATTGCGTGCCCAAGATTGGTTGGTACGTCCCCCTGAATCGTATGCCCACACACTACCGTCTTTCCCGACTGGTGGGGCCGCTGACTATAGAATCGTTGGTAGTAATAGGTCTCTCGCTCCTGTTGATTGACCGGCAAGCCTGCCTCTACTCCAGCGTGCACCAAAATATAATCATCCAACTCGTGGTAAAGAGCCGCGCTTTTAATAAACTCCCAATGCTCGCTCGGAACATCCTCGAAACCACCTCCGTAGGAATCAAGAGTATCGCGCCCTCCACAAAGCCCGCTCAAAAAACGTTCGCGGTCCTGCTTAGTCTCTAAAGCTCGAATCATCTGAATTTCATGATTCCCCATCAAATGAAACAAATGATGTGTCTGCTGCTTCTCTAGCAGATAATCGATCACTCCTTTTGAATCAGGACCCCGATCTACATAGTCGCCCAAAGTGACAATCAAGTCTTTGCTCGATGGTGCGACCACCTCAAACATCGTCTCCAGTGCCGTCAAACAGCCGTGAATATCTCCAATCACTAATTTCATTTTTAAAGAATCTCTCTCGTTCTTTTGGGCATTCCTTTGACCACCAATTGATAAGAATGATCAATGAGCTCACCCACCAAATGGCTCGATAAGGAGCCATCTAGCACTAATGTATTCCAGTGCTGCTTATTCATGTGATAGCCTGGCAGGATCGTTTCATGCTCATCTCGCAACTGCAGAGCGCGCGCCGGATCACATTTAAGATTCATTTGCCCTACTTCGTCCTTAAACCCCAAGGTCGCAAATATTTTCCCTAGGATCTTATAAACGAGCACCTCGGGGCCAAATGGCGTCTCCTAAACCACTCTCGGTTTTACCATGATGTGACATTGCACATCGTCCACCGAAAAGTTCATACGGAATCTTTTCGATTTCTTACCACATTTCAACCCCGCATTATCTCCCTTAAGACAAAACAACGATTGCCACCTTCACAATCCACGCTACTTCTCACACATGGAAGCCGATGCCATCCTCTTTGACTTTGACGGAGTCATTCTCGACACTGAATGGTCTATCTATGAATCGATGCGCGAGACCTTCATCGAGAACGGTCACGACCTCCCGCTTGAGGAATACGTCAAGTGTATCGGCTCGGACTTCAACACTTGGTCGCCCGAGAATATGCTCGAGGAACTCACCGGAAAAACCTTCGACTGGGAAACCATTGGCATTGCCCGTAACAAGTGGATCCGTAAGGAAATCAGTAAGCTCGACACCATGCCCGGTGTCCGCGAAACCGTAAGCCTCTGCCAAGAAAGAAAGATGCCCGTCGCCATCGTTTCCAGCTCCAACCACAGCTGGGTAGATGGCTGGCTCGACAAACTTGGTCTCCTTAAGTCCTTCGATCACATCATCGCGCGTGAGGATGCTCCTCGCATCAAACCCGCTCCCGATCTTTACGCAGAAGCCGTCAAACGCCTTAAATTACCTGCATCAAAATGCCTCGTCATCGAAGATTCCCTTAACGGAATGAAGTCCGCTCACACAGTCGGGTGTCCCGTTGCTGCTATCCCAAACAGGATCACACAATGCATTGATTTCTCGGCAGCAGAATACCAATATCCTTCCCTCGTTGAGCTTCTCGAGGAACTGTGATGCGCTATCTCCTGCTCCCTCTTCTCATCCTATCGTCATGCCATCAGGACAAAAAAACGGCTGAAGAGACACAATCAAATGAGCCCACCATCGTGCGCCTGGAAAGCGAGCGCCCACTCATGGGGACGCTCTTTAAGATTATCACATATGCCGAAGACCCTCGGGAAGGTTATCTTGCCATGGAAAAAAGTTTCGATCTTGCCGAAGACTTTAGCAATCGCGCCACCGACTACGATCCAGATTCTGAGCTGAACCGCCTCACCAAGTCGAAACCCGGTATGCCAATTGCCGTCAGTAAGGAACTTTTCGACGTTCTTATCCTCGGAAAAAAATTAACCAAAGAATCCGAAGGAATCTTCGATCCCACCCTAGGCCCACTCACCCATCTTTGGCGTGAAACCAGAAGAACCAAGGAAGTGCCATCCGAAGAAGACATTGCTGCTGCCCGCAGCCGTTGCGGGATCGAATTTCTGGCCTTCGATGAAAAAAAACAGACGGTTACCGTGAAACGCCAAGGACTTCAACTCGACCTTGGAGGAATTGCCAAAGGCTTCGCTGCAGATCTTATCTACGATCACCTTGCCAAAAAAGGGTTCACCCAAACCTTGGTTGCCGCAGCCGGAGATTTACGCATAGGTGATCCACCTCCAGAAAGAGAGGGCTGGAATATCGGCCTCCGGACCTTCCGTCTCACGCCCAACAAAAGCCTTCCACTCAGAAATTGCGCGGTCTCTACCTCAGGAGATCTTTTCCAAAATGTTACATCCGGCGGAAAAACCTACTCTCACCTTATCGAGCTTCAAACGGGACTTGGGCTCACCACCCGCCGGGCCGCTTCGGTTATCATGCCCGAAGCAAAAATGACTGATCCCCTCGCAACCATCGCCTGCCTTTCGGACAACCCTGAAGCCCTCTTCAAGAAATTTCCAGGAGCCTCGATTCGCATCGTTTATGAGGATCGCAAAATCCCACCGATCACCACCGGAGTTTTTACCGAGTAGCTCCGCCGGAATATTTTCCTTTGCTCATTGCCCATTCATGCAGACCAGTGGATGTTCTGCCAATGACTCTCGACGAACTCGAATCAGCCATCAATGAATGGCTCTCCCAAGGAGCAACCGATATCTTCCTGAGTGAAGATCAACGGACCCGCGTTCGAATCAACGGCGAGGTCGTTCCAGTGAATGACTCGACAATGTCACGGCAAGATCTCATCCGTCTTTGGGAAGCCTGTGAAATCGACCCGGCCTCTGCCAATGAAATTGATTCGCGCTACCAAATGAAGAACGGGGGTTATATACGGGCCAATCTTTACCGTGCCATGGGAAACCTTTCCGCCGCCATTCGCCCCATTAAAGCAATCATACCGCCGCTCGACTCTCTCGGCCTTCCCACTGATCTGATCCGCCACTGGATTCACCGTCGCTCCGGACTCATCCTCGTCACCGGAACCACCGGGTCAGGAAAATCCACCACCCTCGCTTCAGCTCTCGAAGAACTTAACGAAAGTCGGCAGAGCCATATTATCACCCTCGAAGATCCCATCGAATATCTCTTCCAAAACAAGAAGTCATTTTTTTCCCAGCGCGAATTGAACTCAGACACCGCCAAATTCTCCACCGCCCTTCGCGCCTCTCTTCGTCAAAACCCCGACGTGATTATGATCGGCGAGATCCGTGACGAAGAAACCGCCCAACTCGCCCTTCGCGCCTCCGAGACCGGACACCTTGTCATCAGCACTCTCCACAGCTCGGGAGTCGTCGAATCGATCGAAAGACTCGGCAACTTGTTCCCCGAAAACCACGGGGCCACTTCGCGAATGCTTCTTTCCCGTCAGCTCATCGGAGTGATCAACCAGAACCTCCTGTCCGGCACAGATGGATCACTCAAGCTAGTCTCGGAATACCTTCAAAACGAAGGGGCGGTGCGTGGGTGGATCCGCGACGGACGCTATCACGATATTATTGATCACCTGCAACGCCCACAGGACGGACAAACCAGAAACATGCTCACCAGCATCGTGGAAACCTATCATCAGGGCCTAATATCAGAGGAAATTGCAAGAGATGCCGCCCCAAACCCCGGGGACTTTGACCGCCAAATTCGCGGCATTTCCTAAATACACTTTTTTAAATCATGACCACACCCCAAGGAATACGGGACTACCTTGCCCAGACCGTCACCAAAGGTGGCTCCGACCTACATCTCACAGTCGGCGCTCCTCCAGCCGCAAGAGTCCATGGGAGCCTTCAGGCGCTTGAAGAAATGTCTTTCGACGCCGGTCAGGTTCGCGAATTAATCCTCGGGACGATGAACGAAACCCAGCGTTCAAAGTTAGAGGACGATTGGGAGCTCGACTACGCTATCGAGGTCAGCGGCGTTGGGCGTTTTCGCGGGAACGTGCATTTCTGCCGTCAAAACATCGAAGCAGTCTATCGCTACATCCCAGCAGAAATTCCAGAGCTCTCAACCTTAGGGCACTATCCGATTTTGGAGGAAATTTGCCACCTTCAGCGGGGCCTCGTTCTCATCACCGGAGTAACCGGCTCGGGAAAAACAGAGGTTTGCATCATTAGTGCGAAGGATCTCCGAGATTCGCTCCGGCACCATCATTACTTTGGAAGACCCTATCGAATTTTCTTTTCAGCACAATTCCTCGCTCATTAAACAACGGGAGATCGGACGAGACACTAAATCATTCTCACTCGGACTCCGCCAGTGCATGCGCCAGGATCCTGACGTTATTGTGGTCGGTGAACTCCGCGATCGCGAGTCGATGCAGATCGCGATGACCGCAGCCGAAACCGGGCACCTCGTCATCAGCACCCTTCATACAATCGATGCCCCAAAGTCGGTCGAGCGCATCATGGATCT
>CAJIZY010000009.1 GCA_905181965.1 Akkermansiaceae bacterium
ATCTCGTCAAATAGCCACCACCCCTCGGCAGAAAAAAGACTGCTCCAGCACCCCTAAAAGAAAAAAGCCCCACCCCACAGAACGAGATGAGCCTGAAAAGGTCGAAGAACTTTAACGAGAGTAAAGTTCGACGATAAGCTGGAGATTGACCGGTGGGTCGACATCTTCCGTTCTCCGGGAGACGTGAGCCACGGTTCCTTCCATCTTCTCGCGATCTAAAGTGAGCCAGTCCTGAAGAGGAACCGACTGTGTCAAGTCAAGCATGCGAAGTCCAAGCTGCTGCGACGGAGCGCGGTCACCAATCTTGATGACATCTCCTGCGCGAACCTGATAGGACGGGATGTCGAGCTTCTTGCCATTCACAGTCACGTGACCGTGGTTGACGAGCTGACGAGCCGCATTTCGGGATTTGCAAAACCGAGGCGGTAGCAAACATTGTCAAGACGGGTCTCAAGAAGGTGGAGAATGAGGTCACCCGTGATACCACGACGACGACTTGCTTCCGCAAAGTATCCACGGAACTGCTTCTCGAGCACTCCATAGATGAACTTAAGTTTCTGCTTCTCTCCAAGCGCAATCGCATACTCGGACTTCTTGCGACGTCCCGAACGAAGTCCGTGAGGACCCGGAGGGTAATTACGGCGCTCGAGTGCCTTCGATGGCCCAAAAGGGGCACTCCAAAACGGCGGTTAATCTTATCTTTTGGGCCGGTATAACGTGCCATTGATCTGTCTTTCTAAAATTTAGGGTTGAGAAGAATTAGACACGACGCGCCTTCTTGGGCGGCAGCCATTGTGAGGGATGGGAGTCACGTCAGGATCCGGTAACCTCCACACCGAGACCTTGCACGGCACGAACAGCGGACTCACGACCAGCACCCGGGCCCTTCACGCGAACCAACAACCTCTTTCAAGTCCGTGGGCCATCGCCTGACGGCAAGCATCCTGGGAAACAACCTGCGCAGCATAGGCGGTGCTCTTACGAGACCCTTTAAAGCCCATCTTACCAGATGAAGACCATCCGATGGTGTTTCCACGCTCGTCGGTGACTGTGACGGTAGTGTTGTTGAATGTCGCGGTGACATGAACGATCCCATTAGTCACGTTCTTGCTCTTTTTCGACTTATGGACCTTGACCTTGTCAGGATCATCTTCTCCGAGAAGCTCCGCAAAAATATCGCGTTTCTTCTCTTCCTTCGGTGCCGGGGCGTCTTCGCCCTCGGCTGTGCTTTCACCCTCAACAGGAGCATCACCTTCAGCGGGAGCGTCGGTGGCTTCTGGGGCTGCTTCTTCAGCAGCCGCCTCAGGGGCTGGAGTTTCCGCAGGGGTCACTGCATCAGCAGCATCGACCTCGGTCTCCTCATTTTTGTTTTCTTCTTCAGCCATGTTAATGGAATGGAAAGTCGTTTCAGGTCAGCCGTGACCTTAGTTCATAACACCAACGGTGCGGCGCCTACCCTTGCGAGTGCGAGAGTTTGTGCGGGTGCGCTGACCACGGACCGGGAGACCACGCTTGTGACGGATTCCACGGTAGCAGTTGATGGACGATAGGCGCTTCATTTGGCCCTGCTTCTCACGACGAAGGTCACCTTCAATGAGAATCCCCTCATTTTGGATCACCGTCGCAATTTTCACTAGCTGTTCTTCGCTAAGTTCGCCAGTGCGGATGTCAGGGCTAACGCCCGCGTGATCGAGAATCTTCGAAGCAGTCGAGGGTCCGATGCCGAAAATGTAAGGGAGAGAGGCTTCAATACGCTTCTCATTAGGAATGTCTGTGCCGAAGAGTCGTGCCATGATCGTAAATGTTCAGAAAAGCCCGGAAAATGCCTGATGCACCGTTACGGGGAGGGGTTCTGTATCAAAGATCCCCTCGCTGGCAAGAGGAATTCAGCAATTTTCTTGGATTAAGACGATTTACTTTAGTTTTCCTAATCACTTTTTAGAATATGATGCCTAGAAGCTCTTCGCAACCTTTGATGATGCCCTAGAAAAGGCCATGAAAATTCGTCGGAAAAATCTCAAAACTCGGCAAATAATAAACCACTCCCGATTTATCCATTTAAGTTAGTTCGGGTAAATTCTGAAAATCGGTAAGAAGTGTCCTTGAAGCTCTATAGAGGTCTAACAGACCGACCTTCTGTCACAAGGCCTATCTCCCCTCTCACCCATCCGAGCCACCTCTGATTCCAGAGACCGCTATCATGCGAGCACCCCTTTTTTCACCTCCCCATGAACATCAGTCAGCCGAAACTGTCTTCCTTGATAGCGGAAGGTCAACCGCTTGTGATCAACTCCCAATAAGTGAAGAACCGTCGCGTTAAAATCATGAACGTGGACCGGATCTTTAGCGATTCCATATCCCAGTTCATCGGTCTCTCCGTAAACGTGTCCCCGCTTAGTTCCCCCGCCAGCCATCCATACCGTGTAAGCCTCCTTGTGATGATCCCGGCCCGCCTTGGACATCTTGGAACCATCGCCCGATATACCCTGAGCCATCGGGGTTCGTCCAAATTCGGAATTCCACACAACAAGCGTATCTTCAAGAAGACCCCGCTCTTTCAAATCCTTGAGCAAAGCAGCAATCGGCTGGTCCACTTGTTTAGCCTTTTTGGGAAGATTATCGAAGACTCCTCCATGGTGGTCCCAGCCTTGATCAAAGAGCTGCACGAATCGCACACCGCGCTCCACCAAACGACGAGCCAGCAAACAATTGTTGGCAAAACTGCTCTTGCCGGGGTTCGTTCCATACATTTTATGAATATGCTTAGGCTCACTCTTAATATCCATTAGCTCAGGCACGCTGGTCTGCATCCGATAAGCCATCTCATACTGGCTAATTCGGGTCGCAATCTCAGGATCTCCAACATCATCCAACGCGACCTGATTAAGGTCCTTCACCGCATCTACTACCAGCTTTCGATCAAGATGGGACACCCCATCCGGGTTAGACAAGTAGAGGACTGGGTCTCCCTTCGAACGAAACTCCACTCCTTGATGAATTGTTGGAAGGAACCCACTCCCAAAAGCACTATTTCCGGCTCCGAGAACCTGACCGGTAATTAAAACAACGAATCCGGGTAAATTTTGGTTCTCGCTCCCCAATCCATAACTCGCCCAGGACCCGATACTGGGCCGCCCGAAACGCTCAAACCCGGTCAGCGTAAACATTTGAGCAGGAGCATGATTAAACTGTTCGGTGTGGAGGGTTTTGATGAAGCACATTTCATCCGCCATGCCCTGAAGATTTGGCAAAAGGTTCGAAATTTCCGTCCCCGATTGACCACATTTCTTGAACGAAAAACGCTCATCCTTTGGCGTGCCCAAAAGATTGGGTTGCTCGCGAATGAAAGCCAGTTGATTAAGATCAAAGAACTCATCAGGGCAAAGTTTACCCGTTCTCTTCTGCAACTCCGGCTTAAAGTCAAACAGATCGAGATGCGACGGAGCTCCGACCATATGAATGTAAATCACCCTCTTCGCCTTCGGCGCATGATGCAGTCCGAGCTTCACTAAGGGATCATCAGCAATAGCCGCAGCATCCTGATTGATCAATGAAGCTAGTGCGGCACCACCAAAACCAAATCCGCTATTTTGAAGAAAAGACCGACGGTTCTGAGTGAGAAATGGGGTTGGATTCATCTCTTATTTCCGAGTCAGTGTCTCATCAAGGTTAAGAAGGACATTGGCGACGTGAAACCATGTCGCCAATTCAATAAGATTTTTATGATTTGGTTTATAGAAAAACTTAGGATTCTTCAAGATGGCGGAAACCTTCTCCGGATGATCCCGATAATGCTCGCTACGATCCCGAATCAACTCTTCAAGAATTGTCACCTCGCTTGGCGACGCTGATCGAGCCAAAGCCAAACGAAAGGCATAATCGATGCGCCCCGACACATCCCGACTTCCGGTCAAAATTCGATCTGCAAAAGCTAGAGCCATCTCGACATAAGCTGGATCATTAAGCATCGTAAGAGCTTGGCTTGGAGTATTGGTAAGGGGACGCCGCACCGTGCAAGAGCTGCGATCCGGCGCATCAAAATTCACCATACTAGGGTATGGAGCCGCACGACGATAGACAATATAAACACCTCGCCGCCAGCGATTCTCATCCCTTTGCTCCTCCCACTTTGGCTCGTTGCGACCGGTCTGTCTCCACAAACCATTCGGTTGATATGGCATGATTGGCTTCCCATACATCTTACCCGAAAGTAACCCCGAAATTTCCAAAGCATTATCACGAAGCCGTTCCGCATCCATCCGGAACCTCGGGGCCCGTGCATGCAAAAGATTAATGGGATCTTTCTCTAACAATTCAGGAGCCATCCGCGAAGATTGCTGATACGCTTGAGACAGAACGATGGTCTTTAAAACGTGCTTCATATTCCAGCCAGATTCCATCAACTCGACTGCAAGCCAGTCCAACAACTTGGGATGAGTAGGTGGTTCAGATTGAGTTCCAAAATCTTCAAGAGTCGCCACAATCCCACCCCCAAAAAGCTCGGCCCACCAACGATTCACAGTAACCCTCGCCGTCAATGGATTATCCCGGCGCACGAGCCACTTCGCCAGATCCAACCGATTAGAAGGTCTTTCTAACTTCGGAAGCCGCTCCGGAATTGCCGGCCTAACGAGCTGATCAGGAGAAAGAAAATTACCGCGCTTCAGAATCCGGGTCTCGCGCGGCTTCGCTAACTCAACCATCACCAAAGTCCGATCGGGCTTGAGGGTAGCTCTTTCTTTCTTAAGGAGAGCCAACCTTTTTTCTAGCGTCAAAAACCTGACATTAGATTTCAAAAAGTAAGCCTTCAGCCTTCCTGTCTCCTTCGCATTCCTCTTCCCTTCAGGCTTTCTTAAAACACTTGAAACCTCCTGCGGTAAAGCCACTGCTCCAACTGGGTCAGAAATTGCAGCAAGTCTCAAATTCCCAATCACCCTTCCTTGACCAAAGTTTTGTTCCAACCGGAAAACTAAACTTGATCCACGCAGTCTCTCAATTGGGCGATCCAATTGAAAAGTCGCAAAATGCGGCTTTCCAAACTGGGGGCTTATCGCCCAACCGGTCTTCACCTTACCATCAAAAGCTCCTGCGATATCCCAGTTTTTTTGTGAAAAATCAGCCTCCGCATTCTGAAGTTTCAGTTGGCTTTCCTTCCCGCCTTTTTTTATCGCTACTCTGAATTCATTGAGAACAAAATTGGGACGGGCTACATCTCCCCGGCCCGGCCCTCTCCCCGGTAAATCAGGGTGAGTTAGAGCCTCTAATCTAAAACCAGTAATCGATTGAAGATCGGTCTCAAATTCCCCGGTGTAAGTCACCTTGTCTGGAACCTCCCCGGTCAATAACACAGAGCCATTCTCTAAAATTAAATACTCTCCGCCACTCGAGGAACCAAACGACTTCACCGTCAGAGGCCTCCACTCCGGTTGATTTTCCAGCGCTGCTACCATTGACTCCTGCCACGCCCAAAACTTCGAACCTCCAACTTTACTCAACTCATCACGTTCTCTTTCCAAAACAGCAATTTCCCTATCAATTTTTTGGGCCTCTACTGCATGCTCTGGTGAAAGTGGTAAATCCAAATACGGCCCAATAAAATCATGCGAGACATCCTTCTTGTTTGAAGGAGGCTGAACTTCAAGAGGGGTATTATTAAAAAAGGAAAACAACGAATAATAATCCTTCATCGAAAATGGATCGAACTTATGATCGTGGCACTGCGCACACTCCAAAGTGATCCCCAACCAGACCGTAGCGGTGGTATTAACACGGTCAAAAACCTGATTCACTCGATTCCCCTCAGGACTCACTCCCGCTTCCACATTACAAGTGACCGTTCGATGAAAACCCGTAGCAATCTTTTGATTTAGGTTTGAATCAGGAAGCAAATCTCCGGCCAGCTGGTCGATCGTAAATTGATCGTAGGGCATATTTTCGTTGAGCGCATTAATCACCCAGTCACGATAAGCCCAAGACGGTCGAAGTTGATCTGCCTGAAAACCGTTTGAATCGGCATAGCGCGCCAAGTCGAGCCAATGCCGGGCCCACCGTTCCCCAAACCGAGGCGAATCAAGTAATCGATCCACCTCACCTTCGTAATTTTTAGACGTCAAAAACCATTCTAATTCCTCTGGAGTGGGAGGGAGCCCGATCAGATCTAAGGAAAGACGACGTAAAAGATTCCCTGCCGAAGCGCGCTCTGAAAACTTTAACCCTTCCTGCTCAAGTCGATGAAGTAAATAGGCATCTACCGGATTATTGATGCTTGCTGAATTTTCAACCTTAGGAATCTCCTCCCGGACCGGCGCCACCCAAGCCCAGTGTTCTTCGTAATTAGCTCCGGATACGATCCACTTTCGCAAAAGCTCCTTTTCTTTGCTGGTGAGTGTTCGCTTGGAATCAGGAGGTGGCATCAACTCATCCGGATCATCGGAATAAATCCTAGTAATTAACTCACTCCTCTCTGGCTTCCCTGGCACCACCGCCTCAGCAAACTCCCCTCCGCCTCTTGCTCCTTCCAACGTATCCAATCGTAATCCTCCTTTACGGGATTTCTTGTCTGGCCCATGACAATGAAAACAATTTTCCGCCAAAATAGGTCTAATTTCACGGTTAAAGTCCGGAGGATCTTCCGCCGCGTCGAGGAACCGACCTAAAAAGTACAGCATGGCAGAAAAAACGCCGCGAAATCTCACGGACTAGCGCTAGCGCATCGAAGACGGTTGAACAAGCCAGCAAAATTGTTCTCAGCCGTTAAAGAAAACCATTGGGTCCAAAAACTGATAAAAAGTCACATTACGCTTCTAGGATGCACTACCCCAAAATTTGATTTGCTTTCTCTTACCGCAGCTCGATTTTTTTATTGTAACTTTTTTTTCTTCAGCGCGTCATGACCCTCAGCAAAGTTCGACGAGGAACAATCTCCGCGCCAATATTATGCCGAATCCATGGAGCGGATTAGGAACCCCCTACACAAGGCCCGAAATGCTTAAGCACCTCAGTAGAACTCTATCTGTGGCGGGGCCATAGATCCAAAGGGAACGCAATGAGAACGAGATCAGCCCTCTATCAACTGCCTGGAATACAGGCTCTCTGCCTTATGCTTGCGTTCGGGCATTCGTCCGCAACTGAAATTACGTCGGACGCCCAATGGACTCTCTCAGACAGCCCTGTTTCCTTAACCGAGAAGGTCATTATCCGGCCGGGCGTAACCCTCGTTGTCGATGCCGGGGTGACGGTAATGCTGGCCGAGGATGCTGGGATTTTGGTTGAGGGATCGCTGCTCGCCAATGGGACAGCCAACCAACCCATCCTTTTCACTCGCGCAACTGGATCGAGCGGATGGCCGGGGATTGAATTTTCTGGAGCCCGGGTTTGGAACACTTTTTCAAGCAGGAGTATTTTCGAGTTCTGCCATTTCGATTACGTTTCAAACGAGGTCGCCTTAGAAGCCTGGGAAGTTGATTTAGAGTTTTCAAATTGCTTATTTGAAAAGATCGCGGACACGGTGATTCGCTGCCATGACGGAAGGCTCAAGCTGGCGGATTCCTTCTTTCGGAACTGTGGAGAAGGGGTCAACGCCGTCCGGTGCGACGC
This sequence comes from Akkermansiaceae bacterium, assembly GCA_905181965.1. Classification (GTDB taxonomy): domain Bacteria; phylum Verrucomicrobiota; class Verrucomicrobiia; order Verrucomicrobiales; family Akkermansiaceae; genus SW10. The sequence goes on from CAJIZY010000009.1 coordinate 7,597, forward strand.
AGATATTTCACGCAACCACTTTTATCACATTCGCAACGGCGCCGATGCGATCGACGTGGACTTGGAATACAGCGGGGAAGGATTGAAGCCCGCTAACATTGCGCAGAACATTATTGAGTATTGTTCCGGAGACGGAATCGACCTGGGCAGTAGCGCTGCGCGTATTTCAGGGAACCTGATCCGGCGCTGCGCGGATAAAGGGATCTCGTTGGGTGAAGGTTCCAATGCCCGTGTCGAGAACAACGTGGTGCTACATTGCGCGATCGGAATCGCGGTGAAGGATCGTTCAGCCCCAGTAATGGCGAACAATAGCGTCCTAAGCTGCACGGTCGGCGTCAGCGCCTACGAAAAGGAAATTGGCATGGGCGGGGCGCGGGGCCACTGGGTGAACGGGATTATTTGGAATTGCGATGAAAGCATCCGGCAGGACCTCCTATCGTTTCTGGATGTTAGATATTCGGTGATCGGTGGTGCCGAAGTTTGGCCCGGCGAGGGGAACACCAATGCGGATCCTCAATTCGTGGATTTGAGTAGCGAAAACGTCTTACTTCAACTCGGCTCGCCCGCCCTAAACGCGGGCACGTCCCGTCTCGCCCCAACGGTCGATTACCACGGAGTCACCCGCTCCACCACGCCCACCGCGGGTGCGTTCGAAGATGTGGCTACCGGTTACGATAGCGACGGAGACGGCCAGGTGGACGCAGCCGATGGCTTACCCTTCAACTCGCTGAATGTGACGGATCCGCCGGCGGAATCTTCGGTGATCATCAATGAAATCATGTATCGTCCCGACAACGATGCCATCGCCCTGGAGTATCTAGAATTGTATAATCGGGGTGACTCTTCAGTCGATCTTACGGGTTGGCAGTTGGTGGATGAAACCTTGTTCGACTTCCCGGTTGGGACGACGATTCTGCCTGGTTCGTTTCTGGTGGTAGCGGCGAACCCAAGCTCGTTCGAGGCCGCTTACGATCTTTCGGGCGTCCTAGGCCCCTGGTCGGGCGACTTGAGCGACGAGTATGCGGTGGTTCGCCTAGTCGATGGGAACCGCGGCGACGTGGACACGGTGGAATACCGGAACGCGGACGGCTGGCCCCTAGAAGCGGATGGTTCCGGATCGTCCTTGGAGTTGATTGACGTAAACAGCGACAACAACATCGGATCTCACTGGGCTGAAAGCGTGGAACGGGGAGGGACTCCCGGGCGTAAAAACGATGTGGCGGAAGGATCCGTCGTGATCAACGAGTTTCTGGCGTCTTCGGATCTCGGAACAGCGGACTGGATTGAGCTCTACAATCGCGGTGACACGGAGCGGGATATTTCGGGGTGGTATTTGACGGACGACGCAGCAACGCTAACGGAATGGCTCATCCCTCCGAACACGGTCCTACAACCCGGAAAATCGGTCTTTTTCGATTCGCTCAATTTCGGAATATCGGCCGAAGGCGAGGAAGTTTTCCTGACCCGTTCCGACGGGCTCACGGTGGAAAGTAGGGCCGCATTCGGCGCCCAGCAGGCCGATGTGACGCGGGGCCGTTATCCGGACGGCTCACCATCTTGGAGCTACTATCCCGCCAACGGTACACCAGGCCAATTAATATGCCCAGCGACGCCCAGCAGTTTCTCGTCATTAGCGAAATCATGTATCACCCGGCCGATGGTTCGGGCCTCGAATTCATCGAACTGTTCAACATAAGCGACAGCCTGACCCTCAACCTGGAAGGAATTGCATTCACTGGTGGCATTAATTATACCTTTCCTGCTGGCACAACACTTGCTCCCGGGAATTACATCATGATCGATTCTCTCGACTTCGCCAATGGCACCGCTCTTTCAAATGGTGGAGAGATCTTGACTCGCGCCGGCTTTCCAACCGGGGCGAAAACCTGAACCTGCGCGACGCGCTGGGGAACGTGGTGGACGCGGTCTTTTACGGGGACCGCGGACGGTGGCCGCGAACGGCGGACGGGGAAGGCGCTTCGCTTGAATTAAGGTCGCCGAAAATGGACAACGCGCTCCCGGAAGCCTGGATGATGGGCAGCGTTGTATCTGAAGGAACGCCCGGGACCGCAAACCAGTCGGATACAAACGCAACGGCCATCATTTTTTCCGCAGGGCACTATCCGGTGATACCAACATCCGCCGAGGCAGTCACCATTCGCGCTCGGGTATCGAACGTAGACCGACCGGTTCACCTGCGTTGGAAGAAAGATGCCGATGTGGTGTTTCAGTCGATCGCCATGACGCCGGTTTCGGCCATGGATCTGGTCGCGGTGATACCCCCACAGGGCGACCGTGATTTGGTCGAATACTACATTGAGGCGGAAGACGACGACGGCTACCTCGCCACCTGGCCGCCGGGAGCGCCGGTCTTTCAGCTGACCTCGGGAGGAGAGGTTCCTTTCACACTGCGCTACCTCTGTCTGGACTCCCCCGCGCAGAACAGTGTGCCGTCGTTTCGCTTGCTGGTTTCCCAGAAGACGCTGGACGAATTACAATCGCGCGAACTCTCGAGCGACGAGCTGCTACCCATTACGATGACCTATGGCGACGAAGTATTCCCATTTGCCCGGTATCGATACCGAGGCACGCTCAAGCGGCAGTGGACGGTCAAATCGTACCGAATCGACCTAGAGCACGATCATCCGTTTGCGAGCGAAGATCGTTTGAATTTTAACGGGAAGCGACCCGGACCGGAATGGCTGGCTACCGAATACGTCAAGGAAGCGGGCTTCGCAGTTCCTGAGCTCCAGGCCATTCGCCTGCACGTAAACCATCGGGACCAAGGGCCGTATCTGTGGGCAGAGCGCATCGGCGGGGACTACCTGGAAAGGAACTACCGTGGTGCGTCCACCGGCACTTGGCACGAAAGCTGGGGCGAAAGAGAGGCCGGGCTTGTCCCTATCGAGATTCTAGAAGTGCTCGATGTGATTCGAAACCCGAACCCAGTCGACTACGCTGCAGCGGTGCGACAGGTTATCGACCCGGACCAGTGGCTGAGCTGGGCGGCCTCGATGGCCTTGCTCGGAAACAACGAAACGATCCTCGGCGGCATCAGTGGAAATCACGCTGTCTACCAGCATCCGGACTCCGGTCTTCTGAGACTGGAGCCGCTCGATCTCGACGCTACGTGGGAACCGGCGAATCTCGGCATGTCGATTCACGTGGAGACCCCCCTGCCCCGTCAGGAATGGCCCCCGGGGCTTGAAGCGTTGGAGGCTTTGATGCGCACTCCGTATTTCCAGAGACGTTATTACCAGATCCTGGCCGACGAACTGGACGGGTGGTTTCTTCCTTCCAGACTGACGGATGCCATCAACGACCACTTCAACTTAATTGACCCCGGCGGACTGAGCGCGCCGGATCAGGGAACGCCGGCAACGACCAGAGGGTATCTCAATTTGCGGCGCGACCTCGTGGAGCAGCAGATCAGCGACATCGTGGACTCCACCGCGAGCTTCGCTCCAAAACTAATCGCATCCGAAATCGGAGGAATCTACTGGCAACCATTTCCCGAGGTGGAGCTTTCAGGCTTCGTAGTGCCCAACACGCACCGGGTCCTAGTCAACCAAAGCACTGCGGAAGTGTCCTTGAATTCGACTAACGGAGCCTGGAGCTATAGCACCTCCTTGTCGTCGGGCGACACCATCCTGAGCCTTGCGGCCCAGCCCTTGAGCAACCGGGCGTATCAAACGCCGGAACAGGTCCTCACCCTGCGCTACGACGGAAACGACGACGACGGCGACGGCTTGCCCAACAGTTGGGAAACGTATCACGGGCTGGATCCGAACGACGACGGCAGCGTCGATCCCTACCAGGGAGCTGCCGGTGACCCGGACGGCGACGGGACGACGAACCTCGAGGAGTATGAAGCCAGATCCCACCCAACGCTATCCCTCCCACATCGGCTGAGCGTCACCTTGCTCTCGCCCGACGAACTCCAGCTGACTTGGTTGTCTGTACCAGGTGCGATCTACCAGGTACAATTCAGCGGCAGCCTGGTCGGCACCTGGACCGACCTTGGCCTCCCTCTAGCAGGTACTGGAACCAACTTGTCTGCCATCTTTTCCACCCTTCCTGCGCCGCGAAAATTCTTTCGTATTGCGGTGAAAATTGAGTAAGGAGCCAACAGCATTATGAAAAAAACATCTCTGTCTATTTTTGCTGCCTTGATTTGGGTAATTACCGCCACCGCTCAGGCTGCTGACCTTTATGTGAGTCCTGATGGAAATCATACGCCGCCGTTCGCTAAATGGGCTCAGGCCGCCACCAACATTCAGGCCGCGGTGGACGCCGCGGTAGAAGGTGACACCATTTATCTCGCTGATCATACCTACTTACTGAAAGGACCCATCACCGTAAACAAAGCCATCACAATAAAAGGCTTTAATGGCCCAGATGATTGCGTGGTGGATGGACGGAATGATGTCCGCTGTTTTGACATCAATGATGCTAGCCTCGTGGACTTGACGATTCAACATGGTTTTGTACGGGGGGGATTCCTTGGTGATCCCGAAAGGAGATATGGCGGGGGTGTATACGCCAGAAATTGTGTGATCAACAACTGCGTGTTTCGGCAGAACGGGGGCAATCAGGGGCTTCACGGAATTCTGCCCGCCGGCGCCGCGCTGGCCGCCCGGGACGGCAGCGTCGTGAGCGATTGCATCTTTTACGACAACAACAAAGGAGGCGATGGTTTCTCGGATCCCTCCACGGTCCATGTCGGCAACGGTAGTTTGATCGAGCGTTGCATCATCCGAAACAATGTCACCTCGGTGGGCGCCTTGGACTGCGACCACTCCACGGTCGTCCGATGCCAGATCTACAACAATCAATTCAGGGGGGTAACCATGGTCGGGGGAACCATGCGTGATTGCCAAATCTTCGATAATGAGGGATCCCCGAGTGTGGTCGCCTTTACCGTCGGAAGCGCGGTCACGCCGCGCAACCAGGGGGGAGGATTACATATCAGCGAAGGGGGCGTGGTCACGCGGTGCCTCATTCAAAACAACGGTAGCCGAATCGGAGGTGGTGCCTACATCGAGAACGGGATGCTGGGAAATAGCCTCATTCTAGGTAATCGCAGCCATTACAACCCGGAGCATCCGCCGGGCTACTTCGACGTTCCATCGGATGGCGGGGGGATCTATATCCAAGGGCGGGGCAGCCTCGAAAACTGCACTGTGCTCGGCAATCTTTCATCTCACACCACCGGGGGTGTTTTCTGGAAGTCCTCATTCGACCCGGTCGATGAAACCATCATTCGCAACAACATCCTCTACTCCAACAGCGGGTTTAATCTACCCATAGCAGCCTACGTTGTCACTCTGGAGCACAACTGCATTCAGGACGGAACCAAGTTGAAAGACGGTAACATCAACAGCGACCCTTTGGTCGCGGAGGACTATCGCCTGAGCAAACCTTCTCCATGCCGAGACACCGGAACCAATCAAGAATGGATGATTGCAAACGGCGATTACGCAGGCATCAAGCGTGTCGTTAACGGCGACGTAGACATGGGCGCTTTAGAGTTTGTGGCGCCCCTTGTCATTACGGAGATTCAGCACGCTGATGAACAGGTCACTCTGAGCTGGACCTCGTCCCCGGGCGGCGCCTATCAGCTCGAGGAAACCGACGACTTGTCCGCGAATTCATGGAAAAAAATCGGCGACGCCGTGACCGCAACCGGGACAGTCTCGTCACAGACCGAATCCGTCATCCCTCGACTTCGACGCTTCTATCGATATCGACATGTTCTCTTCGAGTAAAGAATCACCCCAAAGTAGCTGACCACAGCCCCGCTGATTCACGCCTTATTACGAACGGCCCTCACCAACGTCCAGATGCGAAGGTAGGCCGCTGATTATTAAAAAGTGGAGGCGAGGGGAGTCGAACCCCTGTCCTAAATACCTTTTACAAAGGCGTCTACATGTGTAGCTGAGCGTTTGCTGCTTTAAGAACGATGAGCCTCACTCAGCCCGTTCATTGTTCCGATCATCCTGTGGATTCTTACGATCCCTCGCCCGGATCCCCGGCTTAGAAGCCAGCCTATTAAGTAGTCGCCCCGCCCCGTAATAGGCGTAAGGATTGGGACGTTGCTGTCAATTAAGCAGCAAGTGCGAGCTCGTTAGAGTCTGCAATTATTTGTTTTGAACGGCTTTTTAAAGAGGCCAACCGATCAACCTCTACATGCAGCCAGCGTTTCAAGCATCCAGTCGAAACCAGAACGCCCCCACAAGCTGTCGTTATTGATGTATGATGAAACTAATTTATTCAAGCGGAATCGCGTTTCTGCCATAGCTTCCTCAATCCCCGATTCTCATGCCCTTTCGCAAGATCACATCTACCCTCTGCCTAGTCACTCTCGCAGCCAATTCTGAGCCTTTGATCACTCTTCAGGAGGCCAACGGCACCGACAAGCTTCGTGTTGAGCTCCTCAACTTAGAAAAGGAAGTTGCGCTCCTAAGGCGCTCCGATGGACAGGAATTCAAAACCCCCTTGGCTTATCTGTCTGAAGTGTCCCGCAACGATATACGAAACACTTGGACGGCCCATCGAGAGAAGGTTGAGAAACACCTCAAACTGCTGAACGAAGCTCTCAGCCACCAACTCTTTGCCAGCAATGGTAATATCTGGAATGAACCTGCTCGCAATGTCGCCCGGCGACTCCGCCTTCCAACTGAGTCAGAAACACCCTTCACCAGTAGCTATCGGCTCTATACGCGGGGATCTTATTCCCTCGCTGGAGCGAAACCCAAAACCGTCGTAACCTATGGCGATCATGAAGGCCGGACGCTTTCACTCTCTATTATTTATTCTAATAAAGGTGATTCCCTTAGCACTGCGGGAGCGGGCGAAGACCACTTCAAAAATAACGGAAAAGAGATTGATCGTAACACCCTCGAAGGTGCAATGATGTATGATGAAGCATCTATCGCAAGAACCATCACATCGGTGCTCGGCGAGCCAACCGAACAGCGGATGCTCGGCCAGGGTAATGATAAGCACAAAGTCAAGCGCTGGGATTGGAACGGCCATTCCTTTCTTTTAGCGCACGTAAAAGAAGAATATGTGAGACTCAGTATTGTCCGAGCCTCGTTCGCCGACGGTGGAGGTCGTTTTTCCCGTGTGAGCGATGGCGAAATCAAAGCACGCCTCAAAAAGAACGTGTCCCATGAAGATAATGGCGATGTTCAGATAAAGAACATCCCCATGGTAGACCAAGGCCCAAAAGGATATTGTGCACCTGCCACCTTCGAGCGTGCGATGCGACACGCCGGAGTTCCTTCCGACATGTATCTTCTCGCAACGCTCGCAACCGAAGGAGGTGGAGGAACAAACACCCAAAAACTCTACGAAGAAGTTGCCTTCACGACACGGAGCAAAGGAGGTCGCACTGCGCGTGAGATCCCACTCAAGTCACTTGCTCCCAATAAGCTCAAAAGATACATCGATAAGGGAGTTCCAATCTTATGGCAGATGTGCAGCCTGCCCGGTTACAATCAAGTCGCAAATGCCCGAACTCGGGCCAGGCGTAATGTCACTAACTGGACGGACTACGCTTCAAAGATTGCAATCGCAGCCGAAAAGAACTCTGAAGTATTACAGACCAAAGCTAACTTCCACCTCTGTATGATCATTGGTTACAACGAAGAGACCAATGAAATCGCCGTTAGTGACTCGTGGGGGAAAAACTACTCCATCCGTTGGATCCATGTTGATGAAGCTGAAGCGGTCAACAATAAGGGCGGCTACGTGATCGATATCTAGATCCCGTCGAAAGTCAAAATCACCGGATTGTGATCCGAGTCTACCGGATCGCTAGCGGCCGGAACTTCAATCTTTGCTTTTTTAATCAAAGGGCTCGTGAAGATGTGATCGATTCGCAGGCCTTCATTCAAACCAGGCTTCCAAAAATTAAGAATATATTTCTAATCGTTGCGGATGTTGCGCCCATAGCGCCCGACTTAATGAGAGTCTTGATCGCTGGGTTCGCGGTGGTGGCATTGAAATCCCCCATTAATATCACAGGGGCACCAGAATGCTTTCGTTCTGAAACTCGCTTCAGGATTAACTCTGCTGCCTTCTCGCGTGACGGTTGGCTTTGGTGGTCCCAGTGTGTGTTATAGACGTAAAGTGATTCACCCTCTTTTCCGATCAACCGTACCCAAGAGCAAATCCGCGTGACACGATTCCCCCAAGTCATACTCCCGGGTTTTTTTGGCGTGTCTGAAAGCCAAAACGTCCCCTGCTCCGCCATATCGGCCTTCCATATTTCAGGGTCAAAAAAGATTGGAGAATACTCCCCACGCTTCCTTCCATCATCCCGGCCAACTCCGATCTGGACAAATTTAGAGAGCCCCCTTTTGACATCTTCAACCTGATTATGCTTCGCTTCTTGAAGTCCGATAATTGAGAAGTTTCCTTTTTTCAGAAACTCCACAACGTGCGGCGAGCGACTCTTCCAATCTCGCTCACCCCGATCGCCACTCGTATCCTGACGAACATTATAAGTCACCACTTTGACTTCACCCGTTAATGAAAGAAGTTCCCTATCACCTTAGTGTGAATTCACCAAAAAACTTAAAAGCTTTTTCTTCAGCTGGCGAGCTCGCGCTTCCACATCATGGCCACCCACCACATTGACGTGGCCAAGCTTACGCCGTTCACCGAGACTACTTTTCCCATAGAGGTGCAACTTCGCACCTTCGGTCGCACAAATCTCGCTGGTCTTTAAATCTGGATTCCACATGTCGCTGAGCAAATTCACCATGACGGTGTCGCTCAACAATTCGGTTGAGCCAAGCGGAAGCCCACAAACAGATCTTAATTGCTGCTCAAACTGTGAAGTCACGCAACCATTCATGGTAAAGTGCCCTGAATTGTGCGGACGGGGCGCCATCTCATTCACCACCACATGACCCGATTTCTCAACAAAAAACTCAACCGCAAGAAGCCCCCGATAGTCCAACTCCTCCGCCAAACGGATCGCGATCGACTCAGCCTCCGCCAAGGTTTCTACAGAAACCCGTGCTGGGACAATCGTCAGATCAAGAATATGGTTTCGGTGCTCATTCTCCGCTACCGGAAACGCCAAACAAGAACCACCTTGATCGCGTGCTACTAAGACGGAGACCTCGCACTGGAAATCGACAAACCCCTCCAGAACCGAAGGTCCACCTTCCACCGAGTCCCAAGCTGCCTCTAATTCGTCAACTGAGGTAATTTTAACCTGTCCCTTGCCATCATAGCCAAAGGCCGCCGTCTTCAAAACGGTGTTCGGCCCAATCTCCTCATGTGCTGCTTTAAGTTCAGCGAGAGAATTCACTAACATGAAGGGTGCACAAGGAATCCCGCGCTCCCGGAAAAAGGTCTTCTCACGTGAACGGTGCTGGCTAACTCCAATACTTTCAGCGGAAGGATAAAGTCCAACCGCCTGCTCGACAGCCCTTAAAGTTTCCAGCGGAATATTTTCAAACTCAACCGTTGCCACATCAACTTGGCTGCAAAATTCCTCGAGCGCTTCAACATCGTCAAAATTACGCTTCAAAACTAGGTCAGCCACGCCCTCCGTTGGCTCTGCAGTCGGTGTCCCACTCCAAACCACTGTTCTCAGCCCCATTCGCCTCGCATCAAGGCACAACATTCGGGCAAGCTGCCCTCCCCCCAAAATTCCTAGCGTCATCATTAGGATTGAGGTGGCAAAACTTTTTCAAGCACCATATCCCGTTGATCGTCCCTAAATTTCTGCAACTTGCACGCCAAAGCCTGATCGGTCGTCGCCAAAATCGAAATTGCCGACAGACCAGCATTACCCGCTCCGGCATCGCCAATCGCAAAAGTCGCCACCGGAATTCCCTTCGGCATCTGTACGATGGAAAGCAGCGAATCCATTCCACTTAATGCCCGCGACTTCACCGGAACGCCAAGCACCGGAAGAATCGTCATTGAAGCCACCATCCCAGGAAGGTGCGCTGCTCCACCAGCTCCTGCAATAATGACTTTCAAACCACGTTCGTGAGCCGACTTAGAATATTCCACTAACAACTCAGGAGTGCGGTGCGCACTCACCACCCGGGCCTCGTAGGGGACCCCAAATTGCTTCAAAACCTCGACGGCTTTTTCCATCGTTGGCCAATCGGAATCACTTCCCATGACCACACCAACTAGCGGCTGCTCTAAATCGCTCACGTAATGAGTATCTAACGGACTAGCTGGCCTTGGCAAGGCTCATGGTTTCTCGATTGAAATCAATTCGACCTCGAAAGTCAGGGTCGCCCCAGCAGGAATGACATTTCCAGCCCCAGAATCTCCATAGGCAAGATCAGACGGAATGACAAAACGATACAACGCACCAGGCTTCATAAGCTGAAGTCCTTCCGTCCACCCCTTAATCACCTGATTTAGAGTAAAAACCGCGGGTTGGCCACGCTCTCGGGAGCTGTCAAAGACCGTTCCATCAGCTAAGGTGCCTGAATAATCTACTTTCACCCTAGAGCTAGGCCCCGGACTATCCCCTTCACCCTCAGTCAAAATTTCATATCGCAGCCCTGATTCTGTCGTAATCACTTTCGGTTTATCCTTCAAGACCCGCTTCGAGACCAAACGTCTATCGACCTTACCATCATCGCCGCCACTGGAAGATGAACTCGGAACAGCCTGTGCGGATCTAGCTTTCTCTGACTTCGACTGATCATCCTCCGCTTTCTCATCAGATCTAAAGACCAAGAAAAGCACCGCTCCAACCAGCACTAGAATTGGGACAAGATGTCGTAACTCCATTCGAAAAAGCCTAGCGATATCCATTTTCAAGACAACGAAGATCGTTAACCTTAAATTTTCCGTGGCCTCTCCTCTCTCTCCGTCCTAAAACTTCGATATGGACTCTCTCTTTACACCCGACGACTCTGCATCGAACGAGATGAAGTCCCATTCCGGCGAACCCCTCGCCGCTCGCATGCGGCCTCACTCGCTTTCTGAGATTGCCGGTCAAAAACACATTTTAGCCGAAGGCAAGCTCCTTCGCCGGGCCATCGAAGCCGACCGCTTCACTTCTATTTTTTACGGACCTCCCGGAACCGGTAAAACTACCCTCGCCAGTGTCATCGCCCGCTCCACCGGATCACGATTCGAATCGCTCAATGGTGTCGAATCCAATGTCGCTGAGATTCGTGCCAAGATCGAAGCCGCACGCACCTACCAGACGCTCCGAGATCAAACCACAGTATTATTTATCGACGAAATCCACCGATTCAACAAAGCACAGCAAGACTCTCTTCTTCAAACCTCGAACGCGGCACCGTGCGTTTCATCGGCGCAACAACCCACAATCCCTACTTTTACGTCAACTCACCTTTAGTCTCCCGATCCCAGATTTTTCAACTCGAACCCGTCGCCACTAACGACCTCGTTCCACTCCTCGAACGCGCACTCAACGACCAAGAAAGAGGCTTTGGTAAGATGAAAATCGAGGCTCACTCTCATGCCCTCCGTCACCTTGCCGAAAAAGCTGACGGTGATGCCCGCAAAGCACTCACCGCTCTTGAGCTCGCGGTTCTCACCACCCCTCCTGAGAATGGGACCATCATTATCGACCTCGCAATCGCCGAGGAATCTATTCAGAAAAAAGCCGTTCTTTACGATTCCGACGGAGACCAACATTACGATACAATCTCAGCCTTCATCAAATCAATCCGCGGTTCTGATCCCGACGCCGCCCTTTACTGGCTCTCCAAAATGCTCCATGCCGGCGAAGATCCTCGGTTCATCGCTCGCCGACTCGTGATCTCGGCCTCCGAAGACATCGGCCTTGCAGACTCCTCTGCCCTACAGCTCGCAATATCCGCCCAACAGGCCTTAGAGTTCGTGGGAATGCCCGAAGGACGTATTCCTCTAGCCCACGCTACCGTCCACCTCGCCACCGCACCAAAGTCGAACTCCGCTTACAAAGCACTTGGAGCCGCCCAAGCCGATATTGAAAAAGGAATGACACTCAAAGTTCCAGAGCACCTCCGCACTCGCTTTCGAAAGCAACTCGCTGAAGAATCTGGAGCCGATAAAGCAGCCATGCAGTATCTCTACTCACACGACTACGAAGGCAACTTCACCCCCCAAGCCTACCTTCCGGAAGGTCGCACCTATTACGAGCCAACGATCAACGGGATGGAGAAGCGGATCAAAGACCGTTTGGATTTCTGGCGAAGCCAATTCGAAGAAAAATAGCCACTAGTCACGCTCCAACTCGCGCTGAAGATTCTCCATCATTCGACGCATCAACCCTAATTCACGGCGCATCCGATCACGGCGAATACCTTGCTGGCCCTGTTGATCAAGGAGCATATTATCCTCCTCGCGTGCAAACGGCGCGGGAGGATTCTTGAGAGCATCTATGATATCGTCACCCGGCAAAATCAGGGTGCTAATACGCCCGGCACGCGCGATCACCATCCCGATAATTCTCCCGTCTAAATCCACGATCGGAAGCCCTGCATCCTCGACCTCAAGCTCCATATCTGATTGGATCACATTCCCAAACCCACTCCGAACGCGGCTTTGTCCGCCGCTCATCTGATCCATTTTTTCAAGTCGTTGAGAAACGCCTTGAAGAATTTCACGCCCTTTCAAGGTCGGCCTTACTTGGAGGATTTCTTCATTCCTCAGCAACTCAATCTCAGGCTGTTCTCCATTCTTCAATCGCCTTAGTTTTGTCGATAATTCATAGAACCCTTTCACCTCCTGCCCCGCAATTTTTACGATGATGTCGCTCTGACGAATTCCTACCTCAGCCGCAGCGGAGCCTTCGACCACATTCTTCACCCTTACTCCTTTGCCAGTCTCAAGCGTATCCATTTCAATCCCAAGAAAACCCTGATCAGTCGATTTCAGGCTACGCTCGCGCACACTAAGAACCCCCATTGCCTGAGCTTCGCCGTCGGGCCGAATGGCTGAAAGAAAAGCACCCTCTGAGAGATCCCCAGCATCCGCCCATTCAACAGTCGGCGCCTCGAGCCCCGGCACCTCTAGCACGGCAAGATCATGATCAGCATAAACACCCGAGATTCCGGCATTCAAAGCAACCTGCTCACGATTTGCAGTATACAATCCCCGCTTTTGCCTGAGCTCACTGGCCTTTGTCAGCAATCTCCCCCCTCCTAGTGAAATTCCATATGAGATACGCTTTCCACCTGAATAAATTGGATAGACTACATCTTTAGCGCTAGTGCCCGTGGCACGAAGCGCCACAAAAATCTGCCGTGCTTGTGCATCAGTCACTTCTTGAGCATTCGAAAGCCCCAATTGGGCAATGAGACTTGAGGTAGTCAGAAAACTTAAAAACCAAAAAAACTTCATAATCAGCTATCGACGTTCGTTGAGGTGGATATCACCGAGACGGGCAAGTTTGACCGTTTTCGTGAGTTTGGAGTCTCCCCGACTATAATTCACCTCTACTTCCTCACCAGGAAGGAGATCCACGAAGATCTCTGAGAGTTTTTGAACCTCACTAGTGGTTTCCCCGTTGATCGAAATCACCAAGTCTCCTGCAAGGAATCCTGCAGAGAATGCTGGACCGCTACGGGGAACCTCATCCACAACGAGCCCCAAATCAGTCTTCCGTAAATTGAGTCCGAGCACAGGACGGTTAGGATCCCTTCGATCACCACCAAGGACGCCCCATAACTTTCCGGCGACCATGTTGTCCCATGAACGCTTAAAACCCGAAAGACCCGCATGGTTATTTACCCTACGATCCGGGGCAATATGCGAATGAATTCCCACCACACGCCCATTGAGGTCGAAAAGCGGACCACCACTATCACCACCGATCAAAGTGCAATCAGTTGTGACAAAGTCTAGGTTGCCCTTTTTCATCACCCTTCCGAATCTAACCGGAGGCCGTCGGGTAGGGTCATACCCCTTAGGGTGGCCCATCGCGACCACGAAATCGCCGGCTTCAAGTGACTTGGACTCTCCAACCTCAGCGAAAGGCCATGGCCCTGGGCCAATCAGCTTGGCCATGGCCGCGTCACGTGTGAAATTAGCTCCTAACACTCTCGCTCTCTCTTGGCGTCCATCAGGAAAAATTACTGTCATTTCTTTGCTACGCTCGATCACGTGGGCTGCCGTAAGAATCAACCCATCACTAGAAATAATCACCCCGCTTCCCGAAGCTCCAATTGTTGGCGAAACAAGAGAAACCGTCGTTTCCGTTTTCTCAAGAACGACCCTTTGCACTTGGGCTTGCAGCTTCTTTAGGTCTCCGAGCCCCCCCACTATCGGCGCAGCAGGAAGTATTACCGCTGGCACAAGAATTAAAAATGAGACAAAAATTTTCACCATGGTCCTTAAAACTAAATCGACGACGGAGGTTCCTCTTGTTTTGAAAACTTTCAAGAAATTGAAGGCCCTGAATTATTGACGATCATTACGGACAAATGAGATCTTGGCCTTCGCTCACGGGCGCGTAAGGTCTGCCCGTAATAAGATGCCCCCAAGAAAGAAGGCCCAAAGAAAGGCTGTCCGAAACAAATCAGCTAAGAAAAAGGCTCCAAAGTTTAACTTTAAAGCCCGTGATTTCTTTTTGGCTCCTTTCCGCATCATTCTACACCTCACCTCTAGATTTTCTTTTTGGTTAAAGTGGCCATCTCGAATCGGCCTATCATTAGCTTTTATTGGAAGTGTTTTCGGCACCTGTATCTCTCTCGTATACTACACAATTGCATCCACCTACGACCTTGAAGACGTGGTTCAAATGCCTGCTCGAACTGAAATCAAAGATCGCGAAGGGCATATTCTTAAAAACTCAGCAGGACAAGAAATCGGCTTTCTCCACGGCAAAAATCGGAGGATTATTACCTATTCAGACGTTCCCTCTCACTTTGTCGACGCTCTCATTGCGCAAGAGGACAAGCGCTTTCGCAGCCATGGTGCGGTTGATTTCCGTTCGATGGCGCGCGTTGCATGGCGCGCCCTAACCCGTGGAAAACTTGAAGGGGGTGGAACACTTAGCATGCAACTCGCTCGTAATAGCTTTGCCCTAAAAAAACAAAACGAAGGGATTGTAGCGGGAATTCATCGAAAGATTCTCGAGACTTTCATAGCGGTTCGAATCGAATCCGATTTCGAAAAAAATGAGATCCTTGAACACTATATGAACCGAATTTTTTGGGGTGGGTCGCTCCGAGGGGTTGAAGTAGCCGCTCACACTTACTTCAACAAATCAGCCAAGGAACTAACGCTAGAACAATCAGCCCTTTTGGTTGGCATCATCCGCGCCCCCAATAAATTTTCTCCCTTCCGCCATCTTGAAAAAGCCAAACTTCAACGAGATTGGGTTCTCGAAAAAATGGTTGAGAACGATGCTATTACTGAGGATGAAGCTGATGCCGCTCGCAAACAAGAACTCAAAGTTTCTTCACCAAACAATCTTCGCGAAGGAAGCTACGCGCTCGATGCAATTCGCCGTGATTTAAAAAGAATCCTCGAGGAAGAGAACATCCTTGATGGTGGACTAATCATCGAAACTACGATCGATCCAAATATTCAGGAGCTAGCCGAACGCTCGATGGAAAAACGCTTAGCTCAAGTTGAACAAAGACGGGGCTTTCCCCATCAAAAAAGATCCCAGTGGAATGGCCGGGGCGCCCCGAATTACCTTCAAGGTGCAACCGTGGTTATTGATAACGAAACCGGGGGAGTTCTAGCAATCGTGGGCGGGCGAAATGCAAATGAATCGCAGTTCAACCGTGCCCTCCAATCCGAACGGCAGATCGGGTCCGTCTTCAAACCCTTTATGTTCCTCGCGGCTTTCAACCGAGGTGTAAAACCTTATGACACCATAAGCGATGCACCCATTAGGCCAGGCGAACTTCGGGGCGCCAATCCAAATTGGAACCCCGCAAATTCCGATGGAAAATATTACTTGGAGATACCCGTCAGAAGATCGCTTGTTGAATCACGTAACACTTCGGCGATTCGAGTGGCTGCAAAAGCCGGGATGGAGAATATTATCACGGTGGCTCGATCATCCGGCTTCAACGTAAGCAACATCCCACTGGTCCCCTCTTCTTTTTTGGGATCTTGGGGTGCTTCAGCAGAGGCCGTAGCGAGCGCATACACCATCTTTCCAAATGGCGGCACCAGATTTCGCCCTTACTATATTCAGACCATCAAAGATCGTTCCGGTGAGATCATTTGGAAAAATGGCCCCATCGCATATCAAGCTGCTGATGAGAAATCGGCCTGGGAAGTTTCCCGTATTCTTGAGGACGTAAACAAAAACGGAACCGGCAAAGCGATCCGTTCGACTTATGGTTTCCGAACTCCATCCGGAGG
This sequence comes from Akkermansiaceae bacterium, assembly GCA_905181965.1. Lineage (GTDB taxonomy): Bacteria > Verrucomicrobiota > Verrucomicrobiia > Verrucomicrobiales > Akkermansiaceae > SW10. The sequence continues at coordinate 23,929 of CAJIZY010000009.1, forward strand.
TAAAACTGGCACAACTAATGGCCCTACTGATGGTTGGTATACAGGCTACACTTCAGCTTTAACCTGCGCTGTCTGGGTGGGAATGGATGATGGGAAAACAATTCTCAAAGGAAGCTCAGGAGCTAGCCTCGCATTGCCAATTTGGGTCGATATCATGAAAGGATCTGACCGGCTCCCAAACATCAAGAATGGACCCATTGCCCCAGCACGTGATTTAGTTGTGGAACCAGTCGACGATGAAGTCCCCCGGGCCATCCCAGTCAACGACGACGAAATCCCCCTCGCCATCCCAGCCCGGTAATCTAATTCTCCGGAAAAATCTTACCCATTGCCCCTCCAGCGCCATGTCGAGCTAGAATTGGCCTCAATACATCACGATAATCTGTGACTACCGGGACATCTCCAGGGCCGACTAGGATACCAGTTTCGATGACAGGCATTTCTCCAAGAACATTTCCGCGCTCAGTCCCGCCCATCACCAACATAGATCCACCGCGGCCGTGATCGGTCCCAAAAGAAGAATTCTCAGCGACCCGGCGACCAAACTCTGTCATTACGACTACGGTCACCGCATTCATTAGCTTGCCGAGGTCACGATGAAATGCCGCCAGCCCCTCCGACAAACGTGTCATCAAGGGAGAAATCAACGAGCTTTGGGCAAAATGAGAATCCCATCCATTAAGATCAATCGAAACTGCCTCAAGTCCAACCCGAGCTCTGATCAAACGGGCGGTTTGGCGCAGGCCATTAGCGAATGAATCATCGCGATACTCCGCCCCATTCTCAGGCGGGAGATCTTCCCGTCGTAATCTCTCAACCCGACCCAAAGCTTCCAAGGTGTCCCGGGCCGCGGTTCCCAAAATATTTTCCTTAGCGCCATAAAGAGCGCCCAGCTCAGTCTGCAAAGACTCCGTTGGTCCTGATCCACTTCCCAACGAAAAAGTATCAAGTGATTCCATTACAGTTGCTGCCGGAGCACCACGCAACACCTCGGGCATTGACTTACCAAGCGCTACAGCCGAAAGCGCACTCGGGGGTTTTCCTTCTCGGTATCGTAGAAATCGACCCAACCATCCGCCAGCTAATTGACCTCCATGTTCCATGAGATCCTGAGCATAGAAATGGGAGCGAGTCTCATCATTTGATCCCACCCCCGGAGCAACAGTAAGTCCACCCTCCCTATAAATATTATAAAGGCCTGAGAAAGCCGGATTTAATCCGCAATTAGCGTCGCCGAGTTTCAAAATATCTTTTTCTGCAACAGCCAACGTCGGTCTTACCTTGTAATAATCGCTGTTACCAACCGGTGGAACCAAAGTCAAACCGTCAGCACCACCCCGAAGAAAAACGACTACGAGAGTGGATTGTTCGTCTCCGTTGCCTGAAATAATTCCGCTGCCTTTCATCTCCACTGAAATCCAGGTGAGGCCATCAAAAGCTCGGGATCAAAAGGGATCTCGATTGCTGCTTGTTCTTCAACCGATGGATTCCGACCCAATAACGATGCTGCTAAACCATCTACTCCACCCGCCTTTTCGATCAAAATTTTTTCTTCAACTTTGATATTTTCACTTACCTCATTCCGAGCCAAAGCAATCGCAAAGTGCCATCTCCAGAGCAAGGTCCCAGTCCATGGCGAAGCAACATCAGGGTATCCATCTGGTGTGGGGTATTGGAATGGAGCATGCCCCATTCGTATCAAATAATCTACCACGTCTATTTCGGACGAAACCCTTGCTCGCACACCCCGCAGAGCCGAAACAATAAACTCGAAGGGCCGTTTCAGCTTTTGGGTTCGAGGCCCTTGCAAAAACTCTTGAGTCGCGAACACCGCCCGCAGAGTCGCCTTAATATCTCCTTTGCTAGATAAAAACGTTCTAGCCACTTCATTGACCGAAGCCTCAGAGGGCTCATCAGCAATAAAGCGAATACAAAGTTTTCTCCCAAGAAATCGAGCGGTTGAGGGATGTCTACCAAGAATCTCCAAAATATCATCGAGATCCTTCTTGCCACCCCCCGGAGCAATTTCATTCCCAAGAACTACCTTTACTCCGTCATCATGAGCATCGGCATGGAACTCAACCTTCCCTTTAAAAAATCGATCTTTCCCTCTCACAGTCCATCCACTCAAGCATCTTGCGACTTCCATGACATCCTTCTGCGTGTATCCCCCACCCACGCCCAGCGTGTGAAGCTCCAACAACTCACGCGCATAATTCTCATTTGGCTTCTCACTCTCCCCAGACTTTCGGTTCTCGCGCCCATCAAGATACCAAAGCATGGCAGGACTGAGCGCAGAAGCTTTCAGCAGAGCCGAAAAATCGCCCATCGCATGCTTTCGAATCACTTCGCGGTCATCGGCCACTTTTAACCAACGACATTCTTTTTTAGAGATATCGATATTAAAATGATCGCTCCAGAAATGCACCATTACTTCGAAAAGCTGACGTTTGCTCCGAGTGGCCCGAATCAAGGTTGCCCGAGTCAATTGCTCAAGCAGATGAGCTTCCTTGTATTCATATAATTCGCCAAGTGGGGCATGGATAGCCTCTAGCCTTCTTAACGCCCGTTGAGTTCTTCTGTCTTCAATCTCATTAGGATTCAGTTGCTCCTCAAGAAAAACTCCAACTGAAGATTCATCATCTACACCTAAGCCTTTCACTCTTGCATACTCTGAAGGATCCGGCCCAAAAGTTATCCGATTTAAAACGTGGGAGACCAGATCAACCCCTTCACCAGAAGGCGGAACAACTGGACCTTCCTGCGGCCTCATTCCTAGAAGGTCTTCAATCTTTTCGCACCCAGAAGTTGCAAAGAGTGAACCCCCCGCAGCTCCTCTCAGAAAAATGCGCCGAGAAAGATCATCTGAAATCTTTGACTTCATTCCTCAGAAACTTTCTTACTATCACGCCAGCCCAAAAAGGCCGCTCCAATCCCAGTGAGGATCGCCACTGGCAAGACAAAGACCCAGCCAAGGATCGGGAAAATAATCATCAAGCCGAGCACAATTCCGCCACGTTTGACCCGCAGCCAAGGTTGAGCCTCATCCAAAGGATGCACCAAGCCTTTCCCAATCCTCAAACATAATCCCGCCGACCCACAAAGACCCAACAGAAAGACCAAAAGAACGATTAAAATCCCAAAAATCTTGATGAACGGAGCTCCTCCATTCGCAATCAATAATCCTATTACTATTAAGGGAACTCCCATTCCGAGGCCGATGAAAAATGACTTCCACGGCGAATTTCCAAACCGCTCACAACTTCTTTCCACTAGGCCCGGGGCTAGCCCAACCGCCCCAACCCAGTAAGCGATTAAGATGATATAAAATCCTGAAATCACAAAGGTCCACAAAAGGACGTCAGCCATGATCATTTCAAAAAATCCCCTTCCATAGTTTCGATTGCTATAAGATCTACGTATATCAGGAAAAAAAATTAACACTTCATTTTAAAATCCTAGTGTTTTCCTACTTCCCGACTGGGATCGCAGCTCATATCTTATCAGGGATGTTATTTAAATGCCTTCTTCTTTCCCTCATCGCTTTGATGGGTTCCCAAGCTAAACCTAAACCCAATATCGTCATCATCTTGGTCGATGATATGGGCTATGGCGATCCAGGGTGCTTTAATCCCAGATCAATGATTAGCACCCCACACATCGATTCGTTAGCGCGCGAAGGCATGAAATTCACCGACGCTCACGCTCCGGGTCCTCTTTGTCACATGTCACGATACGGCCTCCTCACCGGTCGTTATCCTTTCCGCACGAATGTGGGACTCTGGCCAAAGAACCCCTTGATTAAAGCGGATCAAATGACCATAGCTTCTCTCGCAAAATCACAGGGATATAAGACCTCAATGGTGGGCAAATGGCATGTCGGCTTCAAAGAAAACGGATACGACAAACCACTCCCTGGGGGACCCGTTGACCGTGGGTTTGATTCCTACTTTGGTATTCGCGCTTCAACAGATATCCCGCCTTATTTTTACATACGGAACAATAAAGCTGTTCACCCACCCACCGGACACATCGACAAAGAACTCTCACCAGAGCGAACTGGCTGGAATGGTATTCAGGGCCGTATGCGCCGGGCGGGTGGAATCTCACCCGATATGAATATCGATGAGGTCCTCCCAAAATTCACGGATGAAGCGGTGAAAATCATCAGGACACATCAGAAAAAAAAACCACTGATGCTCTACTTAGCCTACCCTGCCCCCCATACTCCTTGGCTTCCATCAGAGAAATTTTTGGGTGAAAGTAAGGTTGGTATTTATGGCGATTTCGTCATGATGGTGGATGCGCAGGTCGGCAAGGTGCTCACAGCCCTTGAAAGGGCGAACATGGACAAAGATACCCTCGTCATCTTCACATCCGACAATGGCCCATGCTGGTTCGACAAAGATGTCACGAAATATGGTCACGACTCTCAGGGAGGGCTCCGTGGCATGAAAGCAGACGCCTGGGAAGCCGGTCACCGCATGCCCTTCATCATACGCTGGCCCGCCGCGATTAAAGAAGGTCGGACCGTCAATCACACCATCTGCTTCACCGATCTCTTCGCCACTCTAGCCGACATTATGGGAGCAAAAATACCACAAGAAGCAGGTCCTGATAGCTTCAGCTTTCTTCCGTCGCTCAAAGGCAAACCTTCCCTGCGAGATACCTTTGTAATGCGAGCCGGGAGCGCCAAGGTGATGACGGTTCGCGAAGGTCACTGGAAACTAATTGACGCGCTCGGATCAGGGGGCTTCAGCAGGCCAAAAAACGTAAAGCCTAAACCAGCAGGGGCTACCGGACAGCTCTATCACCTTGGAAAAGATCCCTCCGAATCTAAAAATCTGTTCCTAGAACACCCTGAGATCGTCAAGCGGCTCTTCTCGAAGCTGGAAGCCGTAAAAAACGTTTCACACCGACACCTTAAATAGAATGACGCCTTCCCGAAGAAATTTTCTCGCCAGCCTAGGCACCGCAGCACTCACCTCGCCCGGAGCTGCTCAAGACGAGATCGCCCGTGAAGGCCGTATCAAACAAGTGATCGCCGCGTGGCCTTTCATGGTCGGAGCCAAGTGGACACCGCAAGACCTCATCGCAAATGCCAAAAAGCTAGGCATCGCTGGAGTCGAGCTCTTCTCCTCCGAGCAACTTCCCCTCCTGAAAAACACTGGACTAGTTTGTGCTGCCACCAAATCTCATAACTTCGAACGGGGTATGAACAACAAAGGTCATCATCCCGAAATCTTTTCAGTCTTAGAAAAAGCCATTACTGCAACCGGAGCTGCCGGGTTCCCCAATGTCATGACTTTCACTGGCCTGCTCGACACCACTCATCACAAAAATGGCAGTGATGTCTCGATCGAGAAAGGAGTCAAAAACTGTATTGAGGGCTTCAAGAAAATGGCGCAAGTCGCCGAAAAACATGACGTCACCCTGATTCTCGAGCCTTTAAATTCCAAGATCGCAGAAAACATGAAAGGTCACCCTGGTTATCAAGGTGACCATGTCGATGAGTGCGTCGAAATTGTCAAAGCGGTCTCCTCTCCATCCTTCAAAATCTTATTTGACGCCTATCACGTGCAGATCATGGATGGAGATCTCATCCGCCGAATTGAGCAGCACCACGAGTTCATCGGCCATGTCCAAATCGCCGGAAATCCCGGACGCGGGGAAATCGGCGACGACCAAGAAATTAATTATCGAGGAATTATGAAAGCCCTCCTTAGGGTCAACTACTCAGGCTACGTCGGTCACGAATGGATTCCTACCGGCGACCCGATGAAGGGACTCAAAGAGGCTATTCAAATTTGTAATATTTAAGCCCTATTCTTATGAAAAAACTGATTCTCTTTCTCGCCACCCTTAACCTAACTCAAGGTTCTCCGGTCGACGGATCAAAGCCCAATATTATTTTTATTCTTTCAGATGATATGGGATGGAACGAACCAGCCTTTAATGGAGGCCAAGCCAATCTCACACCACATATCACGAAACTTCGATCACAAGGAGTTAGCCTAGACCAATTCTATGTTCATGCTGTTTGCGCCCCTAGCCGCGCAGCCTTCCTGACCGGACGATACGCTTTTCGAACTTGGAGTGATTGGCGGTCGGAAGATTTTGGAAAACCTAGCTACCTCGCCAAACTCGGGATGAACTTGGTCAAAAATCAGGAAGGCGACGAAACGCGACGAATCCACGGAGTGGCATCCGAGGAACGCACAATTGCAGAAGCTTTAAAAGAGGTGGGATACTTCACCTCTATCTCCGGTAAATGGCACTGCGGAGAATGGCTTCCCGGTCAACTCCCAATGGGTCAGGGTTTCGACCACCAATACGGTCATTACGGATGGGGTATTGACTACAATAATAAAACGATTCCCCACAACGCGCCTGCCCGCTTCGCAGTCTACGATTGGCACAGGAACCAGCAACCGGTATTTGAGCCAGGTTACAGCACAGACTTAATCGCTAACGAAGCCGTTCGCGTGATCGCAGACCACCGTATGAAGCGGCAAGATCACCCCCTCTTCATGTATGTCGCCTTCAACGCAGTTCATGGCCCTCTTGAAGAAATCCCTCGCTACACGGAAAAACACAGCAAACGACAAGCAGCTCTAAAGTGCCTCGATGATGCTGTCGGGCTTATCGTAAACGCTATCGATCTAAGTGGATTCCGAGATGATACGCTTATCATCTTTTCGAACGATAACGGCGGCCTCCGAGAAGAAATGAACACGCCCTACCGCGGAACCAAGAATACAAACTACGAAGGCGGGGTCCGCGTGCCCTGCGTGATGCGCTGGCCTGAAAAAATCAAAGAAAACTCCGAAAATAGCGGACTGATACACATCACCGACCTTTTCAGCACCTTCGCCACTCTTGCAGGAGCTCCACTCGATCAAGAACGCCCTCTGGATGGAAAAAATATGACCAATCTTCTTTTTTCGGGATCACCGAGCCCCCGCGATGAGATCATTTTTGAAGTTTCTGGCAGTGTTCGATTCCCTGCGATTCGCAAAGGAAAATATAAATTGATCGGGAAGGAACTTTATGATCTTAAAAATGATCCTTCCGAAAAAAAAGACATCGCGGCCAAATACCCGAAAATCGTAAAACAACTCAATGATCGGGTGACTGCAATTGGAAAAGAGCGCCCTGCTTTAAAAGGAACAAATCGTCTCATGACGCCTGCCCTCCCTTGGGTCTACGGACAAAAGGAAAACGCAACTGTTGCAGATTGGGTAAAACAAGAAGTTCAAAAAATCCGGAAGAACCAGCCGCAGCAATGGCCACGGGGTAAAACTCCATGGCCTCAGGCACCGAAAGACGGCAAAATCATCTATACCGGAGACGGACGCTGAGCAAACGACCCTCTCGTTCAAGTGGGCCTCATCGCAAAGAACGCGACACCGATCGGGAGCAAGAGACTTCCCAGTTCAAAATAGATTCCGGGACGGTAAACGATCCTTATTTTTTCTAGTGTCAAAAGTTCGCTAGCATCGACTGCTGCAGCTCCACCTTCAATCCCGGTCATTTTATTTAATTTAATGATCTTCTGCTCCATGGGAAATCCAAGCTTCATTTGCAATCCGATCAAAATGAGAGCCATAGCAGCAAGGGCCGGTAGAGCAGGTGAAGGTGACCCACCCCCTAGCAATCCAATAAATGCGAGTAGCAGACCAAGGACGATACAACCTAAAGCAACTGCCACATACAACGCGGCATCAAAGCTTTCCCGGCTTTCGTCATCATCTCGATCTCCGAACTTTAATTTAACCTCTTCCCCGAGACTCCCACCCCCCGTAACGGTCTGAAATCCAGATTGCGTGATCTTTGATTTATCGGAGCATTGGAAGTCCAACCAAGGCAGGCAAAAAAAGCCGAGTGCAGCAGCAAAGGAGACAAAATTTACTTTGGCAATCATTTCGAACGCAGATTGAAGAAAGGAATAACTCGAGCAACGGAAAACGGCTAACCTCCTTCAGGAAGTCAGCCGCTTGGAATTCGATTTAAGAGTTACTTTTACTCTTCGTCCGCTTCGGCAACGTCATCGATATCGTCATCGATATCAATATCGTCTCCAAGATTTTCCAAATCAACCCACTCGATGACTGCCATCGGAGCGGAATCGCTAGGACGAGGCCCGAGCTTGGTAATCCGGCAAAAGCCGCCCGGACGATCACCGACGGCAGGAGCCACGATGTCAAAAAGACGCTTCACGCTATCCTTCTGGCGAAGGAACCGAAACGCCATCCGGCGAGCATGAACGCCATCTTCCTTCTTTGTCAGGGTGACAAGCTTTTCAGCGATGGGCCGAAGCGCCTTAGCCTTAGCAAGGGTAGTGCGAATACGACCATGCTCGATGAGAGCGCAGGCTTGGTTGGCAAGCAGAGAACGACGATGACCGTCTTTGCGCTGGAGTCTTACTGTTTTACGACGATGTCTCATCAGTTTGTTTATTTCTAAATTTCAATATTGAAGCGACCTTTACTGGTCGAGGTTTTGAGCGATGAGGTCTGCAAGTCCAACCGGAGCCTCTTCCTCCACACCAAGGCGGGGAGCAGCCGGAGCACCAAGTGCAGGCCCAGTTAAGAGTGAAGGATCGAGATTTAGGCCAAGGCCAAGGCCAAGCTCGCTCGAGCTTGTCTTTGATCTCGTTGAGTGACTTTTTACCGAAGTTACGATAAGTTTCGCCCAAGATGCTTAAGGGCAAGCTGCCCAACCGAGGTAATATTTGCATTGTTGAGGCAGTTGGCGGCACGAACGGAAAGTTCAATCTCGTTTACGCTCATATTAAGAAGCTTCTTGAGGGCAGCGTTCTCTTCGGACTGCTCGGCAGGCGCCTCTTCAAATCCGACGGCATTATCGTCGTAGTTGACGAACACGTCTAGGTGATGACGCAGAATCGCAGAAGCTTGCAAGAGAGCATCATGAGGCTCGATTCGCCCGTCTGTCCAGATGTCTAAAACCACTTTGTCAAAGTCAGTCATTTGACCGAGACGGGTCGCCCCTACTTCATACTTCACGCGTGAAACCGGCGAGAAGATTGAATCAATCGCAATTACTCCGATAGGAGCGCCATCGCGTTTATTTTCATCGCCAGTCTTGAAACCACGGCCCACTTGAACCTCGATCTCGGCATCGAATTTCACCTTTTTATCGAGGGTGCAAATGACTTGATCCTTATTGACAATTTCATAGATATTATCTTCTTGGATGTCGCCGGCGGTAACTACTCCCTCTTTTTCGACCTTGAGGCTGAGGACGCGGGGCTCTTTCTCATGAGCCTTAAATTTCACCTTCTTCAGGTTTAAAACAATGTCAGTGACATCTTCAATGACTCCAGGAAGAGTCGCAAACTCGTGCTGCACTCCAGCGATGCGCACGGATGTGATGGCTGCGCCTTCAAGTGAGGAGAGGAGAACGCGACGGAGAGAGTTACCAATGGTATGGCCAAATCCCTGTTCAAATGGCTCAGCGGTGAACTGGGCGAATGTATCGGTAGCGGTGTCTTCGTTCTTGATAAGACGGCTTGGGAGCTCGAAACGGTTCAGCTTGATTGGATCGGGCTTCTCTTCAACTTCAGTATTTTCTTCTGACATTTTTTTTTGGGTTTGTCGGGTTTCCCTTTGAGCGAGCGAATTCCGGAGGGGAATTCCAAAGGACCTACGACGATTTGTAAAACTCGCGAGCGCGGAAAAAACCAGCTTAGGAGGCCCTATGCAATCCTTTTTTGCTTCGGTTCATCAAAGAATCGCCTTTTTAGACCCATTTTTAGGTGAAATCTCCAAAAACTGGATTAAAGGTCAATCAAAATCAGCCGTTATGTTAAAATCTCAAAAAAATTTGACTCGTTTTACCTACGAAACAACTGCCTTCGAGGGCTGGCGCCTCTGTGTAAGTAGGACTGGGACTACTTTCACCAAATATTTTTCTGATAAGGGTTACGGGTGTCCCCGCGATTCTCTCCGTGCAGCGGAGAAAACTAGGGCTAGATTGCTTAGACTCATTGACAATTCTCGCCGAATCAACGGGAGGCTCAGCAAGGCGACCATCGAAAAAGCTCAGAAAATCCTAGAGGCTGCCTGATTTTGCCATGTCCAAAGCCTACCGCCGGGTTATCCATTGGTTTCGCCGCGATCTTCGACTCACCGATAACACCTCGCTCCTTGCATCCCTTTCATCTTCAAACGAGGTCGTCCCAGTTTACATCCTCAGCAATTGGACGGGGTCAAATCTATGGACTGGCGCAAAGCGCCAAAATTTCCTCTGCGAGTGCCTAGCGTCGCTTTCCAGTAATTTAGAGCATCTCGGTGGGCAACTCATCATCCGCCAAGGAGACCCTATCTCAGAGATCCTTAAACTTGCTAAAGATGCAAGGGTTGACGCTATTTTTCTAAACGAGGACGTCGATCCTTTCGGACAGGCAGTGGAGGCCGAACTCAAAAAAAAATCATCCATTCCAGTTCACTCGTTTCAGGATGCCACCCTTCATGGTCCTACTGAAGTTTTGAAGGGTGATGGAACGCCCTATCGTGTTTACACTCCATTTGCAAAGCGTTGGCTTCCGGTCGAAAAGCGCAGATCAGGTGGGCGACCTAGCTCTATCAAGACACCGAGTGATCTGGAATCACTCCCCCTCCCCACCCTCTCACATTGGGGGCTTGAGAAGGAGGACTGGGAACTTCCAAAGGGTGGTGAAAAGGCAGCTAGGCAGCGAATGAGCGAGGCCCTCGGACACCGAATTTCACGCTATGATGATACTCGTGACATTCCCTCGCTTCCCGGAACAAGCCGGCTTTCTCAGGATCTGCGTTGGGGGACTCTTTCGATTCGAGAACTTTACCATAAAGCTGTCAAAACAGGATCCGAACAGTATCTCAAGGAACTTGGATGGCGCGAATTCTACTTCCAAATTCTCTACCACTTTCCTGAGGTTCTTTCTGATGAGTTCAATCCAGACTGGAGAGGACTCCCATGGGAAGAGCCCGGCAAAAAGTTGCGCTGGCAATTAGGCGAAACGGTTCCCGAGCATGATCGCTCGGATGCGCTGAACTTCGCAAGTCAGTCGCTTCATGCCCAAGCGGGCGCAGGAGATCGAGCATGGTTGTGGCAAGTTGCCACGATGGTCGACCTGCGCGCCCAGCTCTACCGCTCGGAGGAGTCGCTCAAGCACACGGAGAGCGGCGCCAGCGCCGCGGCGGCGCTGGCAGTGGAGCGCCGGAAGGTCGAACGCCGCCGAGACGTGCTCAGCGCCGGGCGCAACACGGGTGTGAGCGAGCGCTCTGCCAAGCGTTGGGTCCCTGAACTAAAGACGGTTGACCCGAAAAGATTCCAAGCTCCTCCGGAAGATGGTCAACCGCTTGCCGACCGATATCCAGCTCCCATTCTCGATCACAGCGCGGAAAGAAAACAGACTCTAGATATTTTCAAAAAGCACCGATTCCAACAAAAGTAGCAAGGCCTAGCGTAAATCCGTTTTTCAAGGCTCCTTTCGGAGCTCAGCCAAAAGCTCTGATAGCTCCTGGCCTGGAATCGCAAATGCTTCAACTCGGTTCACTGCTGCAATATTCATTCCCACAAATTGGTTATTCAATGTGAAAACGGGTCCCCCGACCGTGTTACGATTTAGCATTGTCTCGTGCTGTAAAACCATCGGGAAGCCGGTCCTTCGCGCAGACTGCTGAGCTTCACCACCACTCAACTGATCATTCCGAGTTGCGCCCTTTCCATAGAGCTTATGTCGGGCCATTAACTCGACTTCCAAGTTTAGCTCTTCGCTTCCACGTGTTAAGACTAACTTAATCTTGTCACCTGGAGATTTCTCTTTGAGGTAGGTGATCAAATCGTCACGATCTCTGATATCTGAGCCATCAACTTTTAGGAGCTTATCCCCTTTTTTTAAACCAGCCAGAGCAGCACCCGAATCCTCAGTAACATTATCGATGAAAAGGTCACCGTCCTGTTCTTTGAGACCCACTCCCAGAACCGCAGGTGAACCACCCGGAATCTCACGCTTGTTGGCACTTATAATACCGGCACGGGGGCGACGAAAACGGCGCTCGGTCGCTCCATTAGAAACAACCCAGGTGCCGTGGGGCAAATCCTTAGCCTGAGAAAAGTCCACCGGCTTGAGGCCCTGCGCTACGATCTTGATCATCATGACATCCCAGACGTCATTTCTAGCTACAACGATAGGATCCCGGAACTTCTTGGTACCAACCCGCACGTAGTAGCTTTCCACCTCCTCGATTTCACTGGCCTTGGTCATAATCAGTCCATCATCCGAAACCACGGTCCCATAAAGAAATGCCTTGGATGTCTCATTGTTATAAAAGACGGCACTGCTTTCTTGGAGCGATACCTGTACCGGAGAAAGCGCATCCTGAATCAAGGGACCGTTCTTTCGCTTTTCCGAGGGAAGTGAATTTGCCGCGAGAGGTAGCAAAAACGCGAATATAAAGATAAAAATTCTCATGGTCGTTCTCCAAGCTTGATGGTCTCTTTCTTAGACTTTCCCCCGCTAATCCACTTTAGCGTCAATTTATCCCCGGCTCCTAGCTCGGCAAGCGTAGTTGCCATCAACACCTTGGTGGCCTTCTCACCAGCGATTTCTATAATACGGTCTCCAACCTTTAATCCAACTTTTTCTGCCACTCCATCTTTCCAAAGTTCGGTGACCTTGAGGCCGCCTTCCTCTGATTCTTCGGTCGCGACACCAAGAAATCCGGTACCAGGTTTACTCTTCTGAGCAAAACCACCGTCTCCAATAAACTTCCCTGACTTCAACTCATCCCAGTGAGCCTGAAACTCACGAATCGGAACGTGCATACTTTCCTCGCGAGATGCCCCTACCCTACTGTGAATTGCGATCAATTCACCCTCCATATTGAAAAGAGGCCCCCCCGAATCACCCCCAATAAGCATACAATCCGACTGAACTGTCGTCTCCGCCTCTCTTACTAATCTACCCACGCGGACATTCACCCCGCGAGCTTTATCAAACCCACCCGAGTGCCCGAGTGAAAAGACCCAGTCACCGAGCCTTGTAGTGTCTTTTAAATCAACTTCCACAAAAGGAAAAGGGCCAGCGCCTTCGATTTGTAGCATTGCCGAATCGGTCTCGGAATTTAGCCCCAGAGAACGACCAGTGAACTCACGGCCGTCTTCCATGATCACCTTAATTTCCTCATCAACCTTACTCGTTACATGAGCCGCAGTCAGCACAAGACCCTCTTTGCTAATAATCACCGCGCTTCCTGAACCACCACCCATTTGTAAACAAACTGTCGCTGAGCGAGTTCGCTCAAGATGAGATTGAAGAGCGTTTTGGATTTCACGGAAATCACCGAGAGTCTGCGGGGCTTCTTTGTCGTTAAAATCAGGTCGGTCAGCATAAACCAAGCTCCCGAAAACCAGGGGGCATGTCATCAAAATCATTCCGCACTTCATCTTTTGAAGAAGTTTAGTTAGGGAACGAGTCGGAAGCAATCTGCAAACCTTTAAAACAACTGCTACTCGACTTCACTGGCTAAACTCCAGCTGGGCCCTTACGGTATCGATATCATCTGAATGACGAATACAAAATCCCAGCCTCGCTAGCGAAACTGGGATTTTGGCAACCCGTAGGGGATTCGAACCCCTATTGCCGCCGTGAAAGGGCGGAGTCCTAACCATTAGACGAACGGGTCGTTTTGTCGTTGTGGACCGCGCGGAAGTATATTCGCCAAACGATTGAGGCAAGAAGGTTTTTGAACTTTTTTCACCCTCGCTCTTCATCTCAGTCCCTATTAAACCTCCGGTATGGCTCACATTCCCCGATTCGAGGAACTCGACTACCAGAAAACCCCTCTCGGAGATCTCATCCTCCGAAAAAGAACCGTTCTCTCTCTCGAAAACGAGGAAATCTACGAAATTATTCTTGGAAATGCCTTTCTCATGTCGTCGATGTTTACGGTCGTTGAACAAGAACTCTCCCGCTTTGGCCTCAAAGCGACCAAGGAAAACTTTCCAGAAGAGAAGCTTGATGTCGTCGTAGGAGGACTAGGCCTCGGCTACACCGCCAGAGCTGCCCTCGAATTCGATGAAGTAGGTTCCCTCAAAATCGTTGACTATCTCAAGCCAGTCATCGAGTGGCACGAGAAGGAACTAGTTCCGCTCGGAAAAGGGCTCAACGACGATCCCCGATGCCAATATGTGCACGGTGATTTCTTTGAACTCTCAATGGAGGAAGGCTATCAATCAAAGGCAACCACTCACCACGCGATCCTTCTAGATATCGATCACTCCCCCGCTCACCTCCTGACCAAGGAAAATGCCCGATTTTACTCAACCAGTGGTCTACGTAAATTCGCCGGGCGAATTAAATCAGGAGGAATTTTCGGCCTGTGGTCCGACGACCCCCCTGAAGCGTCATTTCTCGAATCTCTCAACGAGGTTTTTGCTAAAGTTGAGTCACATATTGTTCCCTTCCACAACCCAATTCAGGACGAGGAGTTTGAGAGTACGGTTTACGTAGCAACGAAAGCACGATAAGCTCCTCGCATGGCAAACATCGGCGAGCGCGCAAAACTCCCTTCCCAGGAGTTCACGAGGGTTCTTTTTTGGACGGTGGAGAACTTGGCGAAATCCTCCTCCCAAAGGGCGAGAGATTTAACGAAGAACGGGAACTAGTCGACGTCTTCATCTATCGAGACTCCGAAGATCTTCCAATCGCTACTCAAAAGTCCCCTAAAACCAGCCCGGGTAACTTCGGGGTCCTACGAGTTCTAGCCTCAAATAATACCGGAGCATTTCTCGATTGGGGTCTCAGCAAAGATCTTCTTCTTCCCTATAGTGAGCAACGAAGCTCTCCAAAAATTGGACAATTGGTTGTTGTTTACGTTTATCTCGATCCAAAAAGCCGAGCGACTTGTAGCCTCCCAACGAATTTCCCGGCATCTTTTCAACCGATACCCCAGACTATTCTGATGGCTCTGAAGTCGATATGATCATTTTTGGCAAGACCGACATGGGATACAAGGCGATCGTCGACGGAAAATACTCCGGGCTTCTTTTTGAAAATCAGGTTTTCGAGGAACTTTTCTATGCCGACGAAATAAAGGGCTACGTCACGCAAGTCCGGAACGATCGGAAAGTGGACCTCTCTCTCTATGCACCTGGTAATGTCAAAATCGAAAACCTTGAGGCCCGTCTGGAACGTGAACTCAATTCACGGGGAGGTTTCTGGGCAATTGATGACAAATCTTCTCCCGAAACCATTAATCTCGAACTTGGAGTCAGCAAAAAGGTTTTCAAGAAAGCGACCGGAGCCCTCTTCAAAAAACGAAAGATCTCTTTCGAGGACGGAGGAATCCGCTGGATCGGTTAGAGAAGACTCCGGCTTTACCCGGAGACGATCCCACTCCATAATCTTGGAAAGATCATGAGCAAACTGGCAGCACTTCCGTCCGTCGAAAAACTAGCCTCTTCACTTGCACCGGAGGTTTCACTTCCACGGCCGCTGGTGAACCTT
Organism: Akkermansiaceae bacterium; assembly: GCA_905181965.1. GTDB lineage: Bacteria > Verrucomicrobiota > Verrucomicrobiia > Verrucomicrobiales > Akkermansiaceae > SW10. Next base: position 39,443 of record CAJIZY010000009.1, read on the forward strand.
TTTGTCCGGCGCGAAATTGACCGCTTTCGTCAGCGCCTCCTCGCCGACGAGAACCACACCAGAGAAGAAATCGAAAAAGCAACCCAGCAAGGCCTAATCAAGTTTGCGAACTCACGACTCCAATCTGTCATTAATGCAACTGGCGTCCTCATTCATACCAACCTAGGCCGCTCTCCACTGGGTCCACGTGCCGCGACTGCTCTTGAAAAAATTGCAACCGGCTACTCAAACCTCGAATTTGATCTCTCTTCAGGCACACGTGGAAAACGGGCCGGATATCTTGAAACTGCTCTCGCCTGCCTCCTTGAAACCGAAGCTGCTACCGCTGTAAACAACTGTGCAGCCGCTCTGGTCCTTACCCTCCGAACACTAGTCGAAGAAGGTAAAAACGAGGTCATCGTTTCGCGTTCCGAGCTAGTTGAGATCGGGGGCGGATTCCGTATACCTGAAATTCTGGAAACCTCCGGAGCTAAACTCGTAGAAGTGGGAGCGACTAACAAAACACACCTTCACGATTACGAAAAAGCAATTACACCTCAAACGGCTCTCATTCTTAAGGTCCACCGTTCTAACTTCTATATCGATGGATTCATCGGCGAACCCGAGATTCCTAAAATCGCCCAATTAGCTCATGACCATCACCTTCCACTCGTCGAGGACCTTGGCTCCGGGGCCATTATAAACACCGACGAACTGGCACCTATCGAACACGAACCCACTCCGCAAGAATGCCTTCGCCGAGGAATCGACCTCGTCATCTTTTCGGGTGACAAGCTTCTCGGGGGTCCACAATCAGGTATCATCGGCGGCCGCTCCGATATGATCGCAAAGATTAAAAACGAGCCCTTTTTCCGGGCCGTTCGTTGTGACAAACTCATCCTCACTACACTCCAGGAATCGATTGATCAGTATCTCGAAACTAAAGCTGATCCATCTCAAAGCGATGTTCCGGTTTTGACCTTCCTCGCAAAGTCAGTCGATGAACTGAAGGCCCGAGCTGAGACCATCATCAAAGAGCTTCCAACTGAAAGCACCGAGATCAGTATCGAAAACACCTTAGCCCGCCCGGGAGGAGGAACAATGCCGCGTAGCGAGTTTCCGTCAGTCGCAATCAAGCTGGTTCCGAATAAACAATCAGTCACCAAACTAGCAAAAAATCTCCGCGTCAGCGAATCAGCACTCGTTGGCTACACCACGGACGACGCCCTCTTCATCGATCTTCGGACAATATTTCCAGAAACAGATCACAAAGTTGCCGAAGCTCTTAAAATTGCTCTTTCCTAGATCTCATCCCATTCACCAAAACGCCGGAACTTTTCGTAGCGCTTCGTTTTGAGATCCTCTTTGGAAAGTGCCAGTAGCTCTTTAAGATTTTTGGAAACGATTTCGCGCAGAGCATCGGCAGCCGCATCGGGGTCATGGTGAGCACCTCCTGGGACCTCAGGAATCACGCCATCAATTAGACCTAATTTTGCTAAGTCAGGAGCAGCAATTTTCATGGCGTCAGCAGCTTCCGGAGCGTGCTTACGATGCTTCCAAAGAATGGCCGCACAACCCTCTGGACTGATTACCGAGTAATACGCGTTCTCCATCATGAGAACCTTATCGGCTACGCCAATCCCTAAAGCACCGCCAGAACCACCTTCTCCCAGCACAACAGCCACAATGGGGACATCTAGCAACATCATTTCGCGAAGATTACGGGCAATTGCCTCGGCGATATTTCGCTCCTCGGCACCAATTCCAGGAAATGCCCCCGGAGTGTCAATAAGAGCTACGATCGGAAGCGAAAATTTATTGGCTAACTCCATCAAGCGGAGGCTCTTGCGATACCCCTCGGGGTGCGCACTTCCAAAGTTACGCTTCAAATTCTCCTTGAGATCCCTCCCCTTTTGATGGCCGAGGACGACGCAACGTTGTCCTTCAATCGTCGCAAAACCGCCAGGCATGGCATGATCGTCACCCACAATACGATCACCATGTAGCTCTGAAAAATCAGTGAATGATCTTGCGATATAGTCTAGCATATAAGGACGCTTAGTATGGCGAGCAATCTGAACACGCTGCCATGGGCTCAGGTTTTCATAGATTTCGCGACGAGTTTCAGTCAACTTACCCTCGATAGCGGATATTTCCGAACTGAGATCAATATCTTGCGAACGAGATTTGTTTTGAAGTAATTCCAGTTCCTTCTCCAACTCAGCGATTGGCTTCTCAAATTCAAGTAGTTCCATAATTTGCGGGGCGTGGGGACTCTATCATCGGGCGATCCTTACTTCCACCTCATTTCCGACCCTAATCAGCATCGATAGCTCTTCCATATCGGAAGAAGCTAAAAAAACACCAGATAAGAAGAAAAAATCTCATTTCCGGAAAGTGGGCGTAATTGAACCATAGAGCGACTTAATCTTAGTCCTAGAACCTTACTGGCATGACGATAACTCTGATGGGTTGGAGGATAAGTCTTCCCCTCCAAATATCCGTGTTTTTGCGAAATCTTTGTCTGATGGTGCCCACGGCGTATTCTCCCAGTTTCCAGCTTGCGGATTGGGTAGTCCTTAGCAAAGACATGTTCTTTTTTCCCTTGATCCCGATAGAAGAGCTCGACTCGCATCTTCGGAAGATTAATCAATAACTTGAAATCAAGGGACATGATCACCAGCTCATCTCCGCTGTGTAAATTACCGAACTCAGTCAACCCATTGAGAAACATCATACTGTCCAGAGTAGTCTTATTTTGGGTAGCAATCTTGAGATATCCCTCACCAGGCGAAACTCGATAAATTTTTTTATTCCCCATATTCTCGATCGAAAGGATCTCGTCCAAATTAATCTCTCCGAGAATACGTCTTGCTTCGGGAGAATGATTAGAGTCGGGATAAAGGTTTTCGATCAAATTCAGTTTTTCCTTCGCTTCTTCAATATCACCCAATGCGATGAGTTCGAGTGCCCGGTTAAACTCATATTGCCCGGCCTCAAAATTGATTTGCTCATTCGCCTCGATAATTTCCTCCAAAGGCTTTTGGGCGACTGCCTTTGGATCGTTAAAATCCTCCTGAAATTTATTTAGAAAAAGAACCAGAGCACCTATGACCGCAACCACGCAGAGGAATGCGAAAATTTTGATGATGGTAATAATCCCCTTCATTTGGAAACCATGTCTAAATCAAGCCCCGCCGCTTCAGGTCGAACCGGTTGATATCTTGTGACTTCATGATCATATCTAGAGTGAACTTCATAATCCCAACCTCCCAAGCATCATCAACACTTTGGATAATGGCGAGAGAGGGATTACCGGAAACTCTCACTGCTTCCAATGCCTTATCACTCACGCTCTCAAGCTGGTCGTGCACGAATTCCTTAGATATATTGGGGATTTGTACCTGAAAACCATATTGTAGGAAACTGAGGTCAATGCCCTGTTCTTTAAAATGCTCTATGACTCGAAGAACTTTAGGATCAAATCCTTCCAATTCAATTTCACTGAAGCCATCTGGTTTAATCAACTGGGGTTTCTGAGCTTCGACCTCACCGCGTCGAATACAAACTTTCCCCACGCTATCCATTGGCTCACTTAGAATTTCAAATTCAAACCGAGTCGCACCAAACGTTTCAATACGACGATCCGGTTCGTGAATGACCCGGGTCGTCTCCATCGCGTATTGGAAATCATCTGGAGTAACCATCTTCAAGGAAAGTATCGCTTATCATTGGCAAACTGGCTAATAAAAATGGTAGGTTCCACTCGGGAACCTACCATATAAAAGCTGGTTTAATTGAACCAAAGTCAGAACTAGGCCTGAGCTTTCTCGACGTGAGAGATGATGTCGCCAACGCTGATCAGCTTCTCGGCTTCTTCGTCGGGGACCTCAATACCGAATTCCTCTTCAACAGCCATAACGAGTTCAACTGCGTCAAGGGAATCGGCGCCAAGATCTTCGATCATTTTTGACTCGGGCGTTACTTGATCAGCGGTGACGCTGAGCTGCTCCACGATGATTTCGGTGACTTTTTCTACAATATTTTCTGCCATGGCCCTTTGGATTAATGGGAGTCCACCTAATTGGCAACCCCTAAAATTCACTCCTTTTCACCAGAATCGTCGGAATCCCCCCCTACGGAAGCGCCCTCATCATCGCCTTCTGAGTCAATATCATTGGCCTCTTCGTTTTCATTTTCGTCCACAAGCTCAATGAGCTCGCCCTCGAAGTTTTCCAAAACTTTTTGAAACAAAGCCTCAGCCGGTGCGCCTTCTTCCTCTTTAAATTGCCCATAAACCATGCCGTCAATTTTAGCCTTATTCTCCTTTCCATCAGCCTCATAGACCAAAGTCGCGAGGCCTTTAGTCTCCCATTTTCGCATATCGAGGATTTTTATAGTCGGAAAAGGGATCAAAGAACCGCCCGGAGGATAGTAGCCCTGATCATCGACCTTCATGAAACGTCTCCGAGTCCGAATCAGAAAAAACAGAGCGATTGTGGTGAGCAAGAAGCAAACACACGCCGCAATCAACTGTTCCCGGATTTGTCCCGCAGTTTTCGGGTCATCTTCGAGATTTACTTTCTGAGGCCAGCCCTTCTCACCACTATAATCAGCCCAAAGGTCATCGCTTTTGTGATTGGCCATCTGCCTCAAGATTTCTGGCCACTTTTCCCCAAAATCAGTATTGGAAGGATAGATTGAGCGATCCTCATCAAAACTAATGGTCTGTTTTTCGACAAAAGCGTTCCAAACCTCCGGAGAGGCCCGGTTCGCATCAACAGTCCAAGCTTCTCCCGCTTCATTGAAAGCGGAATAATTGGCTACCACATAGTTTTTCTTAGGATATCCCACTTTCGAATCGCAGAGCTATAATCTACACCCCAAACATTACCAGCATCAAAATAGCCCGCCAAATAAACCACTTGGTAGGACGACAAATCACTTCGGAGGAATTCGACATAGGACTATGAAAAGAGAAACAACTCCTCCGCCGACATGCAAGGCTGCTATTGGGGAATCAATTTACTCTGGATTTGCCCAGACACCATTTCCCCATTGATCCATCATAAAGCGACACGCATCTATCCTACTCCTACGTATCCTGGATCTGACCACAAAATCGGTGGATTGCAAAACGATGCTGTTGGAGCCATAACCTTTCTGTTTAGAACCCTAGGCCCTTGAACAACCGGTAAACTGAAATAATACACTGGAGCAGGAGGATGAGACACAACCCCAACCCATCCCCCCGGAAGAATGACTAGCGCCCGCTTCGACCAAGAATTCGCTTTCTCATACCTTCGTCGATAAACTCGGACGATTCAAGATAGTTGGAAGCTGCCTTCGGGTCCTCACCCATCCAGCGCATCGTGGTCATTCCTATCGACCAGCCCCGTGAGCGGTCGTCTGAAATAGTCTCTGCAAGTTGTATATTCTCAGCTGGTGAACCATTATTATCGCTCATCACGTATGAAGAAACCGCAGAATCCCTTAGCTCGCCGTCTGGTTGAGCAACCGCCCAAGCCTTTGCGGCAGAAGGATCCTGGACGACCCAATTGCCGATGACGTTACGCATGGAGTCCCGTTGTGCCTTCTCTGACCCGTTAGCGACGACCCAAGCAGCAGCGTCTGCCGGATTCTCCCGAGACATTGACTCCGCAACGCTCTCAATAGCGTCGTCACGAGAGTCCCCCTCCGGAATTTCCAAAGCCTTCTTGGCTGCCAAGGTAGGATTATCATCTGCAAGCGATCTTACGGCTGCGCCCAACGCATCACCTCGCTGGTCAGCAGGGAGACCGTTGATAAATGATTCGGCACCATTCCAGTCGGCTTTTGCCCATTCCTTGGCAATGTCCACATTCGCTTTAGTTAGGGCATCCCCCTCCAATCCCGAAGTCAGCCCGGCGGCGCGCTCAGGATCCGTGGTAGCAATCTGAGCGAGAACCTTTGATGTTGCATCATTTCCGTCTCTTCCTTCAAGACTCTTGGCCCAAGCAAGAGCTCCATCAGGATCCTGCTTGGCCCATTCTTTAGCGATAGTCGCTCCACCAGTTCCTCCCCCCATCCGGCCCATCATCCCCATCGCCGAAAACTGTGATTTGTTGGATGCATAGTAGTCAGCTGCAGCTTTCGGGTCACTTGCGGCCCAGCTCTGGAGAATACCCGGCTTGATCATCATGGACTCCCAGCCCCTCTGACCATTGGCGTGATCCATGGCATCATAAGGAGAAACTTCCGCCCAAGCTGCATAGAGTAATGAACCAGCAAGAAAGCGCTCACCCATAGGAAGACCCTTCAGCTTCTCGGCCGCCTCAGCGAGCTCTTCACTCGACATATTCGAATAGAGGTCAACAAGAGACTGGACGCGGGCAGTTTGACTAGGAACATTAGCAACCTCCTCGTAGCTGCTTGGCTTTCCGGAGCTCTGGGCAGTCGAATTTGACGAACTTGAGCTGGAGCGCCCTACCGACCGCGAACTTCCAGGGACCCGGGCTTTGCCCTTTTCCGCAACGTTTTCAGTGGCTGCATCCTCGCCTCCATTGTTACCAATGACGTAACCAATGGCTCCGCCAGCTAAGATACAAGATGCTGCGATCGGGAGTAAACTATTCATAACAACGCAACTAATAGACTATCACCCCGAAAAAACAAACAAACCGTTCGAAAAAATTCAAAAAGAAACCAAGTCGAATAAACAAGCTTAGTTAAAGCCAAAGTCGCGGTTAGAAAAATCTCGGGTGGAATTCTCTCTTTCTCTGGCAGCTTGCCGCTCCACCGTAAGTCGAGCAAAAGGCATAGCTTCTAGGCGAGGATTCGGGATTTTTTGGCCTGATTCCTCGCAGACACCATATGTCCCGAGCTCAAGCCGCTGAAGGGCCTCTTCAATTTCCCCTAGTGCATTCGCTTCCTTAGAGAGCATATTTAAGGCGAAGTCCCTATCATAAGCATCTGACCCAGCATCACCTTGGTGCATTCCCGACCCACTCGCATCACTTCCTTCAGCTCCATTTTTAATGGTGTCATTCTGAATCCCGTGCATCACGTCTGTAATTTGATCACGGAGATCCAATAAACGTTGGCGCTGTTTTTTCTCAAAGATGGTTAGCTTTGCAACCTTCTCAGGCTTTACATAACGTCGTTTCACGACGACCGGAGGCAATTCCTCAACCTCTACAACTTTTTTCTTAACCCGCTTTGTCGCCTTTTTAGCAACCTTCTTAGTAGCAACCGCTTCGGATTTAACGGCTGTTACAGCTTTTTTTGCCGTTTTCTTCACGGCCGCTTTTTTAGCCGTTTTCTTCACGGCCGCTTTTTTAGCCGTTTTCTTCACGGCAGCTTTTTTAGCCGTTTTCTTCACGGCAGCTTTTTTAGCCGTTTTCTTCACGGCAGCTTTTTTAGCCGTTTTCTTCACGGCCGCTTTTTTTGCCGTTTTCTTCACGGCCGCTTTTTTAGCCGTTTTCTTCACGGCCGCTTTTTTAGCCGTTTTCTTCACGGCAGCTTTTTTAGCCGTTTTCTTCACGGCAGCTTTTTTAGCCGTTTTCTTCACGGCAGCTTTTTTTGCCGTTTTCTTCACGGCAGCTTTTTTAGCCGTTTTCTTCACAGTTTTCTTTTTAGCAACTTTTTTAGCCATAAATCAATGGGTTGGGACGAAAAATCTAATCTTATACCATTTCCCAAAAAAAAACTGAGGATGGGAAACGGCCGGGTTCTGTAGTTATTTTAACAGCCCGAGGCAAGCTGATTTTCCACATCCATTTTATCATCTTTCCACCATGCTCTTGAAATTCCGCTCAAGCCTCCTAATCTGCGGCCTGCTTTATGGATCTTCCTTCAATTCTTGAATCTTTGCTCGTCGCCTCAGAATCTCCCCTCCCGTCACCCGAATTAGCACGACTAGTTCGGGCCCGTTCCGCCGAATTCTCGGAAGATTCCATTACCGAGAACCCAGAAAACGCCCCAGCCCCCGATAGCCCCGAAAGGGTACTTGACCTCGAAGCTCTTGCTGAAACTAGCGAAAACGAAATCAAAGATGCCCTTGTCGAACTTAATAAAATTTATGAGACGAGTGGTCGCTCCTTCGTAGTCGCCGAAAGATCGAAAGGATGGAAAATCTACACCCGAGCCGACTACGCGGGGTTTGTGAAGCTTCTTTTCCCGGGTCGCAAGCCCGAGCGCCTCAGCCCTCCTGCCATGGAAACTCTCGCAATCATCGCCTATCGCCAACCAGTCACCAAATCGGCGCTCGAAGCCGTCCGTGGTGTTTCTTGCGATGGCATGCTGCAAAAGCTACTCGACCGAGAACTTATCAAAATATCAGGGCGTGCCGACCTTCCTGGTCGACCGCTACTCTACGCCACCACTGAGCTTTTTCTGGAGCACTTCGGCATCACTGATATCGAAGAACTCCCTAACATTGGAGAACTTCGCAAAGTTGAACTTCCCGATGGAACCGAAGAAGACAGCGACGACGAGAAACAAGAGCAAACCAGCTCCACTCAAGAGGCTGAAACACAACTTGCACTCTCCGCAGTTGAAAAACCAACCGAAGAGACGGCAGAAACATCCGAAGAAGCTGCAAAAGGGCCAAAAGCTGAAGATTCCGATTTCAGCAAAGAAGAATAACCAATCAATTTTATGCCTCTTGACGAAATCCGAAAAACAATCGATGCGATCGACACCCAACTGCTCGACCTACTTTCCAAACGAGCCGACGCCGTCCACATGGTCGGTGAGATTAAGAAAAAGGAGGACCTCGAGATCTACGCTCCCGAGCGCGAAGACGCTCTACTTAAGTCACTTGCTTCTAAAAACCAGGGTCGCCTCCCCGAAAAATCGATTCGTGCAATTTACCGCGAAATCATGTCAGCCGCCCTTGCTCTTGAAGACGATCTGAAAATCGCTTACCTCGGCCCCGAAGGAACATGGACTCATCAGGCCGCCATCTCCAAATTCGGCCACTCGGTGGAATACACAGCTCAGCCAAACTTCGCTGAGGTTTTTGACCACGTCACTCGGCGCCACTCCAGTTATGGAGTAGTGCCGATCGAAAACTCCACCGAAGGTGCTGTTTCATCCACACTCGATCTTTTCGTTGATTCGCCTCTACGGATCTGTGCGCAAATTCTAATGCGAATCGAAAATGGACTTATGGCGGCCATTCCTCGGGAGCAGATAAAAACCCTCTACTCCCACCCGCAGGTATTCGGACAATGTCGAAACTGGATCCTACGCAATTTCCCCGATGCCGATCTAGTCGAGTGCTCTTCTACAACCAAAGCTGCTCACCTTGCCAAAAAATATGCGAGTGATGGAGCCGCCGCTATGGGAGGTCCGCTTTCCGCAGAAATGGCCGAGCTCAAAATGCTCGATACGGCCATTCAGGACCGCGCCACAAACACAACCCGCTTTCTAGTGATCGGTGAAAAAACCTGTCCCTCGACGGGCAAGGACCGCACCAGTATTCTTTTTGCCGTTCATGATCGGCCAGGCTCACTCGTTAAAGCCCTGCAAGCCTTTGATTCATTCGCAATCAACATGTCGAAAATTGAATCACGACCATCTAAACAAAAGGACTGGGAATATATTTTCTACGTCGACCTTGCTGGCCACTGCGAGGACCCAGAAGTCAGAGAAGCTCTCGACACTCTTGAAACACACTGTTCTTTAGTCAAAATTCTAGGCTCTTATCCAGACCTCGACTAAATCTGCTGGTCATCCCTAATTAGCCTGACAAATTCCTTGTCACCATGCTTCAACAAGGAATTCTCAACCCGGCTGTAAACGATCTCCTCTCACGGATTCGCCATACGAATACTTTGGTCATTGCTGACTGGGCTTTCCCCTATTGGAACGAAATTGAAGTTGTCGACCTATCTCTCACTAAAGGGATCCCACTTATCACCGATCTTCTTGGGCTTCTTAAAGAGAACTTCAAAGTCGGCCGTATCTGGCAGGCTGAAGAGTTTCTAGCAACTAACCCAAAGGAAATCATCGCGAACTACGACGCCCAATTCAATAACTTCAGAGGACTCAACCCAGAAGTTGAAGTCACGCGTCTCGCTCACAATGATTTCAAAAGATTAGTCCCGAAGTCCATTGGCCTCATCCGCACCGGTGACCCTACCGCCTACGGAAACGTCATTCTTGAATCCGTTTAATTCGCTTTACGCCCAAAGATTCAAACTTTGCTATGAAATCTGCAATCACGCTCTCTCAAGTTTCCGAGGCCGTCGCCGGCCCCTTCGTTTTCCATCAACCTCTTCCCGAAGGCTTCTCCGCTGCTAAAAAATATGGCTATGATTCTGTCGAACTCTTTTTACCCGGCCCCGACTTCATCTCTGCTGCAAAAGTGAAAGCTCTCGCTTCCGAACACGACCTTGACATAGCCGCAGTTGGAACGGGAGCAGGTATGGTTAAACATGGCCTCTCTCTTACCGATGTTGATGCGGAAGTTCGAGGCAAGGCTCTCGACTTCATCATCCAGATGATCGAATTTGGCGGCCAGCTCGACGCTCCCGCTATCCTAGGCTCCATGCAAGGAAAATGGGGAGGTGAAGTTTCCCGCGAACAAGCTCTCAACTGGCTAGCGGAGGCCCTCAGAACCGCCGGTAAGATCGCCTCGAAATACAATGTCCCGTTCATTTACGAACCTCTGAACCGATACGAGACAAACCTTATCAATCATCTTGAGGAGGGAGCAAGATACATCGAAGATAACAATCTCGATAATATCGTCCTTCTTGCCGACCTCTTTCACATGAATATCGAAGAGAGTGACATCGCCGAATCTATCATTGCTGCAGGCAAGCACACTGGACACGTTCACTTCGCTGATTCCAACCGGTCTGCTATGGGTTTTGGGCACACTGACACCGCCCCCATTATCGCAGCCCTCAGAAAAGTCGGCTACACAGGATACCTCTCGGCTGAAGTCTTCCCAAAACCAGACCCAGACACCTGCGCAGCGCAAGAAATCAAAGCAATCCAGAGAGCACTCACCTAAGGGGTATTCACTCTACCAAAAACCTCGGGCAGGAGCTTTTTTCTGACATCAGACCATCCTTAAAATTTTCGCCACTAGAAGATAGAGAGGATGCTTGCACTCGTTTTCCAGGCAACCTGAAAAATCCGGTAGCCATGCCAAATTATCACCTTTGAATTGAATAGAATCATCTCCTATCAGCGTGCTGTAGACTAAGAGTAAAAGAGCAACATGATCCGGGGCCAATGATTTGAAGCGCTCCGGCAATTCTAGAAATCCCGAATCCAGCATAAATTGAATCCTACCAGCAACTTCTAAGGAGTTCTTTTCATTATAGGCTGCCGCGCGAGCCGGAGCAACTGGGTCCAATATAAAGAGTCGACAATATTCCACAGCAGCATCCTCAAAGTCTTGCGGAGCCCATTTCTTATTTAACAAAGAAGCCACTCGGGGCTCAATTTTTTGAAGAATAAGAGAGGTCTCCGGCTGCTGCAGGGAAGCGAGAAGCGAGGCATCAATCTCGTGAGCGAGAAGTGATGCCGCAAGTTGGGCTACTGCAGCCTCGGGAGTCATATCCAATGGCATCAGACCTTCTCTATCGAGCAAACATTGTCATACCAATTTTGACCGCCAATGAGTGGGGCCGGATTGATCGGAAGCGCGTCATTAATATGGACTCCTCCACCAATACCACCACGCTTCTTGGCCCACCAAACTCCATCCTTAAGCCGCCGATCTGCAAGTTTTTTGCTCTTACCTTCTGCAGGTGAAGTTTCAGCCTTTGACGCTTCAGGTTTAGAGGTCTCGGATTGACCGACATGGTGGGAGCACATTACAACTCGCTTGTGCATCCCTTTTAGGAAGCGAACATGATTTTTAAAGCTTCCCATCACCCCTTTCTCGCGAGCGCGATAAGTAAACCCGGTCGGGCGATAGACTGACACCTCCACCTCGTCACCTTCAACCAGACCAAGAGTTTTTCCGGTGTCTGGGTGCATGAAAATCGGGTTGGTATGGATGATTTCCGCCGAGTATTTCCAATGACCGGAACGGCCCTGTGTATGGACGTTCCACTTAAAAGTCGAGAAAATGAAACGGTCGTCGGGCAAATCAACATGTTCGGGAACCTCGTGCCAAGTCGCCAGTGGACTTGCGTTACCATCACTGAGCGGAAGCCCTACCGCCGTAGCAGCTTCAGGGAAGATTTCATCATAAACATTGATAACGCGATTGGGAGTCGGGAATCCACGGACAGCCTTGCCATCCTTCATGATTCCGACCGCTTTACCGTCTTTTTCAACAAGTGCTCCGTCAGCTAATTTGCCAGCTTTAAAGTTCGTGCCAGCTAGCTCCCCGTCGGTTAGGGGGCGTTCGTAAAGCTCGTAATCTTTGGGCCTATCTTTTTCCTGCCAGATGCCACGACGTTTAAATTCCTCCCAAGAAATCGGGAGCTCTTTATACCAATCTCGGTAGAGTGATTCATCATCCTTGTAGGTGAAATGCTTCTCCATACCTCCACCGATCTTATGAGCAAGCTCCCGAAGGATAACCTGAATCGACTTTGACTCGCCTTGTGGATCGACCAAAGGTTGGCGAATGCCCGTGTAGGGCACGAGACCATAACAGTTGGTTGAGTGATAATCCCACCGCTCCAAGCTAGTCGCTTCAGGGAGAATCATATCAGCTAGAGCCGATTGTTCACCGTATCCTATATCAATCGCAACGTGGAAAGGGATCAATTTCTCGTCCTGAGGATGCTCTGAACATTGCAGTGCATCAACGCCCTGAGCACCTATGTCCGCGAAATAGGGTTTTAACGCACCCAGGTCACCCATAGAAATCCTCTCTCTAATGCATTCATCATCGCTAACCATGATGTCTTTAACGGGATTGAAGACAGGAATGACAGATGAAAACCGTCCTTCAGATCTGGCATGGGCGGCTCGCTGTTGACTTTTAAAAGCAACCTCATCAAAACCCTCGCCAATCCCCCATGGCTTAGGGTCTGACGCCTTAGGCTCGGGAAGCTTCAGATTGGGTAAGCCTTCCTGCCCATACTTTCCGGACCAACCACGAAGGGATGAGAGGCAATACCCCCCTGGCTTCCCGACATTACCAACAAGCACGTCGAGCGTTCGAATCGCGCGGTCTGATTGCATTCCATTGTAATGTTTCGCTGAACCCCGGTTAGACATCGTACAACAAGCCGGGGCGGCGTTTGCAAATTCAATGGCAATTCGCCTGATATCGGCAGCAGGAACACCTGATTTTTTCTCGGCCCATTCCGGAGTATAGTCCTTCACGGATTTTCTAAGTTCATCTAATGAAAGATTCGCCCAACGATTCCAGAATTCCTTATCCTCAAGACCTTCCTTCAGGATCGTGTGGATCATCGCAAAAGCCACGGCACCGTCAGTCCCCGGCATGACCGTGTGAAACTCATCCGATTTACTTGCGGTCGCTGAAGGCCTGACCTCAAAGGTCACTAATTTGGCTCCATGATCAACACGAGCACTCTGCAATCGGTGCGCCATAAAAAGGCCCCCTTGATAGGCCTCATAAGGATTACCCCCCCAGTTAATGACATACTTTGTATTCGAAAGATCCTGGGTCTCCCACTCAAAATCGCGACCATAAAAGGACATGAGCGGAGCACGGCGATTTGAAGAACAAATCGAGCGGCGGTTCAAGCGATGCGGAGTTCCAAAAGCGTTTGTGAAGTGCTTGGTATAGCCCTTCGTCTTGTCACGTCCGTAGTGAAAAACAAACTCCTCCGGAGTCCCATTTTCGCGAAGCGGCCGCATCTTTTCAGCAAGTTCGGTATAGGCCTCATCCCAAGTGATGCGTTTCCACTTTCCTTCCCCGCGTTTTCCAACACGACGAAGAGGATAAAGAATCCGCTCAGGATAGTAGGTATAAGAAATCATCCCCTGTGCCTTCGAGCAAAGGTTACCCTCGGTATTTGGATCAAGAGGATTACCATCGATTTTACGAACTAGGCCATCCTGCACCCAACCAATGACCCCACAGTGATTCGTACAGGCGAAACAAATAGTCGGAGTTGCTTTGGCCTTCGAGTAATCGAGACGACCAAGAACTCCAAAGGTCTTTCCGGAGGTAGCATTTTGAGCAGAAACTCTCAGCGGAGAAAAGCCACCCGCGATAAGGGCGGAACCAAGCTTGAGGATTGAGCGGCGAGTCAGATCAGACATTTACAAATAAGTTATTTTTTAAGATTGTTTTGCTCGTAGGTAACATCCTCGTCTTTAGGATCGAGCTGCACTCCGGTGTTGGCTTTCTCCTCCATCCACTTTTCATGGCTCACATAGAGAACCGAGGGATTTGTTTTCTCCTCCGCCTTCCACGCCTTTGCCTTTTTCTTATCGACTAACTTCGAGATCCGTGACTCCGGGTCATCAAGATCACCAAAGACCAGCGCGTCAGTTGGACAGTTCGAAACACAGGCTGGATCCAACCCCACCTCGGTTCGGTGAGTGCAGAAATCACATTTTTCAGCAACTTCCTTTTCCACATTGATCGAGATTGCTCCATATGGGCAGGCCTCGACACATTCCTTTTCAAGATCACAACGATTTTCATCGATAAAAACTCGTCCATCATCTTCGCGACGGATTGCTTTTGAGGGACAAGCTTTCAAACATGGCGCATCAACGCAGTGCATACAGATGAGCGGGGTGAACGAAATTTGTTTGTTATCAGGCTGCTCCAAATACCTTACCCGCATTCTAAAATTACCAAGTGGGACTTCGTTCTCAGTCTTGCAAGACACTGAGCATGAATGGCAACCAATGCAGCGATCCAAGTCGACCAACATACCGGCTCTTTTGTAATTTAGGCGATATTCTTTGCCCACTTTTTCCCACGGTAAAACTTCCTTCTCGGACATCGGAAAATCAGTATTAAAATCTGCCATTTTTGGGTAGTTAAAAAATCAAAAATACCATAGAAAATGAAAGTTCTCCTGATTTTGCTTCCCCAAAATAAATCAGTCAGACAACTTTTCTAAAAACCTTAATTTTCCGGCATTTTCCCTGAAAAACCATGAAGACCAGACCTCTCGGAAAAACCGACCTTAATCTTCCCATTCTTTCCTTTGGAGCATCGTCTTTGGGAGCTGAATTTCGCTCGGTCAATCTCGATGAAGTGATGAAATCTACAGTCACTGCATTGGACCTCGGTATGAACTTCATCGACACCTCCCCATTTTATGGCCGTGGGATGTCTGAGGTAATGCTTGGCCAAGGGCTCAAAGGAATTCCACGTGATAGTTACCTTCTTGGAACAAAGCTCGGTCGCTACTCCGACATTCATTTCGATTTCTCCGCCAAACGCGTCGAGGAATCCATTCATATCTCTCTTCACCGCCTCGGCACAGATCACCTTGACGTCCTACTTATGCACGACGTCGAGTTTGTTCAACTTTCTCAGATCTGGGAGGAAACTTGGCCCGCACTGCTCAAGGCAAAAGAACAAGGCAAGGTCCGTGCCATCGGCTTTTCATGTTACCCAATGAAAACCTTTAACACCGTCCTCGATCAAATCGAGGATACATGTGACTGCGTCCTCTCCTACAATCAATACACCCTTCAAAACACGGCCTTCGCCGAGAATCTCCTTCCACGGCTTAAAAAACAAAATATCGGAGCAATTAACGCCGGGCCATTTTCTGCCAGACTACTCACAAACGCACCACTCCCTGATTGGCTCAAGGAACCTGAAGAAGTGAAGGCCGCGGCTCGTGCAGCTGCAAAACTTTGTGAAGACAATGGTGTCGACCTTGCCCAGCTCGCTCTCCAATTCTCGTGCGAACACACCGACATTTCTTCGACAGTTGCTGGATCAGCAAATCCCGAAAATATCAAAAAATGGGATGAATGGCTCGCCAAGCCCATCGATCAGTCACTCCTAGCCGAAGTCAAAGCCATCTTTGCCCCTGTCAAGAACCTCGGTCACCTTGAGGGCCTTAAGGAAAACAACTAGAGACAGAGCTCTTTCGACAAACAACCTCCCCCCTTTCGTCCTTCCGAGAACTCAACCTTCCAACTGGCCTCCACACCAAACTTGGCGCAACAATTCACCTCCCTTCGCAATGTCTTACGCAATCGAATTTACCAATCCCAAAGCAATCAGCTCGATCGATATCGCTGATGAAAAAGCTCCCGGACCCGGCGAAGCTCTGGTCAAAACTCATCGCATGGGTATTTGCGGAACCGACCTTTCCTGCTATCTCGGAAAATTTCCTTTTTTTGACTATCCACGCACTCCTGGCCACGAGCTTGGTCTCGAAGTAATAGCCGTCGGCAATGGGGTAACCAACGTCAAGGTAGGTGACAAATGCTCACTTGAGCCCTACGTCAACGATCCTGACAGTTCGACATCACAAAAGGGGAACAGCAACTGCTGCCCAGGCGTCCAGGTCATCGGCGTTCACGGCCCCGGCGGACTTCGCAAGGCAAACTGGACTGTCCCAGCGCGAAAGCTTCATGTCGGCAACAAGCTTTCTTACGACGAGCTTGCGCTCGTAGAGACTCTCGCTATCGGATACCACGCGGTCCAACGCGGAAATCCCAAGCCAGGCGAAACCGTTATCGTGATCGGCGCTGGCCCCATCGGACTTTCCTGCCTCGAATTCCTCAAGCTCATGCCTGAAGTCAATGTCATCGTGATGGACATGGTTCAGAGCCGCCTAGACTTCTGCGCCAAAAACCTCGGGATTGAAAATGGAGTTCTATTCACCATGGACGGATCTCACCTCAAAAAACTGGAGGAAATGACTGGCAGCAAGCTTGCCGATATTGTCATCGATGCCACGGGATCGGTTAAATCCATGTCTAGCTGTTTCGAATACGGAGGTTTCACCTCACGCATAGTCTACGTTGGCATTACCACGGAAAACCTCTCCTTCCCACACGCTCCCGTCTTTCACCGACGCGAGCAAATGCTTCTCGCGTCACGTAATGCCCTCCCCGCTGATTTTGAGGAAATCATCAAGATCATCGAGTCTGGAGAGATCGACACCAAAGTCTGGATCACGCACCGCCTTGATATTGAGGAAGTTCCCACTGAGTTCGATAAATTCACCGACCCTAAACTTGGTTCTATTAAAGCCGTGATTACCGTTAATAACTGAGTTCAAACCTTAGAACCTCTCCGCTCAAATTACCTCACCCTCCAAGGGAAGCCCGGTCGCATCAACAATCCTTGACCCGATCAAAAAACTTCCAAATAACCCACCCCAACAACTCATGAAAACCTGTCCTAAATTCACCTTTGGTGTTGGCGATCGTTTCGCCCACGGAGCACACGCTCAACTCCAAGCCTTCATCTCCGCCAAAGAACTCGGGGTCGACATCTGCCCAACCTGGAACAAATCCAACCGTGAGCACGAGATCATCGGATCCGAGCCACAATCCACCCGCGATGCTGCCGACAAAGCCGTTACTGACCTTGGTTGGCCTGGCGAATACCTCCTCGACGCCGACCATATCAACCTCGGCACAGTTGATCGCTTCATTGCTCCATGTAACTTCTTTACTCTCGACGTTGCCGATGACATTGGCGAAGCAGCCGATCCAGCTGACATCGAAAACTTTATCCACAAGCATCCAGAACTCATTGGTTCCGTCACAGTTGAAGGGATCAAAGCACCCCTCGAAATCTCTCGCGAACTTGTTGAACAAACCGCCAATCAGTTTTTGAAGGCAACTCAGAAAGCCAAAGCGATCTATGATTACATCTTAGCAGCGAAAGGCGGCTCCGACGATTTTGTCACCGAAGTATCAATGGACGAGACGGATAAACCACAAGTTCCTGCTGAGATGCTAATTATTCTCGCCGCCATCGCCGATCAAGGGATTCCCATCCAAACCATAGCCCCAAAATTTACAGGCAGATTTAACAAAGGAGTCGATTACGTGGGTGATGTCGGGCAATTCGAACAAGAATTTAACGATGACTTAGCTATTCTTTCCCACGCCATCAAAGCTTACGGCCTTCCTGAAACTCTCAAACTCTCGGTGCACTCTGGTTCCGACAAATTCTCGATCTATGAGCCTATCAAAAAAGCCATCACCCGAACTGGCGCAGGACTTCATATTAAGACTGCTGGCACGAACTGGCTTGAAGAGGTCATCGGCCTCGCGACAGCTGGAGGAGACGCTCTAGAGCTTGCCAAAGAAATCTACGCCAAGGCTCTCGATAAAAAAGAAGCGCTGTGCGAGCCTTACGCCACCGTCATTGATATCGATCAGTCCCAACTTCCTAGCGCTGACGAAGTCAACGGCTGGACCAGCGAGCAATATGTCAGTGCACTCACTCATGACCAAGGCAACCCCAACTACAATGCAAACGTTCGTCAGCTGCTTCACGTTGGATTTAAAATTGCAGCTCAAATGGGAGATCGCTACCTCGATGCTCTCAAGGAAAACGACGAAGTTATTTCTGAGTGCGTCACTCACAACTTGCTTGAACGCCACATCAAGCCCTTGTTCGTTTAATCAATCAAACAACAGCACAAAAAAAGCGGCTCCGGGAAACCAGAGCCGCTTTTCTATTGATCGTGTACTAGTCCGATCCTCCCTACTGAAAACCGCAAACGCGAAATTAAGAAATTGAACGTCTCGGAAGAAAGTCGCACCAGTTTTTTAAAAAACTAACAACGACGGCTAGCCTCATAACACCTGATTTAAAAATCAAAAGTCCCCTGAAGGTAGACCAAGGTGCTACTCTCCGAAAGACCAGTTTCATCAACGAAGCCGCCAGGCATGAAGTGGGCCAGCCCGGTGTTAAAAAGCAATTGATCATTGGCCTGCCAACGAACACGGAGATCAATTTCTTCCCCGATATGCCGACTGCTGCTTCCTAAAGGGTCCCGTCGGCCCCCAGCTACGACCGCCCCGCCACGGACCCAAGCATCAGTATCACTAGCGAGTGAGTAACTGCGAAGGTAGAGTTCCACCTTTACTTCATCAGCTGGTTTAAACGAGAGAGAGAGCGTTGGATTTACCGTATTCTCGGCAGTAAAGAAGCGACTGAATCCATAAAGGCCAAACGGAGCCCCAAACAGTTCGGTGAATCGACCGCTGTCACTGTCACCTGGATCATCATCACCACTTCCATAATTGATCCAAGCTGAGACTCGAGGTTTCCATGGGTGTTGGAATGTATGGCCGAGCTCTGCGTGGACAAAATAAGCAGAATGGTCTTTACCATCAAGATCTCCCCACTGACCTGAGATCGTAAGGTCATAATCAAAGAAATCATCATAAATCAGACCATAAGCATGAGCACCTGCCGTGTGTAACTTACGCTCTCTGGCTTGGTTTCTTTGATCATCCAAATAGAAGTAATAGGGCTCAAATACCAAAGCCGAAGAACTACCCCGGAAGGTGGCATACGCACCGTAGAATTCCCTCTCTTCCCGTGAACGATCATCAAATGAACCTTCACGAGCTTCGACAGGACGGGTCGCAAAAAAGTTGGCAACCCATGGCGACGTCTCCTCCCCAATTCTTAGGCGCACACCATCGAAAGTATTGGCGGAATTCCTAAAACGATTTCGAGCGACAAGACGGCGATCAACGGCATCAATCGTAAACCGTCCTACCTGTAGACTAGTGGTTTGACCAAGAAGACCATTTTTGGAGTAAAGCTCAGCATAGGCTTGGAGAAAATCGGTGCGATTGTCCTGACGCGCACTCGGGGGGAAATCAAAACCTTCGCGTCGCGAATCCTCTAATTCCAAAGTAAACCTGAAAGGATCGAGAACATCACGCACTCCAAGATAAAACCAATGACGACTAAAATACCCACCATCGGACGGAAGAGAAGAAATCCGATAAAAATTGTCGAAATTCTCAATTCGGCTCCGGTGCTGAAGCCCTAAAAGCAGCCAATCATTTCCCTCGGTTACCCCCAAGAGATCATATCGATCACTCCAGTCGTTAAGAGTGGAGACATACTTCGGTAGCTCAGGGCTTGGCTTGGCTCCAATTGCCTTTGATGAAATGACTGAAGCTTGCCCAGCAGACGAAGAAGCAAGTGCTACGCCGCCCATATAGACCCCAGTCAACAATAATGACCTAGAAACCCTTAGCAACCGTTCACATTCACCTTCGGCTCTTCCGTGTTCTCGAAATGTTTTAAGCATCGCAGGCAGGCTAAATATATTTTCGGACTAATTTGAAGGATAATTTTCCCACCAGCGAAGTTCACCAGTAAAAAAACACAATCTCTTTGAGCACAAGTCCACGCCCAAGGAAAATTCGGAGTTGAGGTTACCAAATTCGGGCCCTAAACCAAACGGCAATCAGATAAAGTCGGAGCTACTCTGCTTCGTCCTCCGACGGAGCCGTTGGAAGCTGGGATACTTCATCAAGCAAGTTGACCACTTCAACCCCACGAACCGCAGATTTATCCTGACGAAACATTAAGACCGGAGTGTTCCGGAGGACCACCCGCTTGGACACCTTACCTTGGATGAAACCACGCTTCCGCTCGAGTTGATCAAGGATCCCAGGGGCAGATCCTCCAAGAATACTCACGAAAACCTTTGCCTCCTTGAGATCCTGAGTGACATCAACATCAGTTTACCGTAACAAGAGCGTTTTTCCACTCGAAATCACGCTGCAAAACGGCGCTAATTTCGCGGCGCAGCAGCTCATTGACTCGATCCTGTCGCTTTCCCATTATTCCCTCGTCCCTTAAAGAGTCTGATCTATTTTATCTAAAGTGTAGCATTCGATCACATCGCCTTCCTCGTATTCGTTGAAAGAGCCGAGACGAATACCGCACTCGATACCGTTCTTGACCTCGTCCACCTCATCGAGGTGACGACGAAGGGTCGACATCTTGCCGTCAAAGACAGGCTGCTTACCCCGAAGAACCCGTGCATGTGCTTCCCTGGAAACCTTTCCGCTCTTAACGATACAACCAGCGGCACGGCCCTTATTGACCTTGAAGACCTGCTTCACGAGCGCCCTACCGATGA
This sequence comes from Akkermansiaceae bacterium, assembly GCA_905181965.1. GTDB lineage: Bacteria > Verrucomicrobiota > Verrucomicrobiia > Verrucomicrobiales > Akkermansiaceae > SW10. The sequence goes on from CAJIZY010000009.1 coordinate 60,415, forward strand.
TCGATTCACGAACTTCAGGATCGAGCATTCCTAGCATCGACTCCTTCACCTGATCAATTAGTTCGTAAACGATGGAGTAAAAATAGAGTTCAATCTTTCCTCATTTTTATCAATTAAATAAATATCGTGAAATTCAGAAGATAATAATTTGGCAAGATGAGACCCAACATCTCCAGCCCCAGCAATAATAATCTTCGCCTCCACTTTTTCCGACTCAATCTCCATGATCGCATTCTTAATGGCCTCCGCAGTTCCCTGCACATCAGAACGAAGGATTAAATTAAGCTTGGCCTTACCTGTCCCAGAAACAGTTTGGAGCATATCCTCCAGACGGCTCTTCTTTGGCTGCACGAGACGATCTTTACGACGCTCAACCAGACGTTCCTCGGAAAGCTTTTTGGCCACGCGATCGGAATCCATTTCCACAAGCGAATCTCCCACGTTTGGCAGTTCTGCAAACCCAAGCACCTCGACTGGGGTCGAAGGACCTGCTTCGTTTACTGAATTGCCTTGATCGTCGATCATGTCTTTCACCTTGCCAGCGAAAGGCCCACAGATAAATGGTTTTCCTTTTTTGAGAGTCCCGCTTTCGACGATAACGGTAGCAGTTGCTCCGCGACCGGCCTTAACGCTAGCTTCGATGACCGAGGCACGAACGTTAGCTTTAGGATTAGCTCGGAGCTCAAGAACCTCGGCCTGCAACGCCATAAGTTCCAGCAATTCATCGATTCCATCACCAGTCTGGGCAGAAACTTTGATACACTCCGTATCTCCTCCCATCTCGGAAGGGACAAGCTCGTGCTCCATTAGCTGTGTCATGACACGCATCGGATCAGCAGCAGGAAGGTCTATCTTATTGATAGCAACGATGATCGTTTTACCTGCAGCCTTGGCATGTTTAATCGCCTCTTCGGTCTGGGGCATAATACCGTCATCCGCTGCTACGACCACCACAACGATATCGGTGACATCTGCACCACGTGAACGCATCTTGGAGAAGATGGCATGACCCGGCGTATCAAGAAAGGTAATGCTGCGATCGCCGTGTTGGACGCTGTATGCACCCACATGCTGGGTGATACCTCCGGCTTCGCCTTTGGCAACGCGGCTTTCGCGAATAAAATCTAACAAGGAGGTTTTCCCATGATCAACATGGCCCATGAAAGTGATGATAGGAGCGCGGTAAGCCAGCTGTTCTTCGGGCTCTTCGACCTCTGGTTCTGGCTCTTCAAAAACTTCTTCCTCCTTGTGAACCCCGCCACCTTTTGCTCGTTTTTCACGCTCAAAAACAAACCCGTGAGCTTCGCAGACTTTCTCAGCAATCTCAGGCTCGATAGCCTGAGTAGGAGCTACGAAGACCTCCAGCTTGATGAGATCCGCCATGATCTCGAAAGCCATCTTGCCCATCTTTTCTGCCAGATCGCTTACAATGATCGGGGGTTTTATACTGATGACATTACCATCGACCTCACCCTCATCCGTGCCGTCATCGGAAGAACCTTCAGAGTCAGCGGCAGGCTCCTCCACTGGGGCCGGAGTTTTCACGAAATCCGGATCAGCCTTATCCTCGAGACGATTGGAAATGCTAGGAAGGATATCCTTTCCTGAATTCTCTGTCTTACGAACGCTACTTTTCTTGGGCTGATCTTCCTCAATTCCCAAATCGAGGGCAGCCTTTTTCTTATCGTCCACGGTCTGAACCTTCGCGGCCTCCTGACGCTGCCGTTCGCGACGCGATGGCTTGGGCTTTTCGCTCAAGAGGTCGAGAACCTCCTCCTTTTTTTCTTTGTCGTCGGCCATTCTAATGCGGGTCTTTCGGTGGGTCGGGTATGATGATTTATCAGACGTGGAAAATCTTCTTTCTTTATCCTTCGGGGGCTTCTTCGGCAGGAACTTCGGCCTCTACCGTTTTCTCAACGGGGGCTTCAGAAACCTCGGAGGCTTCTGGTCCGACCTCTTCTCCTTTGGCCGCGTTCAAAATTCTTGTCGCCTCTTCTAGGTCAACCTCAATTGCACTCGCAATATATGAAGCAGGCATTTGGGCCACCATATCAACCGTAACACCACCAGCCCGGAAGAGCCTTCCAGCAGTCACATCATCGATTTTAAGATCTTCAGCAAGGTGGGTCGCAGCATCATCGACACGAGCTTCAAACTGTTCGTGCTGGCTCTCGTCCTTGCGGACTTGGACATCCCAGCCAGTGAGCTTAGAGGTCAAGCGAGCGTTTTGACCACGGCGACCGATCGCCTTCGAAAGGTCTTCCTCGTCAACTGTAACATTCACAACACGGTTTTCATTATCGAGGCTGAGACTGCGAACAATGGCTGGCTTGAGAGCTTCAGTGACAAATTCGGTGACGTCCTCGTTCCAGCGAATAATATCGACACGCTCGTTGTTTAGCTCACGCACGATGTTTTTGACGCGCGCTCCACGAAGACCAACGCAAGCACCAACGGGATCTACTTTGTCATCGTGAGTATAAACCGCAACCTTGGTCCGATATCCGGCTTCCCTGGCAACAGCACGAAGCTCAATGGTACGATCAGAAATTTCTGCAACTTCTGATTCAAAGAGTCGGCGAACAAAATTGGGGTGACTACGGGAAAGAATAATTTCCGGCCCACGTCCTTCGTTATCAACGGAAACAACGTAGCAGCGAATCCGATCTCCAACCGAGTAATCCTCCGTGCCAACCCGCTCCTTTGAAGGCATCCGAGCCTCAAACTTTCCGAGATCAACCATGACATCACTCTTTTCAAAACGGCGAACAGAGCCACTCACAATGTCGCCAGCCCGGTCCTTGAATTCGTCATAAATCTTCTCCTTCTCAGCCTGACGCAGACGCTGCATCATAGTCTGCTTAGCAGTCTGCACCGCAATTCTCCCGAAGTTTTTGGGAGTAACATCGAAATCAAGACGCGAACCAATCTCAGAGCTATCCTCTTTCTTTTTGGCAATGCCAACCGGCACTTCGTTAAACTTATCAATGTAGTCATCATCTGCGACGACCTCTAGGCTGGCAAAGATACGAGTATCACCTTTCTTCTCATTAATTTCGGCACGGAGAGACTCGATAGCGTCGGCGCCAGGAACCATTTTGCGATAGGCTGAGCAAAAAGCATACTCGAGGGCCTCGACGACGCGTTCGCGTTCGATAGCCTTTTCTTTTTCATAAAACTCGATGAGGGCAACAATGTCGGTGGTCATTTCCAGATTCGTGGTTCCCTGAGACCAAAAAGAGCGGGTTTGAAAACCCACTCCAAACGATCGTCAGAAGTTGTTGGGAGACTCCCTAACGTGCCCCGCTAAAAAAAACAAGCCCTAATCAGCAAGAGAGCGCCATCGAAGTTTCCTCACTTTGGCCTCGGTTTGCCATGCCGCAATGCCCATCGGAGCGCAATATTCAATGACCCCTGCCCGGAGTCCTAATTTACGGCCTTCGGTCGCGACATCCACCACCTGCTTACCGTCAATAAAGGCTGAGAGTCTCCCCTTTTCCACAACCAGTCGGATAGCATACCACTGACCTTCTTTAAAATTACCATAAGTGGTTGTTTCGTTCTCCGAGGCATCCATCCCATCAATCGAGGAAATCCCCACCGTTCCTCCACCCCAGCCCCCAACAATGAAAGTAAGACACTCATCCTTTGACGAAACCGGAAAAGTCAATCCACAGAAAAAATCCGAACCCACCTCCTTGAGGGCTTCCAACTCAAGTTCATAGGGCATCTCGGGGAGTTCTCCGCTAAATTGTGAACCAGTAAGTTCGACTCCGGCTTCGAGATGGAGTTCCCCATCAGACCATTGCGCCGTTCCTTCTCCGCCAAATTGAATTTCATTCCAATCGACCCCTTTTGCCTCGACCCATGGAAGCTGCCCCATTTCCTCACTAGGCATAGATTCATGGCGATCACAACTCACGAAAAACATCCCCGCCAAGATATAAACTGCTATCTTCATTTCATACTTTCGGTTCGAAATCCCCTGATCTTTCGGACAATCCCGTAATTGCCGACAGTTTCAACATACAAGTCCCCTTTGATTCCACTGTCATATCAACTTTACCGAGTGCACTGACCTCGAAACCAACGAATTATCGCCTTCAATTTTGAGGACATCAATTCTAGAGGGTCTTACCAAGGCTCGCTTGAAATTTTCCAGATTCGTCCGGCGTAGACTAGGTGCCATTAAAGATTATGCCACGCACACTTCTTCTTGCTCTCTTCGCCTTTCTGCCGCTCAACGCTCAACTCGTCCCTTCCAATCTCGACAAAAGAATCACGATTCCCGAAGGCCTTACGCTTAATCGCTTTGCCGATAAAAATCAGGTCCAAAACGCCACAGCGATCTGCATCGATGCTCAAAACCGCGTCTACGTTGCCGAAACCAATCGCTGGCGTGTTCAAGTCCAAGATATCCGTCACGGTGGCAGATTTTTGCGCGATCGCGTAAACGGGGACATTTCCAATATGACTCTCGATGACCGCACCGCTTTTCACAAAAAGTGGTCCGGGAAGCAAAACGACTTCCTAAAGTGGGAAGAATTCACAAAAGATTCAGAAGTTATTAAGCTACTTGAAGACACCGATGGCGATGGCGTCTCTGACAAAACAACTATTTATCGTGGTGATTTCAACGCCCCCCTCGCTGGCCCCTCCGGTGGACTCATTGAAAAAGACGGCACCGTCTACTTCGCAATGATTCCTGGCGTTTACAGCCTCAAGGATACCAACAACGACGGAAAAGCAGAAGAGGTTAAAACGCTCGTCAATGGTTTTGGCGTCCGCGTCAGCTTCTCCGGCCATGATCTGAACGGCTTCGCCTGGGGGCCCGACGGCAAACTCTACTGGTCGATTGGCGACCGTGGTTATCATGTCGAGCAGGATGGCAAGACCTTTGCCCGTCCAGACTCCGGCGGCGTTTTCAGAGCAAACCCCGACGGCTCTGAATTTGAAGAGTTCTACATCAATCTTCGTAATCCAAAAGAGATTGTCTTTGATGAATTCGGCAACCTCTTCACCGTCGATAACGACTACGACCAAGGCGACCGCGAGCGTATTGTCTACCTTGTCGAGCACGGCGATACCGGCTGGCGTATGGGCCATCAGACTCTCGTCTCCTTCGGCGGCGTCGCCTGGGATCACCTCGGCTCCAAGCCCTCCAGGAAAGAAGACCAGATCGATGCCTGGATGAACGAAGGATTGTGGAATACCCGCCACGACAGCCAACCAGCTTTCATCAATCCTCCCATCGCTTACTCCGTGAATGGACCCTGCGGCTTCGCCTACAATCCCGGCGTAACCTCTCTGCCAAGTAGGTTCGACAACAACTTCTTCGTCGTCGGCTACGTCGCCGGCCCCGGTCGCTGCCTCATTGAACGCTTCACCCTGAATCCCGACGGAGCCAACTTTAAACTCGGTGAACAGACAAACTTTCTTAAGGGAATCGCCCTTACCGACCTAGACTGGGGATATGATGGCAAGCTCTATATTGCCGACTACGGCGGTGGCTGGACCAAATCTGGAAAAGGCAACGTATACACCCTCGCAGACGACTCCAAGCTCAAGTCAAAAGGGATTACAGAAATCAAAGATCTTTTTGCAAACGGCATCCCCTCCCTTAAGTCAGACAGACTCTTCGAGCTTCTGGCCCATCCTGACCAGCGGGTTCGCCAGCGCGCTCAATTCGCTCTCGCAGATCAAGACCTCGATTCGCTTCCTCTATTTGAGAAAGCAATCGAGCCAAACCAACCACTCATGCGCAGAATCCACGGTATTTGGGGAATCGGTCAGCTTGGCCAGAAAAACCCTTCTGCACTGAACTCCCTTGCTGGCTTAATTGGCGACAAAGAAATGGAAGTCAGGGCTAACCTTGCACGCACTCTTGGTAATCACGGCAAGCACCTCGCCCCATTCCGAAAGGCTCTGATCGCAATGCTCGAGGATTCCTCACCACGTGTCGTATCACTCGCGGCCATTGCCCTCTCCAATCATGGTCATAAGGACGCAATCGAGCCAGCGATTAAAATGTTGGAGAATAACGACGATGATGACGTTGTTGTCCGCCACGCTGGAATCATGGTTCTTACTAAATGTGGCGAGTTTACACCCGATTGGAAACACTACGACCATCGCTCGACAGCAGTCCGCCGCGCCATCGTTATTGCCCTTCGTCGCCATAAATCTCATCTTCTCGAAACCTACTTCGCCGACCGCGATCAATCAGTCCGTCAGGAAGCGATTCGCGCTGCTTACGAAATGGATGTTCGTGAAACCTATCGATCACTCTCAAACCAAGCGCACAGCATTGCCTCAAGAGTCTCTCCTGATATCAAATGGCATCCTCTGACAGCCCGAAGAGCAATTTTTGCAGCTTGGGTTTTAGGCCAAGAAAAGGACGCCGAAGTAATCGCAAAAATCGCAGCCGACCCAAAAGTTGATTTCCGGACTCGAAAAGACGCGCTAATCGCTCTCCTCGAATGGAACAACCCACCCGTCCCAGATCCTGTCACTGGATTCGCCCGGACTCTTCCTAAGAATCGGATCAAAATAAATTCTAGTATCATTAAGGACCTTGAGGGTCTCCTTGATGGCGTTGACAAAAGCTCGATCGAGCTTATTCCCCGCGCCCTCATTCTCTCCGAACAGGATCAGATCCCTCTCGGTGAACTTCGACTCACCCGATACCTAAAGAATGCAAAATACCCCGAGGAGGCCCGTGTTAAATCTATGAAGCTTCTCGCGCCGCTCAAAGAATCGAGTTCCGTTTGGCCGTTCACACTTCAGGAACTTTTCGCAGACAAGAGCGACAAAGTCCGAAGCATGGCGAGAGAACTTCTCTTCAAGAACGATCCCGATCGCGCTACCGCTCAACTTGGAAACCTTCTTACGAGCAAGGACGCAACCTTGAAAGAAAAGCAACTCACTCTGCAAACTTTGACCAAGCTCAAAACACCCAAAGCCAAAGAGATAATAAAGGTTGCTCTCGATCAACTAGCTGCCGGCAAATCCGAATCAGGACTCGCACTGGACATCGTCACCGCTGCCGAAACAGTGGCTCTTTCACTCGACAAATTCCGTGCTTCCCTCGCCAAGGACGACCCAAATGCCGAGTGGAATCTCCTCTGTCGCGATGGCGGAGACATCAGCTTGGGAAAAAAAGTCTTTTACGAACACGGAGCAGCTCAATGTCAACGCTGCCATACCATGCACGGAGTTGGCGGGGACGTTGGCCCTGAGCTGGGAGCCATCGGTAAAAAACACGATTCCACCTACCTGCTACGTTCACTCATCAATCCTGGAGCCGAAGTTGCTGTCGGATACGGCCTTGGCACGCTCACCCTGAAAGATGGCACCGAGATCAGCGGCAACTTCATGCCGGATGACAAAGATGGTAATGCCATGATTAAATTTGCCGAGACGACAAAGATCATCAAAAAATCAGATATTGCCAAAAAGAGCAAACCAGTCTCCGCAATGCCCCCAATGAATGGCCTGCTTAGCAAACAAGAAGCTCGCGATCTGGTGGCCTTCCTCGTTTCCTGCAAGAAGGACAAGACGGATGAGGGACATAAATAAAAAACGAGACGAAGAAGCCATTCCTCCATTTGGATTGCTTCAACACAGGAAACACTTCTTCAAGATCTAGTTTTTGAAATGGCGTTATGAATGATGCCTGAATAACATCGTGCTTCCCGTGAACAAAATCCTTAAATGCACCATCATTATTGGAGCCACCTTCATGGCTCAAGTTACTCTAGCCGAAGATTTCGTCTCCGAAGCCACCTCCCCACAACGCCTAGTCGTAAAAGAAGGATTTAAAGTTGAGCGGCTCTACTCAGTTCCTAAAAAGGATTTCGGTTCCTGGGTCGTCCTTTGTGAAGATGACAAAGGTCGTCTTATCGTGGGTGATCAATACGGATCGCTTTACCGCTTTGATCGCCCTGCCCAAGGGCAAACTCTCACCGACGAGAACCTAGAAAAGATTGATCTCGATATCGGACATGCCTGGGGACTTTGCTATGCCTTTGACTCCCTTTACGTGGTAGTAAACGACAAGAAATACGAAGGGCGCGGTCTTTACCGAGTGCAGGACACCAACAACGACGACAAGTTCGACAAAGTCACCTTACTCAAAAAATTTCAAGAAGTGGGCGGAGAACACGGCCCACACGCAGTCGTCCTTTCGCCAGACGGTAAATCGCTTTACGTGGCCTGTGGAAACCAAACCGCTCTTCCCGATTATCAAAGCTCCCGCGTGACTGAATGCTGGAGCGAAGACACACTCCAGCCGCGGGTCTACGGTCGCGGGTTCATGAAAGGGGTTGAAGCTCCCCGCGGATGGATTTGCAAGACGGATCCTGAAGGGGAAAATTGGGAGGTTGTCTCGACTGGGTTTCGAAACCAATACGATATCGACTTCAACCTCGAAGGAGAGATGTTCACCTACGATGCGGATATGGAGTGGGATATCAACACGCCTTGGTATCGCCCCACACGCATCAACCACGTCATTAGCGGGGCCGAATTCGGCTGGCGAAATGGTTCGGCAAAGTGGCCTGAATATTACAGCGATAGCTTTGGTGCTGTCGTGAACGTCGGCCCCGGATCGCCCACTGGGGTAACCTTTGGAACCGGAGCAAAATTCCCGGCCAAATATCAGAAGGCTTTCTTCGCCTGCGACTGGTCTTATGGAAAACTCTACGCAGTTCACCTCAAGCCAAACGGCTCCAGCTACACCGGAGAAGTTGAGGAATTCATCGCCGGCCAACCCTTTCCCCTCACCGATCTTTGTATCAGCAAAAGAGACGGTGCAATGTACATCGCCGTTGGAGGCCGCAAGGTTCAGTCGGGAATCTACCGAGTTACCTACACAGGCACCGAAAGCACCGCGCCGGCCAAACCACGCATCAAAGGAGCCAAGGAGCGCGCTGAGCGTCACGCCATCGCAAAACACCACCTCAAGAGCGACGCCTCCGTTATTGATAAATTTTGGAACCACCTTGGCAGCGCCGATCGTGCCCTCCGCTTCACCGCTCGCACCGCCATCGAAAAAGTTCCTGTTGAGAACTGGGCAGGAAAGGTTCTCAAGGAAAAAAATAATTTCGCTCAACTTGGAGGACTTATTTCCCTCGCCCGTCTTGGGGGAAAAGAGCATCAGGCTCCTGTAATCAAAGCTCTTCTCGCTTTGGATTATGCCAAACTCCAGCCACAGGAACGCTACGATTTCCTCCGTGCATATGGACTTGCTTTTCTTCGCCTCGGAGCACCAGACGCCAAACAAAAAGCAGCCGTAATCGCACAACTCGATTCCCACTACCCTAGCGATTTGGCATTCGAAAACATCGAGCTCTCAAATGTGCTAGGCTACCTTCAGACTCCCGATATGATCACTCGCTCGGTTGAGTTGATTACCAACGCACCAACCCAAGAAGAGCAAATTGCCATCGCAAAAAACATTCGTTTTGTGAAACAAGGATGGACGAACGATTCCGAGAAAAAACTTTTCATCTGGTTCAGTCGCGCAGCCAGCTACAAGGGTGGTGCAAGTTTCATCAACTTCATCAACGAGATCAAAAAAGACCACCTCGCCCGCCTTTCTGCAAAGCGTAAGAAGGCGCTCGCGTCTATCATCGATGCCAAGCCCGTGACAAAAAACCCGCTCAGTAGCAATCGCCAGCTTAAGTTCGTAAAGAACTGGCAGATGAGGGACCTTACCCCCCTTCTTGGCTCCGGACTCGAGGGCAACCGTAACTTCAAAAACGGACGCGAAATGTTCGCGACCGCAACCTGCTACGCGTGTCACCGCTTCAACCAAGAAGGCGGAGGGATCGGCCCCGACTTAACCAGCGCGGGTGGAAAGTTCAGCCCCCACGACCTACTTGAATCTATTATCGACCCAAGTAAGGAGATTAGTGATCAATACGGGTCGATCACCTTTACCCTAAAAAGTGGAAAGCAAATCATCGGCCGTATCGCAAACCTCAGCGGGGACACTTACAGGGTCATCACCGATCTCATGGCTCCCGGCGCTATGACTATTATCAAGACTAGCGATATTAAATCGTCGGAGCCTACCAAGTTCTCGATGATGCCTCCGGGTCTTCTTAACCTGCTGGAAGATGACGACATTCTTGATCTACTCGCTTACATCTTATCCAGAGGAAATAAGAACGATCCTCTTTTCCTGAAATAGGGATTCAGATGTTCGAGGACCCGCTTATTTTGAGCTTGTTGGATCAGACCGAAGAGGGCAACGTAACATCATGAAAATTAGGGATTTGCTTCTCATTATATGCTTTCCCCTCACTGCGGTTTTTGGAGAGATGCGGACCTACGTCAGCAAGGATGGCAAAAAAACCTTCCGCGGTGAGCTCATTGAGTATGAGTCCTCGACAAGAAAAGCGAAGATGCGCATCGCGCGCGGCAAGGTCCTCACCTTCCCAATCGAGATTCTTTCGAAGCAAGATCAAAAGTATGTAGAAGAGCAAGGCCCGATTGTTCAGGCCAAAAAAGCCCTTTCTATCGACACCAAGCATTACAGTAAAAGGACTGAAAAGAACAAGCCAGCGCAGGGGCAGTGGCACTTTGAAAAATACGATCATAATTACATCGTCACAGTGGAGAATAACCGTGATGAGATGCTCAAAGATGTGACGGTCGAATATCTCTTTTTTGTAGAGCGAAATCGCCGCCAGTATCAAAACAAGATTGAGAAGATCTCTGGCTCGGACACGATCGACCTCGTCCTCTCAAATGGGACTGAAACTATCACTACTAAGAGCGCCAATCTGGAATCTTGGAGTGATAATCCAGTAATGCCCTCAGGCGGCGGTGGTGGATGATGTTTCACCGAAGATCCCTACGGTCTGTGGGGAACATTCAATCAGCGCCCGATCATGGTCAAAGGGGCTGAAAGTAAATATCGTGATAAGCTTCTTGGTCTGGTTGTTCACTTAAAGGTGAATGGTGAAATCATCAAAACCGGCGCAAGTAACGACAAAGTTCTAGCTTTGTCCGAAGAGACCGAGTGATTCTTTTCAAACTGGTTTCAGTTCAAAAGGCCCGATCTTTGGATCCAAGCTCCTCTTGAGAAAATTCCCCCTGGGGGGCATCGATAAATAAATCGCCGGGCGCCCACCCAAATTAGCAGGGCGCCAATTGTGTAAGCCCGGGGATTGCGTCTGCCCTCTGGTTGTGCCAATCTGTCGCAGCTTTGAAATCTGCGGTCCTCGACAAAATTCTTTCACGGCTCGACCAGATCGAGCCGGGAGAAGTACAGGCGCTCCTTTCTAGGCTAGTTCGTGAAAAAGGCTTCCTCCAGAAGGTCTTCGAAGCACTTCAGGAAGGCGTTCTCCTCCTCGATACCTCAGGAGGAATTAGTTTTATCAACCATGCCGGATGTCGGTTTTTTGGCACCACCCCCGAGGAAGCCCAAGGTAAACCCTTGGACGAGGTAGTCCGCGGCGTCGATTGGACAAACTTGATGCACTCCAATCGCCGAACAGTAAGCCGAGATCTTGAGGTTTTTTATCCCGAAAACCGATACTTGAACTTTTATCTCTCACCGGTTGCTGAAGAAGGCGAAGCTGATCTTGGACATGTGATGTTGGTCCGGGATATTACTCGCTCTCGTGAAGAAGCTGAGAAAGAGATTGAATCGGAAAAACTGAATGCACTCACTCTGCTGGCTGCCGGGGTAGCCCATGAGATCGGAAACCCACTTAATTCGCTTTCACTTCACCTCCAACTTCTTGAACGCCGCATCGCCGACCTTCCCGAAGGCGACCAAGAACCACTCCAAAAACATCTCGGCACGGCCCGCACTGAAATCGGGCGACTTGACACTATCTTGAAGCAGTTCCTCGAGGCAATGCGCCCCACTAAACCTGAACGGGAACCCACGGAACTCCACGAGCTACTCGAAGAAAGTCTCCTCGCTCTTAGCCCAGAACTTGAAAGTCGTAAAATCCCAGTGAAGCTCGATTTGGCTAAGGATCTACCCTCTCTCGACCTTGATCCAACCCAAATTAAGCAGGCGTGTTATAATGTCATCCGAAATGCTTATCAGGCCGTCGAACAAAATTCAGGTGAGATTCTGATTCAAAGCAGCGTAACAGAGTATGAGGTTCGCCTTGCGATTTCGGACAATGGCAGTGGCATTTCACCTGAGGCGATGGGCGCAATGTTTGAGCCATTTCGGACTACCAAGGCCGAAGGAACAGGGCTCGGGATGCTCATTGTCCGCCGTATCCTCCGCGAACATGGCGGAGAATTAGAAGTTGAGAGCGAGGAAGAGGTTGGAACCAAGGTCACCCTTTACTTCCCGAGAACCGATAAACGAGTGCGTCTACTCGAAGACAGCGCCCCAATCGAACCATCGAAGTCTAATGCACACCCTACTCATCGTCGACGACGAGAAAGCCACCCGCGATGCCCTCCGCATGGCTCTCGAGGAAAGCTTCGACTGCTATCTTGCCGCCGATCTCACCCAAGCCAAACAAGTCCTCAAAACTGGAGAAATCGATCTCCTCCTTACTGACCTCCGCCTTGGTGCCGATTCAGGGATGGAAGTGCTCGATGCGGCCCTAGCGCTTGCCCACCCGCCAGTTACACTTATGATGACAGCCTACGGCTCGGTCGACACGGCAGTAGAAGCAATGCGCCGGGGAGCCTGGCACTTTGTCACCAAGCCTCTCAATCTCGATGAAGTAGAGCTTCTTCTGAAAAGAGCCGTTCGGAATCGGAGCTTGGAAAAGGAAAACGTTAAACTTGTCGCGGAGAACGAAACTCTCAAAGAGAGCAAAGCCAGTGCATCCCACGGCCTTGACCGCCTTATCGGACGTTCTACTTTGATGGTCAAAGTCGCTGCCAAGATCGAACAAATCGCCCCGACCCGCGCGACGGTCCTCATTGAGGGTGAATCCGGAACCGGCAAAGAAGTGGTTGCTCACGCCCTCCACGACCTTTCTGGACGTCCAGGCGAGAAATTTGTGGGTGTAAATTGTGCCGCTCTTTCTTCCCAACTTTTAGAAAGTGAACTATTTGGCCATGAAAAGGGCGCCTTCACTGGAGCCTCCCAGCGCCGGATAGGCAGATTTGAACAAGCTCATGGCGGAACTCTTTTTCTTGATGAAATTGGAGAGATTGATGCACAAACACAGGTAAAGCTGCTCCGAGCTCTTTCCGAAAGAACGATTGAACGCGTTGGCTCAAACACCTCAATTCAAGTCGATGTTCGCATCATTGCCGCAACCAACCGCAGTCTTGCTAGGATGGTCGAAGAAGGAACGTTTCGGGAAGATCTTTACTTCCGACTCAATGTCTTAGGGGTAATCATGCCACCTTTGCGCGAGAGAAGAGAAGACATTGTGTTACTTGCGAACTCCTTTCTATCGGAATTCGCCAAAGAAAACGGCCGCCCAGAGAAACCTCTCACTGAGGCTGCCATGAGCTCTCTGCTCAATTACGGCTGGCCCGGAAATGTCAGAGAATTACGAACTGCCATTGAGCATGCCGTTGTTATGTCAAACCAATCTGAGCTAGATATTCAGCACCTCCCAGACTTCATCACCGGCCTTGGACACGACTTTGGATCATCTTCGGTGAAAAACACCCTTGCTCCCAAGGAGGAATTCAACTTGCATGCCCTTGAGCAACGAGCTGTGCAAGGCGCACTGCGGGTTACGGACGGAAATCGGACGAAAGCCGCAGAGCTACTTGGGATCAGTAGGCGTACTCTTCAACGAAAACTTCGCGACGTTCCGCTTATTGATCCACATTCATCATGACTAGTTCCACTAAAGTCGGCGGCTTTGACAACGCCACTCTAATCAGTCGACTCCTCTTTTTCCTCGTCCTTTTTGGATTGGTAGGCTTCTACTTGGTCTTAAGCTTCAAGGGCCTGACCTCTGAAAAGGGAATTGAGCAGGCTCAAATTGGCCGGGAGATCGCACGGGGCAATAATGCAACAACTAAGGTCATCCGTGGCGCTGCAGTCTGGCAAGCCAAAGCAGCAGAAAAGGATATTGATCTCAATGCCTTCCACGATACCTACCACTCCCCCTTACACCCCTACATTATCGCAGCCGTTTTGAAGGCTGTGGGTGGCGACGATTTCGATAAATTCCAAATGAACGAGGATAAGAAAACTGTTTACGCTCTTGATCGCGTAATCTCAGCAGTTGCAGTCATCCTATTTCTCATTGCAGTTGGCATCAATTACCTCCTCATCTCACGGATTTTTGATGTTAGAATAGCGGGAGCCTCTGCCATCCTGATGATTTTGAGTGATCTCATGTGGAAATTCACCCAGACGGGACTGCCCCAAATGCTGATGCTTCTGCTTTTTTCTTGTGCGCTTTTCTTTATTTACCGGACCCTCGAAGCCTCAATTGAAAATCGGGCCGATATTGGTTCTCTTGTAATTGCAGCAGTTTTTCTTTCCCTGCTCGCTCTCTCCCACTGGCTGACTATCTGGATCATTTTGGGGTTTGCCGTCTACGCCGCGTTCTTTTTCCGACCCAAAGGAATCTCCGGCTTTATGGTCCTCGGAGTCCTTCTTATTTTTAGTGGCTACTTTTTAGGCAAGAACATGGAGTGGACAGGAAATCCTGGAGGAACTGCATTTCTCAGCCTTTACGGAGGATTAACTCAATCGGAATCCGTAATCATGCGGACAAGCGATCCCGCCGAACAAACCTACACGATCGTCTATAACCTCAACTCTTTCCTCATCAATACTGCGACTAGCATGCTGAGGCAGGTAAATGAGCTTTACAATAATCTCGGTTCTATACTCGTTGCCCCGCTCTTCTTCTTTGCGCTTCTTCACCCTTTCAAACGCGAATCCATTGCCAAATTCCGCTGGATTGTCCTCCTTATGTGGATCATGGGCACGCTTGGAATGGCTATTTTCGGGCTATCAGATAGCAATCTCGACCCGAACCAACTCCATATCCTTTTCTCGCCAATTATGACGGCTTATGGATTGGCCTTCGTCTCAATTTTGTGGGCAAGAATCGAATTACCTGCTGGAGGCGTATTGATGCGATATGGCCACTTCGCTATCGTCATTCTCGTAAGTGCTGGCCCTCTAATTTTGACGATTCCAAGGGAAACGGTCAGTGCAATCGAAACGAAGGATCGCAGCAAAACTGTTTGGCCTCCTTACTGGCCGTCAGTCTTTAGCAAAACTCTCCATGACGCAACCGATGACAATGCTATCATTTTCTCGGACCAGCCTTGGGCTGTTGCATGGTATGCCGATAGAACTTCAATTTGGTTGCCTCGAAAAGTTGAAGAATTTATGGAACTAGAGGAACTGGCTGAGGAAAAACAACTCTCGGTTGCGGGAATTGTTATAACTCCGATGTCATTCAAGGAGAATATTTTCTTTAGTCCAATTCCTTTCGGATACAACGAGGACTTTGCCCCTCTCATGCTCGATGGACCGGCCCGTGGAGCGTTGAGCCGGTCAAAAATAGATAGTCGAAGTGGAATGGTGAGCCCGGGAATCTTATCGAAGCAATCACAAAACTTAAGACCAATAATGAACAAATATCCTGAGGTTTCCGACCTTTTCAGCAACAGAATATACTTTTATTCTAAACAGCGCCTTTACAACAGATAATCCTAGACGCGAGCATCTCGTTCTAAATGGCTGCTAAGAAAAAAACCTCTGCTAAATGTGTGTCCGGCTCCTTCGAGGAGGCGACAGACGAGCTTGAAGAGATCACAAGACGACTTGAGGACGAACCCTCGTCGCTTGCAAAACTGCTCGAAGACTTCGAAAGAGGTCAAGCGCTCTTGAGCTATTGCCAAAAGACCTTAAAATCCGCAAGAAAACGGCTCAATATGATTGAGGCTAAACTTCAGAAGGAAGAAAATGATGAAGATTCGGATGAATCTTCTGATCAGTCTTCCGACACACTCGATGACGATGTCAGACTCTTCTAGCACAACCCTTCTCGACACAATCCAAGGACCGGACGATCTTAAAAAAATCGAACCGGACAGGCTCCCCGAACTCGCAGACGAGATTCGTGGCAGGCTCATTACCTCGCTTTCTAATACAGGAGGACACCTTGGACCTAACCTTGGTGTAGTTGAATTAACGATTGCAATGCACCGTGTCTTTGACACCCCGACGGACAAGTTTCTCTTTGATGTCTCCCATCAGGGATACGTCCACAAGATGCTCACCGGACGAGCCAAGAAAATCGGCAGCATCAGACAATATGAGGGCCTAAATGGCTTTCTACTCCGCACAGAATCAGAGCATGACTGCTATGGCGCGGGCCACGCTGGCACCGCACTTTCTGCCGCTCTCGGAATGGCTTCGGCCAGAGATCTAAAAGGTGGCGATAATCACGTTGTCGCTGTCGCAGGTGATGCGGCCTTCACCTGTGGACCAACCCTTGAGGCTCTCAACAATATTGCCGAAGCAACCGACCGCTGCATCGTAGTTCTCAACGACAACGAGTGGTCGATTGATAAAAATGTCGGAGCACTCGCAAAGTATTTCAACACCCTTCAATCACATCCAGCTTACAATGACATTCGGGCTAAGGCTGCTTCGCTCGTGGAAAAAGTGGCTGGCCCAGGTGCTCGTAAGTTTGCTCACAAAATAGAACGTAACGCCAAAAACATGATCCTGCCTAACGTTCTCTTCGAGAAATTTGGCATGCGCTACTATGGCCCTATTGACGGTCATGACCTTCCCTCTCTCATCAAGAGCTTTGAGTATCTCAAGGAGCAAGATGAACCAGTCATTCTCCACATCATCACTGAAAAAGGCCGCGGCTACCAGCCAGCTCTTGATATGCCGGGGAAATTCCACGGTCTAGGGCCTTACAACGTCGAAGACGGTTCGACCGCATCAGGCGCGCCCACTTTCTCCGAACTATTTGGTCGCGCTATCACTGACTTTGCGAAGGAAGATAAATCCATTACCGCGATTACCGCGGCCATGCCTGGCGGGACAAAACTAGAAACCTTCAAAGCCGAGATTCCTGAACGCTATTTTGACGTCGGCATCGCCGAGGAACATGCCGCTCTCTTTGCTTGCGGACACGCCACCCAGGGGCTTAAGCCTTTCCTTGCAATATACTCAACCTTCATGCAACGGGCATATGACATGATTCTTCATGATATGGCCCTGCAAAATCTTCCGATCCGTTTGTGCATGGATCGTGGCGGACTATCCGGGGATGACGGGCCAACCCATCATGGTCTTTTTGATATTGGTTACCTCCGGCACGTCCCAGGCTTAATCCACATGCAACCGAAAGATGAAGATGAATTCATTGATATGCTGTGGACCATGGCAAAATACGAGGGCGGCCCAATCGCAATCCGGTATCCTCGTGGCAACGGCCCCGGTGCAACAATTAAAGATCAGCCAGAACTTCTCACTATCGGCGAAGCCGAGGTCATTCAGGAAGGAACAGATGTCTGCCTCATTCCCCTGGGAACGATGATGGAGGTTGCTCTAGAAACCAAAGAGCATCTAGAAGACAAAGGATACAGCGTCACCTTGATTAATCCCCGCTGGATCAAACCTCTTGATGCGTCAACTATCACAAAATTATCAGCGAACTCAAAAGTCGTCTGCACTTTTGAAGATCACGTACTCTATAATGGTTTTGGTCTCTCGATTATTGAATTACTCCACGATAAGGTCGTTGACACCCCGGTAGAGCGAATTGGCTGGCCCGACGAATTTATTGAGCACGGCAAGCCCGAAATTCTTCGTAAGAAACACGGGATGACATCAGAAGCTGCGATTGGGAAAATCTTGCGCCATCTCGAAACAAAATAAGAAGGATGTTTTCCAGTCAAGGAACGGTGTCACCTTGAGATAAAAACGCTCATAGCTACTTTGCACTTCGGAGAGCAAAAGCACCATCAGTGACAGGGGACGAGTTCGGATCGCTCCCTACCTTTTGGTTGTATTTGGGTCTGATTACCTTGGGCCTGACTCCATCTTTTCCTTTCCTTTAAATCGTTGGCAAACAGGAAATCCTTCCCATCAATAGGTGTGGTTAAATAAAGAGTTCCCTCCGAAAAATCAGGTGTCGAAGATGCCCTTCTCCGTAGCTCCATTTTTCAAATCCACACCCCTGCAATCGGCAGCAAAACCGATTGGCAGCTGCTCAGCGGCAGGCACTCCAGTTCAGCCAGCCGTTTCATTATGGATGAAGGAGCAGCCCCATAACACCAAGACCTTGATTGAAATCATCGGTCTCAGATCTTTAATCTTGCTGAATGATTCCGAATCCCTCGAAGGCTCAAAAAACCGACTTTTTTAAAAAGCCCCCCTCTCCATGCCATTTCATCCAAGCAATCCTGTGCATCCCAACCAAATTTCCTAGGATGTATTAAAAGTGAGGTCGATCTTTCTTTAGACAGTGCTACCCTTCCCCAAGACAACTGTAGAACCAAACAATTCCTTTATGACTTCCGAAGAATTTTCAGCCGCCATCGAAGAGCATTCAACATTTATAGCCCCTCTCCGTCAAGAGATTGGCCGAGTGCTGATTGGCCAGGATCATCTCGTTGACCGTATGCTTATATGTCTTCTCACCGGCAACCATCTTCTTGTGGAAGGATTGCCAGGACTCGCCAAAACCCTCGCAGTGAATACTCTGGCACAAACTCTTCAGGCCCAATTTGGCCGGATTCAATTCACACCGGACCTCCTTCCCGCAGACGTGATTGGAACTCATATTTACAACCCTGGCACTCAGGAATTTAAAGCGAAAGAGGGCCCCGTTTTTACTAATCTTCTTCTCGCTGACGAAATAAATCGAGCGCCTGCAAAGGTGCAGTCTGCACTTCTCGAAGCGATGCAAGAGAAACAAGTAACGCTTGGTGGAAAAACACGTGTTCTCCCCGACCCTTTCCTTGTGATGGCAACTCAAAACCCTCTCGACCAAGAAGGCACATATCCATTACCCGAGGCTCAAATGGACCGCTTCATGATGAAAGTCATTGTCAGTTACCCCCAGCGTGACGAAGAACGGGAGGTTCTTCGACGGATGTCCTCTACCAACGCGGCTCCAACCGCCTCAGTCGTCACCAATCTCGACTCGATCGCTTTGGCTCGTGGGCTCATAAATGAAATTCATGTCGATCCCAAGATTGAGGACTACATTTTAGATATCGTTTTCGCCACCCGTGCCGAGGGCCGCCTCCAGCTTTCTGAGCGCCAAGCCGATCTTGACCTCTCATCCTTTGACCCTCTCATTACTGCCGGAGCATCGCCTCGCGCCACCATCCAGCTGGTTCGCGGTGCCCGTTGCCTAGCGTTTCTAGAAGGCCGCGCCCACGTGCTACCCGAGGATGTTAAATCCATCACTGCCGACATTCTTCGCCATCGTATCATTCCGAGTTATGAAGCCCAAGCTGAGGATATGAGTGCCGACACCATCATTAACCAACTTTTGGATATCCTTCGTACCCCCTAAAATTCCATGCTAGCTTCAGAGTTAATGGAAAAGGTGCGTCGGATTGAGATCCGGACGCGCCGGATTGTGCAGAACCGGACCGCCGGTGCCTGGCAGGCTTCCTTCAAAGGGCGCGGCATAGAATTCGCCGAAATTCGCGAGTATCAGGAAGGCGACGAACTCCGCTCCATCGACTGGAACGTCTCAGCCCGCCTCGGCTCACCCTACATCAAGCTCTTCACAGAGGAGCGCGAGCAAAACGTCTTCTTCCTCGTCGACCGCTCCGCATCCGGAGAGTTCGGCACCGGGTGTAACCACCAAAGCAGAGTATACTGCCGAAGTTGCCGCTGTTCTAGCCTTCTCAGCGACCCTCAATAAGGACAAAGTTGGCCTGCTCCTATATTCTGATCAAGAGGAACTACAACTCGATCCCGGACGCGGCCACCGTCATGTCCTCCGCATGATTCGTGAACTCCTTGCCTTTGAACCAAAATCACCCCGTACTGACCTGGCAGGAGGGATTGAACATCTTCTCAAAACCACCCTTAAAAAATCCATAGTATTTATTCTCAGCGATCTCATCACTCCGACCTTCGACAAGCCTCTGCGCGCGCTTGCACGCAAACACGAGGTTATTCTAATTCATATTTCCGATCCCATTGAGCGCGCGCTCCCAGACATCCCGGCCCTATCAATCAGTGATCTCGAAACAGGCCAAGTGACACGCCTGACCAAAAAGGACGCGCAAGAGTTAGCAGCACGAACCGCTAAAGCTTCCGAAAATGCTGCGTCGACTTGCAGACGGGCTGGTATCGATTACGTGCCGCTCGATACTGCCACCGACTATCTTCCTGCAATCATCGCGCTCTTCCAAAAGCGTATTTCCCGCCGATGAAATCCTTCTTCACCGTCCTGAAAATAGTGATTCTTGTAGTTTGTCTTCTGGGGGTGACCTTTGGATACCTTTTTTTCCGGGTGTGGCAAAAAAATGAGCGACCGAAAGTCGTATCAAGCTCTTGGACGGAGACCGAGATTCTCCTCGGCCACGCTTCAACTCTTAGCCTAGAGATCGAAATGCCATGGCATCGGAAAGTTATCCCCTTTCCTCAATCTTACCCCGAATCGCTGGTTCCAGTCATCGATCAAGCAGAGCTTACCGAGGGTAGCCTCAACCCCCTTGGCACAAAAACTTGGACTATCCGCATTCCTTTCGTAGCGACCAGCACCACCGATCTGAAGAGCGCGACCGCTTCATTCCCCCTCAAAAAAACAAACCGGATTTCACCTTCCACCATCAACCTTAACCTCCCTCCCCTGAGGGTTATAACTCCTGAAACAATTCCCGATAACCCGAGAATTCCAGAGGGATTTCTTACCGAGCAGGAGCCAAAGAAAAACCTTTTAGAGAAACCAAATCCTCCAGAAAAACAGATAGACCTTTGGATTTGGCTCCTCGGGATATTCACTCTAATTGCTTTAGTGATCCATTTACTCAAGAGAACTGGCATTATCAAAACGACGCCACCATGGGAAAAAGCACTCACCAACCTCTCAAAGCTTGATCCCCAAGATTCTCCCGTAGCCTTCTATTCGAAGCTCACCGATATCCTTAAAAATTATACTTCCGAACGTTTTTCATTCAGGGGACGCTCCAAGACTTCTGCTGAATTCCTCGAGATCCTCAAAAATCACTCCCTGATTCCCAACCTACATCTTGGGCAACTTGAGTCTTTCGCCCATCTTTCGGACCAGGTGAAATTTGCAGACCATATCCCCGATTCTGCGAAAGCCCCAGAGTCGCTCGAACTTATAAAAGTATTTGTCAACGAGACGACACCAACTCCTGAGAACTTAAAAACTGAGGATTAACTCCGGCTAAAAATTCGCCGGCTCGTAATGAGGATCATCATCGGCCATCTCGACCGAAACGAGCGAACTAGCGCTATCGATCAGCTTTGCGCAAGATGGGCTAAGGTGACGAAGTCTTATTCTTTTTCCCGCCATCTTATAACGCTCAGTAAGAACGTTCAAAGCTTCGAGGCTTGAGAAATCGGCCACTCGAGCCTCTTTAAAGTCAATGATCACCTCATCAGGATCATTAGAGGGAACCAAGCGCTCCGAAAACTCCCGAACCGAGCCAAAATAGAGGACACCCTGGAGGTTATAAATCCGAACCCCTTTTCGGCTATCATCGCGCCGCAGACGAACGTGCTTGGCACTCTCCCAAGCAAATACAAGCGCAGAAAGAACGACCCCTGTCAAAACAGCCAAGGCAAGATTATGCAGAAACACCGTAATCAAAGTAACCGCGACTATCACGAAAATATCGTGAAAAGGAACTTTTCCCCAGGTTTTCAGGGTCGACCAGGCAAAGGTGCCAATCACGACCATGAACATTACACCAACCAATGCTGCAATAGGAATTTGCTCGATCAATGGTGCTCCAAAAAGAATGAAGGAAAGTAATCCAAAAGCAGCAACAATACCTGAAAGTCTGCCACGACCACCAGAATTCACATTAATAATACTTTGTCCGATCATTGCACAGCCGCCCATTCCACCGAACAAGCCATTGATGAGATTTGCGGAACCTTGAGCGATACATTCTCTATTGCCTGAGCCTCGTGTCTCTGTCAAATCATCTACTAAATTCAGCGTCATTAAGGATTCAATCAACCCTACTGCCGCTAATAAAAACGCTGTAGATAAAACAGTTCCCCAATGTCCTTTGATCGTATCAAAAAGATTGAAAATCTCAATTTGGAATGTAGGAAGTCCACCTTTAAGACCTTCGCCACCACCTTCGCGGATAAATGAACCTACCGTACTTACATCAAGTCCAGCACCAATGGTGATCGCTGCGACTACTATAATAGCCGCGAGTGCTGCAGGAACGACCTTCGTTACCTTCGGCAGCAACCACATAATGGCCATGGTAAGACCTACAAGACCCAACATTGTAAATAATTCGCTGCCTTGAATCCATGC
Organism: Akkermansiaceae bacterium; assembly: GCA_905181965.1. GTDB lineage: Bacteria > Verrucomicrobiota > Verrucomicrobiia > Verrucomicrobiales > Akkermansiaceae > SW10. Next base: position 82,851 of record CAJIZY010000009.1, read on the forward strand.
AGCCTCGCCGTCCGTTACACGCTTAAACAAGCCCAATTGGCTTAAGAAGATGACAATGGCTAAACCATTCACGAATCCCATCATTACCGGATAAGGTACCAATCGAATAAATCGGCCTAGACTCAAAACACCAAACAGGACTTGGATCAATCCTGCGATCATAATGACAGCGAACAGGTACTGGATTCCCAAATCTTGGACACCAATCGCCATTCCATGCTCATTGCCAACGCGGACTACAACTGCCACAACGATCGCAATGGCGCCAGTGGCTCCAGAAATCATTCCCGGACGACCACCAAAAGCCGAAGTGATTAAGCCCATAAAGACGGCAGCCCAAAGCCCAACAAGTGGGCCAACCCCCGCGATAAACGAAAATGCAATCGCTTCCGGAACAAGTGCCAAAGCAACTGTCAGCCCCGAGAGGGTATCATCTTTCCAATTACCATTACGCTTGCGAATTAGGTCAAAAATCATAGAGCCAAAAAGTTTTAAAACGCTGAAAATGCTGTCGACCAGCCCCCAGGGGTTGGGGCAGTAGCCCTGCGCCCCCATTTTGGCAATCCCTTTCCCTGTCCATTCGGAGATCAAATCTCGACAGATCGGCCTAAAAGATTTCATGCTCTACGAATGCCCGATACATCACGTCGCCACTTTCTCGAAAGATCTTCACTCTTCGCTGGAGCAGTCGTCACTTTCCCAAACATTGCGACTGGCAAAAAAAACGGGGGTCCGGTCATTATTGGAGAAGGAGATTATCAATATGAAGTAGACCACAACTTCGCCAAGCTCCCGGATAAATTTTCCTGGCAAACCACCCACAATGTCGCGATCGACGCAGAACAAAACCTCTACGTGATGCACGAAGGGCGACCCAACCAAAAAGACCATCCTAGTATTTTTGTTTTCGACCCTGTGGGGAAATTCATCCGAGCATTTGGTAGCCAGTTTCAAGGAGGTGGCCACGGAATAGAGGTGAGAACCGAAGGCAAAGAACAATTTCTCTACATTACCGCTTATCAAAATGTGAAATCTTTCGCCAAACTCACCTTGGCTGGTGATATCGTTTGGTATCAGCGTGCCCCCATGGGTTCCGGTCGTTATGCCGAGGGTGAAGACACCACCACCAAACGCGACTGGGGGCGCAATAAATTCATGCCAACCAACACCGCTTTTCACCCTGCCGATGGAAGCATTTACCTCGCTGACGGATATGGCGCCCACTGCGTGCATCATTATGACAACACTGGCAAGTATCTGTCGACCATCGGCAAACCCGGTAAAAATGACGGAGAATTCAACCTTCCCCATGGGCTATGGATCGACAGCCGCGACCCCACGAATCCGACTCTGTGTGTAGCTGACCGCGCGAACAGCCGACTGCAATGGTTCACTCTCAATGGGGAACATATTAAGACCCTAGCAGAACCATTCATTTTACCTGCCAACGTCGATGTTCACAATGACCTCATGTTGGTTCCAGATCTCTCGGCACGGCTAACTTTGCTCGATAAAAATGACAAAGTCATCCACCTCGCCAACGATGATAACTGGCGCAAGCAAGTGACTGCGAATAGGAACAAACTCCGAAGTCAGCCCAATAAATGGGTAGATGGAAAATTCATTCACCCGCACGACGCCTGCTTTGATAATGAAGGAAATATCTTTGTCGCTGAATGGGTTTCAACCGGACGTGTGACTCGCTTAAAGAAAATTTGAGCTTCTGGAACCAGTAGACAAAGACACAAATCATTCTTCCAAAAGCAAACCATCTTTAACGGTCGTCACCTCAAGTTCCAGCCCCCCTCCATCCCACCAATCTAGATTCGTGGTGGTAACAAGCTTTTGGGTATCAGCTGGCAAAAGATTCATCAGAGCATTTCGACGGCGGGGATCAAGCTCACCAAAAACATCATCAATCAGGTAAATTGGTGGGCGACCTCCAAGTTCTCGGAGGATCTCCCCTTGCGCTAATTTTAGAGCAAGGGCAACCGTCCGCTGTTGGCCTTCGCTTCCAAAATCTTTGGCATTCCGACTAGCGATCTCAAGTTTCACATCATCCCGGTGTGGACCTGCAAGTGTAATCCCCCGCCGAGTTTCGGAATCTTGCACCTCCTTAAAAGCCGCTTCAAGATCTCCCTTGGACCGATCCTTATAGGTGATTCCAAGTTCCTCATCCCGGCCACTAATCACCCTTTGGTTTTCACCGGCATAAGGCCTCAACTTCCCACAAAGCACTTGTCTGATACGAATCATTTCTGATCCGTGTTCAATCAGTATTTGTGTGTATGCGTTAACGACTCCTTCGCGGGCCGAATACGACTTTAAAAACTTATTTCGAGCTGCAAGAGCTTTCCGATAACGATTCCAATGACGGCGATAATCCGGATCAACCTGCGTAGCAATAAAATCTAAAAAGCGCCGCCGGCTCTCCCCACCTCCTCGCACGAGATCAAGGTCCTCGTTTCCCATCCAAACCACCAAACCACTCTCAGAAAGATAATCCTGACGAGCTAGGACCTTTTCACCTTCTATCCGCAGGCCAAGACCTTTTCGGTCTCCTCTCACTTGCAAATTCCGCCCCCATACGTCACCCGAGATCCCAAACCCATTAGCTCCTTCGCGAATCAATTGTCGGGTTTGACGAGCACGCGGAGATTGCAATCGAAGCAATAGGCATACTGCTTCCAATAGAGATGTCTTTCCTTGGGCATTTTCTCCAACAAAAATCTTTCCCGCGCTTGAGAGGTCAAGCGACACCTGCTTGAAGCATCGAAAATCCAGGAGGCGCAAGCTCTCAATCACGCCCAAGTTTGCGGGCAAATCCGCCCATAGCAACGCGAAACCCAATCGAATGACGAATATCAGGCTAGAAGAAATAACCTACCCTAAAACCATGAAGTAAGGTAGTCTTAATAGCTACCAGCTAACGTAATCAAGCCCCTATCCAAGACTGATTAAGTAGAACTTTCAAACGATCAGTATCAGCAGATGAAGTCTTGGCGATGAAGCCCTTATTGTGCGCAAAGTGAACATCTACCTCATCGCCGACTCTGGTGAATTCCATACGCTTGTCGTCGTTAAATCTAGAAAGCCCATAACCCTCTCCTCTACGATCCGGGTAGACTAAAGCAACGATTTCCTCTTCCATTCCTATATCTTCGACATAGCGACCCATTCCCATCGAAGTCTCATCAGGAAGCGGATTGGTACGGGGTAAAAAGAGCGCCTTTTTACCGCTCGTCATTTCCCATATTTCGCTGTGTTGAGCTATAAACCCAAGCCGGTCCTTCATTCCTCGAACGAAGCTTAGCAAATCTTCACCGACCATTTTCATTACCTCGTAAATCGGCTGCCCAGGCTGATGATCGTTTGATGCTGCAAAGCGGCGAAGCAAAGTGATATCGAGGGGCGAATTTAATTTTGACATAGCCTCGCGCTCCACACCGAGCCACTCAGCAGTGTCGTTGGGGCCGCGAGTGTCAATATATTCGGCCACCTCCAACCAATCACAAAATTTCCGAGTCTCCTCATAAATCCCCAGATGCTTCAAAACCAAACTCAATGCACAAAGAGGCTCAGCATCACGGGGAAATTGATGATGATCAAAGTTCATTTTCGCCTCATCCCACTCCAAACCTACATCCACCACCACAATTGAAGCATCAGAAAGATCCTGCTCACTTGGTTCACGCCGAGAAATAGCAACCTCATGTTCTGCTATTAAAAGCGCGCATGCTAAGAAATCATCTTTATGAGCTCCGCCCGGATGAACTACGATTTGTCGAATCATGAGACGGAGGTAACCTCAGTTGAAGCGATGCTCAATCACGAATGAAAATCTCTGTCATCATACCTGCCCACAATGAAGAGGAATACCTGCCCAGTGGGCTTGCCGCAGTTTCAAAATCTGCCGAAATTTGCCCCTGCGAGGTTGAAATAATAGTTGTGCTTAACCGCTGTCACGACCGCACGGAGGAAATTGCCCGGAAAGCAGGGGCTATCATCGCTCGTGAGGAGGCTAAAAACCTAGCACGTATTCGCAACGCCGGCTTCAAGGCATCTACCGGCGACATTATTGTGACCGTCGACGCTGATTCACGACTACACCCACACTTTCTTCGAATTGTCGTGGAAAAGCTCGAACAAGAAATCATTGGAGGAGGAGCCTTCGTTCTTCCCGAGCGCTGGTCACTAGGCATTGTTTGTAGTGCCTTGATGGCCATGCCCTATCTTGCCAGATATCGCCTCTCCTTTGCCGCCTTCTGGACCACACGAGAAGCGTTTGAAGCAATCGACGGATTTAATCCGGATTTCGTCACTATAGAAGACGTAGACTTTGCACTCCGGCTCCGTGAGTATGGCAAAACAATTTGTAAAAAATGGGGAACTGTTTGGAGCGCTCCTTTAGTTACCTCCTGCCGCAAATTCGATCAATATGGCGACTGGCATCTAGTTCGCGACCGCAACTTCCTCAAACGAGTTTTCGATGGTGCCGATCAAAAAATCGCGGATGAATACTGGTATGATCAACGAGACTAGTTACCCTTAAGCTCGTAACTGTTCATCACCGTTTAGCGGCCCAGCACGACAAACCTAAAAACCGACACGGGGCCCTATGTGAAGGCATAAGATACAACTAGAAATTTGACTTACCCTGTGTCAAAGGATCTTCCGGCATGGGCAGCTAAGCCATTGTTCTAGGAGTCCAGCCTTAGTGCTGCTTTTTGCGCCGCAGACTTAGCATCAGCTGATTTTTCGACGCCATTCGTAAGACGCATTCCCACTGGCTTAGAGACACCAAACTCTTCCATGGTAACGCCATACATTACATCGGCACGTTGCATGGTTCGTTTGGAGTGAGTCACGATAATGAACTGGCTCTGATCAATGAACGCGTCGAGAACTTTCAGGAATCGCCCGATATTCGACTCGTCTAGTGGAGCATCAAGTTCATCCAATACGCAGAAGGGGCTTGGCTTTACCATGTAGATAGAGAAGAGGAGCGCCACTGCAGTCATGGAGCGTTCTCCACCCGACATTAGCGAGATCGATTGTAATTTCTTACCCGGGGGTTTGGCAATCACTTCGATACCACACTCAAGAGGATCAGACTCATCCTGAAGGATTAGGTCAGCAGTCGCCTTATCTCCAAAGAGACGCTTAAACATCGATTTAAAGTTCTTACTCACCGCGTGGAAGGTCTCGGCAAACAGGCGCTCAGACTCGATATTAATCCGCTCGATAATTTCCAGCAGCTTCTCCTTTGAATTCACCAAGTCGTCATGCTGGTTCCGGGTAAAGTTATGGCGTTCCTCAAGTTCATCGAATTCTTCGATAGCATCAAGATTGACCGGCCCCATCGAATCAAGGCGACGTTTTAAGTCAGCTACAATTGCTTCAACAAATACCCAATCCGGCCCTTCACCCTCGAGAATCTCGATAACGGCTTCCTCATCGGCCTCCTCGTCTGAATGAGTTTTCGCAATGACTTCGGCTTCTTCATCGGCAATTTCTTCTCCATCAACCTTTGACTGAACTTCTAAGATTTTACGAGACCTCCCCTTCTTTTCGGCCTCCTTCCGATCATTAATACAGGTGATCAAAATGTGTGCATCGGGTCGGAAATGAGCCAGATCAACTTGGTGGCGCTCCATCGTAGACTCGACGAGATTTTCAAGTCGCAGGTCCAACTTAGTGCAAGCCACTTCCTCTTTGCTGATCTGATTCAGGACCTTATTCTGTTTACTACGAACCTCGGAAAACCCGGCCTCCGCCTCTTCAATGCCCCTCGCAAACCCTTTTCTCTGCTCGTCAGCATGACTGAGCTCATCCTTAAGGCTGGCGACTTCGCCGCGATAGGATTCCATCTCTGCGTCGAGCGCTTCGTTCTCGCCATCACCCTTTGTGATTCTTTCACGGGCTGCAGAAATTTCACTTTTACGACGCTCGTTCAACTCAGCCAGCTCACGAATTCTTCGACTCATTGGGTCCTGCTCGCGAGCTGCGGAGTCACGAGCCTGTTTTTCGACTGCTAGCGCCGTCCGAGCTTCGCTTAATTGTTCACGGGCCTCATTTTCACGTTTGATTGCCTCCTCGACCCGAACGGAAAATTTACGGGCATCTTCTTCAAGTGCGGTCAATCTCTCTCGCGCACGGGTTAATTCATTTTCCAGTGCTGAACGGCTGTCGGTCGCCGTTTTTTCACGACTTCCTAATTCTTCACGCTCCCACTTGTTATTAGCAACTTTCGATTCGATCGTATCAGCCTCACGCTTGGCGAGCTTCAATTGCCCCTGGAAGGTAGAATCCTCAACGCGATGACGCTGCAAACGATCCTTTGCTTGCTCCAATTCTTCACGAAGTTCCTTTGTCCGTGTCTCACAATCAAGAATTTCTTGTTCAGCCACTTTTTCCTCGTTGGCCAACTTCTTCACTTCAATAATAAGCGCTTCAATCTCGTTCCGACGCTTGAGAAGCGAACTATCTTCCCCCCCACTTGAACCGCCGCGGATCACTCCCTCAGGCGTAAGCATCTCACCATTCCGGGTCACGAACGATAGATCAGGATAGTCCTTGCGGAGCTTTAGCGCAGTGTTTCGATCCGGAACGATGAGCACCCGGGAAAGAAGCCGTTCCATAAGACCCGCAAACTTCGAATCAACTGTGACGACATCCAGAGCCCACGCCGCAGCACCTTCAGGCAAGGCCTCGATTTGGCTACCCTCGGCAACAGGCAGTAAACTCTCCGGAAGAATCGCTGCGCTACCTTTCTTCCCATCGACAAGACGATCGATGATCGAATCAGCCAAGTCCTCATCGCGAACGATGATGGCCTGTAAAAATTGAGATAAGGCCGATTCTATTGCAACGGCATACTCATCTGGAGCTTTAAGCTGAGCACCCAACAAGCCGCTCAGACCGGGCTTAATAAGATCTGGGTCATTAAGCCCCTTAAGAACAGCCTGTGTTCCCTTCTCGAGGCCCTCCCCGCTTTCAACCAGCTGCCTCAACACATCGAGTCGAGAGCTTTTTTGAGAATAGGAGCGGTGAGCTTCGGCAGCCGCTTTCCTAGCAAGATCCAATGACCCCCGCATTTCTTCAAATTCACGCTGGGTTTTCTCTCTAGCTTCCTCGAGTCCAGGTAGAGTCTTCTGATGCTCTTTAAGAAGCTTCTCAAACTGATCCCGCTCAGCGACCGCTTTAATTTGCTCGCTCCGAAGCCTCTCGGCCTCTTCCTCAAGCTGCTTCATGCGGTCTTTATTACCTTCCATCTGGCTTAGAGCACTCTCGATCTTGGCCTGTGAACTAGCGATAATCTGTTGAGTCGAGTTAGCCTCCGCCCGCGCCCGGCGAAGTTGATTTTCAATCTCCAAACGCTCCTGCGCCAAACCATTTGCAGAATCCTGACGCCCACGAGCCTGACTTTCCTTGTCTTGAATCCTCTTCTCAAGATCCTGCAAGTCAGCTTGACTCTGCTGTAGGGTTTGCTCCTGCTCAGCGAGGTTGGATTGGGTAGCTTCGATATCCTTCTCATTCTGCTCAAGGCGCTCGGCGAGCTCACCTTTACGCTCATTGTTAAAAGCAACCCGGTTCTCGGCCGCTGAGATGGCATTCTTTTTGTCCGAGAGTCGCTGGCGAAGCCCAGAAAGTTGGGAATCGAGGGCCTGCGCTTTGTCACGAGCTTCGACGACAGCCGACTCAAACTTAGGAAGATCCTGCTCAATGGAATCGCGTCCCTTAAAGAGAGAGGATAAGGAAGTAAGGAGTTCGGCTCTCTCGGCAGTCAGTCGCTCCCACACGCGATGACTCAGGTGAGTATCGAGAATTGTAACATCCTTCGCGAGAGCCTGGTAACGACGAGCCTTTGACACTTGGCGCTTAAGCGAATTCATCCGGCGCTCCTGCTCAGCAAGGACATCCGAAACACGAAGTAGATTACCTTCGGTATATTCGAGCTTCCGGAGCGCGTCTTTTTTCTCCTTTTTCGACTTAGTGATTCCTGCTGCCTCCTCAAAGACTTGGCGACGATCCTCCGGCTTGGCAGACAAAAGCATGTCGATCTTTCCCTGCTCCATGATGGAATAAGACGAGCGGCCAATTCCTGTATCCATGAAAAGATCGCCAATGTCACGGAGGCGGCAGCGGGTATTGTTAATGAGGAACTCGGATTTTCCGTCAGCATAGACCCGACGAGTAATAGAAACCTCATTATAATCGGTTTTTAGTGCTTCTTCACAATCAGCAAGCGTTAGCGTAACCTCGGCCATACCAAGCTTCTTTCGCTTTTCGGAACCATTGAAAATCACGTCTGCCATTTCGCCACCTCGCAGCGCCTTGGCCGAAGTTTCCCCGAGCACCCAACGGATGGCATCAACAACATTGGACTTTCCGCAACCGTTTGGACCTACAATTCCAGTAACACCTTCGGCGAATTCAAAACGGGTCTTATCGGCAAAAGACTTAAAGCCATGGATGTGAAGGGATTTTAGATACATGAATCAGTGAGTGAAAATTGAAATCGAAAGTTGATCTTTAGACGAGGTGAGAAGATAAGTGTTCTAAATCGAGCCTGCAAGATAGCCCGAACAAAACAACCTTATATTGTATGCTTTTCGATATTTAACACAACATGTTGTGTGGTGCTGCATTTTGGTTTCCCTAATTAAATAGCGATCTTGCCTAGCTTAGGAAAAGTTAAGATCGATCTATCGAACAATCTCTATTCACGATAATTGAGGGATAATAGGACCTAGGCTAGACGATCAGTCTTTCCTCGAGACGGTTTTCCTGATCATTCGCACCAAAACGCCACTGACGCTCAATATCTTCCGAGGCATTTCGAATTAGCCCGCCCGCTTCAGGCCGGATCTGAAACGCACAACACCAAAATTTCTAGTTTTACAGGCGGTGATCCGACTTATGGGACTGCTCGCCATTCCCGGCTTAATTTATCCACCAAAAGAATGAGACGGCTGGCCCTTTACGCCGAGCCCTTTGATCACAAAAAGCCTCCCCGCGTAATCCTCCTTTTCTGTTTTATGAACTCCGGTGGTCACATAGAGATCTCTCAAGTCTGGACCACCAAAGGCACAAGACGTCGTTTCTAGGCAGGGTAAGTCCACCCGCTGGACCTCGTAACCACTTGCAGGATCAAAGCTGGTCACGCAAGCGCCATGACAGAAAGCGATCCAAAGGTGGCCATTTTCATCGATAGCCATACCATCGGGAGAACTCTCAATGTGGTTGAGTGCGACAACGCGACGCGAATTAGCTAAAAGACCATTTGAGTAGTCGAAAGCCAGCACCTGCTTCGTTGGAGTATCAATGTAATAACAAGTCGCGCCATCAGCAGACCAAACAATCCCATTCGAATTCGTCACGGGACCATAAGCCTTAGTCACCTCCAAATCAGGGGAGAGCCGGTAAAGATCGGCATCGCCTTCATTTTTGACCAAACTGATCGTCCCAGCAAAAAGATGCCCATCTGGCGCACATTTCCCGTCGTTAAAACGGTTATTCTCTTTTTCCGGCTCAGGATCGGCAATCGCCGTCAACTCTCCGTTTCCTTCATCAAGAAAAGCAAAACCATCGTCGCCGGCAATTACTAAACCTCCGGATCTCCTTGGAACCACCATTCCGACCCGCTGCCCCACATCCCAAACCTTCTCTGATCCGCTTTCTGGCTCAAAACAGACGACCTTGTGTGACTCGATATCGACATACAACAATCGATTATCGGACCAAATTGGCCCCTCTCCCCAAACTGAACGAAATTCCCCAACTGGATTGATTGTCATAAACTCGACAAAAACTTTGGAACACTCATTTGTCGAGGTTTTCTAAGTAAAACTGTGAAATTGTAGAATTTCCAAGGGTTGGCATTGGCCGATCGTCCTGTTCAATGTCTTGACAAGAGCACGGATTCTTGCAACGTCATTTGTCGCGATGGTGAAATTTTGGTCCGTCCAAACCACTGCCATTTAACCACTTTACACAGTTAACTAATAGAATTTATGTCAAACGACGTTTCCTCCTGGATCTGGTTCGGTCTTTATACGGCGGTTCTTCTTGCCCTTGCCGGTTACGGGTTCCACCGCCTGACGATTATCTATCTCTACTTCAGGCACGGCCGCAAACGCCCCATGCCTGCTCGCGAGTTCAAAACCATGCCCCTCGTCACGATTCAGCTTCCTGTTTTCAATGAAATGCATGTTGTTGACCGCCTCCTCGATGCCGTTGCAGCCCTCGACTACCCTCAGGAAAAGATGGAAATCCAGATCCTTGATGACTCGACCGATGAGACTGTTGAAATTTCCCATGCAGGAGCAGCGCGCCTGCGCGATAAGGGCTTTGACGCTGAATGCATTCACCGCACCGACCGAACTGGTTTTAAAGCTGGCGCCCTCGAAAATGGGATGGAACAAGCCAAGGGTGAATACATTCTCATTCTCGACGCCGACTTCGTCCCGAATTCTGATCTTCTTCAAGAAACGATCCACCATTTCACCAACGACAAGATCGCTCTCGTCCAGACTCGATGGGGGCACCTCAATCGTAACTACAACGCCCTAACCCGCGTTCAGGCCCTTTTTCTAGACGGCCACCTTGAGCTTGAGCAAACCGCCCGTAATCGTTCTGGCCGATTCTTCACCTTCAACGGCACAGGTGGAATTTGGCGTAAGCAAGCGATTGTTGATGCCGGAGGCTGGGAGCACGACACCCTTACAGAGGACATGGACCTTAGTTACCGTGCCCAGCTCAAGGGCTGGAAGTTTATCTTTCTTAAAGAAGTTGAAACCCCGGCTGAGCTTCCAGTCGATATGGCCGGATTTAAAAACCAACAGCACCGGTGGACAAAAGGATCTATTCAATGCTGTAAAAAATGTCTTCCTTCAATCTGGCGCAGTAAGTTCCCTCTCGCAGTAAAACTTGAGGCTACCGCACACCTAACAGCAAACTACGCCTACCTTGCGCTCATTGCTCTATGTTTTCTCATCTTCCCGAAAAATGAATGGGGTCCTGAGTTCGGTTTCTGGGGAAACCTACTCGTTCACGTTCCCATTTTCTTTTTCTCATCTATCTCCATCGTCATCTTCTATGCTGTCGCTCAACGCGCTGTAAACCCCAAGACCTGGATACGCGAAATCTGCTATCTTCCGCTTCTTCTTGCTCTGGGCATCGGGATGGCAGTCAACAATGCCAAGGCAGTGATTGAGGCCATGATCGGTCACGAATCCGGATTTGTCCGCACTCCAAAGTATGGCATCGAAGGAAAGAAGAAGATGGAAATCAATAAGAGTCGCTACAAGGCGCTCAAGAGCCTCACTCCTGTTTTCGAACTGATGTTTGGAATGTTCTTCGCCTATGTCGTGCTCGACGCCGCATCTGGCGGAAACTGGCCTTCAGCAATCTTGCTTCTTCCTTTCCCTGTCGGGTTTTTCTACACTTCAGTCTCTTCGCTGAAACAAATGGTTAGCTTTGATCAGTTTGTCCCCGCGTTCCTATCGCGCCGTTAATATTCGATTTGAATGCCGTGCCTTCATCCCGCTTAATCCTTCTAGCTTTCTTAGCTCCCCTCGTACTGATCACTGTCTCTTGCAGCGGTTCAAATTACGGCGAGCGGAACGATTTAACCACTCCAGCGCATGACTTCAAAAACAAGATGGTTATTAGCGTTCGGGACCAAAAACTTCTCGTAGTAAAAAACGGAGAACCTATCAAGGCCTACTCCGTTTCAACCTCTAGGTTTGGCCTTGGCAGCCAATCAGGCAGCTATCGCACTCCACTTGGCGACCACGTCATTGCAAAGAAAATCGGCAAGGGAGCACCGAAAGGCGCCGTCTTCAAGAGCCGCCGTCAGACCGGAGTGATTTTGAAGCCAAACGCCAAAGGACGAGATCCAATCGTAACTCGTATCCTCTGGCTCAGTGGCAAGGAAAGGCACAACCTTAATACCTACCGCCGCTTCATTTATATCCACGGGACCCCGGTCGAGAAGGAGATTGGTCGCCCCGTTTCGTATGGCTGCATTCGCATGAAATCCAAAGACATCATTGATCTCTATCATCGTGTTAGCGAAGGAACCGAAGTGAAGATTATTCGCGGATCACTTCGCACCACTCCTGCAGGCCAGACCTACTACACCCGTAACAGCGTTTGGAGCCGTATTAACCCAACCCGCTGGTAATCCACCACACTCTCCTGTGCCCCACGATCTCAAAGCAGAAAATCTCCGCGAGCTACCCCCCCAAGAGAGACTCGTTTTTCTAAAATCAAATCTGAAAAACTGGAATGGAAAACTTCACAACCGCCATCTTGCGGGTGAAGCAGGCCTAGCGCACGCCCAAGCTCACTCAGAAGCCATTGATCATCTTTTAAGAACTCTTCTACTCTCTTTGCTAAAAGAAGGCGAAGAATTGAGTAGCCTCGCTCTTGTCGCCAGTGGTGGATACGGTCGGGGCATCATGAATCCGGGGTCGGATGTCGACCTCCTCTTTCTGACCTCGGTTCCTTCCAGCAAAATCTCAAAGCGAGTCTCCGAAATCATTTGTGAGTTGCAAAACACAGTATGGGATCTTGGCTTCAAATTTCTTCCTTCTACTCGTTCCATCACAGAGTGTCTGAACGAAGCAAAACTCGAGCCACAGTCTCGGACCGCCCTTTTCGATGCCCGCTTGCTCATTGGCCCGCAGGACTTATTTCAAAAATTTCAGGATCGTTTCAGGAAGGTCTGCATTGAGAAAGATAAGGAGGCCTTTTTTGACGAACGGCGATCAGATATCACATCACGCCACGCTAAATGGTCACATACAGTTTTTCTCCAAGAGCCTAATATAAAAGATAGCCCCGGCACTCTCCGTGACTACCACAACTTAGAGTGGATCATCGATGCCGAAGCCGGAACTCGTTCGATGACTGAGCTTGTTTCCAGGCGAATTCTCAGCCGCCTTGCTAGGCGTGAACTAAAAGATGCTTTTAACTTCCTTCATCGAGTCAGAAATGCCCTTCATTACCATGACAAAGGCAATGATATCTTAACACTTCGTTTTCAGGGCATAGTCGCCAATGAATTTGGCTACCCACAAAAATCCATCCTTCGCCGCATTGAGTGTTTCATGAAGGACTATTATACCCACGCTCGAAACGTTTACAATCACACCAAATCAGTCTTCGAGATTTTCGAACTCCAACATGACGAGGGGCAACAATACGGTCTTCGCTCCAAACTAACCTTCGGCTTAATCAAAAAGAAACTCAAGTCACTTGACGATTACACCATCCGAGACAAGCGACTATTTCCTCGCCGCAAAACAATCTTTGAGGAAAACCCCAATCGCCTGATCAGACTTTTCGCTTACTGCCAAAAATACGAGCTTAGCCCTTCCCCCTCTCTTCGGAAGCTAATCAAAGCCAGTTGGACCTTCATTGATAAATCGTTCCGCATGCGAGTTGAAAACCGTGATGCGTTCCGGGAAATACTCGAGAAAAAGGGCCAAGTCGCTCGAATCCTTCGCTTGATGCACCGCTGCGGAGTTCTAGGGAGATACCTTCCCGAATTTGGGGCACTTGATTGCCTCGTCCAGCACGAATTTTTCCACAGATATACCGCCGATGAACACACCCTGCGTTGTATTGATCAACTGGATAATTTAGTCGACGACGAGGACCCGAAACACGAAATCTATCGTGATCTTTTCGTAAAGCACCCTGATCCATACGCTCTTTTCATTGCTCTAATTTTGCACGATACCGGAAGAGCAGAAAACGTCCGCGAGCATATTGACGGCTCTGCCATTCTAGCAGCCCGACTTTGTAAGCGCCTTAAAATATCAGGTGGACGCCGTTCGCTCATCATGTTTCTCGTCGACCATCACCTCACCTTGTGGAGGTTCGCAACTAAGAAAAATATCGATGACCCTGAAGTCATTCGGGAGTTTGCCGAAATCATGAGAGATCGGCACCGTCTTGATGCTCTTCTTCTCTTCACATACGCGGATTCCAACGGGACTAATGAAGAAGCTTGGTCACCATGGAAGGAAACTCTCATTCTACAGCTCTACCGCAATACCCGCGAATTCATTCTTGAAGGAATGACAGCGGAAAAAGAGGAAGTTAATCAGGAGGTTAAAGAAACTCTCGCTGAAATTAAATCAGGGCTAAAAGAAAAGTATCATGCGATCTTCGACGAGCACTCCAAACTTATGCCGAAGCGCTACTTTCGGTATCGAAGTAAGAAAAGTATTTCCAAGCATATTGTCGCACTCTGGCAATATATCGATCGGCGAAAACGGAGACCTAATACCCTTTTCGAGTGCGCGGTCCAGTGGATTGAGCGGTCCAAATTTGGTTATAGTGAGCTCATCATTGTCAGCCAAAATTCGCATCGTCTCTTGGAAAAGACCTGCTGTGCCCTCGCAACCCACCAGCTCAATATTCTTTCTGCAGATGTCTACACACGTCCAGACGGCATCGTCCTAGACCTCTTCCGCGTCTGCAATGACGATTTCAAGGCGATCACCAACAACAACACTCAGAAGTCCGTTGTCGCAACCCTTTATGAAATCAACCACCAGGAGGATTACGAGCCTGCCAAATACCTCAAGAAGAAGGAGAATTTTCTTAAACCCGAGACAAAGCAGGTCTTTGAGTTCCCCGTTCGAGCCTGGACTAGTAACAATCTCGATCCACACTATACTGTGATAGAACTTCAAGCTCTCGATCGCATCGCATTGCTCCACGATGTTCTTAGAACTGTCAACGACCATAATCTCGTGACAGTTCACTCACGCATCTGCACCGAGAAAGGAGCCGCCCTCGACTCGATCTATGTCAGCACCCCAGACGGAAAAAAACTGACTGACCAATATGCTATAGACCGACTTGAGCATGATCTCAAAAACTTGCTGACTTAGCTTAAGGCTCAACCGAATAAGGAAGATAACTAACACTAGGTCAAAAAGACGGATCCAAAGAATTAGATTAACAGCTTCTATCCTTACTCAGCCATCGCCGCTTCAATCTCCTCTACCGTCGTTGGGAAATTGGCAAACATATCAATATTATCAGCTTCGCCAATCATGACGTCATTCTCGATTCGGATACCCAAATTCTCTTCAGGAATATAGATACCGGGCTCGATCGTAAGAACCTGCCCGACTGCGTATGGGGCATTCGCAGGGAATACATCGTGAACATCCAAACCTAAGTGATGGGAAGTCCCATGCATGAAATATTTTTTCACCAATTTCTTGGACTTATCTTGCTTCTTGGCCTCTTCAGCATCGATCAACCCGAGGTCGATCAACTCTTTTTCCATAATTTCGAGAACCTGCTTCTGATATTCACTTGGAGTAAGGCCAGGACGAAGAATATCATTCGCACCCAACATCACTCGAAGAACGGCCTCATAAACATCTTTTTGTCGCGGTGAAGAGTTCGCTGTACATTCATCGGTTCCAGTCGATGAAGGCTCACAGGAACTGGAGTCACCGTAAGAACTCGAACCGCCACTATCACAAATATCATCGTTATCATCATCGAGGTCTTCTCCGGAATCTTGACAACCATCGGAATCATAATCAGTGGCTGAACTTGGAACAAATTCATGAAGATATTCGGCCTCCAGTTCCCACTCCCCAACTCCGGGCTTAAGAAATTTAAGAACCCGGCGGAATCCCGCCTCCGTGATATCGATTGCCTTCTGAAGAAATTTGATCTCCTCTGGATCTTTGACCATGCGAAGCTCCTGCAAAGGCACCGACACCCGCTCATAATTGTGCAATGGGTAAAGCTCCTGACACCTCCTAATAAAGCGACGATTACGAGTTTCTACGATTTGCGAGGCCGCTACATATTCGTTGGTGTGTAGGTAAATATTCTCGGCTTGTAACGCAAGGCGACGAAAAGCCGGCTCAAACGCATCAGTCCACTGGATATTCTTCATCCCAGAAGACTCAGTTGCCTGCTCCTTTGTCAATTTATCTCCTTCCCAGATCGCAATTTGTTCAGAAGTCTCTCTAACGAAAAGAATTGCCCGGTCCTCCTCAAGCGCCGCATCCGGACTTAAAATCAAAACTGTCTCTTCTTGATCAACACCGGTCAAATAGAACAAATCGTTGTTTTGGCGGAAAGTCATCGTCCCATCGGCATTGGTTGGAAAGATATCATTGGCATGAATAACAACCAAACTATTCGGCTTTAGATTCTCGAGCAATCGCTCACGATTACGGACAAAAAACTGAGGATCGATAGCTTCGTAGCGCATATGTATTAATGCACTCGTTTTAAACCAATCTGGCAAGAGTGGACTACAACTTGCCTAATTCATTTTCTTATCCTTAGTAGGTCCGTCCGAAAATATAGCTATTTTCATTGAGGGGAGCACTTTCAAATTAAGTGTATCCAATTCCACTTGGCAATTTGGCCTCTCCTTGATCATTCTCCAGTCTCTTTCCTCATGAAAACCTATAATTCTTGGCTCGCAAAAATCCGTAAGAGGGCAAACGCCAGCGGAGTGCTAACCCAATGGGCCGAACAATTATCTCGCAAGCAAGGTGGGGATGCAAGGATGTGGAGAGAGCACCTCCGCGAGATTCTAGAAGAAGAGGAAAGGGCTTCCCTTGATCTCATTCTCGACCTGGATCTAATTACAGCCCCCGCTCGAAAAGAAAGTGAGGAAGATAAACAGATTCCCCTTTGGTAAAATCGTTTGAAGTTAAATCTTCATCCTTTGAAGATCCCTTTGGAGTCATGAAAGCATCTCAATAGGAACCTTCTTATTTTTTTACCGCCCTTGTTGAAATCACATAACCAACCCTATTTTCTGATACTCGATTGAAACGCAAAAAAGCGCGATTAAGGCTTGGCCCAATCGCACTTTTGAAAATTTTAAATTTAGATCACCTTACTTACCCCATGCCTCGAGAAGCGCCGATCCCATCTCAGAAGGAGTCTCGGCTACGACAATGCCAGCATCAGCCATAGCGGCCTTTTTTGCTTCAGCAGTCCCCTGCCCACCTGAAACGATTGCTCCAGCATGGCCCATGCGGCGTCCCGGTGGCGCAGTCGCACCGGCGATGAATCCAGCGACAGGTTTCTTGCAGTTTTCCTTGATCCAAGCCGCCGCCTCTTCTTCGGCTGAACCACCAATTTCACCGATCATGATAATCGCCTCAGTCTCGGGGTCTTCGTTGAAAAGCTTAATAATATCGAGATGGGAAGTCCCATTGATAGGATCCCCTCCGATTCCGACGCAAGTACTTTGGCCATAGCCAAGTGAAGTCACCTGCCAAACAGCTTCGTAGGTGAGCGTTCCAGAACGAGAAAGAATACCAACGTTTCCTTTTTTGTGAATGTAACCTGGCGCTATTCCAATACGGCAGCCACCCGTGGAGTCAGGACCAGCTCCAGGAGTCACGACGCCAGGACAATTGGGTCCAATGAGGCGAGTTTTAGATCCACGCATATATTCCTTTACCCTCATCATATCCATCACAGGAATGCCTTCGGTAATCGCGACAATTAAGTCAACATCAGCATCGACCGCCTCGAGGATGGCATCAGCTGCAAATGGTGGCGGCACGAAAATCGCCGAAGTAGTTGCTCCAGTTTCTTTCACCGCATCAGAAACGGTATCAAAAACTGGAACACTGTGATCGCCATGATCGAAAGTTTTTCCTCCTTTCCCCGGAGTTACTCCAGCAACAAGCGAGGTCCCATATTCGAGACTCAGTCCGGCATGGCGTCCGCCAAACCCACCAGTGATTCCTTGCACCAAAACCTTGGTGTCTGCATTAACAAGAATAGACATCTTTTTATAGTTCAGTTTGGAATTTAGACAGAAGCGACAGCCTTTTTGGCAGCATCTGCGAGATCGTCTGCGCCAGTGATAGCGAGGCCGGAAGCGGAAAGGGTTTCGCGACCAGCAGTCACGTTATTTCCTTCAAGACGAACGATAAGAGGCAGCTTAAGTCCTGTCTCCTGAACTGCCGCCACCACGCCCTCGGCAATGACGTTGCAATCCATAATCCCGCCAAAAATATTAATTAAAATCGCTTCGACCTTGGCGTCAGATTGGATGATATTGAAGGCTCCCACGACTTGCTCTTTTGTCGCACCACCACCGACGTCAAGAAAGTTGGCAGGATCACCGCCCGCAAACTTAATAATATCCATAGTTGCCATTGCTAGACCAGCTCCATTAACCATGCAGGCAATGTTTCCATCAAGCCCGATGTAGCTAAGGTCGAACTCAGAAGCAGCGACTTCGCGAGGGTCCTCTTCTTCAGTATCTCGATAAGCGAGAACCTCAGGGTGACGATAAAGCGCATTGTCATCGAAACCGAACTTTGCATCGAGGGCGAGAACCTGTCCGTCTTTTGTTTCAACAAGCGGGTTGATTTCGACCATGTCGCAATCAAGGCTAAGGAAAAGCTTATAGAGATTTTTTAGAAGCTTGCTGAACTCCTTGGCAGCTCCACCCTTCAATCCTAGGGCCGCTGTGAGCTTACGAACTTCATAAGGCTGAAGGCCAGCGAGCGGGTGAACGAGTTGCTTGATGATTTTTTCAGGCCGATTTTCAGCAACTTCCTCGATATCCATACCACCCTCAGTCGAGGCGACAATTACAGGACGGCTTGTGTCGCGGTCCATGAGGAGCGAAAGATAATATTCGTGCTCGATCTCAACCGCGTCGGCAACCATTACCTTACGGACAAGTCGTCCTTCGTCGCCAGTCTGCTTGGTCACGAGAGTTTCGCCTATCATCTTGCCGGCAATTTCGCCGATCGCGACGGGATCTTTGGTGAGATGGACTCCCCCTTCAAAACCATTTTTGAAGGTGCCTTTTCCCCGGCCCCCTGCGTGGACCTGAGCCTTGACCACCAAAAGGTCTGAACCGATTTCTTTTGCGATGGCTTCCGCCTCTTCAGCTGTACCTGCCATCTTTCCCCGGGGACTGGGGACTTCAAAGCGATCAAACAGCTCTTTTGCCTGATATTCGTGGATATTCATGCCGGGAAAGGACGGACGCTAGCCATGGAAACACCCCGTGCAATGCTTAATCGTGGGAATTAGCAATCTTAAGACTCCTTCTGGCACCAAATGACCGCCTCAAGCGATCAAATTAAAGAATGAAAAAAGATCCCTTAGCATTACAAATCCTCATCTCATCTCCGCAATGCACTCTAATCCCTGAAAATTACGACCTAAGCACCGGAGGCTCAATCATTGGTATTTACAGACTCAAACCTCCATCGTGTCAGCAGTTAAAGCTCTTGTTTTTTTATTGGGCTAGCATTGGCTCACTCTAAAATATGGTCATATTCCCAAAGCCCCTTGGATTCCGAATCAACCCTTTTAAAATACCGCCCTCCGAAAATCTTACTATTTTCCCGAAAAGCCCCCCTTGCTTCTCACGCGCGAACGGTATATTTGACCTCTCCCGGCAATAAAACGCAGGTAAAACTTCATGATCAAGTGGACTCTCCAGAAAATCGTTGGTTCTAAAAACCAGCGGGAACTCAAGCGCATGCAGCCCTTGGTGGCACAAATCAATGAACTTGAGGAGGCCTATCAAACGGAATCCGAAGAGCAATTGCTCGCCCGCGTTAAAGATTGGCAAAAGCATCTCCATCGCTACCTCCCACTTAAGCTCCCCACCAAAAGGCAGCTAGAAACCATGCATGACGAGGCTGTCTCCGAGGCAGCAGCTAGTGTTCAAGAAAGATTCGATGCCCTTCGCGACGAATTCCCCAATCTTCCTACCAGAATAAGGACTCGTGAAGAAATCGATGATGCGAAGACCGCTTTCAACGAAATCGATGAACAATTCCCGGCTCTTCGTGACAACTACCTCGATAAGATCCTTCCTGAGGCTTACGCCACTGTAAAAAACGGTGCTCGTCGTCTCTGCGGAACTGAGATTGAAGTGGTCGATAGTATGCTCCCTTGGGACATGGTTCATTTTGATGTCCAACTCGTCGGAGGCATCTCGCTTCATCAAGGAAAGATTGCTGAAATGAAAACGGGGGAAGGTAAGACATTGGTTGGAACCCTTCCCGTTTTCCTAAACGCCCTCACCGGACTTGGAGTCCACCTTGTAACCGTCAACGATTACCTTGCTCGCCGTGATTCTGAGTGGATGGGTGCTCTCTTCAAATACCTCGGTCTAACCGTTGGGTGTATTCAAAATCAACAGTTTCCCGGCATCCGCCGTGAACAATATTATTGCGACATCACTTATGGAACGAATGCCGAATTTGGATTCGATTATCTTCGAGACAACGGCATGGCGGGCTCGACCGATGATCAAGTTCAGCGCGATCACTACTTCGCAATTGTTGATGAGGTCGACTCAATTCTAATCGATGAAGCCCGAACTCCTCTCATCATCTCCGGCCCCGCTGTTATTTCCAACACTGAGGAATATAAACGCTACCGCAGCGTGATCGAGCAGTTGGTAAAAAAGCAAAACCATCTTTGCAACGAGCTTGCCACCGAGGCCAATAAAGCAATTGAGGAAGGCGACGATGAGGTCGCTGGACGCGCACTCTTCAAGCTGAAGCTCGGTCAACCACGCAACCGCCAGTTCATGCGCTGCATGGAAGATCCAGACACGCGCCGCCTCATTGAAAAGACTGAACTTTCATTCTATCAGGACGCCCAAAAGAAAGAGCTATTCGCGATCAAAGAGGAGCTTTACTTTACGATCGATGAGAAAGGACACGACGCCGACCTCATGGAGATGGGTCGTGAGTTCCTTTCACCTGAAGATCCCGAAGCTTTCGTCATACCTGACCTTGCCTCTGACTTCGCCAATGTCGATGCCAACCCCGATTTGGACGATGAACAACGCCTCGCCGAAAAGGACAGAATCCAGACCAAAATGGATGCTCAGGGCACACGAGTTCACGCCATTTCGCAACTCCTGAAAGCTTATTGTTTATATGAGAAAGACAACGAGTATGTTGTCAAGGACAGCAAGGTAGTCATTGTCGACGAAAATACCGGACGCGAAATGACCGGACGCCGTTGGTCTGATGGGCTTCACCAAGCGGTCGAAGCAAAAGAAAATGTGGAAATCGAGCGCGAAACCCAAACTTACGCTACAATCACGATTCAGAAAGAAGCTGATGTTGAAGAAACTGCAACTGAAGAAACTGAAACTGAAGCTGCTGAATTTCAGGATATCTACGGACTCGACGTGCTCCCCATCCCCAATCACAAGCCGAACCAACGGAAGGATCACAACGACCAAGTCTTCAAGACCCGTCGTGAAAAATTCAACGCCGTTGTTGCAAAAATCCAACAATGCCATGATTTGGGTCAACCAGTCCTTGTTGGAACCGCTTCGGTGGAAGCATCCGAAACACTCTCACGAATGCTTCAACGTTCAAAGATTACACATAAAGTTCTCAACGCTAAGTATCACCTTCAGGAAGCCGAAATCGTAAAGGCTGCCGGTCAGCTTGGTTCCGTCACCGTCTCAACCAACATGGCTGGGCGGGGAACCGATATTAAACTTGGCCAAGACGTCAAAGAAGCTGGAGGACTCTTCGTCATGGGCACCGAGCGCCACCAGTCCCGCCGGACTGACCGACAGCTTCGTGGACGTTGTTCACGTCAGGGCGACCCAGGGTCTTCACAATTCTTCATCTCTTTTGAAGATGACTTAATGCGCAATTTCGCTGCTGCCGATCGCATCACCGAAATCATGAAAAAATTAGGCATGGAAGATGGTGAAGCTCTCGAACACAAATGGCTCAACCGGTCAGTTGAAACAGCCCAAAAGCGAGTCGAGCAAATGTATTATCGCCGACGAAAATACGTTCTCGACTTCGATGACGTGATGAATCGTCAGCGCGAAGTGGTCTATGGCTATCGTAACGAGGTTCTCAAATCAGAAGATCCGCGAGAACTCATTATGGAGCTTCTTGACCGTATTATCCCCTCTCAGGTGAGTTACTACATGGAAGAGCGTGATGAGGGTCAACCCGACTTCATGGAACTCCTAAACTGGGTGAATAAAACATTCCCCCTTCACCTCTCCATCGACGAAGCAAAGTTTGAAACCCGCGATGTCGAAGCGAACTCAAAATTTCTTCTCGAACGAGTTCACACCGCCTATGGACGCAAGGTCGAGATGGAGGATTCTGAACACCTCGATTCTCTCGAACGCCACATCATGCTCAATGCTATTGATCAAAAATGGCAGGAACATCTTTACGCGATGGACTCACTTCGGGAAGGCGTTCAGCTTCGAGCGCAAGGTCAAAAAGATCCTCTCGTGGAATATAAAATGGAGGCTTACAAGCTCTTCACCGCGCTCATGGATACGATTGATGAGGGTGCCGTTCATAATCTCTTTCGCTTCACCACGATCCGTGAAATTGACCCTGTTCTCGCCGATGTGCCTCAACAGATTTCGGGCGGAAATGAAAATAATATGGCAGTCTCCGGTTCATCTAGTGTCGTTCCCGAAACCGGAAGCGGCTCCGATGAAAGCGGCTTGAAACTCAACCTTCCGAAGCGCCGCCCCATCGCAAAAGTCGGACGCAACGAGCCTTGCAGCTGCGGATCAGGCAAGAAATACAAGCAGTGCTGCGCTGCCTGATGTTCAACAAGCAGCGCGAATTAAAAACTTTCATTTAAGAGGCGCTTCCGCAGAAATGTTGGAGCGCCTTTTTTAACGAGTAAAATGAGCAAACCCGAAGACGAACTGAAAGACCTTGAACAGAGGGGACTTCTTCGCGAGCTGCGCCCAATAAGTAATCCGGATCTTCCAACCGTCGAACTACAAGGCCGCAAACTCATCAACTTTTCATCGAATGATTATCTCGGGCTTTCCCAACACCCGGCTCTTATTGCAGCCGCCACAAAAGCCTTGCAAGATTATGGCACGGGCAGCACAGCATCTCGACTCATTTGCGGATCTCTTGATATCTACCACCAACTTGAAGAAAAAATAGCGACTCTCAAAAAGACCGAAGCAGCGCTCACTTTCGCCAATGGCTTTACCACCGCGATGGGAATAATCCCTGCAATCATAGGTAAGAGCGACACTGTCATTCTAGACAAACTTGCCCATGCCTGTCTCATCGACGCCGCTAAACTCTCTGGGGCAACCCTTCGTATCTTTCCGCACAACGATCTCAATAAGCTAGAAAAACTCCTCACTTCTAGTAGCGGCCGTACTTTAATTGTAACCGAATCCGTATTCTCTATGGATGGCGACCTTTGCCCTCTTTCCGAAATCGTGAAACTTAAGGAAAAGCACGGCGCCCTCCTCTTTTTGGACGAAGCCCATGCCATCGGAGTACTCGGCCAAACCGGACAAGGACTTGCAGAGAAGTTGAACCTTCAGGATCAAATTGATTTTCAGATGGGCACCCTCGGGAAATCTCTAGGCTCGGCCGGCGGCTATCTCGCAGCATCAAGGCCATGGATTGATCTTTTCATCAATAAAGCCCGTTCCTTAGTCTACTCGACAGCACCACCACCCTCACAAGCCGCTGCAAGCCTTGCAGCTCTCAACCTTTTGAATTCACCAGAAGGAATTACGAGACGTGATCGCCTTAAGACTTACTCAGACTCTTTTGGCTCCCCTACCCCAATCATTCCCAAGATTATTGGCGAAAACAGATCCGCGCTTGCGGCCTCGGGTTCTCTCCTTAAAAGCGGTTTTTTAGTTCCAGCGATTCGATACCCCACCATCCCACGAGGAACGGCACGACTTCGAATCACCCTGAGCGCTGCCCACAGCACAGAAAATCTCAGCGATCTTAAAGAGGCCTTGGCCTTGCTGTGAAAACACTACAAACTCATCACATGTCCAAATTTTCAGGAAAACGAGTCGTGATCACCGGAGCAGGTCGCGGTATCGGCCTTGCCATTGCTCACGCTTTCGCCCGCGAAGGAGCAAAGCTGGCCATCATTTCCCGCAACCCCACGAGCTGTGGAGCCGCCGCCAAGGAAATTAATGCAGTTCATCCCGACTCAACCCGCTTTTACCCATTAGATGTCGCCGATTTTGACTCCGTGCAAGAGACCGGAAAAACTATTGTTGAAGACCTTGGGGGAATCGATATTCTCATCAATAATGCTGGCGTAACGAGAGACGGATTAATTATGCGAATGAAATCGGAGGATTGGGACGCCGTTCTTGATACCAACCTCAAGGGAGCCTTCAACCTTGTTAAGGCTCTGCAACGTCCACTTATGAAAGGCACCGACCCCCGGATTATTAACATCAGCTCCGTGATCGGGCTGATCGGAAATGCCGGCCAAGCCAACTACGCAGCTTCAAAAGCGGGGCTGATTGGCTTCACTAAATCAGTGGCTCGCGAACTTGCTGGGCGCAAAGTCACATGTAACGCCATTGCTCCGGGCTTTATTACCACCGATATGACCGACGAACTTTCTGACGACCTCAAACAAGGGATCATCGCAAAGGTCCCCCTCGCTGATTTCGGCCAAGTCGACGACATTGCCAATGTCTCGCTTTTCCTTGCCGGACCAGAAGCCCGCTACATCACAGGCCAAGTGCTCGCCGTCGATGGTGGCATGACCATGTAAATTAATGACACTTCTCTTGATTCGTCATGCCACCGCCGCTGCTCATGGGCTAGCTGGTGGTGACTTCGTCCGAAATCTTGTTGAAAAAGGTCACGAACAATCTCAGCGCGTTGGAAGGTTTCTTAAGAAGCATGAGCTTATACCCGACATCGTTCTTTCAAGCCCCGTCTTGCGAGCAAAAGAGACAGCTAAAATCTTAGCCGCCGAAGGCTGTCCAAAACCTGTCATCGAACCATGGCTCGCTTGCGGGATGAGACCAGAAACCGTTCTTCAAGAGCTCAAGGCCTATCAGCAATTTAATCGGATCGCTATGGTTGGCCATGAGCCCGATTTTTCAGCTCTAGTCGAGCATATCCTTGGTGCAGAAACTTACTCAATCCGCGTCAAAAAAGCCTCAATCATTTCACTGGAAGTGGGACGACATCCGCTACTTAATTTTAGTATCCCTTGTAAATTACTGAAATAGTTCACTTCACGAGGAATGAGGCATCAAAAAATTCTTACTACGGAGAGTTCAATGGAATCGGCACAATCACCCCCATAACTGCTCAAAAATGATAAGGGGAATTGAGATAAGAAATCTCTATGGCGGCAAGGATCATGAAAATGCTGTTCAACCACCTCCTATGAATCGCCTATTCCCTCGAAAACTGACTATTCCTCAAATTTCCCCTAATTTTTTCTGAAGTAATACGTTCAAACTGAAGAAAATCACTAGATCTCTTCGCTGGCCAAACTACGTTTTGGTCGGTATTTTCCTCCCACCTTAAATTTAGATTTTTCTGCCAATCCCATTATGAGTTTACACGCACAACTTTCACCGGAAGCCCAGGCACGACTTTTGTCCCAACAGAGGATGTCGACCATCACCAGCTTGATCATCGCTCTCTTGTTAATGGTTCTTGTTGGATTGATCCTTTGGATTATTGCGATGAACCTTCCTGCTAAGAATATTCCGCAATTGGTTAGCTATAACGGGACCCCTGAATCCGAGGAAAACCTCAAACAAAAGAAGGTCCAGACTCAAATCGAGCGAAAACCTGCGGCACCTTCAGCTTCAATGTCCAAAGTCATTGCGGCCAATACATCATCCCCTACTGCCATTCCTGTCCCAGAAATCGACGTCCCCGATCCCAGCACTGACTTTGGTGATGGAAATGACTTCGGCGACGGTTGGGGCGACGGAGATGGATCAGGTGCTGGTGGTGGGTTCGGTAATATCCCAACAGCCATGAAGAAGCGTTGCTCCAAGGCCGACCGCCTCCAACGTTTGACTTCAAGCGGTGGGACCGAAAAATGTGAAGACGCCGTTGTCGCAACTCTTCGCTGGCTGAAAGAAGAACAAAACGAAGACGGCTCATGGTGTGGTCAACAGCAAATTGGCATGACTGGTCTTGGGCTCCTGACCTTCTTGGGTCACTGCGAGACCGCAGGGTCGGAAGAGTTTGGCGAAACTGTCCTCGCAGCGATTACCTTCCTAGTCGACAAAGCAATGAAAAATAACGGCAAGCTTGGAAGTGACTTCAAGAACAATCACTGGTGCTACGAGCACGCGATTGCTGTCTATGCTTTAGCGGAGGCTTATACCCTCTGCATCAAATCTTTTGGAGAGAATATTAACCAGCTAGAAGATGCCGTCATGGCTTCCGGACAATTTATGATCAACAGTCAACACCAAGGTGGTGGCTGGGACTATGCTTACAGTGAGGACAGCCCTCGAGGCGGTGATGTTTCAATCGTCGGATGGCATCTCCAAGCGCTTAAGGCCTGCAAATACACTGGCCTTGATTTCGCAAACCTAACACGTTGCTACAAAAAAGGATTGGATTACGTCGAGCGATGCCAGCTGGCAAGTGGAGCAATTGGATACTCTGGCCCAAACGTCCACGGTGGATCTGACGGAACTACTCTTGCTGCTGTCGGCGCTCTTTGTTTCCAGATTTGGAAATCTTCCGCCAGTAAAGTTGCCCGCAAAGCCGTCCGCTTTATGGATAAGGAGATGAAATTTGATTGGAATACTGCAGATTCAGATCTTTATGGTCACTACTATGCGGTCCAGTGCATGATTAACAATGGTGGACCTGAGTGGGAACGCTACAACAAGCTTTTCCGCGATCAGGTTCTCGATAACCAACATAAAGATGGTTATTATAAGGTTGTTGGTGGTGGAAATAAGATCAATGCGGTCGCGGGATCCTTTGCTGGAGACGGTGGTTACGGTCGTCACTATCGTGCCTGCCTCGCAACCTTAATGCTTGAGTCCTATTACAGATTCCTTCCCGCTACGGGAGCAAAGACCAACTAAACTTTCTCTCTTTATTTTTCAAAAGCTGCGCATCTGGGGATGCGCGGCTTTTTTCTTTGTCGAAAAGCCCAATTTGGGGCTAAATCTCAAGGGGTCGGTAAAATTGAGTCTTTTCTAAGAGACCACCTAGTTCAATCGTTCTCAGTGCAAACAACAGACTGCCTCTATTCTTCAAACCAAACTTCAGCTTCTGTCCTGCAGTAATCTGACATCAAAACACCCTTCCCTGTTATCACTCTATGAGCTTACACGCGCAACTTTCGCCAGAGGCCCAAGCCCGACTCGCGGCCCAGCAACGGATGTCGACCATCACCAGCTTGATCATTGCTCTTTTACTTATGGTGCTCGTCGGGCTGATCCTCTGGATCATCGCGATGAACCTACCTTCCAAGAACATCCCGCAGTTAGTCAGCTATAACGGGACTCCCGAAGCCGAGGAAAACCTGAAACAAAAGAAAGTTCAAACAAAGATTGAGCGCAAACCTGCTGCACCTTCGGCTTCAATGTCTAAAGTCATTGCAGCCAACACCTCATCTCCCACGGCTATTCCTATTCCAGAAATTGACGTTCCAGATCCAAGCACTGACTTTGGCGATGGAAATGACTTCGGCGATGGTTGGGGTGACGGAGATGGATCCGGCGCTGGTGGTGGATTCGGTAATATCCCGACTGCCATGAGAAAGCGCTGCTCTAAGGCCGACCGCCTCCAACGACTCACTTCCAACGGCGGCACTGAAAAATGTGAAGACGCCGTTGTCGCCTCATTACGCTGGCTAAAAGAGAAACAAAATAAAGACGGTTCGTGGACAAGCCGATCTGTGCCTATGACTGGACTTGCTCTCCTTGCCTATCTCGGACATTGCGAAACCGCTGGGTCCGAAGAATTTGGCGACACCGTTCTCGCTGCCATTACCTTCCTTGTCGATAAATCCATGAAAAACAACGGCAAGCTAGCTGATGATTTCAAGGCGAAAAGCTGGTGCTATGAACACGCGATTGCGGTTTACGCCCTTGCTGAAGCTTACACCCTTTGCGTGAAGTCCTTCGGGGAAAATATCAATCAGCTGGAAGACGCAGTCATGGCTTCCGGCCAATTCCTCATCAATAGCCAGCACTCAAATGGTGGTTGGGCCTACTCATACGTCGAAGAAGGTGGGCATACCGACACTTCAATTGTAGGGTGGCAGCTTCAGGCCCTTAAGGCCTGTAAATACACCGGTCTTGACTTCGCAAACTTAAGACGATGCGTCAAAAAGGGTCTCGACTACATGGAGACTAAGCAAGCCCCTAGCGGAGCATTCGGCTACTCTAGCCCTTCGATCCGCGAAGACGGAACCACCCTTGCGGCTGTCGGTGCCCTTTGCTTTCAAATTTGGGAATCTTCCGCAAATCGTCAAGCTCGTAAAGCAGTGAAATTCATGCATGAAAACATGAAACTTGATTGGAAGACCAAACACTCAGATCTCTACGGCCACTATTACGCAGCCCAAGCGATGATCAACAATGGAGGGAAGGAGTGGGAAAAATACAACGAACTTTTCAGAGACCAAGTCCTCAATAACCAAAACAAAGATGGTTCATACAAGTCAGTTCAAGCAGGCCACGGCCTTAACGGAGGTGGTTTCGCAGAACACTACCGCACCTGCCTTGCAACCCTAATGCTCGAGTCGTATTACCGCTTCCTACCGGGGACAGGGCAAAAGAACTAAGACCACCTCGGCACATTTCCATTAAAAGCCGCTCAGCTTCGGTAAGCGGTTTTTTACGCTCATAATTTCTCGCTGGCACTGGCAAGCAACCAAAGCGCGTCAGAAAGTCGGTTCAGAAAAATCCTGACTTCAGCAGACGCCACTTCATCTACAACATCCCAGCTCCGACGCTCCGCTCTCCTCGCGACTGTCCTAGCAAGATGAACCCGGGCAGACAATTCTCCTCCTCGCTCCCCGGGCCTCAACCAGCCCTTGAATTTTTCCTCCTTCTCAATCGAAGCGCTCCAGTCCTCGAGCCACTGGATTTCCGTTGTTGAAATACGTCCAAAACCAGCTTTCTCATACTCGATCTCCTTCCCAAACGGCATTGCGAGCTCTCCCATCAAGGTCACTAACCACTCTTGAATCTGGTCAACTGCCTTAGCTATCTCTCCATCCAAAAGAACACGCGCAATTCCTAGATTCGCGTTTAATTCATCAACAGCCCCCAGTGCCTCTATCTGAGGATCTCCTTTGGAAACTTTTCCTCCAAACAATAAATCGGTAAACCCCTTATCCCCCCTTTTTGTCGTAATACTCATGGCTCAAGGCACTTTCGCCTTTCCTTCGCTCCCGTCCACTACGAAACTCACCGCAATGCAACGTCGCCACTTCATACACACATCTTTTGCGGCCCTCACTACCGCAGCCCTCGCAGATCACCATGGTAAACACCCAACAACAACGGCTGAAGATCTCTTCACGATCTCTCTCGCCCAATGGTCTAATCATCGGGCTTTAAAAGGGGGTAAAATGACCAATATGGATTGGCCCGAATACACCAAGAAAACCTACAACATCCTTGCACTTGAATACGTAAATCAATTCTTTAAAGACAAGGCAAACGACAATAAATATCTTGGCGAACTCAACAAGCGGGTCTCCGATCTTGGCATGACAAACGTGCTGATCATGGTCGATGGTGAAGGACATATTGGCGCCGGTTCTGATCAAAAGCGTCAAAAGACCATCGATAATCATAAGAAATGGGTGGAAGCAGCCAAACGGCTTGGATGTCACTCGATCCGTGTAAACTCCCATGGAGAAGGCAATGATGACGCCGAAAAAGCAGCAAATTGTGTCAAGGGCCTAAGCTCCCTCTCTACTTTCGCCCAAGATCATCAAATTAATATTATTGTGGAAAACCACGGAGGTCTCTCTTCAAACGGGGCCTGGATGTCAAAAGTCCTTAAGGATGTCGGACTGGATAACTGCGGCTCTCTTCCCGATTTCGGTAACTTCCACGGATATGACCGCTACAAAGGCCTTAAAGAACTCATGCCTTTTGCTAAGGGTGTTTCCGCAAAGTCACATGAATTCGATGATAAAGGCGAGGAGACCAAGACCGATTTCACCAAAGCATTAGGAATCGTTCTCGATCATGGTTATCATGGCTGGGTTGGGGTCGAATATGAGGGTCGCAAACTCTCTGAGGACGAAGGTATCAAAGCCACCAAAGCCCTACTTGAAAAGAGCCGAGCTACTCTTCACACGAAGAAAAAGTAACTTCTCCAATTTCAGTTCGACCGTGTGCCTTTGGGTGCACGGTCTTTTTTACGATTATCCAACCGTCCCCTAATGCAAAAGAATGAAAACGATTCAACTTAGGACGACGGGAAGTCTCACCTACAAGAAAAACCCCTTAAAAGGCCGCCCTTCTGAAATATTTACCATCATTCAGACCGTCCTTTACATCATGCGATTTCGGCTATTCCCGTTCATTTTTTTAACGCTTATTGGTTCTGCCCTGGGTGCATCCAACAAGAACGAATGGCGAATCGTTTGGTCGGATGAGTTTACAGGGACCGGCCATCCTGACCCCGTAAGATGGAGCTATGAATCCGGCTTCGCCCGCAATGCCGAGAAGCAATTCCACACAACTAAAAGGCTGAAAAATGCCAGACTTGAAAATGGCCATCTAGTCATCGAGGGACATCGCGAGCTTCCTGCAACCTCTCATCTTCCAGATACCCCCTCCAACCCCCCCCCTACAATTGAATACACCTCAGCCAGCCTCCATACCAAGGGCTACGCTTCGTGGAAATTTGGTGAAATCGCAGTGCGTGCAAAACTACCGAAAGGTCAGGGAGTCTGGCCCGCCATTTGGACACTCGGTGATAACATCCCACAAGTCGGGTGGCCAAGCTGCGGAGAAATTGATATCATGGAGTTTGTTGGGAAAGCTCCTGGGGAAATCCATGGTAACGCTCACTTTCGTCAGAATGGCAAACACGCCTCTGACCACAAAATGGGGAAAACCAAAGGTTTCTGGGAAAATTCCCACACTTACTCCATCAAATGGGATGCCAAATTCATTCACTTTGCTTTTGATGGAAAAAGCTACGATAGTTTCAGGGTAGAAAAGCCCAAAACATCTTGCGTAAATCCATTTCACAAGCCGCATTACCTGATTCTTAACCTCGCTTTAGGCGGGACATGGGGCGGAAAGATTGACAACTCGATCTTTCCAATTCGCTATCTCATCGACTACGTTCGAGTCTACCAGAAAAGGTAGCACGATCGTATCATATCGTTCCTAATCATGCCTTCAGACAAGCGCCGTCCATCTCCCAGAAAAGCCTTATGCCTTTTTATTGCTTTTGCAACAAAGCTCACCGCTGCTCCGGTTGCAAACGATGACAGCTTCGCGGTAGACGAGGACGGAACTTTGACCATTTCAAAGGGTGGCGAAATCCTCTCTGCCACCTTTGAAGTAGGGCGCTCAGTTCTTTCCCCAACTTGGGAATACCTTGATCGCATTGAAAATGAAAATGGCTTCAATCAAACCTACCCCCAAGACGCCAACGGACTCATTTGGAACACTCCGCAATTTGCGACCGCGACTTCTGCCAATGGACCATGGTCTACAGGAGATGCTCCATTTCAAGGAGGTCTCATCGATGGGTTTCCTCCCGGAACACCTTCTGTCTTGGAGGGACTCGGAGCAGCAGGGAATGATCAAAACCTCATAACCACCTATCTCTTTCGCCAAAATTTTTCGCTTAGCGCTATCCAAGCCACCGAGACCTTCTGGAACCTTGAACACTTAATTGATGATGGCGGAGTCATCTACATCAATGGCACCGAAGTATTTCGAAGCGACACGATTCCTGCTGGACCAATCAACACGAATACCCTCATCCAAACCGCAGATGAAAATAACTTTGGAAACGCAAGACTCAATCTTTCCAGCATTCTTGAAGAAGGAGATAATACGATTGCAGTAGAAGTTCACCAAGCAAGTTTAACCAGCTCCGATGTTGGATTTTTTATAAACCTCATACCCACTTCCGAATCGCCTCTCTCCGGCTTCACCTACGTTGATGACACTTTCAACAATACCTCCCGCCCTAATAATGCCAATGGCAACCTCGATCCGAACGGAGGGTTTACCGGCGGAGCACTTTTTGTAGAGGTTGGTCGTCGGCTCAACAACAACCCATCGACCTCAGGGGGATGGCAGCGTAATTTTACTTTGGTAGCACCGGCCGACGCTACCATTTCGTTTCGTTACCGCATTACTTTTTCGAACGACTATGATGCCGATGAATATGGTGAAGCCCTCTTTGAAATAGACGGTATCCGTTACGGAACTGACATCAACAATTCACTCACCCGCTTTCGAGGCGATGGTAATGGAGGAGCCGGCTTAGATGATTCAGGATGGCAGGAAGCAAGTTTCACCATCTCTTTGGACGCCGGAGATCACACAATCGTCCTTGGTGCATTCTCCAGCAAATCAAACTCAAGAGACGAAGTGACTAATACCTGGTTCGACGACATTGAAATCGAAATACCTTCGAATGGAGGAGGCGTGCTTAGCAACGATACCGGCAGTGAACTCGAAGCCATCCTTCAAACCCCTCCACTCAACGGAACTCTAAATTTCAACTCTGATGGCACGTTCACCTACCAACCATCTCTTAATTTCAATGGTAACGATACCTTCACCTACCTTGCCCGTGATGCTAGCGGCGATTCACTCGCAGCCAATGTTATCCTAGCTATCACTCCCATAAATGATCCACCAGTCGTCCTACCCGAAATCTATTCAGGCACTGAAAATATAACACTTAATCAATCCGCCCCCGGTATTCTTAGTAACGACACCGACCTAGAAAACGATTCGATCTCGGCCGTGCTAGTCGACGATGTAAGCGAGGGCACTCTCAATCTCAACCCGGATGGATCATTTAATTACAGCCCAGACCCTGGGTTTTTTGGCACTGCGACCTTCACCTACCGCGTAAGCGATGGCACCGATGTATCCGAGCCAGTATTGGCAACATTTGAAATCGCACCCATCAACGACCCACCAATCGCATTCAACGACAGCTATGATACTCTCGAAAATATCCCTCTTGAAATCATCTCCACCAAGCAAGGAGGTCAAATCGTCTTCGAAAGCAACTTCAACTCGACGGGCTTATCACCTTTGATCAGAGGTTCTGGAATGCTGGAGTCGGTTCAAGGTTTCGAAGGCCGTGGAAATGGGGATAACATCTTTTCGAATCAATTTCTCCGAAATCAAGCACGCGGAAATCCATCAGAGCCTACCATTCTCACCCTTGAGAATTTACCGCCACATCAATCGCTGGGTCTGGACTTCCTTCTTGGGGTCATCGATTCCTGGGATAGTGATGAACGCTTCACCATTACACTTGATGGTGTGGAAATTTTTTCCGAAACATTTAGAAACGTTGGTAACGGTGGATCGTTTGGCTACCCAGCCGCATCCTTAATCTTTCGAGATGAAAACATCGGATTCAATTCAGCTCAGTCTTCCCCCGATGCGGGCTATGACATGGGACAAATCCCGTCATTGAGCAATATTCCTCACACCGCATCTAGCGCTACCATTCGCTGGTTTGTCACAGGTGATGGTTGGGAAGCAGGATCCGACAAGTCTTGGGCAATTGATAATTTAAAGGTCGTCGTAACACCTGGCCCCACTGAAGCTTTGGTCTCCGCTGGTGCAAACTGGGCCTATCTCGACACAGGCGCGGACCTAGGCATTGCATGGCGTAATACCAACTTTAACGATTCCAACTGGGCCACCGGACCAGCAGAACTTGGCTACGGTGATGGAGACGAAGAAACCACCGTTTCCTTCGGTGAAAACTCTGAAAACAAGTATATCACCACCTATTTTCGTCATGATTTCACGATTACCGACGCGTCAGATTTTTATAAGTTGGTTGTAGGCTATGTCCGCGACGATGGGTGCGCAATTTATCTGAACGGAATACGCGTAGTGCTCGACAATCTCGCTCCAGACGCCTCAGCAACGGAAGGCGCTCTCTTGAACCCTGGACGCACTGGTGAGGGAGTTTGGAATGAGGCTGAGATTCCCACGAGCTTGCTTGAGGAAGGAACCAATGTTCTAGCAATTGAAGTTCATCAAGACGACGGACGTAGTAGCGACATCAGCATGAACGCCTACCTTCTTGGGAAACGTACTCTCGCCGCAGGTGTTACAGCTAACGATACTGACCCAGAAAATGATCGCCTTGTCGCCGAATTGCTTTCGGGACCACAGAATGGAACAATCGATTTTAATCCCAATGGAACCTTTCTTTATATTCCCGAGGTCAACTACGAAGGATCGGATACTTTCACTTATCGTGTCACAGACGGGGAATTCTTCACTCCCGCCGCTACCGTTAATCTCAATATCATTAGCGGCCCCAACGATTTCCCTGAAACGACTCCCGAAACCTACTCGGCTGTCGAAGATAATCCTTTGGTTGTAGCAGGACCTTTGGGAGTTTTACAAAACGATTCCGATCCAGAAGGGAGTGATCTGAGCGCCATCATAGAAACCCAACCAGCTAATGGAACCCTTGCTCTTGCAGACGACGGAGGCTTCACTTATAGCCCATCCTTTAATTTTTTTGGTCGTGATTCCTTCACCTATCGAGCAAACGATGGCTCCGACTCCAGCCGTCCGGAGACAGTCATCATAGACGTCGCGCCAATAAATGATGCTCCGAGCGCCCTACCCGAAAATTATCTGACGGCCCCTCTGAAACCTCTCACAGTGAAGATCGCCGACGGTGTGTTAAACAACGATTCGGATCTCGATAACTCCAGTCTAAAAGCAGCTCTCGTTTCCACAACTTCTTCGGGAACCTTAAATCTCATCCAAGATGGCTCATTCACTTATTCTCCCGCTTTAGGATTTTCGGGAACAGATACCTTTACCTACCGAGCAAGTGATGGCCTGCTTGAATCAGAGACAGTTACGGTCTTAATACTTGTAAATGCCCCACCAATTGCCACCGATAACTCCTACTTAATTTCTGAGGATTCTCCTATGATCCGCCTAGGGGCAGAGGGGATTCTTGCCAACGATTTAGATTCAGACCTCCTTACCGCGATTCTTGTTTCCGAGCCTATCAATGGCACTCTTACTCTCGGGGAGACTGGTGGGTTTATTTATATTCCTGATATCAATTTTAGTGGAACCGATACCTTTACCTATCGCGCAAGTGATTCATTTCAGGAATCCAATGAAGCCACGGTCTACATCACCGTGGAGCCCGTTGATGACCCTCCACAAACGCAAGGAGATCACTACGAAATACAAATCGGTGAAGAACTGATCATTAAAACAAGCGAGGGAGTCCTCACCAACGATTTTGATGTCGAGGGCAAAGCTCTTACTGCTACCCTTTTAAAAAATGTCAGCAATGGTACTTTGAACCTCTCTGTAAATGGTTCATTCACTTACCAACCAGATGCTTTTGGTTCTGATACTTTTTCCTACATCGCCAACGATGGAACACTGGACTCGGGAGAAGTCGAAGTTGAAATCGAGGTCAACCCCTCCGCTAAGAACATCGTTATTAATGAGATTATGTTCAATCCAACTTCCGGAAATGAGCTGGAAGAATTCATCGAACTAGTGAACATCGGTTCCTTGCCAATCTCTATTGATGGCTGGCAGTTGGATAGCGGTGTTAACTTCACCTTCCCTGATGTCACGGTGGCAGCGGGCGAATTTCTGGTTATTAGTGCAGACACCACGACCTTTGAGGCAACCTATGGTGCTATTCCAAAGGTGCTTGGAAATTGGACTGGAAAACTGAGTAACAGCAGTGAACGTCTCCGGCTTATTGATGACAACGGAGATCAGGTCGATGAGGTTCGCTACCACGATCAGGGAGATTGGGCTCGAAGGACACGAACTAGTGTTGCTAACGAACCTGGCTGGGACTGGGTTTCTCCCGCTGATGGGCAAGGAAGTTCGCTAGAACTTATCGACCAAGCCTTGAGTAACAAACAGGGACAGAACTGGGGGTTCAGTAACGAAAACCTACCCAGCCCCGGTGCCGCCAATTCCATGGCATCTCGCAACTCAGCGCCCTTTATTCTAGATCTTGAACATCGTCCAGCCATCCCCACTTCCTCTGACTCCATCGGCATCATCGCTGAATTAAGGGGCGAAACCGGCGAGATAATTAGTGGCACCCTTCACTACCGAATTTCCGACCGAAATCCTGAGCCGTTCCGTACCACTCCCATGTTCGACGATGGCGAGAATTACGATAGCGCACCGGGTGATGCTATCTTCGGAGCGATACTCCCCCCTCAACCAGACGGAACGGTCATTGAATTCTACGTCGAATCCAGCGACGGAACCAATACCCGAACCTGGCCAGCCCCCGCTGACAATGGGCAAACCGCTAACGCATTACTTCAAGTTGACGACGAGGCTAATACCTTCGACCACGCCTTCTATCGGCTCATCATGCCAACCCCCGAATTTAACCAATGGCGCGACATCCGACGACAAAGCAATGCTCAGATTAATGCAACCCTCATTCTCGATGACGGATCTGGACCAGAAATTCGCTACAACGCGGGAATAAGAGTCCGTGGCGCGGGTAGTCGAAATCATGACCCTGTCCCCATGAGGGTCACCCTCCCTCGGGATAATGAATGGAACAACATGACGACAATGAACCTGAACACCAAGTTCACCTACCTTCAATTTCTCGGCATGAAGCTGTTTGAAGCGTCGGGCATGCAGGCCCCAGATACCTTTAGAGCACAAGTCAGAATCAATGGAGAAAACATCGCTCGTGACGATGCATTCGACTACGGCTCCATAGTTCATGTTCAACCTCTCTCTGGTGAATTCCTTAAAGAAAAGTTCGAACCCGATGATGGAGGCAACATTTACAAAAAAGTCAGACCTGACCGTGATCTGCGCTGGAGCGATGGGAATATAGGCAGATACGAATCAGATGGCTGGAGCAAGCAAACCAACAGCAGCGAAAACGACTGGAGCGATCTCGATGAAATGCTTCGCATCATCAACAACGCGTCTGAAGATGACGATTTCATTGAGCAACTCGAGGCCTCAATTAACCTTGATCAATGGATGAATTGGTTCGCAGCCATGACAATCCTCGCCAACGGGGAAACGAATATTAGCAATGGGGCGGATGACGATTTCTCCGTGTATCGCGGCCTCCAAGCCTCTCGCTTTGTCCTCCTCCCCCACGATCTCGACACCATCCTCAGCATTGGTGATGGTAGCAGTATCGATGATCCAGAGCATACGCTTTTCGATATGATCGGTGATGATGACGTTTTGGATCCATTTGTTCCGATCTTCACCAACCCACTCATCATCGAACGCTACTTCAAAAGTCTTCGCAAGCTACTCCAAACTAGCTTCTCAAAGCCGGAGTTTGATGAACTTCTCGATAACAGCCTTACAGACTGGGTGCCTCAGCCCCGGATTGAGCAAATGCGAACTTTTATGGATGCAAGGAGAATTTTTATTGAAAATGAAATCGCTCCAACTATTGGACCTCCCGAATCTCTCCCACTCGCGACAAGCACGAGCAATCTTGAGTCGCCCCACGGATCTCTCTACCTGAGCGAAATCCTCGCGGTAAATAATTCCACTCGAAAAGTGGGTGGCAACTTTCCCGACGTTGTCGAAATCCATAACACGAGTGCCTTACCAAAAAATCTGGGAGGAATGTCTCTTTCTGATGACTCGTCAGATCCGACCCGCTTTATCTTCCCCCCAAATACGATGATTCCAGCTAACGGATTCCTCCTTCTTTACAGTGATTCAACGCCAGACCTCCTCGAATTATCTACCGGATTCAAACTGAATGCGAACGGAGAATCACTGTCGCTCTTTGATACTGCTGCCAATGACAATACTGTGATCGACACCGTGAAATTTGGCCTTCAAATCCCAGATTACTCCATCTCCCGAATTAATAATATTTGGCAACTGTCGCCCCCCACCCTTGGGGCAATAAATCGATCGCTCGCGCTTGGGGAACCCGGCGAAATTCGTGTTAATGAATGGCTCTCCGAAGATGATAAGGTTTTCGAAGATGAGTTTATTGAGTTATTTAACCCATTGAGCCAACCGGTTGCTCTCGGCGGTCTTTCCATGAGTGATGAACCCGTCAACTTCCCTCGAAAGCACACCCTACCCGAGCTGAGTTTTATCGCGCCGCAGGGTTTTGCCCTCCTAACTCCCGATGGAGATTCGGCCGACCCTTTAAGAGCTGATGAACTTCCGTTCAAACTCGCATCCGAAAATGAATGGATCTCCCTTCTAGGTGAAAATGGAGTTATGATTGATCAAGTCCATTTTGTGAACCAACGCTCTGACCTCTCCCGTGGAAGAAGCCCAGATGGCAGTTCCAACTACGAGGAATTTTTCGTTCCCAGTCCGGGCTACACCAACAACAGCCCACTCACTTCCGAGCTCCTTCTCATCCAAAATCTTCGAATAACCGAAATCATGTATGATCCTCTTGGAGGATCTGAATTTGAGTTCATTGAACTTCAAAACATCGGCTTGGAGGCCATGGATTTGGAAGGCCTTCAATTCACGGAGGGCATCCGCTTTACCTTCCCCAATCTCACTCTTCAGCCCGGTGAATTTATCATCCTCGCGAGCAATCAACTTTCTTTCGAAACCCGCTATGGTGACTCACTTGCGGTCGCAGGCCAATATGATGGTAAGCTCAGTAATGGAGGCGAGCGGATTCGTCTTGAACTCCCCAACATCAAAGCTGGAATCCAAGATTTCGAATATAACGACTGGTATCCAGCGTCCAATGGATCTGGCTTCTCCCTCGAATTCAACGACCCCTTACTTCCAGTTGAACTTTGGAATCTTAAGCCTAATTGGGCTCCAGCGCTAACCATTAATGGGACGCCTGGAAACTCAGGAACCTTCTTCGTGAGGACCACTCCCACTGAAACTATCACGCTTCCAAACAATCTAACTATTGATCCATTTGTTTCTTATGGTTCGGTCAGCCCAGCTTCCGTCACCTTCCAGTGGGAACTTCTTGATGGGCCAGCTCCGGTGATTTTCACCACTCCCAATGAGCCCTTCAGCGAGATTCGCTTCGATCTTCCTGGCACTTACAATCTCCGTCTCAACGCCACCGCATTTGACTTTGATCAATCTCAGGAAATCAAAGTGACAGTTCACGACTCCTATCTCGCATGGGTGGATCGAACCTTAAAAAAGAGCACTCCAGGTGAAACCGAAAAAGAAAACGATCCGGACAACGACGGTATTTCTAACCTTTTCGAGTTCATCCTCGGCCTAGACCCTTCTACTCAAGACAATGAGAATTTCCCGACTCCAATTTTCGATGCGGGATCAAAAACTCTGAATCTCACTTGGACAAACCGACAGCTCGACCCAAAGAGATTTTCAGTTATTGCAGAAGTTTCGGATGATCTTAAAAATTGGCGAAGCGATTCTGCATCTATCCATGTGGAGACTCTTTCCTCATCAGACTTAACGGAAAGCTTCCGCGCAGTGGCCCTAGTAACAGCCGATCAAAACCGGACCCACTTTATGCGCCTCAGAGCCATTTGTTTTGATAAAAACGCCTCGGAGATTGCGCCTGAAATCATCAGTTTGACCAACCTCGCCAACGCACCAAACATCAACTTCACCAGCCAACTCGGGAAGAGTTATCAACTAGAAGCGTTCTCCGATCCCTCAATCGGCTGGATCCCCGTCGGCGAGTCGATAGTCGCAACTTCGAAAGTGTCCGTCCTTGTTGACCGAAGCCCAAATAACGAGCGCAATCGTTTCTATCGGGTAAGAGTTTACTCTGGAGATTGATTCCGTGGACTCCACAAAGAAACCTCTTTTATCGTAGAGGCCCCAAAAACCAGTCTCTGCGGGTCAGCTTTCATTCCCCTTGCTCCCTTCCTTCCCGTCAACTAATCTCACGGCTTCACCGCCATGCATCGCCTTTTCGTCGAAAAAACCGCCCCTTTTGCCAACGACTCCGCTCACCTCATCGGTGATCTCCGCAACAATCTTGCGATAGAAAGCCTCAAATCAGCCCGCATCGTTCAACGATATGATCTCGATGGTTTGACCGACGAGGAATTTGCTAAAGCGACTCAGCTTATCCTCTCTGAACCTCAAGTCGAAACCTCTTCGACCGAGCTCTCACTTAGCTCTGATGAAACCGCCTTTGCCGTGGAATTTCTTCCCGGTCAATTCGACCAACGAGCCGACTCAGCCGCTCAATGCGTTCAGATCCTAACCGGCAAAGAGCGCCCCTTCGTTTCTTCAGCCCGTGTCATTATCCTGACCGGCCAGCTCTCCAAAGAGAATTTGGAAGCGATCAAGAAATATCTCATCAATCCGGTTGATTCCCACGAAGTCTCAGTTAACGCGCCTTATCAACGCACCGAATCCCCCGAGCCCAAAGACGTCGCCATCCTCGAGGGATTCAATCAAAAAACCGAGGCAGAATTTGAGCACTTTCGTAGCGAACTCGGTCTCGCGATGTCGACCGCCGATCTTCTTCATACTCAGAAATATTTTCAAAAAGAGGACCGTGAACCAACGATCACCGAGCTCCGCATGCTCGATACCTATTGGTCTGACCACTGCCGTCATACCACCTTCATGTCGAAGATCGCCAAAGTCAGCTTCGACGAAGGCACCGAAGTGATACAAGAAACTTACAACACTTATCTCGCTACCCGAGACCAAGTATATGGAGCAAGCACCGAACGCCCAGTCACTCTCATGGACATCGCACTCATGGGCATGAAAGAACTCCGGAAATCTGGTGAACTAGACAACCTTGAAGTCTCGAACGAAATCAACGCTGCATCTATCGTTGTTGATGGGGATGACGAACAGGAATGGCTCGTCCAATTCAAAAATGAAACCCACAACCATCCCACTGAAATCGAACCATTCGGTGGTGCTGCCACCTGCCTTGGCGGGTGCATACGAGACCCACTTTCAGGCCGTTCTTATGTATATCAAGCAATGAGGGTCACTGGTGCCGCCGACCCCCGTATTCCTTACGATGAGACAATTCCAGGCAAGCTTCCTCAGCGGAAAATTTGTCAGGAATCGGCGCACGGATATTCTTCTTATGGTAATCAAATAGGCCTCGCCACCGGAAAGGTCTCCGAGGTTTACCATCCCAATTACGCTGCCAAACGTATGGAAATAGGCGCCGTTGTTGCCGCCGCTCCCCGAAAAAACGTCTTCCGAGGAGGCCCCGAAAATGGCGATTACATTCTCCTTATCGGAGGACGCACTGGACGCGATGGGGTTGGTGGAGCCACCGGTTCATCGAAGGAACACACCGACGACGCTTTAGATAATTCAGCCGAAGTTCAAAAAGGGGACGCTCCCACCGAACGCAAAATTCAGCGCCTCTTTAGAAACCCTGAACTTGCGCCTAAGATAAAGATCTGCAACGACTTTCACCAAAGATCCCGTCGCGATCGGCGAAATTGCCGGCAAGATGATAGGCGAAACTCTCGTGACCAAGCAGACTGATGGCCTTGATGGGACTGAACTTGCCATCTCGGAATCGCAGGAACGTATGGCTATTTGTGTTGATCCCTCGGAAATTTCTTACTTCATTGCTGAATCTGACAACGAAAACCTAGAGTGTGTCCACGTCGCCACCGTTACCGACACCGGTCGTCTTCGTATGACCTGGCGCGGCAAGACCATTGTCGATCTCACTCGCGATCAGGCACACGTCAGTTTTGAGAATGTGCGATGCGAGGCCCGCTCGATTCCGACGACTTTGACGCGTTCGAAAGCTTTGCCGAGGCGGAAGCCGCACAGTTCTTCCCAAAAAGGCCTTGGTGAAATGCAGAGTCTTGCAAGTGGAGTAGGTGACCTTAAAAAGGTGCTTAGTAATGTCAAGACGCACCTGTCGATGCCATGGTGGCTACCCTCCCTTTTCTGGATGGTCAAACTAAGATCTGTACTCACATGTCTTGGGGCTTTAATGCCAATATCGCAACATGGTCACCCTATCATGGGGCCGCCTATGCCGTCACCGAATCTGTCTGCCGGGCCGTCGCTTCAGGCGCCCGCTTAAGCGACATTCGTCTCACTCTCCAGGAATACTTTCCAAAGCTTGGGGATGACTCTTCCCGCTGGGGACTTCCCTTTGCAGCACTACTCGGTGCCTTCAAGGCACAACATGAACTCCGACTCGCCGCTATCGGTGGAAAAGATTCCATGTCAGGAACATTCAACGACATTGATGTCCCGCCTACCCTAGTCTCTTTCGCTCTCGCCCCCGGAAACACAAAACAAGTCGTGTCTCCTGAATTCAAAAAAGTCGGTTCACTTATTTCTTTTATCGAGGTTCCGCGCGACGAAAATCAACTTCCAGATTTCGGCACGCTCAAGAAAATTGCCGACACCCTTCACGGAGCAAATATCCTCGCCGCTCATACTTTGGATCACGGGGGTATTGCCACTGGCCTCAGCAAGATGGCATTCGGGAACGGAATCGGTGCGAGCATTAAGACAGACATCGATCTCCACCAAGAGCGCTTCCTTTCCTTTCTGATTGAATCAAAAGGGTGGCTGTCGAATATTAACTTACACGGAAAAAAACAAATTCGACGAAATGAGCACACATTGGCCTCGAAGGTAGGGGAACTTTATGATGCATGGACTAGCCCCCTCGCTGAAATCTATCCAGAGACCGAGGACCCTTCAACGAGCGAAGCCGATACCTTCACCTCAACTTTTGAATCTAAACGCTCAACCACTAAAACCCAAAATCCTAAGGTCATCATCCCGGCGTTTCCCGGAACCAACTCAGAATACGATTCTGCGAAAGCATTTCGCGAAGCAGGTGCCCAAGCCGAAATCCAAGTCTTTCGTAACCTCACTCCGCAAGCAGTTGAGGAATCACTCTCTAATCTAGCTGAAAGCATCCGCAAATCTCAGATTCTCATGCTGCCCGGTGGTTTCTCAGCTGGTGACGAGCCGGCGGGATCAGGAAAGTTCATCGCGACTATTCTTCGGAGCCCCGAGGTTGCCGACGCAGTCATGGATCTCCTCAAAAACCGCGATGGCCTCATCTTAGGAATCTGCAATGGTTTCCAGGCGCTCATAAAAACAGGCCTCGTTCCATATGGTGAAATTCGGGAACCCCAACTCGGAGACCCCACTCTGACCTTCAACGATATTGGAAGACACATTGCCCGTTACGCAACCACACGTATTTCTTCGACGCAGTCACCTTGGCTTGCTGACACTCAAGTCGGCGACCTTCACAACATCCCCTTCTCACACGGTGAGGGCAAATTCTATGCGAACGAAGAAGATCTCCGCAGCCTCGCTGCCACTGGTCAAATTGCGACACAATACACTGACCTCAGTGGCCAACCTACCATGGCCCCTGAATTCAACCCGAATGGTTCGATTCATGCGATTGAGGGAATCTCATCGCCCTGTGGTCGCGTCCTAGGAAAAATGGGCCACACCGAGCGCCAGGGGCCAGATGTCGGACGAAACATTTCTGGCAATCTCTACCAACCACTCTTTAGTGCTGGGGTTAAATATTTCTCCTAAGCGAATTTTCAATCTTAGGAACCGGATCGCCTCAACAGTTCTTTGGGGCGAAAGGACAGGGGTGGTATCCTAATAAATCCTCCATGAAAGAGAAATATTTGTGTAAGGCTTCTTTAATCCTTTACCCTTTTCACAATCACACCCATTCCGTCATTGCTGATCACTCGAACCGGCTCTCCTTTGTCCAGAAACACCCCGTCAGCCAAAACCTCCAGAAGCGTACCATCAACTTCCGCTTTTCCACTTGGCCGTAAATCAGTGACCGCAATCCCGGTTCTGCCAAACAAGGCCCCTGCCCCGACCTCGTGATCATCACCATTTCCTCGTCCTAGCGAACTAGGCAACATTGTCTTATCGATAAAACTTACCTTCGGGAGAAACTTCATCATGAGAAAC
Source organism: Akkermansiaceae bacterium (assembly GCA_905181965.1). Classification (GTDB taxonomy): domain Bacteria; phylum Verrucomicrobiota; class Verrucomicrobiia; order Verrucomicrobiales; family Akkermansiaceae; genus SW10. Next base: position 126,754 of record CAJIZY010000009.1, read on the forward strand.
AGAAGAAATAGTGAGCCGAAAATCCCAATTGCCAGATTCATTGTCGGCTTTCGAAGGGCATCTGCGAAGCTCACCTCTTCTGACCCGCCCCACTGATAGGTCTGCCAGGTTACTCCATCGAACATCGAAAAAACAACTGCCCCAACAAGTAAAAGCAACCCAGTGATCCCAGCCACTCCAAATCCAGGAATTACGAAAATCTCTACTCCAATTAGAGCGATCCCAATGACAAAAAGAGCTGCGAGCTCGTAACCTGCCATATTACCAGCCATGTAGTTTCCAAAAAAGAAGAGAGCGAAGGCAGATAGACAGATGATCCCACCAATCCCAAAACCCGGCGTCTTTAGCTCGAGATACCCCCCCCCCAAACCGACTAAAATCAACACTCCAGAAAATCCTGCGATCCACCAAGCTAGACGTTCAAATCCAGTCGGAGTCGCAGTCACTAGCTCGTCCCCATTCCATCCTTCGGCTTTTAAAACTTCCTCAAGAGAAGTCACCTCAGCTTGAGCTAAAAGCGGCCCGTCGTTCATCATCATCGTTGCTTCGCTCGAATTCAAATTTAGTAAAGAACCAGGTTTCACTTCAACATCCCCAATGACTCGCTTCTCGTCACTCAAAAACATCATGGCCTCAATCACCTCGGGATTATATCCCTTCTGTTTTGCAATATAGCGGATCTGCGCACCAAAATAGCTTTCAAGCTTCGCTCTTCTCACAGGATCAATTTCCCGACCAGACCCATCGATAATGCCTGATGAACCGATTTTTGAACCGGGTGTCATATAGATTCGATCAGTAGAAACGGCGATGAAAGAGCCAGCGCTGATAGCATTGGGATTTACAAACGCGACCGTGGGAATTCCAACATTTGCGATCTTCGTCATAAGCTCTTCGGTCGGAAAAGCCAGCCCCCCAGGCGTGTCTAGATCGAAGATGATCCCCTTTGCCTCCTCATCACTAGCCCGCTCTAGAATACGCTCCCAAAATTTGAAGCTTTGTCCATTGGTGAGAGAATTTTCACCGATCTCAATCCGAACGATCTTTCCTGCGTAGCTTTCTTCATTTGATTTACCGAAAACCTTCATGTCTTGGCCAAAGAGCTGGCCAAGACCCAAAAGAAGATAAAAAAACGCTGTTTTCATGCAAAGAATGTAACCCAAGGCTGGCGAAACCCAAACAACCGATTCACACTACTTCCATGGGAATGATCCCAAGAGAAACAATCGAACGTATCCTCGAAGCGACGGATATTGTCGATTTGATTGGCGGGTATTTCCCTCTCAAGCGCTCGGGGTCGGACTTTAAAATCAACTGTCCTTTCCACGGAGAAAAGACACCGTCATTTAATATCAATCCTGCGAGGCAGCGCTACAAATGCTTTGGTTGCGACGCAAGCGGATCAGCCCTCAATTTCTTAATGGAATATGAGAATCTCCCCTTCGTCGACGCCGTCAGAAAGCTGGCTGATCGGGCTGGCATACAAATTATTGAGGAAGCTAGTGATCCGGAATCTGATCGCAAACGACGCAAGATCTCTCGCCTCAAAGAACTGAATAACAAATCCGCCCGATTTTTCCACGAGCAACTCCTAAGGAATCCTGATGCAACTCATGCACGGGAATACCTGAAGAGCAGAGGATTCAGTAAAGAAACTGCCCAAAAATGGTTAATCGGATGGGCCCCCCGAAACTCGAAGCTTTTTCTCCAAATGGCTCGAGAAAATGGATTTAATGGTCGGGAAATTCTTCAAGCTGGATTGGGTGGACTTAAGGAAAAGAATAACCCCCGATCGGGACTCTGGGTTAAATTTTACGATCAACTCACTTTTCCAATTCATAACGACGTAGACGATGTCGTCGGCTTCAGCGCACGGATTCTTCGCGAAGACGATAAACGCGGAAAATATATCAACACGAACGAAACTCCTCTTTTCAACAAATCAAAACTCCTCTTCGCTCTTAACAAAGCGAGGCGACCTATGGGCAAAGAAAAATTCGCGCTTCTCTGTGAGGGTCAAGTCGATGCTATCGTCCTCCACGAATCAGGATTTGAGAACACAATAGCGCCCCTTGGCACTGCTTTCACCGAACAACACGCTCGCATGATCAAGCGCTACACCGATCGGGTTGTTCTCTGCTACGATGGTGATAATGCCGGACTCGCCGCTGCCGACAAAACCTTCAAACAACTCACAGCTCAAGGTCTACCCGTTCGCTTAATGCACCTTCCAGATGGAGATGATCCGGATACTTTTGTCAAAAAACACGGCGCAGAAGCTTTCAAAAAACTCCTCGGATCAGCCAAGGAATATTTCGACGCCAAGCTTGATAAAGAGCTTAAGGCGATTGATTTATCATCAGCGGCCGAAAATACCAGTATTACAAGAGCTTGCCAAATCGGTTTGCGTCATGGATGACGACCTCCTCCGCGACGCCACAATCCAAAACCTAGCCATCCGGCTTCGCCTAGGAGTCGAAGATTTCCGGCAGGCAGTCGCAGCCGCAAAGGCCGATCTTAAGCGCTTTAGACCAAGAGAAAATCAAGAAGAAAAAGCGGACAAGGTAAAGCCCACCGCGATTGATCATTTAATCATTTATCTTTGCCACCTTGCCCTAAACTCAGAAGCCGCCGCCGAATATCTTAGCGAGCAATTGGAAACTCTGCAGGAATGTCTCAGCGAATCACTAGGAAACCACGTGCTCGTCGATATTCTAGCAAAACGACCCAACCCCGAAAGCGAGGCCGCAAAGCAAGCCTATCTCATGACCATTCCGAAAGGCGATCGTATCGCTCTTGAAAATGGCTTTAGCGACGCAATACCCGAGGATCCGGTTTCCTCGGCATCCGACACAATAGCGATGCTTTCAGCCCGATTTTACCAAATCAAGGAAAAGGCGCTAAGAACACGACTTAACGATCCTAGCTTGACTCCAGATGAGATTTTAGAAGCTTTCGAGGAGGTCAAGCGCCTGCAGTCTATCCTAAAAGCACTCGATCAACGTTTCTAAGGGCCTCAAAAGCGAGTCCACAAAGGGCTTGCCAGAGAACCACCTCTTTAATATTTTTGGGTTGTGAAATACCGACTTATATTAATGATCGCCGCAGCTATTGGATCCTCCCTTTTCCTTTCATCCTGCAATACTTTCCTCGGAATGGGACGTGACTTTCAACGTCTTGGACAAGGTTTTGAGAATTCTGCCTATGGTAAAAAATGGTAGAGTAGATTTACTCGATTCAAACAAAACGGGAGGCTGATTTCAGCCTCCCGTTTTTTTGATTTAATTCAAAAATGCTAGATTACGCGAGACCCTTAAGTTTCTCTGAAATTTGGCCTTGGGTGACGTTTGCACCGACTATCTGATCCTTGACCTCCCCATCTTTGAAAAACAGAAGAGTCGGAATGGAACGAATGCCATATTTGGCGGCAATAGCCTGGCCGTCATCTAGATTACACTTCCCGACTTTTGCTACGCCATCAACTTCTGCTGCAACAGCATCCACCATGGGTGAGATCATTTTACACGGTCCGCACCATTCAGCCCAAAAGTCGACAAGGACGGGCTGATCAGAGTTAAGGACTTCGGCGTCGAAGTTGTCTTCAGTTATTGTTAGAGCCATACCGCGAATATGTACGGAAAAAGGGTGGCGTCAAGAGCCACCCTTTGAGGATTTTCGACACATGATGTCGTCACCGATGATCTTTACGATCCCGTGATTCAGCGATTACCCACCAACTCCCAAGGTAAGAAAGTTGAGAGCAGCGACGCTAACGGCGATGATGAAAATGAAAATAGGAAGAAACATAATTTTAATGTAATTGATAAAATTTAAACCTTAATCAAAAAGTTGCCCGAAGGTTTTCTCGTGGGTCCACATCATGATGGTGAGAGCCAAAACGGCAAGGCTAAGAACAAAAGCCAAAATAGACATCACCATTGGCATGGTGTCGCTTCCCTCCTCTTCATCGTCGTCCATCGCGATTGTCCCGATAGTTGACATTGTCGGAGCAGTCGGCTTTCCGAGCTGCTGAGTGTTCTGAAGTTGGACAGTAGCCTGAGGAAGCGCCGTCGTGGGGGCGCCTGCGGCTGTTCCTGGAGCTGGAGAGGTTTTAAGTGGAACAGTTGCCGGACCAGGTGCAGTTTTCAGAGGGATGGTAGGAGCCGGTGCGGGTGCACCACCTACGCTTGGAGCGGGTGGTGGAGTCGGAGCACCAGAAGGTGCTGGCGCAGACTTCAATGGAATTGTTGGCGCTGGAGCCGGAGGCGCTGGTGCACTCGGAGCCGGCGGATCTGCCTTGAGCGTCGCGCGGACAGTCTCTTTCTTTACGGGCACTGATGAAGTTTGATCATCGGATGCGGGCGGCTGTGTGTTTTCGTTTTCTTCGGCCATAATTAGATCGTGGTGTCTATGAATTGAATAATCGCTTGGTGTTTGCCAGTGCGGTTGAAGAGTTAACAAAATTACGCCTCAACCTGTCAAACCACGAAGTTTAGAAAATTGAGGAAATATTGAGCATTTAAGACAAAATAAGGCCAAAAAAGAAGCGGTGGGCAAAAACCCACCGCTTCTATCCTAAAATGCGCAATTTATGCTGATGGCCTCCGGCCCTTGAAAGTCAGCTCGGCGATTCCCGATTTATCAAGTTCGCCAAGTCCAACTCCCACCATTTTGTCATATTGAGCCCTAGTGGCATCATTGACAGGCAGGCTGATCCCGACCTCTTCTGCTAAGGCAGCTGCAATCCCAGAATCCTTAGCGGCGTGTTCCGCTGAGAACCAACATTCATGATCACGATCAATCATATCCTCAGAATCAGTCTCGAGAACTCGGCTATTGGCCCCGGTTTGAGAGAAAATATCGCACACCATCTGAAGATCAAGACCCATTGCATCGGCAAGACCCAAGCCCTCGGCTAGAGCCGCAGTGTTAATATTCATAACCATATTAACGAGCGCCTTCACCTCGGCTGCTTTACCGATTGGACCGCAGAGGCGAAGGTTTACGGAGAGTTGATCAAGAAGCTCCTTGTGCTGGGCGAAAACTTCCTGATCCCCCCCAATCATTAAGAATAATTTTCCCTCGCGGGCTTGAGAAATCGATGATGCCATCGCCCCTTCCAGAACGTGCGCTTCAACTTCTTTTCCAGCTTCGTAAACTTCTTTATGAATTCCAGGTGAAAGAGTAGCGCAGTTGATGAAAGTCTTACCCGACGCCCCAGAAAAAAGATTGTCTCCATCTTGCAAGAAGATAGCCCGCATCGCATCGTCGTTGGTGACCACGGTAAAGATTATCTCTGCTGCTTCGGTGACTTCTGACAAGGCTCCACAATCTTTGGCTCCAAGTTCGGCTGCGATCTCGGCTGAAGCTGTCTTATTAACATCAAAGACCGCGGTGATATCGTGTCCACAATCGAGTTGAAGGTGACGTGCCATATTGGCCCCCATTCGGCCTACGCCGACGAATGCTACTTTGCTCATGGTATTTTAGTGATTTTGGTTATTATGATTTGAATTCAGGAAAAAATGGATTGTGCGCTTTCTCCTCTCCTACCGAGGTCATAGGCCCATGCCCGGGACAGACCACAGTATGGTCTTCGAGAGTGAAAATCTCTGAACGATTCGTCGCAAGAGCATCCTTGAAGGAAATCACCCCGCCGCCCATCGACTGAGCAAAAAGAGCATCCCCTACGATGGCTACAGGGCGGCTGAGACCGTTGATCACATAAGTGGTTCCTGCTGGCGAATGCCCCCAGGTTAAACGGGTCGTAACCCGAAGCGCTCCAATCGAAAAAGTTTCACCAGCCGCAAATCGTTCGGCACCAGCAATAGGTTCCTTAGCATTCACCAAAACACGAATTTCAGGGTGTGCTTCAATAACCTTTTCGCGATCAATAATATGATCAATATGAGAATGAGTGATGAAGAGAGTCTTAAGATCAACACCTAGATTTTTTACCATATCAAGGGCAGGACTAGCATCGGCACCCGTATCAAAAAGAGCCGCCTCTTTCGTCTGGGGATCCCAGATGAGATACGAATTTACAGTCATCATATCGTCCGGGTCTGGATCAAAAACAGTATTAGACTGCCGAAGTCCCTCAAGATCAACCGACTCCGGCCTCCAATCCCGATTTGCGAGCTCCACCAAGCAATCGGCATCGAGCCCAAGCGCTGGAGCGATTGCACGAACCGCCACTTCGTCGAACTCCCCATTCTTCAATTTGGCGATGGCATCTGGCTCGACATTCGTAAGAAATGACAAAACGCCATCGGCCATTCCCGTACCTCTAATGGTTTTACCAATGACGTCTTCAAAAAAATCTTCAAGTTCGATCATAATTTCAGGGAAAGATTACTTTTTAGGAAAGAGAGCAACCAAGCGGCCAACTTTTGAATATTCGGTCACATAAATTTGACCTGCTGGTCCCCACTTAATCCCGTGGGGTGCCGAAAAAGCATTATCGTGAAGTTCTTCAGCCGGGACACCGTTCGTGGCCCACTGCTTCTTATCTGGGTTATCTAAAAGGGCCGAAACCACTTTGCCGGCTTTATCCATCAAAATAACACGGCCTTCAATCTCGGCAACAGCCGCATAATCCCCACGAACGTCAACGTCAGCTGGCCGCCGCATCGGAGTTTCACCATAAATTCCGATCCAAGTCAGATCCATTGTCAAGTGGATCATGCGTCGTCCATCCCGATCGCAAACAAGAATGCGAGGCTCATCATAACGGAGATCGATTCCCGCTCCATGGCACGACGTAAATTGATCCTTACCAGTTCCTTTTCCCCCATAAGTTTTCACGAGAGCACCGTCGGGTTTCAGTTTGTGAATCTTTTTGGATCCATAACCCATGAAAAAATAAATGTGCCCATCCGGCCCAACTAAAAGCTCCGTTAAGCCGCCCATTCCACCTTCAAGTTCCCCCGTCTTCTCATTGGGCAAAATTGCCACGATGTTCCCTTCTAAATCAAATTTAACAGCGCGATTTTTTCGGACCTGTGCCCCCCAAATAAATTGTTGATCGCCTTCCGTTACCGTAGTCAACGAGTGCATACCGGAAAGCCCCCCCTTAAGCGATTTGGTGAAATTTCCAAAACAATTAAAGACCGCGATTCCTGGCTCACCGTTTGTAGCAGCGTAAACGCTTCCGGATTGATCAACAGCAAGATCACCATGCAAGGAGCCTATATTTTCTCCATTTTCAGGAACGCCCCATCCCGGAACCGTCACATACTTATGACCTTCGGAACCTGTCACAATTGCGGTCGTAATAACGGCTCCCACCCCTTCACCATGATTGTGACCTTCATGGGCATAGAGAGCTGATGTAAAAATCAGAGACGAAAGTATAGCGATTGGCTGCTTCATGGTTGCAGGATGTTGTCTAACATCCCTAAGTCGAAAAGAAAAAAATCTTAGTATTCAGGAGGTAAATGAATCCCCACGGAAAATCACGCTTCGCACCACCTTGCTTGATTTTTTTCATTCAATCTCGTCCGCCTGTGCTATTCCTTACTTATGACTCGAGGGTTTGTTGCAGCGATCGTCACATTGTTGATCGGATTTTCTCTTTTAAGAGCGGAAAGAGAGCAGTCTCAAGAATCTCCCTTGGTCCAGCTGATTTTCCCTAAAGAGTTCGGAAAACCCACTCTTCCAATAGACAACAAGCTAACGAAAGAGAGGATTTCATTGGGAGAAAAGCTTTTCCACGACACCATTCTTTCGATTGATGGCACTGTTTCGTGCGCGGCATGCCACGTCGAGGAGTTTGCTTTTAGTGATGACGTCGATTTATCCCGCGGGTTCGAAGGTCGCCTCGGGAAACGAAATTCTCCGCCCATCTTCAACCTCGCTTGGAAAAATCACTTTTTTTGGGACGGCCGCGCTAGGACAGTCCGGGACCAAGTCCTACAACCGATCCAGGACCACCTCGAAATGGCTGCTAACCTAAACCAAGTCCTTTACAGGCTCAATCGGCGCAAATCCTACCGAGAGGATTTCAAGAAAGCCTACGGCCCCGCCGAAATCACCAGCGAGATGCTCTCGCTAGCGCTAGAAAACTACCTCCTCACAATCGTAAGTGGGGACTCAAAGTTCGACCAATCTCTCGAAAAAAAGGTGAAGCTAGACCCGCTTGAGGACGAGGGCCGCAGGCTATTTTTCACCTCCCATGAAAGTGGTGGAGCAGGATGTTCCGAATGCCATAGTGGCCCACATTTCAGTGACTTCACCTTTCGTAACAATGGTTTGAGGCCAGCCCCAGATTTGAATGATCTTGGGAGATACCGAGTTACCGGTAAGGAAAAAGACAAATTTCTTTTTTCAACACCAAGCCTCCGCAATATCGCCATTACTTCACCCTACATGCATGATGGCCGATTCGAGAACCTCACGGAGGTGATCGAACACTATAATACTGCACTTCATCAAACACCCACTCTTGATCAGACGTCTAGAAGGGCAAGCAAAAGCTGCAGAAAAAAAAGCGCTCCTTGCCTTCTTACAAGCTCTGACCGATCCCCAGTTTGTCGAGGCTGCTAAGTGACCTTCCCAAACTTCTCGTCGAGGACTGATCGGCGATGTTCAAACATCTTCGCCAACTGATTCTTAACCACCAGAGCCCGAGCAACTTCACCAAAAATACTGAAACCCACCGAGTAATGAATGAGATCCTTCACTCTTGTTCCCCCGCTCGTTTCTTCAAAAGAATGCCGATGGTGCCAAAATTTGAATGGACCAGAGATCTGGTCATCAACAAAGCTTTCACCCACTCTTAGAGCTTTGATCTCCGAAACCCACGGAATCCAAATCCCAGGAAAGACCTTTACTGAATACTCAATAATTTCGCCCTCATAAAGAACCTCAGAAGGTAGCGAAACAATTCTAAATCCCATTTTGGGAGGAGTCATTGCCTCAAGGTTTCGGGGGCTTGAAAAAAACTCCCAAGCCTGATCTATAGAAACCGGAATTGTTTGTTCTTGCGAGAGCGAGTGAACCTTCATCGTTAAAAGAAGGTAACCTCACTTTGAAATTGGTCGTCCAAAAATATCAAAAATAGTCCCGACTCCCTTTTTGATTGCTTCGGTCCCCTTTTCGATTGTACCCGCCTCTTCCCCCTTCACTTCTTCCGGATTACCGCTACCCCTTGGATTAAATAAATCGGAGGCTTTTCCCAGAGCTAATTCAGCCACACCAAGAATCACCCCTTTCTCTTTAAGCAGCATCTTGGTAGACTCACCAATCGGCTTACCTGTAAACTTGAGCGCATACTCTCCAATACCAGGAAGCATCTCAAACATCCTCTCCTTGGCCGCAGCAACCAAACGGTCACTCAGATCTTCCTGAGGAGCGTCGAGCGTGCCGCTGACTTTAAGCGGAGTCCACAAAAGACCCAAATCACCACGCTGAAAAACCTTAGTCTCAGCACCTGGAATATGAGCCAAAGTCCCGGGTGTAATACCAATGCGTAAATCGCCCTTACTAATTTCGTTCCCTTCAATCTCCATCACGCCCTCGACACGAACTAATCCTTCACTGGACAAAACGAGGTTGGTTAACTTGATATGTTCCCCGATCTTTTCAAAGTCTAGACTTGCTTCATTTAAAGACAGGCGACGAAAACGAGAAGTATTAGCGTAGGCTGAAATTTTATCAAGCAACGGAAGAGCCGTGAGCATCCCATCCCTGATTCTGAGGTGACCGGTCAATCTAGACTCAGTGTCTGGCTTGCCTGTCACTTCGAAGGACAAATCAAGTGGCCCCATGAAACGCCGTTTCCAATCCTCAGCGATAACCTCTTGAATCCGAGAACCAGTCACTTCGCCCCGGATTTGCCAAGTTCCGTCTTCGATGCCGAAATCCCCTTCCGCGATCATCAAACCATTTTCCAGCACCTCAAATTCAGATTCCAGCAAGTAAAAGCGATTGCCTGAATACCTACCCTTGGCCGCGCGCAGCGTCATCTTTTCTGCAAGTGAAATAGGAGTCGAAATTTCGCCGCCAACGAGCGTCACATCGTAAACATCCTTCGTTGAACCAGGCCGGATTTTTGCCGAAGCATTCTGCCATTCCCACTCCCCATTGTCCAACTTAGCTGATCCCTGCACGGAAGCGATATCGATTCCAATTACTTCAAGAGAGTCCGGCAAGAGAGGATCCCAGAAGCTTTCTTCCTCCACTGGACGTTCTTTTATAAGAATTTCTCGGCTGGGATCATCTCGAAAGTCACCAGTGAATTCAAGCTCACGAAGGTGCACATTTTCGATACGATAAACCCCACTCCAAATGGCTCCGATATCGACCTCAGCATCAATTCCACGCGCCTTAATATTCTGAAATCCATTCAGCTCCTTGAAACTAAAATTATCAGTCTTCACGCTCCAACCATCCCATTCGAAAATTGACAACTCAGCGTCGCCATTAAGTTCATACCCCACCTCATCTCCAAGTTTTAGTCTGAATTCATCACTACGAAGGTAGCTTCGCACTGAATTGTAACCAACGACCAACCCCACCAAAACCGTAAACGCCAAGACACCTCCAGTGTAATAGAACCACTTCATCGACCCCCTCTTCCGAGACTTCCGCCTTTGCGCCTTTCCTGCTCTTGACTTTCGCTTCATCCTACTGGTCATGGCTTAACACTATCAGCGACTTTGACTTAGCCAATCCGACAAAGTTACTTTTTACGTCCGAAAGATTTGACCTATTACCAAATTCTTCTGACCAAAATTCAGGATAATCGCGAATAACTCGGCTAGAAGGAACGGTCGTAGCGCTCAATTCCTGCGACAATCGCTTGAGCAGCAGTCGATTGATAATTGGAAGTTTTACAGCGCTCCCGCTCCCAGGAATTACTGATAAATCCACACTCCACCAGCACAGCCGGGCAACGAGTTGCCGTCAGCACCGTAAACTTAGCAATCCGAGCACCCCGATTCACAACTTTCAGCTTCTTAACAAGCTCTGGATCGTCTTAGCCAGAAATCTGCCACGCTTACCGACATAAAAAGTTTCCACCCCCCTAACTCCCGTGTGAGAGGTTGCATTAAAATGAATACTAATAAAAATACAGTTGCGATATCGGTTTGAAATTTGTGTCCGAAATCGCAAGGAAGGCCTGCTGCAGAGCCTCAAAGAGGGGTAAGGTGGAATCGGCAGCGCTAGCCTCGACGCGACGAGCAACTAGGATCAGCTCCGATTCTCGGACGCCACCCCAGACTGCGCCGCGGTCCTTGCCACCATGGCCGGCATCAATGATGACCCTTAAAGATTTTGGCGTTCTCCGAACCTTTGTCGCCGGAGATGCAATCTTACCCGAAGGAATATTTAACACCTGCCCCACACCGAGGCTGTTCTTATCCTTAATCCCATTAAACGCCGCAAGGCGATCTATTGAGACTCCATATTTTAGCGCAATACGATAGAGATTCTCAGCTTTCTTAACTTTGTGGGTCAGCCCCATTGCCAATCCGCAAGTAAATGCGGCGACAAAAACGCCAATCAGAGACTTCTTAAAAAAGACACCACTAAACATAAAAGATGAGAACACTTATTCTCATTTATTAGTCAAGTCAACCAAGTTTTCATAAAACCTTAATACTCTTGCTAAGTTAACTTTTAGCCTTTTTCTTCCTACCAATGAAGAGTGGGAGCACCAAATAAACGACGAAAATTGCAGCTGGAGTATAGATTGTCCACTTCACAATGAGCCCCAAAAGGAGAGCAAACCCCAAAAGGCTCCAAACATTTGCCTTAGTCTTTAGATCAATCTTTTTAAAACTTGGATAGCGAACATTACTCACCATCAAAACCGAAACCCCGAGTATCATCCCGGCTAAAACAAAAGACCAAAGCCCCAACGATCGGTCATTTTCAGCCAAGCTAATCATAACAAAGGTGAGCGAAGCAATGAATCCCGCGGCCATTGGAATAGGAATCCCCCGAAAGTCTCCACTCGTGGATCCAATTCGAGCGAGACAGTTAAATCGTGCCAACCTGATCCCCCCACAGAGTAGGTAAATAAAGGCAATCGCCCACGTCAAACCACGCTCTTTAGTGCCGTTGGGATCGAAAATCTCAGGTAACTGTAAATCGGCGAGAACCGCCCGAGACACTAACATAGCGGGCGCAAGCCCGAACGATACCATATCAGCAAGAGAGTCAAACTCCTGACCAAAAGGAGATTCCTGCCCCCCAAGCCGGGCCAACCGACCGTCAAGTAAATCAAAAAAACACGATCCAAATATATAAAGCATCGCCGTTTGGTAATAATCCTTCGCCCCAAGCAGATCATCAGCCTGCATCCCTTTAAAAATCGTCAAGATCGCTAAGAATCCACACAAAAGATTACCGGCCGTCATTAAATTCGGCAGGAGATAAATTTTAGGTTCTTGGTCTTCTTGTCCCATAAGTCGTTGCACCTTCTAACCTGTCAAAGGTCTTAGGCCTTGGAAAGACTCAACTCACCTCTTTCCCCCAACAGATTATCTGTCATCTTTTGGCCATGCCGACTGAGCTGCACGCCGACCTTTCTATGAAATCTCTCCTAGATCAGTATCCGGGGGCTCGGAGAGCACTTTTCTCCGCCTTTCACATTGGAGGGTGCCAATCCTGTGCCAAAAACGCTCGAAGAAACGCTCGAGGAGGTTTGCAAAAGTCATAGCATCGATTTGGACGGCGCCATCAGGTGTCTAGCCGAAAGTCAAAAACACGACGCCAGTATGCTGATTTCGCCCACCGAGCTGAAAGCCTTAATTGATAAAATGGAGTCATTCATTCTGCTGGACACTCGCACTCGCGAAGAATTCGAGGCGATCACTCTACCGGGCGCACAATTAATGACCCAAGAGCTACAAACTAGCTTGTTTGCTGAGAAGAACGATCATCAGAAAGTGGTTCTAATCGACCATCAAGGTCGGAGCGTTCTAGACCATTGCGCGTGGTTCCGAGGACACGGTCTACCCGATACCTTCGGAGTTGACGGCGGCATTGATCGCTACGCCAAGGAAGTTGATCAATCAATTGCCCGCTATCGATTAGAAATGGATTAGGATGAAGCTTTTCACCATCTAGGTCCTTCAGAATGTTTCGAGAACCACGAGTTTGTTACTCATCATTTTTCTGGGGAATCTCTTTCCTGCCCTCTCTCTGTTCCTGGAGAAAATTCCCATTAAACCTCAGGCGGAATCCATTTTCATCACCGCTACTATCGATTCTTTCAACCCGCTCGCGATATTCCTCAGGCACCGCCGCCTTGTCGATATCGTTATCGTAAGGTCCTTCAAAAAGAAGTTTACCCTCTTTGTCTCGGATCGAAAGCTCCCGCTGACCATCAGTCATCTTCATTTCTATCGAACCCTCTTCATCGACAAACTTCATTGAACCGATCCCACGGAATCCTAGTTTCAAATCCTTCTCCTCAAGCATATTCCCACCGAGGTTAAACTTAAATTGCTTGAAGCCAGCCCCATCGTTCCCAAGAGCCTTCTCAAGCTGCTTCATCATCTCTTTCTGCAATTTGTCATCGCCAAGGCCACCCAAAGCATTCTCAAGCTGCTGGTTAAGCAAGCGATTCATATCAGCGGCAGGGTTGGGAATGATCGCTTGAAGAGGTAGATTCTGAATTTCAGGAGCTTCACCAAGCGTTACCTTTTGTTCGATTTTCTTTCCCCGACGAACAATTTTAAGCGTCACCTCGTCACCAGGGTTATAGCTAGTGATCACGTTGCGAAGTGAGTCCTGATCAGTGAGGCTGTTACCGTCAACAGACACAATAACATCCAATCGCTTAAGACCGGCAAGACCAGCAGGACTGGCGGGCTTCACTGTGCTGAGAAGGAGCCCCCCTTCAAATTCAAGGTGCGAACGAAGAGCTTCGCTTGATTCGTCCCCACGAACTCCAAGATAAGCAACCTTGTTGACTGGCATTGGTTTCGGCGCAGCTTTAGCTCCAGCAGCTCCTTTCTGATCATCTTTGAGAATGCCCCCCTTGGGTTGCGCTGGTATTTTTTCATTACTGCCATCTCCATCTGGCCGCTCAATCGCCGGAAGATCAAGAAACGAACCAAAGAGAGCAACCAATCCGATTGTCGTAATTTTAATGTCAGGACCCATCATTTTAAAGTTAAGCGGTTTGGCTCAAAAAATTTGTTTAATCGAATTTAACTGGCGTAAAAGTCACCTCTCTTTTGGGCTGCTCAATAATTAACTTTTCACCACGCTCATTGACGAACTGCAGCTTATTATTAACGTGGACCTCTAGGCAGCGGAGCGGTTGCCCGCCTTTAGTCCAAACCACTCCATGATCTTTTGCCGAAACCACCGAAGCTCGCGCATCCTTCGGGATAAAAACAACTGGCGCGGTGAGCCCGTTAGTGAGGTCTGGAATCCGCTCCGCAACTCGATCAGGTTCAGAAAAAAGATTGCTCGAAAAAACTGCAGCTGCTGCGCCAAGAATGGCGACTGCTGCCACCGATCGAATGCCAGAAAACGACGCCCCCCCCCTTTTGACACCCCGGTTAATCTCCACAATTTTCTCATCAACCGGAACCTCCTCATGCCAACGCGCCATCGCGTCATCCAGTCTGGAAATCAAATTTTCCGGGACACCGTAAGGAACAAGTCTCCGAAGGCTTTCTTCAAGATCCGAAAGATCGGTGTCTAATGCGGTAACTATAATCTTTTCATTTGAAGGGGACACTTCATTTCCCGCAGCTGCCATCGCATCATCTAGTTGATCAAGCAGAGAGTCTTGCAATGGAGTTGGAACCAATTTCTTGAGTTCGCTTTCTAGGGTGCTGGAGTCCATATCCATAATTTAATCTTAATCGAAGAACTGTTAGTTTTTACGTGTTTCAATTAGCTTCTTAAATATCATCATTCAAGCGTGCCGTAGCGAGTTGTTTTCTAAGAGCCTCTATTCCGTATCGATATCTTGAAGCCGCCGTGTTGAGCGAAATTTCTAGGGCTTCACCGATCTCCGCAAAAGTCCGCTCACCCCACAGCTTCATGCTAATTACTTCGGAAAACTTTGTGGGAAGTGTCTTCATGCCCTCAGCAAGAATCTGGCGGGTTTCCTCCTGACTTGGCCCTCCTTCAAAAAGAGGCATCTCGATGTCACGCCCAAGAGACCGATCATCCTTGATGACATTTTCCTCGCGCTTTCTCCGTCGGTCATCTTTCCGACCAAGGTCAATTGCCTCCCGGCGAATTTGGGTGTAAATGAAGGCGATCCAAGCATCCTGCCCCCCTACAAACGAGCCCTCCTCCACCTTGCGAGCCAACTTCACAAGAGCGTCCTGTAAAACATCTTCGGCATCCGCGATACTTCGCGTCTGCTGCCTTGCAAACAACAGGAACTTTGAGCCGTGCTTTTCCAGCCACGGACGAAACTGTGATGAGCTCTTGTTTTGCTGGGGTACCAAATTCACGCTTTCTTGTAATCTAAAGGAAAAGCGTTGTAAATTAGAGTAATTGTTTCAATTAAGTGAGTATTATAAAAACAGCAACTCAAATGCTCACCATCGCAAAACCATGACCTAGGCTGGAACTAATTCTCCAAGCGATTTCTCGCAAAGGGCCTTCATCACATAATCGCTAGGTCGAAAGTTCTCGATCACCACCTCACTACGATCCCCCCAGCTCATACGCACCTCTTTCACGTTGAAGTTTGGTGTTTTGTGAGGCGCAAACAAAATATCGTCATGAGTGCTGTTCTCATGCTTTTTAAACATCTCAGGGATAATATCGCCACCTAAATGGTCGTCACGACCTGTCGCAAGATGACAAGTCCCTAAGACTTTCTCATCCTGAATATCTTGATATGAGACCGGCAAAACCTGCGTGCCAAATCCAAGTTCACCTAGAGTTCCAGTCATCGGATCATCAGCAAGGCGAGCGTTGTGCTCGTCAATCGTGGCTTGACTACCTTCTATAAGAGTTGCCTTCACAACATCACGATTCACCACATCTAAGACCCCAAGGGTCCCGTCTTCATACTTCATCGGGAACTTTCCACGAGCGTCCTGAGGGACAAAATAAACCTCACCCGCCGGAAGATTAGCGATGTCTGGTTTTGTTCCTCGACAAAGACCATGTGACTTCTGCGCTTCCTGTCCGCCGAGGTCTAGCCATGCTGTAAGGATCTCACCGTCTTCGAGTTCAAAATCGATCTCCACCGATTCGGCGCCTGTTAGCGCTGCTCGCATTTTCTCGGCATCATCGGAAACCTCTTGGTAATTTACAGCGAGACCTGAACTCAAAATAATGTCATTCATTCCGTGCATTGTTGCCCCACGAAAGTCGAATTGCTTACACTTGGCAGTCAGCGGGGCCGTCGCAGACCAAGTGGAAATACAAAGAATAATGTCGTATTTAGAGTAGATATCGCGATCTAATGAGAGCTGATTCCCATCGGTATCCCAGACCTCGTCACTTAGATCGAGATTTGAACCATAGGTATACTTATAAGCAAACATCTCGCCGCCACTCATGCCTAATTCCTCGAGCACTCCACTCTGAAGCCTCTCATAAAAATAATGATATGCGTTGTTCTGGACCTCAAACTCATCCTGACCACGAAAAGCAAAATCTTTGATCCACGTCAAAGGAGACTCAAAGTCCACTAGGATACATACACGACAACCTTGAGTTGGAGCAAAAACAGTATCCAGCAGGTGGCTTAAATCAAACTTAGGGAAGACGCGCTTTTCGGGATTCAAGAGGATTGTCTCCTCTAAATAAGATGGTGTACTCATTTTCCAAAGTTTAGAGCCCCTTATTAGTCTCGCAAGTGATCTTTTAAAATCAGCTAGACTCCGAAACCCTCGGGCGGATTCTCCTGATTTCTCAAACTATCGAGAGTTTCGCTCATATCCTCTAGCTTTTCCCAAACATCCGGGACCACAAAAACAGGCGCCTCATGCCTCACCGCAAGAGCAAGGCAATCGCTTGGGCGAGCGTCAAGCTCCACGATTTTTTTCTCCATAATCTCGTTCTCAGCTTTAATGATTAAACGTGCGAAAAAGACCTCCCCTTCCTGCTTCACAATGGTGGTGTGAAGGACCTCCGCACCAAACGCTTCGAGCGTTTGCGAAAAGAGATCATGCGAGAGAGGGCGCGGGGGAATTGTCCCCGCTAAAACCGCGTTAATCGAAGCTCCAATCGCTGGATCAATGTAAAAAACGATTACCTTCTTACCGTCACCCAAAAAAACAGCGCACCCCGCCGGGGTCGGCAGAAGCGCAACAGGTTCGACACGCACCAATCCACTCATACCCAAGTCTTAACCCTCCGTTTCAAAAAACCAGCATCGACTTTTAGTAAACGTCGCGAGCGTAGCGCTTCTCTTTTTTGAGTTTTTTGAGATAGTCTATTGCCTCTTCATCGCTCAAACCACCGTGTGTTTTCACAATTGTCTGGAGAGCTTTATCCACATCTTTTGCCATCCGGGAAGCATCGCCACAAACGTAGAAATATCCTCCACCCTGCAGCCAGTCCCAAAGTTCGGCTCCAGCTTCAAGCATTCGATCCTGAACGTAAATTTTGTTTTCCTGATCACGAGAGAAGGCCAAATCAAGCTTGGTTAAGGTGCCGTTATCCACCCAAGCATTGATTTCGTCCTCATAGATAAAGTCGGTGGCCCGGCAAGGATTACCAAAGAAAAGCCAATTACGGCCGTTTGCCTTCGAAAACTCGCGTTCCTCAAGGAAGGCGCGGAGCGGAGCAATTCCAGTCCCTGGTCCCACCATAATAACATCCTTAGAATGATCTTCGGGTAGCCGGAAAGCCTTGTTGTTGTGAACAAAAACCCCAGAACAAACATCACCGACTCTATCCGAAAGGTAAGTGGAGCAAACCCCGCCCCGATCACGACCGTGAGAATTGTAGCGCACAATTGCTACAGTCAAATGAACCTCGCTAGGATGGGCATTTGGACTGGAGGCAATTGAGTAAAGACGTGGTTGTAATTTCTTGAGCACACTTACAAATTCTTCGCCATCTGCGAAGTCGGCCGGATGATCATTTATCAAGTCAATCAATTCCCGGCCCCAACAAAACTCTTCGATCTCTTCTCGGCTCCCGCTCTCGACGAGCGCGCGCAGAAAAGGCGAACCAGATCGCTCCGACCAAGCCTTTAGAAGCCTCTTATTGAGACTACGAATGTCATAAGAAGTAATCAAAGCCTCGCGGAGCGAAACCTCAGCTCCGCTTGGGAGTGGCACAAAATCCTTCACATTAAAAGGAAGGAGAGGAAGCATCTCGTCCACAACTTGGGCCGGGTTGTGAGAAAGCACGCCAAGGGCATCGCCAACCTGATATTCTAAGCCTGAATCCTTGAGAGAAAGCTCCACATGATAGGTTTCACGTGCCGATCCCTCTTTGTTTAGATCGAAAGAATTTAGCAGAGGCGAAGGAAAGGGGTTCTTCTTACCGAAAGGTTCCTCCGCAACGACTTCCTCGACCTCCGTTATCCTGCCTCTGCCGCCCATAGCCGTCATAACACCTTGCTTCCACTCTGCAAATTGCTCGTCATAGTCGACGTCACAGTCGATTCGCTTGAACATGCGTTTCGCGCCAAAGGCCTCGAGACGCTGGTCAAATTCGATACCGCACTGACAGAAGTCAGGATATTCGCTATCACCAAGTGCAAAGACTGAGTAATTAACCTCTTTGAGGCTAGGGACCGTCTCTCCCATGAGATATTCATAAAAGTCAGAGGCATTATCGGGCGGCTCCCCGTCACCGTAAGTACTCGTAATTATGAGGAGATTTTTCTCGGTTGGCAACTTGCTCTTGTCGTAAGCTGCCATGTCAAAAACCTGCGGTTCATAATTCCCTGATTTCAGAGCTTTTAAAAACTTTTTAGCGACGCCCTCAGAGTTACCGGTCTGACTTCCCCACAGAATTGTGACGGGAATTGCCGGCCCTGGTGGCTCGACCTCAACTGATGCGCCACCAAGCGCCTTGGTTAAAAACTCACTGAGCCAAGCGCGTTGCTCAGCGTTGAACGGGGCATTTTCTGGAATGACAATCGGAGAACTCATCTGAAACAAAAAAGGCTCTAAAGTAACCTCGGCGGAACATGGCGCTAACCTCGCAATCTTACAAGCGCGTTTCGAGTCATCCTCACTCTAACTTTTCAAACCTTTCATGAAGAATGCTCCAGACTGGACAACTCTCGAGAGCCACAACAACCTGATCCAGTGATGAAAACAGCGGTTATCGGCATAATATCGACCCTCGCAACGATGGTTTTTGGTCAATTCGAAGCAACATCTCCAAATCCCGGACTGAAAAATCGGCAATATCAGCAGGAACTCGCTGATGCTTACGAACGCATCGATCCCACGAAAGACGGATGGGGATCCGAAGCCCAGTCATCAGAATACCAAATAGTCCTCGAAAATTTCCTCGATAGCCTCCTCCACCAGCGAGAAACCAAGCATATTACGCCAAATTTTTCATCCGCGCAGCTCCTCAAGCCTCAAACCAATATCGTCTTTGAAAACGCCGGGCTCATCGTTCGTAGAATTTTTAAAGATTCGGTCAAAATACCTTATTCCGCAATCACATCACGCACGGAACCTGAGTTCAAAGCAAAGGTTAAGATGATTTCGGTTACCTCCAAAACCTCAGACTCACTCGTTACCCTCAAATCCCCCCTCCTCCAAATCAACGCCCTTTGGTCCTGTAGTTGGACAGAAACCTCTCCCCCTAAATTAGAGGCCATCACCCTCAAGGAATTTGAAGAAGTCGAGCAGACCGGACCTCACCAACTCCTTACCGACGTCACAGCTTCCGCATTCAATCAAAATCCTTCTTATCAATCCCAGCTTCTCCGCTCAACCGACCACTGGCGCAGCCGTATCCCCCGCGATTTCGGACTCGATTCCGCTGCAAACCACGGCCTCGCTCTAGCCGACGTAAATGGCGACGGTCTCGAAGATCTTTACCTTTGTCAACAAGGCGGCCTCCCCAACCTTCTCTTCTTACAAAATCTTGATGGCACGCTCACCGATTTCTCCGTCGAATCAAAAACTAATTGGCTCAATTATTGCGCTGCCGCCCTCTTCCTTGACTTCGATAACGACGGAGATCAGGACCTCGTTATCTCTCAGGATTTTAAAATCCTTTTCATGGACAACATCGATGGTCAAGGCCACTTCGAACTTGCCTTTGGTCGCTCCACCAAAGCTCAATCGTTCTCCCTCACCTCCGCTGATTTTGATCAAGACGGCTTCCTAGATGTTTATGTTTGCGGCTACAACCCCTCGGCATCTTCAGCACGGGCCGGAGCCCTCGCCGAGCCCGTTCCATTTCACGACGCGAACAACGGAGGCCAAAACATTCTTTGGCGAAACAACGGCGACTGGACCTTCAACGACGTCACCGAACAAACGGGTCTCAACCAAAACAACACCCGCTTTTCTTTTGCCGCTTCGTGGGAAGACTACGACCAAGACGGAGACCTCGACCTTTACATAGCCAATGACTTTGGCCGTAACTGCCTCTACCAAAACCAAGGGATCGAACCTGGAAAGCTCCCTTCCTTTATCAACATTGCCGGCCCTCTTGGTATCGAAGACTCTGCCGCCGGCATGTCAACCAACTGGGGTGACTTTAATAGGGACGGTTGGATGGACCTCTACGTTTCTAATATGTTTTCAAGTGCTGGTAGCCGAGTCACGGGACAAAATCGCTTTCTTAAGAAACTTGAGCACGACAATGATACGGCCAGCACACTATCAACGGATGGCGCGTGGAAACACCCTCTTTCAGGGAAATATAGATGGAAGTTTCACTGACGTCAGCATGACCACTCAGACCACCATGGCACGGTGGTGTTGGGGCTCCACCTTTACCGATCTCAATAACGATGGCTGGGTCGATATTCTCGCCGCAAATGGGTTTATTACCGCTGAGGACACGGGAGACCTTTGAAGTGTCTACTGGCGACAGGTCGTGTCGCAATCACCTACCGATCCCCAGAATGATAACCTGAGCCTACAATCCTACCGTCAGGGTTGGCAGGCTCTCAATCGTCTTCTTCACGAAAACAAATCGTTTTCTGGACGCGAAACAAACAACGCCTTCCTCAATTGCGGCAAGAATACTCCCTTTGCTGACGTTTCCAGCACTATCGGCTGGGATTTTTCCGACGACGCCCGTGCCATCGGACTGATTGACTACGATCACGATGGCGATCTTGATCTTTTTGTCACAAACCGCACTGCTCCTCGTGTCCGACTCCTACAGAACAATCTAAAATCTGAGTCCAACTTCCTCTCACTTCACCTCACCGGCTCTGCCAAAACAACCCCGCGAGATGCCATTGGAGCTCGTGTCGAAGTCCATCTTGCAGAACAATTAGTCCCTCATCTCCGCACCCTCCACGCCGGCCAATCTTTCTTAGCCCAGTCCTCCCGTTGGTTACACTTTGGCCTTGGTGAAGATGTTATTATTGAAAAAGTTGTCGTCCACTGGCCCGGCTCGAAATCTCAAATCTTCACAGGCATCAAGGCAAACCAACAACTCCATCTCACCCAAGGTATAGCAACCGCCACCCCTCGCAAAACCCGCCAAAATCCCACCCTCATAGCTGCACCACACCCAGTTCCCGAAAAAAGCTCGGCCGCGCGCATCATTCCCCCAGTAGGCCACACCTTCCCAAATATACCCACCGCTAATGGCGAGCCCCTCTCCATTTCGGAGACCACCCTAATCGCTCTTTGGAGCCGCACTTGCCCGCACTGCCAACAAGAACTCCAAAGTTGGGCCACCAAAGCTACCCAATTTAAGACGTCGAACATTAAACTCGCACTCCTCTGCACCGACCAAGAACACAACGATCAAGCCAATGCCTATCTTAAGTCTATCAATTCGTCCTTTTCCACCCGCATGGCTGGCCCCGAAGCCGTCGAGCTACTCGACGCCCTCCACGCTTCCATCATTGACCTTTGGATTCCCATTCCCGTTCCCACTAGCTTCCTAGTCTCAAAGGAAGGACAGCTCCTCGCCATTTATCGAGGTAACGCTTCAATCGAGCAAATCATTAACGACACCAAATTCGCAACAGGAACCCCCTTGGAACGTCGCTCTGCCGGCACCCCCTTCGCAGGACGCTGGACTAGCAAGCCTGCACCGTCTTCTCCCCAACGCACAGCTCAACAACTACTCCAACGTGCCCAGCCCAGTCTCGCTATCAACTACCTCCGCTCGGCTCTGACAAAGCCATTCTTCCAAGGCGAAAAATTCACCCGGAGCGACAATCTTTTACTTCTCGGCCAAATCTTGGGACAACAAGGCCGGCCAACCGAAGCCATTCCCGAACTCGAAGCCGCTAGAGAACTTCTCCCCAAAGATATTCGCATTCTACGCCTTCTTGCAACTGCCCACGCTGAAACAGGCAAGTTTTCAAAATCCTTCGCGATTCTCAACGAAGCTATATCCTACCACCCTCAGAACTTAGATATCTACGATGACGCCATCGATATTGCGCGAAGGGCTAACGATCCCATCCAATTGTTAAATTACCAAAAAAAAACAGCTGACAACAACCCTGAAAATCCCAACTTAAGATACCGCCTTACCCTATCTCAACTCGAAGAAGGACAACCTTTGGACGCTATCGCCAACTGCAAAACTATTCTCCGGACTTCACCTAAATTCCTCGAAGCTGCAAACCTCCTCTCGCGCATCCTTTCCACCCATCCTAAGGAAAAAGTCCGCAGCCCGCAGGAATCTCTAGCTCTCGCCTCCCGTCTTTGCCTGATCTCCAAAAATCGCAATGCCAACCACCTCCTCAGCCTAGCCTACGCTCAAGCCAATCTTAGAAAGTTTGACGAAGCTACCAAGAAGCTCAAGCTTCTCACCAACGTCGCTCCACCTGGATCCAAGTTCACAAAGGAGGTTGAAGCCGCTCTCGTAAAAACAAAAGCCAGTCAACCCATTCGCAATATCCTCTGGAAATAATTAAGCAACAGCGGCCGCGACACAGCCGCCACAAAATATTTTTCCACTCGTTATTTAAAAAACTTCGCGCCTTTGCGCCTTTGCGGTAAATTCGCTCTGCACACCAGCAAATGATCAACGACCCAAACTCCGCCATCGCCTCGCAACTCGCCATCACAATTGATGGTCAGCTAACCACGTTTACCGAAGGCGAAACCATCTACCAAGTTGCCACTCGTCTCAAAAAAAACATCCCGACCCTCTGCTACGACGATCGGCTCGATGCTTTCGGCGCATGCCGCCTTTGCGTTGTAGAAGTCGATGGCATCCGTAACCCCGTCGCGTCCTGCACCACCAAAGCCAATGACGGGATGGTCGTTAAAACCGCCCCACCCAAAATCGAGAAGATGCGCAAAACGCTCCTCGAATTGGTCGCTTCCGAAAATCGTCAAATCGAAGTCAATCCCCTGCGTGGCCTCGCCTCCCAAGAACTGTCCACGCTTGTCAACAAATACGGAGCCCGCAACGACCGCTTCAAGGGCGCAAAATCAGGCACCTCAAACCTTAAAGACGAAAACCCCTTTATCCTTCGTGACTACGAGCAATGTATTTCTTGTTACCGTTGCGTTCGCGTCTGCGCTGAACAGGAGGGCGATTACGCCATCACCGTCGCCAACCGTGGTTTCCAAACCCAAATTACCACGGAGTTTGACAGCGACCTTCGCGATTCAGATTGCACCTTCTGCGGACAATGCATCCAAACCTGCCCCACCGGCGCTCTTGCCGACAAGAAGGCTATCCGCGCCGAAACCCTCCCAGAGCCAGTCAAGAAGACTCGTACCGTCTGCCCGTATTGCGCCGTCGGTTGTTCTATTGATCTTATGACCAAAGGGGACAAAATTGTCGGCGCGCAACCCGCGATGGACGGCCCGGCTAACAAGGGGGCTCTTTGTATCAAGGGTCAATTCACTTACGATTTCATCCAGCACGAAGACCGGCTCAAAAAACCACTTATTAAACAAGCCGACGGCACCTTCAAGGAGGTTGAATGGGACGAAGCACTCAAGAAAGCCGCCGAAGGATTTGCGAAAGCAAAAGCAAAATACGGCCGGCATAGTATTTTCGGCATCGCCTCCGGCCGAGCACCACATGAAGCCGCCTACTCAATGCAAAAATTTATACGGGCCGGCTTTGGGACTCATCATATCGATAATTGTAGTCGAGCCTGACACGCTCCCACTGTGGCCGGTCTGGCCGCTCAAATAGGAAGAGGCGCAATGTCTAATCCCCTCGCGGATATGGACAAGCCCGACACCATCTTCGCGATCGGCACCAACATGACCGAGTGCCACCCCGTCGCTGCTACCGGCCTCAAAAAAGCACTCACCAAAGGAGCTAAACTCGTCGTCGCAGACCCGCGTAAAACCCGCCTCGCCGAACTCGCCCACCTCCACCTCCCCATCCGCGTTGGTTCCGACGTAGCCCTCCTTCTCGCAATGGCCCACGTCATCGTCCGCGATGGACTCGCCGACGAACAATTCATAGCAGAGCGTTGCGCCGACTACGAGGAATTCCAAAAACACCTCAAGGAATTCACTCCAGAGTGGGCTTCCGGAATCTGCGAAGTCCCCGCCGCCGACATCGAAACTGCTGGCAAACTTTACGGCTCTGCCAAACTCGGCGCGATCTATTACACGCTCGGCATAACTGAGCACATTTGTGGGGTCGACAATGTCCAGTCACTTTGCAACCTCGCACTCCTCACCGGAAACCTTGGAAAGGAAGGCACTGGCATCAATCCGATGCGCGGGCAGAATAATATCCAAGGCGCCGGAGACTGCGGAGCTGTTCCTGCCAACTACCCTGGGTTCCAGCCCGTGGCATCAGCGGAATCACATGAAAAATTCAAGGCTGCTTATCAACAGCCAGATATGGATCTAGGCAACCCAATGACCAAGGTCACGGCCCTCAATCTTTGTGGAGCAGCAGAAAACGGAATCCACGCCATGCTCATTAATGGCGAAAACACCGTTGTCACTGATCCTGACAAAAACCACTGTGAAAAGGCCCTGAAATCTCTCGATCACCTCGTCGTCGTTGACATCTTTCTCACCGAAACCGCGCAGATGGCCGACATCGTCTTTCCAGCATCCGCCTGGGGAGAAACCGACGGCGTTCAAGCCAACACTGAGCGCCGCGTTCAGCGCCTTCGCAAAGCCGTTCCGAGCTACGGAGATTCAAAACCAGACTGGTGGATCATCGCTGGTATCGCCAAAGAACTTGGCATCCCCGGTTTCGAATTTGAGAGCGCCAAAGACGTCTTCAACGAGCTCTGCTCACTCAGCCCGATCTACAAAGGCCTCAATTGGGACAACATCGGCGATGGTGTTTACCACTGGCCTGTCCCTGAAGAAGGCCACCCCGGCACCCCGCGACTTCACGAAAGCGAATTCAAAGATGGCATGCGCGGCAAATTTAAAGTTATTGGCTACCGCGACCCAGCCGAAGTGATAGACGCCGATTACCCTGTCTGGCTCACGACCGGACGACGCCTTCAAGCCTATCATACCCGAACCCAAACCGGACGCGCTAGTGGGATCGACTACCTTCTTGCCGAAGAGACCCTGGAGATTCACCCCAAAGATGCCGAAGACTGGGGATTGATCGACGGAGCTATGGCGAAAATGGCCAGCCGCCGCGGCGAAATCGAACTCAAGGTCGAAACTACCAGTCGCTCTCCAAGAGGCACTGTCTTTACAAGCTTCAGCTTTGCCGACACCAACGTCAACGTCCTTACCGGCTCAGGATACGATCCTGTCACCCAAACTGCTGAATTAAAAGTTTGCCCCGTGCGTATTCGCCCGTCCTAGGTGACCCTGGTTTCCTCCTTCGTGATTTGGGGGATTTAGGCGGGAATCCTTACCAAGTCTCTTTTATCGATTTGCTTAGCTCTAAGTTTTCCCCCTTGTGGAAATTTGAGTTTTTCATTCCTTGTTCATTGCAACGGGCCTGCCAAGACTCAAAGGCATGACAGAGGAAGAAATGTCAAACTGGTCGGCAATCTTTGAGTCCGCGATTGAATCAGGAGATCCTGCCCATGATCTAGAACACATCCGCCGAGTTGTTCTTAATACAAAAAAAATTGCCGCAACCGAGAATCTCTCGATGGAAGTTCTTCTGCCCGCTGCCTGGCTTCATGACTGCGTCCATGTTCCCAAGAATTCCTCCGAACGATCTAGCGCTTCTCAATTCGCAGCCGATAACGCCATCATCATCCTCAGGCAGCATGGATATCCACAAGAACACTTCAAGGCCATCCACCACGCTATTGAGGCTCACAGTTTTTCTGCCAAAATCACCCCGTCGACCATCGAAGCAAAAGTCCTCCAAGACGCTGATCGCATTGATGCCCTTGGCGCAATTGGCCTGAGCCGATGCCTCATGCTTGGGGGACATATGGGGTCAGGCCTCTACCACTCGGAGGACCCATTCGCAAAAAACCGTCCGCTAAACGATACCAATTACTGCATCGACCATTTTTATGCCAAACTCCTAACCCTTGAAAACACCATGCAGACAAAGGCAGGAAAAGCCTTGGCCGAAAAACGCACCAAATTTCTTAGCGATTTTCTCGAACAACTTAGAACTGAAATCCCAGATATGTCCTAAAATGCCCTCTTGCCTTCCACCCCCCATTTCTCCAGAACTTAACATTCCCTATTCACCATGCCTTTTCTACTCCTCTTCTTACTCATTCCCTCATTCGTATCAGCGGCCGACCCCTACCGCTTCGAAGTCAAAACCATCGCGGAAGACTTCGCGCGCCCCATGGGGATGGACCTAGGGCCTGACGGCTCAATTTACCTCATCGAACTTCAGGGCAAAGTTAACCGTATTCATCCTACAACTGGAAAGCGGACTATCCTTGCTGAAATTGAAGTTTTCGGAGAACAAGAAAATGGACTTCTCGGCATCGCTCTCGATCCCAACTTCAAGCAAAACAACCACCTCTTCCTTCTCTATTCACCAGCAAATTTTATCGGACAGCGAATCAGCCGTTTTACAATCAAAAAGGAGACTCTCATCGATGAGAAAAAGGTCATTGAATGGAATACTCAACGCCGTGAATGTTGCCACCACGGGGGCATGCTGAAATTTGGTCCGAATGGTTGCCTCTTCGCTTCCGCCGGAGACAACACTCATCCTTTTGGTGACTCAGCGTCATATGCACCCATCGACCGACGCCCCAACCGAGAACCATGGAATGCCGAAAAATCCTCCGCCAACCCCAACGATCTTCGCGGCGGATTGATTCGTATCAAGGTGCAGCCTGATGCAAGTTATACCATACCCGAGGGAAACCTCTTCCCTCCCGGAACCAAAGGGACACGCCCCGAAATCTACGTGATGGGCTGCCGCAACCCTTGGAAATTCTCCATCGACCCTAAGTCAGGCCACCTCTACTGGGGGGAAGTTGGACCCGATGCCGGAAAAGATGGACCTCGCGGACCCCAGGGACACGACGAAATTAACCAAGCCCGCAAAGCTGGTTTTTTCGGCTGGCCCTACTTCATCGCCGATAACAAGCCCTACTCGCGTGTCGACTTTACCAACGGAAAAGTCGGCCAAAAGTTCAATCTTCAAAAGCCTATTAATGATTCACCTCTTAATACCGGACGAAAAGATCTCCCCCCACCTCAGCCCGCTTTAATCTTTTATCCTTACGCAGATTCAAAACAATTTCCTGAGCTCAAAAAAGGAGGTCGCACCGCCTGCGCCGGCCCGGTTTTCCACTACAATCCTAAGTTCGAGAAAACCGGAGGTTTCCCTAAAGAATTTGATCACTGCCTTCTTTTTTGGGACTGGCACCGTCCTTTCATTAAATGGGGAAGACTTAATGAAAATGAAGATCTTGTCGGTATCGAAAACTTCTCAATTCCTGCCAAAATCAAAAGACCTTCTGACGCCCTTTTTGCACCCGATGGGACTCTTTGGTTCATCGATTACGGAGCTACATGGGGAAACAACAAGGACGCCAAGCTTCTCCATATCAGCTATCGCCATGGGAATCTCGCCCCAGTCGCACAATTTACAATCGACAAAAAGAATGGCCCCCTCCCGCTAAAGATAAAAGTTAATGGCTCTATTTCCAAAGACCCTGAAGGCACACTTTTAAAATTCGCTTGGCTCAAAGATGGTAAAGCTGTCTCAACTGACGCAAAAACCACGCTTATTTTCACTGAGCCCGGAGACCACCCCATCACCTTAAATGTCACAGATGCGCAGGGCGCTACCAATGAGTTCACCCAATACGTCAGCGCCGGGAACTCCCCGCCCAAACTTGCTTTTCAATCACCCCTCGACGGATCTTTTTTCACCCTAGGAAAACCTCTTAAATATCGCCTTGCGATCCAAGACAATGAGGAAGGTAATTCGAAGTTAAAGCCGAATTCCTTTGCTTCAACCGTAGTGACCCTAGCTCCTCTCGCTAAAGTCTCTCCCGGCCTCTCCGCCATTCGTGCCTCCGACTGCTTCAATTGCCACCATGCTTCGCAAAAACTGATCGGCCCCTCGTTCAACGACATCGCCAAGCGCTATAAAGGTAATGCAGCAGCCTTTGATAGCTCTGTCGAGAGGGTCATCAAAGGCTCTTCGAAAGTCTGGGGCGAAGTCCCTATGCTTCCGCACCCAAATCTCAAGCGTAACCAAGTCGCATCCATGGTTCGGTGGATCTACTCCCTCTCCGAGAAGAACACACCGCAAGTCTCTCGCGGCATTGAGGGGAATATGACACCATCAAGTGTAAATCAATCACTCGAGCTATCCGCAAATTTCACCGACCTTGGGGCATACGAAGGCAAAGCCACTCCACTTTCAGGAGGCACTTCGATTCGACTCCACCCGCGCACCATCGAGGCTGAAAATTTTTCCTCTCACAAAGGCCCCCAAATCCTCGATGGTGATGGCTTCAAGTTCGTTGGAGCAATTAATCACTCCCACTGGATCGAATACCCCGGATTCCGGATTAAAGACTGTAAAAACTTCACCGTCCGATACGCCTCGGGGGGCGCGGGAGCAAAGATTACACTCACCGCTAATGGGAAAAAGATTGCTGCCGCCGAAATTAAACCCACTGGTGGCTGGGATAAATGGAAAGAAACGACTGTCCCCCTCAGAGACCTACCCGACGGGCTCGTAGATCTTCGCCTTACCTTCACAAATCCCGGCAAACAACATCTCGTAAACCTCGACTGGATCCACTTCGAATAATAAGACCAATTGATGAAAATTTTTCTCCTCTTTTTCTGCATCTTCGCTTTTCTGCGCGCCGCTGAGCGCAAGCCACCATACTCGTTATGGCCGATGATGTCTGCGTTGGGTGGAACAACACCGCGAATGCGTTGCTCGACCGCGCCCACCTCGACGCGATGTCTCAAAATTCGGTCATCTTCGACCGATTCTATGCTGGGGCCCCCGTCTGCTCACCCACCCGCGCTAGCGTTATGACCGGGCGCAATCCCGTCCGTGTGAACGTTCCCAACCACGGGCACTATCTCCGCCCTCATGAAACCACCATCGCCGAAGCCTTAAAAACAAACGGCTATCTGACCGCTCACTTCGGTAAGTGGCACATCGGATCAGTTCAGAAAGAGAGTCCCACCTCGCCGGGCGGTCAAGGTTTCGACCACTGGCTCACCGGGCTAAATTTCTTCGACCGGGAGCCATATCTCTCTCTCAACGGTAAGTTCCAGCAATTTCAGGGCCAAGGCACCGTCATCACGATGGATCACGCCATCGACCATCTGAAAAGACACGCCACTACCAAGCCCACCTTCACCGTCATCTGGTTCCCCTCACCCCACGATCCCCACCGCGAAACACCCTCAAAACCCGAGCTCTACAAAGGGAAGCCCCATGCCCCCTACTATCAAGAAATCACCTTAATTGACGAACAGATAGGGAGACTTCGTAAGACCCTTCGAGATCTCAAAATCGCAAACAACACTCTCCTCTGGTACACATCAGACAACGGCGGGCTCGTGAAGGAATCCTCTGGTGGTCGAGCGAAGAAAGGCTCGGTTTATGAAGGTGGGCTTCGCGTTCCATCCATCATCGAATACCCGTCTGAATTTGAACCAACCCGCATATCCGCTCCCACAAGCTCGACCGATATTTATCCAACGCTCCTCGCCTTGACGAAGATCAAAGTTGAAAATCAAACTCCAGTTGATGGGATCAATCTTGTCCCTTTTATTAAAGGAGAAGAAAGCAAACGTTCCAAACCTATCGGCTTCTGGCATAATTTTACTGGAGGACAATCAACCCGGAGCGACGCCATTATTAAAAAACTCATGGAAGCGCAACAAGGGGGCGAGCCAAATCCTTTTCCAGAACGCGTTTTAAAAAACGTGAATATTTTTCCAAAATACACTGCTAACTCCCATCAAAGTGGTCACGCCGCCCTTCTCGCCTGGCCCTTTAAAATTCATGCCATTTACGGCAAGAAGAAAACCACTTGGGAGCTTTATGATCTCTCAAAAGATCCTATGGAGAGCAAAGTGCTCAACGAGAAAGAAGCTAAGCATTTTTCCACAATGCAAAAGCAGCTCACAGCTTGGCAAAAATCAGTGTTGAAAAGCCACTCCGGCCACGATCTCCAAAACCGATAACCACTTCCCTCAACGAATGGGTCGACCTTACGAATAAATAACGCAACCTCTCAAAATGAAATCTATCTTTATCTTGATGCTCTGCGTCTCCGCGACTCTGCATGCGAATGAACGCCCCAACATCCTCTGGCTTTCAGCCGAAGATATCAACGCCCACTTTGGCTGCTATGGTGACCCAAATGCCATCACTCCTCACCTTGATCAGCTAGCTCAGGAAGGAGTCCGTTACACCAATGCTTTCACCGCCGCTGGAGTCTGCGCACCCTGCCGATCCACCATTATCACTGGCATGTATCAAACGACCATCGGCACCATGCACATGCGGAGTAGCGCCATTCTTCCGGGCTCTATCAAACCCTTTCCTTTCTACCTTCGAAAATCCGGCTACTACTGCACCAACAATTCAAAAACAGATTACCAATTTCAAGCACCCAAAGAGACGTGGGATGTTAGCAGCAGTAAAGCCCATTGGAAGAACTCAAAGGATAGCAAATCTCCTTTCTTTTCGGTATTCAATTTCACTGGCTGCCATGAAAGCGGGATTGCAGGGGAATCAAAATACAAGTCCGTCACCAAAAACCTCTCGTCTGGTGAAAGACAAGATCCATCCAAATTAAAAACTCTTCCACCTTATTACCCTGACACTCCTCGGGTTCGCGAAGACTGGAAACGCAACTATGAACTCATCACCTCCATGGACGCGTGGGTGGGTTCTCATATCGCCGCTCTTAAAAAGGCCGGACTCTACGAAAACACTATTATCGTTTACTGGTCCGATCACGGCGTTGGCCTTCCCCGAGCTAAGCGCTGGCTTTACGACTCGGGGACTCGTATTCCCCTTATTGTGCGAATCCCCAAGAAATTCAGAAATCCCGGCCAAGGGGAACCAGGAACTGTTGATAGTCAGCTGGTGAGCTCCCTCGACTTTGGTAATACGGCACTCAATCTTGCGGGCCTTCCAGCTCCACCGATCACACAAGGACGCGCTTTCCTTGGAAAGAACCTCTCTCCCCCCCGCGATTACATCTATGGAGCCCGCGATCGCATGGATGAAAGATACGACATTATCCGCAGCGTCCGCGACAAAAAATACCGCTACATCCGCAACTACGAACCCCTCAAGCCTTACTACCAATTCATGAACACGCCGGAAAGCGGAGCGACGATGAAGGAGCTACGCCGTATCGCAAAAGAAGGTAACATGCCGCCCGCGATGAAGCTTTTCATGGCCGATCGCAAGCCGGTCGAAGAATTTTACGATCTCCAAAACGATCCCCACGAAATCAACAACCTCGCAAACGATCACAAGCACAAAGACCAGCTCGAGAAATTTCGAAAGGTTCACAAGGAATGGATCAAAGAAACCCGAGATCTCGGTCTCATCCCCGAACCCGAGATGGTCCTTCGCGAAAAGAAAGCCGGATCCCGCTACGACATTCTCGCCAAGACTGAGGATAACACTCTCCCCGAGCGACTGGGCCGCATGGCTTCCCTCGCGTCCGAAGGCGAGCAAGCTCTTCCTGAACTTCTCAAGGGCCTTAAAGATAAAGATGCTGCCGTCCGGTTTTGGGCTGCCACCGGCATCGGGAACGTCGGCAAACCTTTGAAAGAGGTCACGACTGCCTGCCTCGGAATACTGAAAAAGGAAGGCTCCACGATTGTCAGAATCGCCGTAGCACGCGCCCTTCTCCGAATGCAAACAGAGGAGAAGAAGGCCATAACCGAGCTATCAAAATCTTTAAAATCCGCAGAACAATGGTCTCGTCTCCACGCCGCTATAGTCCTCGATGAAGCTAACGAGAAGGCCCGCCCCGCTCTTCCAGCTCTGAAAAACGCCCTCAAAAATCAACCCAACAAGTACATCGTCCGCGTTGCTAACAAGGCCGTCAATGACCTTCTTGGAACCGCTAATACTGTCAAATAAAACGATCCTATGCCAGCTGCTCGTCAAACTGCTTACGAGATCTTCCACCACCAAAAGGTAGACCTTCTTCTCCATCTCCTCTCGGACTCGATCTGTGAGTCACCTGTCCTCGTCTTCGTCCGAAGCAAGGAAACACTTCACTCCCTAAACACTGCCGCAAGTCGGCGCGATTTAGCGACCGAAAATATTTCAGGAAATAAAAAACCGGAAGTTCGTGAACGTTTACTCAGCCAACTTAAAGATAACTCGATTGACGTTCTCTTCGCCACCGAATCGATTCTTCGGGGAAGCGATCTCTCGGGTATTGCTACGATTATTCACTTCGACCTCCACGAAATTGACTCGGATTATCTCGAGCACGTTCAATCGAGTTCCTCTGAAGTCTCCACCTTTGTCACCAAGAGTGATCAAAACCGCTTGGAATCGTTGAAGAAGCTAGCCGAGGGAAACCTAGAAAACCTTCTCGCAGAGGGATTCACCTATGACAAACAACCCCGCTTAATTAGGACTCAATCCAAAAAGGGTCAGAGCAACAAAACCGGCTCCAAGCCGCTCCAGCACAAAAAGCCCAAGCTTAAAAACAAAGGCCCACGCCGTAAAACCGGGCGAACACGAAAACGATAAATTACGGAAAAATCTTTTTCAGCTCCACTGGCGTAAAGGTTGTTTGGCGCCCTTTGAGCTTCTCGCGCGTTGCCTTGACGATTTCGACCTTCATTACCGATTGATTATTTCCCCACGCATGCCTGATGAAAGTTGAAACATCCGCCAGGTCAGCATCATTAATCTGCGGAGCATCTTTCAAACCGGGCATGGCAGCCGCGGGAGTGTATTTTTTACCATTCACTTCAATTGGCCCCATCAGACCCTGAAGTAAGATTGCGGACAAACGCTCCGGCGAACCATCAACCCAAATTGATTTCAGTAACGGTGGCCCTAATTGCTCAAGCCCATTTCCATCCGAACCATGACAGGCCATACAGTTGGTAATATAAAATTTCTCACCCCGGTGGAACGACTCGCGATGCTCCTTATTCCTTGGAGCCTTAAATGCTGAAGCTGTTGTTTTGGGAGTCATACAATGCTTTAGGTATCCAAGGAATTTTTCATCCCTAAATCCCTCTCCAAGAGCCTCCCGAAAGATTAGTTCTCGCCCTTCGAGCCCGCTAATCGCGGCCTCCCTAAAAAAAGGAGCTTCTATGTTATTCAAAAGAACCTTTTTAAGAAGCACGAGAGCGTCCGCTGAGGGAAATCGCCCTAAGCTACCAGCAAGTTGACGTTGCACTAGAAGATCAGGATTGGCGGCAAGTCTTTCCAAGATCGACATCGCCGCAATGAGGTCAATAGACGGGAGACACTCGGCCAATCGAATTGCTGATTCCAATACATAAGGATCCTTGGAAGTCATCGCTGCTTTGATCGCAGCCAGATTAATACGCCCCAATCCCTCCAAAGTCCAAAGAGCATGAATCTGGCCAAATGGCTGACTATGATCGCCAGCTAGAGCGATGAGCGCCGGCACTACTGAATCGTCTCCCGCGTCAATAATCAACTGCTGGGCCGTATCGCGCCACCAACCATTTGAGTGAGCGAGAATTGCAACTAGCTCTCCAGGCTTTTTCCCAAGCATTGCAGGCTGGACCACGGGGACCATCCTTATGCTTGATCCGGTAAATCCGACCCAATCGAGGATAGCTCTCAAGATTCCGGTGCTTGATGTGCTCCAACAAGTAACGGGTCAGGTAGTGTTTGTGCTGAATGATTCCGTGGTAGAGATCGACCACGTAGAGAGTTCCGTCGGGCGCATTAAAGAGATTCACCGGACGAAAACGTTCATCGGTCGAGGCCAAAAACTCCCGCTCCCCCATAAGATGCTCACCTGTCAGCAGGCCATCTTTGCGACTGACATGAATCATGCGAATGAGATTGGCGGTTGGCTCACAGAAGAGCGCTGTATTTTGAAACTCAGGAGGAAATTGATCACCACGATAGGCCACTGGACCAGCAGCCCCAGTCGCAGCAGTAAGATAGCCCTTGTCATCAATGGCGCCCTCTCCACCACGGTTCACACCAGGAGTGATTCGCGCTGGATAGAGTTTATCCCGATATGAAATATGCCGCCCATGGGCACGACCCAACTGAAAGTTGGAATTCTTCATAAGGGTGTTTGGCAGCAACTGATCCGCTTTGATTCCAAACCAGTTTTCGTTATAGTAAAGACGCCCATAGTTATCCTGTGATAATCCCCACTGGCCACGAAACGAGGTCTTTTCTTTGACCCATTCGCCATCTACCTCCCTATATCGGGCATCCGATTTCACGTTATAGATCCAATTATCCAATCCTCGAAAAAGAGCATTCGCGCGATGCTCCACGTTGGCATCTTGCGTGTAATTTTCATCGACCACCGTCCTCTTCCCGGCTTTCCCATCAACATTCTCGACGAAATAGAGCTTCTCATGTCCCCCGAAAAGAACGCCATTTTTATAAAGCGCAATTGAGCGGGGTTGATTCAACCCATCCAGAAAGACACTCGTCTTGTCATAAACACCATCGTTGTTGGTATCCTCGTGAATTGAAATCCGTCCAGTCGGCGCGTCCTCTCCTTCACCATTAGCATTTGGCATGTAAGAACGCATCTCGACAACCCACATTCGGCCGTTTCCATCAAAACGTAGTGCAAGCGGATTTTGTACCGCCGGCTCGTGGGAGACTAGACTCATCTCAAATTGCTTGTGCAGACGAAAGGTCTCCAGCGCTTCCTTCGGTTTCAAAGCCGGCGCCGCCGGAATCTCGTCAAATGGAATGACGTAAGTATAGCCCTTCTTCTTTTTCGGCTTGGGAGCGTCTTTTTCTTTAACCTCATCAAGCTCGAGTCGCTGAATCCAACAATTACGAAACTCTACTGGATTGTGATGCCCCTGGAACTTGATCGGTCCAGGTTCCGGCCCTTCTTTTTCACCCGCACCTGTTTTATTGGTCAGAGCGTAGTCATCGTGAATGAGAACTCCATTTTGTTGAACACTAATACGAGCATTCTCAACCCGTTTTCCATCCTTGAACCGAGCCGCCCGAAAAACGATATCGTAACTTTGCCACTCCCCCGCTGGTTTCGAGACTAATTGGTCTGGCTTCTTTTGGCGGTAGAGACTTCCGGCATAACTCGCTTTGTAGTCCTCTTCGGAAACACCGTGTGAATTTAAAATCTGCAGTTCATACCGTTTCTGAATATAGATCCCTGAATTCCCATTCTTTTCAGCATCCACATTTGGAACGCTGTTTACGTTGAATTCCAAGTGCATGCGAAAGTCGGAATACACATCCGGAGTCACCAGACTGTCCCACTTCGGCGAAGCAGTCAGGACGCCCTGATCAAAAACCCACTGGCTCTTAACCTTCTCGGACTCGGGAACGAGCGTATACCCTCGCTCCCCAACCAACTGCACCGCATCCGCAGGACGTTTCCCATTAAAAAGACCTTTCGTAATTCCGGCCAGAGGATCTTCAGCCGCAGCCAAATAGCCGGGAAAAGTAAAGAGGAGGAGTAAGCGGCGGCACTTCAAGGTCATGAAGGGAGGCTAGAGTTACCTTTCCCATCATCAAGCCACAACCCATGAAAACCTTACCCCAATTTGGGTATGCGGCGCGGATCACCTAGAAGGTGAAAACTCTATCCACTGCCCTTCCTTAAGCTCATCGAGAAGCTCAAGATCACCAACTGCCTCGCGGTGGAGAGAAATGACCTTTAGAGAAAAGCTGGCAAACATTCTTTTAATTTGATGATGCTTACCTTCAAAAATCGTGAGCCGACATTTACTTGGGCCTAACAAATGCACAACAGCCGGTGCCGTGATCACCTTTTCTTTAGCGAACCACATCCCCGCCTCAAAGGTCGAAACAACCTCAGGTCCGATTTCACCATCAACCTCGACCAAATATCTTTTCCCAACCTTCTTCGAAGGATCGGTGAGTGACTCAGAATAACAGCTATCATTCGTAAGAACCACCAGCCCAGAAGTGAAGCGATCAAGCCTCCCCGCCAGATGAAGTTTCCCAGCCCACTCTACCTCTATCAAGTCAATGACGGTCCGATGCGCGGGATCCATCGTCGCGCTCACTATGCCCCGAGGCTTGTGAAGCATCACGTATCGAGGCACTTCGTTTTGAACAACCGCCCCATCGACTTCCACCTGATCAAACCTTCCGATCAGGGTCTTGCCGTCCTCGCAAACCCGGCCGTTTAAAACAACTTTTCGAGACTCAAATATCTCGCGAGTCCGGCGCTTTCCAGCTCCGGCCCATTTTCCAACCAAACGATCCAGCCGCATCTAACCGACAAGATCACCAATACTACCAAATCCTGGCTCAAAGAGCCTTCGGAAGGTTCTCGCCGCATAACCATCTGTCATCCCTGCCAGAAAATCGCAAACCAGACGGGCCTTCTTTTCGGGAGTTTCCGCTTCCTCGATTTCAGCAGCATCTGCTTGCTGGTAATAGCGCAAAATCCTGTCCATCAATCGTCTCCCCAAGCACATAGCGCTTCTCCATCACTTCCCATAAACGCCTCAGCATGTAGCTCCCCTTATGTTCCAGCTGCTTGAGCTGGGGAGACAAAAACACGACCTCATAAGCAAGACTTTTGAACAACTCGCTCTCTGCCCTTACCCCAGGCTCGATCACCAAATCCAAAGCATATCGATGACTAGTTCCGCTCAGCAGATTTGCAGCCGGAACCAATGTGACCGATTGGATGTATTTCCCGATGCGCTTCCCAACAAAAGCCTCGATGCGCTGCCCTCGAATCGCTTTCAAAAGCC
Organism: Akkermansiaceae bacterium; assembly: GCA_905181965.1. Taxonomy (GTDB): domain Bacteria; phylum Verrucomicrobiota; class Verrucomicrobiia; order Verrucomicrobiales; family Akkermansiaceae; genus SW10. The sequence continues at coordinate 164,124 of CAJIZY010000009.1, forward strand.
CACCCAGTGGAGAATCATCCGAAGCTTCGTGGCCTCGACTTTCGGCCCAGCGTTCGATCCTCTCCACCGTGAGGAATCCCGCTCTCACCGAGTCAGCAAGATCATTGAGCGAGTAGGCAGTATCATCAGCCCAATCCATGATCTGACATTCGATGGATTTAAAACCATCTCTCTCGTCACCCGGTGGTAGTTCGGCTGGGAAATCATTCTCAGCCATGGCCCAACTTAATTCCTCGCTTTGCGTATCATAAAGGAAGTGATTCTTCGGCAACTGCCCTTTTATCGCCCTCAGCTCGGACCAAAGTGATTTGTATTTCAAAACTCCATCTAGAAAGGCTCGTGACGGATCCATTCCCCTTCGGCTTTGCGAAAAAATTCTTTGGGTAAGCAGTCGCAATGTCTGGGCATTCCCCTCAAATCCACCATAGCTTGCCATAAAATGATTCAGCGACCGTTCACCGGCGTGACCAAAAGGGGGATGCCCCAAATCATGTGAAAGACAGATCGCCTCGACCAAATCCTCATCGATAAAAAATTCATCACTCAGTAAATTACTTGAGTGCTTTAGCCAGTGGCAGATCGATTTTCCAATCTGGGCAACTTCCAGCGAATGAGTCAGTCGAGTACGGTAAAAATCGTACTCTCCACTCCAAAAGACCTGCGTTTTACTCTGGAGTCTACGAAATGCTGTGGTGTGCAGAACGCGGTCCCGATCAATCTGGAAAGGCGACCGAAAATCACCCGAGGTGTCGTAGCCCGAAGCACGCTCGGTATCAAAGGCCTGGTAAAAACGATTCTGCACGCCGGAGAATGAACAGGTTTACACGGATCTTCAAGAACCACCCTATTTGATCGCTTTCTCCTTCAGATCAGGCAGTAAAACTGGATTGGCTCGTGCCACCATCCGACCAGGGAGCCTCACTTCGTATTCGCTAATTCGGGGAACCTTGTCCGGAAAATCCGTGCTCACAAACTGCGCCCCACTCGCGAGCGCCTTGTTTGCACGATTCTTATCATTGGCCCGGGCTTCAACCGTATTGACATCGGCTCGCGTCCGAACCATGAACCCCGCTTTGACCAGTTGCTGAATTTCTCGAAAACCAGCAATTGGATCATTCCGCTTCATCCAGGCTGCCGCTGGATGATCGGGCCCCACACTTACAAACAGGAGCCGCTCTTCAAGACTCGGGTTTTTCTTAAGATATTCATCACGATGACTTCCCTCGTTATCGAGACAAAACATGATCTTCCCCCTACATTTTTTCAATACTGGCCAACCTTTTTGAATGATAACATCTCGCAAATTTCCTTTATTCCCTCTTACGAAATCAGGCGTGATGATACGCTCCAGATCAAGCACCGAAAGAATCTCTTTCTCTAGCGCTTCCATCTGAGCCCGGTCAAACTTGAGTGGCTTTGGACCCAAAGGGTTTTCAGCGCGATCCTTCAATTCCACCAAAATCATTACTGGCAAATGATTGGCATTCTCATCCGACCATTTCTTCACCGAATCAAGCGCACTCTTAAAAGTCAGATGAACCGACTTTGCATCGAGCTTTGGTACATGCAGCACTTTCATCCCTGGTTTCCTCAGCGGGCTATCGATCGGGTCACTCGAACTTGAAAAAAGACCGCCTTCGGGATCGGCATAAACATCAAGTTCGAAATGCCGGAGGCCATTATCGAGCTGCTTACCCAAAGACTTACGAGTATAGTCCCAAGCTGTCGCGGCTTCTTTACTGAACATCCCAAGAAAATTCATTTGCGCCGAGGTCGGCGCAACATGGTACGAATTGTGTGTTCCTACTATTTGGATCTGATTGAGCCGGAGCTCTCCCTGAATCGAAAAGGGCATAAATAATAAAAAAAGAAAAATCTTCATAACGGGATTAATTAGGAGGAGGGTTTTACCATGGAGAAGGCAAAGGACTTCTAGTCGATCCGGAATTGCTTACCCAGCCTGGATTTTTGAGCCCGTTCCTTATTGCCCCTACGAAGTGTAGAATAGGACTACTTCGATAATAAATTTTTAAAGATCGAAAATGAGCGGTTCCCTCAAAATCACGAGGCTCCTCTCCCACCCAAGCTTCACTATGGTCCGGAATTTTGAACCACTCGTCCCCCTGAGTTCCCATCACCCAAAGTCCGTCAACCTGATCATAGCTCTCGTTACAAGGCTCAATTAGACAGCTTCCGCTTTCAGGGATCACCCGGATCTGAGACAGCTGTGAGTTCGTTAAACCTTGGAAGGTTACTCGACCAGAAAAAGCCTTCTTTTTGCGGAATCCAGCCTCGGTCCCTGCCAAAGAGCCTGTCTCAGAAGGCTTTGAGCTCCGAATCCCATCCACAGGATACCAAAGCGAGCAGAAAGCAGCATGGCGCGATAAAGGAATTCACGGTTGAACTTTCCCTCAATGTAAAATGCTTCGCGAGATCAAAAATGCGTGACTGCCTCAAGCCTGCCATTGACAGTCATGCCTCCTGTGATCTGCTCGGGTCTAATGAGTGCCATAATCGAATGCTTTCTTGTCGCCCTGCGGTTGGGCCTCACTTCATTTGGAGGACCAGTGGCCCACGTGAGCTATTTCCGCGAAGAATACGTTGGGCGGCTCGAGTGGATTACCGAGTCCCGCTTCGCCGAAATCATGTCGCTCACCCAGTTCATCCCCGGCCCGGGAAGCAGCCAACTCGGCGCGGCCATCGGCTATGAACGTGCTGGATTACTCGGCGGCTTCGCAACCTGGATTGGCTTCACTCTTCCTTCCTCCCTTGTTCTCATTCTGGTCGCCCTTGGGATCGGCGACCTCTCGGGAGATCAGGCCCAAGGAGCACTTCGCGGACTTAAATTGGTCGCTCTCGCCGTCGTCACGGGCGCCCTTCTCGGAATGCGTAAAAGCCTCGCCCCAGATCTTCGCCGGATCATTCTAGCCTTCCTCGTTCTCGTCACCCTCTGGGTTTTCTCCTATCAATGGATGACCATTTTGATGATAACGATCTCCGGAGCCATCGGGATCTTTACTCTCTCAGCGGGTGAAAAAATTGAAGAGCAAAAAACCGGCAAACGAGGTCTTCTCGGCTGGGGCGCTCTTGTTGTATTTTTTTTGCTCCTTTTTGTCTCGATGGGCGATAGCGGTCCACTCGCCGGAATTTATCGAGCAGGCTCCCTTGTCTTCGGCGGCGGCCACGTCGTTCTCCCCCTCCTCCAAGAAAGCATGGTCGAGGGTGGCTACATGTCGAATGAAGTGTTTCTTGGGGGCTACGGAGCAACCCAAGGAGTGCCCGGCCCGGTCTTCACCTTCGCGGCATTTCTTGGAGTCAAAGCGAACCTCTTTGACAATCCCTGGCTTGGAGCTGGAGCCGCCCTCATCGCCGTTTTCCTTCCCGGCATGCTCCTCCTTGGAGGCACCATGAGGATTTGGGGACGCCTTCGAGGTAAACGCTGGGCCCAACGCGCAGTCAACGGAGCCAACGCTGGCGTTGTGGGAGTCCTTGGAGTTGCCCTTCTCCGCATGGCCACCGATCAAAGCACCCTGACTGGGTGGATCGATTTCGGCTGTGTTGCCATTTTCTTCCTGATCTTGCGCAAAAAAATCATCCCAGTTTGGGCTCTCGTCATCATCTCAGCTGCGGGAGGTGCTCTTATCACCTAGAAGCGCCCGAGATGCTTGCTTTCAGGGAATTTTCCGTACATCTTCCTCGCCCCGCGAAGAAATCGCGGTTTTGCCATGGGAAAGACTCTTTATCAGAAAGTTTGGGACGCTCACACAGTGGGAACCCTGAGCGATGGACGCACACAACTCTTTATAGGAACTCACCTCATTCACGAGGTCACCAGCCCGCAAGCTTTCGGGATGCTTCGTGATCTCGGCCTGAAGGTGAAATACCCTTCACGGACCTTTGCCACCATTGACCACATCGTTCCCACCATTAATCAGGACGAACCCGCCGATCCCCTCGCGGCCGATATGATCGATGCAATTCGCAAGAACTGCGATGACTTCGGCGTGACTTACTTCGATCTCAAGTCAGGCAAGCAAGGCATCGTCCACGTGGTTGGTCCCGAGCAGGGTATCACCCAACCCGGATCAACCATCGCATGTGGCGACTCTCACACCGCAACCCACGGGGCCTTCGGTGCCATCGCCTTTGGTATCGGCACCACCCAAGTCCGCGACGTTTTGGCCACTCAAACGATGGCCATGGAGTCTCTCAAAGTTCGTAAAATTGAAGTGAACGGCAAACTCCGTCCCGGAGTTTACGCCAAGGACCAAATTTTCGCCGAGCATCCGTATGCTCGGAGCCAAAGGTGGCATCGGATATGCCTACGAATACTCAGGCACCACTTTCGACAAGTTCACAATGGAGGAGCGCATGACAGTCTGCAATATGGCCATCGAAGGCGGAGCCCGCTGCGGTTACTTCTGAGTCGAATGAGACTACTTTTGAGTTTCTGAAGAACCGCCCTTACTCGCCCACCGGCGATGACTGGGAGCAATCCATCGAAGAGTGGAAATCCTTTGCCACCGATTCGGACGCAGAATTCGACGATATTATTCGTATTGATGCCGAAGACATCGAGCCGACTGTCACTTGGGGAATTTCCCCAGATCACGGCATCTCCATCGACGAGTCTATTCCTGACCCTGCTGCCGCAGAAACCGACGAAAAAGCCGTCATTGAGGAAGCTCTCGCCTACATGAAGCTTCCTGCCGGAACTCCTATCAAAGGCATTCCTATCGATGTCGCCTTCATCGGCTCCTGCACCAACGGCCGCCTTTCCGACTTTCGCGAAGCTGCCAGGTTACTGAAAGGCCACAAGGTTGCCGATGGAGTCAAAGCGATTGCGGTTCCTGGTTCACAAATCACCGCGATCCAATGTGAGAAAGAGGGACTCGACAAGATCTTTCAAGATGCCGGATTTGAATGGCGGGCTGCCGGTTGCTCGATGTGCCTCGCCATGAATCCAGACAAACTCGTTGGCGATCAGATCTGCGCCTCTTCATCTAATCGAAATTTCAAAGGACGTCAGGGATCTCCTATGGGGCGCACTGTCCTAATGTCGCCTATTATGGTGGCCGCAGCTGCTGTCGAAGGCCATATCGCTGACGCCCGGGAAACATTCAACGTCACAACCAACTCCGCGACCTAAACCATACGAAATCCATCAGATGAAATTCATCCTCTCACTCGTCGTTTCGCTCCTACTCCTTCCAGTATTTGCTCAGAAATCTACCTCGCTTGCCCCGATCGATGAGCTTCTTAAGATCATGAAATTCGAGCAAACCGTGATTGACGGCGGTGAAGCCGGCTTTGTCTGGTTGAAAAAAGTCTCGCCGGGCAAGATCTCAACAAAGAAGAAATGGGTGAAGTTAAAGACGCTGCCCTTGAAGAATTTATAACTGATGCTGACTAAAAATCAAGACGAAAGCAATCTATGAAGAGACCTTCACTGATCACGAGATCACCGCACTCATAAGCTTTTACAAAACTCCAACGGGCAAAAAATCACTTGAAGTCATGCCTACCCTCACCGGCGAGATAATGGGTTTCAGCCAGCAATTAGCTCAGAAACACGTCGGATCATTCCAGAATGCTCTCACAAAAATCCTCGAGCGTAGAGCCGCCCGCGGAGAACAAGAAGACGAATAAACCAATTATAATCATGGCTATCGCACCCATCACACAAGTTTCCGGCACCGCCATTCCTATCCCAGGCGCTGACATCGACACGGACCGTATCATCCCCGCTCGCTTCATGAAGTGTGTCACTTTCGACGGACTCGGCGAATACGCTTTCTTTGACGTCCGATTTGATCCTGAATCGGGCGAAAAGACGGATCATCCTCTTAATGACGAACGCTTCGACGGCGCTTCCATTCTCGTTGCTGGTATTAACTTTGGCTGCGGTTCCTCCCGGGAACACGCCCCCCAATCACTCACGAAATATGGCTTCAGCGCTATCATCGCCGAGTCTTTTGCCGAAATCTTCTACGGAAATTCGACGACCCTCGGGCTTCCCTGCGTCAGCTCCACCCGCGAAAACATCGACATCCTCAAAGCGGCATGCACTGCAGACCCAACACTTGAAGTATCAATTGATCTCGATGCAATGACGGTCACCGCCGGAGATCTTTCTTTTCCTGTGGAGATGCCTGCCTCTGCGCGCCAAGCCCTACTGGCCGGTAAATACGACCCAATTAAGGAACTCCTAGATAACAACGACAAGATTGAAGCTACGGCCGCTTCACTCTCTTACGTTGGATAAGCTTGGGATCTCTCTCGAAGCCCTGTAACCATTTAGGTTGCAGGGTTTCTTATTGCCAAAATGACCCGCAAACCCACCCTAATTACGGCAATTCAAGTTTTTTATTTTGATTGATCAAAGTAATGTGTAGCTTTCCCCGTATGAAGAAATTGTCCCTCCTCGTATCCCTTCTCCTGTTTGGGGCCTGCAGCAACAAAGAAGAAGCCGCAAAAACTGATGGAACCGTCGTCACGACAATTGGAATGATTGCCGATGTCTCTCGCCAAATCGCAGGAGACCATCAAGAGATCATCAATTTAATCGGTGAAGGCATTGATCCACACATGCACCAGCCTAGCAAATCTGAGATCGACAAGATACAAAGAGCCGGACTCGTCCTCTATAACGGGCTTTTCCTTGAAGGGAAAATGGGAACCATTCTCAAGAACAGGGCAGATCAGGGCAATCCTGTCTCAGCAGTAGCCGAAGGAATTGAGATTCAAGTTATGGGTTCTAGCGTCCCCGATCCGCACCTTTGGATGGACGTATCAATCTGGTCCAAAGTTGCTAAAAAAATTGGCGATGAATTGGCAGCTTTTGATTCCAAAAATGCCGATGAATACCAAAAGCGACGCAAAGAATATCAGATAAAGCTCAACGATCTCCATACCTATGCCCTCATGGTATTTCCAACTATCCCTCAAAAGCAACGGGTCCTCGTTACCGCACATGATGCCTTTTCATACCTTGGACGTGCCTACGGAATTGAAGTGCGTGGAATTCAGGGAATTTCAACAGAATCTGAAGCTGGGACAAAAGACATCAACGACTTAGTCACCTACCTCGTTGACAACAAAATTCCGGCAATTTTTGTTGAATCCTCGGTCTCAGAAAAGTCAGTCAAAACAGTAATCGAAGGTGCTGCCGAGAAAGGTCACACCGTAAAAATCGGAGGAGAGCTTTTCTCCGACGCCATGGGACCTGCCGGAACCTATCAAGGGACCTACATCGGAATGATGGATCACAACATCACCACTATTGTGAATGCCCTCGGAGGCAGCGCCCCCGAAGGTGGATTCCAAAACAAACTTAACGATTAAATGCGTCCCGAACACCCTCCTGAATTTCCTCTTGCGGTTCACGACCTCACTGTCGCTTATCATCGTAAACCCGTTCTTTGGGATGTTGAGTTAAACATTCCCAAAGGAACTCTGGCTGGGATTGTGGGACCTAACGGAGCTGGTAAATCAACCCTTTCAAGGCTTGCTTAGACCTAATTCCAAAAACCTCAGGTGAAGCATTGGTATACGGTAAACCATACGAGCAACAACGCGAGCTCATTGCCTACGTCCCACAACGTGAAAGTGTCGATTGGGACTTCCTATCAGCGCGCTGATGTCGTAACAATGGGCACCTATCGCAAACTTGGATGGTTCAAACGAGTTACCAAATACAAAAACAGCAAGCTCTTGAAGCTCTGGAAAAAGTCGGGATCAGCCACCTTGCCAAACGTCAAATCTCACAACTCTCAGGAGGACAACAACAACGAGTCTTCCTCGCCCGAGCCCTCGTTCAGGAGGCAGAGATCTACTTTATGGACGAACCTTTCGCAGCGGTCGATGCCGCTACCGAACAAGCGATCATCGAGCTTCTCCAGGAACTCAACTCGAAAGGCAAAACCGTCCTCTGCGTGCACCACGATCTCGCCACCGTTTCGCGATACTTTGACTACCTTGTTCTTCTCAATATGCGCGTCGTGGCCAGCGGCCCTACCAGTGAAACCTTTACGCGCGAAAACCTTCAAAAAACCTACGGCGGGAAACTCAATCTTCTCGACGATGTCGCCCAGGCTCTCAAAAACGTCGGACGCCCCTAAGAGGATAAAACCATGACTTGGGAACTTCTCAGCGAAACTCTTCGACTCGAACACTACAACACTCGTTTGGTGGTTTTTGGCGTAGCGTTTCTAGGAGCCACAGCGGGCCTCGTCGGAAGCTTCCTGCTATTGCGAAAGCAATCACTCCTCGGTGACGCCCTATCCCATGCTACTCTTCCAGGAATCGGCATCGCCTTTGCCGTGATGGCAGCAATGGGCTTAAGTGGAGCTACCTCCCCGGCCTCCTTCTCGGTGCCACGATCACCGGGCTTCTCGGAGTGCTCCTCGTCCTCGCCATCCGTCGCACCACCCGTTTAAAAGATGATGCCGCCATGGGAATCGTCCTCTCCGTCTTCTTCGGCCTCGGCGTTGCCATTCTAAAAATAGTCCAAGAAATCCCCAGCGCTTCCGCTGCTGGCCTCGACTCATTCATTTATGGAAAAACGGCCTCCATGATTTGGTCCGACTTTGTTCTCATCGCCATTATTCTTCTGATCACCATCATAGTCACGATTGCCATTCTCAAAGAACTTACCCTTCTCTGCTTTGATGCAGATTTTGCTTCCGCTCAAGGATGGCCCACTCTCTGGCTTGATATCATTTTAATGGCCCTCGTTACCGCGGTCACGGTCATAGGACTTCAAGCGGTCGGGCTCATTCTTGTGATCGCATTTCTCATCACTCCGCCAACCGCCGCCCGTTTCTGGACCAATCGACTTGGATGGATGCTTTTTCTTTCTGCAACTATTGGAGCAATCTCAGGCTGGCTCGGCGTTTCAATTTCGGCCCTTTATTCTAACCTTCCGGCGGGTGCCATCATTGTCATTACCGCAGCCATTATTTTCCTCTTCAGCATGATCTTCGGCACCGCTCGCGGCATCCTTCCGCGCTACCTCCGACATCTGCAACTGCAACGTAAAGTCGGGCGCCAACACCTTCTACGCTCAACTTACGAAATCCTCGAAAACACCCAAAACGGGGAACCGCTTAAAAATCTTCCCATCTCGATGGATCTACTTCGGAAGCACCGATACTGGGGTAAGGGCGAACTCGCCAAACTGATTCGGCAAGGTCGCTCCGAAGATCACATCGAACGCCAGCCCTCGGGTGAACTTCGACTTTCGGAATCCGGATTTGGCGAAGCCTCCCGCATCACCAGAAACCACCGACTCTGGGAACTCTACCTCATTAAATACGCCGACATTGCCCCAAACCATGTTGCCCGCATTTCCGAACTGGCAGCGTCTGGATTTTATGATCGTCCACCAGCTTGAAGCTGAGCTCGACCTCTCCAAGCCCATCATCGACTCACCTCACACCATCATGCCTACCGAACTTGGACTTCAGTCAGGGCCGTCGGCTTAATCTCTTTAAGATAACAAATAAAAAATGAAAACACCATTCATCCTTACCTTCGGCCTCATTGGCTCTCTAATCGCAGATGACCAAACAATCGCCCCCCTTTTATTAGATCGTAATACCCCTTCAAGCGAATCGGGTGCAAAGCGAGCGAACAAAGACTTGGTAGATCAACTTCACATTCTAAGCATATCAGCCAGCTCAAAAGACGGGCTAGCTCCGGCTCTGGACCATATCTCAGCGACTCCATTTTCCGATAAAACCCAATACCACCTCTTCAACCCAACCCCCAACAATCTTCTCCGCGACCTTTCCCCGGATCGCCCCGATGCAACCGAATCACCCATTACAGTCGACGCAGGCCGTTATCAAGTTGAGACCTCCCTTTTTGACTATCGACGCGACCAAGGCAACGAAACTTTTACCTATGGCCAGATCAACATGAAGGCCGGACTTACTCACAATGTCGACCTTCAGGCCGTCATTGATATCCGCTCCGAAACTCTCGGCGATTGGACCACCTTTGGAGATCTTACGATTCGTCTAAAATACAACCTCTGGGGTAACGATAGCGGCAACTCTGCTCTCGCCATTATGCCGTTTGTTACCGCACCCACCCGGAACGACGAATGGCAGAGCGGTATCATCGTCCCTTGGGCAACTGATCTTACTAATGATATTAGCTTTGGTCTCCAAGGTCAGCTCGACTTCGTCAACGACAATACCGGAACCGAAACAGAATTTCTATTCACCGCAGTAATCGGATACCCCATAATCGGAAACCTTGGTGGATACACCGAATATATCGGCGTTATCTCCGACGACCGCTACGAATCCTACTACTCTGGTGGCTTCACTTATGAGATTAACAAAAACTTCGTCCTCGACGCCGGAATTCAAGCTGGCCTGAACAGCGACTCGGAAGACTTCGGTTGCTTCACTGGATTCACCACACGCTTCTAAATTCTTATACTTATGGATTGGACCGCTAACGACTTTCACATCATTCTCGTCGGAGGATTATGCGCAATGGCGTGTGCGCTTCCGGGCACTTTCCTCCTCCTTCGACGCATGAGCATGATGGGCGACGCCATCAGCCATGCGGTTCTCCCCGGACTAGCTATCGCCTTCCTCATCTCAGGGTCCCGCGCTAATCTCTGGATGTTCCTTGGCGCGGCGATCGCCGGAATTCTCACCGCCCTTTTCACTCAATGGATCACCCACTTTGGCAAAGTCGAACGCGGCGCGGCGATGGGAATTGTCTTTACGACCCTCTTTGCAATCGGGCTTGTCCTGATTCGCAAAGCTGCTGACCACGTTGATCTAGATGCCGGTTGTGTTCTTTATGGCGCCCTCGAGTATACCCCTCTAAATATGGTCACTCTCTTCGAGAATGAGACCTCTTTCTTCGCCGTCCCCCGTGCCGCTCTCGTCATGGTGCCCTTCTCTTCAATGCCCTCGTCATCGGACTCTTCTACAAGGAGTTCACCCTTGCTTCCTTCGACCCCGCCCTCGCCCGCACTCATGGATTCCGCCCCATGCTCATGCACTATCTCCTCATGATCATGGTCGCGGTAACCACCGTCGCCTCATTCGAAGCCGTGGGCTCCATCATCGTCATCGCGATGCTCATCGTCCCACCGGCAACAGCTTTTCTCCTCACACGAAATCTCCCCACCCTGATCCTCGTCAGCCTCATTGTTGCTGCCCTATCAGCTATCCTCGGACAAATAGCATCTCATATCCCACCCCTCCTCGGACTCCCCGACACCACAAGTTCAGGAATGATAGCGACCACCGCTGGCTTCTTGTTCCTCCTTGCTTGGCTGTTCGGACCAGAGGGGTTGATTAAAAAACAATCCAAACAGCTTGAGGCACCGCAGTTTGACTGAGCGGACAGATCCGCACAGGTGTCTCCCTTATTCAGCTTACAGCATGCAGAACTAGCGCTGTAGCTGGATCACTTTGATCAAAAACTTTAGTTCATCCATGGTTACCGAAAGCGGCGGCATGATGACAATTGTATTTAGAATTGGTCGAGTTAATACGCCACGCTCCCGAAGCTTCAGACAAAATCCCTCACCACATTCGCCAACATCAAACCCGAGGATGAGACCAACCCGGCGAACCTCTTGAATCCACGGGATTTTCTTTAGCTCTCTTTCGAGATAGGCTCCTTTCTCTTCAATTCCTGCTAAAGTATTTTCGGATTCAAAAAGTGATAGATTTGCGAGAGCAACCGCGCACCCTAAGGCATTTCCAGTATAACTATGACCATAGAAGAAGGTTCTATCTGGACCTTTAAAACCTTCATAAATTTCACACCTTGTCAGGGTCGCAGCAAGAGGCATCGTCCCACCAGTCAAACCTTTGGCCAGACAGAGGAAATCAGGGATAACTTCCTCATTTTGACAGGCAAACATCTTACCAGTTCTACCAAAACCAGTCATCACCTCATCCAAGATCAAGTGGACACCATGCTGTGTCGTCCAAGCTCTCAGATCAGCCAACATTCCTTTCGGCCACAGACGCATTTGATTCACGCCTTGAATCAAGGGTTCGATCACAACTGCAGAAGCAGTCTCAACGACAACCTCTGGTAGCCTCTGCAAATCTTCTAAGGAACCGACGCGGTAAACATTCAATCCGGTTTCTCCATAACCTTTGATAAATCTCGAAACCCCACCTACTGAAGATGCGCCAAGAGTGTCGCCATGGTAGGCGTTCTCAAACGCAATAATTCCCGTCCGTTCCTTTTGTTCATTCTGCTGTCGCCATTGCAGAGACATCTTAAAAGCCACTTCAAGCGCTGTTGAACCATCGTCTGAAAAAAAACACCGTTCCAAACTATCCGGAAAAAAGGAGCAAAGTTTTTCAGCCAACTCACTAGCTTTGTCATTTGCCAACCCTAAGTAAGAACTGTGGCAAAGCTTCGAGGCCTGATTCTGAATTGCTTCAACAATAACGGGGTGGCTATGACCATGAATATTTGTCCAAATACTAGAATTAGCATCGAGGTAACGCTTCCCTTCAAAATCAAAAAGCCAACTCCCCTCACCTCGACAAATCACCACCGGAAGATCACTCTCCCAGCTTGCCTGGTCCGTAAAAGGGTGCCAGCAGTGAGCGTGATCCGCCAAGATCCACTTATTTACTCGGTCCTTCATTCGACTTACCCAGCATTTTGTCGACCTTCGCGATTAGATTCCATGAACAGCGCTTTCGCTGATACTTCCGCCACAAAACATCACGAAGAGCTTCCCAATTTTCTTTCGATGGCGGATCAAGTTTCCCCCACCGATCATCTTCATCAGTCTTGGTATAAAGCTCAAAACGACCACCATGATAGTTGGCCCTCCAATAGCGTATTTCATCGCCATCTTCACCCCGCCATTGATGCTTCGTCATGCCGCTAGTCTTCTCACTTTTATTCAAAAACCAACTTTGAAATTTTCTTCCGCATTGAAACCCAGTCCTTAATCACCTCTAAGATGCGGAAACCACGAACCAACTCTACTGGCTTTCCCTCATAATCTGTTCTAGACTTAGGGTAATACATGTCGAAAAGAGATAGAAACACCGTCGGAATCTTCAGCCGCTTTCTTGATCTCCTTTATCCTGCAGTCTGCGAAATTTGCCAAGTCCCACTGAAACATGGATATTCTCTTTGCCAAGATTGCCGCAATGAAATTCCAAGAATTATTTCACCATTTTGTAAAAAATGTGGCGAACCGTTTGACGGAAACATTAATGCCGAATTTCGTTGTCAAAACTGCGACGGATTAAAGGCCGATTTTTCCTTCGCTCGGGCATCACTTAGGGGATTAAGCCTCTCCTTTCGCCTCGTTCACGGGCTTAAGTATCAACGACAGTTTTTTCTCGCACGCGAATTAGCGTTATTTTTAAAAGAGACTCTTGAGAAAGACCCTAGGTTTGCCGAATTCAAGAGTGCTATTTTGGTCCCTGTTCCTCTTTTCTGGCGGAGACAACAATGGCGACAAGGTAACCAGGCCTATGAGCTGAGCCGAGAACTCTCCAGGCTCAGCGGCCACGAAAACATTGAAGCGATCAAGCGGATTCGCCCGACTAACACCCAAACCAAACTCAACAGAAAACAACGACTTTCAAACCTTCGTGATGCCTTTCAAATAAGAAAAAAGCACGCATCCACCATCGCAGCGAGAAAGGTAATTATTATCGATGATGTTTTTACTACAGGAGCGACAGCACACGAATGCGCCAGAATCTTAAAAGAGGATGGAAGGGTCAATGATGTCGCAGTCCTCACTCTCATCCGGGGATAAAAAGACCCCACCGAAACCATCGAGATCGAGGCAGTGCCAGTAAGCATCGAATATCCAATTCAACCTTAGGAGAGATCTCTTGCGATACGCTCAGATTCGATGATGATCAACATATGCGGGACGGATTAACTCTTCTCTCTTCGAAGGCGTCGCTTGGATTGGTGAAACGCCAAAAATATCAAAATTTTGAGCCAATGACCCAGATGACTTCGGTCTTCGGTCCGCCTAGCTTTAAACTAACCGGTATTCAAGAGTCCTTGTCTCCTATCCGAGCGTTTTACTCTTTCAATCAAGAACCCATCAAATAATCAGGTCTGATCACCGTATTAACACCGTGAACTATCAGGAAGCGCTAGACTGGCTTTACGCCACTCAAACATTCGGCATCAAGCTGGGACTGGAAGGCCCAACTCGCTTGCTTCGTGAATTCCTCGCCTTCCCCTCTCACCGCACCAAAGTCATCCATGTGGCTGGAACCAATGGAAAGGGTTCAACGTGCGCGATGATTGATGCCCTTGGCCAAGGCCTCGCACTCCGCAGCGGCCTCTTCACCTCGCCCCACCTGATCGACTATCGCGAGCGAGTGCGTGTCAACGGCCTCGAAATCACCGAAGAAAAAACGGCATCCCTCCTCACTGAGCTTCGCGAACTCGTGGCTGATTGGGAGCATCATCCAACCTTCTTTGAACTGACTCTCGCGCTTGGCATGCGACACTTTCGGGACTCAGAATGCGACCTCATTGTCCTTGAAACTGGCATGGGGGGAAGACTTGATGCGACCACCGCGATCCCAGCCGATGTCTGCGTCCTTACCCCGATCGCCTTGGATCACACGAAATGGCTCGGTTCGACTATCACTGAAATTGCCCAGGAAAAGGCCGCAATTGCCCTCCACGGAAAACCCCTCATCTCCGCGGCCCAAACTCCGGAAGCTCAGATCGAAATCGAACAGGTCGCGAACCAAGCGCGTGCGACGCTCTCTTTCGTCACCGAACCTTTACTCGGCTACCACATTGCGATCCCAGGTGAGCATCAGCGATTCAATGCGAGTCTTGCCTGTGAGGCAATTATTGCGGCAGGTCACCATCTGAGCTACGATGTGGTGCAGCATGCATTTTCTACCCTCCGCTGGCCGGGCCGATTCGAAGTCCTCGAATCAACCCTCATTTTAGATGCCGCTCACAATCCACACGCGGCGGAGGCTCTCGTGAAAACCTGGCAGACAGAATTTCCCAAAAAGAAGGCCTCCATTATTTTTGGGTCAGTGGAAGAGAAGGCAACTCACGGCATCCTTTCCAAACTCTCCGAAATTGCCGAGGAATTCCACTTTGTTCCCGTAAATTCTAAACGTGGGCTAGCTCCTGAAAGCCACGTAGTCAAAGTGAAGTCAGTAGTTCACTCAGATCTCGCTTCCGCATTGGATGCAACAATCGGTCGCACGACTCTACTAACCGGCTCACTCTTCCTTCTGGGAGAAGCTAAGGCACTCCTTTCAAAAAATAAATTTCGGACGACATCCCAGTAAACACGGGGATTTAGGGTTATTCACAGGTTGCCGAGATTGCCAAGCCTCGGGCTTCTGGGGCAGAGTCCCACCATGGCGATTAAGGAAGACAAACCATCTTTTAAAGAAAAGGACGGCCCCAAACTTCAAGATGGAAAAAAGGATCAGCGTGATGAGCTGACTCCTCCACCCCATGCCATTGGCCCCGAAAAAAGTGTCCTGAGTTCGATGATTCAGGATCCCGAGGAATACATTGGCCGAGCCGTCGAAGGACAATTGACTGCCGCCCACTTTTACATGCCGTCCCATGGCAAACTTTTTCAGGTTCTCGTGGAGCACTTCGAATCAGGGAAAACTGTGGAGCTAGTTGCCCTATCACAGTATCTCATGGATCGTGACCTTCTCGATGGTATTGGGGGACCCTCCGCGATCACTGAAATCTACACCTTCGCCCCCACCGCTGCGCACTTCAACTCGCACCTCTCGATCGTAAAAGAGAAATTCATTCTCCGTAACATCATCAAATCTTGTACTGAGTCTATCACAACAGCCTACGATGATCCCGAAGACGTCCAAGAATTCCTCGACAGTGTAGAGCAAAAGGTGCTCGAGATTAGAGAAGCCAGCGAAACAACCGAAGAGATGGATGTGAAGACGGCCGTCAGCGAAGTCATGGTCTATCTTCAGGAATTTCTGGCGGGTGACCGTGGGATCTCGGGGATGACGACAGGCTACGGCGAGCTCGATAAGATGATCAACGGCTTAAAAGCTCCAGATATGTTCGTCATCGCGGCACGCCCTTCGATGGGTAAAACCTCGTTTATGATGAATCTTATCGAGCATATTGCTATCACCTCAGACAAGCCCGCGATGGTGTTTTCATGCGAGATGTCAACCGTGCAAATTGTCCAACGACTTGTCTTTTCCCGAGCACGTTTCGAATTTCAAAAACTCACAAAAGGATATCAACCTAATAAAGCTGATCTTAAGCGAATTAAGGACTCCTCCGAAGAAGTCGCTAAATCAAAGCTCTTCATAGACGACACCGCTGGTATTTCTATCAACGATCTTCGTGCGAAAGCTCGGCGTAAACACCGCGACGAAGGTATTAGTGTCATTGCGATCGACTACCTCCAGCTGATGAAATCGACTTCAAAGCAGGCCTCAAATTCCCGTGAAAGAGAAATCGCAGAAATTTCAGGCGGTCTCAAAGCACTCGCCAAAGAACTCAACGTCCCTGTCATCGTGCTAGCTCAGCTTAACCGTGGGCCCGAGGCGCGAACCGGCTCATCACTCGGGGTTCCTCGAATGTCAGACTTAAGGGAATCGGGATCAATCGAGCAAGACGCCGACATGGTGGGACTCCTTTACCGGAAAGTTTACTACGCCGATAATCAGGACGACCGCGACGAAGATGACGGTGAGGCTGAACTTGTTTTAGCCAAAAACCGAAACGGCCCCACTGGAAATATTCCTCTTACCTTCCTCCCCGCTCTTATGCGGTTCGAAACACGAGCATTTACTTCTGAACCTAGTTAAATGAGCTTCAAGCATTCTGTCTGTCGCTGGTGTTTCGAGGACACCCCGCTTCTCAAGCTTGCCGATTGGTGCCAAGAAATCGGAATCGAGGGAATCGATCTCCTTCATCCCGAAGAAGCCACACTTATCGCAGACCAAGGATTGGTTTGCCCTGTTACCGCAGCCCCTGAACACGAAAGTGGCCTTGGCTGTATCGAGAAAGCTTTCAATAACCCAGATCACCATGGAACTTTGCTAGCGATCTATCGCGATCTTATCCCAAAGGCTGCCGAAGCAGGGATCCCAAACGTGATCACTTTTTCAGGAAACCGCGAAGGTCTTAGTGACGAGGAGGGCCTTGAAAACTGCGCCCAAGGACTTGAACCACTACTCGCTCTTGCTGAACAGCACGGCGTCACTCTAATCATGGAGCTCCTCAACTCAAAGGTGGATCACCCTGACTACCAGTGCGATAACAGCGACTGGGGAGTTGCTCTTTGCGAGTTGATTCACCGAATTTCAAATTGCTCTATGACATTTACCATATGCAAATTTCAGAAGGTGATATCATAAGAACGATAACCGGTTTTCCTCATACTTTGAGCACTATCACACCGCTGGTTGCCCTGGCCGAAACGAACTCGATACCACACAGGAACTTTACTACCCCGCTATCATTCAAACAATCAAAGCAACCGGCTACACCGGCTTCCTCGCCCATGAGTTCGTGCCAACTTGGCCCGACCACAAATTAGCTCTGACTGATGCCGTGACACGTTGTTCTTAGTGTTGTAGGCAACCCTCTCTTTTTGAGCGAGCGACTAAAGATCTTTTCGGCAAAAAAACCAGCCGGCGATACTCAGCATCACAAAGGAAAAAATACAAGAAGTCCCAATTGAATAAAAGATCGAATCATTTGGGGTGAGTTTATTCATCGCGTCTTCAAACTCACCTTCATTCTTGAGATCTTTTAAAACAGCGCCTCCACCAGCGGAAGCTAGCACTCCATCTAAAACGAGCTTCTTTTCAGCCGATGCCATGATCGGGGAATTTTTGGGAAAGAACGAATGGATTATTCTTAGAGTCTCAATTCGGCCAAGAATTTGACGATCTCCTTCGGATTCGTTCATCTTCGATCTCTTCAATTTACCCTCTTCTCGCATCCCTTCTTCAGTCGGGGCTCCAACCTCGCTTGCAGCTCCCTCAGATATAGTAGGCTCGCCAAACTCAAAACTCTGAGAGGTTTGATAAGCCGCTTCTTGATACGAAATCGCCCAGTCGATCCCCGCCGAAATCCCCCAAACCAGCATTGTGAGCATAATAGAAGTCATCACGGAGCGCGTCATTACACCAAGTAAGACCATGAAAGAGTAAAGGTTAAGGAACACTAACAGGACGGCAGGAACATACCAAAAAACCGAAAAGTTCCAGACTCCGATCCTCCAACGAAATGCCACAAACACAATCACAACGAACAATCCAACCTGGATAAAAACGAAGAATAAGCTTCCCGTCAGCTTTGCCAAAAACACCTGAAGTCGTGAAGGGACTTTTGTCATTAGCATGCCTGCCGGTCCCTCTTTCATGGCATCTGGGAAAATAGACGCACACGAAATCAGGGCTAATATGATCGCGATAAACGTCAACCAACCTCCTGCAATAAGGTTAGTGAAGATCATGATATAGACCACTTCTTGGACTAATCTTGTTCCGCTCCCACTGAAATCCGACTCAATATTTGTCGCACCAAAAAGGAAGCTAATCTCTTTCTCATTAAACCCAATTGAAAGGAAAAGAGTTGCGACTACTACTGACAAGCCAACCGTCACCCAGAAAATAGTCTCTGATCTTAATCCCCGGTAAGACTCCAGAAGAAGTGTTAAGAATGGTTTCATGCTTGAGGGGTTTTTGGAGGTTGCGTTGAATTAGCTGGCAGCGGGGGCGGGGAAGACGTGCCACCCACCAGCCCAATAAAGAGATCTTCGAGTGACTGACTTTTTAAACTAAGGTCGGTGACCACAAGGCCTTCTTTACGGATCCGATCAATGACAGGTTGGGCATCAAGAGCATTGGTCGAAGGCAATCTCACACTCCCACTTTCAACCTCTAGACCTCCATCCAAAAACTTTGAAACACTTTCCGCCGAAAGCTGACCTTCGAAACCAACAACATAACCAGTTTTCTCGGTGCGCAATTCATCAAGCTTCCCCTCACCTAAAATTTCTCCTTTTGTCATGATCGCCACCCGATCAACAATCGGCTCCAACTCTGAAAGAATATGCGTATTGATAAAAATGGTCCGTCCTTCATCTCGAAGTTCACGAACGAGGCTTCGGAATTCTTTCCGTCCCGCGGGATCAACTCCATCGGTAGGCTCATCTAGAAAGATGATTTTTGGGTTACTTACGAGGGCCTGTGCAACACCAATCCGCTGCTTCATCCCCTTGGAGTAGCTCTTGATTTTCCGATGCTGCGAATCTGTCATCGAAACTTTTTCCAAAAGCATATCCGTCCTCTCTTTAGTCAAGGCCGAGGGCACATTCTGAAGGCCCGCAGCAAATTCGATAACCTGTCGCCCGGTAAGGTAGGGCGGAAACTGAGTGTGTTCCGGAAGCAGGCCCACCTGCTGAAGAGTCTTACGATCCCCAATCGGCTGATCAATAAAAATTTTTCCCTCTTGAGGTTCGTAGAATCTAGGTAACAGGTTAATTATTGTACTTTTACCAGCGCCATTGGGCCCCAAAAGCCCATAAACACAACCTTGGGGCACTTGCAGGTTGATCCCTTTCAGCGCTTCAATACCGCCCCGATAAGTTTTACGAATTCCTGATAGCTCCAAAACATAGTCACTCATGATTGTTCGTCTGTTAAGTTAAGACGTTTGATCGTAACATCTTTTCCTATGGAATCCCGTTACAATATTCTCTTCGTTTGTATGGGAAATATTTGCCGTTCACCAGCTGGTGAAAATATTTTTCGGCAGGTGGTCGAAGAAGCCGGGCTTTCTGACCATATTCACTGTGATTCCGCGGGCACCATTGGAATCCACTCAGGCAACAAACCCGATACCCGCATGTCGAAAACAATTCGTCGCCGTGGCTACAAAGTTACCGGTTATGCCCGCCAATTCTCCCTGCAGGATTTTGGAATTTTCGATCTCATTCTCGTTATGGATGATGAAAACCATCGAAATATTTTAAAGCTGGCCGACACCGAAGAAAAACGGGCTAAGTTACAAAGTTTTACGAACTTCTGTTTACATCACCATCATCATGAAGTCCCAGATCCATATTACGGGGGCGATGCTGGCTTTCAATTAGTTGCAGACCTAATCGAAGATGGCTCAAAAGGTCTCATCGAACACCTTAAGAAGGAACTCGATCTTACTTAGCGATGCTTCAGCATTGCACGGATCCGGGTATCAAGTTCTTCCAGTCTTGGCGTCGACACTCCGGCCGCTTTAGCACGGCGCAAGGGTTCCCCCCAGATTGCCTCAACCTCAACAGGGTATCCATTCACGAAATCAATCATGCTGGAAGGCTGATAAGGTCCCATCGGGTAGGTCCGATCCAGTTGGGTATTGGCAAAAGAATCTCCGATCTTAAAACCAAGAGCCCGAGCCCCCGCGATCACCTCGGCCATCAAAGCCCTCACTTTTTCCTCCCCATCCGGCAGCGCGAGGAGCTCTCCCGTATCAATACCTCCCTCCGTGATACAAAGACCATTGAAAGGAATATTCCAAACTAGCTTACGCCACTGAGCTTCGGCAAAATTCTCGGCCATCTCGCAGACCACATTAGCATCTTGAAAAATAGCAACCAATTCACGAAGACGATCGGTCACACCTGGAACAGCCTCACCCATCGCGATCATCCCGCCACCAGTATGACGAATCAGCCCAGCTTCTATCCGATTAATGCAGACAAAACACATGACGCCAAGGACTCGATTAATGCCGAAGAGCTCTCCCAGTGCTTCAGTATTTCCGAGACCATTTTGCAAAGTCACAATGACAGTCTTTTTATGAAGCATAGGCCGAATCACTTCCTCAAAGGAATGATTCGAGGTCGCCTTCCAAGCTACGATAACGACGTCGACGAGTCCGATTTCTTCGGGCGTTGTGGCACAATTCACTTCAGGTAAGTGAAAATCGCCATCGATACTCTCAACAACGAGCCCTTTTTTGTTCACGATGTGGTAGTCCGAACGCAGTAAAAATCTCACATTATTTCCGGCGGCAGCTAGCCTTCCACCATAGTAACTGCCAACTGCTCCCGCCCCGACAATTGCGAAACTTCTCATCTTCCCAATTCGCGAGCCACTCTAGCTGCGGTTGCGATGGTGTTGCGGTGAATTTTAGCGGTGTATTCTGGCTGTCGGTTATAGCCCCCGCCATAAAGAATCGCCACTGGAATCCGATTACCCATGAAAGCACGCAGAATAACTTCGTCTCGCCGAATAAAGTCTTTCAAATCTAGCAGCATTTGCCCCATTCGGTCGTTACGGTGATTATCAGCTCCAGCAATCCAAATAACTAGATCCGGAGAAAAAACATCCAGCGCGGCAGCGAGAGTATTAAAAAGTTGCTTGAGATACATTTCTCCTTCGACATAGCGGACGGTCTCGACATCCATCGAGCCATTGATCTTACTGCTAGGCGAAAGCTTACCGACGTGGATCGAATAGGTGAACACATTCGGATCATCCGCCAAAATACTGTTAGTCCCATTTCCCTGATGGGCATCGGTATCAACAACCATAACCTTGATTCCAGGGCGATAGACCTGCAGATCCCGAATCGCAATAGCGACGTCATTGAAAACACAATATCCCTCACCACGGTTCTGGAACGAATGGTGGGTTCCTCCAGCGAGAACAGCTGCCACTCCATCCTGAAGAGCGGCATGACAAGCCTGACGGGTCGCTTCCACTTCAGTCGCGCTCCGATGATAAAGCTTCGGGGTCACGGGAAAACCGAGAAGTATCTGCTCTTTCCGGTCCAACTGCCCGTAGTAAATTTTGGAGAGGTAGTCATGATCGTGAACCCTCCTCAAAACATGGCTATCAGCCTCATTCACTTCGATAATATCTTCTCCTTTCACGATACCACTACCCACTAGCATGTCCTTGGAGACCTCGAACTTGTCCATCGGGAAAGGGTGTCCGTTGGGCAATTCGAGGAAAAATTCAGAAGAGTAAAAGCAGCGCATTTCGTTCTGGGGCTACTTTCACGCGACTAAGCCCCGCCTGCAAGCACAGACCACGATTGACTCATCACTGAAAATATATGGAAATCCGCCAGCTCTCCCAAGGTGACGATCAAATTATTCATTACTTCAAGTTTATTGGCTTTTCCGCTCTTAGGGCAGAACGGACCAAAGATCACAGTGGTGCCTGCGCCAAAAAACCCCTTCAAACTCCAAAAAACTACCTCATACCCTTGGAGAAAATCGATTACGGCGACCGTATTTTGGATCGGGGAAAAGCCGACGCAAAATAACCCGACCCCCAACAACAAGTCCTCATGGGATGTCAAATGGCAGAAAAACTATGGAGGTTTTGACAACCCTGACCCAAAGGCCCGTCTCGGATACCTTCCCCGCGGCTTAAATCCGGGGCAAAACCCTTTTTACGTCGCCCTCCCTTACAACGACTGCCTGAACCATCGCAGACACAAGCCGGAAGCTGCACGCGTGATCCCTTGGTGGAATCGGATCAATCGTAAACCTGGAGAATCCGCCTGCAAAGGCCGTTGGGTTCAAATTTATTGCGCCAAAACCCGAAGAGTCTGTTACGCGCAGTGGGAAGATTGCGGCCCCTTCACCACTGACGATTGGCAATATGTTTTCGGTAACAAACGCCCCAAAAACAGAAACAACCAAGGTGCAGGAATCGACCTATCCCCCGCTGTTAGAGACTACCTTGGCATAGGGAATAAGGCCATCGTACACTGGCGCTTCATCGAATATACCAGAATTCCAAAAACTGGCCCTTGGACGAGGTATGGGAAAAACAATCCCTTCGTCAATCCTGCGGTCGACGATTCTCTCAAAGAGAGAGATCGTTACATGAAATATCTCCTGCAAAGATCGAAGAGGACGCCCAATAATTAGCGCTAGAAAATCTCCTTCCTAAGCCTCACCAGAATCGCTCGACCAATACCTAGCCTGCCCCTGAGCTAACTAAACCACACGAACTCCCCTTTGACATTTCCAAATACAGGCCACTATAAACACGTGAAAGTTCAAGTTTCCTCTATCCTTCTGGCCTCCACCCTTTTTACAAACGCCAGAATTGACCCTGAGCCAGAAAATCGCTCACCGATGACGGCAATGCCCGGACGTTTCGGAGTCCTTTTCGGAGGGGCTTCAGAGAAAAGCGGAACCAGCAACTTCAACTGGGAGCAACTCACCCTTCAAGGTGGATTCGGTTTAAGAAAAGAGCTTAACGACGAGCTCAAACTCTTTTACGGAATAAACTACCGCTTTACTCGTATCGATGAAGGCGGTTTCTCCTCCGGAGCAGATTTATCTCATTTGCACGACCTCATCGTCCCCTTCTCGTTCATCTACGATTCCTCAAACTCTCCTTGGTCTTTCTTTGCCCAGATCTCCGGTCAGCTCGCAACCGATTTTAGTGCTATCACCAGCGATGATTTCGATTACTCGGCCCGCCTTGGCGCACAATACAAATTCTCCAACACCTTTTCGCTTAACTTCGGAGCCGCACGAGTGCGGAATTTTGGCGACGCCATGGTTCTTCCAGCTCTTGGTTGCACGTGGCAACCCGCCAAAGACTGGTCCTTTACCCTTCTCGGCCCCCGAATCACGCTTTCCCACCAAATCAGCGATCAGCTTATCATTCGCGGTGGCGGATTCCCAACCGGGGGGCTCTGGAATATCGAGGATGATACTGGAAACTCAGTTGATTACGGATTCGCCAGCTACAATGCCGGGGTTGGCATCGATTTTAAATTAAGGCGCGGAATTTGGCTCACCGCTTGGGCTGGAGCAAACTTCGCTAACCAATTACGCGCCGAGAAAAACGGTGATACCCTTTTCGAAGAGGATCTTGATAAGGGCCTCTTCAGCTACCTAGGCATCAACCTTTACGAGTGGTAAGCACCTCCCTCTAAAATAAGAAAAGGACGGCTCCAAAGAACCGCCCTTTTCACACACACAATCGACAATGAGAGCAGAGCAACAAACAGAACCCTGCCCTATCTCAACTCCCATGCAGCTCGCATGCCAGTTCTTCTTTAATTATAAACCTGCTGGTAATGAATTTCATTCCGGCTCACAACTCCACCAGTTCATGACGCTTTCCCTCAAAATGAAGACCATTTTTATTGCTCTTACCCTAATCGTCCCGGCTTACGCTCAAGGGCCGGGGGTTTCCATTTTCGAACAATCTCGTAATGGGATACGCGCCGAAGAAACAAGAATTAGAAAACAAGCTGAGAAACTCTTCCAAGACGGAAAATTGCTTGGCCTTGAGGCTATTGGGGAACTCATCAAGTCTCCTGCCCCAATTAAGCTGGAGCTTCCTGTTGCCCACAATAATACACTCACGCCCACTCAGGTTGCCGAGCGCGCTAAGGCGAGCGGATACCGAGTTGGCTGGGCTTACCTTTGCAACAACTGCGACAATTGGCATATCAATCTCGCAGGAGGATATGCCCTTACCGACGATGGAGTTCTAGGCACCTGCTCTCACGTCATTAATATGGATAATAAAAAAATGCGTAAAGGAGGACTCATCGCGGTTGACCATTCAGGAAAGGAGGAGCCATTGCGCTATTGGTGGTCGGCATTTTAAAAATCGATGGCGCCCTCATCAAGATCGACACCAAAACGACCCATCTTCCACTCAACGACCAGATTGCCCCTGGAGATTCTGCCTTTTGCCTGAGTCGCCCACTCAAACAGGGACAATACTTTTCTCAAGGCATGGTGAACCGTTTTTACTGGAACAATGACAAGCGTGGAGACGATCCAAATTCTATTAAAGCTCTTGGTGCACTGAAACTCAATGTCAGCAGCCGCTGGGCCCCTGGATCCAGCGGTTCCGCCGTCCTAGACGCTTTTGGTAATGCTATCGGCCACGTCGCTACCATCAGCACGATGGACAATGGAGGCTCCCGCAAGGATAACGAAAAAGGAAATATTCTCATCACTCTGCATTCCGCCACTCCAGCACGCGCCATGATGGCTCTTGCCCGGCTTTCTGAAGACCAAGACTAAAAGGCGCACATGCCAACCCCACTTGTCATCACCCAAGGCGATCCGGCTGGAATTGGTCCAGAATTGGTGCTTAAACTACTCGCTAACCCACCCTGCCCAAATCTCAGAGTCATCGGTTGTGGCAATCACCTGTCGCAAATCGCCTCCCAACTGCAGCTTCCCTTTGCAGACGATCATCTGATTGATCTACCCCTTCCCGAATCCATCAAAATCGGTGAAATCTCACCTGTGGCCGGAGAACATTCCTTCGCCTGCCTCGAGGCTGCCGTCGAAGGAGCTATGGACGGGGCTTTTAGCGGAGTCATCACCAACCCAATTCACAAGGAAGCATGGTATCGCGCAGGGAAATTTTATCCCGGCCACACCGAATACCTCGTCGAAAAAACCTCTTCACCTGACCACGCTATGATGCTCACCTCAGATGAAATCACGTGTTCTCTTGTCACCACCCATGTCTCTCTTGCCAGCGTTCCGGAACTTCTTGAGGAAAAGCGGATGCTTGAAGTTATCACTCTCACTCATAAGGCAATAAGTACGATTAAGGGACAGCCTGCGCGCCTCGCCATGCCAGGACTAAACCCCCATGCCGGAGAGGGAGGACTTTTTGGCAGCGAGGAAATTGAACTCATCATTCCTGTTCTTGAGAAAGCTCGCTCAAGGGGCATCAATATTATCGGCCCACTCTCGCCCGACACCGCCTTTCTTCCGGCCATCAGACAAAACATTGACGCCTATATTTGCCTCTATCACGACCAAGGCCTCATCCCACTCAAAACCCTTGCTTTTGACCTAGGCGTGAATGTCACCCTGGGCCTCCCAATCGTCCGTACCTCTGTCGATCACGGCACCGCTTTTGATATTGCTGGAAAAGGAATCGCCTCTGTCAGCTCGCTTATTGAAGCTACAAAGCTCGCCCAAAAACTTACCGCGTCATAACGTCGTGACAATGTGACCCCGACTGCGTCATTTTGTGATAAATAGTTGTTTCGAGAACAACGACTGAAAAAATCCCCCCCCGTAGTTAAGGGATTCGAACTGATTTTAAAGGATTTGGTCTAAGTCCTGCCAGAAAAGATAGATGTAACCAAACACTCAAGACCAAACTAATGAATCTGACCCATTATAATCCAAATCGCTTCTTCGGAAATATCGATGATTTCCTCAATCAAACTCTCCGCAGTTTCAGCCCATCACCCATTACCCCCGCCCCTGGAGCTTACCGCTACGAGGAAAAGGATTCCTATCGGCTTCGGCTAAATCTCCCTGGCTTTGCTCGTGAAGAAATCGCCATCTCTCTTGAAAATCAGATGCTGACCATCATCGCAAAAAGTGAGCGTGAAGATGCTTTTTTCTCCAGCTTCGAGCGCTCATACAACCTACCCAAAAATATCAACCCAAACGGTATCAACGCCAAACTTGAAAATGGCGTTCTCGATCTCGGTTTTAAAAAACTCACCACACAAGAACCAAGCGTTCGTAAAATCAAAATTTGCTAATTTGAAAAATTAAAAGAATAAGATCATGAATATAAAAATCCCAACCGAACGACCACATTTCAAAACTCGCGCCCACAAAGAGGGCTTCGACCTCGACATTTCCCTCCCCGGCGTCAAAAAAAAGGACCTTGAGGTGAATCTTGCCAGGCGGCTCCTTACGATCAACGGAAATCGCAGGGAGCTTGAAGGCAACTTTGAAAGACGTGAGCAGGAAGCTCTCCGCTTCGAGCTCAAAGTCGAAATCCATGAAGACGTCGATGACGAAAAGATCCAAGTCACCCATCGCGATGGCATCCTCACTCTCTCACTCCAAAAGCGACAAGAGCTCGCTCCACGGAAAATCGACATCTTAGCCAACTAAATTCCTTAAGAGCATATTAAAAGTAATAGAGCCCCCGAAGGGAGGCTCCATCTTTCATCTCGCAGCTAGAGATTCCTACTGTCCCCCTATTTGCAAGCCGATTTTTGATTCTGCATTTGTCCATTCGCTCATTCCCAGCCCCATTCATGCGCTTCGTCTCATGGAACGTCAACGGGATCAGAGCCGCCATAAAAAGAACTTTACCGACTTCGTCCTTGAGCACGCTCCAGACATCCTTTGCCTGCAGGAAACCAAAGCCCGCTCCGAACAAGTCGAACTCCCACTGGATTTAGCTGGCTACAAAACCTACTGGAACTCCGCTGAAAAACCCGGCTACTCTGGCACCGCTATCTTCACCAAAACCGAACCACTCTCAGTTCGCCTCGGTATCGGCTCGGAAAAAAGCGCCGAGGGCGACAAGGAAGGTCGCGTCATCACCCTAGAATATTCCAGCTTTTTCCTCGTCACCGTTTACACTCCAAACGCAAAGAACGAACTTGCTCGCCTCCCTTACCGGATGGAGTGGGATATCGCCTTCCGCGAATACCTTCAGGGTCTCGAAGCCGAAGGAAAACCCGTCATAGCCTGCGGAGATCTAAACGTTGCGCACCAAGAAATCGATCTTGCCCGCCCCAAAACTAATCGTAAAAGCGCTGGATTTTCCGACGAAGAACGGGCCGGTTTCACAGAACTGGTCAATGCTGGTTTCATTGACAGCTTCCGCTACTTCCACCCAGATCAAACCGACACCTACTCTTGGTGGAGCTACCGTGGAGGTGCGCGTGCCAACAACGTCGGGTGGCGTATCGACTACTGGATCACATCTCAGTCCCTCGCCCCTAAACTCAAATCCGCCTCAATCAACGATGACGTTCTCGGCTCAGACCACTGCCCCGTAACTCTTAGCATAGAGATCTAATCTGCTCTCCGTAACCACAACGCTAAATCAGACGCTAACCATATCCGCCACTCCATGTGTCCTAGTGAAAAAGCTCAGCTCTACCTTCCCAAGGAATACAAACCACACCGAAAAGCGGAGCTTTTCCCTACCTCATTTTCGCTAGAAACTCGACGTTACCATCTGTCCCAGTGATCGACGAAGTGATAACCCCGCACCATTCTCGGCCTAGCTCTTCGATAATGAAAGTTCGGATCTTATCAACAGATTTTTGATGGAGTTCCGGCTCTCTTACGATCCCACCTTTCCCCACTTCTTCTCTTGAAAGTTCAAACTGAGGTTTGATGAGAGGAATAATAAAACCACCTTCTTCAAGAATGGAAAAGGCGGCGGGCAACACCTTTGTGAGGGAAATGAACGACAAATCCATCACGACTAAATTCACCTTCTCCCCAATGTCTTCGACCTTGAGATTACGGGCGTTGAAACGCTCCTTTGAAAAAACACGTTCATCACTTCGCAACTTCCATACCAATTGGTTGGTCCCCACATCAATCGCATGAACACGCGCTGCACCTTTTTGGAGCAGGCAATCGGTAAAACCTCCCGTAGAGGCTCCTAGATCGGCACAGACCCAACCCGTAGGATCGATCCCAAATTCGCACAAGGCCCCTTCGATTTTGAAGCCCCCGCGACCGACATACCTTGGTTTTTCCTTAACCGACAAATCCGCATCTTCAGCAAGCTTTGTACTTGGTTTAGCGACACGCTCGGTTCCAGTCATGACTTCGCCGGCCATAATCAACCGTTTCGCCTGCTCACGGGAATCACACAGTCCCCGCGATACCAAAAGCGCATCTACCCTTTGCTTAGCCATCAGTTTTCTACTTCGGCTTCATTGAGAGCATTAATAAATTCCCGCAGAAGCCCAAAATCGCGACGGCGATGGCGCAGGATAATTCTTGGCAAGTCGGCCAACTCAGATTCGCTCTGTTCCTCCTTTAAGGCAGATCCCTGCTCGATCTTGCCTGACTTAACTATTAGCGAAAACCGTTGATTCAGATCTTCCAAAGCGGCCTCCGATAGCGCGGTTTGCAAACGCACGACCAGACGGTCACCGACATATCGGTAGGAATGAAAGTTGGTATAGAATCCAGTAATCTCACGAATTGCTTCCTCAACATCATCCGTGACTTTAAAAAGTGAGAAATCAGATTCAGAAATTAAACCCAATCTCAAAAGGTGCTCTTCCACAAATTGCTTCCATGCCTTCCAATAGGTCCCGCCAGGAGCATCAAGACAAACAATGGGGTAAAGCTTCGCCTTACCAGTTTGAATCAAGGTTAAGGCTTCTAGGACCTCATCCTGAGTTCCGAGTCCGCCCGGCATCCCAACTCCGGCATCTGCTTCCTTCACGAAGGCCAACTTTCGGGTAAAAAAGTAATTATAGTCGATAAGCTTTGGATCTCCATAAATGAACTCGTTTGCAGAAGCTTCAAAAGGAAGCGAGATATTGAGCCCAAAGCTATGCTCGGCAGTCGCCCCTTCATTACCGGCCGCCATAATTCCCGGCCCCGCGCCAGTAATTGTCATAAAACCTTCCTCAACCATCCGACGAGAAAACTCAACCGCGGTTTGATATTCCCTCTCCTCTGGCTTTGTCCGGGCCGAGCCAAAGAGTGCAACCTTACGATTCCCCCGGAAAGGGCCGAAGATTTCACTCGATTTCTTCATTTCCTTAAGAGCGCGGTTCGCCAATTTAAAGTCAGCCTGATTAGAAGTGCCCCGAGCCATTCCTACGGCCGTGGAAATCATCTCGGCCAGCAAGCAAAAGTCATCTACTCCCTCCACTGATTTGGCAAGATCCAGAATCCGTGAATCGAGTTCTTTACTCCCAGTGGAATCAATAAAATTACAAGCTTGGTCGGGAACCATCCCGGCAGTGAGGTCGCGATACAGCGGCGGCTGCCTGCTACGCTTTTTGGACATAATGATTAATCTGGACCGAATCGCTCAATCTGACAAACCTCCACTCTTGAATTTTTCAAAAAACCTTAAACACTCCGCCCGTGGCTACCACTAACACAGACGACCTCCGCATTGACCGTATCGACCCGCTTATCTCGCCGGCTGTTCTTTCCTACCAACTTCCACTCAGCGAATCAGCAGCCCAGCTTGTTGCTTCCGCCCGCAAAGGAGCTGAGGCAATCCTGAAGGGTGAGGACGACCGACTACTCGTCGTAGTGGGCCCCTGTTCGATTCACGACCCTTCGGCAGCCATTGAATACGCCATGCGTCTAAAGGAAGCTGCTGCTCTCTATCAAAAAGACCTTCATATCATCATGCGTGTCTATTTTGAGAAACCCCGAACGACCGTCGGCTGGAAAGGACTCATCAATGATCCTAACTTAAACGATTCATTCGACATAAACCGGGGTTTACGCACGGCCCGTGAACTACTCCTTCAACTCGCCGAAATGGGAGTTCCTGCTGGCACCGAGTTTCTTGATGCGATCTCTCCCCAGTATGTCGCCGACCTAATTGCTTGGGGAGCTATCGGAGCTCGCACTACCGAATCTCAAGTCCACCGTGAGCTCGCCTCCGGCCTTTCAATGCCGGTTGGTTTTAAAAACGGGACTGGCGGCTCAATCCAAATCGCACTTGACGCCATCGGAGCTTCCTCGAAGCCTCACCACTTTCTCTCTGTCACCAAGCAAGGCGTCTCAGCAATCGTCACCACCACCGGAAACGATGCTTGCCACCTCATCCTCCGCGGAGGCAAGAGCGGCCAAAATTACACCCGCGATGAAATCGATCCAGTTAGCTCCAAACTCCGCGAGATCGATCTACCCGAGCAACTGATGGTCGATTGTTCCCATGGCAATTCAAACAAAGACTACCGAAACCAACCTCGAGTGGCCGCAGATCTTTGCGAACAAATGGCAAACGGAGCCAAAGACATTGCTGCCGTTATGATCGAATCCAACATCGTAGAAGGAAACCAGAAAATCTCCGACGATATGGTCTATGGTCAATCGGTCACCGATGCCTGCATTAACTGGCAAACCACCGAGGAGGTTCTCGAAGCTTTCGCTAAAGCGGTCCAAGCTCGCCGTTCGAAGAATGACTAAGGACACCGTCATCTCCAACCTGCTCCGGCAGATGGAGGAAAAAATCGCAATCACTAGATCAGCCTTCACTGAGACCAGCGAAAACGCGAACGGTGACGAGACCAAGCCAGAGGGAAAATACGACACGCGCGCCATCGAGGCAGCTTACCTTGCCGAAGCACAAGCCGCGCAATTAGTGATCGCTGAGGAATCTCTCGCCACCCTCAAGAGGTTCGCGCCCAGCCCCTTCGAAATGACAGAGGTGATCGGGTCCGGAGCCCTAGTCGAAGTCGATCAGGAGGGCGAAATTTGTTTCTATCTCCTCGCGCCAACCGGAGGTGGACTCATGACGGAATACCTCGGCTGTGACGTCACGGTGGTCACTCCAGATTCACGACTTTATCAGGGACTCATTGGAAAAAAGATGGGGGATGAATTAGAAAAAACCGCACTCATCATCACAGGAGTCGAGTAATACCCTAAATCACTCGTTTCCCCCGGTGTTTTTCAACTTGGCAAGATAGGGCTGAGTTCCTATCAGCTGGCAGTGCACTTTGATCAAATCTTTGATCTTATGAGAATCTTTAACCTTCGATGCAGAATCTTGCTGATTCTCTTTTTAGTAATCCTTCCGGCCTCCGCCGCGAAGGTCAGCTGGCAAATTAAAGAGTATCGTAACCACAAGTATGTTCCTCTCTCACAGGTCAAAGATTTTTACAGCCTGACCAGCATGACCAAGTCGGGAAGCAACATTATCCTGAAGAACTCCGACGTAGAGCTCAAATTCCGAGCGGGAGGTCAGGAAGTCCTGATGAACAACGTGAAATTTATTTTCAGCCACGCTGTGATCTCTCTTGGTTCTTACCATATTTCAGTCATGGACCTCAAGAAGGTGATTGATCCAGTCCTCCGGCCTTTCAAAATTAAGGCAGCGAAAGGTTTTGATACCGTAATCATCGACCCCGGACACGGTGGAAAAGATCCTGGTGCCGTCAATTCGCTGGGGACCGAGGCCGGTTACAATCTGAAGATTGCCAAACTTCTACAAGATAACCTCAAGAAACGTGGCTTCAAAGTTGTCATGACTCGCAGCACCGACATTTTCCTAACCCTTCAGGAACGAGTCAAACGTGCCAATCTCTACAGGGACGCAATTTTTATAAGCATTCACTTCAATTCCGTAGGCTCACGTGCTCGCTCACAGGCGCGCGGAATTGAAACCTTCACTCTTTCTCCAGTCGGGGTTGCCCACTATGGGCGCGGAGCGCAAGCTTCGGATAATATCGAACGAATGGGAAATGCCCAAGACTCTGCAAATATCGCTCTCGCAACCGCTGTCCACTGGAGCAGTATCCAGCTTCTCGCCCGAGCTAAACTAGAAGTCCCCGATCGCGGGATTCGTCGGGCCCGTTACAGTGTTCTAACCGGCGTCAAACACCCTGCTATCCTCTTCGAAGGAGGCTTCATGAGCCACCCTAAGGAGAAATACTTAATTAACAACCCAACCTACCAACGCACTCTCGCTAAATCGATGTGCGAAGCTATCGTCTTCTACCGGAAGGCCACAATGCAGAAGATTGGGACCACGAAGCGCTAATCGGCTTCACGCTCAAGATTGAAAAAGAAAGGGGCCGATCAACCCCTTTTTTATTTATCCGATTCCGTCGGGGACTACGATTTAACCGACAGCTTATTTTATGAATGCTACACACACTTTTATTGCAATCATCGTTGCCACCGCTGGATCACTCGTCAGCGAAGGATCGATCATCATTAACGAATTCATGGCGGGAAATGACACTACAGTTGCTCCCAATTCTGTCCCAGGACGTTTCGATGATTGGATTGAGCTTCATAATACAGGCGTCATCGCACAAGATATGGGAGGATGGCGTTTGACCAACAACTCAAATGGTTCCAATGCATGGATTTTTCCAGCCGAAACGATTGTCCCAGCGAACGGCTACCTAGTTGTCTTCGCATCCGGTGACAATACTCCCGACACCAAACGCAATCTTCATACTAATTTTAAACTAGCAAAGAGCGGAGAACACCTTGCCCTAATGGCGCCCGATGAGTCAATAAGCTCAGAATTTGGACCAGCGGGTAGTTCGTATCCTAATCAATCGGATGATATTTCGTATGGAGTTCATCCAGTCACTGATAGGATCGTCTTCTTCGAAAACCCAACTCCGGGCGCGAAAAATGACGCAGACGGCATCGCACGTGTTGCTCCACTCGAGATTTCTCCGACTCGTGGCCTTTATCAAAGCGCCCAGCAAATCTCTCTCTCAACTACGACTCCTAGTGCCACTATTTACTATACCACCGATGGATCATCTCCGCTGACGGAAACCGGTAATCCCAGTGCTAACGCAACCGCTTATACAAGCCCCATTCGTATAAGCAAAACCACAGTCATCCGTTCAGCTGCGACCGCAAATAAGTTTGCGCCCAGCCCTCGGGAAGCCCACACCTATCTCCTTCTTGATATCGATAATGCCAAGGCAAACGGAACTGATTCCAATGGGCTCAACAATCCGATTCTCCAGCAAACCCGTCCCCCGGGCTATGGCACGTTCCCATCGGGAGATTATAACATGGATACGCGAATCACTCGCTCAACCGCACCCTCGCCAGGCCACAACGGACTCACAATCGCACAAGCAATGCTGCAAGGCTTTAAGGAGACACCTTCCATCTCTATCTCAATGCCTGCTACGGACTTCGTAAATCTCTACGCCAATTCCACGTCACAAGGACTGGAGCGATCCTGTTCCGCTGAATTTATTCCAGCTGAAAACGATTCACGACCTGCCTTCCAAGAACACTGCGGGCTCAAGGTTCAAGGTGGAGCCAGCCGTAATCCAAGCTCATCCCCTAAGCACTCACTTTCCTTCCGCTTTCGTACGGAATATGGCGCCGGTCGCCTTGGACAAGTTCTTTTCCCCGAAGTAGATGTCGACAACTTCAATTCTATCGCTCTGCGCGCAGGCTATAACAATTCTTGGATTCATCGGGATTCTGGACAACGGAGCCGCGGCTCTATGATTCGAGACCAATGGATGCGTGAAAGCCTTCGCGATATGGGCAACCAAGATGCTGGTGCCGGATTCCTGGCTCACTTATTCGTGAACGGGCTTTACTGGGGGCTCCACAATGTTGCCGAACGACAAGATAACGCACATTATGCCAACTACGATGGAGGCGACAGTGATCTCATTGACGCTCGGAACGGGGGAACCTTTGTCGAAGGAAACTCCACTGCTTGGAATGCCATGCGCTCGGTCGTCAACACTCGCAACTGGAAGAACATTCAACAAGTTCTCGACGTCGACAACTATATCGACTTCCAGATCATCCAAATTTTCGGAGGAAACCAAGATCTGAAATTTGACGGAAACTGGCGTGCTGCCGGAGGCGGCCCATATTCTACTCCAACCGAAATGCGCCCATGGAAGCTCTATTCTTGGGACGGGGAACGGGTTCTCGAGAACCCCTCTTCTAACTCAAATCCGCGTGATATTGTTCGTATTCAATCAAGCCTGCAAGCAATCCCAGAATATCGCCAACGATTTGCTGATCGCGCACACATGCATCTTACCGGAGAGGGAGCTCTTACGCCTGAAAAAACAAGGGCTCGTTGGGAAAAATATGCAGCAACCATCGACAAGGCGGTCATTGCCGAAGCCGCCCGCTGGGGCGACCACCGCCGCTCCACGGCATACGATCGTGACGAATGGTTAACGGAACAAAATCGGCTCTACAATTCCTACTTCCCGGTTCGAACAAACAACGTCATTAGGCAACTCAAAAACTCTAATTTATACCCTACATTAGAATCTCCTAATTTTGCCATCAACGGACAAACATCCAGAGGCGGATTTTCAGGAGGCAACAATCAACTAACTCTCAACGGAGAGACTTATGACTTAGGAAATACTATGACGGAACAGATCCTCTCCGCTCAGACGGGACAATTTCTCCAAAAGCGATTCCAATTTTCTCCGGCGTGGCGACCGAATTAGTCTTTCCATTTGAGTCAGACCAATGGCGTTACCAAGCCTCCTCGGTTGCACTTTCCCCGAGCAATATTGTGAAAACAAATCCGGCATCGGGATACAACTCAAACGATTGGAAACACCCTCAATTTGACGATGGTTCTTGGGAAGAAGGGCAAGGTTTGATCGGAGGACGTACTGCCACTTCAATCAATGCCGCTCGCGCAAACACAATTCTAGATATTGGATCTTTCGGGGGCGGCTACCCCGCCGTCTACTTCCGTAAAAGTTTCGAGGTGATTGATGCTGCCGATGTGACCTCACTCACTTTCTCAACAATCATGGACGATGGACTGATTGTTTATCTCAATGGGAAAGAAATGTTCCGAGAAAATATGAAAGCTGGAACTGTAACCTACAACGATTTTGCAATCCGTAGTTCTAACGAAAACGAGAGTTTTGAAACCGAAGTTTCAATAGCTCCAGGCGACCTTCTCGAGGGAACAAACACCCTCTCGATTGAACTTCATAATTCTAGCGCCAACAGTAGCGACTTAGGAATCGATGTCGCCCTTTCTCTTTCACGCCCAGCCGGAAAGCCCATCATCAATCTTCCAGAATCAGCGCTTATCACGGCGCGTTTAAAACTGGAAGATGAATGGTCTGCCACCGTTTCCGGAACCTTTCTCTTGGAACAACCAGCAGACGCTTCAAACCTCGTGATTAGTGAGATTAACTACCACCCGCGGGAAGCCACCCTCCTCGAGAAACGTGACGCTGCGCCCCTCGATCTAGAAAACAAGGATCTCTTTGAATTTATCGAACTCACCAACAACGGGACAACCGCAATTAATCTTGCCGATCTCTCCTTTACGGAAGGAATCTCACTTTCGCTCTCCCCCTTCCCAATTGCTCCTGGCGAACGGGCACTCGTCGTGCGGGATCAAATCGCTTTTCTGGAGCGATATGGTCAGGATCTTTCCAGCCTGATCGCGGGAACTTTTGTTGGTGCCCTTGATAACAACGGTGAAATCCTCACCCTCCTCGATAGCGAGGGAAGCTTAATCAGCTCTTTTCGCTTCGATGATTCTGACTCCTGGCCAGCCCGCCCCGACGGTGACGGATCATCATTGGAGCTCCGTGACCTTACCGGCGACCTTTCTAATCCCGATAGCTGGGTTCCCAGCGCAGCCTTCCACGGTTCCCCGGGGGTTAACGGCCCCATTTCCGATCGAAGAGTGGTCATCAACGAAGTCAGATCAGCTGACCCCGGCTTGGACTTCATCGAACTTCACAACACCACTGCCTCCCCTCTCGAGATCGGAGGCTGGCTTCTTACCGACTCCAAGAGTGTTTACCGCTCATACGAACTTCCCCAGAAAACACTTGGAGGACTCGGCTATTTTGTCATCGAGGAGAGCCAATATCATGCTCCCCCAGCAAATCCTATCACCAACTATACGGGAATCGCAGGATCCAGTCCAACCACTGTAAAAAGCAACGCTCACGGATTATCCACCGGAGATCTCATCACGATTGATGGATACAATGGCTTTTCCAAATTTAATGATAGCTTCGAAGTGATCGTCATTGATCAAAACAGCTTTATGATCGACGCCACATTCCTCGATAACACTGCCATCAAAGGAAATTGGCAAACCGGCCGCCCCTTTGGCCTCAATAGCGGAGGAAATGGCGAAGACCTCTGGCTCGTTGAAACCAACAGCTCCGGTCAACCAATAAGCTTTGTCGACCAAGTTGAATTCGCAGCGGCAGCTCCTGGAACCACCCTCGGACGTTGGCCTGATGGTCTAGGGGCTGATACGCTCTTCACGATGACAGCTCGCACACCCGAGGCTCCAAATAGTGGGCCGGCCCTCGGGCCAGTTTTCATCTCCGAAATTCACTACGCTCCAACCGGTTCCGATTCGCACGAATTTGTCGAACTCACTAACACCGGAGATACCGCGGTCTCGCTTGAATTCTGGAAACTCAGGGGTGGACTCGATTTTGACTTCAATTCTTCTCACCGCATCGCCGCAGGCGCATCAATCGTCATTGTCACTTTTGATCCTCAAATTAATATCGCCCAAACTATTAATTTCCGAGACACCTTTAAAATCACGCCCTCAGTCACCCTAATCGGACCTGCAACCGACGGGCCGCTCAATAATTCGAACGGGAGAGTGCGACTTCAAAAAGGCCTCGACGACGATGGCACCGATCAGGTTACAACCGATGACGTTCACTATCAATCAACTCTTCCTTGGCCGGATGCTACTGGAGGCTCCTCGCTGACGCGCAATGGAGCAATTGACTACGGAAATTTCTCGAGCTCTTGGAATGCCGCAAACCCCACACCTGGAAAAATTCTTGAAACCGAAAGCTACCAAAACTGGGCCTCAAAGAATGGTGTTGGTATCGAAGACCTAGATCCAGACGGCGATGCCCTCTCAAACCTTCTCGAATTTTCGCTTGGTACTGATCCGAATTCTCATGATGAGCTCGCTTCCCTCGTCCAGATCGCCCCTGATGGAACGGTCAGCTTCACCAGACAGATCGATCACAGTGGAGTAACTCTTGAGTTCCAGACGTCTACCGACCTCAAGACGTGGTCAACGAGAGAAACTCTCGTTAGCGCATTATCAGGATCGATCCAAACGAGGCAATTCAACTTAAACCTATCGGACACTAACAAGACGTTCTGGCGTCTTCGGGCTATTGCATTCTAGCAGAGTTTAAGCCGACCTACTAAAAAAACTTGTGGGCCACTTCCCGTCTGTTTAAGCCTGCTTATTTTCCACTTCAAATGACGAAGGATTAAAGGATTCCTGGGTCGTCGAAATCCCTCTAGCGAGGAGGTTAAGTAAAGCCACTCTTGCCAGATATGCATCCATGGTTTCAACTTCCCAGCATAACACTATGAAATTTGGAATCATTGGAGCTGGAATGATCGGACATTTCCACGCCAAAGCAATTACCGCCATGACCGGGGGCACTCTCCACTCGGTTTTTGATCTTCGACAGGAAGCGGCAGATAAACTCGCTCACGAATATGGAGCTAGAGCTTTTTCCGACATCGCGGAATTCCTTGCTGAACCCGAACTGGAAATCGTGACCGTCGGCACCCCTAGCGGTGCTCATCTTGACCCGACCTTGGCAGCACTCAAGGCGGGGAAACACGCCATCGTCGAAAAGCCACTTGAGATTACCATCCCCCGAATTGACGAGTTGATGTCGGCCGCCGAAGAAAACAGCAAAACCCTTGCCGCAGTCTTAAATCGACGATTCCACCCCGGAATGGACGCCTTCAAAAAAGCAGCCGACGAAGGCCGCTTCGGGACCCTCGCCTCGGCTTCAGCGTATATTAAGTGGCATCGTGACCAAGCTTACTACGATTCCGCCGGATGGCGCGGAACCTGGGCCCTCGACGGAGGCGGAGCCCTTATGAACCAATCCATTCATACGGTCGACGCTCTCATCTACCTCGCCGGTTCCGTTAAAAGCGTTCAAGCTACAACAGTTTGCCTTGCTCATGAGCGGATCGAAGTCGAGGACCACTGCGTCGCCATTATTGAATTCCAGAATGGGGCGCGCGGAGTCATCGAAGCCTCAACCTGTACTTGGTCAAAGGATGGGCACCCTGCCCGGGTCCAACTCGCTGGAACCGACGGATCAGCCTTCCTTGCCGACGAAGCCTTTGAAATTTGGGACTTCCGCGAAGAGAAGCCTGAGGATGCCGAAATTAAAAGCACCCTTATGAAGGGACAGGAAGCCGGCCTTGGAGCAAATGATCCCACCGCCATCAACTTCTATCAGCACCAACGAAACTTCGAAGAAGTAGTCGCAGCCATTAACGAAGGCCGGCAGCCATCAACTTCAGCAACCGAAGCCCGAAAATCAGTTGAAGTCATTACCGCTATCTATGAGAGCGCTCAAAATGATGGAAAGAAAATCTTCCTTTAGCTAATCGTTCATAGCTGTTGCCAAACCTAAGTTCTGACGCTTCAACATCAAGCGGAGCTCCGAAAAAACCTCCCTCCCCCCAAGATTCATCACGAGCTTAGACCAAAATCGTTTTTTTATTCCCATGAGAGTGCTCATTCTAATTGTTTGTTCTTTAAGTATCTTACAGGCGCAGACTCATGGCTGTAACGTCTGATCCTCAGGCAACTGAAGCTGCTTAAATTTTGCTAAAGCGTCTGCACGATCAGGCAGGAAAGGGAATCATGATCGGGCACCAAGATGCCACGGCTTATGGGGTGGGCTGGAGATCTGAAACTGGCAGAAGCGATATCAAGGAAGTTTGTGGGGATTATCCGGCAGTTTATGGCTGGGACCTTGGAGACATTCATCTTGATCACAATCTCGACGGTGTCTCCTTCACTGAAATGAAACGCCTAATTCGCGAGGCGGATGCCCGTGGTGGTATCAATACGATTTCAATGCACCTCGATCATCCGGTAAGCGGGCGCAATGCTTGGGATAACACAAAGGTGGTTGGCCAAGTTCTCCCAGGAGGAACCGCCTCTAAGAAATTTCTAGCAACCTTAGATTTGATCGCTGCGTTTTTGGGCGATTTAAAGCGTGAAGATGGCAGCTGCATTCCTGTAATCCTGCGACCCTTTCATGAACACAGTGAACGATGGCCTTGGTGGGGCCGGAGCCACTGTGAAGATGGCGAATTTATAGCTCTATGGCGTATGACTGTGAATCACCTGCGGCTCACAAGACACCTTCACCATATTCTTTATGCCATCTCTCCTCAAGATATTGTCGATGAAGAAGACTACATGGAAGGCTATCCCGGTGATGATTACGTCGATATCTTTGGGCTCGATTATTACAAAATCTGGAAGCAGCGCGACGTGCGGCAAATGGGTAAAGTTCTTTCGATGGTCGCACAACTCGCTGAGTCCCATGGTAAAATTTCTGCTTTAACAGAAACTGGAATTGACAAAGTCCCTATTGCTAATTGGTGGACTGAGCGCCTCCTGCCAGCGCTCAACCACGACGAATGGTCCCGGAAAACAGCTTGGGCATTGTTGTGGCGTAACAAATCGCGCGGACATCATTTTGGCCCGCACAGCGGACATCCGAGCGCCCCTGATTTTACGAGATTTTATGATAGTGAACTTACGATCTTTGAAGCGCAGACCGCAATGCAGGAAGTTAAGGCGGCACAAGAAGTCCTGATCAAAGATCAACACTGCCTGTCAAACGTTGCCAAGGTCGTGCAACGAGGAAAGGTCCTTTACCATAGGGCCGTAAATTCCAATTTCCCCGGGGATCGCCCCATCACGGATGAGACCTTATTTCCGATTTGGTCGATGACAAAACCGATCACCAGCGTTGCCGCGATGATTTTGCATGAGCGCGGTTCTTTTCGACTAGATGATCCGGTTTCTAAAGTAATCCCACAACTTTCTCAGCTGAAAGTTCAAGATAAGAAAGGCCTCACCAAACCCATTAAGAGAGAGGTTACCTTCCGGGATCTTTTGCGACACACTTCGGGGATTTATGGTTACGACGGATCCTTTCATGAGGAGGGCACATGGAAAGAGATCATAGAACTGAAAGACCTTGCTGAAATGATTGATCTTCTGGTCAAACAACCCCTTAAGCATCATCCCGGAGAGCGTTATACCTACGGCATGAGCACTGCTATCCTTGGGAGAGCAATCGAAATAATATCCGGGCAAGACTTCGCATCTTTCCTCGAGAAGGAGATCTTTCAGCCTTTAGATATGGGAGACACCAGCTTTCATCTTAATGATGAAGATCGAGAAGAACGCTTTCAGCCGCTATTCGTTAAAGAGAAATCGAATTTTCGTCGAGGAACCAAAAGAGAGGATGAATTATATTATCAGCCCGGAAGTGCTTTGGCTTTAGGGGGTGAAGGTTTGATTTCAAATCTTCGCGATTATGGCCGATTTTGCCAGATGTTGGTCGACCGAGGGCGGACTCGTGATGGCAAAACAATCATCTCTAAAGAGACGCTATCACTTATGCTAAGCGACCAGATGGGAGAAATCCCCGGTTATGGTGGAGAGCGTTCTGCCAATCATTTGGGTTTAGGGTTTTATGTCCTAGAAAACCCTGAACTAGGTGGCGATGGAGCGCCCAAAGGTATTTATGGGTGGAGTGGGTATCACACCACCCACTTTTGGATTGATCCAGTCAACGAACTCTACGCCATTTTTATGACCCGTTTATATCCCACACCGGGCAAAAGTTTACAGATTTTCAGGAAAGCGGTTTATCAAGGTTTCGGGCAATAACTCCCACTTTTGATCTCAAAGGGGCTAACCGTAATGGATCATTGGCATTTCGACACGAGGAGCATGAACCACCTCGGCGAACGCTACGCGGAGGAGAGGCACAAGGCGCAAACAAATGCCAATGGAAGCCAAAGTTGGGGCGAATAATCGCCTCTCTTGCGGTTCCCTACTTGCTGTTCAAAGCGATTCAACTTTCACTTATCAAGAATCTCAGGAGTTGCTTGATCTGCCTTTTCTGTATCCTTCTGGTGACTCCAGCCCAACTCTAGCTTTAAAGTGA
This sequence comes from Akkermansiaceae bacterium, assembly GCA_905181965.1. GTDB lineage: Bacteria > Verrucomicrobiota > Verrucomicrobiia > Verrucomicrobiales > Akkermansiaceae > SW10. Next base: position 205,599 of record CAJIZY010000009.1, read on the forward strand.
CACAGGAGACGTTGACAAAACACGAAGCAATAATCGGCAGCAAAAGAACAATCTTCATCATTGGTAGGCAACTCGTAGAAAGCTCCTCCTACAAGCTTTTATTTCATCATTCAAGACCGCAAAAAACGTGTCGAAGTTACCCTAGACACGTTTGAAAGCATTGGAAACCTCGCTGGTGGCAAGGCCAGCGTTACTTGTGCGAGTGATTCGAATGGTCTTTGCAACACTCGCCGCCCTCGCCACAGCAAGAGGCAGTCTTAGTGCAGCTACAGCTGGAGAAAAGGGCTAAGCTGGCGCACGTCATGATAATAGATATAATTTTCATATACGCCTGAAGGAAACAAGCTACCGCAGGCCCTGACAAGAGCAATCTTCTAAATCACCATTTTTTAGTGACCGGAGGGCCAGCCAACCCAGATTTTTCAGCAAGCAAAACAATCGAGAGCGATTTGATTCTAACGAGAGCCAAGAGCGTCAGCTGGCTGACCACCTCATGTTTTTGATTATTGCGGTCCCTTTACCTGAATCCGGTAAAACCGCTCGGCAGAGATAGCGTTAACTGGACTAGCGGATCTAAATTTCATGGTGGCTGTCCCATCACCGTTATGATTAGTCGCGACGTGAGTCATTTCCTTTTCGTTCGTCCAACTCACCAAGTCACTACTCCCTTGTAGTGAATACTGAAGCCCGACAGCCGCAAGATTGATCCTGAATGACACTGCAAAGAAGTCGCCCAATCCATTACTCGCTTCTCTCTCTAAACTCAAAGAAGGTAACGACCCACCAGATCTGTCGTCAGAGCCAAGCGCATATTCAAGAAATGCATTAAACCCGTCTCCGTCTTCATCTGCGGAAGCAATCCCAGTGAAGGGAACTGAATCATCCCCACCTGGATTACCATTGAGATCAACACTCGCACGCCAGCTTGTTGGCTGACTGTGATCTGGATTTGACGTGGCGTCGCTTAAAACGAGTGAAAAGCCTGAACCATCGGCAGCTGCCTCCGGCCAAGGGAGGTCACCGAGTGAGATGTCGAGCGATCGAGAAGCCACCTGCGTCCAACAACACGATCTGTTCACCCTCGTTTCTTAGAGACCCATCAAATTCGCCTGCAATATTTGCAGATCCATGGCGCAGTTCAAAACCAGCTCGGTTACTCACTAGGAGGACACGCTCTCCAGGAGCGAGAATGCGAGCTCTCAACGGAAGAGCGTCGTCAAAGCCGGCAAAGTCGATACCATCAGAAAATGTGACTCCCTCCAAATTGATGGCCTGATTAGGATCTATATTTAGGAGCTCAATGAATTCAAAATCTCCTCGACTATCGAACCCGGCACTCGTCTCGCCGGAGGAAGGGGAAGCTGGACGATAATGAATTTCTGAAATAACTAGATTCTCAACAGACGCGGGGACTGCACTCACTACGAAACCGGCTTGGCTTAGAGGGCTCCACTTAAACCCATCAAAGCTTCGGGCACGAACATCAACAGATTTATCCATTTCAATTGCAGAAGAGTAGACGAGTGCGTTCGCACTGACTGCATCACCACCTCCTCGGCTCGCGGATAGCAGACATGACCAAAGGGCATCGTTACTCCCTCGCCCTCGATTGAGTCCTTGGATCGCCAGAATGTTTTGACCTACCTTTAAAAGATTCCCTCTCCCTGATATCGTATAAGGAACATATTCGATTGCTTCGTCATCATCGTGAGAACCCTCAGCAATTGAATCCCAAGCGAGAGTAGCAGGGGCATTAGAGTCCTTGGCGACTTCAGTGCCATTTATGAAGGCGACAAAGCTGTCATCGTAGCGCATTTTTAAAGTAAGGCTCTCCAATGAATCGAGTTCAGCTTGTGATGATATCGTAAAGGGGATTCGGATATAACAGCTTCCATTTTTTGAAGCCATCTGACTTTCGATATCCAAATTAAAGTAATCATCATAAAGGTTACTTGAACTTTTTTCGTAGCCGACCCCTTGATTCCCAGAAACCCAACTGGCAAGGTTTGGAGGAGAAGTAATATCAGTCCACTCCGCGAGTGATAAATTGCTACCTCCATTAGCAAGAGAAGGGACGAGCACTTCGCACGGGGCACTTTCCTCAACAAGTGCGATCGATGGACTTTTGCCGAGGCGGGGATCAGAACCGTCTAGGGTATAGTAAATCTTCGCACCCGGCCAACCATTTGGATCACCCATTGCGAGATCGAACCCTGATTGAACCTCTCCTCCATAATTATTGAAGACAGGTGGTCGTGCGTTTCCGTTGCTACCACGAGATTGGGTTTCCATCCAATCAAGCCTCGTCGTAAGCCAGTTTTTCATCCAATCAACCTCAGCTTGGTGAGTCCGCCGAGAAGCGAAACCGTCGGCATTTGGCCAGAGATATCTTCCCAGCGTATTCCACTCTTCAAAATTTCTAGTCACAGCATTCGGGGTTCCCCGACTACCATCAAGTTCGGTATCGTGCCGATCAATCATACTCATCATGTTACTGGTTGAGAGTAAGCTCCGGCGTAAAAACCAAAACCGATCCCAGTAAGCCAAGGTGAATTCTTTGTCCGTAAAGAGGGTGTCATACCAGTAATAATCACTCCCCCCAACTTGGGGGTAGTACCATCCGCGGGGGTTCTGCCCGTTAAGATAGTTAGCATTGCCAAGTCCTAAATTAAAATCCCAAACAGGAAGGGCGCGGATTTTCCCATTCCGTGATTTTGAAAAATAGGTGCTAATTCGGTAGCCATCGATATCCTTGAAAGCTTCCGTGTAGAGGTGCGAGTCAATGAAACTTAGGCGGTCGATGTAAGCTTGATATCCCTCGTCAGGATCATCGAAAGAATCGCCATGGAGAGCAGTTTCCATTTGGTTCACATAGTTGCGAATATAGGAAAACTGAGCGCTATTTGGACGCTCGGGTTCATGCATATCGAGCGGAACTCTCTCGATTGAAGTACTCCACGCTCTACTGTATGGCCCTTTGTCTTTCTTAAAGATATATCCGCCAGTGATCAGCTTTGGATCTACCGTTAAATCACCAAGCCGTTCGATATCGACCCTTCCTTTCCCTCGTTTGATTTTCTCCATTAAAACGTAGACCCCACGATAATCATTGAGTGTCACTGTTCCACGATTTCGGTTCATGAAGACTTCAACATACTGGGTTCTAACCCCACCAAAGCTACCACCGGTCGTTCGGGCGGTCTCATAGACAATCGCATTACGCATGAGGGTTTTGTCAGAATACGGAGCGTAGAGAATCCAGTCAGAATCGGCTGCCATCCCTAAAACTGAGACTTTCTTATCCTCGTCTTCATTATTCCATGTCTCCCATGCATATTGTTTTTTTGGGAATCCTGCGGAAGATTGCCCACGAATGTGCATTCCTCCTCTTCCTGTAAAATTCGGCTCAGGGTCATTGATCCGGGCGAGTCCAGTTAGCTCGTCGCGGTCGATTACCACTGTGTAAACAGGTTGGAAATTTCGACCGGAGCTATCGATATTAACCCCGTTTGTATCGACCACCACGATAGGAAGGTTGGAAGTGAAATTTCTAATATTTGAAGCTAACTCGAGAAAAGTGCGGCTTTTCACATCACCTGGCAGTCGACCCGCTTCATAGACTCGTGCTCGGATTATCGTGGTGTCTGTAATATTAAAACGAGATGCGTAAACGCGCGATGTTGTGTTCGGAACTGAGCCGTCAGTCGTATATCTAACCACCGCGGTAGGCGAAGATGGAGGGAGAATCTCCAAGGTAGAAGAGCCTGAGAAGGCTCCACCGGCACGGTCAAATTTGACACTCTCAGCAGGTGGCCCATCAGCTTGCAAGCCAGAATTGATTGCCTCGGGAGTTGGGTTTTCCAAATAACCAACGGAACGGTTATTACCAAGCGCTCCGTAGGAAATATCTTGGACCTGCTCCAGATAGTTAAACTCCGAAACTACCGTTATCCCATCAGGTGCAATAAGAGCAAGGTATCCACCCTCTTTCGAAAGATTAAAGTTAGTGTGAAGCGAGGAATCAGGAGAACTCCGATCTTTCCCCGAGGCAAAGATGACAAAGTGATCAAAAGGTGACATGATCACCCTCGGAAGCCGCCAGAGAGTCTTTTGAGCGGGGTCATTGGTGAGATAATATCCGCTAAGGTTTTGATTTTGATCCTGCCCATTGTAGAGCTCAATCCAATCGGGATTATCGAGATCTTCATCTTCAAGACTATCCTCGTTGTTGGCAACAAATTCGTTGATGACTAAACCAATCGGAGCTGGCGGCTCGGCAACTTCGAAATTCAAAGAAACATTATCGATATCCAGATCCATAGACGCTCCTCCAGTTCGCCCAGCGATCTGCACCCGGAATTCTTCGAGCGATACATTCTGAAGAGCATACTGGTTGTAGACAACCTGAGGATTCCCCTGCAATCCCCGCTCTGGAAAAATCGAGACATCGACGAATACGCCTCCGGTATCATTTCGATTCATCTTAATCTCTAGAGACCCCCACTGAGAGGGTTGGAGATCATAGCTGGCATCACCACTTTCCACCCCATTGTAGTTGATAGTGGCATTGGTCCCATTAAAAGTCCGGAATCCTACACCAATTGAGTTCGTGTATTGTCCTCTTTCTTCCTCATCACGCAGGCCGTCGGAGCCCCCTCTGACTGCCCCTGACTCCCCATGAGTAGAAGCATCTAGGAATGCCACGCTCCAACCATCAGCTTCGATATCAGATGCCCTGAAATCCATTGAAAATTGGGCATCAGACCACCCCCTCGTATTTTCAGAGACGGGAAACGAAACGTAATTTCCTTGGCTTCCAACCCCGGCATCCAACAGGTGGTAATATCCATTCCTCACAGATCCTTCATCGCCCTCCCGGAATGACGCGGCGTCATACGCCCCTCCCCCGTTAAAATCTGTTAAGATGGCAGCTTTTGAAAAAAGACTAAAGAAAAACCAGAGAAGGAAGAAGAAATTGGAACGATTAGACAACATGAAGAATTAGGTTTTAGAACGATACACTAAAAGCGTGATCCAAGAGGAAAATGTGTCAAATAAAATTAGATCTCGTTTCCAACCGATGAGGGATTCACGGCCTTTGCTCGAGGAAGTGCCGAATCCAGTCGAACATTGTGAAAATTTTTCACCTCCTTCCTCGCAGGTGATTAGAACACCAATCTCCGGCATCCTGCCTTGGCTTAAAGGCACCAGGCTCCACCGATCTCAATGCTCCAAGCCCCGACCATCTAAGTCAGTCCTCGAAGTGTGACCAAAATCATGAACTTGGACGCAAGGCATCTCGCCATTACCGGAAAGAGCCGAAAGACATCAACCCAGACTTTTGAAGGACCCAATAACCCCAAGGGTCCGGCCCTCTCTAAATCACAGCAAATATTTATTTCACCCGTATTAAAAACGAGGCGGAAGGCGTTAACCCCTGGTAGACATGAGTCTAGAAAAACCACCTAAACCCTATTTTTAAAGATGGGACAAAAAAACATTAACGCCCCGGTCTGCGCCCACCACCACGAGCGGCACTTTCAATCACCTCAGCTTGAGCCTCTTCCGAGAGCCCACTATTGGGAAGCCAAGCTTTCGCTGCCTCAGCATCGGTTTGCACCCATGAACGGCCAACCGATTGAAGTGTTTCATTACGAGCCCCCTCATCAGAAATCGAAGCAGCCCACTCAGCCGCCACAACAGGATCTTCTCGATCAAGGGTCCGGGCAAACGAGCTTACGGCAGCGTCACGGCTCGCTGACTCTTCCATCGTTGTTAAATACTGTCCGGCAGCCTCTGCGTCTTGCCGTGTCCATTGCTCAATCGACTGTCGCATTGCACTTGCTTGCGTGGCCTCAGGGAGCTCTTCAGCCCAACTGACAGCTGCTGCTGGATCTTTACGAGAGAGCTCTTCTGAAACTTCACGAACAGCGCGTTCAGCATATTCTTGGTCGGCATGAGACTTTACCCATTCGGCAGCAGCTTCAGGGTCACTCTGAGCAAAATTCTCCGCGACTCGATCGAACGCCGAAGATTTGATACTGCCATCCGGAAGAGATTCAGCCCAAGCCGTCGCCTGTGGCATTCCTTGCTGCATCTGAGCACGCGCAATTGCTTCCATCTGACGATCAGTTGCATAGCCTCTCCAGCGGTCCTCTCCCCCGTCTCCACCCTCTGCCCGTCGAGCCTCATCCATTTCCAAAACAAACTCTGTTGCCAACTGAGGGTCGACCGAAGCCATCCCGCTTACAACTCCTTGAACCAACATTCCTTTTTCAAACCCAGCTTCAAGACCTTCTAAATGAGCCCGTGCCGCAGTTGGATCAGAGCTTGCCCATCCCTTCATCGCAGAAATTGAAGCGAACCCCCGTCGGCGACCATCGCCACCAAGCTCTTCAACTGCCGTGAGAGCCGCTTCCCCATCGAGCTTTCCCCAGGCCTCCAGAAAAAACGCCATTTGCTCGCCATTCTCACCACCATTTTTCGCTTTTCTAGCAATGCCTCGAAAACCTCTCGTGCGTTCTCTGCCTTCAATGTGAGAAGAAGATCTGCAAACAACTTATTGGCTACCAAAGCATCCGTCTCACGTTCGTATTGTGCCAATGTTACTCCCTGTGATAAGCCATTAGTCTTGGCACTTTGAGAGCCCCCTTCTTTTCCACCTTCAGATGAAGAAGATCTCACCTGACTAGAACGATTTTGACTAGAACGATTCTTGCCACCTCCATCAGATGTCTTTGCTTCAGAACCATTCGGTTCATCATTCCTTCCGAGGTAAAAGGCACCTACTGCAACGAAAACCCATACAACATTGAGAATGATAATTTTATTCATGATAGCTTTTTCAACAGGGGTTAAACCGACAACACTCACACAAGTTGCATGTAAATGTCATTTAGTTTCGAAGGATATAACGAAAGACCAACGATTTAATTGTTCCAAAACAAAATTTGAAGCTCTTTTGATATCCCTCCCCAAGCTTATTCTCACCTCTTATGCCGAAACTCTCCTAACAACTGACAACCTAGCCATTCAGAAATCCCTAATTGACGGCACTTATTTGTTAGAAGTAGACTACTCGCCGATCTCACAAGAAATATCTCGATGCGCCACAAACAAACAACCTTTTTATTAGCGATCTCCATAGCGATTTCGACTCCTCTCTCCGCACAAGAAATCGATACTGACGGAGACGGAATTCTAGACGGAGCCGAAACAAACACCGGAACTTATATCGATGCCAACGATACTGCAGATCCAAATAATCCAGATACGGATGGAGACGGCTTCAATGACGGGCTTGAGGCTCTTTTAAGCACATCGGACCCTACGAAACCCGCATCCAAACCTCTCAGGACGGGGCTCTTAGATATTTTAGCCTATTGGGATTTTAATGAGGCATCAGAACCAACCCAAACAAATGACCTAATTAAAGGATTCGAAGGCACTTTAATGGGGACCACTTCTTACACTGCTGATGGTGGAGGACGGAGTGGCGCAGCCGGGGACAAAGCGATTGATATGGGCAGCATTGAGAAAAATGGAACTGGCATCACAGTGGAAGCAGGAGGAATTTTTAATATCGCTGCACGACAAGACCAGTTCGCAATTTCCTTCTGGCAGAATCTTAGTGCCGTAACCGCTAGCTCATCTTTCCGAGCCCTCTCGCCAAGCACTACTGGGAATCAAAGAGGAATCGGCGTTCATGCAACCTGGGTTAATAGTAATGTCTACTTCGATACGGCAGGATGCTGCAATACAACATCACAAAGAATCAACGGAGATGGCTCAAGCATCACGACTCTTGGGCAATGGAGGCACATCGTCTTCCAAAAAAATGGAACCCTAAAAGAAGTCTGGGTTGATGGTCTTCTCATCCTATCAGGTAACAATACTAGCGTTCTTCCCTCAGACTTCAGTCAACTGCTCATTGGAACCGACAATGAAGGGGGGAATATCAGCGGTCAAATTGATGACTTTGCTGTTTTTGCAGATAGTTTGAGCTCGGACGAAATCGCTAAATTAGCGGCAGGAAACGACCCTCGCTCCCTGGTCCCCGCCAATGATGATTCCGATTTCGATGGGATTCCCGACGCCTACGAAACAGCAAACGGACTCAATCCAGCTATCAATGATGCCAACCAAGATCTTGATAATGACGGCATGTCAAATATCGATGAATTCGTAGCGGGTACTGATCCAGATAATGACGACTCCGATAACGATGGACTAAAAGATGGGGTCGAGAGTGGCACCGGAATCTTTGTCGGTATCAATAACACCGGAACTGATCCACTCAACAATGATAGTGACGGTGATTCACTCCTTGATGGAGTTGAAAATCCAAATCTTCCCTTTCGTGATTCTAATCAGCCAGGCACTGATCCGAACTCAGCTGACAGCGACAATGATGGCTACAGTGATTCAAGCGAGTTACAGTTTAATACAGATCCAACTTCAGCCCAAAGCTTTCCAGAGACTCAGGAACTCCTCGTCTACTATGACTTCAATGGACAAGCTACCGACCAAATGGGAAATGCTCCCGACGCCTCGCTCCTTGTTGATGCCACGATTACTACTGAAGCCCAAGGCGCCTCGGGAACTGTGGGAGATGAGTCCCTCGACCTCGCCTTTCCTGGCGATGGCTCCATGGCAATGGTAGACATTGGACAACACTTCGACAAAATTAATGCGACCAATGCCGTCGCTGTAAGCTTCTGGCAATTCAATACTGGCGCAACTCAGAGTAGCGCTTTCTGGTTGATTGCCCCAAGTGCAACGAATAACACCCGAGGTTTCCAAGCACACACACCGTGGAGTAACGGAACAGTCTACGTCGATGTTGCAGGATGTTGTGACCCGGGCCGCCTGACGGTGGCTGGCGTTGTGATTGAAAACCAGTGGCAACACTTCGTCTTTCAACGAACAATCTCTGGCGATCTTGAGATCTGGGTCGATGGCATTAAAGTCGCTCAGAAGCAAAATATCCCTGATCTCCTGCCACTCGACGGTAGCTTCACGATCGGCGGTGAGCCCAATACCACAAATAGCCTCTCAGGTCGCATCGACGACCTAGCTGTTTACTCTGACGCTCTCAAAGAGGAGCAAATCACGGCTCTAGCAGGCGGAGTAACTCCAATTGAATTGTTTGGGGGTGGGTCCACCAAACTTGCAATCACTGCGATTTCTTATGAATCAGATACTGATCAGGCCTCTCTGACTTGGAACTCACGAAGCAAAGCTAACTACTCCATCGACATCTCAGAAACTCTTGGATTTGATGAATGGGAAGAAGTGATCGATGACATACCCAGTCAGGGCGACACCACCACTGTGCAACTCCCAGCACTCGCACAAAGAAACAAACTTTTCTTCAGAGTAAGGGAAGTTCAATAGTTTCATTTTTTACCTTCGGATCAAATGTAGCTCGAAGCTTTATCATCTTCCAATATTACCATCCCACTCTTTTATAAAGCCAGATTTCATGCATAACTCGCCCACATGAAATTTCTACAATTTGGAACATCAGATCGTGCTTCCAGATTTTCTTCCACTCTTATCGCCTTATCAGCACTGGCTCTCGCGTCGCCAGCAGTTTCAGCGGGTGCCCATGCTAAAGAAACAGCATCGCCCCATAACATTCTCTTTATCGCGATTGATGACTTAAACGATTGGGTGGGAGTCTTAGGCGGCCATCCGCAGGCAGTCACCCCCAACATGGACAAACTAGCCGAGCGCGGTTTATTGTTTACCAATGCGCACTGCAGCGCACCTGGATGTAACGCATCACGAACTAGCCTACTAATGGGGCTCCGACCATCCACCACTGGCATCTACCAAAATGCTCACGACTGGCGGACAACGTCGCTCGTCAATTCGGCCGTGCATCTTCCACAACACTTCAAAAACCAAGGCTTCAAAACACTGGGCGCAGGCAAGCTCTTCCATGCACACACTTTTTTTGACCCAAAGTATCTTTCTGGCTTTAGTGACGCCAAAGCTTGGGACGCTTACTTCCCCTCATTGACGCAGCAAATGCCAGCTGAAGCGGTGCCCGAAAAATGGCCTGTTAACAGTAGCAAAGAGTTCTATGGAGGGCATTTCGATTGGGCTCCACTACAAATCAAAACCTCGGAAATGGCTGATGCGAAAGTTGTCGCGTGGGCCAAAAAACAACTCGGCAAAACCCATGACAAACCGCTATTCCTTTCAGTTGGTATCTACCGCCCTCACGTTCCTTGGTATGCACCACAAAAATACTTTGAACGCTTCCCCATAGAATCGATTCAATTGCCCAAACGCCTTGATCGGGACATTGAAGACTTACCAAAAGCGGCTCGAAAAATGACCAAGAATAAATGGCACCAATGGATAGTCGCTAACAATCAGTGGAAAGGAGCTGTTCAAGGATACCTTGCATCACTTTCTTTCGCAGATGACATGGTCGGAGAGCTTCTGACCGCCTTAGATGAAGGACCACTTGCGGACAACACTATCATCATTCTTTGGGGCGATCACGGATACCATCTTGGCGAAAAACAGCACTGGGAAAAATTTTCGCTGTGGGAAAATACAACGCATGTCCCACTTATGGTAGTATCTCCCAAACACACCCGACCAAAAACAAGATGTGACATGCCTGTCAGTCTTCTCGACCTCTTTCCAAGCTTGGTTGAAATCTGTGATCTAAAAGATCCACCACAAACCTTAGAAGGAAAGAGCTTCCTCAATCTCCTCAAAAATCCGGGATCGGAACCAGAAAGGGTTGCTATCACTACCCAGCCCACAATCACGGCGTTCGCACCAAGGATTGGCGCTACATCCGCTACGCCGATGGCAGCGAAGAGCTTTACGATCATAAAAACGATCCTCACGAATGGACAAATCAAGCAACAGATAATCGGTATGCTGAAATCAAGAGACATTTAGCAAGTCTGATTCCCGCCTCGAATAAAGACCCTCTGCTCCCAGCCAAAAAGTCCGACACCAATTAAGCTAACTTTTTTAGCATTCCCCGATTCATCCTAACTCCTAAGCCTTTCCCTCCCCCCTAAGAGGAAAGAAATATACTGATGGATAAAGTGACCTTCGCCACTTCCATTGGCCACTAGGCTCCGAAGTTAATTTTCTTTTGCTGCTAAAAGTGACCACATGAATGCGTTGCCGTCTATTGCTCTTGCCGCTATCTGGGGTGGGAAAGCCGAAATGAAAAAGCCCTTCTTTTTTTAAGAAAATCTCTTCCCTATCTTTTCTTAGAAAAATCCTGAGAGATGACTCCTGCAGAAAAAAATTAAATTATTAAAGATAGCTAGGGTTCACGATCTTATCTTTCAAGTTGTTGGAGCGAATCAAGTGTATTAGTCTCCACACTTTATTGGGGCACGCCTCCTTTATTACCCACCGAATCCACCCAACAACAGATTCCCACAGATTTATTTATCTCAGAATGGCTTTTGAAAAACATCAAATCACCCGCCGAGAAAGCTTCGCTAAGCTAGGATTTGGGCTCCCCGCTTTTTCATTGGGGTTGTCCGGGTGCCATAACGCCAAAAGCTCACCGAAAGAACTGGCTGCAGATTTCGCAGTGATTGGTGGTGGTCTTGGGGGATGCGCTGCAGCCTTATCAGCACTCCAATCTGGACTGACAGTCATCATGACCGAAGAGACTAACTGGATTGGTGGTCAATTAACCTCTCAGGGCGTTCCCCCGGATGAACATCAGTGGATCGAAAGCTTCGGTTGCACGCAAACATATCGCGATTTGAGAAACGCAATTCGCAGCCATTACAAAAAGAATTATCAACTCACTGCAGATGCCCGTGGCAATAAAACCCTAAACCCTGGCAGCGGCTCGGTTTCCCGTCTTTGTCATGCTCCCCGGGTAGCCCTAGCGTGTATTGAGGAAAAGTTGGAACCCTTCATCTCCACTGGCAAATTGACGCTCCTCAAACAAACGATTCCGGCAGCAGTCGAAGCCGATAATGATGAAGTTAAATCAGTCGAGGTGTTGAATCTTGAGAGCAATACCCACTTGATTTTGCGTGGCCGCTTTTTTGCCGATGCCACAGAGTTAGGTGATCTTTTACCGCTAGCCAAATGCGAACATGTGGCAGGCGCAGAAGGGAAAAGTTCCACTGGTGAGTTGCACATGCCAGGGAAAGCCTCGAGATCTAATCAACAGGCCTTCACCATGTGTTTCGCTATTGATCACAACGAAGGTGAAAACCACATCATCGATCAACCTCGTGAATATGAATTCTGGAAAAACTTCATACCCGAAATCACCCCACCTTGGCCGGGACGCCTCCTAAACTTCAACTACACCCATCCCTCTAGTGGCCGTTCTAAACGATTAGGCTTCAATCCAACCGGTCCGCACCAGACAGGTATTATTAACCTTTGGACCTATCGAAGAATTTTAGCTGCTAAAAATTTTCTACCTGAAAGCGACTTAAAGGACATCAGCCTAATCAATTGGCCGCAGAACGATTATTTACTGGGAAATTTGGTCGATGTGACTCGCGAGGAACAAAAACACCACATAGCCCGAGCGAAACAATTAAGCCTTTCGCTGCTCTATTGGCTGCAAACAGAAGCTCCACGCGATGATGGTGGTCAAGGCTGGCCAGGTTTGCGTTTAAGGAATGACATCATGGGGACCAGTGACGGACTTGCTAAGTATCCCTACGTTCGAGAATCCCGCCGCATCAAAGCCCTGAAAACTATCTTAGAGCAGCATTGTGGCGTGAAAAATCGAATGCAAATTAAGGGCCTAAATGACGCCAAGGGACTGAGAGCTAAGAGTTATCCAGACTCAGTTGGGATTGGACATTATCAAATTGATCTGCACCCCAGCTCTGGAGGTGAAAACTACATCGATTTCGCAACCCTTCCATTTGAAATACCTCTCGGCGCGCTCATCCCTCGCCGCCTCAAGAACCTCATTCCAGCGTCGAAAAATATCGGGACAACTCATCTAACCAACGGCTGCTACCGACTCCATCCAGTCGAATGGAATATCGGAGAAGTTGCCGGCATTCTTGTGAGTGAATCCATCGCCAAATCCACCGATCCTGAGCATTTCTATACAAATAAAAAACGACTTAACGAATTCCAAGACACCCTCCTCAAGCGAGGGATTGAAATCCGGTGGCCAAAAACCTTTTAACAAAGTTTTAAGCGGTATTTATGCCTAATAAAAAGGTCTCCTCAACTATTTCTCAGGACTTTTTAGTCGTGAAACTTTTAATGGCAACTTTCGTTATCGGCGTCTTCTTCAACCTTTATCTCTTTGCTGTTCATCCACCATGGATGGAGCAAATACACTCGTTCTTTGAAAGCGATCGTCCTGAACACCGTAAAAGTAAGTGGCAAACAAAAGATGAGGTTTTTCGGTTTTTCCTAGCTATCAGTATCGCCAACGCGTGCATGTCCGCGCTCTTATGGTCTCTCGGTTACAAGGTCTGCAAATTTATGGTTAAACGGCCTCTCAAAAAAGCAGGGTTCGGATCTGCCGCGCTTGCTCGAGCCGGTTCTTGGGTATTCCTAATCCCTTTCTCGGGTCCTGCAGCCATTTTTGGACTCTTCATGTGCCTAGGGGCGGTCACATCAGCGAGAGCACAAGAGCACCCATGGGTCCTCTTGAATTTACTCAGCCCTATCGCAACAATAGCGGTCCTAATATTTTTATTCCCCCGAACAAAGGACGTCGAGAAGGCATTTGATATCATAAGCCCTCCGGAGGAAGATCAATAAAGACACCCTCTTTATCTGCTGCTTTTCTTCTGATTTTTCATCGTACTTTTATAAGACAGAGCAACTTGGATTGATAAATCACCATCTGAAGGGCGATATGAAAAAGCCCTATTTCTTCGTGCTATTCGTACTCGTTCCCTGCCCTCCCGTAATTGGTGACCAGTGAGCCGCCCTAAATCTCCATCCCCCATTTTCTTTCGCGAACACCAAAGTGGCACGGGTCATATAGTGATCCACAGCAGGTCGCCCCTTCATTTTTTCAGCTCCTTCTGCGTAGAACATTGCCACCGCGACTTTTCCCGCCTTAACAGGAACTACGGTGATGTGCTTTGGTTGTATTGAATTACTTTCAATTGCAGGAAGATTCTTTTCGAGCTCAGCTGTCACATGATTAAGAAGGCCACCACTTGACCAAAACTGATACGAACCATTCTCTGAGTTGATTGGGCTCCAATGTTTCTTATTATTCACCAAATCATACATCTTAAGAACGGTAGCCGTAACTTCTTCAATATCCTTATCCTCTTGGGAGGATCCATGATTTTCAGCCACCAGCACCAACTTTAATGCCTCTTTATCTGAGCCAACATGAGTGATTGTTTTCCCTCCTGTTTTTCGCTCCCACTTAAAATTGGCCGAGTAGTTATACGTCTTTCCTTTAAGTGTTTCAGTATGCTCCCGTTTTTCCTCATTCGTCCCAAATTTCACAATATCAATGAGAGTTGAAAACGGCTCACCTTGGTCAAAACCTGAATAAGAAGAGAAAATTTTCTCCCTTTTGGAGTCGTAAGTTACAAACCCAGATCCAGTACTGAGAATTCTCCCATCTTTCGTCGTCCATTGGTGGGTTTCTAAGATCTTTGTATGGTCGCTACTCAGCTGACAAGTAATGGAGATATCGTAGGCCACCCCAACTGGGATGCCTGGAAAAAGATCAGTCGTTTTTGCACTCCCCGTCCAAGTGCTTAAGTCATTATTAGCCTGTCTAAAATTAACGTATTTTTGCCAAACCTTTCCACCAGATTCTGCAAAGCCATTCCCTCCAGTAATAATTGTTACCGCCGTAAATACATGGAAACCTTTTCTCCCAAACAACTTAAAAATATTCATCTCAATTGACTAAGCGTAAAAAAGAAAAAAAACATATCATCTAATTATGTTTTTTATTGTGAACGAAGTAGATCGCATAGACTCATTGAGACATTCCCTTCGTAGACGTCTCCAAACCCAATCCAATCTGGTCCCAAAGCGAAATCAAACCCCACCCCAGTAAAAGCAATAATCTAATCCTTATGATAAGTTCTTTTCTAAAAACCTTTCGACAGATCAAAGACACCAAAATTCTGAGGGCTTTAATTATTTCCACCATACTTACGCTCACCTCGATCATGCTAGCTCTCGTTCTAGGTGCGACACTGCTTGATTCGATTATGGATAATTTCTCAAAGACTCTGGCGTCCTGGTTTGGGGAGGGAGAAGGATGGTTCCGGGGTGTAATCCAATTTATGGGAGGATCTACTATCTTAATTTTAAGCTACTTTTTATTTGCTGGAATTCATGGTGCCTTCGTGGGGATCTTCATCGATGATATCTTAGACGTAATTCATCAACGGTATTACCCTGATGTTCAGTGGAATAAGCCTCCTCCATTTCTAACTTCATGCCTTTTCTCAGCTCGCATCTTTTTGATGACGATCTTCCTAAATATAATAGCCTCGCCTTTATTGCTAGTTGGTTGGTTTATTCCCCCGCTCGGCCTAGCTTTACAGATCTTTCTTAATGGCTATTTGCTAGGCAAAGAATATGGGCAACTTGTGGAACTCCGCTTTCCCAAGAGACACTCCCTTACACCAATACCAAAATATTTTTCTAACGGAAATATTGCCGCAATCATTTGGATTATCCCAATCGTTAATTTAATTGCCCCGATCCTTCTCGCCGGCTCAGTTCTTCATAGCCGGATGAAACTTAAAACCCAGTAAAGACTACCTCTCTACTCAAGGACCCGCGTTGACTCTCTTCCAGTAAAAGTAAATCCCGAGAGGTTAAATGATTTTTTCAAATACCGATTTCACCATCCATGTGGATTAAAGCCCGTAGAGTGAAGATGATATGACACTTCGATTCCTAGATTGTAGATCATTTCAGGTCAGCAGAAGAACGCATGCAGGCCAGCCTCAATCGGAGAAGTCGCTTGACTTCACACGACACATTGTAACCTTCAAGGTCCTGCAGTAAACGTTACTGCTTCAACCATATTCGGATCTGCAGCATGATCGTGAAAAAATCAAAGCGCCTCATTGCCTTCCTTAAGACAACTGCGATCGGCGGACTTTTATTTTTGTTACCACTAATTGTGTTGGGTGCACTTGTTGGGCAAATTGCTCCGATCGTCGTGGCGGTTTCATCGTTCCTAAACAAATACGTTCCAGTAAAAACAGCCAGTGGGGTTGCTCTTCTCGTTGGACTATCCATCGCCATCATCCTACTGCTCTGCTTCGCCGCTGGGGTGTTTGCCCGCTGGTCACTCGGGAGAAAAATCTCAATCGCTTTCGAGGCGTTCGGTACCGCACGCTACTCAGTTCTCAAAGATCAGATGGCCGATACCATTGGGGGAGATGAGACAAAGCCACAAATGAAGCCCGTGCTCGTACCTTCGATGAATATTACCGTATCGCCTTCGAGACAGAACGTGATGAAAAACAAGGCTTGGCCACGATCTACCTGCCCGGTTCGCCTGATCCATGGTCGGGCAAAGTAGTGATCCTAAAACTCGATCGTGTCACCCGTTTGGATGCAGACTTTGGCGATGCTGCTGCAAGCTGCGAACAAGTGGGCCGAGGATCGATTGCGACGATCAGCAAGCTAACTCTAAACTGTAGATAAACTAAAATATGAAAATAAAAACTGGATGTGTAGGCTTTCATATCACTTTCAGGGTTCCAAATGACGATGTAGCGCAGATGGAAACCTTTTTTGAAAAGCACGAAGATTTTATGCGTGAGACACATCACATTGAAGGAACCGTGGAACCAGTCGTTCTCTGCTACGCAGTGATGAGAACTCCTGAATTCAGCAACCCCCTCGAGCCCGATCTTGGAGAAACAGGACATACCCTCTATGGGATAACAGAAATATACAACGGGCCAGAAGGCGCTCAAATGCATATGCAATTAGGACAGCAGAGGAATGAATTATTTGGAGAGCTGATCAATCTAACTTCAAAATACTGTGTAGGCGGTATTTTGGGGGCTCCAGTGATGCGATCTATGTAAGCCCCATTAAAAATACGACCCTCCGTTTTATTTCAACGCTCAATTGATTCATGCGATAGCTGAAAGAAGTGAGGGGGTTACTTCCTCTAAACACTGCTCCATAATTGACAAAACAGAGACTCCAAATCTCTGGGAGGTTTTCCCGTAAGCGAGATAAGGGGTTTTTTGAATAAGCTGGCAGAAGTTTCTAGCCTAGACTAATGGAAGGGTTCTTGGCGCATGCCTTATATAAGGCGGTGAGAGATCTTTTGGTCCTAATATGGGTTCTACTCCCAAAATAATTTGTCGAATCTCATGGCGTAGAGCTCTGCATTGCCTTCGAGTTCAAACCGGACCGTGACGGGAGTAGCCACGTATTTTTCGAGCTTGAAGCCATCGGACCATTGGACGATCTCTCTGGTCTTAAAACCACCAGTAATCGGTTCGCTCTTTTTGATTATTTTGCCGTTGGGATCGAGTAACGAGACGGTGATGCTACCGGAAGAGACGTCGCAACTAATTTTCATTTCATCGCCGGCCAGACAGATCTTGTGGGGCAGGATATGCCCCTTGGCTTTGGGGTCGACGAGTTTATAGCCAGCCTCAAGCCTCTCGATCCGGTCATCGCTGATCTTAAAAAGCTTGGCATTTTTTACAGCCTTCACAAAAGGCGGCTTCTGCTGCATCCGATAGACATGCCTCGGAGGTAGGACAAACTCATCGGAATCAGGACCAATCCTTACCAAGTTCTTGCCGACCGGGGAGTCTTTAGCGAAGGCATACTTACCGGCTTTTTTGTCGTCCGGTTGCAGCAGCCAGGCCATGTTGAATCGCGCTATCCCGCCTTCAATAGAACGAACGTAAATGAATCCTTCACTAGGCGTCCCTTTTCTGCCCTGGGTGATCCACGAATAGTTGCCGGGACCTTCCTTGATCAAACGATTGACGGGCCATGTTTTACCGCCATCAAAACTAGCCCATACGTTGACGTTTGCCCGATTCTGTTTCTCCGGCAAACTCGGATCGGGCGAACTGAACAGAAGAATATCGCAGTCGTCACGGTCGAGCCTCAGCAGCCCGGCCTTGCAGCCGTAAATATCAGGCGGTCCATCAAACAACTCATCGTCTTCGTGAAGATCACGCCAGGTCTCTCCACTGTCGTCGCTATAGGCGATCCAGCGGTTCCCCTTCCTCGCACTCGTTCGGGTATTAATGTATATTGTCCCATCGTTAAGCTCGACCAAACCGCATTCACCGGTTCCCTTCAACGGAAAGGGTTCGCTTGAGTGCCATGTCTTTCCATGGTCGTCGCTGTAAACCGCGTTGGAATAAGAGTTTTGATCTCCACCCTGTTTGCGATAATCCGGCATTACATGAGAGGCGGCCAGAAGACGCCCCTTATGCTGACCGTGCTTAATGGTGATACCGGGGCCGTGCGCCGGGTTGGGGCTTGGAAAAAAACCTCTGGAGTCTTTATGCAAGACGATCTTTTCAAGTTTCCAGGTTTTGCCGTGATCCCGGCTCTTATACATAAACGGCGCAGGGTGGAGGGATGTCATGAAAACCATGATCTCGCCAGTATTCTCATCAACCACGCTAGTGCCTAGCGTAGCATAGGCAAAATGCTTATCATTACCCCATCCTTCCCCATCGTATGGCCCGATACCCAGAGATTCCCAATCCATTTCGATCGATTTACCGATCTGCTGGCGCTCCGACCAGGTCGCTCCTCCGTCTTCTGATCGCCTAAGAAAAATCTCATGGATATCTTTTCCTCCACCGCGGCCAAACATTAGGACTGTGCCATTCATGGCGACTGAAAGGGTGCCATGTAGACCGAGACCACCTTTATCCCACTGCTCAAAAAACGGCTCAGAACTGCCGATGACCGAGAAAACATTTAGGCCAGTACGAGACTTGGTCGAGTCAGGCGTCTCCTCAGTCCTCACTATTCCGGTGACTGCAACCCAAATAGCGGCACAGGCAACAGACCTTCCTAATATAGGGAACTCACCTCTCTTTGATCCTCTCATGGCTTTCCTTATTCGTAATTCATTAGAAATGAAACATAGTCTGAAATACCCAGACCTAGGAAGCGAGATGACAATACTCGAAAATTGACAGGTTCAGATGTCGAGACCAATCAGCATCAAACTCATTTGATTACTTTCACACCAAACGCAACCAGCCCAACTCGGCACTTCCGTGTAAAGACGAACTAGAGTCTAGCCTTTGGGAAGCCTTAAACCTTTGAGAGCAAAAGGTTTTGTCAGGTATTAGACTCTACCCATCCTACCGGGGGAACACCTGCCGCACGCTCGATATAATATGGTAAAGGAGATTTTCGGGTCTTTAAGATGGGTGTAACTCCGATTGGGGTTTAATTCGATTTTTAGGGCGTGAACACTTATCTTAGGCTCTATATTCCAGTCGCAAGTGCGACGCCAACTCCTTCCCGCCAAAAGTAATTTCCTAGCAGTCAAATGAAATGAGACGATTCATACCCGTAAGAACCCACTTTCTTTTGGTTTCGCTGGTCTTGCTTGGACACATAATCCTACTAGCGGATGACAACACAGGGAAGGAGCTAGCCCGGCAACCCATCGCTTTTAAAGCACCCACTTTGGATTCGAAACCGCTTAAAATTGGTTCACGCAGAGAGCTGTTCGTCGACAACTACATCTTGGGATCCCTGCGCGGCAGCGCTAAGAGACGACTGTTTGCGATGACTCCCGCGACCAATAAGACCACGGATGTCGCCATGACTCATGATGCCGATTGGGAGGGGCCTTGGTGTCGGTATGCAAAGTATATTCAGGACAACGGCGTCATCAAAGCCTGGTATATGGGCCACCACTCCTACGGGTGGAACAAAAAAATGAAAATTGCGGGTGGCCGTCTCTGTTACGCGATCAGCAAGGATGGCCGCACCTTCGAAAAACCCAATCTTGGGATCTACGACTGGATTGGCTCAAAGCAAAACAACGTCCTTTTTGACGATACCACTTTTAAAGCCAAAGATAGCGGAGACTGGATCGCTACCCATCAATTCAACCCATTCATAGACACGAATCCGGCAGCACCGGCCGCGGCAAGATACAAAGGATTTAGTGGGCAAGGGCACCATTGCGGGAAGACTGGTCTCTATGCCTACCAATCCATTGACGGCATTCACTGGGAAATAGCGAGCGACGGGCCGATCGTTAGCAATGACTATTCTTTGGACTCCTGCAACCAAGGGTTTTGGGATGCGGAACGAAAACGCTACGCCGTCTATTTCCGTCATCTACGTAACGAATCAGGCGAATCAGGAATCAAGGCTCCAGGCTGGAAACGCGATATCCTTGTGACCTTCTCCAAAGACTTCATGAACTGGACCGAGCCGCAGTGGCTCATCTATCATCGGGACGACGGGCGGCCAAGTACCGAGCTAGAGCACCTCTACACCAACGAGGTGAAACCATACAAACGCGCACCACATATTTACCTCGGCTTCCCGGCGCAGTTCAATGGATCGGTCGACCCCATGCTAATGGCGAGCCGCGACGGCCTCCACTTCTATCGCTGGATGGAACATCCCGTCATTCCAAAATCGGCACCTGCTGACCGCCACAAAATCCGCTCCAACCATCTTTGGCAGGAGATGGTAGAACTCCCAGAAGAACCAGATAAACTCTCCATGTATGCAAGTGAGAACTTAGGTATAAAAGGCCCACACGAGGACGGTAGCTTCCCTCGGGTTCGCCGATTTACAATCCGCAAGGACGGTTTTGTCTCTGTACGCGCTACGGCGGAACTAGGAGAGCTCGTCACCAAACCGTTGATTTTCACTGGCAAAAAATTGACCGTGAATTACAACGCCCAACTCGGGGAAGCCGGCGAAATTCGTATTGAGGTTCTAGATGGCAAAAAACAACCGATCTCAAGTTTCGCGTTAAAAGACTGCAACCCGCTCTCCGACGATGATATAGACGCTGTCGTCACATGGAAAGGTGGAGAGGACTTAAGTAATCTCGCAGGCAAGCCGATCCATCTGCGTTTCGTCCTGAATCAGGCCGATCTATTTTCGTTTCGGTTTACGGAATAGGCGAAGAGCAAATTTTCGAAGGCCAAAAGCTAACCCGAGAGTGGTGAGACCGGAAAACCCAGGAGAAGACAGAGTAGAGTCGACCAAAGCACCTCAAGCACCTTTCCCCAACCTACTGAGTTAAATTTGTGGCTGATAGCTGCTCATTGGTCCTGTCGTGACGAAAAGGCGGGGCGGTGGTTTTACTCGCCTAGAAATCCCTTTGAACCAACCTAAAGAACTTCTTTTGCTTAGTTTCGTTGGGCTTCTTGAACTCCTCCACGACTCCCCCGCCATCTTAAGACCACCCACCCACCGGGGGAAAACGCAGTGCGCGTTCCATGTAATGCGGCGGCAGATTTTTGTGACTGAATTGTCCCCCTCTCTCTACTATGGGTGTGACTTCGATTGGGTTGTTATCTTTTGGTCCAAATGCGACTTCAACCCTTTCCAGCCAAAAGGAAATTGCTGGCAGTAGCCCGGAACATTAGGTTAACCTAATCTAATAATATGAAACTACCTAGATATTGGGCAAAGGGGTCGGCGGGAAAGGTAATGGAGGACTTCGCCTGCTGGGGATGGTCAGATATAAGCGTAGAGGAGGCACAGGAAAGAGGTGAGCAACGAGCTGCTTCTGTGGCAAAGATTATCCGTAGCGGCCTACGACCGGACCACTATCTATACGGTGATCGTCCGATGCGAGAGAAGATTATCGAGGAATGGGAGAGAGAAGATGCAACGACCTATGCCGCCGTTACTCTGAATGCCTACGGTTGTCAGATCCTTAATACGGCGAGTGTCATGTTTGTTGACGTAGATCTTCCCATGATACCAGCTTGGGATACGATCAAACACAAACTGGCAGGGATTTTAGGAAATAAAGATCCCTCTCCTAGAGAACGCCAGGAGTCCGAGGCTCTTGCCAAGATCGAGGAAATGATCAGGATTGATCGGCAATGCGGCATTCGGGCCTATCGAACAGCTGCTGGACTCCGATACTTGTTTACCCATGCTCACGCCGACCCAACTGCCGAGAGCACGCTCCGTGCGATGGAAGAACTTGGCGCGGATCCACTCTATATGCGGCTGTGCAAGATTCAGGAATGCTTCCGGGCACGGCTTAATCCGAAGCCATGGCGTTGCGGAATAAAACCCCTGCGGATCACTTACCCATGGGAGGATGAGACGGCGGAGCAAAGTGCGCTCCATTGGATTGCCGCCCATGAAAAGAAGGCGCAGGAATATGCGACATGTTCGCTTATAGGCCAATTCGGATCCAAGACCATGGACACGGAAATTGCCCGCGTAGTAGAGTTTCATGACAGCGCGACTAAAGCGGAGTCAGGGCTGACACTTGCGTGAACAGGCACAATGCGGAATGGAGTGATAAGTGATAAGACATACATGGTTTGAGAGATCCGACACCTTGCTCGGCCCCATGCTGGCGAGATCGTGGTCTCAGCTTTATTTGAGCACAAGGTTTCGCTGTGGCACACTTCCAGCGGAAATTAGGTTCCAGAGTTTGAGACGGTTCGCCCCCACCCACACCACTGGGGGAAAACGCGGCGGACGCTCCATATAATAAGGTGGGAGATTTTTTGGTCCCTAATATGGGTGTGACTTAGATTGGTTTGTTATCCTTTGGCCCAAATGCGACTTCAAAGCCTTTCCCGCCAAAAGGAAATCCCCTAGCAGTGATCTGAGATCGTGGTAAACTTCGACATGTAGGCAAATGTGACGGTAAATGAAATGTGTTTAAGGATAGAACCGCAGGTTTTATAAAGGGAATATTATGAGAAAAATTATTACAGCAGCGGCATTTTTTTTATTTGTTGTCATTTCACAGATTTCGGTCGCCCAGCAGATCGATGTTGGCACTCTTCTTGAGGAGATGGTAGATCGTTCAAAGCTCGCTGAGTTCCCAGAACCTGTATTTCAGTGTAAACAGTTCAGCAGCTACAACAGAGAGACTATCGCGGTCGGCGAGGAAGGCTGGTTCGCAAATGCCGACTCGTCATTTTTTGAAGGCTATGAGGATGTTGACGGAAGACGTGAATGGATCATGATGGATGTCGATGGCCCCGGTTCAGTGGTCAGATGGTGGCTTACGCAGCAGAAGTTTGACGGTACGGTCAGGATATATCTTGATGGCTCAGATGTAGCGATCTTTGCTGCAACTTCTGACAAGATCGTTGGCGGAGACGCGATCACAGGGAGGCCTCTCAGCAATGTTGTCGGCTGGAACGGTCGAAATCTTTATATGCCGATCCCATTCAACAAACATTGTAAAATAACTTACGACGGCCCAAATGCGAACGTTACCGGTAAGTTCCCTGACTGCCATTACTACAACATTAATTACATCAAGTATTCAGCTGGAACGGATGTTAAGACCCTTACAAAGAACGATCTTACAAAACATTCAGCTCTGATCGATCAGGTGCAGGAAAAGCTTTTAAAGCCTGAAGAGAACAAGCTTGCAGTATCGAGAAAAGCAGCTGGGGGAAAAAAGACGCTTAAAAGTGGTAAGAGCCTTACTAAAAAGATCAAAGGTGCTGGTGCGATCAGTTCGCTCGAACTGAAAATTGACTCGGACGATATTGCAACCGCGATGCGCACTACCGTAATCAGCATCAGCTTTGACGGCAAAGAACGTGTACTCTCTACGGTCGGTGAATTCTTTGGATGTGGACCTGGCCTGAATCCTTTTAAGGGTTGGTGGCGACAGGTGCAAAGTGATGGCTGGATGAAGTGCTGGTGGCCGATGCCGTTTAAGAAGAACGCTACGGTTAAGATCATCAACTATGGTGATGCTGACGTTTCTGTCGAACTTGGTCAGATCGGCATCAGCGACTGGAAATGGACCGACACGACGATGTACTTCAACACCACCTGGCGAAGTGAGAATAACATGAAAACCACCGAACCTTTTGACTGGAATTTCGTGACTGTCGAGGGCAAGGGCGTTTATGTGGGCGATACACTGGCACTTTTCAATGAAGCGATTCAGCCTCATCCGAGGGGCACCGGTACATGGTGGGGCGAAGGCGACGAAAAGATATTCGTTGATAAAGAAGCTTTCCCGTCAACCATTGGTACTGGCACAGAAGATTACTACGGATATTCATGGGGCGTTGGAGGCACCTTTAGTGCACCTTTCCATTCGATGCCTCGCGGTGACGCAAACGGTAATTATACTCTGCCAAACCATACGACCAATACCAGAGTAAGGTCACTCGACAAGATACCATTTAATACGCACCTCAAGTTAGACATGGAAGTTCTACATTGGCAGAAGATCGCAGTTCTGGATTATGCTGTCACCACCCACTTCTATGCTGTTGGCACTGCGGAGGCAAACGGTGACCTTACACCTGAAAAGGTTCAGGTTAAGCTCGGTGATCCCAAGGTTGCTGCTGCTGAAGCTGAAGCTAAGGCCAAGGCGGCAAAGGAAGCGTTAGAGTCGAAATAACCCCCTTTCTCCCCCATGTATTCCGCCCAACCCGGGTTTCCGCGACCTTTCCAGCCAAAAGCAATTTCCTAACAGTAATCCCGAACGCCCTCCGGGAGTGGATCACTTCACCGGAACGGACTTGGTCACCAACCACGTCGAACAACACTGGTGCCCCTCATTCACCAGCGCTGATCTGGTCGGCGGAAAGCCATTCCGGTTTAAAGAGGACGAAAGGAAATAGACCCGAAAAATTACTTTGCGCAGAGTTTCTTCATTGCTTCACCCATAGCTTCACCAATCAGATAATAAGTCTCGGCATTGCCATTCCAATGGTAACCTTGACGGGACGGCGATTCTTCGGCCGGACGAAAAAACCCGGCGGTCTGGACACAGTCGACATTGCCTTTGAATTCGGGGTAGGTCTCGGGAGCGGCCTGAGCTTTGCGAATCAGAAGACGACGGTCAACTTTCTGCTTCACTCCGCCAAACCCGCTGTCTGCAATCACGAAAGGAAGATTTTTGACGCCGAGATCCTTTCTCACGTCCCGAACAAAATTGGAGAGATTTTTCTCATACTCAAGTGTCGCAGGCATTCCGCAACCGTCGTTCCACCCCTGGTGCCAACCAAAGCCCACCACCTCATGACCCCGCCCTTCTAATTCCGGAAAGTTTTCTCCAAGCTTACCTAAAACGTCTTTCACATGCCCAATCATCTCCTTGTAATAGGGACCGGGATCCCCACCCGAACTTGGTGGACGAAAATCTTTTTGAAGGCTCTTTCCGCCCCAGGCAGTCTTAAGGAGGAGAACCGGTTCTTTGATCGCGTCACCCATGACATGCCCAAAGGCATACTCGGGACCGATCGCACTTGGTCTTGCTCCAAAACCTGGCGCCAGCTTCCCCTTACGCCCAAGGTACCAAATAAACACGTCATCTCGGGCGCTCCATTTTCCATCCTTATCCTTAAGATGTTTGTGCTTTTTCGAATTCTCCACCAAATGGCTAAGGCTTCCCTTTCCTCCGTTACGCTTGGGATCACCTTCGATCTTTCCCGCACCCTCCATGTTTGATTGTCCGGCAAGAATAAATACCTTCACGGAGCCCTGCGGAGGACACGCAAAAAGACCCAAAATTCCGACAAGAAAGACAAAAAGAATGCAAAGGGTGTTCCTCATGATAAATCCTTTACGTTCACTCATGAGGAAAGCTTCCATGGATCATGTTTGCTTTAGCGTTTCCCTCTCGCGCTCTGATTAGCAGGTAAATAACTACCCATTTTTCAAGAAGAGATCCTTATACTCCACCACCATCCCTTTGTCGTGGAGTTGCAGACCGATGAATCCTTTGCGAAGTTGCCTCCCCTCCAACTTGTCGGTGAATTCGGATGAAAGTTTTCCATTGATGAAAAACTGAAAGTGATTCCCCTTCGCCACGATCCGACAGGCATTCCAGTCGCCCTTGTTGATCTCCTTCATCTGCACCGCATTCTCGATCTTGCGATGATGTCCCTTGCCTTTCTCATCACCCCCCTTTCTCCCCCATGGGTTCCGCCAATCTCCGGTTTCCGCGACCTTTCCACCAAAAGTAAATTACTAACAGTCACCGAGTAATTAGCCCCCTTCCGGAGCTATTTTAGGTGTTACCGGTCCTGTTGTCCTGCGACTTCTCTGGTATCATGTTCAAAGCGATTTGAGCAAGCTCACCCAGAGAACCTTTAGGGAAGAATAGGGGCTCAGATGCTTCTTGCTTCATCCACCATTCAACGATTTACGCCCTTCAGTATGAAGAGCTTCGGGCAAAAACGTAGAACCTCTCTTCTCCATTAAACGGCTCTCTATTTCTTTTTGGTTAGGCTCCTTTTCTCCTAGATGGGTATCCTTGAGATAGGACCTGTATGACGATTTAAGAGCAGTTTCTTTTTGATCAGGAATGCACAGAC
The DNA here is from genome assembly GCA_905181965.1 of Akkermansiaceae bacterium. Lineage (GTDB taxonomy): Bacteria > Verrucomicrobiota > Verrucomicrobiia > Verrucomicrobiales > Akkermansiaceae > SW10. Next base: position 232,067 of record CAJIZY010000009.1, read on the forward strand.
GCATGAACGGAACAAATCCGAGGTTTTTTCGGTCGCTACCGTCTGTCTTCTTTGCCCAGGCCCCTAATCTGAAGTCCACACCAACCTGTGAAAGGTTCTCTTCAATCTCCTCACGGGAACAAAGGGCCTCCTCAATGATTTTCTTATCAGCAACATTCCAGATTTCGTATGCCTCATCAATGCAGCCCTTGGGTTTAAGTTTTCCAATAGCCCCTCCAAGAGTTGCCATCAACGCAAGGACATCTGGCGATGGAGTATTCTTCTTTAAATTTAACCGGGCCTCAATCTGATTGGTGAACCAGCCTAGTTGAATGAAGAAGTCTTGTTCTGCAAAGGTGCTCGTATCGCCTAGCCAAGCCTTATCCTCTGCTTCAACAGCACTCCTAAATAGGGCCGCGATATCCTTTGCTTCCATTTTTGATCTCTCCGGCATTCACAGAGCCATACAACCGACAGCTTATGAAACCTCTTCAAACCTTACCTTAAGGTGTATCACTCACCCACCTTTCCAAAACGAAAGCCCTCCAACTCTTTGAGAAGGAGGGCTTTAAAAGATGGCGGACCGGGAGGGATTCGAACCCTCGATACGCTTTTGACGTATACTCCCTTAGCAGGGGAGCGCTTTCAACCACTCAGCCACCGGTCCTGTGCTCAGTTGAACGGGCGGGATATGAACACCTCAATTGACCTTCGTCAATGGTAACAGCATCCAATTCTAAACTTTTTTTGAGGCACAAAAAAAGGCGGCTCAACAAGAGCCACCTTTCGAAAATTTCGGAGTAATTTCCGCGCTAGTTTGAGCTTACGCTTTCGAGAATAACTTGATCTCCAGCTTGGAGAGCAACGCCATTTCGAAGGCTGCCTGGCTCAACATCAGCAACAGCCGTGTTAGGCTCAAGCTTCGAGATAAGAAGCCTGCCAAGAAGCCGTCCGTCGCGTTGGATCAGGAGTTTTGAGTCACCGGTAAGACCGGATTTCTCACCTGCTCCAATCACTACGAAATTCCAATCATTATCAACTGCGACGATTGTCGCTTGGAAAGTATTCCCTTCGACACGCTTGATACTCTGGTTGATCTTTTCAACGATCCTACTGCTCTCAGCGAGATTCTTTGCAATATCTTCCTCAAGGCGTTTCTTGACGAGACTTGCATCCTCCTCTTCACCGACAAGCCTCTTTTGGTTGGCTTCCATGTCTTTCACAACACGGGGAACTTCCTCCAGTTCGATCCCAGGAAACCTCCCGCGGAGCGCTTCCATAGAAGCATCGATTTTCTTCTTCTCAGCCGCAGCAACTTCGAGGTCACCACTCACTGAATCAAGAGTGTCTGCGAACTCACCCGCCTGGGATTTCGCTAATTCTAACTCAGCCTTCGCCTTGGACTTCTCCTCTAAGGCGAGTTCTTTCGCTTGAGTAGCAGCATCCTTATTGCCTTCCTCTCTCTCGATGTTAGCACTCAGAGTTTTGTTTTCACTTTCCAAAATTATCCGTTCCTTGGTCTTTTCCACATATTTTTCTTTGGCATTCCAGCCGAAGAAACCAGACACAGCGATAGCGACGATTGCGAGGGAGTAAGTAAGAGTTTCTTTCATAAGATACTAGGTTCGTAGGTAAAATGTGTTTTTGACTGTGTTTGTTAAATCTAGTTCCCGTTTGTTGCAGATTCGACTGGAATCACGACATCTCCCGGCGCAACATCGACACCTTCTTGGAGGGAACTTTGAATGACATCTGCCGTAGCTAAGTTGGCGGAGACTGCCTTCACATTGAGTTCAGCGATTTTCTCCCCCGCGCGGATGACAGCAACCCGAGAGCCCCCGATCACACCAGATCGTATTCCCGCAGCAAGAGTGACGATTCCAAGGCGACGATCAATGGATCGGATCGTGGTCTTCATAGTCGGAAAAGACTGGCCGGAAGTGATCTGGCTCTGCTTGGTCTTCGCAGCAACAAGAACCTGACCGGTGCTTGTCTTTTCACCGCGGAGACGCTCGATATCCGTATTCAAAGTTGCAACCTGTCCCTTAAGCTCAGCAATAGAGGCCTGAAGACGCTCGATCTTTGGAGCAAGTTCCTCAAGGTCACCAAGTTCTTTCAACTTCTCTTGAGCATCAGCGACCTCATTCTTAGTCGAATTAAGCTCCTTTTGCCTGGTAAGGATTTCAGCTTCAACAGCACTATTAGCCGTAGTCTGCTTCTCAACCTCGCTACGAAGGCCATCACGTTCTTCGATTGCCTCTGTTTTCGTAGCTTCGAGCTCGGTGATTTCGTCACGATAACGCATAAAGGTCTCCGTATTTATGCCCTTGCGGTCACTTTCTGCATTAACTTTTCCAACTTGTATTTCGAACTCCCCTTTATTCTTGTGGGCCACGAAAGCCGAGAACGCGAGGACGATTGCTGTTAGGGTGCCTAAAGTATTTACCATGGGATGTTTGTCGTAAGGAGGTGTTGGAATTAAGCTATCGGTGTTGGCAGGCATCCGGCAATCAGAAAATTCACCGAAAAATGAATTATTCTTAATAACCGGTCGACTTTTACACTCTATCGCTTGCATCTGCGGTGGAAGAGGACAATTTGCCGGCGTGTCGAGCGTCCTGCGTGTTATTGGTTATTTAAAAAGATATCCCCTTCTCGGGGGATCTCAGTTCCTGTGCGCCTCTATAATGGCAGCCTCAGTTATCGTATTCCCGCTCGTCACCAAGCACATCACCGGGGAAATTATTCCGAATCGACAATTTGATGTCTTTCTCCCCTGGGTCTTGGTCGGCCTCCTGAGCTTTTTTATCAAAGATGCTCTAAATTGTGCCCGAATCATCTTGAACAACCACTTTGAACAACGGGTGATTTTTGACATCCGCTCTGACCTCTACCGCAAGATTCAAAGACTCCCATTGCGATGGTTCGATAGCCGCCGCACCGGGGACATCATGACTCGCGTGGTTGAAGACGTAACCGCGATGGAGCGAATTCTAATCGATGGAATTGAGTTAGGTCTTATTTCGATCATTCAGATCCTCGCGGTTGGAATCACGATGTATTGGTTGGACCCCACGGTTGCATTATGGGCCACTCTTCCGATTCCCTTCCTAGCGATGGGGGCGTGGATTTACACTCGAAAGGCCCGAGGAAGATACAAGGCGCAGCGAGATGCTTCTTCCGATCTAAACGCAGTGTTACACGATAATATTGCTGGGATTCGCCAGATTAAGGCCTACGCCGCGGAAAAAGATGAACACGAGCATTTCAATGGGCTTTCAGGCGCGCTTCGCAAAGCCACCCTGCGGATCATGAAATGGTGGGCTTTTTACAATCCGAGCATGTCGTTCTTTAATAGCACGGGATACGTCCTAGTTCTCGGGTTTGGAGGATATGCGGTGATGCAAGGTACCATGCAATTTGATGAACTCCTGACGTTTTTTTTACTTCTTTCTCTGTTCTATGAGCCAGTCAGCAAGCTCCACCAACTCAATCAGATGGCTTTGTCTTCTCGTGCCGCCGCCGACCGTGTTTTTGAAATCTTAGACTCCGATGATGAACCAGACGCCGCGAGCGGAGACCCTCTCCCCCGCCCCGTCAGAGGCGCGGTCGAGTTCAACAACGTCAGTTTTTCTTACGATAAAGGCCAGCCAACACTCGACGAAGTCTCCCTCATTGCCGAGCCCGGACAAACGATCGCTTTGGCCGGCTCCACCGGCGCAGGAAAGTCAACGATCGTCAACCTGCTTTGCCGATTTTACGAATACGACAACGGCTCTGTTCTGATTGATGGAAAAGAACTAAACACCCTGGCAAAGGGGTCATTGCGAGACGCCATCGGCTACGTGACTCAGGAAGCTTTTCTTTTCAACGGAACGGTGCGCGAAAACCTCTCGCTAGCAGATCGCCACGCTAATGATGACGCCATTTGGAAAGCTCTTGAAGCTGCCAATGATAGCTTTATTGACTCCTTGCCGCAAGGCTATGACACACTGGTTGGCGAGAGAGGCTTAAAACTCTCAGGCGGAGAAAAGCAGCGCCTGGCGATTGCACGAGTGCTGTTAAAAAATCCAATTCTTCTTCTCGATGAAGCGACGGCTTCAGTCGACAGCATTATGAATGCAATCGATAACGTTTCGACCGGACATACGACAATACTCATTGCCCACCGACTCTCGACCATCGCCGGCGCTGATCACGTTCTGCAAAAAGGACGTGTCATTGAGGAGGGACCCTACGACGTGCTCATCAATCAAGGCGGAAAATTTGCGGAGTTGGCTAACACTATTAAATAGTCTTAACTCCCTGATTATCATTATTTCTAAACTATTTTTTTAGAAATTTTGGGCAATCCACGCTCAAAATTGAAGGTTTTTTTATTCATCCGTAGACAAAACCGCCCCTCCAGCTACGTTTTTTGGGAAGTTATAACAATAACGCCGATTTTTCATCCCTTGGGAGAGCAACCGGCTTTGTGCGAAGCGGCTCCGGATTGGTCTCTGGAGCCGCTTTTATTATTTCGAGCGCCACTTATCCTCATTCACTTCACAAAAGAGCCACCGCCTTGACAATCCTGCGATGAGAAGACCTCCCTCGCAGCCTTCTCAGGGAAAAAGAAAGATATTAGAAGGAGTCACGTTTCTATCAACGTGATCAACGATTGAATTGGCAGGATCCTCAATCCTCTTTGCCGCTTTTTCAATCCTGACAAAGAATCACCCGCGTGACGCCTCAATTGACACGGCTATTTACCACCTTCCCGATGATCTCATTACTCAAAAAATCGCGCTCCGTTTTCTCAAGAAAAGTCCTCGCTTTGACCGTCCTTAGTATCGCAAGCGGGCATACTGCCGTTGATTTCAATCGCGATATCCGCCCCATCCTTTCCGACAAGTGCTTTCACTGCCACGGCCCGGACGAAAAGACCCGAGAAGCTGAACTGCGCCTCGACACCTATAAAGGAGCGACCGAAGGGGGAGAATTTGAGATCCCGATCGAGCCTGGCAAACCCAATGAATCGGAAGTTATCGCGAGAATTCTTAATCAGGACCCAAAGGAGATTATGCCCCCTCCTGAAACCCACAAAAAAATCTCCCCGAAGGAACTTGAGCTCCTGAAGCAGTGGATCAAAGAGGGCGCGAGATATGATGATCCCTGGACTTATAAAAACCCGCTCAAGCACCCCGCTCCGGTGGTTCAGACAAAAGATTGGCCCGTCAACTTTATCGACTATTTCATTCTCTCCCAACTTGAAAAGGTCGCCCTTTCGCCATCTCCCGATACTGATCCCGTAACCCTTCTTCGCCGACTAAACTTTGACCTGACCGGTCTTCCGCCCACCCCCGCTGATCGCGATCGCTTTCTAAGCTCTTTTAAAACTAATCCCCAAATTGCCATCGAGGCCGAAGTCGATCGTCTCCTCAAATCTCCTCACTTTGGAGAGCGGCTCGCAAGCTACTGGCTCGACCTAGTCCGCTACGCCGACACCGTTGGTTACCACGGTGATCAGGATCACAATATCTCGCCTTATCGCGACTATGTCATTCGTGCTTTTAACGAAAACATGCCATTTGATCGCTTCACCCGAGAGCAACTGGCTGGCGACCTCTTCCCACACCCGACCCAGCAACAACTTGTCGCAACTGGCTACAATCGACTCCTTCAAACCACCCACGAAGGCGGGCTACAACAGGCAGAATACCGCGCCATTTATCAAGCCGACCGTGTCCGCAATGTCTCTGCCGTCTGGATGGGAGCCACCGTGGGCTGCGCGCAATGCCACGATCACAAATACGATCCCTTCACCGCCAGGGACTTCCATACACTGGGAGCCTTCTTTGCCGACATCGACGACGAGCAACACTTTAAGTCTGGAACTAACTCTCTTCCGACCCGTCGCCCCCCTGAAATCTTAGTGCTAACTTCCAGCCAAGAAGCCGAAATCGCCTCGCTAAACAAAAAGCTTAACGACCTTTCAAAAGGTAGCCGAAACGAAATTGCTCGCCTTATCAAAGAATCTGCTGACCGAGCTTCTCTTGCCAAGAAAGCGAAAAGCCCTAAAGAGAAGCAAAAATGGCTTGATGGCCTCAAACGAACGAATGACGCACTCGCGAAGCTCATCTCCGGCGACGAGCTCACCCAATGGAAAACTACTGAAGAACGTCGTGCAGAAATCTCATCCTCTGGGAAACTCACGATGATAACTAAGGCACTCAAGGCACCTCGTATTTCGCGAATTTTACCGCGAGGGAATTGGCTCGATGAATCCGGGGAAATTGTTCAACCTGCTGTTCCCCACTTCCTACCTAAAATCAAAAAAGAAGGGCGTCAGACCCGCCTTGATCTTGCGAACTGGATTACTGATCCTCAAAACGGAACCGGCGGACTTACGGCCCGCGTTACCTCAAATCGCCTCTTCTATCTCTTTTTTGGAACCGGCCTTTCCCGCTCTCTCGGTGACTTTGGAGGACAGGGCCAACCACCATCAATCCCCAAACTTCTCGACCGGCTCGCCGTCGAGTTTTACGAATCTAATTGGGACATCAAGAAGATGGTTAAGGCCCTCGTAACCTCGCGAGCCTACCGCCAATCTTCACTCGTTCCCTCAAACCTGCGCGAGCGCGATCCCTACAATGAACTTTTTGCCCGACAAGCCCGCTTTCGCCTCCCTGCCGAAATGGTCCGAGACAACGCTCTCTCACTCTCCGGACTCCTCGTCACCGAGCTTGGTGGGGCCTCCGTTAAACCCTATCAACCTAGTGGATACTATCGCCACCTCAACTTCCCAGTCCGAAAATACAAACAAGACACCGACGCAAAAATCTACCGTCGCAGTCTTTACATCCACTGGCAGCGGCAGTTCCTGCACCCCATGCTCAAGGCATTCGACGCTCCCAGCCGAGAAGAATGCACCGCCGAACGTCCCAAATCAAATACCCCAGTGGCGGCACTCAACCTCTTGAACGACCCCACCTTTGTCGAAGCCGCGCGCGTTTTTGCTGAGCGGATTCTCAAGGAATCCAAACCAGATAATCTTGCGCGTCTCCACCATGCCTTTGATCTTGCTCTCAATCGAAAACCAACGACCGAAGAACGTGACACCATCGGACAACTCCTCACCTACGCCGAGGCTGACTTCAAAAAGAATCCAAATTCGGCAACTGCCATTGTCAACATTGGCCAAACCAAACCCGAAAATCTCGATGCCATTGCTCTCGCTAGCTGGACCACTGTCTCACGCGCCATTCTTAATCTTAGCGAAACAACGACCCGCAACTAAACCCCAAAGAAGCAAACAAAATCAGCCCGGGGCATGCCCTGCATTTTGACTCCCAACCCTCTATTCCAGTGAACGCCACAAACTTCATCAATCGTCGAACTTTCCTCAACAACACTGGACTTTCCTTCGGCTCCGCAGCCCTCCTTTCTCAGCTCACTCGCGCAGAGGGTCTCGTTGGAAAATACCCCGGCTTATCCGGCTTCCCGCACCACACGGCCAAAGCAAAACGCGTCATCTTTCTCTGTATGGCAGGTGGACCATCTCATCTCGAGACTTTCGACTACAAACCACAACTCGATAAGCTGAACGGGAAGGCCATGCCGGAATCCTTCACCAAGGGCCAACCCATCGCACAACTCCAAGGACAAGCTCTTAAGGTTCAAGGCCACCTCACCAAATTTAAAAAACACGGGAATTCGGGCCAATACATATCCGACTTCCTTCCCTACCACCAGAAGATGGCAGACAACATCACCGTCATCCGATCCATGGTCACCGAGCAAATCAACCACGATCCCGCTCATACCTTTATGAATACAGGCACCGCCATCAGCGGTCGCCCTTCGATGGGCTCCTGGATCAACTACGGCCTTGGGTCTGAGTCCGAAAACCTTCCCGGCTTTGTAGTTCTTACTTCCGTCGGGGGACGTAACCCCCAACCCATCGCCTCCCGCCAGTGGGGATCTGGCTTCCTCCCCTCTCGATTTCAGGGGGTCGAATTCAATTCCACCGGAGACCCTGTTCACTACGTGACAAATCCGAATGGCGTGGATCGACAGCATCAGAACGCGCTCATCAAAACTATTCAGAAGCTCGACTCCCAGCGTAACGAACTCGTCGACGACCCTGAGATCGCAACCCGTATCAGCGCGTACGAAATGGCCTTCAAAATGCAGGCCTCAGTCCCTGAACTCACCGACCTCTCCGGCGAATCTCAAAAGACTCTAGACATGTACGGTGCCAAGCCCGGGGACGGGTCGTATGCCTCCAACTGCCTTCTGGCTCGGCGACTTATCGAAAAAGGAACCCGCTTCGTTCAACTTTACCATCGCGGTTGGGACCACCACGGCGGACTTGAAAAATACATGGGGATCTGTAGCAAGCTCACTGATCAACCCACTTGGGCTCTCCTCACTGACCTCAAACAGCGCGGCTTATTAGAGGATACTCTTGTCGTCTGGGGCGGAGAATTCGGCCGCACCCCGATGTTCCAAGGTAAGGGAGGAGCTGGACGCGACCACCACATCAAAGGCTTCTCAATGTGGATGGCAGGAGGTGGAGTTAAGCCAGGCATGAGCTACGGCGAAACCGACGAGCTTGGTTACAACGCCGCCAAAGATATAGTTCACGTTCGCGACTTTCATGCCACCCTTCTCCACTTATTAGGAATCGACCACCATCGATTCTCAACGAAATTCCAAGGCCTCGACATGCGACTCACCGGCGTTGAACCCGCAAAAGTAATCAAAGAAATTCTCGCCTAAAATGACCCCCTTCATCTTCACAATCAGCGCCACTTTTCTTTGTCTTTCGGCCCTAGCAGCTGAGCCCGTCCGCGTCTTTCTTTTCGCCGGACAATCAAACATGGAGGGTGCCGACACCGATCCGAAACTCGTCGAAACTTTTCCTCCCTTTCACAACGCACTGAGACCTCTGGAAAACGTGCGTTATTCCTATCAGACCGGAGCAGATCACAAATCAAAAGGTTGGACCAATCTCCGTGTTGTCGGGAACAACTTTGGACCAGAAATCACCTTTGCCAGGGCCTTCCGTCAACAAAGCAAGCACCCGCTAGCCCTCATCAAAGATGCTTGGGGCGGGACAACCCTGGTCAACGACTGGGCACCCAACGGAGGCAACGAGAAAAGCCGTAAGCTTTACCAGCGCTTTATCACACAGGTTCGCGACCGTTTGGCCGATCTCAAAAAACAAGGCCTGACCTACAAAATCGAAGCTCTCATGTGGCACCAAGGAGAGAACGACATGTTCCACCCCATAGGAAAGCAACACTACGAAAAAAACCTACGCAACTTTATCGCCAAGATCCGTGAAGATCTTTCTACCCCTGGGCTCAAGGTCTTCGTCGGGGAAATTAGCACCAAAGGGATTTGGGGTATGGACAACCGCGCCAACGTCACCCTTATCCGCAACGCCCAGATGGCTGTCGTAGAATCTGACCCCAAGGTCTTTTTCGTCCCGACATCTCATCTATCGTTTAAAATCGGACGCCCCGTCGGCCTGCATTATCACTTCGGCACCCTCGGCCAGCTTCAACACGGCGAAGCATACGCTGCCACCTACTTCGATCAAAACCGTATCTCAAACCGGCAAGGGCTTCGTATGCCCAAAGCAAAAAAAATAAAACTCTTCATCCTCGGAGGACAACGCAACATGGAGGGAGAAGGATCATGGGTCACGGACATCAAAAACACCCCTCTCGCAAAACCACAAAAGGCTCTTTACCAATACAACCTTGGAAAGGTCACAATCTCAAATGCTTGGGAACATTTATCACCCATCAAGCACCTCGAAGACTTCGGCCCTGAGCTAAGCTTCGGGCAACAATTAATTCCCAGCATGGAAGATGGCGAAATCCTCGCAATCTATAAATTCACCGACAGCGGATCGCAATCACTCGATTGGCTTCCCGAAGGATCCAAGGAATCTTACCGCGACCGCTATCAAGATTGGATAACCGGAATCAAAAAGTGCCGTGACGATCTCACACAACAGGGCTACCAATGCGAAATCCCAGCCATCTTTTGGCACTGTGGAGAAAACGACCGCGCCCTGAATTGGATGGCGCAAAAATACACCGACCGCTTTCAAACTTTTATGAATGCAACCCGTAAAGATCTCAAACTTCCCGATCTCAATTGGATACTCACCGAGCAACCGATACTTACAGCAGAAATTACCGGTGATGAAAAACTATACGACCTAAACTCTGATCTTGAAGCCTTGGACGCCCGCGACCCGAATTTTATATTTGTCAAAACATCGGACCTCCCGCACACCACTGTGCTCTTTGGCTCCAAAGGAATCATCGCACTCGGCAACCGCATGGCCAAAGCTTGGACAGAGATAACACTCGAATAGATCTCGGTTCCCACTCCTTTCCCTAAAGCTAGCCCGTCGACCTTAAAGGCGTTTTAAAAAGGCATGAATTGCACCCGCTTCCAGCGAACGGGCACTCCCTGTTTTTGATGCTAGAAAGATTCCCATTACCCGGCCCTTGCGGTCAACAACAGGCCCGCCCCGAAACTCCCGGCTTGCATCAAGAGCCAACTTTGAGGTTGGTTGATTCTTCCAAGACTCCATCGGTGAGAGAACCGTGCAAGGAATCACATCCGCGACATTCTTATCCTTAGCTGCCAATCCAAAAAGTTTGAGGGTAAGTCCTGATTTAAGGTCTTCACGATCTCCGATTGGCAACAACTCATGCACTCGACACGCAATTTTTAAAGCGGCGATATCGTTCCCCTCCGAAATACCAAGCACCTTTGCTTTGAAGCTCTGTCCGTCTTCCAGAGTCACCCTAACTGGCAACATCTTACCATCTTGACCTAAAAGAATCCGCTTGCAGGTCACTACATGTCCTCCCTCTTTAAAAAAGAACCCGCTCTCCTGACCATTCGCAGTTGAGATCCGAACACAGGCCGGAGCAACATTTCTGGTGAGAGCAGCCCCCTCCAAAGATTTGTAATCTTCATGACTCAGCTTAGGCTTCACCTCTCGTAATTCATTAGCACGATCGACCTCATCCAGTCTTTTCCAAAAATTAACTGCTGATCCAAGATACCCTTCGCTTTCCAGTTGGTTTGCCAGTTTCGCTCCAACTCGAAAGCGCCCTGATTCACTCCCAGCCTTTCGGTAGAAATCGTAAGACAACTCAAGCTCATCAGCATCAGCAGCATGAGCAGCGAGGGTCAACCATCGATCAATGTTCGTGGCCCGATCTCGAATAAATTGAATTCGGGCGCCATCATATTTTAAGAGAGGCCGGTCAACCCAAGAGGTTTCTTTCACAACCTTAATCAATACCGATGCCAGAATAATGAGAGCTTCGTCCTCCTTTGAAAATTGCAGATCTCCAAGCATCTTTTCATAGTCCGAAACCTCCTCTAACCATTCTTTCGAAGACTTCTCCTGAGCCCACTGGGATTCTCTCCGCAATTCCTTAGCATCACGAAAGGCGGCTGATGCGGCTAACTTGTTAACCTTCCCATGAATATTTGGTTTGAGCCATTGTCGGGCATTTTGGTCAAACTGCTTGGCCTTAGCCTCCCGGACTTCGGCCATCTTACGACTTTCATTAACATTATACTCTTTGGTGAATAGTCGCTTCACACTGCGATGCATTTTTTTTCCGAGAGTAACCGTGCGGGCATCTCCTTTAGCAATCAAGGCATCCAACTCCCCCAACACAAGTTTGGCATTCTCAAGCGTCGGTTCTTCGAGTCGCTCCACAGCCCCCCCTAGCTCCGAAGCCAATAGGGCGGGAACTATAAACAAGGGCAGAATGATTAACGCTAAGCACTTCATTTTGGCGGCGACAAAGATGTGTACGCAAAACCCCAATTTTTCAAGAGTGGGAATTCCTCTCTTTTCGCGCTTGCCCCGCGCGAAGCTCCAGCGCAAAACCTTCCTGATGTCTGAAGTTACCAAAATTGCGATCATTGGAGCGAGCGGGTATACTGGCTTGGAGCTTCTGCGCCTCGTTTTTTGCCACCCAAAAGCCGAGGTTGTCGCCATCACTTCCCGCGCGAACGCTGGAAAAAAAGTGACCGAAGTCTTCCCTCGGTTCGAAAGCCATCCCGGCACCGAGATTTGTTTCATCGAGCCTGACATGGAATCCGTCGCGGCAACTGGTGCCGAGGTTGCCTTCCTGGCCCTTCCTCACGGAACAGCCGCTCCTTTCGCGCGCGACCTTTTGGGTCTCGGAATGAAAGTGATCGATTTGAGTGCTGATTTCCGGCTCGATGACCCCGCGGTCTATCAAGATTTCTACGACCACCCACACCCCGCTCCCGAGCTACTCGACGAGGCCGTCTTTGGACTTCCTGAGGTCTACGAGTCCGAGATTAAAGCGGCTCGGCTCATTGCATCACCTGGATGTTACCCCACCTCGATCATGCTTCCCCTCATCCCCCTCTTGAGAGAGGGGCTTGTCGAGCACTCATCGATTAATGTTTCATCGATGAGTGGTGTCAGTGGTGCTGGACGCAAGGCAGACCTCTCTCTCATCTTTGCCGAGGTCAATGAGAGTATTCGTTCATATGGCCTTCCGCGCCACCGGCACCTTTCCGAGATTGAGCAAGAACTTGGAAAAGCTGCTGGAGAAAAAGTCACGATCTCTTTCGTCCCTCATCTCGTTCCCGTTACGGCCGGAATCTGCACTACGATTTTTGCGAAATTGACCGGTGACTTTGATCGCGTTGATGAAGTCCTTAGGAACGCTTACCGGAACGCCCCATTTGTCCGCCTCCGTGGAGCCGGCATCTCGCCCGACACCAAACATGTCACTGGCTCAAACTACCTAGACATCGGCTGGCACCATGATTCTCGCACCGGACGAGTGATCGTCCAAAGTGCCGAAGATAATCTTGGGAAGGGTGCCGCTGGCCAAGCGATCCAAAGTTTTAATCTTATGGTTGGAAATATTGTAACTGACGGATTGCAAAACCTGTAGCCCAAGTTAACCTTCCTCCCCCCATGGATCTTCCCTACACTCGGATCAAAGGTGGCGTTTGTGCGGCCCGAGATTTTCTTGGAAGCGCAATCTCTTGTGGCATCAAGGATCCAAAGTCGGACCGCCTTGATCTTTCCCTGATTTACTCGAAAAAGGAATGCTTGAGTGCTGGGATGTTCACCCAAAACCGAGTAAAGGCTGCCCCAGTCCGGGTTTCCCAAAGCCACCTCCGTGCCGAAAGCTTGAGGGCCATTATTACAAATAGCGGGAATGCCAACGCCTGTACGGGACCCACTGGCATGCAAGACGCTAAAAACATGGCTAAAGAAACCTCCAAACTCCTCGAACTAAGACAACGGGAAGTGGGGGTTTGCTCCACCGGAGTAATCGGGCTGCCAATGCCGATGATACGGATTGAACCAAAATACGAAGAACTGGTGGCTGGACTAGGATCCAAGAACGGTAACGATGTCGCCCGCTCCATTATAACCAGCGACACTCACGAAAAGGAGTTTGCGATTTCATTCGAGCTTCACGGTAAGCGCGTCCGTATTGGCGGCTGCGCTAAAGGCGCCGGTATGATCAACCCGAACATGGCGACCATGCTCTGCTTCGTCACCACCGATGCCAACATCGGGAAAAGTTGTCTGAAGGAAGCAATCGAAAACAGCGTTGAGAATACCTTCAATCGTATCACGATCGATGGAGATACTTCCACCAATGATTCTGTGATCGTTCTTGCCAATGGCGCCGCCGAAAATAAGACGATTCGCCGTGGAACCAAAGAATGCCGTGACTTCAGTCACGCCCTAGAATTTGTGATGAATAAACTCGCTAAGGCCATCGTCCGCGATGGAGAACGCGTCACTAAGTTTGTTACGCTTGAAGTGAAAAGCGCTCGGAATGCATCCGACGCTAAAAAGGTAGCTCAGACGGTTGCCAATTCATCTTTGGTCAAATCATCATGGAATGGCGAAGACCCAAACTGGGGCCGCATCATTCATGCTGTTGGTTATTCCGGCGCCAGCATTCGCGAGGAGTTCGTTGATATTTATTATGAATCCAAGGCCGCCTGTAAGGGTGGCTTACAGGCCAAGACAAACCCCGAGGTTCTTCGAAACATCGTTAGTAAACCAGAATTTAAGATCACCATTGATCTTGGTATTGGGAAGGCAAATCACCGGATCTACTCCTCTGACCTTTCGCCGGAATACGTCGATTTTAATCGCTCAGAATATGCCTACTGGAAACAGGCAAAAAAAGACGGCTTAGTTTAAGCAAGGTCAAGAGCACGGGCCAGGGCCCCGATGATAAGATCCCCCTCCTCATTCCCAACGGATAATCTGAGTAGATTCGGAGAAACTCCGCAGGCCTCGGCCCAATCAAGTTCAAAGTAGTGTGCTAACATTGTATAAGGACTAGCCAAGGTAAATTCAGTTCCTAGGTTTGGCCCCTTACAAAGCTCTAAGGCATCGTAAACCTTCGGCATCTTGCGCGGCTGCTTTAGAGTAAACGAAACCAGGCCGCCATAGCCACCATTCTCCCTACGAATTAGACGGTATTCATGGGGAGTATTAAATTTTGGGTACCAAACTCGGCCGACCGCAGGATGCTCGTGGAGATAGTCCGCAACCAGTTCACCGTTTTGATTCGATTTCTCAACCCGCTGGCGGTAGCTCCTGATATTCGAACTCAAAACTCGGCAATCCCCACTATAAAGTCGTGATCCCCCTTCGGTGTCTTCGCTTAGAAACGAGCGGAATTCACTCGCCCAAGGAGAATCAGTATTCAGCGTAAGCATTCCACCCATGACATCGCCCATTCCTGAAATCCACTTCGTCAAACTCGTAGTCACCAAATCCGCATATTTCAAAACCTCTAAATTTATAGAGCTAGCGATTGTGTCATCCACCACTAAAGGCACGCCACCCTGACGACAAGCTTCTGAAATCCGCGGAAGATTGATCGTTCTTAACAGCGGGTTACTTGGCACTTCACAAAAAACCGCGGCAAATTCACCCTCTTGGATTCTTCGGACCGCGGCATCAAGATCCTCTGTATCGGCATCATAAAGAAAAACGACACCGTTTCCAAAACGCTGC
Source organism: Akkermansiaceae bacterium (assembly GCA_905181965.1). Taxonomy (GTDB): domain Bacteria; phylum Verrucomicrobiota; class Verrucomicrobiia; order Verrucomicrobiales; family Akkermansiaceae; genus SW10. The sequence continues at coordinate 247,119 of CAJIZY010000009.1, forward strand.
TGGACCTTCAAAGCATCAACGTAAGGAAACTCCAACTGAAGAGTCTTTTTACTCGGAAAAAGATTCATCACTGCTCGATAAGCCGCAAAAACACCGGACATGCCGCTCTCATATAAATAGTGATCATCTAAAGCCGCTCCGGAAAACTCCGACAACTGCTGTTTCAACATCACGACTGATCCACCCTCGGAATCCCGCTCCTTGAGAAGATCCTCGGCCCGGCGACTGCTAATGATCTCGCCCGTGAACCTCCAATATTCCATTGCCACACCAATCGCAGTCTCTGGGACAATCAAAGCTTGCATTCCCTCATCGTAGCTCGCGATTCGAGTTGCCACTGCTAACTTCCTTTCGACGTAACGCTGGGCTCCCTGAGCGGCTCTTTTATGAGGGAAAACGATGGCTCGCTTCCCTGTCTCTGCGATCTCTTCGGTCGCCTTCGCAAAAACCCGTTTCACCAGCGGATGTAGAAAAAATCGGGGATATCCCGCTTCTAGCTTTTTCATCACACGGTCCCGGCCTTCCTCGTAGCCAACCACGGAATCCCACGTCGGAAGGGAAACCGAACAAGCATGAGTTGTATCTGGAATCGGCCGACCAGTCGACTGGCCATCCCAGAGTGGATTTTTGAGGAGATCCCGCACGGCGCGATTTCTGACGCCTTCGAGGGCGTTTCGCAAGCCCTCCTTTCCTGATAATTGCGTTGACACCCTAGTCCGCCCCTCCTAGCTTGCGCGCCCCTTACAGCACGCTGGATTCCCCAGCGGGCCCAACGGAACCCAGTAAAACAATGAAAACGTTTTCAGCAAAACCAGCTGACGTCGAACGTTCATGGCACATTATTGATGCCAAGGACCAGATCGTCGGAAAAGTCGCCGTGGAGGCAGCCCGTCTCCTTCGCGGAAAGCATAAGGCGATTTTTACGCCTCACATCGATACCGGTGACTTTGTCGTCATCATCAACGCCGAGCACGCCAAATTCAGTGGCAGCAAGGAGCAGCATAAGATCTACGCCCGTCACTCCGGTTACGTCGGCGGCCAGACAATTGAGACTCCAAACAAGGTGCGCCAGCGTCGTCCTGAGCTCATCCTCGAATGGGCTGTCAAGGGCATGGTCCCAAAGAACAAACTTGGTTCCGCCCAAATGAAGAAGCTCAAGGTTTACGCAGGGGAAGAACACCCCCACGAAGCCCAGGAGCCACAGTCCGTCACTCTCTAAACCTTTATTCATTCATAAATAAAATACCATGAGCGAAACTTTTACTGCAACAGGCCGTCGCAAGACCGCCGTTGCCCGCGTCTGGCTGACTGCCGGAACCGGAAGTATCACCATCAATAACGAGCCCTTCGAGGACGTTCTCACCACCCTCACCTTGCAGGGGCAACTCCTCGAACCTCTTCAGGTCACAAACCTCAAAAACAAGTTCGACGTTAAGGCTGTTTCACGCAGCGGCGGACTTCACGGACAAGCCGATGCCATCAAATTGGCGATAGCCCGAGCTCTGATTCTTCACGACCCTGAGCTGCGACCAGCCCTCAAAGCCGCCGGCCTTCTTCGCCGCGACCCACGAGCCAAGGAGCGTAAAAAGCCCGGGCAGCCCGGCGCCCGCAAGCGTTTCCAGTTTTCGAAGCGCTAGGCCGCTTCAACGAAACCAACCTCTCAGAAAGCCGCTTCCTAAGGGATGCGGCTTTTTTGCGGCCTAGCCCGTCTTAAAAGGTGGGGAAAGAATCCGAAAAAAATTAGATTGGAGACGCCTCTCCATAGAATTCAAAGAGCCCGGGCTGCCTTAATCGTATTCTTCATAAGCATCGCAATTGTCATCGGCCCAACTCCACCCGGAACCGGAGTGATTGCTCCAGTCTTCTCAAAGACATCATTGTAATCGACATCTCCACAAAGACGGTAGCCGCGTTTTGCAACCGGATCTTCAACGCGATTGATGCCGACGTCGATAATCGTTGCTCCCTGCTTCACAAAGTCCTTTTTGATGAACTCGGGGATGCCGACGGCAGCCACAATAATATCCGCACGCCGACAAACCGCAGCTAGATCCTTAGTCCTTGAATGGGCAACCGTCACGGTGGCGTCACTTCCCCTTGCCATCAGTAAAAGCGCCATTGGTTTACCCACAATCATGCTTCGCCCCACAACTACCGCATCGGCACCAGAGGTTTCGACACCACTCGCTTCGAGAAGCCTCATACAACCCGCCGGAGTGCAGGGCACAAAGCCGGAAGAATCTTCCAGCGCCAACTTAGCGACATTCTCAGGATGGAATCCATCCACATCTTTAGCCGGATCAATTGTGCGGACGATTTCCTCCTCATCGATCTGCGATGGTGGCGGCGATTGCACCAAAATTCCGTGAATGGAAGCATCATTCAGTTGATCAATCACCGCCAGCAAATTCGCCTCAGAGGTCTGCACATCCAACTTATGTTCCACCGAATGCATGCCTACCTCAACGGTTTGCTTGCCCTTGGAGCGCACATAGACTTGGCTGGCCGGATCTTCGCCCACCAAAACCACCGCAAGACCCGGCACAATGCCATGGTCTTGCTTCAAGCGCGCGGGAACACTCCGCGAGGACTTCCTCCGCTACCTTTTTTCCATCAATGATCGCTGCCATGGTTCTCTTCGCGGTCCGTGATATCTTGAAGTAGGCATTTCTCAAGCCTAAGCCGCTCTTTCTCGAATTCCTCGTTATCGAGTTGGCGCAGCACTGTTATCGGTTCCTCCAGAGTGATCCTGACCTTGCTGAAAGGTTTGGGGATCCGAAAAAGATCCCAGGTCTTCAGAGTCCAGCACGAGAGATAATCAATCCTCATAGCTACCATTGGGAGTCCGGTTGTTTGGGCAATTTTAATCACACCGGGCTGAAGTTGATATCGAGGACCCCGAGGACCATCAGGGGTAAACACAAGATCCTTCCCATTCTTCGCCGCTCGTCTCAACCCCACAATTGCAGCCGCGCCACGACGACTACTTGAGCCATGAACCGCACCAAACTTAAAGACTTTTACCGCCGAGGCTAATACAGCCCCATCCTTACTCGCACTCGTAAGCACGACACACTCCCGTTTCGGATATATTTTCCTCCACAAATAAGCAGCTGCAAAAATCCGATTATGCCACATGACGTGTATTATCGGTTGATTACGGGCATTCAAACCACTGAAATCTCCGATCACTTCACGCCGCAGAGTCATACCAAGAAGCCGAATCAACCAACCTAAAAGCTTTCCGCTCACACGAGCTTTCCTTGATGTTCGGATTTGGTTATCTGATGTCAAATTAATCAAGCTTTCTACCCCTTGGTTGCAAGACCGATTCGATAAGAAAAAACCAATCTCAGTTCAATCCTTAGAACACCAATCATTCTTTTACAGTAAAATCGATTACGGGAAGCTTGAAGAAGGGTTTAACGATGTCGAAAAGGACCTTCACTCACGCAAAATCAGATACAACGCGATCACCCAGAGCTTCTTTAAGAAAAGAACACTGGAAGAACTCAATTTTCGCTCATATCTTGTGCGTGAAGAACGATGATCACAGTGACTGAAAAAGCTGCTAGCGAACTCGCTAGCCTCCTTGCGTCTAAGAAGGCACCGGAAGGCACCGGACTGCGCCTTGGCGTGGAACGCGGTGGTTGCGCCGGCCTCGCTTATACCATGCGCATTGGAGAACCTCAAGAGGGTGACGAAATCATCAATCTGAATGGAACTCGCTTTATTGTGGCTCACGATTCTTTCGATTTCCTTGAAGGATGCACAGTCGATTTTGCCGATGAACTATCAGACCGGGGCTTTAAAATTTTCAACCCCAACGCTTCACGCTCTTGTGGATGTGGAACCTCCTTTGAACCTTCCGAAGAAGGAAAAAAACCCCAATACGATCCTGCCCTCGACGGGACCAATTGCAAATAGCCCAGTATGGCCCTATCGGATTTCGATGATTCACCAAAAAAGCGCGCCCCGCTTTTTTGGTGGTTTCTCGCTAATATTCTGGCTGTCTCTTTTGCCATTACCTCCTGGATCGTTTGTCTTAACCTATTCCGGGACCCCACCAATCCGACTAGCTATAAACTTATGATGAAGGTGGGGCGACTTGAATCACCTAAAGCCTTCTCTCCTCTCGAGACACCTGTCCCTATGAAGGACAGCAATCCAAAGGAGCTCGAAGCTCAATTTCAGAGTTTTAGCCAAACCGACCGCGAGGCACTCAACAAAGAGCTGCGACGTGCTTATCTCAGCAATTTCAAAAAGCCAAAATTCCTCACTTACGTCACTGGAGAATACCGCATCATCGGAGTAGAGAACCTTACTGAAGAGGATTTTCTCAGCCCTGGTATTGTGGTGAAGGCCCAAGCCATGATTCGACCCGATGCGGTCGCCGCCCCCCTTCCCTACCCCGTCTTCCTCGAATGCCTCTTTCCATCAGAAGACGCCACGCCTCAAAGCTTTCAGCTGGGAAATATACTGACACTTAAAAAACAGCGGGAATGCGCTGCTATTCTAAATATTGGGGAAACCGCTTTTGAGGATCGCCAAACCGTTTTCGTGACCGTAGTTCCCCTCGCAGCGGTGGAACACACGACTGCAAGTGGCGAAACTTTTACAATCACCCCTCCGGCGATGGCTAATCCCGAGGCCTCTCTCCCAGCTTACCCATAAGCAAAGTCGATAATGAGCTTGAGTTACCAAAATCGTCAACAGCGCTGGAGCAAATGGGTGAAGATCCTAAAACGCCTATGGGAATTTGCCTGGAAAGGCGGTCTCACCTTACTCATTCCCCTCTTATTAATGATCGGTTGGTATGCCTGGCACGCCAGCAAGTTCGACCTATCCGAAACCTTCCGTATGCCCGAGCGCACCATCTTGCTTGACCGTAATGGAATCGAAATCGGGACGATCCACGGAGCCAATCGTCGCCTTGTTGAATACGAAGAAGTTCCCACTTTCCTGAAAATCTGCCTTTTTGCTCGAGAAGACGCCCGCTTCATGGACCACGAAGGGGTCGATTTCTGGGGCCTAGCCCGCGCGACCTTGAGGAATGCCAAAGACCTCGACTTCACCCAAGGGGCTTCCACCCTTTCGATGCAACTGGCACGGAATACTTTCGATTTACGTGAGAAAAAATCCCTCAACCGAAAATTCCTCGAAATTGCGATCACCTACCGCATCGAATCAAAATTCTCAAAGTCAGAAATCCTAACGGCTTATCTCAATCGAATTTATTTTGGATCCGGCTTCAATGGTATCGAAGAAGCTTCCCTCAATTATTTTGGCCGCCCTACCTCCAGACTTACAAAAGGCCAATGTGCTCTCCTCGTCGGGATAATTAGAGCACCACACGCCTGCAGTCCCTGGCGTAATCTTGAGGGAGCAGTTCGCCAACGCAATGAAGTCCTCGACCGGCTCATCACAACTGAGGTGATCACCCCAGAACAAGCTGATGCGATCAAATCCCAATCTCTCGATCTCCGTAATCCCAACGCCGGAGATCTTGAAACCGATCATGGAACACGCGTGCTGCGGCGTCCTCTCGAAATCGTTCTCAACGAAACACAGATTACGACTGGTGGCTTGGAAGTCATTACCTCAATTGATTTTCAGCTTCAACGCAAACTTGAAAAACTGGTTCAAGAAACCTCGATTCCGGATGGATGCCAAATGGCTTCGATCGCTATCGATCCCCAAAACGGAGATGTTCTTGGAGTTGTCGGATGCCGTGAAAAAAAACCCACCGGCTTCAACCGAGCCCTTGATTCCCATCGCGACCTTGGCCCGCTTATGATTGAGCCCTTGATCGGGACAATTGCCCTCGAACGCGGACACACACCAATTGTCGGAAAGCCCGTCGCTACGGGACGCCAACTTCAGGCCCAAGACGCAATCCAGCTACTCAAAAGATTTGGATTTGAAGGGACTTTTGGAGTTGGCGAAGATCTTTACCGGGGAACACTTAGCGTCTCACCTCTTGAATTGGCCACTGCTTACGCCACCCTTCTCCAAGATGGCTCGCGGCCTACTCCCGTCTTCGTTCGCGAACTAATCCAGAAAGAAAGAACCCTGTTCTCGCGCCCCGCCGCTTCCTTCCCCGCCTTCGCAGATCATTCTCGATTGGAAAAAATTCCCGATTTCATCAGTGGTTTATCTCTTCCTGGAACTGATCATTGGGCTGCTACTCTTAGCCCAGAGAAAGTGATTGTTGTTTGGATCGGCTACGATAAGCCAAAACCCTTCAATTTAAGCCCCCAGGATTCGCAGAGATTGAAAACAGACCTTCAGAGAATCGCTCGCTAAGTTGGCACATCAAACTCCCTTGATACTTCTTAAAGTTTTCCAGCTGTCTCAAGATCTTTTTGTAGACCTTAGCTCTCTGAGGGAACGAAAAAACCGGAAGAATCTTTCCGGTTTTTTGTGTCATAATACAGTAGAGTATACCTACTTTTTGGCGAGGAGCTTGGCCACCACGGCATCGACTTCTTTCTTGCCATAAGTGTGTCCTTCGATCGTATCGACGAGTTTACCGCTCTTATCCTTGGCGATAATACCGTGCCCCTTGAGCTTAGCCTTTTTGATTTCTTCTTTGCTCTTGCCGGTTCCGACGAGGACGTTCTTGAAGGTGATTTCTTTTCCCTTTGTCTTTTTGAGATCATTCACGATGACCGCGATTTTTGCACAAAGCGGTCATCCATCGAAGTAATAATAAGTGAGCGTGGGAACTTTAGCCTCAGCAGCGACCTTCGCCACAGGAGCCTTTGACTCATCTGCTAAAGTAGTAGTGATTAGGAGAATGGGCGCCAAAGCTGCGACCATCCAAGCGATTGGTTTTTTCATCGTGAAGAGAATAGCCAGTAGAAACTTTATGGCAAGCCAATGCCACACGACTTCGATTCAGCCACTTCGCCCTAGGCCAAGAGATCTTTCACGACCTTCCCATGGACATCAGTGAGGCGGTAATCGCGACCCTGAAAGCGGTAGGTGAGTTTCTCGTGGTCAAATCCAAGAAGATGCATCCAAGTTGCTTGTAAATCGTGAACGTGGACCTTGTCACGGGCCACCGAAAAACCAAGTTCATCGGACGCACCGTGGGTGTAACCCCCTTTCACTCCTCCACCAGCCATGACCATAGTGTAACAATCAGGAAAGTGATCGCGACCAAGGACCGTTCCCTTAGCCGTCCGGCCTTCACGGAATGGAGTCCGCCCAAATTCTCCGCCGAGAACAATCAGGGTGTCGTCAAAGAGTCCACGCTCCTTGAGGTCATTGATCAATGCCGCAATAGGTTTATCCATGGTGGCACATTTGTTGGTAAGCCCATCGCGTATGTCTTCGCTTGGATTTGTCCCGTGGAAATCCCAGCCCCAGTCGAAGAGCTGAACAAAACGAACTCCATCTTCGGCGAGACGCCGCGCGAGAAGGCAGTTGTTAGCGAAGCTCGAGGCACCGGGTTGAGCGCCGTAGGACTCAAGAGTCTTCTTCGATTCCTTCGAAATATCCATAACCTCGGGGACTGACATTTGCATACGAAAGGCTAGTTCGTATTGTGCCATGCGAGTCAGGCTCTCAGGATGAGCAAAGTCTTTGGAAGCGGCCTCATTGAGATCACGGAGGGCATCAAGGCTGGAGCGACGCAGGCTACGATCCATACCCGGAGGATCAGTGACATAAAGAACAGGATCCCCTTTTGAACGACATTGCACGCCTTGATGGACAGACGGAATAAACCCCGAATCGAAAGAACTCTTCCCGCCATTCGGCTGCACTCCACTTGAGATAAGGACCACGTATCCGGGAAGGTTTTGGTTTTCCGATCCCAGACCATAGGTAGTCCAGGCTCCGAAGGAAGGACGGCCTGGCTGCTGAAAGCCAGTGTGCACGAAAAGCTCAGCGGGAGCATGATTAAAATGATCAGTAGTCATCGAATTGATGATGCAGAGATCGTCAGCCACGCCGTGCAAGTGCGGAATCGCGTCAGACATCCAAAGACCGTTCTTACCATACTGTTTAAAAGTCCGGGGGCTTCCCATCAGTTTGGGGGTCCCTGAAGTGAAGGCGAACTTCTTCCCCTTGATATATTCGTCCGGGCATTCCTGGCCGTCGCGCTTCACGAGCTCGGGCTTGTGGTCCCACAGATCGAGGTGGGGCGGTGATCCAGTGAGGTGAAGGTAAATCACCCGCTTCGCCTTGGGCGCGAAGTGCGGTAGCTTAGCAAGGAGGGGATTGTTCGGAGCTTCTAAGCCCATAGCATCGGACGCGAGCATCTCGCTAAGCGCAACCCCGCCGAGACCCATGGAGCATTGTTTGAAAAAGTGCCGCCGCGTTTTGTATTGCAGGCTTTCTAACTGTGGATTCATACGATGAAAATTGGTTGGAGATTCTAGCGTTTCATCAAGGTCTCATCAAGATTGAGAAGGATATTCGCAACAACGGTGAGGGAGGCAAGCTCTACGACATCGATGTCTTTAGGAACTGGACCGATAGGATTGGTGGCCATTTCCTGCGCGAGCTTTTGGTCGGCGGCATACTTGCTGCGTGTAGAATCGTAGAAAGCGATCAGGCGAGAAGTTTCAAGCTCGTTAGGAGAGCGAGAAAGGCAAAGTTGGAAGCCATGTTTAATCATGGTAGCGACCGACCCTTTGTGCGCCACCATTCGTCGAGAGAGAGCCTGAGCAGCTTCTATGTAGACCGGGTCATTCAAGGTCACGAGAGCTTGCAACGGCGTGTTGGTATTCCCACGCCGCACAGTGCAAACCTCGCGATTGGGAGCTCCGAAGGTCGCCATGGAAGGATACGGACTGGAACGACGCCAGCTAGTATAAACGCCACGACGGAACTTATCCTCGCCAGAGCTTGTGCTCCAATCAGTGCCGCCTCCGAAGGCAGCCTTGAGACCAAGATTTGGCTGGGGCGGACGAACCGGAACACCGTACATTTTCGAACTCAACAAACCCGAGACCGCGAGAGCCTGGTCGCGGATCATTTCCGCGGAAAGCCGGACCCGAGGACCACGGGCAACAAGACGATTGTCGGGATCCAGAACAGCCATCTCATCGCTGACATGAGAATTCTGGCGATAGACCGATGAAGTGACGAGAAGGCGAAGAAAATTCTTAACATCCCATCCCCCATCCATGAATTCGACCGCAAGCCAATCAAGGAGTTCGGGATGAGAAGGCCGTTCGCCCTGAGATCCAAACTCCTCACTTGTAAGGACGATTCCTACGCCGAAGAGATTCTCCCAAAACCGATTGGCGACTACACGGGCAGTCAGAGGGTTCTCTCGGTCCACCAACCATTTCGCCATCGCGAGTCGGTCAGGATTCGAGCCCTTGGGAAGCGAGCCGAAAACTTGAGGCACCCCCGGGCCGACCTCTTCCCCAAGACTCAAATAGCTCCCACGAAGTTGAATATGGGTCTTACGATGCCTATCCTTAGGCAGGTCACGCATAATGGGAACCGAGGTGAGAGGCTTGACGGAGGCCAGTTGCTTTTCGAGATCCGCGAGCTTCTTGGTGACAGCAAGTATGCTGGGATTGGTCTTACGGTAAACAGCAACTAATTGAGCCTTCTCAGCAGCGCTACGTTTGGCAGGAGACGTTTTAAGGATTGCTATCATCTCGGAGGAAAGCGCCATGGAAGGACCTGCAGAATCAGTTGCCAAAATCCGGAAGTGGCCAAGCGCATGATTTGGATAGCGCTGCAGAAGTCTAAGTTCGAGATCCCGCCCATCGAGAGGTTTATTTAACTCGATCACGATATGATGATCCTGACCCAGCGCTCCGCCAACCGCCCAGCCGGAATCACTGCCGGCATTGCCATCAATCGCAGAGGCCGCTCCAAATTTGTCCTGATCATAAGTCGAAGAGGCATTCGAAAAAGCGGCTTTGGTCCTACCACTAGTGAGTTCGATTTCGTTGAGGACAAAGTTTCCATTCCGACCTGGCCCCCCGCTTCCTAGCTTATCATGAGCAAGAGCCTCGATCTTAATTGCAGTAATTCTTTTCAGCTTACTACTAGCGGAAATCGTATAATCGTCAGTTCCGGCAGTCTTTCCACTCACGAGAATAGAGCCGTCAGAACCCGCCTTGAAATTCGCACCAGAAACCGCAGTCATTTTTTCTGGCGTGAGAACATACCAACGACCTGCCTTCGCCTTCAAAGCAGCCTCCCATTCAGCAACCGCCTTAGGATCGATCTTGTTGGCAGGCTCCATTTCCTTCTTCAGCTTTGCGATCTCAGCGGAAATATGAGCCGCTTGTTTTTTATTTCGATCACCCATCACCTGGATAATTGGAGCTTCATTAGGTGCTGTAGTTCATCTTGCTATTTCTAAAATAGCAAACATCTGAAAATACTCAGCATGACTGATGGGATCATATTTGTGGGTATGACACTGAGCACAAGCTGCTGTAGTTCCCATCCAAGTCGCCATAGTCGTATTGACACGATCAACGACCGCTGCGTTACGAAATTCTTCATCACTCGTTCCGCCTTCGTTATTCGTCTTAGTATTGCGGTGGAAAGCAGTGGCAATGAGTTGATCTTCAGTTGGGGTGGGAACTAGGTCGCCAGCAATTTGGTCAATCGTAAATTGGTCGAACGGCATATTCTCATTGAAAGCACGAATAACCCAATCTCGATAGGCCCAAATCGTTCGGCCCGGGTCATCCGCATAACCAGCTGAGTCGGCATAACGAGCAAGATCCAACCACATACGAGCCCAGTGTTCGCCGAAAGCAGGCTTGGCAAGAAGACGGTTGACCAGATTCTCGTATGCCTTGGCACTCTCATCAGCGAGAAATGCATCGACCTCCGCCTTGGTAGGCGGAAGCCCAGTAAGATCGAAGGCAACTCGTCGAATTAAGGTGTGAGGATCAGCTTCTTTGCTAGGCGAAAGATCTTCTTTACTGAGTCGGCTGAGAATAAAGGCGTCTATGGGATTACGAACCTTCATCTTGGTCTCATCAACCTGAGGAACCTCAGCACGAACAGGCTTTGCATAGGACCAATGGACCTCGTATTCCGCTCCTTCCTCGATCCACCGCTTAAAAAGTTCAATTTGTTCCTTCGTAAACCGCGCCCCCTTTCCCGGAGGTGGCATCATCTCATCCTCATCGTCCGTAACAATTCGATAGATCAACTCACTGTCCTCGACTTTTCCGGGCGAAATAGCGGTAAAACCCTTATGATCCTTTGTGGCCCCTTCACGAGTGTCGAGTCGTAGCTTCGCCTTACGATCCTCTTCGTCCGGACCGTGACAGCGGTAACAACTGTTGGAGAGTAGAGGTCGGATTTCGTCATTGAAACTGACTTTCGCACTAAGGGAGGAAAAACCGAGAATGAGAACAAAGAGAGAACGGATGAACATAAGAAAGTGTCTTGGGAACCCTACAAGAGATCTACGGTTATCCAACCTCCGATCTTGCTCTCATGACATCGAATTTTTGAGGAATGAAACGACCTCCCACTCTTCGACGTAGTGAGAAGGATGACCTTCTTGAAAAACACGATTGTCCTCGTAAGCCTTTTGGCGAACAGCTCCGCAGGCGAATGGCCAGGATGGCGTGGTCCAACTGGGGATGGCGTAGTTTCAGACGAAAAAGCTCCGCTTGAGTGGTCGATCGAAAAGGATGTAAATTGGAAAGTTAAGATTCCAGGCAAGGGACATGCTTCACCGATTATTTGGGGCGACGAGCTCTTTTTGGTTTCGGCTGACGAAGATTCAGGAGAACGACTACTCATGTGCCTCAGCATCAAGTCAGGAAAAACCCTTTGGAAAAAAACTGTACTCGAATCACCTATCGAAAAAGTACACCGCAAAAACAGCCGAGCTTCGAGCACTCCAGTGACCGATGGCAATTCAATTTACGTAAGCTTCCTTGATCAAGAGAGGATGTTTATTGCTGCTTACAATTTGGAGGGGAAGAAACTCTGGGAAAAACGCCCTGGCATTTTTTCAAGTGTCCACGGTTACTGCTCCAGCCCGATTCTCTGGAAGGATAAGGTCATCATTAATGGTGACCACGACGGGAACGCTTACATCGTGGCTTTAAATAAAGAGACCGGAAACGAAGTATGGAAGACGCCAAGACCAAATAAGACTCGAAGTTATTGCACCCCCTTAATCCGCACTATCGGCGGACGAAACCAACTCATTCTCTCGGGAAGTAAAAGCGTGGCTTCTTACGATCCCGATACTGGGCAGCAACACTGGATCATCGACGGTCCCACTGATCAGTTTGTCGCCTCTTTGGTTTACGATCAAAAATACCTCTACATGACGTGTGGATTTCCCAGTAAACATATGATGGCAATTGATCCCACCGGCAGCGGAAACGTTACCGACACCCATGTGATCTGGCACACCCGCAAGAACCCATCCTACGTTCCCAGTCCGGTAGTAGTGAACGGTTACTATCTCGCAGTTTCCGATTCGGGGACGGCGACCTGTTGGAAGGCTCAAGAAGGTAAATTACTTTGGAAGCAGAAACTTGGGCGCGAGCACTCAGCCTCACTCGTGGTCTTTCGAGATCATGTTGTTTTTGGATCCGAAAAAGGATTGATCACAGTAGTCAAACCTGGTCCAGAATTTCAGGAGGTCGCTAAAATGAAGCTCAGTGAACCACTTTGGGCCTCACCGGTTATTACGGACGGATATTGGTTCCTCCGCGGTGAAGATCACCTTTTCTGTATTGGTAAACGAAATTAATTCCACTCTCGATAACCTCAAATAATCCGAGAGGAATGGCCACACCCGTTATTCGGCACCTGCTTCAGGAAGAAGAACCTCTCGTGGCTTAGCTCCATCGGCTGGACCCACGATGCCACGAGCTTCCAAGATATCAATCATGCGGGCTGCACGGGTGTAACCCAGACGAAGGCGGCGCTGTAGGAGCGAGGTGCTGGCCTTTCCTTCGGCACGAAGCACTTCCATGCAGCGCTCGAGTGCCTCCTCATCAGCATCTGAAACTTCTTCGCCACCACCATCGCTACCAGACCCGCCGCTTTCAATGACCTTCTGGATACTCTCTTCAAACCGCTGTTCGGTTTGGTTCGCGCAGAAGTTGACGATTTGCTCGACTTCTTCGTCCGAAACAAAAGCACCTTGGGCGCGTTCCAATTTGGCTTAGCAGAGGACATATAAAGCATGTCTCCTTTACCAACCAATTTTTCAGCGCCCTTATTATCGAGAATGACACGGCTATCGAGTGAGGACGAAACCTGAAATGCAATGCGGCTTGGAATATTCGCCTTGATAATACCCGTGACAACATCGGCACGTGGAGTTTGGGTCGCTACGATCAAGTGGATACCGGCAGCTCGAGCCTTTTGAGCGATCCGGGCAATCGCCCCCTCGACATCAGCCGGAGCGGTCTGCATGAGATCAGCAAGTTCATCAATAATGACAACGATGTAAGGAAAACGGTCCGGCACCTCGAGATCGTCTTCATGAACCTCATCATCCACCGAAGCGCTTGGGCCGAGATCGCCGTCCTCGAAAGCCTTCGCCGTAGATTCAACTGCTTCCTCGTCCACAATGGAATCAATATCCTCTTGCTCTTCCGGCGTGAGAACTTCTTCCTCATTACGAACTCGGCTGTTGAAGCTATCAAAATTTCTTACTCCAAGTTTTGCGAAAATCTTGTAGCGGCGCTCCATCTCATTGACACACCAGTTCAAGGCCCCAACAACCCGCTTGGGATCAGTGACAACTGGCACGACAAGATGTGGCAACTTGGCGTAAACCTGCATTTCCACAACCTTGGGGTCGATCATGATGAAGCGGAGTTCGTCGGGACCAAACTTATAAAGAATACTTGTGATGATGGAATTGATACAAACTGACTTACCCGCGCCGGTCGCACCAGCTACGAGACAGTGGGGCATCGCAGCGAGATCACCCACCACGGTATTTCCATAAACATCCTTACCAAGGGCGAGAGGAATCTTTCGCTTGGAGCTGCGAAATGATTCATCTTGCAGAAGTTCACGAAGCGCAACCGCCACCCGGTCATCATTCGCAATCTCGATTCCCACCGTATCCTTACCTGGGATTGGCGCGAGAATATTGATTCGCTCGGCCTTCGTGGCACGGGCAAGATCAGCTTCAAGTTGGGTGATACGGCTCACCCGCAAGCCAATAGCCGGGTAGATTTCATAGCGCGTAATAGTAGGTCCACGGGTGATATCGCCAGCTGTGACCTCGACACCAAAAGCGCGACAGGTCTCGATAATCATTGTTTGGGTCGCTAGAAGTTCCTCACTAAAGTCTTCCGGCTCGACATCATTTTCTTCGTCAAATTCAAGAAGATCAAATCCAGGTAACTCGTAATTCTCAAACCCCTCGGTGCTAAGCCCAGTATGAGTCGGCTTCTTACGCTCAAAAGGCCGAGCTCCAGCGAGAGGAGCAACCTTTTTCTGGGATGAATCAATAATTTGCGGTGTTGGGATCTGCCTCAGTTGAAGGACGCCCTGACCATCTTCCTCAACACTGGATCCTGAACCAAGAGTCGGGTCAGCGACAGGTTGGCCCTTCTTACGCTTGGCACGTTTTTTTGCGGGTGCAGGTGGTGCCGGTCTGGCAGCCCGCTTCGCGCGTGAGTTGGAAATGAATTCACGAACCGTTACCAAAGAGGTTTGGGCAAAGGCAACTGGATGCCACCCGGTTAAAAGAATCACGCTGGCAAGATAAACCCCCAACAAGACGATGGCTGATCCCAACGTTCCAAGCAGGCTTTTGAAGACAAAATTACCAAGACCCTCGCCAATCGCACCACCAGGCCAATTCCCAAAGTGGACGCTTCCAAAGATCTCAAGGACGCTAAACAGAGCAGCACTCGCAAACATCAGCGAACCAAAACCAATCAAAGTATGAAGACCCAACCGGCTCTTAAACCATGCCACTACGAACCCAAGCCAGATTGTTCCGGCCGCAAGCAAATAGGCTGCTGCTCCGAAAAGAGCAATAAAGACAAATCCGATCAAAGCACCCACCGGACCAATAAGATTTTGGGTATCGCGCGACTCGGCTCCTTCCGGAGCAAAGCTTCCGAAGAACTTCCAATCGACGAAGTCGACGGTAGTAAATCTAATTAGCGAGCAGAAAATCAATAGCCCCATCAAGATTAACCCGATCCCAATCAACTCCTGGCCACCCTCTTTTTTCAACACCGCGTGCTGCCTCCTGGGCTTTTTTTGCTTGGCCATGATCTTAAACGGAGACACTCAACTCCCCTGTGCGAACTAATTTCGCATAAGAACGGTAGATCAGGCAAGAAGGAACTTAAAGGTATCTGCATAGTCTGGATTTCTTAAATAATCGCTCAAACCGCAGTTTTCTTGTCGAAATGTCTCTTTCCCCCCATTTTTAAGGGGTGGAACCAATTTCATTTTCGCCGATTTATATGACTCGCGTGTGGGGAGGTCGCTCGCTGGAAACGATCTATCAGCGAAACCTCCCGGATGATCAGCCCTACGGGGAATCCTGGGAAATTAGCGATCGTCCCGATGAACAATCCATCGTTTCATCTGGCCCTTACGCCGGGAAATCACTCCATGATCTCTGGACCAATCACCGCGAGGCAATCTTTGGAAAGGGATTCACCGGTGACCGTTTCCCACTTCTCATAAAAATTCTAGATGCTCGTGATGATCTCTCTATTCAGGTTCATCCACCTGAAAACCTCTCCCGTGAATTAGGGGGCGAACCAAAAACCGAAATGTGGTATATCGCCGACTGTGACCCTGAAGCTAAACTTTACATTGGCCTAAAGGATAAATGTACACGTGAGTCATTTCAGCAGTCCCTCTCTGATGGAACCGTAGAAGAGCAAGTTCACGCAGTCAGACCAGAACCGGGCGAATCCATTTTCATCCCTTCAGGTCGACTGCACGCTATCGGCGCCGGGTTCCTCATTTATGAAATCCAACAAAACTCAGACACCACTTACCGGGTTTTTGATTGGAATCGCGTCGGCCTCAACGGCGCTCCGCGGGATCTTCACATTGAAGAATCCATGGCCTCCATCGACTTCAATGATTTCGAACCTAGAATGGATCAAGCAGATGGCGAATCTCTTGCATCCTGCGAATACTTCGTAGTCCAACGCCATAAGCTTTCGAAGCTCGAAGAGATCACGAACACGAACGATTCTTTTTCAATCATCACAGTGATTTCCGGAAAAATAAGCTCCCGCGAAGGGCGCATATTTAAAACCGGCGACTTCCTAATCTTGCCGAGAAACGCAAGCCCACTGACCGTCGAAGGAGATTGCCAAATCCTACGCACCAGCCTACCTAGCGCCTGAATTTAGTCCAGATCGCCTTGAATCGGAGCACCCTTTTTAGCCGCCTCGACATCTGTGTAGTGGCGCCGATCAATAATAAATTCGCAAAGACTGATAAAGGTGGGGCAACCCGCTATTCATCGCGATGAAACTTTCCTCGCTTCAAGCGAAATCTAAGACACGATATTCTTGATAACCTTTACTCCAGGTTCAACTCCAGTAAGACGCATATCCAGCCCCTGAAACTTATAGCTAAACTTCTGATGGTCGATCCCAAGCTGATGGAGCATTGTGGCATGGAGGTCATGCACTGTAACCACATCTTCGACTGCGTTGTAGCCGAAGTCATCAGTAGCTCCGTGGGTCACGCCACCTTTGATTCCTCCCCCGGCCATCCAAAGAGAAAAGCCTTTGATATGATGATCTCGACCAGGGTTGTTACCGCCGCCTTGTGACATCGGCGTGCGGCCAAACTCTCCACCCCAAATCACCAAAGTATCATCGAGCATTCCTCGTTGTTTTAAATCCTGCACCAGAGCCCAACTCGCGCGATCCACCAATTTTGCGGTCCCTGCCACTCCATTCTTCACTCCACCATGATGATCCCATCCACGATGGTACAACTGAATAAAACGAACTCCCCGCTCCGCAAGACGCCGAGCCAGCAAACAATTACTCGCGAAAGAACCATCACCGGGTTTCGCACCATACATTTCAAGGGTGTCCTTCGATTCTCCTTTCAAGTCCACCAACTCGGGGACACTCGCCTGCATTCGAAATGCCATCTCATACTGCGCAATTTTAGTCGTAATTTCAGGGTCGTCAGCAAGGCCATTACGAATCGAATTCAAGCCTTTCACAGCATCAATCACTTGACGTTGATCTGAACGCTTAACCCCCTTAGGGTTTCCGACATAGAGCACGGGATCTCCTTTGGAGTGGAAATGAACCCCTTGATATTTACTTGGCAAGAACCCGCTGTGCCACTGGCGTGAGGCAATCGGCTGACTCTGACCTCCACCCACCGAGGTAAGGACAACAAATCCCGGAAGATCTTTAGTTTCGCTACCGAGGCCGTATTGAATCCATGAACCCATACACGGACGACCTGAAATCTGGGTCCCGGAATTCATAAAAGTATGAGCCGGGTCGTGATTAATTTGCTTGGTCGTCATCGACCGAACGATCGCGATATCATCAGCCATTTTCCCGATAAACGGAAGCTGCGAGGAAATCTCCTGCCCCGATTTTCCCTGCTTGATAAAATCCCATTGTGGCCCAAGACATTTCAAAGCCTTGCCTTGCAACTGCGCGATTGGCTGTCCTTTGGTAATCGATTCGGGCATGGGCTGTCCGTGCATCTTAGCAAGAGTTGGCTTGTAATCGAGCGTCTCGAGATGGGATGGCCCGCCCGCCATGCAAAGAAATATAACCCGCTTGGCCTTGGGATTCCCCGCCATCTTAATGTCGTCCGGAATACCCTCGGCAAAAAGCTGACGCTGAAACGCAAGCGCCCCAATCCCCACCGTAGCTTGATTCAAAAAGGTTCGTCTGTTTCTCGTATCAATCATGGCGTCTAGAATCGTGAGATTGTTTCGTAAGCATTAAGAATGACTCGGCCAACCTGCCCCCAGGCTGCCGCTTCGTGGGCAGGAACATTAGCGGTTGATGGCCATTTCCCAGTAGAAAGGAAAGCGATAGCCGCTTCGGGATCATCTTTAAATTTTTTCAGTTGCGATTGATAAACCTTCGCCAAAAGGTCCACCTCTTCCGTGGTTCCCTCCCGCGATAATGCTTCAGTCAGACCCCATGCTATTTTCTCTGGAGCCGTTCCTTTATGTTCCGCCATCCGCGCTCCAAAAACACGCGAGGCTTCTACAAAAATTGGATCGTTCAGCATTGCGAGAGCTTGTTGGGGAATATTCGACCTTGAACGCTCAGCAGTGCATTCCTCGCGACTCGTGGCATCAAAGGCAACCATTGAAGGATGGGGAAAAGTTCGGCATTGAAAAGTATACACCGAGCGTCGGTAGAGATCACCTCCATCGCTCGCCTTCCAAACTTTTCTGGGAAAATTTAAATGCTGCCAAAACCCAGCCGGTTGGTAAGGCTTCACACTTTCACCACCTAACTTTTCATCATTGAGAAGATCAGAAATCTTAAGCGCACCATCGCGAACGAATTCCGCATCGACCCGCCAGCGACCCTGCCTTGCAAGCAGACTGTTCGAAGGGTCTTTTTCACGTAAGAAAGAACTCACTCCAGACTGCTGAAGGTAGACTTGGCTAGAAACTATTTTCTTCACCATCTTTTTCATATCCCAACCTCCATCACGGAAATCAGCAGCCAACCAGTCAAGCAGCTTAGGATGCGTCGGCACCTCGCCCTGGCCACCCAAATCGATGACATTGGGAGATAACCCACGACCAAAGAACAAACGCCAAACCCGGTTCATCGTTGAGCGAGCAGCAAGCGGATTGTCCTTGTGCAAAATCCACTTCGCCAAATCAAGACGGCTTGCGCGACCATCCACGTTCCACATCTCTTTTTGCAAAAACTCAGGCACCGCAGGTTGAACGATTTCGCCAGAATCATCCATCCAGTTTCCTCGCGGTAGGATGCGTGTGACTCGAGGAGTCTCCAGCGCCTCAGAAACCAGCATCTTGCGCATCCCGCCTTCAGTTTTTTTCAACTCCTCCTCGAGCGACCGTAGTTTAGAATTTTGAGCAAGAATCTCGGGAGCGATCGAGAGATAATAATTTCTTAGAACTTCATTCTCTTTAGGAGTCTTTTTGGAACTTGCAAAAGCTTCCATGACTTCAGGAGCTGGCCCAAGTGAATCTTTCAGGTCGGCATGGCCCACTGCCGCCATCGAAAGACCGAAGCGTGCGATATTGTGGGATTCGTAAGGCGATTGATAATGCAACCTTACGTCTAGCGCCTCGCCCCCCTTAAGCTCAACAGGCTTCTCGAGAACAAAGGCCGCACGACGGGTCCCCTTCCGCCCTTCCGGCATATTTGCACCAACAGCCCAACCTGTCTTCTGATCCCCATCAACCGCAGCTTTTGCAGGAAAGTTGGGCTGCTCCACATCAGCAGTAACCGAGGAAACCTTCAGCATCTCCCCCCCTTTTTTAATCTCAATTTCGGTGAGGACAAAATTCCCATTCCCTCTCGAAAAACCACCTTTCACTGAAAAACTTTCGTGAGTCAGCGCCTCTAGTTTAACTGCCGAAACCTTCCCGGGAGAAGATATTTTGAAGGAATAAGTTGCAGTAGCTGCGATTTTTCCACCTTCTAAAACTGTTCCGTCATCTAGGATTTTTAATGTGGTGCCCTCTGGCGTTTTGAAATCACTAAACTTTACTGGACGCCATACCGAGCCCCCTAATTCGGCCCCGGCAAGCCACTCCTTAAATCCCGCAGAAAACTTCGCTTTAAAATCAGAGTCGTTTTTGAGGAGTTTCTCCACCTTGCCGTTCTCGATCGCTTTTTTGAGTTCGGCAATACGAGCCTCTTCCTCGGACCCCGGCACTTGTAAGTTCGGCCGACGCCTCCCAATTCCGTTCTCACGAATATCATCAAAAAATGCAGCCATTGAATAGAAGTCGCGCGCTGTAAAGGGATCATATTTATGGTCATGACACTGAGCACACCCCAGGGTTGATCCCAGCCAGACCTCCGAAACATTTCTCACCCGATCCGCCGCATAAATAGCGCGATATTCCTTATCTTGCGCTCCTCCTTCTTCGGTTGTTTGAAGAAGCCGATTGTAGCCCGAGGCGACCTTCTGTTCGAGGCTAGCATTCGGTAAAAGATCACCCGCAAGTTGCTCGATCGTAAAATCCGTAAAAGGCTTATTCCGATTGAAGGCATTGATGACATAGTCACGATAGGGCGAAACCATCATCGGGTTATCGCTGTGATATCCGATAGTGTCTGCATAACGGACCAAATCGAGCCACCACACTGCCATGCGCTCGCCGTATTTTGGATCCGCCAAAAAACGATCCACCAATGAGCCCCATGCACCAGGAGACTGATCTTCTAAAAATTCTGCCCGCTCCTGAGCCGAAGGTGGAATACCCCGCAGATCCCAAGAAAGTCGACGCAGCAAAACCTCCTTAGAGGCAGGCTTACTTCCCTCTATCCCAGCAGCACCCCATTTTTGGGATACAAAATGATCAATCTCCTCGCCTTTGGGAGCCTCAGTTTTCTTAATCTCCTCGTAGGCCCAATGCTCTTGATACCCAGCACCTTGTTCAATCCACTTTCTGAGCGTTTCAATTTCCTCAGGATTCAAGACCTTGTGAGACTCGGGAGGAGGCATAACCTCTTTCTTCTTTTTGCTAGTGATTCTTAAATACAGCTCCGATTCCTTTACCTTGCCCGGAACCACCGCAGAATACCCTCCCAAATCTTCATAAGCACCCTCGGGCGTGTCCAATCGCAGATCCGCTTCACGGGTCTCTGGGTCAAAACCATGGCAGAAGAAGCATTTATCTGAGAGGATCGGGCGAACATCTCGCTGGAAGTCAACCTTCTCCTCCGCCGCAACGGCCAACCCAATTGATAAAATTGCAATCCAAGCGATTTTCACGTCTATTATACGGGTTAAATACGATAACTTCTCAAATGCTATCTCGACAATTAAAGGATTTTCACGGGGGCCATCGCCAGCCTTGGCAACCGATGACTTTTTGGTTACCCCGACACATCAAGATTTGCGACGCCATCTTTACCGCCATCGATTTCGAATCCGCTGGCACCGCCAAAGGAAAGACTGATTCTCCTGTGCAAGTCGGGCTCGCAAGCTGGTCGGCTAAGAGAGACCTTCACGAGCCCTTTGTTTCATTCCTTCATTGCGATCAAAAAATCACTTGGGCCGCGCAAAAAGTACATGGCATCACCACTGAGGATCTCCTGAACGCCCCAACCCTCTTGTCGCTGTGGCCCGTCCTAAAAAAACAACTAAACAATAGCCTAATTGTTGCCCATGGCCACGGAACAGAGAAACGATTTCTTCGCGCATTCCCAGGCCACTCTTTCGGGCCTTGGATCGACACCCTCCAGCTGGCCCGAGCCGCCTGGCCTCATGAAAAATCCCACTCTCTTGGAGATCTCTGCACCTCGCTGGGACTGGACAATTTCTGCCAACATGCCCCCGGGAAATCCTGGCATGATGCTCTTTACGATTCGCTTGCCTCGCTCGCTCTTCTCAAGCACCTTATCACCCAACAAAACCTCGCAGAACTACCTATCGAGGTTCTACTCCAACCAGACACCTCAATCTGGCACCGCTCCCGTCACCCATGAACACCGTTCACGTCAACCTAGGCTCCCGATCCTACGAAATTCTCGTCGCTCCAGGTCTGCTCGCCGAATCCGGCTCGCGTATTCAAGCCGCCGGACTCACTGGGATGGCTGCGATCATCACTGACGATAATGTTGCACCACATTTTCTCGAACAGCTTGAGGGCTCGCTCCTAAAGATGGGATACACTTTCTCCTCTCACATTTTCCCCGCGGGTGAGGCCTCCAAATCAATGGCCGTAGCTGAGAATCTGAACCGCGAACTAATTCAGGCAGAGCACAACCGATCTTCCTTCGTGATTGCTCTCGGCGGCGGAGTAACTGGTGATCTCGCTGGATTTGTCGCCTCTATTTTTTATCGCGGGGTGCCATTTGTCCAAATCCCCACTACGATCGTCTCGCAAGTCGACTCCGCCGTGGGAGGGAAAACAGGAGTCAACACACCCGAGGGGAAGAACCTCATTGGGGCTTTTCACCAACCACGGCTCGTCCTCACAGACCCCAACACCCTGCTCACCCTGCCAGGCCGCGAATTTCGGGAAGGATTCGCCGAGGTCATCAAGCATGCCGCCATTCGCGATGAAGAAATGTTTTCCGATCTAGAAGCTCTTGACCCGATGGATCAAAATGTTCCCTCCGAGTTGATCGCTCGCAACGTGGCCATCAAAGCCCGGATAGTCGAAGAAGACGAACAAGAGACTTCTGGAACGCGCGCCCTTCTCAACTTCGGCCATACCATCGGCCATGGCATTGAAGCCTCTGTTCCTTATGGCACCCTTCTTCATGGAGAAGCGATCTCGCTCGGAATTCGAGCCGCCCTCAGACTCTCGGAAAATCACGCCGACCTCGCCCCCGATGCAAGCCAGCGCATTCTTGCCCTTCTCGCTCACTACCAACTTCCTCTCAAACTTAGCGATGAGATCCCTACCGACCTTGTCATAGAAAAACTCCTGCGGGATAAAAAATTCTCCGATGGACAGAAAACATTCGTTCTTCTCGATCGTCCCGGAAACGGAATCACTTGTAGTCGTATTCCTTTTGAGGAAATAGCCCTCACCGTCGACTTCCTCCGCTCATGAAAATTCTAGTCCATACTGGCGGCGTCTTCCAAACCAATGGCTACATCCTTTCAGAGGATGATGGAACTTGTATCGTCATCGATGCACCAGCCGAAATTGCTGATTTCTTGGATCAAAGCTCCCTCCGAGCTACCCACCTTCTGCTAACTCACCAACACCTCGATCATATTGAAGATGCCGCTAAGCTTAGAGCACAGGGGGCCAAAGTTCTGGCATTCCAGAACTACGCTCCGGAAATCATCATGGAGAAGCGGCTTCAGGAAATGGGCCTGCCCGTCGAAGCATCACCCTTTGAAGTCGATGAAGTGATTGAAGACAGTCCCACCCTTAGAATCGGTGACTACCGCTTTGAGATTCATTATGTTCCCGGCCACTCGCCCGACTCAATCTCCTTTTATCTGAGCTCGAAATCATGGCTTTTTGCCGGAGATTCCTTGTTTAATGGGAGCATTGGACGGACCGATCTTCCTGGTGGGAATCACGAGCAACTCCTCGACTCCATCCGCCAGAAACTCTATTCTCTTCCCGACGAAACGGCAGTTTTTCCCGGACATGGTCCACGGACCAGCATTGGCGAGGAAAAGAAAACTAACCCATTTTGCCCTAACACCTAGACGATCCAAAGCATGACCCGCCGCCTCACCCTAACCCTGCTTGCCTGTGTAATCGCCGCTCCTAGCGCCGCTGCAATGGGGAAACGTCCCGAAAAAAACATTCTCAGCTTTCACCTACAGGGACACCAATCAGATGGGCCTAAGATGGTTTTCCCCCTACCGATGGGAAACAAAAAGCGTTTTTTCAGAAAGAGCCCAGTCACTTTCAATAAGGAAATCGTTTCACTTAAGCACTTCATCACCGAAGATGGAACTTACGGGGCAACTTTCTCTTTTAACAAGGCTGCGGCCGGGCGAATCGCCGCCATCACTACCAGTAACCAAGATAAATGGCTCGTCGCCATGCTAAACGGGCGCCCCGTGGACGCTGTCTATATCGACAAACCTGTTGGTGACGGAAGGCTCGTCATCTGGCGCGGAATCAAGCAGGTCGAAATCATCCGATTTGAATACGCCATGCCCCTCACCGGAGAAACAAGCAAACAGTGGAAAGAGAGAATCAAAGGTCACGAAAGACAACGCAAAGCCGCTCAAAAAGAAGCACAAGAAGCACAAAACGAACGGAACCGCCGCCGAAACAACTAACGATGAAATTTCTCGGGATTCTCCTACTCCTCCCTCTGGCTCTCGCAGCAGCCGAACCGCTCAAGCTCGTTCTTCCCACTGATAACCGGGCCATCTTCGATGGGAAGCCCGAGGATTTCTACATGTATGTCCTCAGATACTCGGGAACCAAGGCCTCTCAACACTGGACTGCTGGCCAATACGGATTTGTTCGCACGATTATTGACACTGAAAAAGAAGGCCCGATC
Organism: Akkermansiaceae bacterium; assembly: GCA_905181965.1. Classification (GTDB taxonomy): domain Bacteria; phylum Verrucomicrobiota; class Verrucomicrobiia; order Verrucomicrobiales; family Akkermansiaceae; genus SW10. Next base: position 271,232 of record CAJIZY010000009.1, read on the forward strand.
GCTACAAAGTTTCACGAAGGACTCGATATCAAACCAACGAAACGGGATCGCAGCGGAAACCCGCTTGATGAGGTTCGATCTATTGCAGATGGTGAGGTGGTTTACATCAATAACAGCGCAGGTGGGAGCACCTACGGTAGATATGTTGTCATTAAACACGACTGGAACTGCGGCCCCTTTTATAGTCTTTATGCTCACCTCTCACGGGTTAGCGCAAAGGTAGGTGACAAAGTCATCGGCGGAACTCCCATCGCTATCATGGGCTATAGCGGAACCGGCATCAGCCGAACCCGGGCCCACCTTCACCTAGAGCTCTGCATGCTCTCGACCAAAAACTTTACCGATTGGATTGGGACAAAAGCACCCCACGGAATCTACGATGGACGGAACCTCATAGGTGTTGATCTTGCCTCCCTTTTTCTGGCAACAAAAGAGAGTGACAAGGTAACATTGCCTAAGTTTCTTGAAAGTGCTTCGCCCTACTTTAAAGTAGCGATTCCTCGGAAAGACGAATTGGAAATCACCAAACGCTACCCTTGGCTAAAAAAAGGAGATCATAATTCTGATAGTCCGTCTTTGGAAATTTCGTTTACCGATTCGGGAATCCCTCTGTCTGTTGTTCCAAGCCACCGTAAACTCACGAAGGCCACGATCACCTTCGTTCGCACTACCCGCTCAAAGCACGAATTTTACACAAGAGGACGTCTGACCGGGATCGGCCGTAAGGCCACCCTCACACGTAACGGACGTAAATTTGTTGCGCTATTCACAAACGAATACACGAAGCCATAATTCAGATCCACTACCGAAAAACCTGATGACTCCTGAAGAAAAGCTAGCCTCACTTGGCCTCAAACTCCCCGATGTCGCTACGCCACTAGGCTCATACCTTAATGCCAGCCGGTCCGGAAACCTCCTGCATATCTCGGGAGGACTCCCGATCATGGGGGACGAGAAATATCTGGGAAAAGTACCAACCCAATGCAGTGTCGAAGAGGCTAACAAGGCAGCCCGCTTGGCCGTCATCACGCGCCTTGCTGTTATTAAATCGGAACTTGGTTCAATCAATCAAGTCGCACGTATTGTGTCGGTCTCAGGCTTTGTTAACGCCGCTCCCGATTTCACTGACCACCCTCAGGTTGTAAATGGAGCGTCGGATCTCCTTGTCGAAATCTTCGGTGAAATCGGAAAGCATTCCCGCACTGCGGTTGGATGTTCCTCTTTGCCCCTTGGCGTTGCTGTTGAAATCAGCCTTATTGTTGAGGTGAAACCCTGAAATTCATGGAACTTCCCGAGCGCGTCACCCTTCCATTTTCCCTCGAGGAATTCCCAGAAATTATTGACGTTCGCTCGCCTGCTGAATTCGAGATCGACCACATCCCTGGCGCCGTTAATTTGCCGGTTTTGGACGATCAAGAGCGTCATGAAGTCGGACTCCTTCATGCTCAAAATCCCTATAAAGCACGGAGACTTGGTGCGACCTTAATCACAAAGAATATTCACCGCCACCTCGACGGATCCCTAAAGGATAATCCTAACTCATTCGCCCCGCTCGTTTATTGCTGGCGTGGCAATCTGCGATCCAACTCAATGGCCCTCATTTTTAGAGCCATTGGTTGGAGATCCCGAGTTCTAACTGGAGGCTATCAAGCTTGGCGTAAGTTCCTGAGCGCAGACCTCGATCCACTGATCGGTGCAAGCAAGCCAAGATTCATCATTCTGGGCGGACTGACTGGCTGCGGAAAAACCCGCTTACTTCATGAACTAAATCGCCAAGGAGCTCAGATTCTTGATCTTGAAGGACTTGCAAACCACAAAGGATCAATTTTAGGCAATACTCCCGACAGTCCGCAACCGGGTCAGAAGTGCTTTGAATCCCGACTTTGGGAGGCATTCAAAAAGTTTGATCCAAAAAAACCCGTATTTACTGAAGCCGAGTCCAATCGAATTGGTCGACTACAGTGTCCGCCACCTTTGTGGAAACGCCTCGGGGAAGGGAAAGTGGTATTGGTTGATCTCCCCCTACCAGAGCGAGGAAAATTACTCGCTCTCGAATACGAGCATTTCATCGCAAATCCCCAGTCACTCAAGGACACCTTGGATGGCTTACGGAGGCTGCGGGGTCACGAGCAAGTCGACGAATGGCATCGTCAAATTGACACCTGTGATTGGTCCACCTTTCTCGAGTCAATTCTCTTGAAGCACTACGATCTTTGCTACCGGCGACCTGGGTCGGAAGATTCTATTTATTCCGAACCCATTGCCACTCTCTCAGTCGCTAGCGCTAGCGATAGCGATTATGAAAAGGCGGCGGCTGACCTGATCTCTAAGCACTCGTGATTGACGTTCACAATCACCTGCAAGATCAACGATTTCTCGGCAGACAAAGCGAGATCATCAAGACTATGAAAGAGGTCGGCATCACAGGCTGTGTCGTGACGGGAACATCGGAAGCCGATTGGCCGGAAGTCGCCCGACTGGCTGATAAATTCCCGGATTTTATCCGCCCTGCCTTTGGACTTCATCCTTGGAAAATCAACTCCCGCTCATCGGGTTGGCTAGCAACTCTGAAAAGCTATCTCATTCGATTTCCCCATGCCATGCTCGGTGAGTGTGGTCTCGATCGCTGGATAAAATCTCCAAAACTAGCAGATCAGCACCAAATCTTCCGGGACCAAATGAACCTTGCTCTCTCCCTAAATCGTCCGACCACCATCCACTGTCTAAAAGCCTGGGGTCCTCTGATGTCCGAACTTAGGGATTTCCCACGACTCCCCCGCTTTCTTCTCCACTCATTTGGCGGGTCACTAGAAATAGGGAAAGAAGCCGCTCGGATGGGCGCTTACTTTTCGTTTTCGGGATACTTTCTTCAAACCAGAAAAGCTAAGACCCGCGAGGTCTTTAGTCTCCTCCCAATTGAGCGGATCCTTGTTGAGACCGACGCTCCTGAGATGGCGCTACCCAATCCAAAGTTCCGCTTTAACGATCTCAATCATCCTGCAAATCTTGCGTTTATCTCTCACGAACTTGCGGAAATTTGCGATACCGAACAAGAAAGGTTCACCGCAAACACGTATGCCTTTTGGGGCGAAGATAAATAGATCCACCCGCCTAAAAAGGGCGCGGTTTCCCGTGCCCTTTGAAATCTGAATCTTACACCTAGCTTCCCTAGTGAGATCGGCAGAACTCCTCAAAACGACCAATCCCCTCATTAAGAACATCCAGGGTGGTGCAATAACTGATACGAACCCCCATGTCGTGACCAAAAGCCACGCCAGGGACTGCCGCCACTTTATAGCGGGTCAGAAGCTTATCGCAAAGGTTGACGGATTTGAGACCGAGACCAACGCAATTCACAAAAAAGTAAAATGCTCCCTTCGGTTCAACAACACTCACATTCGGAATCGCTTTGAGGCGAGCCAGCATAAATTGGCGACGTACATCATACTCACCCCGTAAGTTATCGATAAACGGAGCTGATGCTTCGTCAGTGAGCGCAGCAAGTGCTCCATATTGAGCAAAGCTAGTCGCATTCGAACTGGTGTGTCCCTGGATGGTCGAGAGTGCTTTCGCAATAGCTTCGGGAGCGGCTGTATAACCGACACGCCAACCGGTCATCGAGTGTGACTTGGAAAATCCATTGACAGTGATAGTGAGGTTGTAGGCATCTTCGTTGACCGAAGCTACGCTAACATGCTTTTCCTCCCCATAGACGAGGTGCTCGTAGATTTCGTCAGCAAGAATTATAATATCCTCGTATGAGGCGACTTCGACAATCCCCTCAATCTCCTCGCGGCTATACACCGAACCTGTTGGATTACCCGGAGTATTCAGCACGATCATCTTCGTACGAGGAGACATCGCTTCTTCAAACTCCTCTGCCGTGATCTTCCACTTGTTACTTTCCTTGGTCTCTACCATCACCGGAACACCCCCAGCTAATTTCACCATCTCGGGGTAGCTCACCCAGTATGGGGAAGGAATAATGACCTCATCTCCTTCTTCAACAACGGCAAGGATCGCGTTGAAACAGGCCTGCTTTGCACCTGAAGTGACACAAATTTGGCTTGGGTCGTAGTCAACGTTGTTTTGAGTCTTAAGCTTGGTTGAGAGAGCCTCACGCAGCTCGGGAATCCCTGCAGCGGGAGTGTATTTCGTCTTACCTTCCGCTAGGGCAGTGTAAGCCGCCTGTTTGATGAAATCAGGGGTGTCACAGTCTGGCTCGCCGCCGGCAAGCCCATAAATTTCTTCACCTGCGGCTCGGAGTGCCTTGGCTTGGTTGGTAACGGAGAGGGTCAGCGAAGGAGTCACTGAGGTTACGCGATTTGAGAGACTGTCCATGATGTTTTTTAGATAAGTAATACCCCAAAACCGGGAAAAAACATCTATGGTAGCGATCGCCGCGTTTCTCCCCGAGGAGCGGGTGATTTCTGCACCTGAGGAGTCGTCCTTGCAAGGCAAATGAGTTTTGTCCGTGGATTTTTTTTGTGACTCTGTCGCTCAAGCCCATCAAGAAGCATCGAAACTCGCAGTCATCCACTTTCCGATCTTTTTATCCGAGACCAGCTGAAATCCACATTCCTCGGCTTTGTCCAAAACCTCCTGCCATTGCTCGGCAAGGATTCCTGATAAAATCAGCCGCCCTTTCCTTTCGATCCATTTTGTCATCAGAGGAAGGGCCCCGACGAGGACTGTCGAAAATAAATTGGCTGCCACTACCTGGAATTTTTGGGAATTCTCCCACTCGAAAACATCAGCTTCAAAGATCTCAATACCAGTAATTTGGTTTCGCTCTATATTTTGAGCCGCCACCTCAACAGCCTTGGCGTCGAAATCAAACGCCTTGACCTTCCCGGCTCCTAAAAGCTTACCAGCGATTGCCAAAACTCCACTTCCGGTTCCCAGATCCAAAAAGCTCCAGCCAGAAGGAACACTCTCCGAATGGTCAACCAACAATCTCAAGCAGGTCGCAGTAGTCGGGTGATCGCCGGTGCCAAAAGCCATCTCCGGGGGAACCACAATGACTTTTTTGTCCGGATAGGTTCCCTCCGCCACTTCAACCTGCGAGATGATGAGACGATCTCGAATCATCAAGGGCTCCGCCTTAGGAGCACTCATCGCCACCCAATTCCGTGATTTTAACTCACGGACCGTTCCTCCGAATTGCTCCTGGATCTCAAGCGCCCCTTCCTCAGTCTCGCAATAGACCTCGACCCGAACCGACTTACCACCCTTGATTCCACTGATGACCGAGTTTGGATTTCCGTAAAACCTTTTTCGCGCAGCGGGCCATCCATTTCGACGTGGTGGAAGGGGAGTCCGGCGCGCTCGGCGATGCGGGCGCAGTTGTCACGGTTGCCTGATTCACAATCTGTTCATGCGTAAAAGCAGGTGGCCTTAAATCTCCTTGGTCAAGGTATTCCGACCAATTCCGAAGTTTAAAATCATCCCGTGGATTACCACGAAGCTCGATCCGGCGCTTTCGCTCAACATCATCACAACTCATAAAAATGACCCGAACCGATGTCTTAAAGCGCTCTTCGAGCCCGTCGCGCCAACCGGGATCCCGAATTTCCAGGGTAAAGGGCCCAACGAGAATCACATCGGTTTGGGGCAAATTTTCGGCGGCTGTTGCGAACAGGCATTCATAGACTGCCGCTCGAAAGGCGACCTTGTAGTCCGTGGAATCTCTATCATCGAGGCCCAATCCAGCCAGAACCATTCCAGCTCTTACTACCGGTTCGGTGACAGTATCGCTATCCAGAAAACAGGCCCCCTTTTCAGCTGCCAGCTTTCTTCCGTAGGTGCTCTTGCCGGCTCCAGCGGGACCACAAATGACCCAAACTTGGCCCATCAGTATTTGCCGACCTTTCCGGCATCTACGGGCTGGACGAACTTCGCGATAGTCTGCTTGGCATGTGCTTTTCCAGCTTGAGCATCGTAAGCTTCATCAGAACCCTCAAGCTTCATCGCGTAGCCAAAGTGAAGTTGATAGAGCTTTTTCCCATCGACCTCTGATTTCAGAGAGAAGGCTGGGTGCTTTTGGTAGACTTCGACCCAAGCTTCCCGGACTTCTTTCCAATATTCCCCAGTCTTTTCCCAAGTCGTTTCAGCTGCCATGAGTGACGGATCGCTGATCCGCTCGTAGCGATTAATGCCCAATTCTTGACCAACGATTGAAACTTGCCCCCCCTTTCCCAGAGAAAGCTTTTGATTCTGTTGGGTGTGAACCCAACCGTTGGTGGTGATTGTCAATTCATGCACACCCTGCAGAACCTGGTAATCACTTCGAACCGAGAACTCCCTTCGAGGCAGAGGCCGCCAACATGAATCACTCCGCCAGATTGAGATCCCACCAGTGTGATCCCACTCACCAACGACCTCATAGCGCGGTGAGTCATCAACTTGGAAAACCGCCTGAGTCCATTTCCCTTTTACCTTGCGAGGCTTTACTTTCACGTCCGCCCAAGTGGAATTTCCGCGGAACGTTTGAAGGTTCGTGTCTTCATAGCTCCAATCCTGACGCCAGTGTTTCATCACCATCGGACCCATTTCTTTCCCGTCTTCATCCTTGAAATACATCACAAGAGTGTGCTGAAGACTGATGAAGTGGTCCTCGGAAGCAAGAACCTGAACGTGCTCGGTTCCCCAAGAAAAATAAGGCTTGGGCGGCTTGTATCCCTTGGTGAAACCCATGGTCTCAATAAAATCAAAACTCACCCGGTAACTCCCTGCCAAGGCTAGAATTGCCCGACGGTCCTTTTCGATTTTGGATCCCACCTTTTTTTGAAGCCTTTCCCATTGGTCAGAAGGCTTCTCATCAAGCACAACGTCTTGGCCTCGACTCGTTCCGCCGCGAGGTTGCATTTTCTCAATGTCCGAGAAAGGCCAAGCAAAGACATGACCGCGAACAACCTTCTCGTCCTTTTTTTCAACGTCTTGAGCGTGGGAAAACAGAACAAAAATAGCGCTAAACAAAATTAACCGAGACATAGGAGTAACATTTATGAATTTTCCCAAAATGCAACAGACCAAAATCTCAATGATTTTAAAGTCTCCTCATTATTTAAGGATACTGGGAACAAATAACGAATCATCTCACTCAAAAACAAAACGAATTCCCCAAGAAATCCATAAAGGCATTGTCACGAGGGCGACAATCGAAGTTACGATAACACCCTGCACGGCTACCCCCGGACTCCCACCATAGTGACGCGCCACAATAATCGGGCCCACCGCAGCCGGCATTGACGCCTGCACTAAAAGCACCTGCCTTAGCTCTGGAATCACTGGCAACCATTTGGCCGCCGCTAGAAAAACGATAGGCATTATGACGATTCGCACTAACAGCGAGCCTGTCGCCACCTTCTTAGAAATTTGCTCCTTTCCAATCAAATCATACATCATCGCTCCGATCAGAACGAGTCCCATCGGAAAAGCACAAACTCCAAGCCATGAGATCATCTGGCGGACGCCAGCGCCCACGATCCCTCCTCCTGACTCCTCAAGAAACTGCCAGCCCCCCGTAGAAGAAAGTAGCACTCCCAATACAACCGAAACCGTCGGCCCATTTATCAGGAGCTTGGGATTACCAAAAACCGACCCCGTCATGATCATCACCCCGACCATCCACAACGCAATTTCAACACCGAGGCTGTGAATAAAGAGGACCCCATAAACCTGCTCGTTCCCATTCATTACCACGAACAGTGCTCCCAGTAGCGGGATCGCAATATAGCCATAATTTTGGGTTCCCACCGCAACACAGAACGTCCTTCGCCCATTCCCAGGCTTCAATCCGAGGCCAAGCCCCATCAAATAAGCGACCGCCATACCTAGAATGACTAGTCCAAATCCCAACCCTACGCCCCATGCCAAAACATCAAACTGTCGAACCAAATCGTTACCCAAAGTTTTATCCAGAATTAAACAAGGATAGAGACAATGAATTACCATCTTCAGCATTCCCTTTTCCATTTCCGGAGTCACCACCTTGGCAGCCCTGAGAAACAATCCTACTCCGACTAGGAGGTAGACTGGAAGGATCGCCTGTAAGATAACCGAAAAACTCACGCTCTTATTTGCATCGTTGCGGCTTAATCTGCAAGCAGTATGAGGAGAGCCTGGCTCAAGCAGTCACGTTAGGGCTCTTTCTTTCGTCTCTTCATTGCCGCGCCCTCTGCTTATTCGATTTGGCCTGTTCACGAGCTTTTTTACGCACTTCACGCTTTGCTTTTCTTTCAGCAAGTTTCTTTTCACGCTTTGCCTGTTTTTCCATTAGCGCTTCCGGCACCGTCACTTTTTTCCCATTGATTTCGAGTTGTTTCACGATGGCGATTTGTTTGTCGATTTGGCCGGGTTTAGCGGCGTTCCCTCCGGAAATGAACTCTCCAAAGGGACGGCCAATGGCTTCTAGGTCCTGCTGCATGAGCTTGCGCATCTCTTTCATGCGAGTGGCCTGGGCTTTATTGTAAGCCACGTTCTTCATTTCCTTCGGATCCCTCTTCAGATGATAGAGTTGATCTCCCTCAAAGAAACCAGCGACAACACATAGGCGTAGAGCCGGCTCTGATGGCTAGTCAGAAGCTGAACAAATTCAAAGGATGACTCAGGTCGTTTTTCGAACATTTATCTTCGTGCTCAATTTCAGGTGGTTACTAGGGATATAGCACGAGAGAGTGTTTTAGTTACGGTAGAAATAAAAAAAGCAATAAAGCGCGACTAAAAGTATCAACCCCCTTCCAGCGCTTAAGAGCATAGCAAAGAATCTAAGGTCAAAAACACCTCAAAAGGTTTTTTCTAGACAATTATCGAAATCATTTATGTGAAGACTGGAGAAATCAAATCCGCGCTAGAGATTGACGCGATCGAGTTCGTCATCAAACACATACTGACTTTAGGGTAACCAGACCACGGGTCCAAGTCCCATCACGATCACTTCGAAAAACAGCTTGGGAATAAGACCAAACGGATATGAAATCCAAAAAATATCTCTATACCAAAGGAAAAGCTGTTTGACCTCCAATCGGACAACGAGACAAAGGTATGCTTACAACTTCGGCCGTGAGCTTTGGACGACTAGCTTTTTATGGGCAGTCCTTGGCCGTCCTTGAACGACCCGCATGCAATCATAATAAGATCAATAAGTGCCCATATTCCCAAGCCACCCAGGGTTAACACCTGCAATATTCCCGTTCCCACTTTACCAACATAAAAACGGTGCACACCAATCCCCCCTAGGAGGAGACACAGCAATAATGTTGTAACGAAATTCTTTTCACTTTTTTCCATGGCCATTTTATCTATCAAATTTTCAGGATTAATCAAACTAATTCCTTATACTCCCTGTATTTCAGTTATTAATTTTCCCGAAATCCACAACCAACACTATGACCGTAACCATAACTTAGGCAGCTTTGACCGAGCTGATGGGGGACTTGGATGATCTTTAAAATCCTATTAAATAGGCCAAACGGAACTACCCCAGAACATTATAATCTGATTATTATTTCATAACAAATAGCCTATATCACGGCTCTGCTCTTCATGCGTGCTAGAGATCGGATTTGTGTCAGAAAAACTGGGGATAAGGTAGTTTCCTAGAGAAATCAAATCCGCGCTAGAGATTGACGAGATCGGGTTCGTCATCAAAAACTTCGTCGATTCCACCAACGAAAAATCCTAGACTCGAATTATACTGAAAATACTTAGAATATAATCTCAGCGGAGCGATCTTCATGGAAAATGAAAGTGCCTATCCAACTTTTTGGAGCGATCAGGTCGATTCTTTCTTACACGTAGAATTCCCGCCTTTCTTGGCTCCAAATCCTCTCTTATAAATCAGCAAATACTCGTATGAATGAAATCAGCTGCCCCCACTGTAACAACGCTTTTAAAATCGATCAGGCTGGATATGCCGACATCGTCAAACAAGTTCGAGACCGTGAATTTACGAATCAACTCAACGAGCGACTGGAATCTGCTGAAAGAGAGAAAGAAAGCGCCCTAGACTTACTCAGGCAAAAGACTCTAAATGAGATTCAGTCAGCAGCCGTCGAAAAAGAAAAGGCCATTCACAATCTTCAAGCTAAGCTCAGGGAAATGGAGGTATCCCAGAAACTTGCGGTCACCGAGGCAGTGAAGCAAGTGGAACAGGAGCGCGATCAGTTCAAAAACGGGCTGGAGCAGGCCCAACTCAAAAAGGCCCTTGAGGAAAAAGCGCTCGAGGAGCGCTATCAGATCCAACTCAAGGACCGTGAAGAGCAGATCGAGCGCCTCAAAGATATGAAAGCAAAGCTTTCTACTAAGATGGTTGGCGAATCATTGGAGCAACACTGTGAAACCGAGTTTAATCGAATTCGGGCTACCGCCTTCCAGAACGCCTATTTCGAGAAGGACAATGATGCCAGTTCTGGAAGCAAGGGAGACTACATCTTCCGCGACATGGATGAGGACGATAATGAAATCGTTTCCATTATGTTTGAGATGAAGAACGAAAGCGATACCACCGCCACCAAAAAGAAAAACGAGGATTTTTTTAAGGAACTAGACAAGGACCGCAACGAAAAGAAATGCGAGTATTCAGTATTGGTCTCACTTCTCGAGCCAGATAGCGAGCTCTACAACACCGGGATCGTTGATGTATCCCACCGCTACCCGAAAATGTATGTGGTCCGCCCCCAGTTTTTCCTGCAAATCATCTCCCTTCTGAGAAACTCCGGAGTGTCGTCTCTCGCCTATAAAGCGGAGCTAAATCTGATGCGAAAGCAGAACATCGACGTCACCAATTTCGAGACCAAGCTCGAAGAATTTAAATCCGGCTTCGCCAAGAACTACGACCTTGCTTCCCGCAAGTTCCATTCCGCGATTGATGAGATCGACAAGTCAATTACGCACCTTCAGAAGACCAAAGAGGCGCTCCTCAGCTCCGAGCGCAATCTACGACTCGCAAATGATAAGGCGGATGCCGTCACAATCAAAAAACTCACCCGTAGCAACCAGACTATGAAACAAAAGTTTAAGGATGCTGCCGATTAACTCTAATATGATCTAGGGTCCACCATACTCTTCTCCTCGTCACAGATAATGGGACTGAAGGTCTCTACTCGCTAAAAAAGACCATGATAGCTCATCGAAATCCCCTCCGGTGTCATTTTTCGGTTTTCATGTGCCCGTGTTTGAATTTTTTCGGCTAATTAGACTTTTTCTTTTTTCCTGTTTCGGCTGTCACCATTTCTTTTTCCCCACACGACACAGCCGAAAGCCAACATCATGACCACAATTATCATTGGTGAAGTTTTTACCGTTTTTTTGACAAGGTTAGAGGGCTTCATACATCTTCGTGACCATATCGACGCAAACGACCCAAAGATATTACAATCTAAGAAGGCATTTATAACGCCTAGTAAATAGCACCGCTCCGCGGTTCATGCGTGTGAAAAGGTGAGATTGTGTCATCAAAAGCTAGGGATAGGGCCGAATTCCAAGTGTTTCCTCCATGCTGAAAGAAATTTAAATAGATCGTCAAACATTCAAGATAATCGCTGCAACATATTCATTCATCAACGAGTATTCAGATGATGCGATCAATCGATTTCACGAAGTTTGGCACCTTACTTCTGACCTTTGTCTTTATGACTGCTATGAGATCTCCTCTGCTTGCAGAAGATCGGCCTAGTTTCCAAGGTCCGGCTGGAATGGGATTAAGTTCAGAAGAAAACCTACCCCTAGAATGGGTCGCCCCTGAGTCTGGCGCGGTTCTCTGGAAATTCCCCAGCCACCTTCGCAACTCCCTTCTGCACCTCCCCTCCCCCCTTAACAACGGGTTCCAGCAATCCAGCCAAAAACTAAATTCCTAGCAGCCGACCAGTATGAAAACGAAAAGAGAGAGATTGAGAAACGCAAGTGTCGCTGCTGTAGGGATTTTGGCTTTTAGTTCCATGAGCTTTGCCGAAGTGACTATTGCTGGGGGTATTGCCGATACCTATCAAGCTGAATATAAAAAGTTGAAACCGGAAGTGGAACTTCTCGAATCCAAACTTAAAGGTTTAGCGGCGCTAGCTGAATCGAATCCAAAGGCGGTCGACGCTCAATTTGTTTCGATCCAAACTGAAACAGAGTTTAAATTAAAAGCGATTCGACCTCGCTTGAAATATTTGGCTCTTGCAAATTCCCATTTGGTCAAAGCCGACAAAGCCAGTGCAACGGTAAAAAATGACGAAACACTTGAGTCTATGTTTTCCACCTTAAATGTAGCCCGGATTTCTGCGGAGAATCAGGTTGCTCAAAGTAAAACTAATCAGAATACCGTCATCACCATTGCGATTTCTGAAAAGCCCGCTCCAAAAGCAAAAGACATCCGTAAAGACGTTGAAGAGCTGTTACTGAGTCTTTCGGGTTATTTAAAAGACCATGAGTATAAAATGAACAGGCTGAGATCTTCAGTCGCTTCTGAGCTGGGTATACAATTTGAGGAGGGCGATAAAGATGATCCCGTTACTCAGCGCCAGGCTGATCTAGTTGCTTTGATTGCCTACGGTAACTATTTCAAGCCAAAGGGTGAGGCAGGGTTCTCGGCGAATATTTTTGGAGTGGACTACGGAGCGGTCAGAAAAGAAGGCTTCATTGTTGAATCAAACAAAATCAGTGAAAAAGGCCGAGCGGTCTTCCTTTCACCTGTCAAATTAGTTTGGGGTGATTGCAAGTTGAAGATCGGAAAATGGGGAAACAGCACAATAAAAAGGATCACCCAAAAGGTAATCAACGAGGCCTATTAAATTACTCTAAAAAAGATTGGGAGGAATTGACTTCAGAAACGTTCAATACAATTTTTCAACGAAATTTCCGCCCTGATTAAACAAAATGAAAACTTAAAGCGCTTGGATAAAACTGCTCTGAAGGCTTGGAGTCAAAAAGTTGCTGAATCTAAATATGTCGACGGATCTATTCAATCTTTGGACGGGCAAGCTTTACAGGCAAAGATTTTACTGGCTCGTCAAAAATCACTAGTTGAAGGTGTTGCATCAGCAAATGAGTATTTCACCTCGCTAAAAACTATTTTAGAGACCAATGCCCAAGCAAAAGTGAACTTGTTTTCCTTAGCATCTAACGCCACCAAATTATCAGACGCGGCTCGGGCAATCGGACGCGCTAAAATGCTGACAGGCAAATTGAAGTGAGTTAAATAGTCGTCTGTTTTTCATTAGGAATTCCTTCTTTCCCGGTAAATAGAAAGATAGCGAGGTAGATTTATAATCTGTGGGCCTCTTAGCTTTCATCAAGAGATTGTAAGTTTAGGTCGTTCCAGTGGTAGACATAGTCATTATTCTTGGTGAAGATGCCCCTCTTCCGCCAATGAAAAATGAAGGACACATCAAAGAATCCAAGGTCCGAAGCGCCTTAAAAGGCCTTTCCTGGAGAATCATCGCGACCTTGACTATCATCGTAATCGTCTACGTGAAAACCGGTGAAATCCAATCCGCGCTAGAAATTGGTGCGATTGAATTTGTGATTAAATATCTACTCTATTTCGCCCACGAACGAGCATGGGCACAAATCCCATTTGGCTCAGTTAGGAAGATTGCGAAAGGTTGAGAGGAGAAAGCCTGTGAAATGAGCTCCAAAATGGAATTTCCATTCACTTCCATGTAACTTTGTAAAGAGTGGTAGCTTCAGAGCTTCCTAATCCACGGCAGCTTGGACACTTTCTAAAATTCTCTATTCTACCCAACTTACCATCTCCAAAACATGTCCCACACTTCAGTTTACTTTCGACTAAAACATGAACGGGAATCCCAGCCTTAATCACGCTTAAAAATTGATTATTGTTCAGAGGCTCCTCTCCAAACCTCTCTAAATTACGATTCAGCCTATCTATAATTTTTTGAAGAACGTCCCTCTTTTCGTGCGGCTTCCCCTTTTCGGTTCTACTCAATCGAAAACCTAATGAATTGAATGCAGGTTCAACATAATCATCCTCCTCGGGGAGCGGATCGGGTCGGCGACCCTTACCATTTAATTGATGCGCAGGCATGAGTTCTACAAAGCCTAATAACTTATCTGGATCTGTAAGTTTAAGTTTTTTCAGTCGTTCCAGTCGCTCTGAGAACAATTCAATTTTGTTGGCCGCATCGCTTTCACTTTTTGCCCTCTTCTCCTCAGCCTCTGCAATCCAATCTTTTCATTTTTTTCTTCTTCAAGAATCCGCTCCTGTTCGAGAATTCGAAGGCGGTTTTCTTCCGCTTCTTTTTTTTCCAAAGATCTGGAAGTGAGTAAGACCCTTTCCTGAAGTAGTTCGCCGTTGCACTTACTAATCAAGTTTCTCACAGCAGGGGAAGTTTCTGTCGCATCTACGTCGCTTTCTAAAAGATCCCAATCACCTATCGTTGCCAGTCTTTCGTAGAGTTCTTCCGCAGACTTGATTAAATCGGTATTCGCCAAAAACTGTTTAGAGTCAGGGCTAATTATATGAAACCAAAGGTAAAATTCTTCGCTATCCCCAATTATTAGTTCTGATTGTGCAAAAATGAAATGACGTTCTCCCACCAAGGTGGTTGAAAATCTTCCATCCGCGTCTGTCGTAAGTAGAGTCACGCCACCACCTTTCCGTCGTAACTGATCGAGCCCGTCACTAATCCTCTTCGAAATTGATCGAAGAAATTCTTCGTCTGAACTTCCCTCAGGAAATTTCGGCTCATAACTTTTAATGATAGAGTTACATTCTGAGACAAATCTATCATCCCATTTTTCAGCCAACTTTTCCCCAGGGTCGGCAACAAAAACTTTTGCCCCCTTTGCCCAGTCATTGAGAGCCGATTTAAATGAGTTAAACTCACCCTCAAATTTAACGCGATCGAATGCCATTTGCCGTTCCCTCTTAAGTTCCGAGATAATTTGGTCTCTTAAGTCATTGAGTAATTTAGAGACAGCTTGTTGATCTGCGACGTAGACGCCAAGAAGCCCCAATTTCACATTATCTCTAGTCTCTGTCACGATGAAGGCTTGTCCCTCGATATCTCTTGCAACTGGATCTTTTCCGCCACTCTCAGATCTATTGCAACCGCCCAAGATCATAGCTGCGAGCAGAGCGGCAAGAACTAACTTTAGCTTTAACATTTGCATAACCTTCACATCGATCGCAATTAAAAGGGATTAATTAACCTCTTAGAGTTATACAAGTCCATAAGTGAGATTTAAACGGGCTAGCTCCCACCACAAAGCCGCGTGTGGCCTAACGGAGGAGAAGAGCACGCAAAACCTGGATATAGGTTTTGAGCAGATGCACCACGCTGTTGTAGTAACAGCTTGTGTTGATCACCCATCCTGCCAAGTCAGATAAAACTTGATCATCTCGACCAAAATCTACGACCTCTTCTCCCCATCAGGTCCGATCCTAATCGTCACGCCAACCCGTTTACGCCAAAAGTAATTTTCTAGCAGCAGGCTCAATTAATGATATCAACACCTCCGGCAATCTCGAATTGAGAGGCCAGGGACTTATCACTCCAAATTTCTCTTTCTTCCACCCACTATCATGACCATTTACATCAAACCCGGATGCCCCTGGTGTATCGACGTTGAAGCCTACCTCCAAAAAAACGGCTACGAATACGAACGCATTAATGTCATCGCTGACCGAGCAGCCTTTAAACGTATGGGCGAGATATTCGGGACAACGTCTGCCCCCTCCATGACCGTAGGAGATCTCAAACTTGCCGACTTTGGCATTGAGGAGCTTGTTCCCTTTTTGAAAGAACACAATCTCGGATCCTAGCAAAAACAAATCTACACCTACTTCATCCCAACCACTTTCAGCCCAAATACGACGCTAACCCTTTTCCGGAAAAAGGAACTTCCTAACAGTCCAACCAAAACGTCATGAAGAACCTCAACCGCACCGATGTCTTGAACGGCGAATCGAACAAGCTGAGCAAGAGCATCGCCCGCGCCGCCCTGCTGACATTGATTTCCTTTATTCCGACAACTGCAGGCAAACTTCCCAATGTTGTCCTAATCATGGCCGATGACCTAGGGTGGTCAGACGTGGCTGCTTACCGGGTGCAGCAGGGACTCGAGGCCGAGGGCGCCACCCCGATCCCCACCCCTAATCTCGACCGTCTCGTGGCGGGTGGCCTGATGTTCACTGATGCGCACAGTCCGTGCTCGCTGTGCGCTCCGACCCGCTTTGCGATGTTGACCGGCTCTCTTCCGTTCCGCATCGGAAAGCGCTACGGCACTTGGAATTTCAGCGAAACCGCAGCGGTGTTGCGGAACCGCAAGCACACTACGGTGGGAGAGATCATGCAAGCGGCAGGATACCGAACTTCGATGATGGGGAAGATGCATGTCGGCGGAGGGAACACCTACAGTTTTAGCGATCCGCATTTGCCCATCCCAACTTTTCCGACCTCCTACGGCTTCGACTACACCTTCCTGGTGCACGACGGCATCCAGGCCCCGCCGTATGTTTACTTTGAAAACGACCGCTTTGCCCGCGTCGATCCGGAGAACCATTCCGCGATCGACACTTGGGGAACAGCCTCGGACCTGGTCAACGGTTCGTCCGGAAATCTGATTGGCCCCAACGGCACGGGGAGCCACAAGGACGGTTGGCGAGATGTCAACTGGAACGGTAGTCAGAACGGCATCATCAACACGCGCAAAGCTGTCGAGTTCATTGACCGCCACCTTGCAAATCATGGCAGCCAGCCATTCCTGCTCTACTACAACTCTCCGCAAGTGCATATTCCACACACGCCGCCAGTTGACTTCGAACCAGACGCCAACGGTAACCCAGGCAGTCCACCCAACGTGCCAGTCCAGGGAGTCAATGCATCCTGGGCTGGCAACGCCCATTCCGACATGGTCCATGAGGTCGACCTCCAAGTGGGTCGCATCCTCGCCAAGTTGGACGACCCGGACGGCAACCCACTGACCAATGACAGTGTCCTTACGGACACCTTGATCATGTTCACCTCAGACAACGGTGGATTGGGAGGGAATCTCGTTCCTGCCGGCTACGACAGCACTGGGAGCCTCCGCGCCTCCAAGGGGCGGAGCTACGAGGGTGGCCATCGGGTGCCCTTCATCGCGCACTGGGGAGATGGTACAGCAGCCGGATCCACCATCGCTCCGGGAACCATGAGCAACCAGATCATTGCCGGACAAGACTGGGTGGCGACCATGTATGCGCTGACCGAACAGGATATCGCCGGGAACCAGTGCATGGACAGTGTGAACCTGCTACCCGTCCTGCTCGGGCACCAAGAAGAATCCGAAGCGGTGCGTCCTTTCGTGCTGCATCAGGCCGCGCAAGGTAACAACCAGACGGATGCTTTCGGGATCCGCCGAGGTGACCACGTTCTGATCATCAACCGGAACCGGTCACCGCGGGAACTGTTCAACCTTGCGGAAGACTTGTCCCAGTCTACCGACCTGGTCGATCCGGCGACCTACCCGGACAATACCGTGCCACCGGAAGTGCTCGCCATGCGCGACGAACTCCACGCTCTGTTCATGAAGCACGACGACGTGAATTCACTCCGGACCACCACCGCCTACGATACGGACGGATTCGCCATTCCGCCGATGGCCAATGGGGAGGATGAGGTAACGATGACCTCGGTGAGTGGGGTCGCAGCAGTAGGGCCAGTCGAGTATCGCTTCACGGAGACGACCGATAACTGGGGTGGAACAGATTCCGACTGGCAAGCGAGCCCCACAAATCTCGACACAGGCCTATTGCCTGGCACCCGCTATGCCTACAAGGTGGAAATGCGGGATGGCGACGGAAAGCCTATCCCCACTGCGGAGCGAGTGGCCGAGGTGATCACTCCCACCGTGAATCCCTTTAATAGCGGCAGCGAATCCATCTTCACTGATGATTTCGATGGGGTTGGGAATCCGGCCAATCTACTCGCCAGCGATCCCAAGCCGACCGGCACCTGGTATCAGCAGGACGTCGATGACATCCCGACGAATCCGAACAGCAACTTCCATTGGTCCACCGAGGAGCACCCAGGCAGCGGCAGCACCTATTCAACCACCTTTAACAATTTGGATGCCCTCGGCGATGCAGACAATGAGTTTCACCTAGGCTTCGGCTTCGACGAAGTCCGCCTGCTCTACAACAGCGGAACAGCATTCGACCTCAGCCAGGACTACACTTTCGCCGGCTCCTGGGAACTTCACATCGCCCAGAATTTAGCTCTTGGATTCATCGCCGGACTTGCGGAATTTGATGCCACCACCGGAGCGCTGGTTCAGACCATCGGATTCGATCCTGTTGCTGGCACCGTCGCTAACAGCCAAACTTTCGGTAACACTTCCGGCGACGGATCGGCAGGAGATATGGGAACCTTCTCGATCACGGTGACCGCCGCGAATCTCGCCAACGCTGATGTGAAAGCAGTAAACCACGTCGGGGTATATCTTCACCGTGACGATGACGGGGTGCTCGGGAATGATGTGGTCGGCTTCGCCCCGAATCGCGGTGACCGTTACCTTGTCGACGACGTGCGGCTCGTCGCAAAGGGCAGCTCCACTTCTGATCCCGATACCGATAGCGACCTCATTCCAGACTCGGTAGAGGATGCCACACTAGGGCTCGATAAGAATGATTCGGCTGACGGGAAAGGTGATCTCGATGGCGACGGCCACACCAACGCTAGAGAATTCCTCGTGGGTTCGGACATGCTGGCTGCGGGGGATATATTGCCGCTCCTGATTGAGGTTCCACCGGGAACCGACGTGGAACTCAACTTGTTAGAAGGCCATACCTTAGAGGGGCGAATCTACATCCTAGAACGGAGTGAAGATCTTGGATCCACTTCTGACTGGGTGGCCATCGATGCCTTTGCTCCCACTCCAACCGAAGCGGGAGCCGCACATACTTTCACCGCGCCCGAGGCCGCACAGCGGGCTTACTTCCGTAGCCGAATCGAATGGGCGCCCGTCGTGAAAAGTCAGATGGAACTCCTTCATCTCAACCAGAAAGACACGCCCCCCTCCCGCACCAACTGACTGGCTGAGCTGTTCAAGGGAAAGCTTCTAAAACGATTCTCAATCCCCCTCCCGCCAATTGAGCGTGAATAAAAGATCAAGAAATCTTGGGTCAGAAGAGCCTTAAAAGATCTCTCCTAGAGAATTTTCGCCACCTTAACCGTCATCCTAATCGTCTCTGTGAAGACTGGAGAAATCCAATCCGCTCTAGAAATTACCTCGAATGCTAAAAGTAGCGGGAGTAGCAGTTATTTTCAGGCCAGGAATTGTGATCAACCCCAGCTCGTCAACTTTTCCTTCGCCTTTCGCAGATCCAAATTCCCATTTAAACCCTGCGCCAGGCTTGAGCTTGAAGTGTTGCAGTCGTCGCAAGGTGACATCAGTAGTGGCAACAGTCGGAATTTTAAATTTAGTATCTAAATTACTGGCCGAAATAAGGAACAGCGACATCTCCAAAATCTCCGCGGTATCCTTAAGATTATTCCAACGGAAGAACGCATTAATTTGCCCCGCTTCTCTACTATCCAAATGATCTGGCCAAGGGAGTTTCGAGTTACAAGAAGCATTAGCGAAGACCGGATAGGCCTGATCCTTACGCACGTTGAGCCAGTCAAATGAATCGATCAGGTCGTTGCTCTTTTTGATGTTTGCTGAATTGTTTGCGTGGCCGAAAGGGCCCCAGTAGCAAAGAAATGCGTAATTCCGATCATTCATCGCCTTCGAGAACAGATCGTGCCCGTCGGACCAGCGATCATTGTGCCCAGAGTAATCGATGCAGATCGGTGGATCGGGAAAAACTACCCCATTAGGAATTTTTTTTGGAGATAAAAACATTCGTTGGAAAGCGTGCTCCACCCCGGCTGGGACATTCGCTTTGATCGCTGCGAACACATCACCGTGACGCAGTCCGATCCCAAGCGTCCCGCTACCACCCATCGAATTACCTGAAAGATAGACGCGATTTGGATCAATCTTATAATGCTTGATCGCCCAAGCGACGGTGCCCATCACACGTCTCTCAACCGGCCTAGTTTCGCCTCCAGAGTTTTTCCTCATAAGCTCCTTGTCTCCGCGGTGCATTCCTCCCCACCACCAATCGCCTTTGTTTTTTCGACAATCGAGGTAGAGAGCAAAGTGGTCGTCAGGCGAGCGGTAGATGTCGTGATTGCCGACTGTCTTGGTGCAATTGAGACAAGAAAAAACATCATGCCCAGCCGAGTGCAAAACAACATACAAGGGCGCATCATCACGAACGATCTTGGGGTGCATCACGATAAACGTATCTTGCTGCGGCGCTTGGTATTTCCACTCCGGTCGCACACCGTGCTGAAAGACTTCAATCTTACGATCAATGACACTTGTCTCTTCCTTGGGGTGTTCGGCTTGTGCTGGCGGCCAAGCAAATGCAGCAGCATTCAAAGAGGCTAGTAGAACTAGGATGCTAAGAAGTCTTTTCATTTCCATCGGCAGCCTGGACTAAAACTCCAGCCGAGGCGAGTTTACCATCGGGAAAAAGCGCCTTAACTCAAGGTTGGGTAAATCCTCGTCTAGCTTAAAAGCTGAAGCCAAGCCTATGCACCCAGCAAAGATTTGCCGGAAGCAAACGTTGTTACTTGTTACCCAAGTATGATGAGGAGTCGAATCACTTAGTTGACGGCATAGTGCCAACAACAGATCCATCACCTGTGAGAACTGGATTTATAGCGATACCGCCTTTAAACCAATCTTCCCATCCATCTTCTGTTAACTTTCTGAAATAGGGCGACGTTCCAGCTTCTTGAAAATCTGGGATAAAGACACCAAACTTACCATCTGCCGTCTTAGTGGTCTTTTCATCCCCACTAATTTTCACAACAACCGTTCCTGGAAGTCCATCTACAACAGTCCTACCTTCTTCCTTAAATTCTGACTTAAGTCCCGATGGATAAGTTTCAGTCCAATTTCCATCCTCAGCTCTTTCCCACAACCTGTAGCCTGGTTCGACTGAATGGGTTGGAATATCGAACCAAAATTTAGTTAAGGCCTTATCGGGGATACTTTTCCCAGAAAAGACGCATGAGGAAAAAAGAAAGAGGGAGATCAAAGAAATCAGGATTAAAGGAATACTGATACTTTTCGTTTCCTCCTTCTTCAAACGACTCAGCTGACCGACTGATTTTTTAGCGCTCAACATCTAGGACGGCTCTCAATCCTTTGTCGCTAAGAAGCCCATCGGCATTCCATCGTTTTGCGAGGTCGATTTGCCTTTGCGTCACTTTCGCCGCTTTCTTCTGATTTAGAGTCAAAGGCATCATCTCGAGATTGTATAAAGTATTGTCCAGCTCAGATCCGCAATATTTCCGTGGTGTTTCCCTTAGTATCCTACCTTGGCCGCTTGCAAATCGCGGAAGAGTTTTGACTTGGTAACCAAGATGGATTTCGTGTCGAGAGACCCCTCTCGGGCCAACCCATTTATTTTCGCTTTCCAATAGTAATTCCCGTAACTAGAAACAACCAGATCCGTGATGTCCGTCGATTTCAATTCCATGCTTTTCAGCTATACATGCCAGACTAACCTGGGCAGGTGCTGTGAAACTCAGGCCGGCCTTACCGCTTGTCCCTGGTCTTTCTCGACGCGGCCTCAAATATACTTTTGCTACCAATATTCTAATCGGGCCTGTAGCTCAGCGGTTAGAGCAGGGGACTCATAATCCCTTGGTCGTGGGTTCGAACCCCACCGGCCCTACTTTTCACAATCTAAGGCTGACCGAGGTAGATCAGCCCTGAGTTCGCGTCTAGAAGAGCCTGACCTTTTGTCAGGAAATCCATTCCCAAGATTCCGTCCACAGGCCGGCCAGTCGAGTCCCGGAAATATTTACGGACGGTTCCGAGCGGAGCAACCGAAACGTCGAACACAGACACCTTAACCTGGCCAAAAATCAAATTCTGTAACCTTGCATGTCGCAGCGGAATACGATCACCCGAGGCGTCGATCATCCGTGAGTTAGTGGCGTAGCTCTGCAAATTGAAGCGGTCAAAGCTTTCGGCAGCCATTACGGAAACTTCAGCTCCAGTATCGACGACCCAGGAAACCGGAACACCCTGCAGGGTTCCGATTAGGATTAAGTGCGGCAATCGGCCCGCGGTCCCCAACCTGAAAATCTGTTTCCCTAAATCCGGGCGCACCCCAAGAGGTAAAGGCCCCATTCTATGGGGACGTGAGGGCCCCGAATTCGGAACCCACATTTGCCCCGACGGGATGTCGACCAGAGCGCCGGTCGCCGCAAGAGCATCTAATCCAATTTGACCCGCATAGCTACTTGTCGAAGTCTTACGTTCCGGGCTGGGTGCGATCGTAAACGGAAATCGAACCGCCTTCATCCCACCGATCTCAAGAGTTCCATATCCCCTTCCACTAGAAACCTCGCGCCCCAGCGCGCCACGAGTAATGACCCGAACTGAGCGATCTTCGATCACTCCAGCTGAAGTCGCCAATTGCTTATCAAGGTCTGTACTATTTGCCCCCGAATCGATTAAAAAACGCATGGGCTTCCCGTTGACCTTAAAGACACCAGAGTAACGGCGGTCCTCACTGAGTTTTTGAAGTGGCACCTTCTGATAACCCAACTTGGAAAGCGTAACAGTCCTCGACCTCGAAAACCCAGGAACACTCGAACATTGAGTCAGGCACAAGCAAGCTAGGAAAGAGGCTATAAAATTGGCGGCAATCTTAGTCATACTTGTTTCAGTCGAGAGGATAAGCCTCCCATACAGACCAGAGACAGTCTTTTTATTACCAAGCCGGACCCACTTCCCAGGTCTCCAACATCTCCTCTGGACAATCCTCAAGAAATCGCGAGGGGCGCGTGATGATATCGCCACTGTAGCTCTTGGGATTAATCTGCGGGTAGGTCAGATAAAGCTCATCCTTCGAACGGGTCAGCGCCACATAAAAAAGCCTCCGCTCCTCCTCAAACATATCCTGATCATCAGCTTCCAGTATCCGTCCATTTGGGAACATGCCGTCGGCAAGCCAAATCAAAAACACGACTTTCCATTCCAGTCCCTTAGCCTGATGAATGGAGGACAAAACCACTTTTTCATCATCACTCTCCGCCCTGCTTCCAGTTGGCTCACCATCAACCGAGCTCATCAAAGACAATTGGCCCAACAATTCCAAAACATCATCAAAAGTTTCAGAATACAAAATCAACTGCTCGATGTCCTGGCGTCGATTATCATAGTTCTCAAAACTAGCTTTCATGTAGTCATCATAGACTCCCTCTAAAACGCTCGTGAGCATTTCCGAAGGCCGAGCATAGCCATCACCAACGATCAATTCGTCCAAGGTATAACAGAGCTGTTCCCAATCCTTTTTTGCTTTCGCTGGAACCGGAAATTTCAACATGTGGTCGGAAAAACGCTTTGGTGGTTCTTCCTTCTTCGATATCCCAACTTTGCGCCAGGCCCGCCAAAGCTTCGTCGCAGTCGCCGCACCAATACCTGGCAGCAAGAGACAAAAGCGTTTAAAGCTCACCTCATCTCGACGATTCGTCGCAAAGCGTAAAAAGGCCGCTACATCTTTAATATGAGCCTGCTCAAAAAAGCGAAGACCACTTGTGATCTCAAAGGGAATCCCTCGTGAAGTCAGCTCCATCTGAATCTCCAAACTCTGGTGATGGGCACGGTAAAGAATCGCCATTTCATCAAGCTCTATCCCTTCGTCGCGAAGTTCCAAAACACGTTGCGCCACGAAATCGGCCTGTGCCCTTGGATCTTCTACTGGTACCAAAGCCGGAGTCATCGATCCGCCGACCCGCGCCGCTCTAAGCGCCTTTTTAAACTGCTTCTTGTTCGCAGAAATCGCGGCATTAGAAAGATCAATCACTTCGGGCACACTGCGGTAATTAGTCTCAATCTTATAGACCGTAGCATTCGGGTAATGCTCAGGAAACGACAGGATATTATCCATGTCGGCCCCTCGCCATGAGTAGATCGACTGAGCATCATCGCCGACCACCATCACTGAGTTCTGAGGCCGAGCTAACAGATGGATCAGCTCGCTTTGGACAGCATTCGTATCCTGATACTCATCAACTAGCAGGTATTGGAAACGCTTCTGGTAGAGGCTGCAGAGCTCCTCATTTTCCTTCAACAACTTAAGCGGAAGGATCAGTAGATCATCAAAGTCAGCCGAATTCGTTTCGAGCTTCTTCGCCGTGTAGGCCTTTCCGACCTTCGCAATTTCATCACCCCATGCTCCGGCTAAGGATAGCGTGCCTCCAATAAATCTTCGAGTTCTACGCCGGTATTTTCGACTAAGGAAAAAATCGATATGAGGACGTCAGCTTTGGGGAATCGCCGTGACTTGGTGTCGATATCGCACTCCGCAACCACGGTATTCATAAGCGACTTCTGATCATCACGATCCATGATTGAAAACGAACGCGTAAGCCCCACTTCATCAGCGTGCCTTCGTAGGATTCGGTTCCCAATCGCGTGAAAAGTTCCGCTCCAGAGCTCGCTAAGATCAAGAGAGATCAACTCACGGACCCGCTCCATCATCTCGCGAGCCGCCTTGTTCGTGAAAGTCAGCAGAAGCAAACTCTTGGGATCAACCCCTTGATCAAGCAGATAGGCGACACGGTAGGTCAGAGTCCGCGTTTTACCGGACCCTGCGCCAGCAATCACCAAAGAAGGACCGGGAGCAGAGCTCACGGCGGCATACTGCTGCTCGTTGAGCTCTGCCTGATAATCGATTCCAGAAACACCCTTCCGGGGTCCTTTTTTAAGCTGATATTGCCGAGCCATTGTTAAGAAGCATCGCTACTTTTAGTGTAGTCAATGTAGCGAGCATATTCATCCTTCACCTTAGGCATAAGGATATACATTGCGATCACGTTCGGCACCGACATCGCGAAAATCATGGCATCCGAGAAGTCAAAAACCTTGCTCATACTCAGCGATGAACCAATGACGACAAACAGGCAGAAGAGTAACTTATAAACTAATTCTGCACGTTTACTCCGGCCGAACAAGTGGCTCCAAGCCTGAACACCGTAGTAAGACCACGAAATCATAGTTGAGAATGCGAAAAGAATCACCGCCACCGTCAGAATGATTGGGAACCAACTAATGACCGACTCAAAAGCAGCTGAAGTCATCGTCACCCCTTTCAACTCTGGGTCATCGTAGGTTCCAGCCATGATGATCACTAAAGCCGTTGTGGTGCAGACCACAACCGTATCAATAAACGGCTCAAGCAAGGCAACAATCCCTTCACTTGCAGCATACTTTGTCTTCGCCGCCGAGTGCGCAATCGGGGCCGAACCAATTCCAGCTTCGTTGGAAAATGTAGCCCGCTTCATACCCTGAATCATAACCCCAATGATGCCACCTCCAATGGCGGTTGGCATAAATGCTCCTTCGAAGATCACACCAAGCGCGACTCCAATTTGACCAAAGTTCACAAAAATCACAAACAACCCAGCGAGCATATAGATTCCACACATAAATGGGACTAAAGTGGCAGTCACCGAAGCAATACTTTTAATTCCACCAATAATAATGATTCCAACAAAGAATGCCAAAACACATCCTAAAGCCCAGCGGTTTTCATCCAAAAATGAACCCTCTCCAACAACTCCAACCAACTGCTCGCAAGCCTGGTTAGCTTGAACCATATTACCGCCTCCAAAAGAACCACCGATGCAAAGGAAGGCGAATACTCCAGCAAGAATCAACCCGAACATTCCCATCCCCTTTTCGGCAAATCCCTTTTTCAAATACTGCATGGGCCCGCCATAAACCTTGCCATCTTCAATCGTGCGATATTTTACGCCAAGAGTACATTCGCAAAATTTCGAAGTCATCCCAAACAAACCAATCAGGATCATCCAGAAAGTCGCACCCGGCCCCCCAACACTTATTGCGATTGCAACTCCTGCGATATTTCCGAGGCCGACGGTTCCAGAAAGTGCCGCACAGAGAGCCTGAAAGTGCGTAATCTCGCCAGGATCAGTTGCCGAGCTGTATTTCCCGCTGATGGTGCGTGCTGCCAAGCGCCACGACCGAAGGTTCAAGAACTTAAAATAGACCGTGATGACGACGGCAGCTAATGCCAACCAAACCACAACAAGAGGAAGTTTGACCGGATTGCCTTCAGCATCCTTCGCAATCTCCATCCCATAGAAAACCTTGCCAGTCACTTCATCTAAATAAGGTCCTAAATTTTGGTCGATCCACTCGTCGGGAGCCTGGCTAAAAACAATTTCCTCATTTGGGGCTGCTGAAGCCTTGGCCTCCTGAGCACAAAGGGCGCCTATCGAAAGCGTGGAAAAAAAGACAAGGATCGGAAGCAAGTTTCGCATGACGTCTAAACTCTGCGGGAAAGGAGGAAGAGCGACAAGTGAGAATCACGGCTTTACCCGCAAAACAAAAAATCCGACCGGATCACTCCGGACGGACTTTGAAAATGATTCTGAGAAAAATCTCCGCTATGGAAGAAGATTCACGGCGCGGGCACGCTTGATTTCACGAGTGATGGTGCGATGCATCTTAGCGGAAACACCAGTCACCTTGCGGGGAAGAATGCGGCCAGTCTCGGTCGTGAATTTTGAAAGCACCTCCGGGTTTTGATAGCTAATTTTCTCAAAAGGAAGATCGAGACGCTTATTGGTCATCGACTTGTTGTGCTTCCGGAAGTTAATCCGACGCTGGATGGTCTTAGGCTCAGACATAATAAAAGGTAGTTGGGGTCAGGGACTATCGAAGCTCGCGGTGAAGAGTGCGACGCTTCAAGAAAGGGTTATACTTTTTCTTTTCAAGACGGCCGGGAGTCCGGAGGCTCTTCTTGTTGCGGGTGCTGGTATAACGTGAGGGTGGCTTTCCTAAGCCGCGGGCCTCGGTGCACTCCAGAATAATGATGTCTCTTGCCATGATATTGCTAAATCGGGACGCGGAAGCTATGAAAAATAACCCCTTCGTCAAGGGAAAACCGAGGAAAGTTCCGAAACTTTGAGCCTCTGAAAAAATCGTTGATTTTGTAGGGCTTACGTCGCACACTCTTTTCAGTTGAAGGTAATCGGCGCATCGACGACCACTTCCCTCTTCCTTTTTTGAGAGATTCTCAAACTCCGCCCACGGCCCATCCGATCAATATCGCCCGGCCGCTTCGGCAGAGACACTTGCAGAATCCCCCTCAACCCCTCGCACCTGTTTCGGCGGATCTTTTGGTCACTCGATTGATTGGTGCCCAGCCACCCAAGGCTCAAACTTTCCAGATTCCCATATAAATATGATTCCACCTGACTCTGATTCAGCGAACTCCGGCGGCCAGCAGGCCTCCGAATCCGGCAACGGAAATAACAATCGGAACCGCAATCGAAATCGAAACCGCAATCGAAACCGCAATCGTGGCCAGCGACAGGGGCGAGTCCGCGGTTACGGTCCACGTGACGAAAATCGAGAGGGCCGTGAACCACGCGAACGCAAACCGTTTGAATTCACTGGAGACCCAGTCTCAGTGGATGGTCTTTTCGAAGTTGCTCTGAAGGGATTCGGATTCCTTCGCAAGCAGGACCAAGACTTTGAACAACGCAAAGAGGACGTCTTCGTGCCACCTGATCTGGTGAGGCAGCACGGAATCCGTCCAGGAGTATGGATCAAAGGGATTGCTCGTGACAGCTCCCGCGGCCCGCAATTGACCGAGGTCACCTCAATCAACGGGCAAAAACCTGAGGATGCTCGGAAACTCCCGGCCTTCGAAGAGCTAAAGGCGATTAATCCCAGCAAACAAATTGGGTTTGAAACGACCCCCGATCGCTACACCACTCGACTAGTCGACCTCATGGCCCCGGTCGGACGTGGCCAAGCGCGGCCTCATCGTTTCCCCTCCCCGCTCCGGAAAAACCACCCTCCTCCTCCACATGGCAGAGGCCATCCGTGACAGACACGAGGAGCACCTCCATCTCATCGTATTGCTCGTTGACGAACGGCCCGAAGAGGTGACCGAGTTTCGCCGGCAACTCCCTGAGGCGGAAATCTATGCCAGCTCAAACGATGAATCTCCCAGAAATCACTGCCGACTTGCCGAACTCTGTATCGAGCGAGCTAAGCGTTTGGTAGAAGACGGTCAGCACGTCTTCATCCTTATGGATTCCATAACCCGACTCGCCCGAGCTTATAACAACAATATGGGCGGCAGTAAAAAAAGCCGAGGGCGTGGTTATCAGTCCGGTGGCATCGTGGCTGGAGCACTCGAGATGCCCCGTCGTCTTTTTGCAGCGGCACGAAGCACCCGTGAAGCAGGCTCGCTGACCATTATCGCCACAGCTCTGATCCAAACGAACTCGAAGGCCGATGAAGCGATTTTCCAGGAATTCAAGGGAACCGGCAATATGGAGCTCGTTCTAGATCGCCGTATCGCAGAGCAATACGTTTATCCGGCTGCTGACATCTTTAAGTCGGGAACCCGTAGGGAAGAGCTCATACTCCCCGAAATGAGCCTGAAAAAGATCTACATGGTGCGCCGGGGACTCGCTGGACACAAACCAGTAGAAGCGATGGAGAGACTTCTTTTTTTCATGAGAAAGTTTCCAAGCAACGCACAAATGCTACTTGAGATCAAAGGATAGATTTTCGTCCAAAAGGTGTGGCGATATGCACACACCTCTGCTATCTATTAGGTAATCTAAAAAATTACCTTTATTCATTATGCAGACGAAAAATGTAAACCCAGATATCACCGTGACCGTACGTCACGAAAACGTCACTGATTCCCTCCGGCAGTATGCTGAAGAAAAAATTAGCGGCATCCATCTTGATTACCCGCGCATCATCGGTGCTAAGGCCATTCTTGATGTGGAAGGAAACCGCCGCCATAAAGCCGAAATCATCCTCTTTTGCGCCAACCATATCGTCATTGATGCTTCATCTGCGACTGAGGATATGTATAAGAGCATCGATTTCACTATCGATAAAATCACGAGGCGTATGCGCAAATGCAAGACCCGCCTCCTTAAACGGCGTAATCCCGGACAAGAGGAAAGTATCCGCTACCTTGACGAGAGGAACTACCGGGCCGATTTCCTTGATAACCTCCCCGAAGAAGTCGACGAAACTGAGGAACCAGAACCTTTCTTTGTCCACAAGGAATCCTTCAGCTTACGCAAACTCTTCAAGGAAGAGGCAGTGATGGAGCTCGACCTTACCGAACGCCCGTTCGTCGTCTTTAAGAATGCACGCCGTAAGGTGACCTCGATCGTTTGGAGAAAGCCGGATGGCGACTACGGAATCGTTGATCTCCCTAGTTAGTCTTTCCCCACTGCCACCCCGCGCAAAAGGTCGTCACCACTTCAACCTTTCAAGAGTTTTCGGCTTAAGCCTTCCAACGCCAATCAATATTCACCTCAATCTCGGGGTGAATACTATGCTGGACTGGACAATTTTGAGCGGCATCCTCCAGAATTTTACGCTCGGGGTGATTTTCAGAAACCGGAACGTGAATTTGCAATTCCAATCGGACGATACGACGAGGCAGATCAGCAGACATTCCCTTCTGCACAATCAAACGAAGCCCCTTCAGATCAATTTCCCGCTGATTCGCAATAATACCCATAATGGTGACCATGCATGTTCCGAGAGCAGTCGCCACCATGTCAGTCGGAGAAAAACTTTCGCCTCGCCCCTGATTATCAACTGGAGCGTCGGACGTTACCTTATTCCCAGACGGCATATGTTCAGCCACGCAGCGCAGCTGTCCTTCATAATCAATTTTAATCTCCACCATCGTCTTCGCTTTCTTCAATTAATTCCTGTTCGACATCCCGAATTAGAACAACCCGGAACCCAAAACTTTCACTTCGATACTCAACATCAAACGGGAAGCGGCACCGCATTTCGAGGTGCTCTTCACTAAAAGTATCCCACCCCCCGCCACGCAAAATTCCTCGCTCAGTATTCCCGTAGGAATCTGAAACCCATTCGTGTACGTTTCCTCCAATATCGTAAAGACCGATGATATTTGGATTAAATTTACCCACTGGAGCCAACTTTTCAAAGCCATCATTGTAACCCTCAATGATACGATCATTCTCAAGAAACTCGACCGCCGAGAGATCCGCATAGTTGCCGACACTCTCATCCGGAGGAAAGCTCTCTCCCCACGGAAACTGCCCCGAATTCACGATTTCACTCTCACGCTCGGCCGGGGTTTCACCAACCTCAATCAAGCCCGCCATTTTGCTCCATTCTAAATCGCTTGGTAACCTATAACGATAATCCTTGGTGATTCGGTTGAGATCTGGATTCGGATTATCGCGTTCACTCTTTGTGAGCCATTGACAAAACTCCTCGCACTCCGCCCGAGTTAGCCCCACTACAGGGACCAATGGATTATCATCTAAAATCACCTCCCCAACATTCTTTCCTGTAGCCTTAAGATATCGATTGTAATCGACGCTACGAGTCTCCCACTTGGATACGCTAAGGGTCTTCGAAAATGGCACTAATTTCATCTCGATGCTATTAGTCCAAAGTTCCCCAGGGACCAGACTCTTGTCAGGCTGTAAAGTAAACACCCTATTAATTCCCCCTCGATCCGGAAGGTAAACATTGTCGACAAAGGTCTTCTTACCACCCATCGCAAGAGTAATCTCAATATCACCTGGCGCTATGTTGGGACCCTCATAAGGAGTCGTATCAACATAAACCCCATTCAGGTAGAGACTTGCTCCGCTTGGCACCGAATCAATACTCAACGAGCCATAAGGAATCGGCCGAACCCAGCAATAAAAAGGCCGTAAGAGTTTCCCACCCTTTTTCGCCTCAACAGGAAGTCTTGTCGCGTCAAAAGATAAATCATAGTGCGGAATGATCTGGCGATTCCTCTCCGGATTCTCATCTGAATATTCACCGAAGTAACCCTGATCAATACACCTAGTTTCTAACCACTTCGAGTAACCTATTGTCCACGATTCAGGAACGGCAACCACCTTGCGATCACTATATTTGAAAGTAATGGCTTTGAGGTTTTGATTTGTCTCCTTTAAGTAGAGCTTCCAGTCAGCTTCACCAACATGGGTAGCCCCTTTATGCAGATCTAAATAGGGAAGATATTCATTCCCAAGTGCATCTGTCCAAATTTCGTCAACCTTTGGGGGCGAAAATAAGTTCATGATCTCGTCAATAATCATGACCTGCCTCCCCTCATCGATTACCTCGCGATTGATGAAAAGATCGCGTCGATTAGGAGCTTTGATTTGCAACTCCAAAAGCGAGTCCACCTTAACCCCAGTCAAAGTTGCGGGTGTATAGCCCAAAAGATCTTCGGCCTTATCGTAAACCTCAGCCCCAGCCGGTGTCGTAAGAACCTTAACCATTACATATCGTTCAGGCAAAGGCTCCAGCTGGCCTTCAATCACATAGGTTCCCCAAGTGTTTTCGAGCCAGATCTGGCTCATGAATAGCGCCATCAAAAGGAGAACGCTAAGCGCAACCTTGGCGTAGCTAGGCACCTTCTTGGGAGCATTTTTCCCACGCTGGAGATGGCTCAGAGTATGAGCAAGTTCACGCCCAGTTCGAATCTTTCGCTTATGGATCCGAGGATCGCAGATATCACAGATCATGCGATTCAACCGAATCCATTTCTTTCGATAATCATCGATCGGAGTCTCATCCGGCAATTCGGGGAACTGCAACCGGTCCATCCCAGTCGCCATTTCATAAAGCACTTTCCCGAGACTGTAGATATCCGCCTGTTCGGACCCGGGACCTTCAGGTGGCACAAATCCCTCCGTCCCAACAAAGGTCCGTTGATCTTTAGCTGCAACCAACCCGATATCAGCCAACTTAGCCTTACCATCAACGAAGATCACGTTCGATGGCTTCACATCACGGTGGGTCAATCCCCGCTCGTGTAATTCAGCAAGCGCCTCGGCTAGTCGTTTCCCAGTCTCGATGCAAAAGTCCGTCGAAAGAGGTTTGCCGTTCGCCCGTGTCATGTCGGTCCGCAAGGTCCGCGGCTCATATTCTACCGGATTTATCTCGTCATCGCTATGGGCATCATCACCCAGCTCCATAACGTAATAATAAAACTCGCTATGATCGTCACTACGTCCGACATGAAGAATATTCACGAAGCCAAGATGGTCTCGCGAGATTGGCTCAAATCTTAAAATCCCCTCGAACTCACGTTCAAAGGTTCGTTCGTCTGAAAAGTCCTCGCGATAAACAATCTTCACGGCCCGCATAGCGCCGGTCACACCACGCGCCAACCAGACTTCACCATAGGCCCCGCCCCCGATTTTACGGAGGACATCATGATCGGGGATCAACGGGTCTGGCCTAATCTTTTTTTGCATCCTTCTCGAGCTTCGCCAACTCCTTCTTCAAAACGGAACCAACGCGATGCTTAGCGAGATAAACTTGGGCCATACTGACCCCAAGATAATCCTGCACCTTTTTAGCATCCCACTGTTTCACTACGTAATAATCGAAAATTTGATACTGCTTCGGCGAGACTTGGGCTTTCACGCGTGTCAAAGCCATGTCGGCAACATTTTTCTTCCATTCGACATCCCACATCCGCTCTAAAAGATCCCCTTTAGGATCCTCAAATCGATCAATAATAGCGGTCTTCCGATCATCTTCCCAGCCGCCGCCCGGCATGGCAGTATCTTTCTTTCGCTTTCGAAACTGATCATTGATCCGCCAGCGGGTCATATTCATCAGCCACGTTTTAAAAGACCCTTGCTTTGGATCGTAGAGGTTCTTCTTACTTTGCTTCGCGATTGAAAGAATCGTTTCCTGCACCGTATCAAAGGCTTCATCGTGACGTAGCCCAGCTTTAATCCCCACTGAATAGATTAACTTCCAATAAGTTTGGTAAAATTCATCCCACGTTCGCTGATCCTCCCAGTTCTCCAATCTTGCAATCAGGCTCTTCCGCGTTTTGGCGTATCCCTTAGTAAGATCGACTTCTTTACCGTCTTCCTTTTTTTTCTTCGCAGAACTGTCTTTCTTTTCACGGGCCATCCTTAAGAAAAGAAGTAAACCAAAATTGGGCGAATGTCTTTACTCACTTTCAGGAAAATTACGATTAGAAGATAATCACGGAAACCTAATGAGTCATCGCCCCCCCCAAAACATGCGCCACGATTCCCTCAAGGCACTCCCGGTCGATTTCATCGAAAGCCCCCTTTTCCAGCGAATCAACATCCAAAATGGCGATTAACGCTCCGCTTTCATCCGTAACCGGCACCACTATTTCGCTCTTAGAACGCTCATCGCAGGCGATATGGCCCGGAAAATCATGCACATCTTCAACCACTTGGGTTTTTCCCCTCGCTGCCGCCGTGCCACAAACACCTTTACCAATCTGAATGCTCAAGCACCCTACTGTTCCCTGGTAAGGGCCGATCACGAGCCTTCCTTCGACCACTCGATAAAATCCCGTCCAGAAGAAATCGTTCATCTCATTGTGCAAAACACCCACAATTGAAGCCATTTTTGCAATTTGATCGTCACTGCCCTCACAAAGAGCCTCAATTCTGGCCCGGCACCGCTGATAATCCCTCTCTTTTTCGAAACTCATCGTAGCCCTCAGAGTATTTCCCAAACTCAGCACTGACAAACCTTCATTCCTCACTACAATCGCCTCGTGAGCTATCAGGTTTTTGCCAGAAAATACCGACCCCGTACTTTTGGAGATGTTCTTGGACAAGATCACGTGGTCCGAACTCTTCGTAACGCCATCGAACAAGACCGCCTTGCGCACGCTTACCTTTTCGTCGGCCCGCGTGGCACGGGAAAGACCTCAACTTCTCGAATTTTTTCGAAAGCTCTGAATTGCCCGAATGGACCTTCAATCGAGTTTGATCCCGACGATCCAATTTGCATTGAGATTGCCGAAGGCCGCTCGCTTGACGTTCTCGAAATTGATGGAGCTTCCAATAATAAAGTCGATGAAGTCCGTTCACTCCTGGAAACCGTTGGTTTTGCACCAGCCTCAAGCCGGTTCCGCATCATTTATATTGATGAGGTTCACATGCTAACCACTGGTGCTTTCAATGCTCTCCTCAAAACGCTCGAAGAGCCGCCAGCTCATGTAAAGTTCATCTTCGCAACTACCGAGCCAAATAAGATTCTTCCCACGATCATCTCGCGGTGGGCGCGCATCCACGTGCCAACCGTGTTGATCACGCTCGAGTTCCTCCTGAACGGCTTCGCCACCGAAGAAGGCGTCACCCTGTCCAACCAGCAGAGCCCGCCGTTCAACTGCACCGACTGCATGCCCGAGCTCACATCTCCCAACGAGCCGCTTTTTGTGGTAACGAAATCACCGAGCCCAACGTTCTCGATATTTTTGGATTCACCTCGCGCGAAACCGTCGCAGCACTTCTCCTCGGCATCTTACAAAAGGAACCTGCCCGCATTCTCTCCGTTATTTACGAACAATTTGAAAAAGGAAAAGACTTAGGCCAACTCCTCGCCGAAGTCGTCGGAGCGATCCGTGCACTCGTCGTAGCTAAACTTGATCCTGATGCCGGACGCGAAGGCTTTCCAGAAGCTCTCTGGAGCGACCTCTCCGCTGCGGCCGAAACCCTAAAGCCTGAGCGCCTTCTCGCCGTTATCGATACCTTCTCCGAGGCAGAAAGCCGAATGAAATGGGCCTCAAATAAGCGCCTCCACCTTGAGATTGCATCGCTCAAGGCAATCCAAAACCTCAAGGAGATCCGCCTCACCGACGTAATTTCGGCGATTGGGAAAGCTGATCCTAGCGAGATTGTAGCCTCATTTACAAGCGACTCTACCGCTCCTCCAGCCAAGCCGGAACCTCATTCGGCACCGGAAAAAAAAACGCTAACTAAAGATGGTAAACTTGACCCGATTGACCGTCTCATCGCCGAGGCCCCTGACGACGCAGTAGAGCCCGAGCCAATCAAATTGAATCCGGCCTCTGAAAACCCAAAACAAAAGCCGATTGATCAAGCGAAAGCAGAAACTGAGAACACCGTTGAAGCGGACGAATTTCATAACGATCCGCTTATCGTCGAAGCTCTAAAGGTTTTTAAAGGACGACTAATCTCCTGAAATTTTGAGAGTCATGAGAATTCGCGGGTTTTTGCGACGCATTCCTCCGGCTCTCCTTTTGCTCTCACTAAGCCTGCACTTTTTCACCATCGTTCTCTACGTCCGCCTTCCGCTTAAGCTTGCTGCGGTCACTATTTATCCTGTCTGGGTCTGGGGAGCGATCGGACTCGCGCTGGCTACCTTTTGTTATCTATTTAGTAAGACCCGAGGTTCTCTTTCCATCATTCTCCTCTGGACTTTCACCATCCTTACCCTTGCCGATGAAGCCGGCCCGCTGGCCCGTTTAGCAACCGCACCAATGGAGGAAGCTGCTCCAGAAGAACATGCTGAACCTCCAGAAAAATCACCTTAAACTGCGCGAGCCATTCTGACCCCCTCGAGGCGACACGCCAATTCGACCCTGACATTATCTTTCTTCAAGAGATTCCTCCTGGCTATCGGATTAAAAGACTGGCTGACTCTCTTTTTAAAGGACAGAGCGACTATCGCTACAACCGCAACCTGCGATTCGCGGTCATTATTCGGGGAACGATTGAAAGAGAATTTCGATTTTCAAAATATCGCACTCAACTCATCAAAGCAGAAATGTTCGACGGCCGTAAACTCAACCTTGTGAATCTCCACCTTCTCTCGGCAGCCACCAATATGAAACTTCACCAACTTGATTGTTGGCGCGAGCACATCAAGAACCACACTCTTCGAAGAATTGAACTCTCGTCTTCGCTTGCCGGATTGAGACAATACGGTTCCCACCCACGATTCCCGACCATCGTAGCTGGCGACTTTAATGCTCCTGCGAACGACTCTGTTCACCGAATCATGCGGAAAGAGTTCACCGATTCGTTTGACGCAGTCGGCACGGGATGGGGTAACACTTTCCACCGCGCTCTTCCCTTACTCCGGATCGACTATATCTATGGATCCTCCAAGCTCATTCCCGTTCGCTCCCAAACCTTCACTAGAAACAACACTGATCACCGCATGGTAGTATCTGATTTCATTTATCGCTAGAAACCTAGAAATCAGTATTCGGCCGTTTATTCCGGATTGAAACCCGCCCTCCACGTGCCCGGCGCATTGGATCAAAGACATGATCGGCTCCTGTAGATTTAATCTCCGAAACCATCGCCATCAACTCGCCCAACCTTCCCTTGGGCCATCCTCTTTCCGCGAACCATGAATAATACTCTGGTGGCAAATCTGTTAGTGGAACACCACAGGGCGGATACTTCCCCGGTCCATATCTACCAAAAGGCATATAAGCCTCAGAAATCTCATGAAGAAGATTCCGAAAGTCTTCGCGATCGATCTCAGTAAAATTCATAGGTTGTATCTGACTTGCATCCCCGCGAGATCTTCCTAAATTACGCAAAGAAACCAACAAAAACATGGAGAGTCACAACCCTTACGCCAGTCCATACTCAGTTGCTCAGGCATCCGAGAACGTCCGCACTGAATTTTACCAGAAAACCTACCTTCATCTCGCAGGAGCAATTGGGGCATTTATCATTCTTGAAGCGATGCTTTTTGCAATCCCTGGAATCGATCTATTTGTCTTCAAAATGATCGGAGGAGGAATGTCATGGCTTCTAGTTCTCGGACTC
The DNA here is from genome assembly GCA_905181965.1 of Akkermansiaceae bacterium. Taxonomy (GTDB): domain Bacteria; phylum Verrucomicrobiota; class Verrucomicrobiia; order Verrucomicrobiales; family Akkermansiaceae; genus SW10. The sequence continues at coordinate 307,906 of CAJIZY010000009.1, forward strand.
TTCATGGGCGCTTCTTGGATCGCTAATAAGTGGGCGACCTCAGATACCAGTCGAGGAATGCAGTATGCGGGGTTAGGGCTCTATATCGTCGCTGAGGCTATCATATTTTTGCCTCTCCTTTTGATTGCCGTGCGCTTCACCGGACAATCACACCTGGTCGGGCAGGCCGCCATTATAACTTTGGGACTATTTGCTGGTCTCACTTTTGTAGCCTTCACATCCAAGAAAGATTTCTCCTTCCTCGGCGGAGTTTTAAAGATTGGATCCTTCGTTGCAATCGGACTAATCGTAGCATCACTCCTCATGGGCTTTAATCTTGGGATCTGGTTCTCTGGAGCAATGGTCCTCTTTGCTGGAGTTTCTATTCTTTATCAAACTAGCAACATTATCCACAATTACCGCCCAGATCAGCACGTAGCAGCTTCGCTTGGTCTCTTTGCAAGCGTTGCCCTGCTCTTCTGGTATGTTCTGCAAATTCTACTATCTCTCAACTCGAGCGACTAATCGAATTCCCTTACACCTTTCAGAGCCCGGACACAATCAGTGTTCCGGGTTCTTTTTTCTCACTAAGATCCGCTTTTGACAAACTCGCCCTTTTGTCGCTAACTCAAGTCAGTCCCTATGAATACCACCAATTTCCTTCTCGGAACGACTTCAATCCTAATTGTCGTCGCTTTTGCCTTCTCCTTTGGGGGCTTTAACGAAGGACGCGACAGCCAGGCCAGCAAGGACGAACTTGCTAAATTGACTGACGCAATCGAACAACTTGCCGCTGAAAATCGAGCACTTGAACGTAATTATGCCCGGACCAACCGCCCAAACAATGCGGCAACTTCGGTTTCGACGACCACCCTGCCGTCAGGTCTCCCTATCGCCCCCGGGCCTGCAACTTCTAATCCTGATTCAGAATCGCTGGGAAAAATAAAGGAACTCGAAGACAAAAACCGGGCCCTCGAAGAAAAAACTCTCGCCCTCGAAGAGGAAAATAGCCGCGCCAATGAAGAGCGCCGACAGATCACGATTGAGCAGAATATGGCTGCCAAAAAAGTCCAGATGGCCATGGACATGGGGACCGTAAAATCGGCAAACAAAGAACAGGCCATTGTGATCTACGAACCTTCCCCGAACGCACCCAGCTTTCAACCCAGCCGCATCCTTGCAATACGGCGAAACACTGGAATTATCGGAACTATCGTGATCGAGCGGCTTGACGCGAGTGGGCAATACATCGCTACGATGAGACCTCACGGCTACTCACCTGACGGCTATCCGGACATTCAACCAGGTGATACCGTTATTGTAGATCCTAATGGTTAATTACCACTTGGAGGTCAAACCATACTGCCCGGCCAAAGTAAGCAGTTCTTCACGCATTGGCCACTCATCGGGGCGCTCACAGGGGCCATCGTGACGCTGGCTCGCTCCCTTCAACATCATGCACCCTGTGTTGTCGCCCATCTTACGAATGGCCTCAACTTCTTCAGATGATAATTTAAAATCAGCTGGCGTAGCAGCATAGTCGAGGATCTTATCTTCAATTGGAATTGCGTTTTCTCCAGCTTCCTGAATCACCGTCGGCACAACACACTTTACCGGATTCTGGGAGAGGTTCCAAAGTGAGGCGAATTGAATCATGCTCAGACCATGCTTCTCGGCAATTTCGCGCATTGGCTGCATTGCGTCGTTGCCCCGCTCGACCCAACCCTCGGGGCGATAAGCCCGGTGATCACCAGGACGGAATTCGTGCCCAGGCTTCATATCTCCATGGAAAAGCCCACCGTAATCCACCACACGGGTAAGAATATCGACTTTGTTAGCAATCGCTGAGTCCAACACATGCTGTCCGGGCCATGGCTCTAAAGGATTCAAAATAATCATAGCCCAGTCGATCACCTCCCCAAAATTTTCGAAGACATGCAATAGATCGAGTGTGAATCCATTGGCAGGACCGGGAGCAATTCCGAGCCGTTCCGAAAGACCCTCTTCCTTCAGGGCATTCATTCCCTTCCAAACCGCTTCACTGGTGTAGCCGATTTCGTCTGGGTTGTGCAACATGACGAGATCAAAATGGCTTGTTCGGCAATTTGTGAGAGAACTCTCGCAAGCCCGACGCAAAAAATCACGGTAACCAGATTCACCCCTCAGCGATGGGCTCGTGAACCTCGGATACCCCTTACTCCCCTCGCGTTCTCCGTCGATAAAATCGTGACCAAGCATCCCGACGAGGCAGTAACTCTCCCTTGGGAATTCCGATAAAACCTCTCCTAAGACGGCATCCGCTTTCCCTTGGCCATAGACATCAGCAGTGACAAAAGTCCGAATCCCTGAGTCATAAGCAACTCGAATACATTTTTTGTAACGCTCTTCATCAAGAACTTCCCCAAAGTGCATAAACCGTCCGCCGCTCCAGGTCCCATATGCTGTCCGTGTCAAATCCATGTAGTAAATAAGCGATAGGGTAGTGCATCTTTCAAGCGGGACTTTTTCTATGGACTGCTAAGCTTGACCAGAAGTGACGAAAGAGTTCACATTCTTGCCGTGCGCGCCCTTCTTTTTCTTGCTCTTATCCTTCCCCTTCTCCCTTCCTGCACAAGAGTCTCCAAAAGACCTGGAAACATGGGTCTGCTACCAACCGTCAGTGACCGAAAAGCTCAAATCGCCGCCGAACCCCGTGGCGATTTTTACTACGGTCGCCGCTACTTTGTGGAAAAAACCCGCTTCTGGGGATACCTCCGCGAACCGGGGCAGTCGGCAAATAAGGCCAAATTGGTCATTTTTAACGAATCTTGGGAGATCAACCCTGATCGCCTCCCCGAGACAAAAGAAAGTAAAAGCTACGGATTCGATCATAATTACGAATACCGGATTCACGGTCGATACACCGGAAGGGAGCTGTATGAACCCAACAGTAACCAAATTCTCCCTGAATTCATTCTCACCGACTATCAGCTCATTTCGCGCAGCCCAGGATGGCTCTTTTCTCCCTCGGATCAATACTATCCTACCCGGCTTTCCCTTCTCCCCCCGAGCTTCTGATCGCGACTTTGTGAAATATTTCACAAAGTCCTTGCGAGCCTACAAGAACGAGAGTTTCATTGTCGTGGCTTAACATGAGCAAGACCACTACCTACGAGGCCCCGGATGCCGCTGCCGTCGCAGCACAGGCCGTTACCGATTACCAAGCGGAGACCGACGACGTCCTCGGCGAAAAGATGGTGCTAAACATGGGTCCATCCCACCCCGCCACGCACGGAGTTTTACGTCTTGTGCTGGAATTGGACGGCGAAATCATCGAAAAAGCCGAGACCCCACATAGGATACCTCCATCGAGGCGACGAAAAAATCGCTGAGAACATGCATTACAACCAGTTTGTTCCGTATACTGACCGGTTGGATTACCTTGCTCCTCTCGCAAACAATGTCGCCTATGCCTGTGCAGTTGAAAAACTGATGGGATGGGAACTGCCACCTCGAGGCCAAGCTCTCCGAGTTCTCTGCTGTGAACTAGCGAGGATTTCGTCCCACATGCTTGGGGTCGGCGTCTGCGCGATGGATGTTGGTGCCATGACCGTCTTTCTCTACACCTTCACGGAGCGAGAAAAAATTTATAACTTCTGCGAGCAACTCACTGGCGCTCGCTTCACCACGTCTTACACCCGAGTCGGCGGTCAAATCCGCGACATTCCTGAGGGCCTAGACAAAGACATTCTTAAAGTTCCTTGATGAGTGTGAAAACACTATCGACGAAATTGCTGGGCTCCTTAACAACAATAAGATCTACCTCGAGCGGATGTGCGATGTCGGGGTAATCAGCCGCGAGGACGCTATAAGCTATGGGATGACCGGCCCCAACCTGCGAGCTAGCGGAGTAGCCCGCGACCTCCGCAAGGATAGGCCCTATTTGGGCTACGAGAAATACGACTTCGATATTCCGGTGGGCGAAAATGGTGATTGCTACGACCGGTTCCTCGTCCGCATGGAGGAGATGCGCCAGTCCATCAAAATCATCAAACAAGTTCTCGCTGACTTCCCAGAAGGGGAAATCAACGTGGGCGACACGAAGTCCACTCTCCCTGACAAAGAGCGGGTGCTCATGTCCATGGAGGAACTTATTCACCATTTCATTGTCGCGACCCAAGGGATTGAGGCCCCAGAGGGCGAGGTTTATTTTGCCGCTGAAAACCCCAAAGGGGAGCTCGGCTTCTACATTCACTCGAAAGGCGGCGGAGTCCCGAATCGGCTCAAGATTCGCGCCCCATCTTTCGTCAACCTTGGCATCTGTGCCGACCTCCTCAAAGGACACATGGTTTCTGACATCCCAGCCATTCTTGGCTCGCTCGATTTCGTAATGGGCGAGTGTGACCGCTAAATTCACGTCTAATTCTTCCAACCTGACTTTTTCTCACGGTGAGTTCTAAAATTGAAGCCCCCCGCCCTCGCTCGATCGATCGATCGAAGCTGAGTTACATCTCCACCAGCGCCCCGAACGATCGCGAAGTCCCAAAGCCTCGCCTTATTGACCGCAGTGCCGTGGAATACATCCGTCCTGTGCTCACCGTTCTTGAAAAGAATGTCCACTCGCCAGTCACCCCTGGCGTGGTTCATTTTCCTCAGTTCAAGATTACTCCTGCTCTCGAAAAAGCGGCCAATAAGCGCATCGCACAATATCCCGATGACCAACGCCGCTCGGCTGTGCTTCCCCTTCTTCACGAAGTCCAGCATCGTCACGGTTTCATCAGTCCGGAGTCCATTGAATGGGTGGCCGAGAAACTTGGCATCGCCGCAATCAAAGTTGTCGAGGTCGTCACGTTTTATCCCGGCTTCCGTCAGAAGGCCCCTGGCAAGCTCCACTTCCGAGTTTGCCGAACCCTCTCCTGCGCCATGGGCGGCTCCTACGAACTAATGGCCAATCTTTGCGAAATAACCGGAATCGATCGCGGCTCCGCTGATACTCATAAGGACCCAATTTCCATCTCACCTTGCGGAAACTACTCAGTCGAATACGCCGAATGCCTCGCATCTTGCGGGACCGCCCCGGTCTGTCTCGTCAACGACGACTTCCACGAAGGCGTTACACCAGAAAAGGCTGAAAGCCTGATCACTCAATACGAAAGTTAATTCACTACTCTAAAACCACCAAGCTCATGTCTGACATCACCTACCTCCCCGGCAAGGAACCTCACGAAAAAGAGCACCGTCTAATCTTCAGGAATGTCGACCGCAAAGGCTGGAATCCAAAGATCAAGACATACCTTGCGGAAGGCGGCTACGAAATGGCTATGAAGGCTCTGAAAATGAAGCCCCAAGAGGTCATCGACGAAGTGAAAGCTTCAGGTTTACGTGGACGCGGAGGAGCAGGATTCCCGACTGGGATCAAATGGGGATTTATTCCTCCCAATAACACCAAGCCAGTCTACCTGATTTGCAACTGTGATGAGTCGGAACCGGGTACTTTTAAAGACCGCTACATTGCCCACCAAGATCCGCACCAGCTCATTGAAGGCATGGTGATCTCTGCCTATGCTGTTGGGGCTCACGTCGCCTACATTTACATTCGGGAAGAATTTCCGGAGGCGGCCATCATTCTTGAAAAGGCCATCGCCGAGGCCAAGAAAAATGGCTTCCTTGGCAAGGATATTCAGGGATCGGGATTCGATCTCGAAATCTACGTTCATCGTGGAGCCGCCGCTTACATTTGCGGTGAGGAGACCGGCCTGATTGAGTCACTGGAAGGCAAACGCCCCTACCCACGAATAAAGCCACCCTATTTCCCGGCCGCTATCGGCCTCTACATGGCGCCAACCATCGTGAACAACGTCGAGTCACTCTGCCACGTTGTCCACATCCTTCGCATGGGAGGGGAAGAATACATCAAACTGGGGACCCCACGAAATTCAGGAACCCGCATGTCTGTGTTTCAGGCGATGTTTTTGCGCGGTACTGTGGCGGTGCCGATCACCTTCCAAGAACTTCTCTATGACATGTGCGGAGGTCCCAAAGATGGGCGGACGCTCAAGGCCGTCATCCCAGGTGGTTCATCGTCGAAGATCCTACGCTGTAACGAAACTTTCCAGATCGGTCGTGGTGATGACGCCGAGGAAATGACTTTCTGGCAATTACCTCTCGACTTCGACACCCTCGCGGCGGCCGGCTCCATGGCGGGTTCAGGCGGTGTCATTGTGATGGATGATACCCGGCGCATGTCCTGGGTGCTTAATAATATCACCCACTTTTACGCCCACGAATCCTGCGGGCAGTGCACCCCATGCCGAGAAGGATCGACTTGGATGAAGAAAGTTTCTGATCGAATCGAAGACGGCAAGGCAACCCCGACTGATGTTCAGGTTCTGGAAGACATTGCCTATCAAATTGACGGCAAGACTGTTTGCGCCTTCGGCGAAGCCAGCGCGTGGCCCGTTGAAGCCATGATTGACAAATTCCGTGACGAACTCGTTGGCGAAACTTCCGACGATAACGACACTCGGTCAGCCGAGCGGATCGCTCAGGAGCAATTCCTCTCGTCTGTTCCTCAATGAGATCTTTGTTCGGAATCCTCGCTCTAGTTTGCAGCTCTTGCTCGCCTACTGTTTTTGTGGTCGATGAAGCTGGGAGACCAATTGAGGATGCCAAGGTCATTCCGATGAGCCGAAGCTTCAACTGGCCACCTAAAGAAACCGATGAAAATGGCGGAGTTCTAGTCCATCAAGATCTCCCTACAATTGACTACTTGCAGATCTCAAAAGCCGGCTATCGCAACCACCCACTCGTGAACTTCAATCTCCCAAAACCAATTACGGTGGTTTTGAAGAAGTGATTTTTCCGTAACTAAGTGATTTCCTCGTCTAGCATCGGTAGCTTGCTACCAATCTAAGAATTGAGATACTACTTTTCCCGCACCCTCGTGGAATAGAAAGAAAGAGCCCGAGCGTGGCGCCCAAGTTGATTTCTCTCACTTCAGTTTTCTTACCCGTTGTTTGATCATTTCATCTGCAATGACTGCCACCAGCAGAACGATTCCAACAATGAGAAATTCCATGTGCGATTTTAACCAATCTACCAGATTGATCATGTTCTTCAAGAGTTGCATCACCGCCGTGCCAATCACTACCCCCACAATTGTTCCTTCCCCTCCACGAAGACTACAACCACCCAGCACTGCTGCAGCGATCGCATATAGTTCATAAAAGTTTCCAAAATCGCTCGGCTGAGCCGAATTCCCATTTAAAATGAATAACAGACCACCGAGCGCTGCCAGCATCGAACAAATCACATAAGATAAAATAACCATCCGGTCGGTGTTAATTCCACTTAAGCGAGCCGCCTCCTCGTTATTTCCCAACGCAAAAAGGTATCGCCCCCAGATAGTCTTGTTCAAGAAAACCCACGCAATGATCGCTACCACGATCAAAATCAGAAAGGGATAAGGAATCCCAAATTTATCAGTCACTTCGATGGCTTCTGTTCCCCACTGTCGAAATGTCTCATGCTCTCCTCCAAATCCTTGCGACTGATCCTCTGCGAGGCCCCGCGTTGCCCCCCGATAAATCAGCAAACTACAGAGCGTCACTACAAAAGGCTGCAGCTTGAGCTTGGTAATCAAAAAACCATGCCAAAGCCCAACGCAGAGGGCTACTACCATCGCGATCGCAACCGCACTACCCGGTGACCATCCTTGTCTCATCACCAGCCACGGAACCCCACAACCCACCAAACAAACCACCGAGCCAATCGAGAGGTCTATCCCTCCCGTGATAATCACAAAGGCCACTCCAATTCCCAACAGACCATAAAGCCCGGTCCGCTCAAGCAACTTCCCTTGATTGTATCCCCCCAGAAAATTCTCTCCCAAGATCGCCGTCGCCACATAGATCACAATCAGGGTGATCAGGATGCCTTTGATTTTTTTCATTTTATTCTTCTTTATTAATATTCCCACCCGTCGCCAATTCCATGATGGCCTCCTCACTAAAATCTTCTCTGGCTAACTCGCCCGTGATTCGCCCTTCGTGCATCACCAAGGTCCGATCCGCCATCCCCATGATCTCTTCCATCTCGCTGGAGACAAACAAGACCGCCATCCCTTCGCGCGCGAATTTTTCCATCAGCAAATAAATCTCTTCTTTCGCCCCAATATCAATACCGCGCGTTGGTTCATCGAGGAGTAAAACCTTGGGCTTCAGCGCCAACCACTTCGCCAGAACGATCTTCTGCTGATTTCCTCCTGAAAGAAAACGGGCTAATTGCCATGATCCCGGCGTTTTCACACTCAGAGCCGACGTCATCTCAGCCACCAACTCCTCCTCCTTCCTCGCATCCAAGAAAGGACCTTTAGAATCACGGCGAAGCGAAGCGAGGCTTATATTTTCCTTAACTGCCATATCAAGAATGAGACCTTGCCCCTTCCGGTCCTCCGGAACTAAGGCTAGCCCACGTCTCAGCGACTCTCTCGGCGACCGGGGCAAGCCTCCCTTTCCTGCAACTAAAACATCACCACCTAGCGCAGGCCGAGCTCCGAATAAAGCGGCTAACATCTCACTCCGCCCAGCTCCGACCAAACCTGCCACACCCACTACCTCACCAGCTCTCACCTCAAAGTCTAATTCATTTTCCCGGTGCTCCACCGAGCGCAACCCTCGAACCGAAAGAACCACTTCACCTAGGTCATGCTTCGTCCGTTGATAAAACTGCGAGACATCACGACCGACCATCATACGCACCATCGCATCATGATCGACCTCATTCCGTTCAAGCATTCCAGCAATTTCTCCATCACGAAAAACCACCACCCGATCCGCCAACTTCTTCACCTCACCCAAGCGATGGGAAATGTAAATCACGCTCACCCCTTTCTCCCGAAGATCGTGAATCACTTCAAAGAGCCGCTCGGACTCGCGCAGAGATAGACTCGACGTCGGCTCATCCATGATGATTACTTTGGCATCGGTCGACAGAGCCTTCGCAATTTCGACCAATTGCTGTTTCCCGATCGTCAATTCACTCAGCAAGGTCTCCGGTGACACCTCGAGACCCACCATTTCCAAGACCCGCTTCGACTCCCGTTCGATCAACCCTTGGTCGATCCAACCAAATTTCCCGGGCTCGCGTCCCAAAAACATGTTGCCTGCCACCGTCAGATTTTCCGCCAAATTTAATTCCTGATGAATCAGCGCAATTCCCGATTTCTGAGCATCTTGGACGCCTGAAAATCGAACAACCTTTTCCTCTACCAACAACTCGCCCTCATCCGCAGGCTGAACGCCCGCGAGGATTTTCATCAGGGTGCTTTTCCCAGCTCCATTTTCCCCAATTAGGGCCAAAATTTCGGCAGGATACACCTGCAAGTCCACCCCCGAAAGAGCGACCACTCCGGGAAAGCGCTTCGTGATTTTTTGAACCTCCAGAAAAGGCCCCCCCATTACTTTCCAAGCTTTGATTTCAAATCACTCCAAAAGGCATCCACGTTATCTTTCCGGATCTGGCGCGCCGGAATATCAACAAACTTGTTTTCAGGAATGACCGAGGTATCGCCCTTGGAGAGAGCATCAAGGATCTCAATGGAGCGTTTCCCATACTCATAAGGGTCCTGCACAACCGTCCCGTGCACCGAGTCATTCCTAATCCCTTGGAGGGTAACTTCATCCTCATCAAAACCGATCACTTTAACTTCTCCGATCCTTCCAGCCTGCTTCAAAGCCTCCAAAATAAGAGGTGGATTGTATGCAAAGAGCCCCACCATGGCATCGACTCCTTCATGTTTGGTAAGCATATCTTCGACGTTGGCCTTTCCCTTCGCGCGATCAAACTGGTCGGTCAATGTTGCCAAAACAGTATATTTGGCGCCAACCTGCGACTGGCCCGGTGCATCATAACGAGAACCATCTTTCTCGCGGCCAAGCAGACAATCAATCACGCCTTGCCTGCGGCGTTTTGGATTCTTGCTCAAGCCGGCCAATAAAGAGAACGACCTCTCCTCCACCAGGAATCGCTTCCTTAACCAACTCACCGCACATCCAGCCCGCATCATAATTGTCCATCCCCACGTAAACCTGGCGCTTCGTAGTTGGAGCATCAGTATCCATCGTGATCAGAATCGACTTCTCTGCAACCTCATCAAACAATCCCGCCTGATTGATCGGATCGATAGCTGCCACGGCAATTCCATCAACTCCTTTGGCAAGTAAATCCTCGAGCTTTGACTTCTGGTCGTCGCCGGATGACGGCATCAAAACCTCCACATTCACTCCCAGTTCCACACCAGCGTCTTCTCCACCTTTCTTACAGATATCCCAAAACGAAGCTACTCCAGTGGTGACCAGCGCGTAGCTCGCCTTCCCATCTTCTTTCTCTCCGCAACCGGAGAAGGCAAACGCTCCAATTACCAATGTACGAGCCAAAAACTTTTTCATAAGGACGAGATGAAAACCTACCACTCATGACGGGACCAGAAGAAAAATGCCAAATACCTTCAGATTCCACCGACTCAGTTCAATTAGAAGTGTTGAACTTTTTCTGACCAAAGACAGGACCATTTCCCATATCCTGATCATAGACTTCCCCATCTCTTTTTAAATTTATCAATACCCTGCGGGAACATAGTGTCAGGCCTAAGCCTAAAAATGAGTCACCTAAATTGCCCCGCTTCCATAGAAAAATGGTAATCTGCCCCGGCAAGGCGGTCGGTCAGGGATTTTTCGTTCAAACCATGTGTTTTACAAAGATCATCAAGCGAGCTTGCGTTGTTACGGAGCTCAGTGTTGATAAGACCAACGAGAAGGTGCGGATCCATCGTTTCAAAGGATTTGAGATTCATAACGGGACCGTGAATAAGGCTGAATCGGGTTGACAGCGAGTGCTTTTTCCGGCTAAACCCCGCCCGCGCGGCGTCGGAAACGTCGCACCCCGAACTTTAAGGGCATCCCATGAAAAAAGACATCCATCCCGATTACCATCCCGTAATCTTCCAAGACATGACCTCTGGTCACCGTTACATCACCCGATCCACCGCCAAGTCTGACAAGACCGAAGAGATCGATGGTGTTGAACATTTCGTAATCTCGATGGGCCTCACGGCCGATTCACACCCCTTCTTCACTGGTCAAAGCACCTTTGTGGATACCGAGGGTCGCATCGACAAGTTCCAGAAGCGCTTCGGCACCGTGCGTCGGGCCAAGAAGCCCACCCGGGCCCAAGGCTAGAAACCTTCGTTTCTGTTCTCACACTTTCAAAAAGGCGGCTCTTCACGGAGTCGTCTTTTTTGTTTAACCTCCTCCCATGGACGAAGCTGTCGAAAAACTCCTCCCCGCTATCGAGGAACAATTGAACTCGCCCGAAACCCCCTATGTGCGGGAGGCCTTCGATCGCATCCTCACCAAGCCCAATATCGAAGAAGAAGAAGCCAAAGCGATGCTCGCCTTTTGTCTGGCCGATGAAGTGGAAGCCATGATGGCCGATGAGCGTGATTTTGACAGCAATCGCTACCAAATGCTCCTCGAACTGCTTCCGGTAATGCCGGAGGGAAGATAGACTCATCGTTTCTTTCCCATGCATTTGGTTTTTCGTCTCCCTCACTCCGCTCGTAACCCATAAGCCCCTGAGCCTATTTGAGGACAAAAACGAGTAAATGATTTGCACCTCTCGGTTCTCGCTGAGCACCAAGCAAGGAACAATTTGACCTACCAACAATCTAAAGTCATTCGATGACCCCACAAATTGCTCTTTCTCCCGCGGAAATTCCATCCTAAGCTATCACCCCATGGGCATTTTTGACAAACCACGGCTCAAGCGCGCTTCAAAGGGAAGAGACAACCTTCCTGACGACCTCTGGACCAAGTGCCCCGATTGCGGGGAATTACTGCACACCTTGGACCTGAAGCAGAACGACCTTGTTTGCACCAATTGTTCCCACCACTTCCTCATGGGCGCCTACGACCGCTTCAAGCTCATTGCCGACGAAGACACATTTGAGGAAACTGAGACTGATCTCATTTCTACGAACCCACTCGGCTTTTCACACTATTCTCAAAAAACCGAACTCCTTCGGGCCAAGACCGGACTCAAAGATGCTGTGGTCACTGGAAAAATGAAAATCGGAGGTAACTCCGTCATGGTAGCAGTGATGGATTTTAAATTCTTTGCCGGCTCTATGGGTTCGGTAGTAGGCGAAAAAATCACGCGTGCCATCGAACAAGCCACGGCCGAAAAACGAGCTATCTTGATCTTTTCCTCGTCATCAGGAGCACGCATGCAGGAAGGTATGCTCTCTCTAATGCAGATGGCTAAAACCTCAGCGCGCTCGCTCTTCATTCCGAGGCGAAGCTTCCCTACATTTCCATCTTCACTCATCCAACCACCGGGGGAGTGACTGCGTCTTATGCAACGATTGGCGATATCAACATTGCCGAGCCTAAGTGTATGATCGGATTTGCCGGACCGCGTGTGGTCAAGGAAACGACTCACCAAGATCTGCCTCCCGGCTTCCAAACCGCTGAGTTCATGCTCGATCACGGATTAATCGACGCTATCATACAGCGCCGCGATCTCCGCCGCAAATTGTCGCAGTATCTGGACTACACAATGCCTCAAAGCTAAGAGCTAAGGTCGTGCCAAAACGCGAGGATTACTCGTGTTGCCATAACGGTCCACTGCGCTCACTGCGATCGCATCGGGCAACCCTTTGAGGGTCACCTTTGTCCCACGGACGACCGTGATCAATCGCCATGCCCGCCCGACCCGAACCTGAATCGCATATTGCGAGCAACCTGGCACCGACCGCCAAACAAGATCAAGATTCCCATTTGATCCTTTTGCTAGGACGTTCGGGGTTTGTGGAAGATTTCTGCTCGACCAAGGCATTGGAGGAACCAAAGCGGGCTCCTGATAGAATTTTTTCACAAGCTCGTTACTGATTCCTCCTTTGTTCGTCATTAGAGATTTCATGCTCCAAAAAACGTGCCCCACATAATTTTTACCAACCGTCCGAGTGAGGGACACTTGATTGGCAATCTCGCTAGCCCGGCGTCCAGGATCTTCACTTGAATTAATCCGAGCCGAGGCGATTCCAGGCCAAACCGGACGAGCCCCCTGTGATCGCCACCAAGCGATTAGGCGACTAAAGCTCTGAGGGCTCTTAATTCGCCAATAAAGTTGAGGGGATAAATAATCGCACCAACCGTGCTGCAACCACTTAAGTGAATCAGCCGCCAGATGATGATAAGCATCAATCGTTGCTGTAGTTCCTGCCGGAACTCCCGGACGCCAAATTCCAAATGGGCTAATCCCAACGCGAACCCACGGTTTCTTTGCCTTCACCTTGGAATACATGGCCTTCACAAACCCATCCGACGCCGCTCGACGAGCTGCTGGGGTCTTGCCATCCGGAAAGATCGGTTTCGCACGCCCTTGCGAATCAACGTCGGGATATGGATAAAAATAGTCGTCGATGTGAATGCCATCAACATCGTATCGATTGACCACATCCAAAATTACCGAAAGCGCTCGTTGCTGGGTAAAAGCATTAGAAGGATCCATCCATTTGTAATTTTTGAAGTCGCGAATCACCGAGGGGTGAGTCTTGACAACATGGTTCCTTGCGGTGGGAATCTTACTGTTAGGCAGCGCACGAAATGGATTAAACCAAGCATGAACCTCTATTCCTCGGGCATGTGCCTGCTGGATACAATATGCCAATGGATCATAACCCGGGGAGAGCCCTTGAGTCCCACTGATCCAGTGACTCCACGGCTCGAGCCGAGATTGATAGACGGCATCAGCATTAGGTCTTACCTGAAAAATAATCGCGTTCATTTTCATCGATGCCATTCGGTCGAGCATCGCTTTCATTTCAGCCTGCTGAGCACCCGCACCCATTCCTTTTCGCGACGGCCAATCAATATTGTAAACACACGCGACCCAAGCCGCCCGAAATTCTCGAGGAACCATTGGTGCGACTTCATTGACTGCCGAGTATTGCTGGGCTTGCGAAAGCCCAGAAAACAAAAAGCACGAAACTATGATTCGAAAGGTCACCCCAAATCGTTGTCAGGCGACAGAATTTCTCAAGACAAAAGCAGAGTTGATATCAACTCAATATCCTTACCGCTTGATCTACCTCGATAAGTCCGAACTCATTACCTTCTTAATGAGCCAGCCCTGGTTGACATACTTTAATTCATGGGTAATGCACTCTAATCGATCCTCTGGTTCATGGGTAATATAGAGAATCTGGGTCAACTTCGTCGACGCAATCCGATCAATTACACCTAAAACTAGGGATCGATTCATCGGGTCCAGCCCCTGACAGGGCTCATCGAGGACAAGCAGCGGAGGACGTTTCACCAATGCTCTAGCGACCAAAAGAAGGCGCTGCTGACCGTAGCTGAGAGATCGAAACGGCCGATCCGCCCACGGATTCATCCCCACCAACCCAAGCCATTCCCCTGCCATACGCCAATGCTCTGGACTAACTTCTTGATAAAGACCAACGCTATCAAAGAGCCCTGAGGCCACGATTTGTAGGGCACTAAAACTCACCCGATGCTGTTGATGAAGTGATGGCGAAATGATTCCGACATGGCGCTTAACGTCCCAAATCGATTCACCCAATCCGCGGCGTAATCCCATCACGGTCACATCATTTGAGTAGCACTGTGGATGATCACCAGTGACCAGGTTCACAAGCGTCGATTTCCCACAACCCGATTGGGACCGATCATTGCGATCACTTCCATTTCTGTCCCCTATCAACGCTCGACATCGAAATATTGCTTCCCTCCCGCCATAGTAACACCGTTTACATTTTTCATCGACACCTTGGCATTTTCGACTTCGACTAATTGACTCCCCTTTAGGTAAGACCAGTTCTCCATCATTGAGACCCATTAACTGCTGGAATGCTTCGTTTTTGAATACTTCTTCAAGTGATCCATTTAAAATCACCGCTCCGTCCTCAATACAACAAACATCATCAACCAAGCCTTCTAGGTCACTCAAACGATTTACAACTAAAACCAGATCACGTCCTTCCAGCAAATCTCGCAAAGGCTGCCGAAAGGCCTGGTCAAGGCCGTCGAAGGGTTCATCAAGCACGAGAAGCTTCGGGTTTTTCACCAAAGCTCGTGCCAGCATGAGTCGCCGCCGCTCACCAGTCGATAAGGTCAAAAAACCCTGCTCAAGAATTTGCGAAAGCCCTAACCTCTCCGCAATCCCTTTCAATTTTTCTCCGTCGAGACAAACTTCTTTGATCATCTCCCTTACCGAACGACCGAAATCAATCCGATTCAAAAACTCACTATCATCCTCCCGAATTTCACGCTCAAGAAGCTCGTTCTCGAGCTCAAATGAAACCAAAGTTACCCCGTTTTCTTCAGCTAATTTGGAAGCAAGGGTTGTCTTTCCCGATCCGTTTCGGCCGACAATCCCCAGACTCTTACCGGGCCTAACTTCTAATTCACTCACCGTCTTCAAAGCGTCCTTGATTAGCTTCCTTCCACACTTTCCAACACGCTAGAAATCCGGGCGCAAAATCCTCCGGCACAGCCTCCACCCAGTCGTCGATTTGCGGCATCGTGAACCACTCCCCATATTCAATCTCCACGCATGGAACCCGAATCTTTCCCTTCGCCAAAGTCGCATAAAGCCTTACATGCTCCCACCCCGTATTGGCATGAGCCCCCAGCTTTCCCACCTCACGCACATCATCATTAGTGAGGCCAAGTTCCTCCAGTAATTCACGGGCTGCACAGTTTTCGTATTCTTCCCCTGCATCTACATGCCCAGCCGCGCTTGAATCCCACAAGCCCGGGCACTTGTCCTTTAGGCGAGAACGCTTCTGCAAAAAAATCTCCCCCTTCTGATTCAGAACAAAAATGTGCACCGCACGGTGCTTCAGTCCATCACGATGAATGATATCCCGCCGCTCACTTCCTACAACCTTATCGTCCTCATCAACAACAGCCAACATTTCATCATCCCCCTGCCCTTCTTCTTTTTCAAAAAACGGGTCCACTTCTCGGGTTAAAGCCACCCAGTCATCAAGACTCAACTCCTCGGCCCGCGCGGTCGGTGAAAACTTCAGCTTCTCACAGACCTTTCCCCAATCGACATCGTCGGGGAGATTTTTACGTAACTGCTTCCGACGTTGGGCAAAACCGCGCCTCACAAGTTCATCAAACAATCGCCGATCATGAACTGGCAAATCCGCCTGCCGCGGGGCTAAAGTCATCACAGTTGAGTCGACCATTGGACGTGGGATAAAACAACTGGGAGGGACGACTTTAACTGGCGCTCCCTGCCACTCGCACTGCATTCGAAGAGTTAAAACGCCATAATCCTTACAACGCGATCCAGCCAAGATCCGATCAATCATCTCCTTTTGCAACATAAGCACCGCTCGCTTAAATGGAGATGGACCCTTTAGGAAATTCCGAAGAATCGCTCCCCCAGCTGAATAAGGTAAATTGCCAAGAAGCTTTACATTTTTATGAGCAAAAAATGGCCGCACATCGATCCGGACTGCATCATGATTAATCACTGTAACCTCCGGACGATTAGCGAATTTTTTGATTAAATACTCTGCGAGCCTCCGATCATATTCCACTAAGATCACCCGTGCCACTTTCCCTACGACATGCTCCGTAAGAGCTCCAGTTCCAGGCCCCACTTCAACAATGGTATCTTCTGATTCCAAGTTTAACTGGGCCACAATCCACTCAGCGGTATTTTGATCAACGAGGAAATTTTGCCCCAACTTTTTGGAGGGAATTACGCCGGCCTCATCGAGGACCTCTTTCAATTCGCTTGCGGTCACGCTCCGTTTCAATTGCCGGGGCCCCGATTGTCCACTAAAAAGGAACAGCTCTGTGACTCTCGCCACCGTTATCACCCTTATTCGTCTCGCCCTAATTCCGGTCTTTGCCTGGATTGCGGTGAAATATGGGCAATCGGTTGATGCAGGTTCAGGAGAGGAATCACTGCGTTGGCTCGCGGTTGCCGTCTACACCTTAGCCTCGGCTCTCGACGGGCTCGACGGCTGGATTGCCCGACACTTTAACCAGAAATCAATCACGGGCGCAATACTTGACCCCCTGACGGACAAGGCTCTCCTCATGACCGGCCTCATCACCGCGACCTTTGTGAATTGGGGAACTGATTGGCACCTTCCTGTTTGGTTCATCGTTCTCGTGATCGCCCGGGATCTCGAAATCATCGGGGGGATCTTAATTCTTTATCGTATCAACAAGAAAGTTCCGATCGAACCCCATTGGACAGGAAAAGTTTGCACTGTGACTCAAATGATCGCACTGGGCTGGATTATGTTGAAATTCGACCATATCGACCTGATCTTCCCCACGATTCTGGCAACAATTTTCAACATTTGGTCCGGATACGAATATTTCATGATGGGGTATCGCCAGCTTCCCGGGAAGTCGTGTTCCTAATTCTTGAATTTTCTGCGGAAGCAGCCAACCTGATCGCGTGTCATTTCTCAAGCTGCAAAACCTCAGCACCCATTTCCCCGTCCGGGGCGGCGGCTTGATTTCTAGGCAAACGGAAATCATCAAAGCAGTCGACGGAGTCTCCCTTGAGATTGGGCAAGGGGAGGCCATGGGTCTGGTCGGCGAATCCGGGTGTGGAAAATCGACTCTCTCTCGGACCGTAATGCAACTTCAACCCGCCACTAGCGGTACAGTCACGCTCAATGGCGAAGAGCTCACCTCCCTTCCAAAAAAGGAAATAAGGAGCCGACGCCTCGATTTTCAGATGATTTTTCAGGACCCTTATGCGTCGCTAAACCCACGTATGACTGTCTTTTCCACTCTCGCCGAAGCACTTTGTCAGCGTCATCCCGAGCTGAAAAAAGATGAAATCCTGACCTCCAAAGTAGTCGAACTCATGACTACGGTTGGGCTTGATCCGAGGTTCATGAAGAAATATCCGCACGAGTTCTCCGGTGGGCAAAGACAACGGATCGCAATCGCTCGCGCACTCGCACCGGAGCCTAAATTGGTTATCGCCGACGAGCCGGTTTCCGCTCTTGATGTTTCCATTCAGTCCCAGATTCTCAACCTCCTTCTTGACCTTCGCGACAAACTTGAACTCACCATGATTTTTATCTCACATGATCTATCGGTGGTTCACTACATCGCGGACAACATCGCCGTAATGTATTCTGGAAAAATAGTCGAATATGGTGAGGCCAACGAGGTCTTCTTAAACCCCAAGGATGAATACACCCGCAAACTTCTTTCCGCGATTCCTCAGTTGAAGGAACAAGCATCTGCATAACATTACGATTCACATCATGGACCCCGGCATCTACAAAATTATCCACTTCGTGGGACTCATCGTCCTCTTTCTTGGGATTGGCTCCCTCATGACTTCCGACCCGAAGAAACCTGCATCTTTCCGTCTACCTGCAATGATTCACGGGATCGGACTTCTCCTAATTTTAGTCAGTGGATTTGGGCTGCAAGCCAAGTTAAAACTAGGCTTCCCTATCTGGATGATTAGCAAACTCGTGATTCTTCTCGCGCTGGGAGGATCAATCGCCTTAATCAAACGTAGGGCTCTTCCTCCGATCGTAATTTATATTCTCGTCATTTTCCTCGGAAGCATTGCCGCGTATCTTGGCTTTTCAAATTCCATGGTTCTTCGCCCGTAGGGCATAGCTATTCATCTGACTCTTCCTCTTTCAAGGGAGGAGGCGGCGGTGGTGGTGACACCGTATCTTCTCCACTTGAAGTCGGAAAAACAGCGCCACGCCAAATTTGCTTACCAAGATTTTCTTCAACCTTATTTTCAATTTCACTCACGACTTCGACTCCCATTTCGAAGACAAGTCCAGCCTCTCCATTCTTGGTGATCTGATTCCCCTGAAGCGAAACTGCCTTACTCCCTTGATCGAAGAGGATTCCTCCAAGAAAATTCTCATGAGCATGGCAGTTCACGATATTGACTCCATTGGCCCCCGAAAAATAGAACCCCACTTCTCGATTCTTTTCGCTTCGAGTAGTTTGCACGCTTATAGCCGCTAAAGGCTCAATCGCAAACATCCCGTTTCGTCCGTTAGCGATTAAAAATGAGCTTTTTATCGAGCCACTTGCTCCGTCCCAAAAATCGACTCCATGGTGCAGGTTTTTTTCGCAGGTAACTCTGGACAGATCGGCACTGGACCCCTCACCTGTCACTGAAATTCCGTCCCAACCAGAATCAGAAACCTTACATAACGACAAAGAGGCTTTACCACCATTCAAAACGGCAATGCCATGCCCACTGGCACGAATGACCAAGAGATCCTCGCCTTCGATAGATCCACCATCAACAGCCACGACTGGCGACCGCTCGTCGTCATTCACTAAGCCCGAGTGACGCAAGGTCAAAGATACCACGCGAACTTCACTTACGTCTGCGGGAACAGTAATAACCGCACCAATATCAGCAGGGCATTCGATGATGGTATCAACCCGACTTTCCCCGATGATTTGCACTCCATGAGGCATTATCAGCGACTCGTGATAGATCCCCTTTGAAACAAAAACACGATCGTTTTTCTTGGAAACCTTCAGAGCTGCTGAAATCGTTTTATGATCCTCAGGGACTTTGACCATTTTCCCGTAGGACGCCATTTGCTTGTAAAGCACGCGATTTTCTTCGGAAGGATCGAGTCGCACAGCTTCCTCGAGAAGGGCAATAACCTCTGGAGAGTAAGTCCCCTTATCCAAGGATCTCACTTTCTCCACCAAAACCGCCGCCGCCTTCTTTCGCTCGATTGCCTCTTCCTGAGCAGTCTTCAAAGTCAACTCAAGCGAAGAAATTCGATCAAATGTAGGATCCGCTTTTCTAAGCGTCGCCAATTTGCTTTTTGCAATCCCCCAATCTTCCGACTCTACCGCCTTTTCAATCTCGCCAACCATTAACTTTCTGCGAACTTCGAGACTACTCTTACGAATCGATTCCCGAATTGAAGACACGATGGGGTGCCCGGGCTGCAAATTTTCCACTTCCTGACAAAAAATTTCAGCTTCCGGGAGCTGACCCGCTTCCTGAGCTGACTGTGCATTCGAGATTAAGAAGGCAATTTGCTGGCCCTTTTCCTCGTTACGACCTTTTTCAATTTCTGCAAGAGACTCTCGGATCACGACCTCAGTCGCGCCAGCGTCCTTGAGAAGTTTGATGGAATTCTGGGCTTCATTCCACCGACGCTTCTCAATCGAGACCACAAAATCCTCCTGGAGACTTTCAAGATCCACCTCGTCTTTTGGTCGATTTCTTAATTCAGAAAATCCGCCTCGATAAATGTAATACGCACCTCCACTTAGTAGCCCAAACATGAGAGCAAATATTACAAATCTCCCTTTCCATTTTTTAGACACCTTTGCGGGAGACGAAACCTCTCGCTGAACGGGAAAATTTTGCGCAATCTCCTTCTTGGATAGCTCTATTTCTACCGCATTAATTAAAACCCGCAACTCGGCAAGATCGCGTTCGAAGCTAGCCTTCGCCGCTGAACTTGTCGCACTTTTCGCCATCCAATACAGACGAATCTCCACTTTGCGCCACTTGGAAAGACCATCCTCAAGACACTCGTCCTTTTGGAAACCAAGCTTCTGGCGTGCGGCTTCGATAGAGAATTCGCGAGAGGAGGTGTCAGGCACAGTGAGCAAGTTGCCTCATTTAAACAAGTTGGCCAATCTTAAACCTACAGTCTACCAAAGCCCTAGCTTGCCATAATAAAGGGCATAAACTCCCATGGTGGCATTCGCCACTCCATGCATCACAACACATGCAAGAAGACTCTTGGTGTAGACTGCAACGGCGTAAGTCAACGATCCATAAACGATTGCGCCAGCATAATCTATGGGAGCATGTGCCAATACAAATACCAAGGTTACCACCACGAAGGAGATCTTGGCCGGCTTCCCAAAAGGCACTTTCCAGTAGTCGCCGTCCATATCCAAAAGAAAACGCATCAAGAATCCTCGCCAAAAGATCTCTTCCACCAAAGCTACCACAACTACAGCCCGAACCATCCGGAGAATCAGAGAGGCCCAATAGGCTACTGGGTTTTCAAAGACTCCAGGATCAAACCCCTCTCTTCGTGGGGCAAGACCAGTCAGTTTCTCAAAAAAAATCAGGTTTTCCTGTCATTCCTAACCAATCATAAAGAGCCGTGGGGAGGAGCCAGAACCCGATTCCAATCACACCCCCCAAGACTCCAACCCAAACATTTCTACTCCATTGAAACTCGTAGTGTTTCCAGAAAAACGCCAAAACCCCTAAACAGGCAACGGTCTGGATGGGATAAAAAAGTTGATCCGGCCAGTGGCGATACCAAGGTGCACGGTCATGCTCCCAAAGCATTGCATCCCCCACAAATTGATAAATCAGATTAAAAATCATAAAGGCCGCAAACGGCACGACATACGCCAAAGTCCGGTCTTCTCGCCAAATCTTTAATTGATCTTTCATGCCTCAGGACAGCGTTCCAATGTATCGCTCCATCGCATCCATCGCAGCTTTCAAATCGTCCATGCCAGTTGCGTAGCAACAACGCAGGAACCCTTCCCCCGATTCCCCAAATGCGTCACCCGGCACAGCCGCAACCTGCTCCGCCTCGAGGAGTCCCAGAGCGAAATCCTTACTCGATAATCCAAACTTCCGGATATCAGGAAATACGTAAAAGGCTCCGCCTGGGCAGTGGCAATCGATTCCCATTCCGTTAAGTCTACCCACCAAAAAGTCACGCCTTTGGTGATATTCATTTTTCATTGGGGCGTATAAATCGTGACCACCGCTTAAAGCTTCAAGTGCAGCTGCTTGGCTCGTAATGGGCGCACATAGAATTCCATATTGATGAATTTTCATCATCGCCTCGATCAAAGCCTCAGGAGCACAGGCGTAACCGAGCCGGAATCCCGTCATCGCAAAAGCTTTAGAAAAGCCATGAAGGAGAATCGTCCGGTCGCGCATGCCAGGTAAGGTGGCAATGCTCACATGCTCTTCTTCATCGTAGCGAAGTTCGCTGTAAATCTCATCACTCAAGACGATAAGGTCGTGCTTCACACAAAGTTTGGCGATCCCTTCAAGATCTTCCTTGGAAGCAACCGCGCCCGTCGGATTCGTCGGGAAATTCAGCATCACAATCTTCGTTTTTGAAGTGATTGCAGCAGCTAGAGCCTTCGGCTTCAGAGAAAAACCATCTTCCTTCGTCGTCGCAACTGGCACTGCAACACCATGTGCCATGACAATACTCGGAGAGTAAGATACGTAGCACGGTTCGTGATAAATCACTTCGTCACCAGGATTTAAAAGGGCTCGCAGTGCAAGATCCAGTGCCTCGGAAACACCTACCGTAATGAGAACCTCAGATTGAGCATCGTAAGACACATGAAAAAAATCATCCACGTATTCCGAGATCTTTTCCCGTAAGCTGAGAAGGCCCAAATTAGAGGTATAACTCGTCTCCCCTCTTTCCAGAGAGTAAATAGCCGCCTCCCGAATCGACCAAGGTGTCGCAAAGTCAGGCTCTCCAACCCCCAGAGAAATGACATCATCTCGCCCGATCACGAGCTCAAAAAAGTCCCGGATCCCCGAGCGTGGAATGGTTTGCAAGTGAGTTGCCAATTTCGAGTCAATATCCATCGCAATGTTTGCTAGGGAGTAACCGGAAGACGAGATGCTCCTGAGTTTTCACCGAAAATGAATCCCTTCTCTTTGTATGACTTCAACCTGAAGTGAGTTGCAGTAGAAATGACGCCCTCAATCGTACTAAGTTTCTCGGAGACAAAGGCTGCCACCGATAAAAGATCTTTTCCTTCGACCATTACGAGTAAATCGTATCCACCGCTAATCAGATAACAGCTAGTTATCTGTTCAAAGCGGGAAATCCGGCGAGCGAGACGATCAAATCCTCCTCCACGTTCTGGAGTGAGCCTAACTTCGATAAAAGCGGTCACGTCATCATCACCATCGAGAGCCGGGTCAATCATGGCACGATAACCGCGAATTGTCCCATCCTCCTCCCATGCCGCAATTTGAGACGCTACCGCTTCTTCCGAGGAGGATATCTGGGCTGCCAAATCAGCATCGGATTGGCGCGCGTTGCGCCTGAGAAGGTCAAGGAGTTGGTTCATATCAGTATTTCAAAAATTAGTCGCCAAAACACACACCAACTGCCCGGGCAGCTTTTACAACTTCAGTGTCGGATTCGACGAGTCGGAGCTCTGCCACAGCCTCTTTAATAGGAACCGAACCAACGTGATAGCTGTGGTAACTCACCATTTGACCGAACTTGCCTTCTCCGGCAAGATGTGCAGCCATTACGCCAAAACGAATTCCCAAAATTCGGTCAAGCGGCGTCGGCGTTCCACCCCGTTGAATGTGTCCCAAAGTCGTGCACCGAGTCTCTTTGCCAGTCAGCTCGCCAATCTTTTTGGCCACCTGCTCACCGATACCTCCAAGACGAACTTGACCACCACGATTGTCGTCTACAGTTGTCAGATGTCCGTCGGGATTTTTGGCGCCCTCGGCCACGACTACCAGCGAGCTTGTGTAACCCATTGCTTCGCGCCTCTTGAGGTGCTCGGCCACTTTTTCGTAAGTAAAAGCAATCTCAGGGAGCAGAATGACATTGGCAGCTCCAGCCATACCGCCCCACAAAGCGATCCAACCAGCGTGACGACCCATGACCTCCAAAACCATCACACGTTTGTGGCTTTGAGCCGTGGTGTGAAGTCGATCAAGGCCATCTACCACTGTGCTTACCGCACTATCAAAACCAAAGGTCATTGAAGTAGCCTTAAGATCGTTATCAATCGTTTTGGGCACTCCGATGATAGGCCAGCCCTGCTCGTAAAGTTGATTTGCGGTCGTCAGTGATCCATCACCGCCGACTACCACGAGTGCCCCAATTTCGAGCTGATCTAGGGTTTTCTTAGCTCGATCAACAATTTCTTGAGGGACCCGGGCAATATCACCCTCACCAACCTTTGCCGCAAAGTTCCCCTTATTAGTTGTCCCAAGGATTGTGCCCCCCTGCTTGAGGATCCCCTCAGTATCCTTAGGATTAAGGAAGGTGAAATCCCCCGGAGGAAGAAGTCCTTCAAAGCCATCTCTAAAACCAATGGTTTCCCAGCCTTTAGAAGCCGCAGCACCAACAACTCCGTGAATGACTGCATTCAGCCCTGGGCAGTCGCCCCCGCAATTAAGAATTCCAATTCTCATGATTTAATGTGTGTGTGAATTTTTTGGGTTATTGGGGTTTAGAAACAATGAGCAGCTCGCGTGCCTCCTGAACAGGTCGCCCTTGCAGCTGCCAGTTGTCATAGGCAGCCCACCCCTGATTGATCAAGGTTTGCGTGATCCCCCATCGATCCGGACTCCCGAGCGCAATGGTAATCAGACGACGTCCCGTCAGTTGAGTCCCTCCGGTCGGAAGTTTGCGCACGATGGGTTTTTTTTCCGAACTTGTTGCTGCACATGGCCCCGCTTGTGTCGTGCTTCCACTCTTAATCCCGTTTACATTCCCCCGACCGATCATCGCGTGAGTGTTGCGAACTTTAAAAGACCGCTTTTGATTGAATCGAAAAGATGAAATGGTCCTTACAGTTTGCTTTACATAGAACTGGAACCCTGGATTGCGCATCGCGTAAATAGCTAAGCGTGCCATATCGCGGGCAGTTGAAATGCCCTGTGATCGACTTCCATCCATCCCATGTGAATTAACAAAGCGAGTCTGCTGCATCCCAAGCCCACGAGCGAGGTTGTTCATCTCGGTCACAAAAGCCGCCTCGGGTGACAATCCCCCGGAACGGCTCTGAATCGAACGTCCCGCATGGTCTGCCAAGGTGGCTGCGGCCACATTGTCGGAACCCAAAAGCATGGAATACATCGCCTCTCTCAACGAAATCCGATCCCCCGGAATAAGCCCCATTGGATTGAACCCACCGATTAACGAGGTCCCTTGAGGCACAATCGCAATCTCTGCCATACTTGTTCCACTCAATTTGGCCCAATCCAAAACCACCATCGCGGTGGCCATCTTGGTCAAGCTAGCTACCGGCCTTCTTTTGTCAGCATTTAGCTCCAGCACAATCTTCCCACTGTAAGATTCCACTGCAATGTAGCTTTCCCGACCCTGTGTTATTCCAGTTAAGAAACATAGAACAGCGAGCAAACACTTCGAAAAGCTGGATATCTTGACGCGAACTTCCATAACTACGGGCAGGACCCTAGTGAAGTGCTGGATTAAGTCGAGATTTGGCAAAGGAATTTTTTCAAGGCTTCCGCTCTTTCACCGACGATAAGCCGCGGGCAGGGAGCGACATTCCATGTTCAGGTTGTTTTCACCTTTGGAGTTTTCACCTAAGACGTAAAAGTTCTCCTCGATTCTCTGTGATACTGGCAACACAATTCCCCTCAGCTTCCCTCTTCCAAGCGAACTCCGAATCCCTCAATTGCCCTCCCACATTGAGATTAAAAGATTTTTCGCTCCAACCGCCAATTTTCCATTGCAAAGCTTCAAGTTCTTCGGTGGAATAGCAATCGTAATGAGAAAGCTCCTACTGATCACACTCACCATTGGCTTTGCCATTCCCGCACAGGCTGACATCCAGGCCCCTCCGGGAACCAAATACAGTTCTTCGCGTAAGCTCGGCCGGGCTGTCGCAAACATCCTCTACGGAGTCACCGAGATTCCCGAACAAATGGTGCGGAAATCTGAAACAGAAGGCCGCAGGTCAGGATGGGCTCATGGAATCGTCGATGGCTCACGACGAGCTCTCAATCGTATCGGATATGGTGTATATGAGCTTGTGACCTTCCACAGCCCAACTCACCGCGGCACCTTCAAGCCACCCTACACTCGTTGTGGTAATGACGCCCGGATTGAAATGAATCCTCGTGACGGACTTTCTGAATTCCCACCCGAGCTTGGTTTCGAAACCTACTTTAGCCACTCACGCTCCCAGAAGTGGTAGAAACCACTTCTCGCTAGTTTTCAAAAAGCCGCCTTCTTCGGAATGCGGCTTTTTTCATCGCCACCTTATGCTGCTCTATTACCTAACGACCGAAGATCAAGTCATTCAATCATTAGAATAGCCCTGCGGAGCGTTAACAATTTCCGATTCGCCAGCCATGCAGTCAAAGACGAACATTTAGATCTCCAGATTGACAAAATATTTCCCCGTTGCAGCTTCACTCCACCCTTTAAAACCTTCATCTCTCATTAAATAGGGAATTGCTATGGCTCGATTCATCAGCAATACCAAAGGATCCTTTTTTAAAAAAAAATCTAGTCTCAGAGCATTTCCTCTGGGAATTTTCCAAACCATTTCCTTGATTAAAGATCATGCGTGTTTTCATTCTTTTTGCCACCCTCCTTCTTTCGACTTTCTCGCTTACCGCCCGAACATGGAAAAGTGCCTCTAGTGATAAATCCTTCGACGCCTCCTATGTTTCCAATGATGGCAAGCTAGTCACACTCAGAAAAGGCGGACGAATTCTGACCTTCTCAATTGCCAAACTTCATGCCGATGACCAAGCATGGCTAAGGGCCAACCATCCACCAAAAGAAAAGGGGAAAGGCGTCGATAAAACTACTACAGCAGCACCCAGAGGGGCCGCTTTCGACACCCTCGAATTTGGTGACAGCCGCAAAGAGGTTGTCGAAAAACTGAGCACCAGCCCTAATGTTGTTTCATCCGTTCCGGCAGCCATGATTGCCCGCGTCGGACTCAATGGGACCTTCAAGACAAAGCAAACAATCGGCGGCCTCCATTGTTACCTCTACTTTGACTGGGATGGTAACGCCAAGCTCAAAGAAGTCACCCTTCGGACAAAAGGAAAATCACTCGACGCATATAGTGGAACACTCCGCAACAACTGGACCGAGCTGATCAAACTTCTCACAATTCTCCATGGCGATGCTGTGCAAGGTGCTCCCTACCCCAATTCAGCTGATCTCCAAGACGGACTCATTTTAGGATCCCACCTCTGGCGAACCGAGGACGAACATTCTGTCCTCCTCGGCACGGGACAAGATGGCAACCTATATTCTGTTGTTGTTCGTATTACCAACGAGCGCATCAAGGCTAATCCCACCGGTTGATTTCCGCAACCTTCCTAGCGAGTGCCAAGCTTCCATCGACCGAACGCAACCAACTTTCCCGCCGGAACCAATTGCGCTGCCGCTTTGCGTATTGTCGCGTCGAGATCGTAATCCGCTCCTCACATTCAGCGAGTGTCAGTTCCTTACTTAGATAGGCATCGATTTCGCGAACTCCTATCGCCTGCCGGATCGTTCCTGCTTCGAGAGGAAGCTCTTTGACCTCATTAATCGCTCCAGAATTCAGCATGATACGCGTCCTTAGAGCAATTCGCTCCGCCAGCATCTCGCGCGGCCAAGTCAAAACAATCCCTTTCAAACCTTCCAACAAAGTTGGGTCCCCAAAGTTTTGACGAAGTTCCGAAGCTTTTCCTCCAGTCACAAGACAGATTTCGAGTGCGCGCGACAGGTGCCTTCGATTCTGCGAATTCTGCCGCATGGCCTCATCTGGATCTAGCTCTTTTAAACGTTCATAAATCTGATCCACTGGCCAATTTTCCAATTCTGCCCTGATCCCCTCATCTCCCGGTGGCGCCTTCGCTATTCCATGTGTGAGGAATTTAAGATACAAGCCCGAACCTCCCACGACGATTGCCGTCTTTCCACGGCTTTCAATTTCTTCGATTACCGGATTGGCCAAAGCCGCATACTTGGCAGCGTCCATCGATTCGGCGGCACCTATAACACCAAACAGATAGTGCGGACAGGCCGCCTGCTCATCATCAGAAGGCGCGGCACTTAGAATTTTAAGCCCGCGGTAAACTTGGAAGGCATCGCCATTCACAATTTCCCCACCCCAAGCCTCGGCAAGCGCTAGGGCAAGAGCCGTCTTGCCAGAAGCAGTTGGCCCGCAGAGAAAAAATCGTGAAGGAATCACAGGGCGAGTTTGGAAAAAAAAGCCCGCCCGGCAAACACCGAACGGGCTAAAATCTAGTTGCAAGCTGATTACTCCTCGTTCTCAGGAAGATTTGGCGGAGGATTTTCCTGCGGAGCTGGATCACCATCGGCATCGACGGCACCTTTCGACTTGGCACCATTCACAATGAGAGTGCGTCCCATAAAGGGCTGATCATGAAGAACTTCAACCGCACGCTTAGCTTCATCAATCCGGGCCATCTCCACGAAACCATAACCCTTTGAGCGATGCGTATTTCGGTTGTAAACAATTTCAATTTTACGCACCGCGCCTACTCCTTTAAAAAGGTCTTCAAGATCGTGTTCGGCGGCATCATAAGAAAGGTTTCCAACATAAAGACGCTGCCCTTCGACTTGCGAGCTATCCGGGGTTGGCCTTGGTTTTTGGCGGGCCCTCGCGGTTTTACCTCCTGAAGAGGAGCCTTTAGAACCCATCCGACCAGAGGCGTCGCGCACATTCTCTTTAGGCTTACGAGTATTTTGCCTAGCTTCATTTTTAGTAGAGCGGCTAGGCTTCGATTCCTTGTAGAGCCCGAAAAATTTCTTAATCTTCTCGAACAAGGTGAGGGGTTTAGGTTTGGAAGAACGGCGGCGCGACCCAGAACCGCTATTTCCACCATTGTTTCGGCGACGCTGATTATTGCCGCTCCCTCCACCTCCTTCACGATCTCCACCGCTCTGACCCTGCTGATTTCGATTTCGATTTCGATTTCGGTTGCGGTTGCGGTTGCGGTTGCGGTTACCTGACTGATTACCCGAACCCTGTGAGGACTGTTCGGACGACGTGTTTCTATTTGATTCTGACATTGTTCAGATTGGGCACTGAGGCCCGATAAGTGTCGAAAAGCTTCGGTCCGTAAAATCAAGCGCTCCGGAGTTACCAAATCGAACAAAACGGTGTTCGGAAATTGGCTGAGAAGGCCTCCGGTTTATAAAAGTTGATTCAAAAACGACTGAAAAGCGGACTTCGCGACGAGTTTTTGGCCGGAACTCCGAGCAACCCGGAAAGATCCCTGCCACCAGAAGTATAGGTTTCCCTTAATTTTAGGCAAGCCGTAATCCCCCGTCGGCTTTGAACACCGGCCTTAACTAATTCAAAACTCTCCAGAAAAATGAAGGAGAGTCGTACTGGTAAATCCTTCGAAATCGACCTAATTTATCCTCGATGCTCCAAAAGCTAGTTCTCATCGGCCTCTCGATCACCTTATGCGCCAGCGCACAGGAAACGACCGAGGCGCCCCTTCTAGTTAAGCCAAACCTTCCCCCATCAAACGCCCCCGAGGAAGAGGAGGAAAGACCGGCAGCTTCAAACGGTTCGGTTTTTAACCAAGGCTTAGCGCGAACAATGTCCATCGAAATCCCTGCTCCACGTGGACTGATTCTTGATCGCGACGGACGTCCTCTGGCCCAGACCAAGATGGCTTATCATATTGCACTTGATTTCACGGCTTATAATGGACCCATTGACCCGAAAGTTGCAGCCACTTGGGCACAGACCAAAATTGCTCAAGCAAACGCTCTCGTAGATGGCAATGAGGCCTACAGCGATTCAAAGCTGGCAAACTACTACAAAAATCGCCGTTGGCTTCCCCGGAGGATTTCAAAAATCATTAGCGAAAGCAAAGCTAAGAGCCTTGAGAGCAAAATGCCTAAAGGGCTTTCCCTACTCCCCGTTTACCAGCGATTTTACCCAGAGAAGGGCCTCGCGGCTCACCTGATCGGCTATGTCGGAGCTAAAACTGTTTTGCCTACCGGCCCAATCAACGACGGCGACCCTCTTTTTCATTCTGTCATGGGAAAATCCGGGTTCGAACAGATTTTTGACCAAAAACTCACTGGCGAACCTGGATTGAACAAAATGATCTTCGATAAGAACGGAGAAAAAATCCTCAATGAGCCCATCAAACGCCCACGCCCTGGTGGCAATGTCGTTACCACCCTAGACCTAGATTGGCAAAGATATGCAGAACAGGTTCTACGCGAAGATTGTAAACGGGGCGCTTTCGTAGTCATTGATATCCAATCTGGCGAAGTTCTAGTAATGGCATCCCGCCCAACTTTTGACCTCAACGAATTACCGGCAGAGCATTATATCACGTTAGTAAAGAACTTCAAAATAACCCCTCGGCGCCGTTGTTCGGACGTGCCTTCCAGTCGAGCTATCCTCCTGCATCCACATTTAAACCAGTCGTCGCACTCGCAGCTATCAATAATGGCTCGATACATCCGGATCAGACCTTCGATTGCCCCTACAAAATCAAAATCGGTAGCATTAACAAATCCATCTATCGCCACGAGGGCTGGGTTGATGCCAAACGGGCTCTTGCGAAATCGATCAATCCTTGGTTCTATCAAGTTGGGATTGAGACCGGACCCCAAGCCTTCCTTTCCGTCGCTCGACGACTTGGTTTCGGCTCGAAAACTGGACTTCCTCTAATCGGTGAAGCCACTGGCAATGCACCTACGGCTGATTATATCATGAGAAAAATGGGGCGTGCCACGACCAACGGGGACACAGCTAATCTTTCGATTGGTCAGGGACTTATGCTCGCTTCTCCTCTGCAAGTCGCCCAATCGATGGCTGCTATTGGCAATGGCAACGTTCTCATGGAGCTACAATTGGTCAGGCAAATCCAAGACTTCCACGGACGGGTCATTGAAGCCCCCACCTTCAAAAAACGAAACGATCTCAACCTTTCTCCTATCGCCCTTGAAACAACCCACGATGGCATGCGTGACGTAGTTCACGCCAGCTATGGAACCGGACAACGCGCTAATTTAGGTTTCACCACGATGTGCGGGAAGACTGGCACAGCGCAGTGGAAGGACGACCCAAAACAAGGTTTAGCCTGGTTCTCTGGATTTTTCCCCTATGACAACCCCCGCTATGCATTCGCCGCCGTTTACGAAGGTGCTCCCGGGGAAATTGTTGGTGGAGGAAGAAAAGCCGCGCCCATGGTGAGTCGCTTTTTCCTCAACTTTCAAACTGAAATCGAAGAGAACTTAATGCCTGCAGCCCGGGCAATGATTATTAGCGAAGAGGATGGTCAACCAATTATCCCGGAAGATATGATTCCAAAGGCAATTGTCGTTGAAGATGAGGAAGCACTGTTGGGCGATCCCACTCATTCTTTAGCGACTCCGAGCAACAACGAAATTCCAGTGGATATTCCTAGAGCTATCATCGTCGAGGATGAGGAAGCGCTGTCGAGCAATCCCGCTATACCCGCGCCCCCCCAAGGCCTTACCGAAACCCCTGCAGATCTCCCAGAGGCAATTCCAGTCATTCCCGCAGATAACCCCACTCCCAAACCAACTCTTCCAACTGTCCCCAGTGAAGAAATTATCCCAGAAGCAATTCCGGTAAAACCAGAGATCCCAAGTGACACTCCCCGCAAGCCACCTGAGGCTCCAGGCGATCGCTAATTTGCGGCTTTGACCTTTACCTTGGCGACATGACAAGGCACGTAGAGGACGTGCCTCCACCGGCACCCTTTTCCTAAACACTATTATGGACTTACAAGTAGCTACTCTCTGCGATTTCGCTGCCGAATACCAAGGCAAAATGGTCATCTCCGGCACCTTTGATGCCCTTGCCGCCAAAGCCACTCCAATTGTGCACCCTCAGTGCTCACTTGCTATGCGCTTCTGCTTCACCCCCGAGGACGATGGAAACCACGATTTGCAGATCTCAATCATCGACGAAGACGGCAAACCCGTCAACGAGAAGATGCCTATCAAGGGTGCCATGCCGGTGCAGATACCTGATAACGTGGCTTTTATGACTCGTCACCTTATCGTTGGATTTCAGGGTCTCACCTTTCCTCGTGCTGGTGTTTACTCGGTCGATATCCTTGTCGATGACGAACTTATTCAGCGTCTCCCACTAAGGATCATCAAGGTAGACGATAATCAACAAGGTCAGCCTCCACAGGGTTAGACATGCCATCTCCAGGATCCCTGCTTGAGTTCAGCTGTGCTCTCATCACGGGAGCCAGCTCTGGCCTGGGTCTTGAATATGCCCGCCAACTGGCTCCTTGCGCCGAGACTCTAATACTCGTCGCGAGGCGAGAACAACTTCTTGAGGAAATCGCCACCGACCTGGTGGCCAGTTTCCCCAATCTTCGGATCAAGATCTTTGCTTCCGATCTTGTTCGAGACACGGGGAGAGACCGCCTCATCAATTCTCTGTCACAAGCAGGTCTGTGTCCTGATTTACTCGTTAATAACGCTGGCATGGGAGACTACGGAGAATTCCGGTCGTCTGATTGGTCCAAGATCGAGCAAATGATCCGCCTTAATATGGAAGTGCTCACTCATCTTACTCATGCCCTCCTTCCAGGCCTCATAGAACGTAAGGGAGCGATCCTTAATGTTAGCTCACTCGCAAGCGTCCTACCAATTCCCGATTTTGCAGTTTATTCCGCAACCAAAGCTTATGTGACCAGCTTTAGTGAAGCTCTCCGCCTTGAGCTTTCCGATCAAGGAGTCCGTGTCCTTGCCGTTTGCCCTGGGCCAGTAAAGACTGGTTTCGGTGAGATCGCTCGCCGCGGAAGTTCTGGCAAACTTCCCATACAGGAGTCCTTTTATGTTCCCGCCGATAAAGTCGTGAGGGATTCGCTAAGAGCTCTCCGTCTGAATCGCCCCCGGATCTACCCGGGGCTTAAAGTTGCCGCCGCTGCCGCTGTAATTGGGATTCTTCCAATCGCCGCGATCCGGCTCCTCATGAGCTTCCGCCCTCGAAGAAGTGACTGATTTCTAGCGTAACCCCCCGGCAGCTTTACCATTTGTAGTGAGGACATGAATTTCATGAACCCCTCTAAAATTTGCCGCCTTAAATTGCCAAACCACCTCTTTTTTAGGATTGATTTCGATCGCATCAGGCATCGCATCTCCCCTGGAGCCATACTGGCAGGCGACAATATTTCCATTTTCAAGGAACTGTCCGCCACAGGGGTCGGCGCACTGGGAGCTCGCAAAAACCCAGTCCACCCCACCTTCCTTATCGAAGATAACCGTCTTATTCCCATTCGTCAGATTCGCCATGATCCTGCCATCTTCGAGAAGGATTGCTGTAAAGGGCCAATTCTTCTTTGGCCTTCCGCCGAGCTCCGGCAAATCAGTCTTAATCGTTCGAACAATCTCTCCATTCGGAGAATATTCCTTGATCGCAAATGCGAGCAGATGAGGAACGAGATAATTTCCGTTCGCTAACTTCCGAGCCATCCGGATCTGCATGTGGGTGTTGCTGGTTTCCGGCTTTACCGGAACTTCAACCACCATTTTTCCTTGGGGCGTAATCTCAAGAATTCTCGGTTTATCGCCCATCTCAGCAATCATGGTATTACCATTTTTCAATCGTTTGGCCGTGCTAATTTCCTTATTGCCAACTGCCAGCTTATAATGAAATACCACCTTATAATCACGAGTGAATTCCTTCACCTCGTTTGCAAACGTCACTAATACATTTCCATTGGGAAGAACTTCACCATCACGAGACTTAGCTTTGACCTCCCACGAAATTTCACATTTTTCGTCAATTATTGCAGTCTTAGTTCCGGTAATCAGAAAGGAATGCCTTATGCCAACATCACTAATCTGCTCACCAAAAGGAGCTGAGAAAACAGTTTGAACCAGACCAACGAATGGGAGGAGGAGGATTCTCATCACTCAACCCTAACTTCTGAAATTCACCTTGGCGAGTTCCTAAAACAGCGTTCCCTCCGACCGAACTTTCTGTCGGTAGGCTTCAATTAATTTGAGACTAATTGGTCCAGGTTTGCCATCGCCGATCTCACGTTCATCAAGCTTCACCATCGGAATAGTCTCGGCCGCCGTGCCCGTTAAAAATGATTCGTCAGCTGTGTAAACATCGTAGCGGGCCATCGACATTTCTCGAATCGTAATGCCCAACTCGGCACAAAGCTCAAAAATCACCTGCCGCGTAATACCATCAAGACTGCCATCCGAAACCGGCGGGGTTATCACTTCGTCTTTCTTCACGATGAAGACGTTATCACCAGTACACTCAGCTACATAACCTTGCTCATTTAGCATCAAACCCTCTTTGGCTCCGGCTTTCAGAGCCTCTACCTTAGCCATAACGTTATTCAGATAATTGAGCGATTTGACTTGCGGGCTCAAGCTCGCTGGCGTTGGCCGGCGAGTCGAACAAGTCACGACTTCAAGTCCATTCTCATAGAGTTCAGCTGGATATAAGGTAATACCAGAAGCGATGATGAACATCGATGGAGTCGGACAGAGATAAGGATTCAATCCAAGATCACCAATCCCCCGTGTCACGACTAAACGAATATAGCCGTCTTTTAGACCATTAGCCCGGATTGTCTGGAGTGTCGCTTCACAAACCTCTTCAAGAGTCCAAGGCATCTTAAGAAGGAGGGCTTTTGCCGAAAGATACAGTCGTTCGATATGCTCGGTCAAACGAAAGACTCGACCATTATAAAAACGAATACCTTCGAAGATTCCATCTCCATAAAGCAAACCGTGATCAAAGACCGATATCTTCGCATCCGCTTCGTCCACGATCTTCCCATCCAACCAAATTTTGCGACTCATAATTTTGCTCTTATTGATGCTTCGCGCATCCTGCCTTTCCGGCACCGGCATGCAATCCTTATCAACTAAGAATTTAATTCTTCCATCTTGGCCAAAATAGCAGCTTTCGCCTCAATTGCATTTTGATCCTCGGGATGATCTACCAACACTTGTTCAAAGCACTCAAGGGCCGCCTCCAACTCCCCCATTTCGGCGAGAATCATTCCGCACTCGTAACGAGCTAGAACCAAAGCCCCCTGGAGCTCAATTGCTTTTTTCAGGCTAGCAAGCGCCTCAACCTTATGCCCGCGCAGTCTCTGGATCCGGCCTTTAGCATACCAAGCCGAAGCATCATCTGGAGCCATTTCAACAGCCTTATCAGCAGCCTCTTCGGCATCGGAAGGATAGTTGCCTTGCATCAGCGCCAAAGCATAGCTGACATAGACTTCTGGACGGTTGGGTTCCAGCTCAAGGGCATCTTCATAACAAGTAATTGCCACGCCAAACTTATTCTGACCGATCGCATCCGCCGCTTTCATGATCAATTCATCCGCTTCACTTACCCCTAGTTCTTTTACTTTCGCTACAGCTTTTTCGGCCTTTTCAGTTTCTCCGAGGGCATTCAGGACCACGCCATAAAGTTGCCAACTCTGAACATCGTTTGGATCCTCGGTGAGAGCAGATTCAATTGCAGTCCGGGCTGCAGGAATATCACCGGATTGAGCTGCATTAATGGCAGTGTTGTAATACTTCAAATTCGTAGTGCTCATGAGCGAAGGGTTAGCAGATTCGACCCGTTTCGCGAAGGCCTTAGTCTTGCAAATCGCTGTCATCATATCATCTTTAAAGGAGATGCCGGACGTAACCCGAGAATCACTAGTAAACACACTTGAGGAAATTGCCCTCTTGCTGGAGCTCAAAGGTGAAAATCCATTCAAGACAAGGGCCTATCGAAATGGTGCCGAAGTGGTGCAAAACTTTGATGGCAACATCGTTGAACGCGCTGCTGAAAACGATCTCAAAGGAATCAAAGGAATCGGTGATGCCCTTCAACAAAAACTGCATGAGTTAGCGTCGACCGGAAAGCTGGAATTAGGTCTAGCATCAATTAAACATTGACTGCCTTTCCCTTTTTGAGCTTTTTGAACTCCAGGGACTCGGTCCCAAAAAAATTAAAGCCCTTTATGACAAACTTGGAATATCTTCGATTGCCCAACTCAAGGAAGCTTGTCAAGGAGCTGAAATTGCCAATCTTTCAGGCTTCGGATCCAAGACTGTGGAAAAAATCCTCAGCGCTATCGAAAACCGAGCGAAATTCGCCGACCGCTTTCGACTCGGCGAAGTGGCGCCTCTTGCAGAGACTTTACTCGAACGACTTCGTGATCACCCTAAGGTCAGTCGCTCCGCCATTGCTGGCTCCTACCGTCGCGCCAAAGAAACTCTCCACGACCTCGACTTCCTAGTTGCAACTAAAGAACCTGCTGAGCTTACTAAATTCTTCAGTGACTTCCCTGAGGTCCACGAAATCATTGCTCAGGGAGAAACAAAGGCATCGGTTCGTCTAGACAACGGGCTTCAATGTGATCTCCGTGCTGTCAGCAATAACCATTTTCCTTTCGCTCTCCAGTATTTCACCGGCAGCAAAGAGCACAATGTCGCCCTTCGTTCACTGGCTTTAAAAAAGGGATTGTCTCTTAATGAATATGACTTCACTGGCGAAGGAGAGATCCCTAAAGTTGAGGGAGAAATTGATATCTACCAAGCTTTGGACCTCGATTGGATCGCACCCGAGCTCAGAGAAAATCGGGGTGAAATTGAGGCTGCGTGCGAAGCAAACCTCCCAGAACTTGTCAAACTCACCCAACTCCGGGGAACATTTCATAACCACACTATTGCTTCCGACGGAAAAAACACTCTTGAGGAGATGGCCACTGCCGCGCAAGACCATGGCCTTCAATATTTAGGGATTGCCGACCACTCCAAGTCATCCTTCCAAGCGAATGGACTGAATGAACTCCGCTTACGTGAGCAGATCTCAGAAATCAGAGCTCTGAATGAACAATTCGATGACTTTGCCCTGATCGCCGGAAGCGAAGTAGATATTTTAAAAGATGGGTCACTGGACTTCGATGACGATCTTCTCCAAGAATTAGACTATTGCGTCGCCTCGGTGCACAACTCTTTTACATTGGATGAGGACACGATGACCAAGCGAATCATTCGTGCGATGGAAAACGAGCACGTTACGATGTTGGGGCACGTCACCGGCCGCCTCTTGCTCAAGCGTGACCCCTATGCCGTAAACATCGAAAAAATCATCGCTTGCGCATCCGAAACTCGAACTGTCATCGAACTCAATTGTAGCCCCTATCGGCTAGACATGGATTGGCGTTGGTGGAAAAAAGCGAGGGAAAAAAATGTCCTCTGCTCCATCAACCCTGATGCCCATCGCATCGAACAATTACAGTTCTTAGCCTATGGCGTGCGACTCGCTCGCAAAGGATGGCTACGCCGGGAAGACGTTCTGAACTGTCAGTCACTTACCGAAATCCAAGCTTGGTTGAAATTGCCTAAATCAATGCGATGAACGCCCTAACGTTTCGAGATCTTGGAACCGATTTAGATTTTCAAGAGGTTTGGGATCTTCAAGAAGATCTTGTGCAACGTCGCCGGGATCAAGAAATTGAGGACACCATTCTTTTCCTCGAGCATGCTCCTGTTTACACGATCGGCCGGACTCGTGACACATCCAGCTTGAGAGCCCACAAACATCTCCCTCATCAAGTCGTTGAAATCAACCGTGGTGGACAAGGAACTTTCCATGGCCCGGGTCAGCTTGTTGGCTATGCTATTCTCGATCTTACCGAACGTATAAAGGATCTTCACCTTCATCTTAGAAATCTGGAAGAGGCCATAATTATTTCTCTCGAAATTCTTGGCATCCCCGCGGTTCGAAGAGAAGGACAAACCGGAGTCTGGGTCGAAGATCGGAAAATCGCTTCGCTGGGAGTCGGTGTCCGCTCATGGATCACCCTTCATGGGCTTGCCTTGAACGTCCAAAAAACATCACTCGCGCCATTTCAGATGATCACCCCTTGCGGCATTGATGGCGTTGCCATGACCTGTATCGAAAGTGAAATAAATCGTCCTATCTCAATGAAGGAAGTTAAAAAACTCATGACTGAGTCCCTCCAGAAGATTTTCCACTAATTTAGGTCGTCAACATCTTACCTCTCGCGAAATTTGCGAAGTAATTCGTCGATACTGTCACTGTCATCGGAACCAGCTTTCGAAGAAATTTCGTCTTCGTTAGCAGAAGCCGGAATCGAGGTTCCGCTAGTCTCCTCTCCCCCAAACTTGGAGGAATCAGCAAGCCGAAAAGGACTTTCGAATGAAGTATGCAAGGGTGGTACGGGAGGAAGACGAACAGAATCACTTTCCTGGCGAATCCGCTGAACTAAAAACTTACGGGGAATCGCAATCCTTCGAACAACTTTTGGGGGATACTTATTCTTTACAATCGGATTGGCAAATGGAACGTCAGGCCTACCCGATTCCGTCAAATCAGTCTCAACAACCTTCTCCGATGAAAATTCAGCGAAACCAATATCCTTAGTTTGACGTAAGTTACCATCGAGCGTCTCTTGCTGTTCCGCTACAAGTTTTTCTGATGTCGACTGCGCATCTACGACATCGCGTGCAGCTCGCAGAATAGCTCTTGGATATAAATCCCCATCATTTAAGTCGAGCTTTTGACGGAGGTCCTTTACGCCACCAGCGTGGCGAATTCTCAAGAGCGCTGAGACATCCCTCTCCTCAAGGGGCTGCAATCGAATTACCGAATCTTCAAAACGATCCTGCATACCAAGTGGAATCCTGCGAGAAAAAGTAGATTCCCAAACATCATCATTCACTGAAAAAATTACCTTAATGCGAGGCGCTGCCTGCCTAAGACCGATAATCGTATTTGCGACCCGAAGGGCCGCTTCACTATCGCAAAACAAACCATCCATCTCATCTACAACCAAAACAATATTCTCGGTTATTGTCA
This sequence comes from Akkermansiaceae bacterium, assembly GCA_905181965.1. Taxonomy (GTDB): domain Bacteria; phylum Verrucomicrobiota; class Verrucomicrobiia; order Verrucomicrobiales; family Akkermansiaceae; genus SW10. The sequence goes on from CAJIZY010000009.1 coordinate 346,530, forward strand.
TTAATTTCAAAAAAGACGTAAGCGCTCCATGACAGCTGATTCCATCCTTTAATTGGCCTCCTTCTCTACCAATCTCATTCAGAAACCTCTGATTTCTATTCTGCTCCTCAACGGGCGCCATAGCGAACTCTGACAAGGCAGCAAACCATTGTGACAGGTCACTTGTCACCCCCCCACACTTTTGCCCAATGACCGATACAAACCGGGGCGAGAGAGCAAGAAATTGATTCCGGACCCACTGTGCAACAGCCGCTGAGTCCTTATGAAAATCAAAAACTTGCTCTGGACTTTCACGAAGACTTCGCAGCGACTCTGTTCGATTTGGGCTCGGAACCTCGCCTGATTCCACCAGCGGGATCAAGGCATTTGCCAAAATACGGCGCACACTAAAATCTAATCTGGTAAGATTTCTTTTACCCGGCAGCACCGAAGCAAACTGATCAAGAAGCCGCACCAAAATATCTTTCTCATTGATTCTCGAATCGGCTGAAAGATCAATCGGGACCATCACACAAACACCCTGCATTTCTTCTCGCAATCGGGAAAGAAGCATAGTTTTCCCATAGCCTGCCCGGGGAGCACGAAGAGAAACCAGAACACCCTCCTCGCCACTTATTAGCCCTTTCAATTGTTCAAACTTGTCCCCATGCAAATCTTTGACAAGCGGGCTTATCGGACCCTCGAACGATTCAAAGTTAGAAGTGAAAGGATTATTCATCTCAGCACGCAGTATTAACTGCCAGAGGCAAATCCAAGAAGAAAAAACTAACCTATTCGACGTTAAGTGGTTTTAAAACATCTGGATCTAATGGGGCTTTTTCTTCGAGGGGGTTGAGAAGATTTTCCCAGATCTTATCTTTTGAACCGTTAACTGGATCGTCGACCTGAAGGGTCTTAGAATCCACACCAATCACCTGAAGAAAGGTATCGGTGGGCCGGTCAACTGTGCCACCGACGTCAAAGCTAAAAGTAACGAGCCCGGTTGTATCCGAACCTACTAGATGAGGGCTGGACTTGAAGCGTTCCTGACTAGAAAGATAGAAACGATTTATGGAAATTTTAAAACGCCCTCCAATTCTCCCATCATTTGCGATAAGCAAGCTACCACTTAAGGACACCTTTTGTTTCTCAGCACATTGAAAATTCTCCAATGCTACACCTTCCGGTTTCACTCTCACCGTTCCAGTGATCTGCGAACTATTAATACCCTCGTGGAATTCCAGAAGATCCAAATTATGATTTGGGAATAAGGAATGGAGGTTCACCAAAAATGGCAGTCGCTTTATTTTAGCGGTGCTTGCTTCTAATTTAATTTCGACTTCATCAAAGTAATCGTTCCCAACCGTAAACTGAACCTTCCCAGATGATGAGACAACCGAACCACTAAAAAAGCGCGCTAGCCGCTTCCCTATCAAAGCTTCCATCGGGAATTGATTTGTTGAAATTTCAAGTTCCGATTCCTCCCCCGGTTCCATCAAGACCTCTCCACTCAATTTTAATTCAGATGCCAGAGAAACCCCACTTTTTGGAGGATGCTTAAGCGACAAAGCATTTAAGCTCAAGACACCGTCTTTGAAGCGCATCACCCCTTTGGAAACCGGAAAATCCTCCCAGCCGTCAGCTCGAAAATTTCCTTCATCAAGAGTCACCTGGTAACCACCATCTCCAGCATAGGAAAAAATAGCATCTATCTCCCTAAAACCAATCGGAGCATCTGATCCAAAAAAAACATCGAGCGAATTACAGTAGTATTCGTCAAAATCGAATGGAAAATCCTCCTCATCCAGAGGATCACTTCCATCTCCGGCAGCCGAAGGCATAGCGAGCCTCAACTGCCCCTTACTCGCCCCTATTTGCAGCCCACTAGGACGGACTCCCAAATAATTCAAGAATCGGACATGCCCTTCGATATTATTTAAGGACAAATTCCGAACAAATTTGCTCTGATCCCATGTGAAATCGGCTTCCTTCATGGAGACAGAAAACGGCATCCGCTTCAATCCCCTGAATTCAACCTCAGCGCCACTCCACTCGGAAGCTCTTTGTGCAAGTTGGTCACGATGACCTTTACTATTTTGCATCAAGATCAAAAACAAAACGGTGAGGAATAAAACCAGGATAAGAGAAGCCCCAATAACAACCTTCACGAGGAGTCGCTTCTTCTCACGCTCGGGGTGATTCTCGCTTGTTTGCTCCGAGCGACGTCTCCGACGCTTCACTTTCCTAGCAATCGTGCCATCAGAGCGCGTCACCACTTCACCTTTAGCTTCCTTTGCACGCTCCTTATCGCGAAGCGCCTTCATCATTTCATCATCTGAATTTGCCTTTCTCTGGACCCAGCGGATCAGAATCTAACTTATTCTCTCCTTGGCTAGAACGAGGGGGGATGTTCGTGCTCATTAACGATCGCGGTAGGGTTTTCCTGCTGGATCGGTCAATTCGACGTTTACAAAGATGATCACAGCACGCTTCTCAACCGAAATCCCATTACTCTGAAAAATTCTTCCGACCAAGGGGAGTTCACCGAGAATCGGAATTTTGTCGTGAATTTCTTTTCGAATTTCTTTGATAAGTCCGCCCATGACCACGGTCTGCCCGTCTACGACTCGAACACTGGTGTTTCCGCGTGTTGTTCGGAAGAGCGGCTTGAGAATCGCATTCGCAGTGATCTCACCGAAAACGCTTCGGGTCGCCACCGTTTGATTTACAAAGTCAATGCTTGCGGTGTTACTTGAGCCAACGATGGGAGTCCCGTAATTGACGAAACCTTCGAAGTCAGTAACCACTGGATTCACCGAAACTTCGATAATCTTACGGTCTGGGCCAACCTGTGGAAGAACCTCAAGGGTAACTCCCAGATTTCGAGTCGTGAAATTTGTTGGCGTGGCAGGAGTTACGATCCCTCCACCCGAAACTTGATTCGGAATCTGAGGAGGCTCAAAGTCTTCGGGATAGGGAAATTCTATCACGGACTGAACGATCGCGTTCTGACCAGATCGAGTCACAACTTCCGGACGAACCATAACATCGGCACCCTTCTTTTGGGAGAGCCCCCTCATTAAAATTTCGTGAGCGGAATTATCGATAATTCCTCGTAGGCTAATAATCCCAGACCCCCTCGTCCCTGAGCAATCCGGGGTGGACGGCAAACGAATATCCGCGCTTCCTCCACCGGAACCGTCACTTGATAATACACCTGAGGCAGTCGGTGGCGACACTCTCTTCAGCAAAGCATCCAAACCTTCAGTAGTTCCAGCAAGCTGACCGCTCCGATTTCCTGAGGTGACTGGACGCCCCCCAATCATGTCAGCAATTGGAGAGCCCGTTCCCGTCGTTCCTCCCGAAAGAATACCATTGGCTCCAACATTAAATTCGCCAAGCATCGTATCAAAATCAAGTTCATCGAGTTGATCTTGACCGATGTCTACAATTGTCGTCCGCACCGTCACGATCAAGGGCTCGTTTTTTGCGAGGTCAGCAACGATCGCCTCGATAAGCTGCATGTTCGCCACCGTATTCCGGACAATTAACATGTTAGTATTCGAATTGTAGGCAGCGCTAGACCCGTCCGGGAAACTCACCCCAAAATCCTGGAGTTTTTCTTTTGCTGAAAGCTTCTTTGCAATCAGCCCCCCTTCTTGATCATTGGCAGCAAAGGGGTCCTCATTCTCTTCGGCCTTACCGACCGCTCCACTTGTCAAAAAATCAGGTGAAACTCGAAATTCCCGGCGAACCAAAGTAGGGTCCGAAAATCCTGCAGCATTAATCACCACCGCAAAATCATCCACCCGGAAAGTTGTGCCGGAAGCTTCGTTAACTAACTTTAAAACTTCTGCCAAAGAGACATTACGAAGGGTCAGGTTGATCCGAGAAGCACGAATTTTTTGAACCTCCGGCATGGACTCGTCCCCCAACTGGAGCAGGAAAGGAACTCCTTTTTGAGCTTCGTCCAATGTCATCTTGTCCGCTTGCACGGAAACGGCTCTCAAAAAATCGACAGCCTCATCGAGGGTTGCTCCGCTCAGGCGAACCTCAGGAACATTGATACTGTTCAACTTGGCTTGGATATTGGCCCTCTGGTCAATCGCTCCAAAATCATCACCCCCGACAATCGGAGCCCCGGACTGGGAGGCAATCTTCTGCTCCCAACTCGCGTCCACCTTCTTTAACATCTCTGCCCGTGCCTGATCTCGGGCTGCCTCCGCGTAACCTGACTTCGCAGCGATCACCATCTCTTTTCCCCGACGAGCAGCCTTGTTGTATCGGTCGATGCGTAGAATGTCTTCATAAGTCATGTAGGCTCGATCAAACTGCCCTAAATTATAATAGCTCTGCCCCTCTTCGAGAAGACTTTGAACTCTCGATACATTTTCACTATGACCGGTAGTTAAGCCTGACTCATAGCGAATCGGATCATCCATCTTAGACAAAAACGACTTAAGTTGGGGATTGTCTGGGTCAACGGTGAGGGCATCTTTGACCAAGGCCCGTGCATTCTTCACCCCGCCCTTCTTCATCAAATCCTGTGCTTGCACCAGGGAAGCCTGTGAAAATCGCTGAATGGCAGTCGTTCGCATGCCAACGATCGACTTGGCCTCTTTCGGAAGCTTCGAGAGGGCCTCGGCATACTTATCAATCGCCAATTTATAGTCATTTTCAAGATACAATTTAACATCGCCCAAAGTGTGCCAGCATCGCGAGCATCAGCGGATCGGGCTGCGGCCTCGTTTAAAAGAACCGAATTTTGCGCAAGAGCAGAAGCTCCGCAGACTAGAAGCCCGAACAGGAGACTGCGCTGAAGTTTGAGTCGAAGGTTACTCATATCGTAGGATTCATATTTATAGGGCCGATTGGCAGCCCCGATAAGCCGAAAATCCGGAAATATTTGCCAAATTCGCACAATTTTCGTCTCTCCACCTCCTCTTAGTAGATTTCCTCGACCTAGTTGGTCCAAAAAACCCTGCAAACCTGCTGCTAGCTCCCTGATCTCTTTTCCTCTGCGGTTGACAAAATAACATTTCTACTTTGCTGGTGATTTTAATTGTCAGAGTATTAACTGCAAAATTAAAGAAATAAGAACAATCAAAATTAGCGATTCTCACCTCTCTAGCTTCTCACAAAAATCAGTGCTACAAGATCGGCATTCAAAACGCCGAGATCGGCCAATCAGCTGGGATGACAACTTGGGGCGACTGGCCCAAGTTACCTTGCCTATGAAAAGCTCAGAGGCATATCCTTGATGAAGAGAATAAACCTCCAGAAAATTGTGATTGGTAGCCCTTTGCCCATCCTGCTAATCCCATTCCCTCAAGAAAGACACTTAACTTCTTTCCCGTAAAACAAGAGCCATCCAAACGAATTTGTAAGGCCTCTCTAATTTGGAAAAGCTGCCTCTCTCCTCAATTTTAGCTCAATGTTAAAGCATCTCCTCATTCTCATCCTTGTGGCTACTGCAACTGCAGGCCCCATAGGCTTCAACAGTCATATCCGCCCCCTCCTATCAGACCATTGCTTTAGCTGCCATGGCTTCGACTCAAACTCACGAGAAGCAAATCTAAGACTCGACACATCTGAAGGAGCCTTTGCTAAGCGAAAATCGGGATCGGCTATTCTTCCCGGCGATCCTGAGGGCTCACTCATCTGGAAGCGCATCACTTCCGATGATCCAGATGACATCATGCCTCCGCCCGATCACCTATTGAGACTGGACGCTGAGGAGAAAAAACTAATTTATCACTGGATTAAAGAAGGAGCAAAGTACGAAGAGCACTGGACTTTCATACCCATAAAAAAACCAGATCTTCCAAACCTTTCCGCACACCCCCTCGATTCCTTGGTAAGACAAAAACTGAAAACCCTCGAACTGGACCTTTCCCCACGTGCTTCTAAAGAAACCCTAATTCGGCGACTTTCATTTGATCTCCGCGGCCTGCCTCCCACCCCCGAAGAGGTTTCGACCTTTATGGAGGACAAATCCCCTCGTGCTTGGGAACAACTTATTGATAAATATCTCGCCGACCCGGCATTCGGAGAACGTTTTGCTTGGCCGTGGCTAGATGCGGCCCGCTACGCCGACTCAAACGGTTTCCAAGGTGACCGCGAGCGCACAATGTGGCCATGGCGAGATTGGGTTATCGATGCAATCAATCGTAACCTTCCCTACGATGACTTCACCATCTGGCAAATTGCCGGCGACCTCCTTCCTAAGGCCACCTTAGAACAAAGGCTTGCGACCGGTTTCCTAAGAAATCACGCCATTAACGGCGAAGGCGGTTCAATTCCTGAGGAAAATCGCGTCAACTACGTCTTCGATATGACGGAAACCGTCGGCACTGTCTGGATGGGTCTCACCTTTAATTGCTGCCGATGTCACGATCATAAATATGACCCGCTTACCCAAAAAGAATACTATTCGCTCACAGCATTCTTTAATCAAACCCCGGTCAATGGCAGTGGCGGAGATCCGCAGACCAAACCCGTTCTCGAAGTCCCCAGTCAACAACAAATCGATAAAGAAAAAGCGCTTCAGAGTGAGATCGCCAAAATCCAGATAAAGCAAAAGACCCTAGCCGCTAAACTTGCTCCCCAACAAAAATCGTGGGAAGAAGCCCAACGTCAAAAAAACTCGCAATGGACAAGCCTCAGAGCGAGTTCCATCACAGCGAGCGACCAGGGATTAAAGTTCGAACACCTCCCAGACCAATCGATTCTGAGCTCCGGGAGCAACCCGAAAAAAGCGACCTTGCAATTCACGGCACCACTTCCAATTGGAAAAATCTCTGCGCTTCGATTGGATGCTCTTCGCCATCCCTCGATGGCCAAAGGCGGCATTGCTCGCTCCGATAGTGGTAACTTCGTCATGACTGGATTTGAAGCTCACCTCATTCGCAAAGGTAACCCGATTCAGCTCCTTGATCTTGAACGACCCATCGCAACTTTTGAGCAGGGTTCCTACAAAATCACTAACGCCCTAAAGGCCGGAAATACGACGGGGTGGGCCATCTTCAATGGAACTTCAATTGATCGTGATCACGCAGCTTTATTCCATCTCAGTCAACCACTGACAGCCCAAGAAGGAGATCAACTCAAAATAGTTCTCCGCCACGATTCCCAGCATGACCAACACTATATTGGTCGTTTTAAAATTTCTGTGACGGACACCGCAAGGCCTTCACTCGAGAAAGATGACCAAAGTATTATACAACTACTCACAATAGCACCTAGCGAACGTAGTCAGGAGCAGGATCGAAGACTCACCACGGCATTCCTTGCAACTCGCAGTGCCTACCAAAATCTATCCACTGACATCACCTCCCTAGAAGCCCAAATTAGCACCATTAGGAAAGGAGCTCCGCGCGTTATGGTAATGGAAGATCGTAAGGATCGGAGAAAAACCCACATTCTGGCAGTTGGTTCTTATCAAGCGCAGGGAAAAGAGGTTGAAGCAAGGACTCCTGAGCTACTGCCCCCACTACCGGAAAAAGAAAGTCACGACCGCCTCGACCTGGCCCGTTGGTTGGTTTCGCCAGATCACCCCCTCACCTCAAGAGTCACAGTTAACCGGATCTGGCAGGAACTTTTTGGTATCGGCCTGATTAAATCGCCAGAAGATCTTGGTGTGCAATCAGAGATTCCGATTCACCCCAAACTCCTCGACTGGTTATCCGCCGATTTCATTCAATCTGGTTGGGATTTCAAAAAGCTAATCAAAACTATTGTGACCAGCGAAGTCTACCAACAATCCTCGAAGGTCGATTCCCTTGCTCTTGAACGAGACCCCGAAAACAGGCTCCTTGCGCGGGCTCCCCGCTACCGCCTCCCTTCTTGGATGATACGGGATCAGGCTCTCGCTCTTTCCGGACGGCTTATCCGACAGCTCGGAGGAACCCCAGTTAAGCCCTGGCAACCACAGGGTCTTTGGTCTGAGGTGACCTTTGGTAAAAAGAAATATACTCCGGATACCGGCGACAATTTGAGAAGACGCACCCTTTACACCTTCTGGCGCCGAATCTCAGCACCACCCATGATTTTCGACAATGCTAAGCGCGAGAGCTGTGAAGTCGGCACCTACAATACAAACTCTCCCCTTCACGCCTTGGCAACTTTGAATGACCCACTTTATCTCGAAGCGGCGCGTGGAATTGCCTACCGGGCTCACGAAATCGGCCCAAACTCTATCCTTAAAACCGCTTTTAAATTAATCTTCGCTCGTGACCCGAGCAAAGAAGAACTCATAATTGTCAAGCGCATGCATGAAGCGTCTCGCACTCATTACAAACAAAATCCCACTGAAGCAACCGCACTACTTTCGATCGGAGAGCTTGCTATCACAGATCAAATGAAACCTCTTGAACAAGCCTCGCTCACCTCAACCATTCTCTCGCTTCTTAACACGGATGAAGCTCTCACCAAGGAATAGCCATGAATCCGATTTTTGAATCTCAAATCCTCTCGAATCGTCGCCACTTCTTCGGAAAAGCTGCAACAGGACTGGGCATCCCAGCTCTCATTCACCTCCTAAATAATAACGCCTCGGCCTCAGAAGACCGCATCCTTGAGGCGGCCCAAGCAATTGCACCAAAGGCGAAGCGCGTCGTTTATCTTTTCCAAAATGGGGCACCAAGTTCAATTTTGATCACAAACCCAAACTCTTTGAGCATGTGCCTTTTTTCCTGAATCCTATATGAAAGGCAAACGCTTTTCGACCATGTCCGCCGCCGCGGACAAGCGTCGATTATTGGCGCCTGTCGAACCTTTTAAAAAGCACGGTGAATCCGGCGCCACGGTCAGCGCATTTATGCCTCACACCGCCAAAATCGCCGATGATCTTTGCTTCATCAAGAGCATGCATACTCAGCAGGTAAACCATGCACCGGCGATCAACTTTTTCCTCTCCGGATTTCAACTCCCCTCACGGCCTACCCTAGGATCATGGCTTTCTTATGGTCTGGGATCGATGAACGAAAACCTTCCAACCTTTGTGGTTATGACCTCGGTATCCAAAGGGACGAGCTGTGGCCAAATATTCTACGACTCGTATTGGTCTTCCGGGTTTCTCCCCTCGCGCCACCAGGGCGTAAAGCTCCGCGCTGGAGGGATCCCGTTCTTTATCTCGAGAATCCTCCGGGAGTGAACCGGGGAGACCGTCGGGCGATGCTTGATTCATTGGGTGAGCTGAACCAACGCGGATTTAAAAAGTTCGGCGATCCGGATATCCAGACTCGGATTTCCCAGTATGAAATGGCTTATCGCATGCAGACCAGTGCGCCCGAACTCATGGATCTCAAAGGCGAATCCAAGACCACCCTCGATAGCTACGGCGTGAAACCCGGCGAATCCTCCTTCGCCTCGAACTGCCTCCTCGCCCGCCGTCTCATCGAGCGTGGCTCCCGCTTCGTGCAACTTTACCACACCAACTGGGACAGCCACGGCGGCCCACCGAACTCTACAATCAGTGCCGTGACACAGATCAACCCTCTGCAGCTCTCGTTCAAGATTTGAAGCGACGAGGGCTTCTCGACGAAACTCTCGTAATTTGGGGAGGCGAATTCGGCCGTACGCCCTTCCTTCAGGGAAATTTTGACAACCGTTCTCGGTGGGGCCGAGATCATCACCCCTATGCCTTTACCATTTGGATGGCTGGTGGTGGAGTGAAGCCCGGGATTACCTATGGAGAATCAGATGATATCGGGTTCAACGTTGCCAACAACCCTGTTCACGTTCACGATTTTCAGGCGACCCTACTCCACCTCCTCGGAATCAATCACGAAAAGCTAACTTATCGATTTCAGGGGCGTCACTATCGACTTACAGATGTTGAAGGGCATGTCATAAAGCCAATCCTAGCCTAAGCTGAATAAAAAAAGAGCCATGGGCAGCACCCTGGCTCTCTTGAAATATCGAGTAGACTCGCGACTTACTTCTCCGCCTGAACGGGCACTTCAGTAGTCTGCGCAGACGGAGCAGCTTCCTTGGCAGCCGGAGCATCTTGCCCCACAGGAATGTCCTTGAAACTAGGAAGCCGACGAAGTGAAGGAAGCGGAGCTTCACCAGAACAGCAACCGCAGGAGCTAAGACCAAGAGAAGCAACTGCAAATGAAGCAACTGCAAAAAATTTAACAACTTTCATATTTTTAGAATGGGAAATGAGGTTTTGAGCCGACCACCCCAAAAAGGGATTAACACCGGCTCAAACCTTTCTTTTGGCTGACGAGATTACTTATCAGGGATAACGATAGGAGTAGGAGCTGCTGGTGCTTCTGCTGGGAGAACACTGCAAGAAGTGAGGGAGAAGCCAGCAAGAGCTGCGATCAGGCCGAGGATAGTAGCAATTTTCATTGTTTTTTCTTTTTGTTATTGGGTTCTTTGCGCGGAAAAAATCTAGAATTTTCCTGGAATCAGGTCCGGCTACTGAGTTGCAGCTACCGCTCCGAGTTGGTCGAAGGATAATAACCTCACTAAGGCATGCAAGTAGTTAAGTGATCTTTTCTAACCTTTTTCGGGGAGACTCCTCTAAAATCACAACTAAAACTGGGATTGCATCACTCAAAAACCTCGATAACTTCTCGGCTCTTTCATGAATAAAAAGCCTCATGTAGCAATCGTCGGTGCGACCGGCGCAGTCGGCCGGGAAATGCTCAACTGCCTTGAAGAGCGTAACTTTCCCCTATCTAAAATCACCTTGCTTGCCTCAGCTCGCTCTGCAGGCAAACCACTGGAGTTTCGAGGAAAGGAGCTCACGGTGGAAGAATTAACGCCGGAATCGTTCCACGGAATCGACATCGCTCTTTTTTCAGCTGGCGGTAGTATTTCAAAAGAATTTGCCCCCATCGCAGCAAATACTGGATGTATCGTGATCGACAACTCATCAGCCTTTAGGATGGATCCTGACGTCCCCCTAATCCTGCCCGAGATCAACGGGAAAGAAGCTCTTAATCCCCCCCGCAATATCATCGCAAACCCGAATTGCTCTACCATCATCACTTTAATGGGACTTGCCCCCCTGCATCAGGCCTTTGGTTTGAAGGGAATCATTGCCTCAACCTATCAAGCAGTCTCGGGAAGCGGCGCTCAGGGGATCATCGAATTGGAAGAGCAAATTAAGGCTCTCGTTGCTGGCAAGCCCGTAAAAACAAGTGTTTACCCTCACCAAATTGCACACAACGTAATACCACACGTCGATGTCTTCCAAGAAACTGGCTACACCAAAGAGGAGCAAAAAATGCTCCATGAAAGCCGAAAGATTCTTGCGATCCCTAAACTCAAAGTCACCTGCACTTGTGTTCGGGTTCCTGTCATCCGCTCTCACTCCATATCCATTACGGCCATTTTTGAAAAAGATCCTTCGGTTGAAGATGCCCGAAGAAGCTTTGAAGGAAGGCGAGGGATCCGATTAGTAGACGACCCCCAACAGGCCGTCTACCCCGTCCCACTGGGGACAACGGGTAATGACGACTGCGAAGTTGGACGGATCAGGAAGGATCAAGTCCTGCCAAATGCCCTCGCCCTCTGGGTCGTTGGCGATCAGATTAAAAAAGATGATCCTCTAGTTACCTTGGAAAGTGATAAATCTTTTGGGATTCGGATCTAACATAAAGCGAGTGGTGTTTCACACCAACTTTGGGTTCCTTCCCCATACCAACTGTTAAACGAACGCATCATGGCCGAAGACGAATCGAATCCCACCGAATTTGTGGCACCAACGCTAGAGGAGCTTGGGCCCCTTTTCCCGGCCTATGAGCTGGAGGCTTTTATCGCACAAGGTGGAATGGGGGCCGTTTATAAGGCGCGCCAAAAATCTTTAGATCGGTCGGTTGCTATTAAGATCCTCCCGCGCGAGTTCGGTGACGACCCACAGTTTAGATCATCCTTTGAAGCAGAGGCCAAAGCTATGGCCCGGCTGAATCATCCAAATCTCATCTCCGTTTACGATTTCGGTGATATCGATGGGATGCTCTACATCGTGATGGAATTCGTTCACGGGAAGGCTCTCTACTACTCAGCCCACAACAGGGCAATCGACCCTGCTGTTGCTCTTGAAATGGTCTCCACCATTTCCCGTGGCCTGGCCCACGCCCACCAAGGCGGAATCATTCACCGTGACATCAAGCCCGCTAACATCCTCCTTGATGCCGATGCCAAGCCCAAAATTGGCGATTTCGGACTCGCCCACCCCGTTGGAAGAGGAGAAGGCGAGGGCCTCGTATTCGGCACTCCGGGTTACACCGCTCCAGAGATTTTTCAGAATGGAATAGAGGTCGACCAACGCTCTGATATCTTCTCTGTAGGAGCATTACTGTATGAACTACTCTGTGGACGTCATCCCGAAGCAGATAGCCACAGCATGACAACTGGGATAGATCCTCGGATTGACAACATTCTCAAGAAAGCAACCAACGCGAATCCTACCCTCCGTTATTCGGACGTTGGCGACCTTGCAGACGACCTCGACAACCTCATTCCAAAGCTTGGGGGACCTCAATTCGCAACTACGCCAGCCGCTTCCCCAACCCTGAACTCTGGCAGCAACGTTGTTCTAAGTAGTAGCAAAGAGAAATCCGGAATCGCCTCTTTTGTCGTTATTTTTCTTCTCCTTCTAGGTGGTGGAGCTGTTGCATTTTATGTTTTTGGAAATGGGGACGAAACGACTCAGTCCAGCATCCCTAAAGAGAGGGCCGAGTTGAAGCCAGCACCCAAACCAAAGGATCGTCCAGAAAAGAAGCAACTCGGAAACGGTGGAGAAATGGCTGACAAAGAAAAGCCAGCCAAGCCCAAACCAAAAGTTGTGGTCCCTCCGAAAGCTGCGGAAACCCCCTTGGAGTCCTTAGACCGGCTCTCCCAGCTTCTTGTCGACGGTTTGCGAGATGAATTCCCAATCGGCACCATCAAGCGCGAGAAATCGGCCTATTTCCTCCTAAAACAAAATATGACTTGGGACGAGGCTAACAACTTTGCCAACCGTCATGGTGCTCATCTCACCCTCCTCCCTACCTCTGCTGATCTTGCTTGGTTCCACGAAAATTTCGAAAGCACCAGCCCCGTCTGGACGGGAGCCTCTGATTCAGGGTTCGAGGGGAAATGGTTCTGGAGCGACGGCTCAGCCGTCGATGCGAAAGTCTGGGTAGACAAATCTCCCGACAACCGAATCACCAACAATCCAAATGGTGAAGACTTTGGAGCGATCTCGTCTAGCGCTCCAAATTTGGAGGATCACCACAGACTCCAAAAATTCCCTGCCCTTCTGGAATGGTACCTTGATGGAAGCACATCCGCTTCGCTTACCTCTCAACTTGCTCGCACTGGAGAGGCATTGAAAAACAAGCGCACCCCGATCTTCCCTTCCGGGACTTATAACATCGGTGGTTCAAGATTCCTTCTCGTGAAAGACGCCGTTAGCTGGGAACAAGGTTCACTTATCGCCTCAAACGCCGGGGGACACCTCGCGGTTCCTTCCAACGAAAAGGAGGCATCTTTCATGGCGCTCAGCCTTAAGGCCGCCCTCGACGATCCTGGAAGTTGTTGGATCGGAGGAAAACGCGACGAAAATCTTCCAGAAATTTGGAAGTTTGTAACCGGCGAAGCCTTCACATTCATCACCTGGCTTGAAGACCAACCCGATAACTCTGGGAAGGACGAAAACTACCTCGTCCTTAAGAAAAAAGGGACTTCTTTGGGGGGCAATGATGAAGATAAGAACGGAACCAACACCAACCATTTTCTTATTGAATGGTCAGTTCCGGCACTTCGCAACATGCCCAGAGCATCTGTAAGTGGAAAAGGAGAAGATGACCTTCTCGCCGCACTTGAAAAAATCCGTGATAAGATCCGATATCGTCATGGCCGAGACTACGATAGGTTTCGTAAGAAATACGACGGAGTCGTAGAAGGTTTTCTCAAAGACTTAATAAGCTCCATTAAATCTTATCCCCTTGGTGAAGATATTAAGGAGGACTTAATCGAACAATACGAAGGGTATCTGGAAAGAAAAGAGATGACCTTCAAGAAGCTATGCATACCCCGGGCGCCTGAAGCGAAAGCTCAAGGAAGCCAAAGAGGAAGCCAAAGCTCTTGAGGAAGAATACGAGGACCAATTTGATGAAGCCATGCAGGATTATTTGGATCTCCTCACCAAGACTGCCAACTCCGTCCTGAAAAAGGGAGAAGTCGCTAAAGGGAAGATTTTCATCCTCGAAAACAAAGTCACGACTGACAACGAGGACCGCTTTGAGAAGATCATGGATGAGGAAAAAGTCCCTCTTCCCATCCTGGTAAGAAAACGAATAAATTCCTCCCCCTGCTTGCGCCCCTCTTCTCCCACGCTAACTTTCCGCGTGCCAAAAAAAGCTGACCTTAATTCCGCAGAAAGCGCCATTAAAATTCGTGGCGCTCGTCAGCATAATTTAAAGAATCTCGATCTTGAGATTCCAATCGGAAAGCTCACGGTCATCACCGGACCGTCAGGTTCCGGCAAATCATCTCTAGCCTTCCACACTCTCTACGCCGAAGGTCAGCGACGCTATGTCGAAACTTTCTCGCCTTATGTTCGCCAGTTTTTTGACCGAATGGACAAGCCGGAAGTTGACCGCATTGATGGCATTCCCCCCGCTATCGCAATCGAACAGAAAAATACGATTCGCACGACCCGATCTACTGTTGGGACCCTCACAGAGATCAACGACTATCTCAAACTGCTCTACCCAAGACTTGCCAAAGGATTCCATCCCGAAACAGGAGAGGAAGTACGCCCCGACAACCCCAAATCGATTCTCGAATGGGTCACTTCAAATCACCAAGACGAGAACATTCTCGTCCTTTTCCCCATCCCCGTCCCATCGGATACCACACCCGATGATCTCTTTCCTTTCCTAAACTCGCAGGGCTATCTCCGTATTTTTCTTGGTCATAAAGTCATCCGGACCGATTCCGCTCCCTCACTCAAAAAACTCCCGCGGGAGGTATTGATAATTCAAGACAGACTCAAGGTCACGACTCGCAACAAATCCCGACTGACCGAATCCTTCGAGCAGGCCCTCGGCTTGGGCAAGGGAGCCGCCGCGATCTCAAGTGCTGAAGGAACCATAAAAACCTTCACCACTACCTGGGCTCCTCTAGTCAAGCCCACCTCCTCACTCTTCTCTTTTAACTCGCCTCTCGGTGCCTGCAACAACTGTCGTGGCTTTGGAAAAGTCATCGGCATCGATCTCGATAAAACCGTCCCCAACGAATCCCTGACTCTCCGCGAAGGAGCCATCAAACCCTTCCAAGGCGATCGCGGCGAGGAATGCCAGCGCGACCTTGTCCGCAACTGCAAGGAACGTGACATCGATCTAGACACCCCATGGGAAGACCTCGACGAAGACACCCGCGAATGGATCTACTACGGAGACCGTAATACGAACTCCCCTGACGACCTGGAGGAACTCTGGAGGCACTTTGGCAAGAAAATCGGTGGTATGGGATTCAGGGCTTCTTCGACTGGTTAGAAACAAAAGCATACAAGATGCACGTCCGTATCTTCCTTTCTCGATATCGAGCCTACACCGAATGTCCCGATTGCCAAGGAACCCGACTTCAACCCGATGCCCTTCACTTTAAGATTCTTGGAAAAACCCTTCCTGAGCTCTGGCACATCCCGCTCGACCAACTCCTCTTTTTCTTTGAAGGGATTGCCACTTCACATGCACCTCTCGACAAAACAACTGGTTTGGTCTTACACGAGATCACCTCACGTCTGAATTACCTTTGCGAGGTTGGTCTCGGATATCTTTCCCTCGATCGCCAAGCGAGAACCCTTTCAGGAGGTGAAATCGCCCGCGTCAACCTCACCACCTGTCTAGGGTCAGCACTTACCCAAACCCTCTTCGTTCTCGATGAACCGACCGTCGGACTTCATCACCGTGACATCCATCGTCTGACCAGAGTCATGCACAACCTCCGTGACAAGGGCAATACTTTGGTCGTAGTTGAACATGACGAAGCTGTGATGCACCAAGCAGATCAACTCATCGACATGGGACCTGAAGCGGGTGAACACGGAGGAGAAATCACTTATCAGGGACCAGCTAAAACTAATTCAAAAAAGAAAATTGCTCACCCTTCAGTATCTCTCCGGAGAGCAATCAATTCCTATTCCCAGCAAATTGAGGAAGCCGCGGGCCCATCTTTCAATCGAAGAAGCCTCAGCAAATAATATTTTCAACCTGTCACTCGATCTTCCTCTCGGCGTATTCAGCTGTCTGACTGGAGTCTCAGGCTCGGGGAAATCCACCCTTGCTCACCCTATCATCTATAACAACCTCGCCCGACATTTTGGACTCTCCATCGATAATGAGCCTGCTCCAGCCAAAATCACAGGCATTGACGAGCTCCGGGGCGTAGAACTTATCGATCAGTCCCCTCTTTCCCGCACCCCTCGTTCAACCCCCGCTGTTCTACTGGGTGCCTTCGAGCATATTCGCCAACTTCTCTCACTTACCTCTTCAGCGAGAGCAGACCACCTTACTCCTGGATATTTTTCCTTTAATTCTGGCCCTGGACGATGCCAACGCTGCTCCGGAAATGGTTTTGAGAAAGTCGAGATGCAGTTCCTTTCCGATCTTTACCTGACCTGCTCCGAATGTAACGGCACCCGCTTCACAAGGACCGCCGAATCTTATCGCTACCATGAAAAGTCCGTCGTCGATTTTCTCCGGTTAACCGCTTCAGAAGCCATGGCATTCCTGGAGGGAATTGAAGGCCTTACCAATAAAGAGAACCTCCTTCTTTCTAAGACACGTAAGGCGCTTCAGCCCTTGGTGGAAACCGGCCTGGGCTATCTCCGCCTCGGTCAACCTCTCAACACGCTCTCCGGCGGCGAGGCACAACGCCTAAAACTCTGCCGACTTCTGACTTCCACTAGCGGTAGCGTCAACACCTTGCTCATCCTAGATGAGCCCACGACCGGACTTCATTTCAGCGACATCGAGAAACTTCTCACCGTCTTCCACCGCCTCGTCGACGTCGGCTACTCTCTCCTTGTCATCGAGCACCAGCCCGACGTCATTAAGAATGCCGATCATGTCGTCGAAATTGGACCAGAGGCCGGCCTCAACGGTGGCCAAATCGTTTTCGAAGGAAGCCCAAAGCAACTCGCAAAAAAGAAAACACACACTGGCCTCGCCATCTCAGTCCCGGTCAAACCAGAAAAAAAGCGGCCCTCAAATAATAGGTCTATTGCAAAACGTGAAATATCTATTCACGGTCTACGTCACCATAATCTCAAGAACATTGACGCTATAATTCCCCACAATGAATTTGTGGTCATTTCAGGGTTAAGTGGTTCTGGGAAATCCACTCTCGCCTTCGACGTCATCTTTGCTGAGGGCCAGCGCCGCTTTCTCGATTCCATGTCGCCTTACGCGAGGCAGTTCGCTAGCCAACTCGAAAAGCCTGACCTAGACCTAATCACAGGGCTTCCGCCAACCGTAGCGATCGAGCAACGAATCTCGCGTGGCGGCGGAAAATCTACAGTTGGTACAGTCACTGAAGCCTACCACTTCCTCCGTTTACTTTATGCAAAGCTTGGTATCCAGCATTGCCCTCAGTCCGGTGAACCTGTCATATCTCAGACACCCGAAGCCATCGGCGATCAGTTGGGCAAGCTACTAAAGAAGGAGAAATCACTCCGACTTCTTTCACCCGTTTTGAGAGCCCGTAAAGGCTTCCACAAGGAATACGCCCTCGCTGCTGAGAAGGCTGGCTTCGAAGAAATGCTCATTGATGGCGAACTCATCAATACTAAAGAATTCCAACCACTCGCTCGCCACAAGGCTCACGACATCGATTTCGTCGTTGCTCAAGTCACAAGTAAACAAGCCCTAAAAAGGACGTCTGAAGCACTCTCCATCGCCCTCCAATATGGAAAGGGCACCTTCAAAGTCCTCACCAAAAAGGGTCATCTTCAAACCTTCTCAACCGTAAGGGTATCACCTGTCACCGGAGAATCATTCGAGGAACTTGACCCACATCACTTTTCATTCAACTCACCGAGAGGTTGGTGCCAAACCTGCCGAGGCTATGGCCACATCACTAATAGCCGATTTGACGTAAAAGGGTTCAACTCTGAAGCAGAGGCAGAAATTCACGAAGAGAAACTTGCCGCGAAAGCTAACCCCGGCGAGTTTCGTGCTTGTCCCGATTGCCATGGCGCGAGAATTCGGGAGAACTCACGTCACGTCTTCATCGAGGGCCAATCACTACCAGCCCTATCCTTACTTAATGTTCAAGAAGCTAGCAAAACGATTGCTGCCTTTAAATTTGAAGGTCGTGATCTTGCTATCTCACGTGACATTCTTCCTGAAATTATTCAGCGGCTTCAATTCCTCGACCAAGTTGGACTAGGCTACCTTCAACTCGATCGATCCGCCACCACCCTATCCGGCGGCGAGTCTCAGCGTATCCGCCTTGCTGCTCAACTTGGATCCAATTTACAGGGAGTTCTCTACATTCTAGATGAACCAACCATCGGACTACATCCTCGTGACAATAATGCTCTCCTAGGAACTCTTCAAGCCCTCAAGAAAAAGGGAAACTCGCTTCTTCTTGTCGAGCACGATGAGGACACGATTAAGGCGGCAACCCATCTGATTGACCTTGGCCCTGGCGCAGGAGTTGAAGGCGGCGAAATCGTAGCCTCCCTGACAAGGACTGAGCTAAACCAAAAAAACGCTCTAGAAACACATTCACAATCACCAACGCTGCAGGCGATTAGGAATCCCCTCATTCACCCATCTCGAGGAAAGCGTAGAAAGATCCCCGCAATTCGTGCTCAAAAAAGTTGGCTGAAATTGAAGGGTTGTAACCTCAACAACCTAAAGGACGTCGACGTCCAAATTCCAATAGGGCGTCTCACCGTTTTAACCGGGGTTTCTGGATCCGGAAAATCGTCACTCATGCGAGGATGCTTGAGTATCGCTTGCGAAAAAAAAGTCAAAGAGACTCCATTCAAGTCCGCAACTGGCTTTGATGTTTTCAAATATCGCTACGAGGTAGATCAGTCTCCTATTGGCAAAACCTCACGCTCCTGTCCTGCTACTTATGTGAAGCTATTTGATCACATCCGTGCGCTCTTTGCACAGCTTCCCGAATCACGTATGCGCGGCTATACTGCTTCCCGGTTTTCGTTTAATAACAAGGAAGGACAGTGCCCTGAGTGCAAAGGTAATGGCCGTATAAAACTAGAAATGGATTTCCTTCCGACGACTTGGATTGATTGTGAAAGTTGCATGGGGGATCGCTATAATCCAGCCACCTTAGAAATTCGCTACAATGGTCTTACGATCGGCGATGTTCTAAACCTTAACATCAAAGCCGCAGCCGACTTCTTTTCTGCGCATCCGAAGCTTCAGAAACCACTTCAACTTCTATCCGAAACAGGGCTTGGTTACCTTACTCTCGGTCAACCTTCGCCCACCGTATCCGGGGGAGAAGCGCAACGCCTCAAACTTGTAACCCAGCTCACTAAAGGCCGCCCAAAGATCACTGATTTAGGACCGATTAATACAAATCTCTATCTTATCGAAGAGCCTACAATCGGCCTTCACCAACAGGATGTTGCCCGACTCACCGACGTGCTGCACCGGCTCGTCGATGAAGGCCATACCGTCGTTGTGATCGAGCACCACATGGACTTAGCTGCAGAAGCCGACTACATTATAGATCTCGGACCCGAAGCCGGGCCAAACGGCGGAACGATCGTTGCCCAAGGAACACCAGAACAGGTCTCCAAAGTCGACCATTCGGCCACTGCACCCTTTCTCGCGAATGCGCTTTAGTCGACAACTTCGTATGCATCCTTGTCGTTGAAATTGATAAAGATGCGATCCTTTTTCTCCTGCTTTTTATAGCCCAGCTTACCCTTCAACTTGATTGTTTTACCGATCAGCTCCTTGAGAATCTCCTCGGTGACCTCTACCTCCTTCAGCTTCTTAATATCTCCGCTCCCAATAAACTCATGACTTTCCCCTTCAAAAACAAGATATAGACTTTTTTCATCAGCGGATACCCTTACATTCTTCACCTTGCCTTTGAAACTCGCTCGTGTGTTTCTCAGAGCTATCAATTGCTTTGCATCAGCCGTCGTGTAGACATCTTTCTCAGGGAGTAAGTCCATTGGATCAATCGTAGTAATCTCAAAGATTCCTTCAATTTGGATTTCCTCTTCCGAGACCATCCACCCGATGACTTTGACAATCTGGCCGGACAAATGAGAAGCGGATCCTCTCACTAGTTGCCCACTCATTCCTACTGGCTCTTCAAACTCTAGAACTCCGTCTTCATTGCCGGTTTTCACCTTCCCTTGAAGCCTCACCCACTTACCTATATTATCAGGAAAATCGCCACGATTTTCTAAAGAAAGCTTTACCATCTCGGCTTCTCGATCTGGCCGCTCGGTGGTCTCTTCCTTTTTGCGACGCTGAGGTCGGGGCTTCAGCTTGGGAGCCTCGACCTTCTTCTCTCCCGTATTCATCTCCTCTTCGCTCCCGCCTATTATCGAGCCAACAAAGATGCCGCCTCCAATCAAAAGTAACAGGACTGCAATTAGAATTAGGGGTTTTTTGTGATCTCCGGGAGGCGATGCAAGAGACCCAACTGGAAGATGTGGCTTCGAATTAGTGGCGGGCGGTATTTGCTGACCGTCTTTCATGCTTCTGATCTAACGACCGGAAGTCCAAAATACCAGTTTCGTTTTACCTCTAGTCTTGGCCCATTCCTAATTGCAATGGTCGCAGTAATCCCCGACCCTCGTCTCATGCTCCGTCTTCTTCTGCCAATCTTTGTTAGCACAGTGCTGGCTTCTGAAAAACCCAACATCATCGTCATCCTCGCCGACGACCATCGTTACGATTTTCTCTCCTGCCACCCTGAAGCTCCAGATTTTCTCGAAACTCCCAACTTAGATCGAATGGCTAAAGAAGGTGCACATCTGAAAAACGCCTTTGTAACCACCTCGCTCTGCTCCCCAAGTCGCGCCTCTATTCTAACTGGACAATACATGCACCATCACCGCGTTATTGATAATCAGCGCTCCGTTCCTGAAGGGACCCGCTTCTATCCAGAATACCTCCAAACATCAGGCTATCGTACTGCCATGATCGGCAAGTGGCATATGGGCCACGACAATGATGAGCCTCGCAAAGGCTTCCACCACTGGGTCTCTTTCCAAGGACAAGGCTCCTACTTTGATCAAACCCTTAATATCAACGGAGAGCGTCATGACCAAAAGGGCTACACTGCCGATCGCCTCACTGATCAGGCGATCGCGTGGCTCAATAGCGATCGAGGTGATAAAGAGGCACCCTTTATGATGCACCTTGCCTTTAAGTCCGTCCACTACCCTTTCCAACCCGCTAAGCGCCACCATGGAAAATATCAGGGGAAAAAAATCGATTACCCCGAAACAATGGCGAATTCTGAAGAAAACTACGCCACCCAGTCACGCTGGATCCGCGAAAGACGCTATGGCATTCACGGGGTCGACCACATGGAAACTGGAGCCTTCGATAAGGACCCTGTCCCTTCTTTCGATGATCTTTATTGGAGATTTTGCGAAACCGTTCACGGACTCGATGAGAATGTAGGCCGTATTCTCAACCATCTCGACGAATCTGGTCTCTCTAAAAATACCATTGTCCTATACCTAGGTGACAATGGATTCCACCTTGGTGAACATGGATTTTACGACAAACGCGATGCCTTCGAACACTCGATCCGCGTCCCCCTTCTGGCCTATGCCCCCGGACAAATCGAAGCTGGCACTAAAATAGAAGAGATAATACTCAACATCGATCTCGCTCCAACACTTTTGGAATTTGCCGGAATTAAAAAACCCAGCAACACCCCACCTTTCGACGGATTTTCCTTCAAACCCCTTCTCGATGAGAGCGGATCCGACAAACCGTGGAGAGATCATCTTCTTTATGAATATCACTGGGAGTGGAATTTTCCAGCTACTCCCACGCTCTTCGCTATCAGAACCGACCGCTACAAATTTATCTACTACCACGGTCTTTGGGATAAGAATGGCCTTTATGATTTAAAAACTGATCCTCAAGAACGTCATAATCTCATCGACGTTCCTGCCTTCGCCAAAAGAAAAGAAGCTCTTAAGAAACAGCTCTTCTCCGAGCTTCAAGCTTCAGGAGCTTTAGAAGTCCCTATCCGCCCACCAAAAGGAGAACCACTCCACGACCGTAAGCTGCGACGTTAAAAGCCCAAGTATCGACCATTCAAAGACACGGCTTGAAGCTTATCTCAAAAGGAAATGATTTGAATAAATGGCTAAAAATCATGGCCTAAAAAACCCCGATCAGCTCTCGCAGATCGGGGTTTTGAATTTTTAGACTCTACTCAGAGATTATTCGCCGGCGGCTTCCACTTTGGGAGCCTCACCTTCAGGCAGAGCTTCACCGTCTTCGCCCTCGGGCTTTTCGACAACTGGCTCTGGCTCTTCAACGGTCATCTCAAAATCTGAATTCTTGTGGATCGGAAAGCCGGTTCCAGCAGGAATAAGATGTCCAAGAATCACGTTCTCTTTAAAGCCGCGGAGAGTGTCCACTTTTCCAAGAGTTGCAGCGTCGGTTAAGACACGGGTAGTATCCTGGAAAGAGGCTGCAGAGATGAAGGATTCGGTCTCAATTGAGGCCTTGGTAATCCCGAGAAGAACAGGTTCAGCTTCGGCAGGTTTACCACCTTCAGCTGCGACACGTTTATTTTCGGCATTAAAGGTTGTCTTCTCAATCTGGTCACCCCAAAGGAACTCTGTGTCCCCTGGCTCGGAGATCTTCACCTTGCGAAGCATCTGACGAATGATGATCTCAATGTGCTTGTCATTAATCTCAACACCCTGAGAGCGATAAACCGTCTGGACCTCGTTATTGAGGTGCTCTTGCAGAGCCTGGGGGCCGCAAGCCTCAAGGAGATCTTCGGGAGCCACAGGACCTTCGGTAATTTGATCGCCACGAACAACCATGTCACCTTCACCAACGATCATGTGCTTGCCCATTGGGACAAGATGATCGGCGGTTTCACCGGACTCAGTGTGAGTAACAATAACCTTACGCTTGCCGCGAACGGTGCCTCCAAAGGAGATCTCACCATCAAGCTTCGCAATCACGCAGGCGTCTTTCGGACGACGAGCTTCGAAAAGTTCCGCGACTCGTGGTAGACCACCAGTAATATCACCAGTCTTAGCAACCTTACGCGGTGTCCGAGCAAGTTGCACACCCCCCTGAATCTTGGCGCCTTCTTTGACAGAAAGGTGAGCTCCAACCGGGATAGAGTAACTGCTGAGAACATCCTTGCTCTTTGGATCAACGATCACGATCTGCGGGTGCAAATCTTCCTTGTGCTCGGTCACGGTCAAACCTTTCTTGCCGGTAGCCTTGTCGGTCTCGGACTGAATAGTAATTCCCGTGATCATGTCGCGGAATTCAATCTTACCGCCAGACTCAGCAATAATGGGGACTGAGTGAGGGTCCCAAGTCAAAATTGACTGGTTCTTCTTCACGTCTCCGCCGTCAGCAACAGAAATCACCGATCCAATGACAACATTGTAGGACTCAAGTTCAAGGCCATCCTTATCACGAACGGAAAGTGAACCGTTCTTGTTGAGGACCACGAAGTTACCATCGACATCTTCCACGGTGCGTAGATCCTTATAGTAGGCAACGCCCTTGTTCTTAGCTTTGACTTCAGGTTGTTTGGTGGCACCAAGCGCAACACCACCGGAGTGGAAGGTTCGCATGGTGAGCTGAGTTCCCGGCTCACCAATAGACTGAGCAGCAATAATACCGACAGCTTCACCAATCTTCCCAAGCTTACCGGTAGCAAGATTGAGACCGTAACAAGACTGACAACATCCACGCTCCGACTCACAAGTGAGCGGACTCCGAATCTTAAGGCGCTCATGACCAACATTCTCAACTGCAATTGAGGTTGTCTCGTCCATGAGACTCCCTTTCTTGACGATGATGTCTCCGGAAACAGGGTCCTTGATAGTTTCGCAAGAAGTCCGGCCATAAATGCGGGACTGGAGAGACGCGGCTTCTTCGTCACCCGAATAAATCGCATGAACGGTAATCCCCTTCTCGGTTCCGCAGTCTGGCTCGGTAATAATGACATCCTGGGAAACGTCGACCAACTTACGGGTCATGTATCCAGAGTCAGCTGTCTTGAGTGCAGTATCGGCAAGACCTTTACGAGCACCGTGGGTAGAGATGAAATACTCAAGCACGGAGAGCCCTTCGCGGAAGTTTGAGGTGATCGGACGCTCAATGATTTCACCGGACGGCTTAGCCATCAGTCCACGCATACCCGAGAGCTGCTTAATCTGGTTCTTATTACCCCGAGCACCGGAGTCGACCATCATGAAGAGTGGGTTTGCCTTTTCTTTACCCTCGTTGAACTCGAGCTTACGATACAGAGCGTTGGCAATATTGTCACCCGCACGGGTCCAAATATCGACCACCTTCTGGTAGCGCTCGCCATTCGTAATGACACCATTACGATACTGCTTATTGACGGTCTCAACATCGGCGTATGCTGTCTTGAGCTCGGCTGGCTTCTCCTCTGGAATAACCATGTCGACGATACCAATCGAGCAACCGGAACGAGTTGCTTCCTTGAAACCGAGTTCTTTGAGCTGGTCCATGGTTTGCACCGTAGCCTTGCCTCCCGCAACTTGGTAACAACGCCAAATGATGTCTCCAATCTGAGACTTACCTACGTTGTTGTTGACGAACCCAACGCCATCAGGCCAGATCTCGTTGAAGCGAACACGACCTGGAGTCGTTTCGATGATCGAGCTTTCCTTGTTACCAAAGACAGAATCTTTGCCATGATCTGGGTTACGTAGGCGAATATACTGGTGATAGTCCAATTTCCGATTGGCAATCGCAAATTCAACCTCAGTCGTATTTTCGAAAAGTGGTAAATGACCCTGCTTCTCAATTTCCTTCGGAGTACGAACCTTTGCCCAAGTGAGGTAGTAGGTTCCCAAAATAATATCCTGAGAAGGAGTGATTACAGGACGTCCAGATGCAGGAGAGAAGATGTTGTTAGTCGCAAGCATCAGTTGGCGAGTCTCCATCTGGGCCTCAACTGAAAGTGGAACGTGAACCGCCATCTGGTCACCATCGAAGTCAGCATTGTAAGCACCACAAGTAAGTGGGTGCAAACGAATCGCAGATCCCTCAATAAGAACGGGCTCAAAAGCCTGAATCGAGAGACGGTGAAGAGTCGGAGCACGGTTAAGCATAACCGGGTGCCCTTTCGTCACCTCAGCAAGGATATCCCAAACTTCGGTGGTTTTGCGGTCGATCATTTTCTTAGCCGAACGAACAGTGTGGCAGTAGCCAAGTTCTTTCAGACGGCGGATGATGAAAGGCTCGAAAAGAGTCAGGGCCATCTTCTTAGGAAGACCACACTGGTTCAATTTAAGTTCAGGCCCAATCACGATCACAGAACGCCCAGAGTAATCGACGCGTTTGCCGAGGAGGTTCTGACGGAAACGTCCACCCTTACCTTTGAGCATGTCAGAAAGAGACTTAAGCGCCCGGTTTCCAGCACCCGTCACAGCGCGGCCATGACGACCGTTATCAAAGAGAGCATCAACAGCCTCTTGGAGCATGCGCTTCTCGTTGCGGATGATGACCTCGGGAGTCTTCAGCTGCATGAGGTTCCGGAGACGATTGTTCCGATTAATGACACGACGATAGAGGTCGTTTAGGTCAGAGGTCGCAAAGCGGCCACCTTCCAGAGGAACAAGAGGTCGGAGGTCGGGAGGAATGACCGGAAGAACTGTCATAATCATGCACCAGACGCGGCTTCGGATTCCTTGCCTGCGCGCTTGGCGAGCTTCTTACGATTCTGCTTCGAGCGCGTAGCTTCCATGGCCTCTTCCAACTCAACAATGAGCTCTTCAAGATTCACCTGACACAAGAGATCTCGGATCGCTTCAGCACCCATTCCGGCGCGGAAAGCCTCATCACCATAGTCTTCTTCGGCATCGCGAAGTTCGGTCTCGGTAAGAAGCTGACCACGCTCAAGAGCAGTTTTGCCAGGTTCAGTCACGAGATAATCCTCGTAGTAGATGACACGCTCTAGTTCACGAGCGGTCATATCAAGGACGAGACCGATACGGGAAGGCATGCACTTGTAGAACCAGATGTGAGAAACAGGACAAGCAAGATCAATATGTCCCATGCGCTCACGACGGACGCGACTTGAGTCACTTCAACACCACAACGGTCACAGACAGTTCCCTTGTGCTTGATTCGCTTGTATTTTCCGCAAGCACATTCCCAGTCGCGGGTCGGACCGAAAATACGTTCACAAAAGAGGCCTCCCTTTTCAGGTTTAAAGGTCCGGTAGTTGATGGTCTCAGGATTGAGGACCTCACCTTGGGACCAACCACGAATCGTTTCAGGATTTGCAACGGTGATGGAGACCTGATCGAAAGGGTCTGGCTTTTGGTCGACTCCGTAAAGTTCGCGAAGATTGGTTTCAACACTCATAATAGGTTATAGGTAGTAGTTAGGGTTTTGTGTTGAGGTTTAGAGGGTAAGATCATCGAGGGAAAAGTCTTCGCTAGCGGCGGCACCTGGTTCTGACCCAGATCGTCCGGGTCGGACATCGAGACAGAGTGACTGCATTTCCTTGATGAGAACGTTGAAACTCTCAGGAGTGCCAGCTTCTAGGCTGTTATCCCCTTTTACGATCGCTTCGTAAATGCGGGTTCTACCCTGCACATCGTCTGACTTCACCGTGAGAAGCTCCTGAAGAGTATAAGCGGCGCCGTATGCTTCAAGAGCCCAGACCTCCATCTCTCCAAATCGCTGACCACCATACTGGGCCTTACCACCAAGCGGCTGCTGGGTAACAAGTGAGTAAGGACCAACGGCACGAGCGTGGATCTTGTCGGCGACAAGGTGCCCAAGCTTGAGCATGTAAATAATGCCGACCACTACGGGCTGATGAATCGCTTCTCCGGTCCGTCCGTCGTAAAGCGTAGACTTACCGGCAACAGAACCATCTTTACCATCACCGATCCAAGTGAAGCCTTCGACCTTCTTGGCCTCGGACATGTATTCCCAGATTTTCGCCTCAGGAATACCATCGAAAATCGGAGTCGCAACCTTGAAACCTAAGGCTTTAGCCGCCACACCAAGGTGGGTTTCTAAAACCTGACCAACATTCATTCGTGAGGGCACGCCAAGTGGATTGAGGCAGATGTCAACAGGAGTTCCGTCGGAAAGATAAGGCATATCCTCTTCAGGCACGATGACCGAAACCACCCCTTTGTTTCCGTGGCGACCCGCCATCTTGTCACCCACGCTCAGCTTACGCTTAGCAGCAACAAAAACCTTAACTTCCTTCACAACACCCGGATCAATTTCGTCGCCACTCTCGATCTGATCGAGCCGGCGTTCCCGGTCTCCATCAAGCTCAGCAAACCGACTTTCGAAGCTGGATATAATCTCGAGGATTTTGTTCCGGATCGGAGAAGGATCGATTTCAATATGATCATAAACCGAAGCAAGTTTACGAAGGAGGGTCTTGGTGATCTTGCGATTAGCCGGGATGATAATTTCACCAGACTGCGCGTTCACAACGTCGAGAGGGATTTTCTCTCCAAGGAGGATGTCAGAAAGCTTCTCAGTAAGTTGGTCAGTGAGCTGATCTTTCTTCTTCTTGTAGTCGTCGTTGATCTTTTTGAGCTGCTTCTTGAGCTTAGCGGGATCCCCTTCGATTTCCTTGCGGCGAGCCATTCCGTGGGTGGCAATGCGGATATCCTGAACGATTCCGGTGCACCCGGAAGGAACACGCAGTGATGTGTCTTTCACGTCAGCGGCTTTTTCACCGAAGATCGCACGGAGTAGACGTTCCTCTGGAGCAAGTTCGGTTTCCGACTTTGGCGTGATCTTACCGACGAGAATATCGCCAGGCTTCACCTCAGCTCCAATGCGAATTATTCCATCGTGGTCGAGATTCTTAAGAGCCTCTTCACCGACGTTTGGAATGTCGCGGGTAATTTCTTCAGGTCCTAGCTTGGTGTCACGAGCGGCACACTCAAACTCACTAATATGAATCGAGGTGTAGACATCGTCCTTGACCATGCGTTCGGAGATCACGATGGCATCCTCGAAATTGTATCCATTCCAAGGCATGAAGGCCACTAGAACGTTTGCTCCTAGCGCAAGTTCACCGTCTTCAGTATTAGGACCGTCCGCGATGATATCACCGTTCTTCACCTTCTGGCCAGCCCTAACAAGCGGCTTCTGGTTGATGCAGGAACCGGAGTTCGAACGCATAAACTTACGCAGAGGATAAACGAAGGTTCCTTTATCGGGATTCGATTTAATAGTCTCCGGCTCGGAAAGAAAACGCTCTTCCGAAACGGGAAGCTTTCCATCTTTAGTCGTAATGATATATTCAGCAGAGGAAGCAGCAACAATACCATCAGCCTCGGAAACGATCACAGAGCGTGAGTCGCGAGCAGCCTTCTCCTCAAGTCCAGTGCCAATGTAGGGCGAGTCGGAGCGAAGAATGGCACAGCCTGACGTTGCATGTTCGAACCCATTAGTGCGCGGTTCGCATCATCATGCTCGAGGAAGGGAATGAGACCAGCTGCGACCGAAACGAGCTGTTTCGGGGAAACATCCATGTAATCAACCCGGCTTGGATCAACTTCGATGAACTCCCCACGCTCACGTGCAGTAATACGCTCGTTAAGGAAGCCACCCTTCTTGTCAATAGGATTGTTAGCTTGAGCAATGAGATATCCCTCTTCTTGGTCAGCAGTAAGATATTCAATCGTATTGGTCACCTTGCTCTTTTTTACAACTCGATAAGGAGTCTCGATGAATCCGAACTCGTTAATACGTGCGTAGGTGCACATCGAGTTAATGAGTCCAATGTTCGGGCCTTCCGGAGTCTCAATCGGACAAATCCGACCATAGTGAGAAGTGTGAACATCTCGGACCTCAAAACCAGCACGATCACGATTGAGTCCACCCGGTCCAAGTGCCGAAAGACGGCGCTTGTGAGTAAGCTCGGCGAGTGGGTTGGTTTGGTCCATGAACTGAGAAAGCTGAGACCGACCGAAGAAGTCGCGAACAACCGCACTGAGTGCTTTCGGGTTAATAAGCTTCTGTGGTGTCATCCCCTCGATATTGACATCAAAGAGAGTCATGCGCTCTTTAACCAAACGTTCGGTGCGGGCGAGACCAACACGACATTGATTGGCAAGAAGTTCGCCAACAGCACGGACTCGACGTGAACCAAGGTGGTCGATATCGTCTAGG
Organism: Akkermansiaceae bacterium; assembly: GCA_905181965.1. GTDB lineage: Bacteria > Verrucomicrobiota > Verrucomicrobiia > Verrucomicrobiales > Akkermansiaceae > SW10. Next base: position 375,872 of record CAJIZY010000009.1, read on the forward strand.
ATCCCTTCCCCTTTTTTGAGTCCAAGAAGATACTTAGTAGCAGCAAGAAAATCTTCTCCGACCATGATCCGCTCATTGGAATCAATATCGATCTTGAGTTTCTGGTTGATCTTGTAACGTCCAACACGAGTGAGATCGTATTTTTTCGGGTCAAAGAAGAGACGCTTAAGGAGCGCGCGAGCATTTGCAGCGGTTGGGGGATCGCCAGGCCGAAGCTTGCGGTAGATATCCTTCAGAGCCGACTCTTCGTCGTGAGCAGGATCCTTCTTTAAAGATTTAACGAGGATCTCGTCCTCACTGGAATCGATAACCTCGACGGTCTTCTGCCCAAGAGCAACGAGCTGACGGATGACGCCAATAGAGAGCGGCTCGTAAGAACGGGCGACGACCACTTCACCATCCATAATATCTTCGAAAGGCATGAGTGAGGCTAAAGACTCTTCATTCATTTCCTGATTATTTTGAAGCTTTTGAATATTATAAAAATTCGAGACTAAATCACGCTCAGTCGGATAACCAAGAGCACGGAGGAAGGTCGTCACAAGAAACTTACGGCGGCGGCGGCGGCGGTCAAGATAGACATAGGCGAGATCGTTCGTGTCAAACTGAACCTCGAGCCAAGAGCCACGATCAGGAATGATGCGGAAACTGTGGAGAATCTTTCCATTCAAATGGACCGATTTCTCAAAGCAGATACCAGGCGAGCGATGAAGCTGCGAAACAATCACTCGTTCAGCTCCGTTAATTACAAAGGTTCCGCGACGAGTCATCATAGGAAGTTCTCCCATGTAGACGCGCTCCTTCTTGGTGCCCGTATCATCCTTCAGATTGAAGGTCACGTAGAGCGCCGCCGAGAAAGTCTCGCCGGTGCGAAGGGCATCAAGAGCACTCGCCTTAGAGTCCTCGATGTCGTAAGAAACGAAACCAAGCTCGATGGTGTCGTCATAGGATTTGATGGGAAAGACTTCTTGAAACACGGCCTGTAGACCAGTTCCTGTGCGCTTGGATGGCGACACGTCTTTTTGCAGAAAATCCTCATAGGATTTAGACTGCACCTCAATCAGGTTTGGCGGCTCGATGACCTCCTCGATGGTTCCAAAGTATTCTCGCTTCAACATAATATTAGGATCCGGATGAGATTTTACAACATAGCCAAGCGGTCAACTCAACCGTTTGAGACATGTTGTGATTTCTGGGTCTGGAATTGCAATTCCGTCTGTGACTACTTGTGATGGTGGGCACGAACGGAGGGAAAGCACTATCGACGAAAAATCCCAAATTTGAAATTTGGGTAGAACGAGGGTGATTTTACTTTTCCTCCGGCCGGGCCCAACTTCAGTCAATTTGACCGAAGTTGGGTGGAAATCCGGAGATTGTTACTTCAGCTCGACTTTGGCGCCGGCTTCTTCAAGTGCTGCCTTGGCGGCCTCTGCATCATCCTTGCTAGCTCCTTCGAGCACAGGTGCGGGTGCACTTTCAACAAGTTTTTTGGCATCGGCGAGTCCGAGTCCGGAAGCAACTCCACGCACAGCTTTGATAACTGCGATCTTGTTACCTCCTGCGCAGCAGGCACATTGCGGCACGATCGGCACTCAGCAGCCCGCGCAGCTCGGAGCGGCCGTGGACCGGCTGCTGCTGCTGCTACTGGTGCGGCGGCGCTAACGCCCCATGCCTCTTCAAGGTGCTTAACTAATTCGGCTGCTTCCAATACGGAAAGTTTGCCGAGCTCTTCTGCGATTTTTGTAATGTCTGACATTGTATTTTTTTGTCGGTATCGTCGCGTCCGGAGCTTCCGGACATTTCAGACCCCCAGCTGGGAGGCCGACGAGGAACCAGTTTTATGTTTTCCAGGAATTCCCTCCCTCGTTAGACCGAGCTTGGGAAGACCATCCGTTCAAATTGTTTACTTTTCGTTGAATTTCGCCTTGATGACGGCGCGACACGGCCGTGAGCGTGCGCACCAGCTTGGCGAGCATTGATAGTAGAGAGAAGCTGAGAGAGGAGCACTTCGCGTGGAGGAAGAGCTGCCAAGCCCTTGACTTGGTCGGCACTTAAAACGTCCCCGTCGAGAATACCAGCTTTGACAACCGGCGTTTCGAATTCCTTTTGAAAATTGGCTACCACTTTCGCGACAGCGCAAACATCAGAGGAACCTGTCACAAAAGCAGTCTGACCGGAAAGCTCTTCGCTGAGATCTGGAAGACCAGAATCAGCGAGGACACGTTTCATGAAAGAGTTCTTTGCAACGTGGCACTCGGCACCCTGCTCAAGGAGACGTCCACGAAGCTCGTTGAAGGAAGGAACGGTCGTCCCGGCATAGTCCACAACGAGAACGAAGTCGGACTCATCGACACGTCCCTTGATTTCGTCGAGAATGAATTTTTTATCTGGGTTCATGGTCTGCGTTTCGAGTTAGGCGATGTAAGAAGAGATATCGAGCGAAATCCCAGGGAGCATCGAAGCAGCGAGAGTAAAGCTCTGGATGTAGTTTCCTTTGGCGGAGGCAGGCTTTGCCTTCACAATACTATTAACAAGTGAACCGAGGTTCTCCTGAAGTTGTTCTTCCGAGAAGGAGAGCTTCCCACAAGCAGCGGCGATGTTCGCACTCTTATCGATCTTGTAATCAATACGACCGGCCTTAACCGCGTTCACGGCAGTTGCAGTATCATCAGTCACAGTCCCGGTTTTAGGGTTTGGCATGAGGCCGCGAGGTCCAAGAACACGAGCAATTTTCCGAACTTCTGTCATTGCGTCAGGAGTTGCGATAGCGGCATCGAAGTCGGTGTATCCTCCCTGAACCTTTTTAATAAGGTCTTCGAAACCAACCTCGTCGGCTCCGGCTTCAGTGGCAGCCTTAGCAGCATCACCAGACGCAAAAACGATCACTTTAACCTTTTTACCAGTTCCATGGGGGAGAGCCACAGAGCCACGAACCATCTGGTCACTTTTACGTGGGTCTACCCCGAGATGGGCCGAGAAAGTGACAGTGGCGTCAAACTTAGGGGCCGGGAACTTTTTCAGAAGAGCCACGGCGTCGTTCAAGGAATAACTTTTCCCCTCTTCGACGAGTGCTGCAGCCTTCTCGTATCTTTTGCTTCGTTTATTACTCATTCTATTAGTTGCAGTGCGGTCGGACCCCTCGAAGAGAGACCCTCCTGCGATTTAAAATTTCACCACTCAACCTCGAGACCCATCTGCATGGCAGTGCCGGCAAGAATCTTTGCAGCTTGCTCAGGATCACTGGTGTTGAGATCGGGCATTTTACGCTCAACTACCTCGAGTAGCTTAGCCTTACTGATTTTCCCAACCTTGACCTTGTTGGGCTCTCCGGAACCGGATGCGATACCAGCAGCTTTCTTGAGAAGAACAGCTGCGGGAGGCTGTTTGGTTACAAAATTAAAGCTCGCGTCCTTGTAAACTGTGATAACCGTTGGAAGAAGATCACCGGCAGATGCTTGGGTCCGAGCATTAAATTCCTTACAGAATCCCATAATGTTCACGCCAGCCTGACCAAGCGCAGGCCCGACGGGAGGAGAAGGGTTGGCTTGTCCAGCTTGAATCTGGAGTTTGAGGACTTGTTTTACTTCCTTGGCCATGATTTTAGAATTGTAAGTGAGTGTTGCCGGGGGCGGCGGGGAGGGGTGTGGTAATATTTATCGAAAAAAGTCAAGATGAAACCGCTTCGATCTGACAATTTCAGGACTTTAGGCTTTCTCAACCTGCCAGTATTCGAGTTCAACGGGGGTAGATCGACCAAAAATGGTGACAGCAACGCGCATTTTCCCACGCTCAGGATCGATTTCCTCAACGACACCATTCTGAGATTCAAAGGGACCGTCCGAGACTTTGACCGTGTCCCCTACCTCGAACTCGATAGACGGACGGACACTTCCTTCGCGCTCTTCGATCTGGCTGAGCATACTAGCAACCTCCTTAGGGCGCATAGGAATAGGCTTGTTACGAGCACCTGCGAAACCAATGGCCCCATCGAGCTGCTGCATGAAAGACCAAGTGTCCTCCACAACATCATTATGCTCATCTAGGAGATGCATGTTGATGATCACGTAACCAGGAAAAAATTTCTTTTTCTGCTCGGTCTTTTTGCCCGCACGCACTTCGGAGACCAATTCAGTAGGCACAAGAACCTTGAATATTTTGTCGCCAAGCTCTTCTGATTCAACAAGTCGAGCAATGCGGTCCTTAACCTTGTTTTCTTGACCAGAAAGGACATGAACGACATACCATTGGTCTTTGGGTGCTGGAATGGTGGGCATTTTAAAAGGGTTGTTTCGAAGATTAAATGAAACGGAAAATTAATGAAGAAGGGGCGCTTAGTTGGCTAATCCACCAAGAAAAGTCACCGCCTCGGTGTGAATGAGATCCCAAAGGGCTACGTAAGCGGACAAAAGAATTATCGCGATAAGAACAACTACAGTTGAATCGATGAGTTCCTTGTATTTTTTAAATCCACGAACTTTGGGATCAGATTCCCAGGGCCAAGATGCTTTACGGAGTTCGGTCTTTACCTCACCGATAAATGTGAAGAGTTTTCCGGGGAATTTGAAGAGTTTCATTGGAATATGATGAGAGTGGCAGGACAGACAGGACTTGAACCTGCAACCCTCGGTTTTGGAAACCGATGCTCTACCAATTGAGCTACTGTCCTATCTTTGCTTTCGAGAGAGTTTGTGTTTTGAGGCGACTGAGGGGCACTCCATAAAAAGAGTGCCCCCGTAAAAACCAGCCAACAGGCCGCCTTTCCACTCAGGAAAGCCAACCTGTCTAGAATCGAAATTACTCGACGATGTCCCCGACGCGACCAGCACCAACGGTACGGCCACCTTCGCGGATTGCGAAACGCATGGATTTCTCCATCGCAACAGGAGTAATGAGGGTAATAGTGAGGCTCACGTTGTCACCAGGCATAACCATCTCAACTCCCTCAGGAAGCTCACGGAACCGGTCACGTCCGTTGTGCGGAAGTAAAACTGTGGGCGATAGTTTGCGAAGAATGGAGTGTGACGTCCGCCTTCGTCCTTCGAAAGGACGTAAACTTCAGCAGTAAACTTGGTGTGTGGAGATACAGACCCAGGCTTCACGATACACTGACCACGCTCGAGGTCGTCCTTCTTAAGTCCACGGACAAGAAGACCGACATTGTCGCCTGCTCGACCTTCGTCAAGAAGCTTACGGAACATCTCGATGTCCGTAATGATGGTCTTCTGAGTGTCGCGAATACCAACGACCTCAACTTCCTCCATCTTCTTGACGATTCCACGCTCGATACGGCCAGTGGCCACGGTTCCTCGACCTTCGATCGAGAACACGTCCTCAATTGGCATGAGGAAATCCTGATCAACAGGACGCTCGGGCTCAGGAATGTAGGTATCGACAGCCTCCATAAGCTTTAAGATAGCCTCTTTTTGAGCGGCATCACCTTCAATAGCCTTCAGGGCGGAGCCCTTGACGACAGGGATGTCATCGCCGGGAAATTCATACTGAGTGAGAAGCTCGCGCACTTCCATCTCGACGAGTTCAAGGAGCTCTTCGTCGTCGACTTGGTCAGTCTTGTTAAGGAAAACTACAAGTGCAGGCACCCCAACTTGACGAGCAAGGAGGATGTGCTCACGAGTCTGAGGCATTGGGCCGTCAGCTGCGGAAACCACGAGAATACCACCATCCATTTGGGCAGCTCCAGTGATCATATTTTTCACGTAGTCAGCGTGACCTGGGCAGTCAACGTGAGCATAGTGACGATTTGCGGTCTCATACTCAACGTGAGCAGTGGAGATGGTGATACCACGCTCTTTCTCCTCAGGAGCGGCGTCGATTTCATCATAAGCCTTCGCTTCACCACCCGAAGCCTCAGCGAGGATAGTAGTGATAGCAGCGGTGAGGGTGGTTTTACCGTGGTCAACGTGACCGATAGTGCCGACGTTGACGTGAGGCTTGTTCCGTTCAAACTGTTCTTTAGCCATTGTATTGGTTGATTAGGTTTTAGCTGGTTTTTTGTCGTCTCACACACTCTCTGGAGCTTTTGGCGGGAATTGAACCCGCGACCTCGTCCTTACCAAGGACGCGCTCTACCCCTGAGCTACAAAAGCAGAACCAGAGAGTTAATGTGAATGCGTCCGGAAGTGAGTTGAGGGGAGGAAGGAACGCTTACTTATTGTGCGTCCCTCGATCTCATCTCGCCCTGCTGCCGGAAGCGGGGCGCAAACTAGCAAAGTCGATCACACTGTCAAAAGTATTTTCAAAAGAAAGTTTTTTTCCAATGAAGCCATTATTCTAGGGGGTTTCAGGAGCATCAACTCCTTTCAAAACCTATCTCTTTTCCTATTCTTTTTCGATCAAACGCGAGAAGCGCTCAATCGAAGTCGACTTACCAGACCCTTCGTCTACCTCTACAATGACACCGCACAGTCGCACAGGACCTTTTGCGACCGGAAATCGCGTAGGAAGACCGGTCCGAAAACGCCAGACCACTGAATCCACCTCGCGCCCCAAGACAGAAGCATCCGGCCCGCACATTCCGGCATCTGTCAAGAAGGCCGTTCCTTCGGGGAAAATTTGTTCGTCGGCCGTTTGAACATGAGTGTGAGTCCCCACAACAAGAGAAACCTTACCATCGAGGGCTCGGCCCATGGCGATCTTATCGCTGGTCGCTTCGGCGTGAAAATCAACAACTACTATTTTCGCTCCATCTTCCTTCAGACGGGAGATTTCAGCCTCTAGCAAAGGCAAAGGATTTTCTAGTGGAGGGCTCATAAAGGTTCTCCCCATTGCATTTAGCACCGCGACCTTCCCTTTTGCTGTCTCCAAAACCACCGAGCCTGCACCAGGCGCATCGACAAAATTAATTGGCCTCAACAAACGCGGCTCGGTCGGAAAGTAATCGAAAATCTCGCGCTGATCCCAAACATGATCCCCTGTCGTGACGACGGCAGCTCCGGCACGGAGCAAATCGATGCAGATTTTCGGAGTTATTCCACGTCCTCCGGCCGAGTTTTCCCCGTTCACAATAATAAAATCAATCTCATACTCCTCCTTAATCCCTGCCAAATTCTCAATCACCGCACTCCGCCCCGGGGACCCCACAATATCTCCTAGAAATAAAATCTTCATCATGATTTGCCGAGATCATCCTAATTGAAACGCCTAAGCCTGAAAAGCCCGGAAAAGCGCTCCATCAAGGAAAGATATGTTAGCCTTTACCTTTTAAGTTGCAGGTCTCATCTGATTAGCGAACTTGATAAGGATGAGTTACCAATCTCCAACCGCGCTCAAGAGCTTCCGGTGGCTCCTCATTGCCATTCCCATTCTTTTGCTGATCACGGTCGGAGTTTATCTCATTTGGGAACCTCCTCCCACGCAAATCCAGCTGCCCTCCTCTGCTCCTCCGGCTTCTTCTAAACCAGCAGATCTAGCGCCGTTCGGCCGTCCACCAGACTGGTCAAAGCTAGACCGATTTCAAAATACTATCTCTAAAGAGACCTTCCTCAATCGGCTTGAGACAATTTACACAAAAGACCCCTCATGGAAGGAATGGATCATAATAGACGAATCGACGAACCACGCCATTATTGGAAACTATCGACTCGTTTTCTCTCCGCAGGACAAATCCGCACCAGGGTCCCTGTTTAATTGGAAAACCCGAGCCGACCTGTCGGACGATCGCGCGCTCCCGCTTGAGGATCTCATAATTGCTATCGACCCTGGCCATATCGGTGGGGATTTCGCCAGAATCGAAGAACGTGAATACAATCAGGATGACCTCACGATTCGCGAAGGGACGATGACCCTTAAAACAGCCCTTATCCTTAAGCCACTTCTCGAAAAATTAGGTGCCTCGGCCATCTTAGTTCGCTCCAAACTAGAACCTGTCACAAAAAATCGAGCGCGAGATTTCGCAGATCCCAAGCTCTTTTATCGAACATCCGAAATTCGTGCCCGAGCCAATATCGTTAATCAAACCATCAAACCCGACCTTGTCATCTGCCTTCACTTTAACGGCACTGCTTCAAAAGACCTCACTCCAAACCAACATTTTCATATCATTCTTAACGGAACCTACACAAAAGGTGAACTTGCGCACGAAGATGAACGATTCGAAATGCTCCAAAGACTCCTCTCCGGCACAATTACCGAAGAAATCGCCCTCGCCCGCGAGGTGGCGACATCCTTTAATCAAAGCATCAAACTTCCAGCTTATCGTTATCCTGATTCAGCGCGCGCTTCGCAAAATCTAGCCAATCATCCAAACCTCTGGGCGCGGAACCTCCTCGCAAACAGATTGTATCAGTGCCCCGTAATTTTCATGGAGCCCTACGTCATGAACAGCATTCCTTTTATTTCCCGTTATCGGAAAAACCCCCGGGGCATTTATCAAGAATACGCGCAAGCAGTTGCCGAAGGTGTCGCCCGCTACTACTCTTCCAAATGAAATCGTCTTTACTCATTGCGGGTGCTGGTTACTTGGGATCCGAGATCGCAAAATTAGCGACGACTTACCAAGTCACCACTTCCACCAAATCAGGTGGAAATGGCCATGAAGCATGCGATCTTTCGTCATCCAAACAGGTCTCTGATCTTGCCGAAAAAATCCCACCTCCAGAAGTTATCGTACATTGCGCTTCATCGGGACGTGGCGGAGCTGAAGCTTACCACGCCGTTTTTGTAAAAGGAGCTCAAAATCTTCTACGAACTTTCCCGAATAGTCACCTGATTCTTACTTCATCTACCTCGGTTTACCACCAAACCGACGGTTCGGGTGTTGACGAAACCTCAGCGACTTCTCCCATTCGCGAAACTTCGCAACTCCTACTTGAAGCCGAGAAAATCGTTCTTAAGGCAAGCGGAACCGTAGCACGCCTTGCCGGACTTTACGGGCCTGGTCGTAGCGTCGTCCTTCGAAAATTTCTAGACGGTTCCGCAGTGATTGAAGAGTCCGGGCAACGCGTCTTAAATCAAATTCATGTTAAGGATGCTGCTCTTGCTACTCTTCATCTTGCCCACAAGAAACTTTCAGGCATTTTCAACATCACAGACGATCATCCGATCTCACAGCTGAAGTGCTATCAGGAACTCGCTGATTACTTCGATAAGCCTCTTCCTCTCACTGGCGAAAAAAACACTTCAAGGAAAAGAGCTTGGACCCATAAGCGCGTCCTTAATCATAAGATCCGTGAAACAGGCTGGAAACCCATTTTCCCTCGATATTTCGACGCCCTCGATAGCCTCACCTCGCCCCCACAACCTTAAGATGAAATGAGATCAGGGTTGCTGATTTTAGCTGTAATCACCGGGTATATTTTACTGCGCGGCTGGCCAGAACAATGGCATCCTATCGTTAGAATTTTCGTCAGCGCTTCTTTCCTCTTAATCGCTTTCTCCTTTTGGGGGCACTGTGAGAGATCCACTTCAACACCCGCTAAATCCGCCCGCAAACCTAGGGCCTTTGACTATCTTGCCATTGGTCTCGCTGTCCTTCTTGTCGAATGTTTTTTTCTCGTCTTCCTCTCGATTGTTCCTCAAAGATCCGAAGAATTTGCCCTTACCGTTGATGGCTTCCTTCAATCTGACTCCGATTACGAAAAGAAAAATAACAGCAACAAAAGCCAAGAGAAGAATAGAGGATCAGACGGAGAGAATGAAAGTTTGGTCACTTCCAACTGGCTCTTTTCTGGCCCCGGCCGTCGATCACTCAATAAAAACAAAAAAGTCAGGCCCTCAAACCGCCCCGAGGTCTATCTTTTTCCTTCGACACCCAACGACGCCCGCATCCTTTTAGACCGAGAACGTTTTTTGAGGAATTTCACTCTGGCTACCTATCGCGAAGAATCATGGTTTCCGCTCTCCATGATACCCCAAACGCTTTCAGCACGAAACGGGGTGATCGATTTTGAGGTCACCGCAACCGAGCCAAAGATTACCTACGAGATTTCACATCAGGTTAATCGAGGCGGCCCAACCCTCGCTATCACCATCCCAAACTTGCTCTCGATCAAACAACCAAGTCTTCGTGAAACCTCACCAGATACTTTCCGCCTCCCCCCAAATACCATTCGGGGAGAAGAATACCGTTACGAGGTGACCTCGACCCCCTTAGACTTCAATAACATCTTTGAAATCATTCCAGGAAATCTACTCTCACCTGAATATTTAGAGCTCCCGAGCAATCCCAAACTCCGAGGAAAAATAAAAACGCTCGCCGCTAGATTTGGAGCACCCACCCGGGAATCTTTGCTATCCTTACGCCAATACCTTAACGAGAATTGTCGGTACTCTCTTGATCCCGCAATGCCTGCGATAGCCGAACCGGTCGAGAGCTTTCTTTTTGAAACCAAAACAGGCTACTGCACTCACTTTGCAACAGCGACTGTCTTACTCGCCCGAGCAATGGGAGTTCCCGCGCGTATCGCTTTTGGCTGGTCTGGCGGTCGTTATTTCTCGAACCCTAACCTTTTCGTCTTTCGAGCTCGAGAAGCACATGCCTGGGCTGAGATTTATCTCAAAGACCGTGGCTGGGTCATTTTTGAAACGACCCCCGCATTACGTGAAGAAGGCTTACCATCAGTGGCAGGAACTGACGAAACTTCGCCTTATCCGGCAAATTTTGAAGACGCAGACACAAAATTACGCGAGAAAAATACGGCCCCCCTTCTCAAAGCCTCACTTTGGATTGGCATGGCTTTATTCGCTCTCCTTATCGGCGCTTTGATCATAAAACGCCCCCCCGTTACGATCAGCGGGGACAGCCCAGTTCCTGGAGTCTTACCCAATTCACCAAACTACCTTTCTGCTTTTCGGCGTGCTTGCTTAGCTCACGGTCACCCCATGCCATCCGGCTGCACCCTCCGGACTCATTTGGAAAAAATCGCTGCGCCGGACTTCACCGTCAAGCTCCTCCAATATCACTATTCGGTCCTCTATGGCGACCAGCCCCGCAACAAGATCATCGAAAAGAAACTTCTTCACCAACTTCGCAAATGGGAGAGAGAAGCCATATGAACCTCCGCCCTGCCCGGTAATCTTAAAAACGGATTTAGTTTGGCATTTTTCCCTACTGGATTAAACGCAAAAAGCTAGATGCCAGCAAAACACATACTTGTTCCTCTTAAACAGGGGCAAGTGCGCGATTCGCGCCTCGAGAGTCAGGCTTTCGCTTGCCAGTGACAAACGATTGGCCACACTTGCAGCATGAAACTTAGAGAGATTGCTCTCACGTCCAGCGCCTGCATTTTTGTCGCTTGTAGTCCGAGCGAAACTCCACGGCAAGCAGCACCACCAGTCGGCGCTCAGCCGCTTGTTGTTCGACCCAACCTTCCATCGGGCGCTACTCCCTCGATTAAAGCAAAAAGTGCAATCGTAATTAACACCCTAACCGGACGCATTCTTTTCCAAAAGAACGCACGTACGCCACGAGCCGTTGCTAGCACCCAAAAGCTTCTAACCGCACTTTGTGTCTACCGTGCCGGACCACTCAGCGATCCCGTTACTGTCCAATCTACCGACACCAAGGTTGAACCCACGAAAATTTATGTGAGCGCAGGCGAAAACTACACACGCCAGACCCTCGTCAAAGCCCTCCTCGTAAAATCAGGAAATGATGTTGCAAGAGTTCTAGCTCGAGACGTCTCTGGCTCCCAATCAGCATTTATGAATTACATGAACCAAACGGCTCGCTCGCTTGGAATGAACCAATCTAATTTCAAAAACCCTCATGGGCTTACCGAAAAAGGCCAGTTTTCCACCGCTCTCGATATCGCCATCCTCGCACGGGAAATCACCAAAATCCCCTTCTATCGTCAGTGTATGCGAACCAAGGAATACACATTCACTTTCCCAGATGGCCGCACAAAACTCCTCAAAAACACCAATAAAATTCTTAAACGCCTTCCTTACTGCACGGGCATGAAAACTGGTTACACCTCTGCCGCGGGGCGCTGCCTCGTCTCATCGGGCGTCCTCCGTGGCAAAGCTGTCATCGTCGTTACTCTCGGATCAACAAGCCCAGAAATCTGGAATGACTCTGAAAAGCTTCTAAAATGGGCTCTGGAATGACGCTATTTTCGCACCGCTTGGTATCGCCCTTCGATATGCAATGTCTCACCCTTCAAAACGTGGGTGTAACCACCCTCAAGAACTGCTGAGTCTCTTGTTGCAGTCTGAACGCGCTTACTCCAAACGATCTCCTCTCCATTGCGCAAGATGCATCGTCCATCAGAAAGAAATTCGCGAGTGTAGTTACCAGCGTAGGACCACTTTCCTAACAATGTATGGCCTTTCATATTTACGGGCTTGGGAGCGGGCGGAGGATTCCCGACATCAACCTCCATCTTGGTTTCGAACGGAGGCAAGACTCGCAACCGTATATTCTTAAATTCAATTGGAGCGCCTTCTGATTCAAGACACAAATAACCGGCCGCCGGACTAATCCCCTCTCCTCCTGAAACCTCTTCCCCATTTACCCAAAGCCGAACCACTCCTCCGGTAGCCCGAATATAGTAATGATTCCATTCGTTAATCCCTTTTGTCCTGTTCTTTGAAGGAAAGCTCCGCCTTCCATTTGGCGCCACTGGAGGAAAGGGCTTCATTTTGATGGGGCCCACCGGAAAAACATCACCGTGACTCGTAAACCAATCACCCTTTTTCTTATACTGAGCCTCGTAAATCTCTTTGTATCCTAGGTCGAGAACTTGCACCTCAATTCCATGAGGTAAGGCACCCTTACCAGCCATCAATCGATTAACAGACTGCGGAGTCGCCCACACAAAGACCCCCGAATTCCCCCCCTTTTTCTTGTGCATCCATTCGCAGGAAAATTCAAAATTAGTCAGTGGCTTTCGATAACGAATCACGCCGGTCGGGCTGCCCGTGCACCAAGTATGGCTCCCTTCCCATTTCCAGGTATCAGCGCGGCAGTTCACGTTCAGAAAATCTTCGGCAGTCAACTCAACCCACCCCGGCCCCTCACCACGACTAAACTTTGGCTCCATCTTCACAATCAATCCGCTATCAACTTCGCCTGCAATATCGCTCATCAAGTATGCCGCAATGTCGCGCACGTCTTGGTTTTTCAGCCCCATCGCAGAAGCAGAAGGCATCCATGAATGATCCTTGAGATACTCAATTTTCGCATGCGGCCGACGATGCGGCACCTTTAACGTGAGCCCACCCATCGTCTTCACTCGAATCGCTCCAGCATGCCAACTGTAACCTCGTGAAACTCCTTCGAGGCGATGTCCACTCTGCGTCACCACCAACGGTTTGTCATAGCCATGTGCCAATTCAGCCGGCGGATTAACCATCGCCCGGATCACCTCTTTAACATCCCTTACTTGCCCCCAATTCGTCAAATCTGGACCAAAAGGCGTGCCTGTTCCACCGATCTGATGGCATATCATGCACAAAGCTGCTTTGCTTCGCCCATTCTCAGCATCAGGTTTTAAGGAAGTAATCTCATCAACCGAACCGAGCTCCGTGGGAATACCAAACTTCCTTGGAAAAAGATAACTCTGCGTCAGAGGGACCGGATCGGGATCGCTAATATCCTTCTCAATAAACTCCCTAATGATCGTCTGGTAGTCCTCACCTTGAAAGGCCTCGTATTCCGCAAACCTTTTCATAAAATTCAAATTGCGATTCCTCTCTTCATCGGAATAACAGAGCGCAAAGGTGTAAGCTAATCGCCGAAAAGTCTCCACATCAATCTTACTTACCATCATGCACTTGGCCAGATCACCCAGAGCCTCTGGACTCCTAAGCCGCCATGACAAATTCATTTGCCGCTCATTCCAAGCCTTTGGATCAGGCTGCTGAGGTTTCACCAATTCGAGGTAAACTTGGGATGCAAAATCATCGCAAACCGCACCAAGCGCCTCAAGATACCAGCGATTCTTTCCATCATAACCCGCAATCAACTTCACTAAACCATCCTTGACGTTTCGCCACTCCAATCCTCGCATCAAAGCTAGCAACTCCATCCGAACGGACTGGGAGGGATCATCTGACATTCGCAAAACAACCGACTGAAGGAATTTCTCATCTGCCATACGCAACGCTCGGATCGCCAGAACTCTCCACTGTTCGTCGTCGGACGTCAGCATCAACTTAACGGCGGCGGCTCCCTTGATATCATCCAACTGCGCCAACACATACGTTGCCCGGGCGACATAGTAAGGATTGCCCTCATAGACCTTACGAAACTCCATCAATTTCTCAAAAGCATCACCCTTTTTTTTGAGACATTTTTGGGCAAACCATCGAACTCCAGGCGCAGGACTTTTTAGTGCTTCAAGTAGACCATCAGTCGTTGAAAAATCGATCTTGGGCGGATTGATCTGAGCACCCTTCTTAGCGATGCGAAAAATCCCACCTAACGCATTCCCGGAGCCCCGAGCATTGGTATGCGAATTCCAGTCACTCACAAAAAGTGCACCATCTGTTCCAGCTACCACATCCGAGGGCAGGAAACCCGATGCTGATTTATTCTTAGAACGACGATCGACCGCAAAGAACGATTTATCCAGATTCTCCAGCTCAATCCGTCCATCCCCTCGCTTTAAATCAAAAGCGAAAACAGCACGATGCACTGTCTCACAAACCAGATATTTTCCGCGATACTCTTTCCCCAACTCATCTCCCTCGATGAAATAATCACCCGTTGGAGCTCCCGGACCCCAAAGATTTCCCGGCGGAGTGACCCCCGGAAAATGCTCTCGCCAGTGTCCCTCGTCGCGACGCAGCGATGACTTGGAATGCCGCTCATAGGCATCATTCATAATCTCAGCAGTCACCGTCTTTTTTTCCCAACTCTTCGCCGAATCCTCCCAAGAGCGATTACCATCCTCCAAGGCAGCATAACCAAAATTCGAGTGCTCCATCACCCAAGCCGCGCGCGCGTGAGCCGGATCATCATTATCGGCCTGTAAAATCTCCCCAAAGGAAGTCACCGACATTGCGTGTGCATTACGGGAATTCTGGAAAATCACCTCCGCTCCGCTGCCATCCGGGTTCATCCGAAGCCCAAACCCACCCACATAAATCCGCCCATCAAAACTCTTCTTTCCAATGCTCTGCGGGTTCTGGCTGTAATACGAACTCGCGTGAATCCCACGCCCATCCGCCATCGTGACATCAGCTCCAATGTTGCCATGATTGACATACCACTTCCCGCTCGGACCAGGGACAACCGCATGAAGCGCATGATCATGAGTCCTTCCATGAAAACCCTTCGCTATGATTTCCTCTTTGTCGACTCTGGGATCAAAAACATCATCTCGATCTACATCGGTATAAACATGGATATTTGGAGCCATCGAAACCACGATTTTATTGTCAAAAACGCTGATCCCCATCGGTTTCGAACTAAAGGTTGGTCCAAATTCTTTAACCAAGTCCGCTTTCCCGTCGCGATCGGTATCTTCAAGGATCTTAATACGTGCATGAGCACCCTTTCCTCCTGATCCCTGCAAATCTTCCGTGACCCAAACCCGACCTCTAGCATCCACATCCATCGCCACCGGACTATGTATTAACTCCATTCCCGCCCAAAGTTTTGCTTCCAATCCTGGCGCGACAGTAAAACTCTCAAGCATCGTCTTTTGTTCGGCAACAACAAGACTCCCCAGCAATGAACTAAAGAGGATGTAGGGAGGGAACTTCATAAGAGAAGATGATAGAATATCCCCTTCCCCCCTCAAACTAAAAACCTGCAGAAAACTCTCCTAAATTTTTTGCTTCCTTCAATATAATCGACCTCAGGCTCCTTACAAAGAAGCCCCTTGAACTTCCTAAACATAGTTGAAGAATCGAGAAATCATCTAATCCTATTAAAACGTATTGTTTTCCAGTTGCCTACAGGCCACAACACGACAAGTTTGTCGGCCCGAGCCATGAGCACCCAGAAGGAACTCGCCACCCAATCCGCCCATATTTTACGGGAGGCTGGTCACGTCGTTTACTTTGCCGGCGGAGCCGTTCGGGATCAACTTCTAGGGCAAACTCCAAAGGACTACGACCTTGCGACCTCGGCTCGGCCCGATGAGGTGCAGGCGCTTTTCCCAAAATCAGATGCCATTGGTAAACACTTTGGCGTTATTATCGTAAAAGGTGCAGGTGAAACAATCGAAGTCGCGACCTTTCGGACTGACGGCTCTTACAAAGATGGAAGACGTCCTGATTCGGTCGAATTTTCGTCGCCTGAAAAAGACGCGCAACGCCGCGACTTTACCATCAACGGACTCTTTCAGGATCCTCTCACGAAAGAAATTATCGACCACGTAGGGGGGCGCACCGATCTTGACGCCAAAATCCTACGCGCTATCGGGAATCCAAAAGACCGTTTTGAAGAAGACGCTCTTCGCCTTCTCCGCGCGATTCGTTTCGCCACCACCACCGGATTCGAAATTGAGTCCCGAACTTGGATCGCTATCCAAGAATGCGCTCCCCTTCTCTCACAAATTTCACCTGAGCGAATCCGCGACGAATTTTCACGTATCATTATTGCTCCCGACCGTGGCCGTGGCCTTGACCTCCTCGTCGAGTCCGGACTCATCAAGGAATTTTTACCTGAGGTCATCGACTTACAGGGCTGCGAGCAACCACCCCAATGGCATCCAGAGGGTGACGTCTACGTTCATACTCGTATTGCTCTTTCCCTTCTCGATTCACCTCCTCTGCCCCTCGCTCTTGCCGTTCTTTTCCACGATATTGGCAAACCTGCCACCCAAACTTGGGATGCCGAAGCAGAACGACTTCGCTTCAATAGTCACGATAAGATTGGAGCCCAAATGGCCGAGAAAATCCTTCGTCGCCTGCGCTATTCGAATCAAACGACAGAGGATGTCACCTTCATGGTTTCCCGCCACATGCGCTTCATGCATGTGAGGGAAATGCGCACTGCCAAGTTAAAGCGATTCATGTCGGCGGAGACTTTCAGCATGGAAACAGAGCTCCATCGCGTCGACTGCGACAGCTCAAACGGCCTACGCGATAACTATGACTTTGTTCGAAATAAAGGAGAAGATTTCGCTAAAGAACCTCTAATTCCCAAGCCTCTCCTTACTGGGCACGATCTTATCCATAATTTCGAGATCGCCCCCGGACCAAAAATCGGCAAAATTCTCCACGAAGTTCAAACCGAGCAAGAGCACGATATTGAAAGAGTTGAGGAATTAAAAGAAACTCTTTCAACAATGATAGACGATGCTACGACCCGATCAACGCAAAGATTCTTAGTGTCTCCGAAGACTTGGTTTCTGGCTTCCAACAAGACCCATTTTCCATCATTGCTGAAGAATCCGGAGTTGGACTTAATCTCGTCCTAGAGCGAATCCGAGCGATGCTCGAAGCTGGAGTCATTCGCCGAGTTCGCCAGACCATGCTCGCAACAAAGCTAGCCCACGGAGCACTCGTTGCTTGGCGCCTCCCCGAGGAAAAACTCAACGACGCCTTCGATTTTATGGCCAAGAAAGATCCCTTCTCTGGTCACGTCGTCATTCGCTCGACCGACGGCCAGATCTCCGGTTCTGGCTACCGGCTCTGGACTACTCTCAAAGTTCCTCAGGGCGAATCACTTGAAGAACATGGCGAAGTCCTCAAACGTCTGGTCGGAGCCGAAGAATTTATTTTGATGCCAGCTAATGGAGTCTTCGCTCTCGGCGTCGGCCACGTCCGTCGTAAAGGCCTAGAACCCGGAGCGAAACTTGATGACCCCGCCGAAATGATGACCACCACCGTTGTCGATCTCACCCAAGAAGAATGGGACGTTCTCCTCGCTCTCAAAGAAGAACTCGGACCAGATGAAATTATCATAAATTGCTGGGATAACCGCGCCAAGATTGCCGGAGTGACGCTTGAACGCTTCTTGCGAAGTTGCCGAAGCCCTGAATAAAAAGAAAGTCATCGGGCGTTTCTCCACTTTCCTGGAACACGTAAAACCCTCCGATACCGGTGAACGAGTCACGCGTTTCAACGGGCTTTTCCACTGGGCGGTTCCCAAAGGCCGCGAGATCGAGGCGGGTGGCGAAGTCGGCCGCCACTACTGTATGACCCACGCCTACTGGCGCGAGGGCGGCCCGCGCTTCGGCGACGTAAATATCATGGGGGTCATGCACGGCACGGAGAAAACCAAGGTTCTCGCCCACAAGGAAGCCCTCGATCAACACCTTGAATCAGTCGGAATCCCAGTGAGCTACACCAACGTGTTCTGGGGCGGTCGCTCGGAAATCAAGCCCTCGGAAATTTCTCCAAAGATTTATCGTGAGTGGCACGAAAAATGGGCGAACAAGGCCTCACTAACCAGCTAGTTAGCAACAATTTCAGACATCGCTTTCTCAATGGTTGGATATTTGAACTCATAGCCTGCATCGAGCAACACCTGCGGAACAACTCTGGCACTTGCTAAAAGTCCTTCCTTCGCGAAATCGCCCAAAAGCAATTTCAGACCAAATGCCGGCGCTGCAAATGGAGTAACACGCTTTATCGCCTTGCCCACCGCCTTGGTAAATTGAGCATTTCGCACTGACTCCGGGGCGACCAAATTCACAGGACCTTCAATTTCGTTTTCTAGACAAAAAACGATTCCCTCCACTTCGTCGTACAAGTGGATCCAAGGCATCCACTGTCTGCCGCTGCCTAATTTACCACCGATTCCCCACTTAAATATCTTACTCATTTTTTCCCAAGCCCTACTATCTTTCCCCAGAACAACCCCGGTTCTTAAAAAGACCGTTCTGACATTTTCAGGCACCTCTACCGCATCTTCCCAATCCCGACAAAGCTCCGCCAGATAACTCCTTCCTGCTGAAGCTCTTTCAGGGAGACCCTCATCACCACGGTCACCATAAATACCGGTTGCAGAAGCATTGAGCAGAACTTCGACATCGGAATTCATAATCGCTCGCGAGAGATTTGCGGTAAGATCAACCCGACTCTTTCGAAAAAGAGCTTTGCGTTTAATGGTCCATCGCTGATCGATCGCTTCCCCTGATAAATTGATCACAGCACTCAAGCCTTCAAGATCAATCTCCTCCTTCCCATCCCACTTTCGCCAGACCACATCTCCATCCTCCCGAACAGATCGAGAAAACCCAACGACTCTCCACCCTCTCGCGATCAGGACCCTAGACAAGTGGCCTCCAATCTGTCCTGAGGCTCCGATCACACCCACTGCTTTTTCTTTCATGGAAGATTAGAGGCTAAACGTGATCCCCAACAATTCCAGCAAATCCTATCGACAGATTTTTGAGTCCTCTCTAGCCTTCTGCAGGTTTTATGCGTCGGCCGTTCGCTCTATTTATCCTAACCTTCCTTCTCGCTGCGAGCCAGGATGACTTGCCTGCACCCCTTCTTTCACGGTCTCCTGATACTCTCACTGAGCCCGATGAGGATCCGATTTCGGACCTTCTTAACAATTCTTCTCAAGCCCCCTTTTCCGCCCTTCCCACAGGTGTCGAAATGTATGGCAGAACGATTCGTCTCGATGGGTCGATCAACCAGGATAACCCAAGCGCCTCTGATACCATTGTGCGCTACATTGGAGACATCCAACTAAAGACTGATACTGGACTCAAAGCCTATGCCGACCTAGCACTTATCAATTTTTCCGAGAAGACGGTTCAGCTTACTGGTAATGTCAGCCTTTACCAAGACGGGCTCATGTATCGCGGTAAATCCTCCGTTTTTAATCTCGAGACAAAATCCTTCGAAACAAAGGATCTTCGGCTGGGCTTCTCTCCGATTATGCTGAAAGCTAAAAGCATACGCCAAATCATAAGTGATGATCGGAAGGTATTTGTGGCGGAAGACGCGGGCATCACGACGCACGATGCCGAAAACCCCGACTTCTGGCTACAGTCAAAACGCGCAACTATCTTTCCAGACGACAAGATCATCTTTAAGGACTTTAACCTCCGTATCGGAAATAGAAACCTTCTATGGCTCCCATACCTAGCCCAACCATTTGATGCTAATCAAGGCTACCTCATTGCTCCTGGTGGTCAGACAAACCTGGGAGCCTTTGTTAAAAACCGTTACGGAATCATGCTCGGTGGCGAACGTGATCCAGAAACAAGTGAGAAAAAAGGGGCCTGGCTTCTCTCGCAATGGCATGCCGATCTCTACTCTAATAAAGGACTTGGAATGGGGGTGGACTTTTTTGATACCCGCCTCGACTCAAAAGATGGTTATGGCTGGCTAAAGATTTACTACATTGATGATCTCAATCCGGAAGACGAACGTGCCGGAGTTGACCGAACTAACATTAAGCCAAATCGATTCCGCGCTGAATTCGTTCACCGGATTCCATTCCTCGAAACCCCGGTCTCAAAATACACTTTTGACGCCAATCTAACCCTGCTTAGCGACGAATACTATCTTGAGGATTTTGATCCCTCTCTTTTTCGTATCAACCGAGCACCGGACAACTTTCTTGGATTTACTAGGCGGTCCGCGAACAGCTTAACTCAGCTTGGCGCACGACTCAGGCTCAATGATTTTTATCAAAGCGATACCCGTCTCCCCGAGTTCACTCACGATTGGATCCGACAACCTTTCCTCGATACGCCGCTCCTTTACGAAAGCCAAACTTTACTTGGTGTCTACCAGGAGAGGCTTGCGAAATTCCAGAGGGATAGCCTCCAAAGCCTCCAGCGCCCTCCTTCCCGGTGACCCTAGACTCAGCCAGATCAGCCGCCTTCTCGATGATCGTGGATTCGCTCGCTTCCATAGCTACCACGAGTTCTCACTCCCAACCAAAGCTGGCCATTTCAACGTCGTTCCTCGCCTCGGTGCCGGCCATAGCAACTATCAAGCAGTTCAGGGACCGGATGACTCTATCGGCCGGACTCATATTTCCGCTAACATTGATGTTTCTACAAAGTTCAACAAACTCCTCCCCAATTTCAACAGTGACAAATGGGGAATCGATGGCGCCCGCCATATTATCGAACCCTATTCTTCCCTTAGCTGGCTCTCGACTAACGAGCTTGATTCATCCTTCGGCCGTATCGATCGCCTAACTCCCACCACTCGCCCTAGACAGCGCCAAGTCGGCCGTTTCACTGCCGTTGACGACCTTCAGGACTGGAGCATCCTACGACTCGGCATGAGGAATCGACTCGTCACCCGGCGTGATAGTGGAATGCATGACTGGCTTACGATGGACACTTATTTCGATGCTTTTATCGAAGATCCAGAACTCGACCGCGATTTCTCAAATCTCTACAACGACATCCGTTGGAATCCTGTTCCTTGGTTGGAGTTGGATCTTGAAACCCAGTTTCCAGTCTCTACGACCGATAACTTTACCGAAGTCGCCTCTTCCATGCGCTTCATGCCAGACGATGACTTTGAATTCAAAGTCGGCTATCGGCACTTGAACAATCACCCGGTTTTGCGTGATTCAGACCGAATCGTGTTAGAGACCTTTACACGCCTCAACGACTACTGGGGAATCGGAACCCACCATCGCCTTGAGCTCGTCGACAGCACCTTGGAGTTACAGCAATACAATATCCACTACGACTTTGATTCCTTCGTCGGCTCAGCCGGGTTTTTCATTCGAAACAACCGCAACCAAGATGAACACGGCATTATGTTCAACTTTGGCATTAAGGAAATCCCAAGCCTTTCCTTGCCAATCAAGATTGGAGCGCAATGATTCTCCCTATGAGTAAAGTTTCACCTCAAGGCCTTCTCGAGCAACTTCATTGGCGCTACGCCACCAAAAAATTTGACATTTCAAAGATCATTCCCGACGAAGTTTGGTCGGGAATCGCCAGCTCATTGGTTCTGACCCCTTCCTCTTTTGGTCTGCAGCCGTGGCACTTCGTAACCATTCGTGACCAGGAAATCAAAGAAGAGCTCCTCCCCCATTCCTGGGGACAAGCACAAGTTACTGATTGTTCTCACTTCGTCGTTCTTACTGCGAAGACCTCAATGACGGAGGCGGAAATCGACTCATTTCTTGCCCGCACGATCGAGATTCGCGGAGGCCAAATTGACCAACTCAATCCTTACCGTGACATGATGGTCGGCTTCACTAAAAATATGGACGACACCGCGAAACTACAATGGGCCAAACTCCAGACCTATATTGCACTTGGTCAACTCATGACAACTGCCGCCCTGCTCGGAATCGATGCCTGCCCGATGGAGGGAATTAACCCGATTGAATATGACCGGATTCTAGGACTTGAAGAAAAAGGCCTAACAACTTCAGTCGCCTGCGCCCTAGGCTATCGTTGCTCCGATGACAAGTATGCGGACGCGCCCAAAGTTCGTTTTGATGAGAGTGAAATTGTATCGCTAATATAATTACGGCTGCCCTGACTGGGTATCTGCCCTCTGCTTGCTAACTAGATCAAGATACTGTTGGAAGGAAGGAGACTTCTTTACAACATTTTCGGCGCCCCTCTCATGAAGGAGTTCCGCGATCTTCATTAAGTCCTCATTCTGCTTTCGCTTACCCACTAGCCCGATCTCAATCCAATTATTGCGCTTAACAAATCGGACTTTAATTGCCCCCTTGAGGTGTGAAACCGCTTCTTCGGACGGCACTCCAAGCTTTTCGGCATACTGGGTCTCATCAGCGATTTCCTGTAGTATCGCCTCATTACTCAGTACCTCGTGGAAAGCTGCCTCCCAATCCTCGCATAATTCCGTCGGAAGTCCTTTAACAGGAATCGCGATCGCCTTAAAGGAATTGGCATTCATCTTCAACGTATAGTAGCCAAAGCCCACCCCTCCCACGAAAAGAAACCCGATGATCGCCGTGACCAGAAACGTCTTTTTGTTCATATGAGGTAGTTAGCATTTTCCATGGCTAGGGTCAGGAACTTTTACACAAAAATCCTATTACCCTTCATTTGCCTCATTCTTGAATTCGATATTCGACGTTCGCTCTTCCTAACTCCATCTTCATGACATGGACTTTCCCGCCAGCACGGCAAACCTCGTCACCCTCGACCACGAATTCGATACGATCCTCGACCCAAACGCAGCGTCCCAAGTCATTTCCGCTCAAATCTGGGTTGAAACCGGCTCACAGCACGAATCCGCCCTTGCAGGATCCGGCATCTCACACCTCCTCGAACACATGGTATTCAAAGGAACTGACCGCTTCTCTGGCGAAGCGCTATCACAGGAGGTTCAGGCCGCTGGAGGCCAGTGGAACGCCTACACCTCCTTCGATCGTACTGTTTACTATATCGATGGCCCCGCTAAGTCACTCGACCTCTTCCTTTCCGCGCTCATCGAAATGGTCTTCCGCCCGACTTTTCCCAAGGACGAATACGAGAAAGAAAAAGATGTCATTCGCCGCGAAATTGCGATGGGACTCGACGACCCCGACTCCGTCTCATCTCAACTCCTCTTCCGCACCTGCTACCAACGAGATAACCGACGCCATCCTGTGATCGGCCACCGTGACCTCTTCGACGCCATCACTTATGATGAAATGAAGGTCTACCATGCTGCCAAATATCGCCCGCACAATTCCTTCCTCGTCCTTTCAGGCGGCTTCGAACCTACCGAAGCGAAATCCATCATCGAACGTGAACTTGCCAAGGGCCTCCGTCCTCCTGCCTCCTTTCCCATCGTCGCTCCCGCTGAGCCCCGCCAAATGGGAGTTCGGCGCGCCTCCCGCTCGTTCGCCATTCCAAACACCCATCTTGCTCTCACCTGGCAAATCCCTGGTCTCACCCACGAAGACGCCCCGGCGCTTGACCTCCTCTCTGTTGTCCTTGGAGGTGGTCGATCTTCTCCCCTTTACCGGGTGATTCGTGAAGAAAAATCACTCGTCCACTCTATCGGAGCCTACTCCTGGATGCCCGCCGATGGTCCCGGAATTTTCAGTGCTTATGCTGAAGTGGAACCCGAAAACACGAAAACCGTTGAAGAGGAAATCCTTTCACAAATCGAAAATCTCAGAAGCTCCGATCTCACTCGTCCCATCGCCAGGGCCTTCCGCCAAATCGCTTCCCAACAATTTAAGACCCTTACAACAGCTTCAGGGAGAGCTTCAGATCTTGCTTCAAACTGGCACAGCGCTCGCGACCTGAATTATACCCGTTCTGCGATCCAAAAACTTTCCCAAGTGACCGAAGACCATCTTCGCACCGCCATCGAATCATACCTAACCGGGGATAATCTCACCGTCACTTCTTTGGTGCCCAAAAATCTCAGTAATCAACCCGTTTCTCGGACTGGGACTTCTGGCCCAGAAAAGATCAGCGAGCACGTTTTATCAAATGGGCTCCGTGTGATCCTGCAACGAGATCCGACTGTTCCTGCTGTTTATAGCCAGACTTCCTTACTCGCAGGGTCACTCTCGGAATCCCCCGAATCAGCAGGTTTGAATTCTCTTCTCTCCCAGCTCCTCACGAAAGGCACGAGGACGCGCGATGCCCAAGACATTGCCGAAACCCTTGAGGATCTTGGAGCAAGCATCGGAGCAGCAGCGGGTAATAACACCCTTATGCTTTCTTCGTATTGCTTGCGCGACGATCTTCCAATCGTAATTGACTTACTAGGTGAAATCATTCGTGAACCCAGCTTCCCAGACGAAGCCATTGAACGAGAAAAAGCGGCCCTAATCGCGGGTCTCGAAGAACAGCTTGAGGATCCTGCCAGCCGAGCTTTCCGAGAAATGCGCCACCAACTTTGGAAGGGGCAAGGTTACGGTATCCCATCTTCTGGAACTGTCGATTCCCTTAAATCGCTCGACCATCTGACGATTAGTGCCCAACACTCAAAATACTTCACTGCAACAAACATGGTCTGCGCGTTCTTCGGAGATCTAGAACCTCAAGCGACTTTGGAAGCACTCGAAAAATCGCTCGGAGCGCTACCTGTAGGCATTCCACCCTCTTTCGGTGATTCACTCACCGCACAAGCCGGAGAACACGCTCTTAAGCTGAACAAAGAACAAGCCGTTCTTGCTATCGGGTTCCCCGGTCTTACTCAAGATGATCCCCGCCGTTTCGCGCTCGAACTTATTGACGCCTACTGCTCTGACATGGCAGGTCCTCTCTTCACTCGCATTCGCGAGGAACTCGGACTCGCCTACTACGTCAGCACCTCACAATTCCTAGGTCTGAACACGGGCCTTTTCGCTTTCTACCTCGGCACTGCCCCCGAACAACTAGAATTAGCCCATCGTGAGTTACAAGGCGAAATCACTAAGATCATCGAGCACGGAATCCCTGCCGACGCTCTCGAGAGAGTCAAAGCCAACGTCGAAGCTCAAGAGGCTCTTCGCAATCAAAGCCCATCAGCTCGAGCAAGAATGGCTGCACTCGATGTTCTTCTTGGCCACCCCGCCGACCATCACCTCTCTCAAAGCGAACGCCTCAACATTGTCACTGCAAAAGAGATTCATGAAATCGCAAAAGAGCTCTTTGCAGAAGATAAAGCCACCATTATCACTGTCTCTCCGAGTTGAAAATTTGGCCAAAGAGAAGCAGCTTTCGCGCTTTCTACCCCAAACACCCTAAGCGAGGCCAAAATCATCCGCAATAAGTTCAACCCCAGATGAAAAGATACAGTCGCAAGGACCGTTGAATAACAACTGGCTCCTGATGATAATTTTATGACGTATGCCAAAAATAGAGCGTTACGAAAAGAACTCGCATTGGCTTTTGGAAAAAAAGGGTTTCAAAACGATGCGTTAGATAATCAAGAAATTGTTTTAAAAATAACTAAGTTACGTTTTAAAAGGGCGCAACTTTTAGGCTACCATACGCATGCTCATTTTGTATTAGAAGAACGAATGGCTAAAACGCCCACAAACGTTGGTGACTTTTTGGAAGACCTTTTAGAAAAAGCACTGCCTGCTGCAAAAAAGGAATTTCAGGAACTGGAAGCGTTTGGAAAGAAATGATCGCCTGGATTGAGCAAAGGATCTTTGCCCTCGACCCAAAAAATCCAGACCCAGGGCGCGTTACCATTCGCAGAATGAACCGGCAGGAATATCGGAACACGATCGCGGACGTGGTTGGTGTGAATTTTAATACGACTGATAATTTCCCACCCGATGACACAGGCTTTGGTTTCGACACGATCGGTGACGTTCTCACGATTTCACCGCTCCTGATGGAGAAGTATTTTAACGCCGCAGAGGAGATTTCAGAATCGGCCCTTCCAGTTGACGCTGGAAAACCAAAACCAATCATAATTGATGCCGGGAGCTTCCGTGACCACGGGGGTAGCCAGACCGCTCGTTTCATGGAAGCGAATGCCGCCCAAACCGTTACCGTAAAACAAATCATTGATACCAGTGCACAATATTCTCTTGAAGTTGCTTATACTGTCAAAAGCGAAGGAGGGCAGCCGAAAGGCCAATCTGCCAGATACCAGATTTTCATCGATGGACAAAAAGTGCAAGAGATCGACTTCAACTCTGACTCTTCACGCGGAAGTCGTTTCCTCCAGAATTTTGATCTCACAAAAGGCGATCATCATTTTGAGTTCGTCGTCATTCCTAAAGAAAATGGTGAGGGTAACGGCACCGCCGGAATCCAGATTGATCGCTTCCAGCTGAGACGCCTTGGCTCAGATGGAAATTGGAATCTTTATCCAGAAAGCTATCAACGAATCTTTGTCGATGGCCTACCTCCAGCTGGGGCAAAGGAGAAATCTACCTACATGCGGAAGATCGTAGAAAGCTTTGCATTTCGAGCCTTCCGACGCCCGCCGCGCAAAAAGCTGATTGACCAAATTACAAGCCTCGCGATTTCGAAAAGCGAAAGAGGGAATTTTTCGGATGGCGTTCGTCTAGCAGTAACGGCCACCCTGAGCTCACCTAGTTTTCTTTTCCGCCGTGAAACCCAAGCTGAGCCAGACAATCCGGACAAGGTTGTCTTGCTCGATGAATACGCCCTAGCTTCCCGTCTTTCCTACTTCCTCTGGAGCTCCGCTCCAGACAAGACCTTACTAGATCTCGCCGTAAAAAAGCAGCTACGAAGAAACCTTCGGGCACAGGTAGACCGCATGCTCACTGATAAGAAATCAGATCGTATGGTCAAAAATTTTATCGGCCAATGGCTTCAGACGCGTGACTTGCAGGGACTTAGTATTGATACCCGCCGAATCCTCCGGGAGCGAGATCGCCGAAAAGCCAATCGGATTTTCAACCAGGGAACGAGGCGAGATATGAAACAGGAGACGGAAGAGTTTTTCCGCTACGTCCTTTTGAAGAATCGACCTATCTTGGAGCTACTCAATGGAAATTATTCTTTCCTCAATGAAAACCTCGCTAATTTCTATGGAGTCCCCGATGTAAGGGGCAACGATTTTCGAAAAGTTGAATTTAACGAACATTTGAAGGGGCGAGGCGGCATCCTTGGCCAAGGAACCTTCTTAATCGTGACATCACAGTCCACTCGCACCTCTCCAGTTAAGCGTGGGCTCTTCGTCCTTGATAACATCTTAGGCACACCCGCTCCTCCTGCTCCGCCTAATGTTCCTGATCTGGAAGAAGTTTCGGGGCATCAGGACGCACCGCTCACAATGCGTCAGATGATGGAAGTCCACCGCGAAAAGCCACTTTGTGCCTCGTGTCACGAACGGATGGACCCGATCGGACTCGCCCTTGAAAACTTTAATGCCCTCGGTCAGTGGCGAGATAAGGAAGACGGAAAGGAAATCGATAGCGCCGGCAAACTCGTCACCGGAGAAACGTTCTCCAATATTATGGAACTCAAAACCATCCTTGCAGGTTCCCGAAAACAAGATTTCTACCGCTGTCTCACTGAAAAACTTCTAACCTATGCTCTTGGCCGGGGGGTTGAATACTACGATGCTCCTACCATTGATGCGATCATGGCGCGGCTCCTAAAGGATAGTGGCGGAATGAAGGATCTCATTTACGCTATCACTGAAAGTGTTCCATTTCAGAAACGGCGTGGAGACGGTAGCACTTTTTAACTGGCCAACTCATAAAGTCCATTTAATCCTAATCTCCTATCTTTCCCAACCAACAAGTCCCATGAACAAACCATCGATTAACCTTGGGCGTCGTGCATTTCTCCGCGGCCTTGGTGCCAGCGTAGCCCTCCCTTCCTTCCGATCTCTTGGCGCCGAGGTCAGTGCGGTTGCCTCAACACGAGGTCTTACCGCGACCGGAGCACCCTTACGCATGGCATATCTCTATGTTCCAAATGGCGTAATCATGGACAAATGGCGCCCTGAAGGAACAGGTTTAGATTTCAAATTTAATGAATCGATGAAGTCCCTCAATGACTTCAAGAATGACCTGCAAATTATCAAAGGGCTAGAACAAGCCAACGGCTGGGCCGGACCCGATGGTGCCGGTGATCACGCTCGCGGCGGCGCAACATTCCTTACCGGCGCGCGACCGCGAAAAACCGCAGGCTCGGATATCCATCTTGGGGTTTCAGTAGACCAAATGGCTGCAAACTATATTGGTTCGGAAACCCGCCTCCGCTCTCTCGAGCTATCCTGCGACGCAGTGCGCAAGTCAGGCAATTGTGACTCTGGCTATTCTTGTGCTTACCAATACAACTTGTCCTGGCGTTCCTCAACTCAACCCATGACTCCGGAGTCGAATCCTCGCCTCGTTTTCGAACGATTGTTTGGAGGAGGCACCAACGCAGAGCGACAAAAGGGCCTCGCGAAACGCCGAGCCGAAAAACGATCTATCCTAGATATTGTGATGGAGGACGCCAAATCGATGAACAGCGACTTGGGCCGAAACGATCGCAACAAGCTTGATGAATATATGGCCGGTGTCCGTGAGATAGAGAGACGGATTGAGAAATCTGAGAGCTTTGGTCCTCCGCCAAAGCCGGGAGTCGATGCTCCCGACGAAGGAGTGCCAGGCGAATATCAGGAACACATTCGTTTACTCTTCGACATGCTACTTTTAGCCTTCAAGACCGATCAAACCCGAATTTCTTCTTTCCTACTCGCCCACGATGGGAGTAACCGAAGCTTTTCGAAACTTGGTTTTAACGAAGGTCATCACAGTCTCTCACATCACCGGCAGGCCAAGGACAAGATGGATAAAATCGCCAAGATTGATAATTTTTACACCCAACAATTGGCCTATTTCCTAAAGCAAATGAAGTCCACCGAGGATATTGATGGTAACACTCTCCTTCATAATTCAATGATTGTATGGGGAAGTGGTCTCTCGAATGCCGATCGACACACCCACGATGATCTTCCAATTATTTTGGCTGGAAACGCTGGCGGAAAATTCCAAACGGGCCGACATGTCGAAATTCCTGATAATACTCCTCTGAACAATCTCTACATGAGATTACTGCAAGAAGCTGGCGCTTCAGTCGATCGAATTGGAGATTCAAGCGGTCTACTCAGGCAGGTTTAATAAGTCTTACCCTCCCCTTCGCTTCTGGAATGGAACGCTCTCGATGATCATAACAACTAGATCTTTAAGATTCCCTTCTCCTTTATTGAGTTTTTGCACCAAAGTTTCGATTGTCACCGCATCAAAATACTTCGGCCCCCTCCCGATTGCATAGGTAAGAAGTTTTTCACTGAGACAGCGGTAAAAGTCATCCCGCCGTTCATCGGCCAGCACCTTCTTAAGTGCAACGATATCACTAAACTTTTCGCCGGTAATCAGCACGCCTGAAGAATTAATCGGCTGACCTGATTCTTGACTTCGGAATTGCCCGATCGCATTGAAGTTTTCGAGGCCCAAACCAATGGGATCCATACGCTTATGACAGCTTGCACAAAGGGGCTTTTCCCGATGAACTTCCATCATTTGACGCATCGTAAGCAGCTTATCCTCATGCTCCGAAACTTCTTCTAGTTCCGGGACATCGGGTGGAGCTGGGGGTGCCGGAGTCCCTAAAAGATTATCTAGAACAAAGAGTCCGCGCTTCACCGGCGAAGTACGAGTCGGATTAGAGGTCACAAGAAGGAAGGTGCCTTGACCTAAAATACCACCGCGCTGGGGGTGTTCGTGTAAATCAACGAGTCGGTGCTCTGAACCAAGCACCCCCGGCACATCATAAAATTCCGCAAGTCTTTCGTTCAAGAAGCTGTAACGCGCTGAGATCAACTCCTTGATCGGCCGATTATTTTTAAGAATAAACTCAAAAAAGAGCTCTGATTCCTCCTTCATATCACTTCGAACTCGCCCATTAAAAATCCGATCCGCTTCACGCTGATCCTTAACCCCCACTACCCGTTTGGCATCAATTGAGATATTTTCGACATCCCTTGCCTGCAACCATTGCCCTACAAAATTGTTCACGAACCGACGAGATTTTGAACTTGCGATCATCCGATCAATTTGAACCCCGAGATTATTACGAAGTTGGTTTTTGAAAGCGAGACTCAGCAATTCGTCATCAGGAACTGAACTCCAAAGAAAGAAGGAAAGTCGAGCCGCAAGAGCATACTCATCCAACATTACCGATTTTCCGCTGTTGTTGGGTTCCGGTTGTATCTCCGCGCGAAACAAAAAACGTGGCGAGGCTAACACAGCCGTCATGGCATGTTTAATTCCATCCTCAAAACTTTGACCAGGCGATTGGTCCACCTGCATCGCCATTTCCACAAGACGGGCTACAGTATATCTATCAAGGGGACGCCTAAATGCTCTACTCACAAAACTTCGCATAATTTTTCGCGCATACAATTCCCGCTCACGCAACTTTTCGGGAGCTGGTCCATCGACCATGATCATACTGTATCCTTTTGGATATTCTTTATAACTTCCATTAAGTGGTCCTCGGATCGTAACCCCTTTTAGCACTACAGACTGTTCGCCTTGTCCTTCACCAGGAGAATTTTTCGGTCTTATCCTTATTTCAACGGTATTGCTTCCCTTTATCAAATCCGCTTGTCCACCCATCTTAATCGTATCACGTTGATCCCAGCCCACAGTCCGCTCCGCAATTTTTTTACCATTCATCCAAAGCTCCAGTCGGGCCCTTTGATTGGTCAAACCACGAATCGCATAATCAAGAGTAACCTGATAAACCCCCTTCACAGGAGCATCACCTTTCAAATAGACTTTCCGCTCCTCCTTAAATTTCATCCAATCTGCCTGGTGGACTTCATCTCCATCTTCCCGAAACCGACTTCCTTCAAAAAAACGAACTGGAGTCTGTAGGACAGTCCCCTTGGGAAGGGCTTTCTCAGCAACTGTCGAAGCAGCTTCCAAATACTTCTCCATAAGAAGCGGTGAAATCGATAAAACATCCCCGATGGTATCGAAACCATATCCCGTATCGTCAGCCGGAAATTTTTCCCAAGTTTCATACTCCACACCGAGCAGATCCTCGATAGCGTGGTAATACTCAACTCGATTTAACCGGCGAATCGTCACCCGCCCCGGATCCGGATTATTAGGGTCCAGTTTAAACACCCGCTTTTCGATCCATCCCATAAGCTGGCGCTTTTCCGCGAGATCAGGTTGATCCTTTTTGGGCGGGGGCATGATCTGGGAGCGCACATTTCGCCAAACCGCTAGCCAGTGGTCAATATCATCGAGATGCCCCGAAAGGTCATCATATTCGTCCATCGTGAAATCTCCTTTCGAGGCACCATCCCCGTGGCAGTCGAAGCAATAATCCTCTAAGATCGGCTTGATCTCTTTCTCAAACGTCACATCACCTGCAGCTAAAACCGGCATGAGTAAAATGGCTAAAAATCGCATCATCGTGGAATATCATACGTGTGAAAAAAGCATTTTCTAATTCGTAATCCTGCAAAAGTTTCGGTATCGTTCTTGAGTGAAATATCTCATTTTCCTCACTACCGCTTATGGGGTGTTTGGATCCACTTTCTTAAACACTAGATGAAGGCTCTTGTTAAATCAGAAGCGGCCTCCGGCCTCACTCTCACCGAAGTCCCGCAACCCGTTCCCGGGCCCCGCCAAGTCTTGATTCAAATAGATCGCACTGGTATCTGCGGCACCGACCTTCATATTTATAATTGGGACTCGTGGGCCCAGAAAACAATTCCGGTTCCCCTGGTGATCGGACATGAATTCGTCGGTCGGATCGTGGAAATCGGCAACGATGTCGACTTTTTTAAGATCGGAGATCTCGTCTCGGGTGAAGGTCACTTAATCTGCGGTCGTTGCCGAAACTGCCTTGCCGGACGACGTCACTATTGCAAAGACACACTCGGAGTTGGCGTCAACTCGCCAGGAGCATTTGCTGAATTCATGGTCCTGCCTGCCACTAACGTCTGGAAACTCGCGCCTGAGGTGTCCAAGGACAGCGCGGCAATTTTTGATCCTTTTGGTAACGCTACACATACTGCTCTAACCTTTCCCTTACTTGGGGAAGATGTTCTCATCACAGGCGCGGGGCCAATTGGTTGTATGGCAGCCGGGATCGCAAGACACGCAGGCGCGCGACAC
Organism: Akkermansiaceae bacterium; assembly: GCA_905181965.1. GTDB lineage: Bacteria > Verrucomicrobiota > Verrucomicrobiia > Verrucomicrobiales > Akkermansiaceae > SW10. The sequence goes on from CAJIZY010000009.1 coordinate 408,246, forward strand.
GTCGTTGTAACCGATTTAAACCCCAAACGCCTCGCCCTCGCCAAAAAACTGGGTGCCACCCGCACCGTCAACGTCACCACCGAAAAAATCTCCGAAGTTCAAACAGATCTCCAGATGACAGAAGGCTTCGATGTCGGGCTTGAAATGTCGTAATAATAAAGAAGCTTTTAATGATCTGATCGCCAATATGCGTCATAGCGGTCAAATCGCTTTGCTCGGAATTCCTGAGCACGGTATTAGTATTGACTGGAATCAGGTCATTTTCAATTCACTGACTATTCAGGGGATTTACGGGCGGAAAATGTATGACACCTGGTATCAGATGACCTCCATGCTGCAGTCTGGCCTCGATGTCTAATCAGTGATCACACATCGCTTCGAATACACAGACTTCGAAAAAGGATTCGCCGCCATGAACGAGGGCTCCTGCGGTAAAGTTCTTCTCCATTGGGCCGATCTCGGCTAACTTAAATACGATTTTTACCAATGCTTACTTCGCAGTTTCAAAATCAGCTTTCCGATACGCTTGATGAGATCAAATCGGCTGGTCTCTACAAATCTGAGCGCAAAATTGCATCAGCTCAAGATGCGGAAGTCACGCTTGAGGATGGTCGCCGCGTCATCAACATGTGTGCCAACAACTACCTTGGTCTCTCTAACCATCCCGAAGTTCGTGAAGCTGCTCGTTCGGCAATCTCAGAGCACGGCTTTGGCCTCGCTTCAGTTCGTTTTATTTGTGGAACGCAAACCCTGCACCGCCAACTTGAGGAAAGGCTCAGCGAATACCTCGGGACCGAGGAGACGATTCTTTATCCCTCATGTTTCGACGCAAACGGCGGGCTCTTTGAGACCATTCTGACTGCAGAGGACGCCGTGATTTCTGACTCACTCAATCATGCGTCAATCATTGATGGAGTTCGTCTCTGTAAGGCAAAACGCTACCGCTATACCAACAATGACCTTGTTGATCTTGAAAAGCAGCTTCAGGAAGCTGATGCGGAAGGAGCGCGTCATAAACTCATCACCACCGACGGCTCCTTCTCAATGGATGGTGTCATTGCCGATTTGGCCGGGATTCACGCTCTAGCTGACAAATACGACGCTCTCGTCCACTTTGACGACTGCCACTCGACCGGATTTCTTGGAGCCACCGGCCGCGGAACTCATGAACATTGCGGACTCATGGGAAAGATCGATCTGACCACTGGCACACTAGGCAAGGCTCTTGGGGGGGCATCGGGCGGATACACTTCAGGCAAAAAGGAGATCATCAATCTCCTCCGCCAACGGTCTCGACCCTACCTCTTTTCTAACAGTATCGCTCCTCCAATCGTTGCCGCTTCTCTCAAGGTTCTTGAGCTCCTTACCGAGTCCACCGAACTGGCTGACCGCGTCAAAGACAATACGAAATACTTTCGCAAAAACCTCGCTTCGACAGGTTTTGATATCTTAGGTAAAGAGCATCCAATTTCTCCGGTCCTCCTTGGTGATGCCGACCTGTCTCAACAATTTTCGGCAAAACTCCTAGACAGAAACATCTACGCCATCGGCTTCTTTTTTCCAGTGGTTCCGCAAGAGAAGGCCCGAATCCGAACCCAAATCTCGGCAGCCCATACCACGGAGCATCTTGATCAAGCTCTAGAGGCCTTTATTGCAGTGGGGCGTGAGCTCGGAGTTTGTCCGTAAAAGCACCCGTCCAAAAAAGACTCCGTGAAGGACTCAGCGGTTCGACACGGGGTTTCTTTTCAGAGTCGCAAAAAGCTATTCATCATCAAGATTACGAATCCGGTAAAATTTCTTGGCTGCAGCCGGAGGAAATATTGGCGCAGTTACGGTCGTCTCATTGGCCCCTCCAGCACCCACAAAATCATTAAGTTCAAGCCATGGATCTAAGAGACCATCTGATTCTTCAAGCGCGTAAGTTGTTCCTGCTACAGTCCCTCCCACCACGAATGAAAGTTGATTACCATTACGGGAAAAAGACAAGATTTCGAGACCTCCACCACCCAGTCCGGGAACCGGTGAAATTGTCCCGTCTGCAAGCCCTTTAATCAGCTGTGGCCCCATTGAAACTTCCCAGACTCCAACATCATTAATTTGACCCAAAAAGTGGTTACCTGTTGCATCAAACACACCAGCTCCCCCGATATTGAAAAAGAAATCAGAGGCATTAAGCGGGGTTGCGGCATTCCCAGTTGCCACGGCCTCACCATTGATAAAGATCGTTCTTCCAGTCGAGTCTCCCACAAAAGCGATATGGACCCACTCCTCCGAAGGTGAAAGCGGTGCATTAAGCGCGCCACCAGGATTAGACCATAGGTGAACATTTGAAGGAGCGCTAAAGCCGAATTCAAGAATATCATTCTGACCAAACAACCCAGAACGGTTCGCCTGATCGAATGGAAAACGAATCCAACCTGCCATCGTAAATTCGCCAATGTTATCTAAGGTCATTGATGTCGTAACGGCATCGTCAATTCCATCGAGATCGATAGCAAAGTCACCAGGAATTCCAGAGTGGCCCTCGACATATGTGGCATTGCCAAGAACAGTGCCATTGTTACCGTTTGGCGATAGATCGGCCGTGATTGTCTCTCCTTGATCGTCGAATGACCAAAAACCAAGAGGCGTCGGAAATTGCGGTTTGCTAGACGGGTCGGATGGATCAGTATTTCCAGCCAATTCCTGTTCATCAAAGTATCCATCAGCATCAGTATCGTGGGCGTTGGGATTTGAACCGGTCGCTCCTGCACCTCCAAAATTCCCGTCATTCGTTTCTACCCCATCGAGTAATGTGTCATCATCTGAATCCGGATCAAGAGGGTCTGTTCCAGTCTGAGTCGCACTTACCCAAATCCCTGTGTTGTCTTCATAGCCGTCAAGAATGCCATCTTCGTCGGAATCATCATTTTGGGGGTCAGTTCCCCGCTGGAATTCAGCCAGATTCCCCGAGTTATCAGAGTCAGGATCACCAGCAGCCCCGTTGTTCGCATCTGTAGTTCCATCATCGTTAGGATTGAGGCCGTTACTGACTTCATATCCATCGTTAAGACCATCATCGTCCGTATCTGATTTAAGAGGATTTGAACCTGATTGATCCTCATCGACAAAGATAGCGCTATTGTCTTCTGCTCCATCAAGAAGACCGTCGTTGTCAGTATCATTTTTAATAGGGCTTGTTCCAGTGTTGGTCAGGTCTACGAAGACTCCGGTATCAGTCTCGACCTCATCTCCATAGCCATCGCCATCTGAATCAGCCAGAAGCGGGCTTGTCCCAGCTGTTTGCTCCTCAAGGTTCGATAGTCCATCGCCATCGGAATCCCCTTCTGCTCCATCGTCGCCTTGGTCACTCTCAGGATCAAAGCCATAGGCCTTTTCCCAACCATTCAGGAGACCATCACCATCATCGTCTTCGCGCGCCCCAGCGCCCTCACTTGTGATCGCGACTTCAGCAAGACCAGTGCGAAAACCCCCGTGATTTGCGGTTAGATGAAGTCCAATATACCGAGCACCCGAAGCTCCCGAGATGTCAAAGACCTCTCCAGGATCACCGAATTGAATTCCCTGAGCAAGATTGTTTCCAGTGCTAAGCTGAGTCCAACCACCACCTCCAAAGCTGTAGGGTGTGACTGCCCCGCTTTGAACTGGGATTGTTTCAGTAGGCAGAGTGGCGTAGTAAATATCAAAAGTGCTCGTTCCTCGATCGAGAGCATTGCCCTCTTGGACATTCCAGAGATACATTTGGTCGAGACCAATCGTGGGGGCTCCTAAATCAATAATAGCCCAAGTATTGTCGGCGGAGTTATCGGCGGAGAAGCCCTGCCAGTCATCAGCCCAAGCAGTGCTGCTAATTGTCCAGGTGGAAGGATCTTCAGAATCAACCTTTGCCATACCACTGCCATCAGCAATTTTCAAAATCGAGCCGTTCGCATCAAAGCTGTCTCCCTGATGGAAAGCAAAGACTTCTGCGATTGGAACAACCTTCCCCTCACCCGGTTCGACAGGTGGATCCGGAGGTCCAATCTCGCCGGGCGTGATAGCATTCGGATCTGCAACATCACTAAAAGCGACCTCAGCAAACCCAGTTCGAAACCCCCCGTGATTACTTGTTAACTTAAGTCCAATGTAGCGAGCCCCGGCAGCATCCGAAATATCATAAGCCTGTCCAGCGTCACCATTCTGAGTTCCCATTTCTAACTCAGCGTCTCCAATTGAAGTCCATCCCCCGCTGGTAAAACTGTAGGGGGTAACGGTGCCACCTGTGACGGGTGGCGAAAGTGCCGGATTCGTGGCATAAAACACTTCGAAATCCTTCACTCCTCGATCGAGAGCATTGCCCTCTTGGACATTCCACAAATACATTGTGCTCAAACTTCAACAGGAGCACCTAGATCCATCACCACCCAAGTATTATCCCCGGTATTATCCGCGGAAAAACCCTGCCAATCATCAGCCCAAGCAGTACTCGCAACTGTCCAAGTAGATGGATCATCGGGATCAATCATATCCATCCCGCTGCCATCAATCGCCTTGAGAAAAGACCCATCACCATCAAGACTGTCGCCCTGATGAAATGCTTCAATGCCAGTAATGGGAATTTCGCCAGCGCCGCTTGTTGCGCTGAGGGCCAAAACCATCAAGGAAGATCTTAAGAAACAAGACGAAGAGTTATTGGTAATATTCATAATGTAATTGGGGTATCTGACGAGAATTCTCCGCCGTCCGAGGTTCTCAAAAGCATGCCAAATACCGCTACAGGAGAGCAAGTTCATTTCTAACAAATCTCATTACCATTGCCGGCTCCAAAAAATATATTTAGAATATCTAAATTGCTAATCAACCCATACTGATCAGATGGATGATGGCAAAAAAACCAGGGATATTACCGAAAAGAGCGGCTTTCAGCGAGACCTGAAAATCTCGCTCAGCAACGATTCCTCGACTAAGCTTGCAAGACCATTGCCCTTGTCCTTTAAGCGCTTCTGAATATCGATTATAGCATAATCATCAACCACCTCCATATGGCGACCGGTCGCGTAAGTGAGGACGGTCGTAATTAAGTGTTTTATAAAAACCTCGGACCGGGCTGACACCAAGATATCCCGAAGCTCGCGAAAATCTTCAAACTCTTCACCCGATGGCATTTCGCCGGAGGAATCGACCTTTAGCTTGGGTGCTTTTTTCACAAAAAGTGGCTTGCCTGACCTTCGATAGTGGGTGCGCCATCTTCCTAGTTCATCAAAGGTCTCAAGCCCGAAACCAAGCGGGTCGATCTTACGATGGCACTCGGCACAGGTTTTCGATTCCCGATGCTTCTCAAGACGCTCGCGCAAGGTAGTCGCTCCTCTAATATCGGGCTCGATAGGCGGCACTTCGTCCGGCGGGGAAGGTGGCACCACACCCAGAATATTCTCCGACACAAAAACGCCCCGGGTGACAGGGGATGTATCAACGCCATTGGCACTCACTGTGAGGACAGCTGCCATCCCAAGAATCCCCCACCTGCGATCTTCTTCATCGAGCGTTACTCGTCTAAATCCATCCTTGAGCCTCAGCGTCTTAGCCTCGGGCAAACGGTATATCGCTGCCATATACTTATCAACAAAAGTGAAATCAGCATCTAATAAAGTGACCACTGACACATTTTTCTCCAGTAGATGCGCAAAAAAGTGCCGAACCTCCCCCTTCATAGATGCCGGCCAGTTTTCTGAATAATATCGTCGCGCCCTTTCTCTCGGCGGAGGCATCCCACCTAGACGCTTGAAAGTTTGAATTTGAGTCTAAAAAACCTTTCACAATAATATCGAACGATCGTCTTTTAGGAGACGCTTTACTTGTCTCCGAAAAGCTTCTTTTTCTGTCAATTCACCAGAAGCCGCCATCGCCAACAATTCCCCGTCTGGGGGCCCTGCCCAAAGCGCATAAGAAAGTCTCGAGGCCAGATCGAATGGCTTCAATGCTTGGTCATCTTCCGGGGTGATCTCGCTGAGATAAAAGAAGGACGGCGAACAAAGAATCAGCTTCAATGTATCCAGTGCAGCCTGACGCGGCTCCGCTTTTTCATCGATTCGCTTGCCATAGAAATCATGAACTCGCTTTCGGTCAGATTCATCGAGAGGTCTACGAAATGCTTTCTCCGCAAAGCGATTCAATTGTTCGAGAGCCTTTTCACTCTTAAATCCTTCTTTCCCGAAAATCGCGATCTCCTCCAGAGTTCCATTTTCTTCCTTGATTGGTCCATGCACTTTTACTTCTGAAATCCGGATATGAGGCAATTTCCCTTCGCGCAAAAGAGAAGCACGGCTTACCCCATTGGAGGGGTTCTTAAACTCATGTTTGTAGCGCCTATTGAGTTCGAGAACTGAACGCCGCGATTCATAAGGGCCGTTCGGAAAGGTAAACCGCGGCGTCTGACCCTTCTCAAGCCAGACCCTGAACTCAATCCACTCGGGCTTCTTATCCGGCACAACCGCAGTTGCAAGGATAGGCTCGATACGCTGGGGATAATGAATGTGACCCTTCGTAGCATCGCCCGGAACCACTCCTAGGATGAAGGGTTCGCTCAGATCAATCGCGAAGATCTCGGGATCGTAGTGAGTATCGCGGTGCATCCCCTGAACAAGAACCTTGAGATCATAAAGCCCTGAGACCGGGACCCCTTCCAGAAAATCTTCGATATGCCCATAGCTCCCCTGCCGGGTGTCGGTATCTGGCTGTTCATAAACGCAGAGATATTTATTCTTAAAAACCGCCCGATGGGATCCGGCCAGTTCCTCATACTGTTTAAAATTGTCTGTAAAATGCCAATCTTTTGCCGTCATCTCTACCTTGCCGAGACGATTTTCAACTAAGCGATGAGCAGCCTGAAAATATTGGTCGAGCAAGAAACCTGAAGTCACAAGACTCTCACCAATCGTATCGATATGTTGACTGGTCTTCTCCTTGGGAAAATCCAAAGTTAGACCTAGGGTGTCGACTCGGCGCCCAAAAAGAACCTCCAAAGTATTTTCATACTCTCGATTCGAGAGCCTCCGCATTACGGTCTTTCCGCCGTTACTTTTAAAGCGACCACGGGCAGCCTTAATCTCAGATCTCAAAACTCGCAACACCTCTAGCCGATCCTCATCTTGAGGTTGGTCTTTCTCTTTTGGAGGCATCTCCTTCAGCGTGACCTGATCGATAATCTCACGCGCCATCACGAGATCTTGAATAGTTTCCAAAGGGATCTTCAGGCTCTCAAATTCTCGCTCTCCTTTTTCCGAGGCCGTATCGTGACAGTCGTAACAATAGTTGTGGAGAAAATCGTCCACGATTTCACGAGACGAAGCCGCGGCTCCAGCAAAAGACGAGCCCAGCACAAAAAAACTTAGGAATCCAATAATGACTTTTATTTCAGACATCACCAGCTAAGAGAATCGACCAGTGCTGTTTCCAAAGGAATCAGTCTCGATACCCATGCGCTGCGCCAAGTCAACGTAGAGATTGCACAGGCGAACTTTGTTGAGGCCCTTGGACTCGACTTTCTTAAAATCTCCATGCTTGTATCCACCTCCGGCCACAATGACTGGGAGATCAGAATTGGTGTGGGAATTCCCACTGCCGATTCCACTTCCGAAAAGGACCGAAGTCGAATCGAGAAGAGTCCCTTCACCGTCCTGAATCGATTGAAGACGAGCAAGGAATTTTCCATACTGTTCGATTTGGTAGGTCTCTAACTTAATCAGGTCGGTAATAGCATCTGCCTTATTACCGTGGTGTGACAGGCTGTGATAGGATTTATCAATCCCAAGATTTTGAGGCAGGAAAGATCCACCGATCTCGAGAGTGGCGATCCGGGTCGAATCAGTTTGCAGTGCAAGTGCGATCAATTCGTAAAGGATCGGAAGGTCATCTACCGTATTCTTATTGGATGGCTTATCGAGCGGAGCATTAGGTTTTGGATGGTCAGCCCAGCGGCGCCGTAACTCGATACGTTTCTCCACGTCACGAATCGAGGTGAAATATTCATCAAGCTTTTCGCGATCCTCAAGATTCACTTTTTTGGAAAGTCCTTTTGCCTCATCATTGACAGCATAATGGTTGGAATCTTTACTCCTCGAATAAACGAGAAGTAAAGTTCTAACTCTTCCATATTTGGTAAACGATCAAAGAGATCGCCACCAATTATGTGCATATCACACTCTTTTTCTAGTGCATATACTTGTTCAAAGAACATTCTGTAACCAACTGTCAGGGAAGGGAAGCGAGTTTGGTTACCAACTTTTTCAGCAAGATATTGATCAATCGTAACATTCCCGTTCTTCCGGTCCCGAGCTTCAGAATGAAGCACACCAGACAAGAAGGAATGAACCGCAAAGTGCCCTCCTCTAATTCCATGATCAAGACCACGATAAACAGTCATTTTTTCCCTAAGCGGCTCAAGCGGCTTAAGCAAAATTGTCGATTCATATTCACGGCCTTCAATTGAAGGAAAGAAACACTAGCTAAAGAAAACCAAGAAGATTTCCAACCGCCACGAAACGCCGTGCGCCAATCCCAGCTCCTTGCGTGGCGTGGACAGTTGCCAGCGAATTAGCAGTCTTTGCTAGTAACGAAGACAAACCAGGTAGGGCAAGCGAAGCCCCTGCTGAGGTCAAAAAAAAGCGGCGGCGATTTAAGGAAGATCTCATGGGATTTATAAACTTCGGATAAGAGATCAATTGACTTTCACAACCAACAAAGATCGCGACGCGGAATTTGATATTTCGAGGACTTCTTTATCTCCTTCTAAGGTAAGGCTTAATGTCCCTGCCATCGCATTGACCGAAGACAAAACGAACTCGGTTCCCGGAAGGAGCTTTAGCTCAGAAAGCCATTGCAGAAAGCCCGGCTGATCCTCCCGAACTCGCTTCAAAATATAATGACCGGGCTGGCAATCCGCCAAGGTAGCCGTTCCTTCCTGCGTAATCTCACCATCGGGACTGGGGATTGGAGATCCATGCGGGTCATGAGTAGGATGATGCAACATCTCGTCCATCCGCTTTAGAAGACGATCAGAAACCACGTGTTCTAGCTCCTCAGCATCATCATGGACCTCCGCCCAGTCCAACTTCATTACTTCCACCAAAAAAGTTTCGATAAGACGATGCCTTCGCAAGACCTGCATCGCGGCTTTACGGCCTTCTTCCTTAAGCCTGACCCCACGACGCGGACGATATTCGACTAAACCCTTTTTTTCGAGCTGGTTCATCATCGTTGTTGCTGTCCCAGGTGTCACCGAAAGCTTTTCAGCAACGTGACCAATTAAGACAAGTCCGCCCCCATCGAGCGCCCCCTGAAGGGACCAGATTGCTTTGAGGTAATTTTCGACAGTGCTGGAAGGCATCTCTTTGAAGAAGAGTATCCAAGCTTCTTGGGATTACGAGACGAAACAAAAAACCCGGGCTACTCTCGAAGTAGACCGGGCTGGGTATTTTGATTAGGAAGTCTAAGGACCTAAAAGGAAACCTAGAGCGACTTCTTAAGAGTCGAAGAAGGCTTGAAGCCAACTGACTTGGAAGCATTGATTTGCATTGCTTCCCCTGTCTTTGGATTGCGTCCCATACGGGCCGCACGATTCTTAACCTCAAAAGTTCCGAATCCAATAATTTGGACCTTGGTATCTGATTTCACACCTGCGGCGATGGAGTCAAGAACGGCAGCGACGGAGTCTTCCGCCTGACGCTTGGTTGCTTCATTTCCGAGGGCTTTCTGGACTGCTTCGATTAGTTCACCTTTATTCATAGCAGGACGATCATCCTGCAGGAGTATATTTTGTAAAGCCAAAATAAACCTGAATCCCTTTATTTATAGGGGTTGACGCACCTATAACTTTTATGATGAACCCTTTTTACCCCAAATGCGTGTGAGCCTAGGGTTATTAGATCGCCAAGATAAATTATTTTTCAATACTTGAACCTGATGGACCGATTGCCGGACGAAGTGTTACTATCTTCCTGCCATATTTTGCGGGGAATCCGAGATACCTTGCCCGACAGGAAAAACCTAACTCAAGAAATTGAAGATGCCGATCGCGCACAAAGACGGGGCTACTATCTTCCAGATGAAGACGAGCGCCTTCGCGAAACTTACCTGAGATATCTCTCGGGTCGCTCTATTCTCTGGCAAATGATCGACGATTTGAGCCCCTTTTTGAAATCGAAGGACCTAAGAATTTTTGGCCTCGCTTTTTGTGCCGCTTCTATACTCATGCGGAGTTCAAGTTACCTTATTGAACTTGCCAAGGAACGCCCCGTTGTTTTGGCCAAACTCGATGAAGCAGAGCCGAGGTATCAAATTCCCCGGAAGACTTTGACACTAATCTACCACAACCTGAGTTCGACCCGGAACCAATGGCGCTACCGTCAGGCCCGTAATTTTTACGAGAATAATCGAACGCAAATTGATGAAGCTCTTCAAGACTCGGACATGCAAGACATTGCACTGTGGCTCATGAACGAAGAACCGTATTTTGACCAAAGCAAAAGAAACCTTTTTAGCGCGATCCTCACCTACCGGACCTACTCGCTGACCCGTCGAACCAGCTCCGGTTACACAAAGGTGATGTTCCACTTATTCCGCCTTAGCGGCTCTGCAATTGCCGAGATGAAGCAACCTTTTGTTAAGCCTTCAGGGGAAGGCAAACGAGTCACGACGAAAATAATCAATCAGATCCGAGACAAACTTCAACCAGGTGACATCTTTGTCACCCGCCACGATGATGCCATGAGCAATTTCTTTCTCCCGGGCTTCTGGCCTCATGCCGCACTTTACATGGGGCCACTATCTGGCCAGAAAGATTCTGGAATTCCCAATCATCGCGATCACTCAGCCGATGTTCTTGAGGCTAAGAAGGACGGCGTCAAACTGCGGAAAATTGAAGAAACCCTAGCAGTGGACTCCTTCGTGATCCTTCGTCCCAAGGTTTCGACGGAGGAACTTCAGCAAGCTCTAGAAAAAGCACTTACCCATGAAGGGAAGCAATACGATTTCGCTTTCGATTTCCGGAAAGCAGAACGGTTATGCTGCACTGAAGTCGTCTATCGGGCTTTTCACGGAATCGGACGATGGAACCTCAAGCTTATCAAACAAAGCGGCCACCTCGCTCTACCTGCAGAAGAATTGATCCGTCAGGGCTTGCAGAAAGAGCTCATTGATGTCGCTATGATTTTCGGAGTGCATGGAGACACGGTCGAAGTAGGCACGAAGGCCAGAAATCTCCTTTTATCCACCCTAAAAGACTGAATCTGCGCCTCACTCTTGCCCGATCAAAATCCGCTGCTAGTCTTTCACTCATGTCCAGCCAACTCGGCCAACTTTTTCGCATTTCAACCTTCGGTGAATCTCACGGAGGTGGGGTCGGTGTTGTCATCGACGGCTGCCCACCCCTTATTCCTCTATCGGAATCTGATCTCCAAATCGAACTCGATAGGCGTCGCCCAGGTCAGTCTGAGGTCACAACACCTCGGAATGAGGCAGATCAATGCGAGATTCTTTCTGGAACCTTTGAAGGGAAAACCTTGGGCTCACCCATCGCCATTTTGGTCCGAAACAAGGATCACCGCCCCGAAGCTTACTCGGAAATGTCCGAGAAATATCGACCATCCCACGCTGACTACACATACGATGCCAAATTTGGCACACGTAACTGGCAGGGCGGTGGAAGGTCGTCAGCTCGGGAGACAATTGGCAGGGTTGCTGCTGCTGCTGTCGCAAAGAAAGTCATCAAACACTTCTTTCCAGACTTAGAAGCTTTGGCGTGGGTCAAATCAATTCAAAATATTGAAGGTAAGATCGATCCCCTAACGGTCACAGCCGCAGAAGTTGAATCAAATATCGTCCGAACCGGTGATCCTGATAAGGCCGAGCAAATGATCGATCGTATTAAAAAGATCCGCTCAGAGGGGAATTCTATCGGTGGAGTGATCGAAGGCGTCATCCGGGGATGCCCTCCCGGATTAGGGGAACCAGTTTTTGATCGTCTGGAAGCTGACCTTGCAAAGGCAATGCTCTCCATTCCCGCAACTAAGGGCTTCGAGGTGGGATCCGGGTTTTCAGGAACAACACTGACCGGTGCCGACCATAACGATCATTTCTACATGGAAGGTGAAAAAGTTCGCACCCATACAAATAACTCAGGTGGAGTTCAGGGTGGCATTTCAAATGGCGAGCCAATTCTCTTCCGCGTCGCTTTTAAGCCCACTGCTACCATCATGTCGGCCCAGCCCACGGTTTCAAAAGACCGTGAAGATACCGAACTGAAGGGACGTGGCCGTCATGACGCCTGCGTCCTTCCACGAGCGGTTCCTATCGTCGAAGCCATGACCAACTTGATCCTCTGCGACCACCTTCTTCGTCACCGGGCGCTCTGCGAAAGCTAGAAATTAGGGACGAAAAGAAAAAGTCAGATCAGCGGTATGGGAAATTTCGTTTACCAGCATTCTTCGCGGTTTAGACATCCCCTCCCAACTCTCTAAAAAAATAACTTCCTGACGCTCGTCGTTGTATCCCACAATGACCGAAGCATGAAGTGGTGAACGCTTCTTTTTTGATGGCAATTCTTTTTTCCTCAATCCTTTCGAATCTTTGATCCTTCCCCGTCAGAAAATCATGCGATATTCGCGTGTGTAATTGATCGCGCTGGCGGTCCCAGCGACGCCACACAATGACCGGCATTCCAGCCCGAATCGAGCGCCTCACAATTTCATGATCGTAGTCACTTGTCCGATTAAGATTAAAACGTGCCTCCCGGGCTACCGAACTGTAAAGCCCAAGCATATCCGAACCCGCCGCAGAACCGGTGTTCTGAAATTTCCCGGCGACCGCAAGCCAATCTTCATCCAGATGCAGGCCAAGATAACGCGCTACCATCACAAGAGTATTGAGCCCACAATAGGGCCGATATCCCTGCGGCACGACCTCTACTTTATTAAGAATCACATCCCCCCGATCCGTCTCAGTGACCTTAGTAGAAAGGGCCTTGAGACGGTCCCTAACTCCTAATTCTTCTTGGGAAGAATCGAGCCAAGATTTAGAAGTACTTTGCCTTTTTCTCAGTCTGACTCTTAACAAACGATCCTTGGCCTCAAGAAACTGAATTAAGAGCCCTGATTCCTTATGCTCAAACTGACGATAGATCGCTCGCAACCCCCGGGTCCTCCCCCGCTTAAAATCCCGGGGCCTTTTATCGATCTCTTTAAGATTTGCCTCAAGTTGCTCTGCGGTGCGGATGTAGAATTCCTCGAACTGGATTTTCCGCTGTTCGACACGTTCTTGCAAGAGAGCCGCCGCTTGTTCAGCAGACATCCCATTGGGAACCCGACGATCAAGATAACCGAAAAATGATCCGGCATCAGCAAACGTAATCTGAAGTTCTTCAAGTTGCCCCTCCCGTTTCGAGGCCCGCACGAGAAGAGTCTGAACACCAAAAACCTTGGGGCGAGCCATTAAATAAGCCGAACTGACATTGATGATTCCGGCATCGGCTTCCCATTCACCAGGCAAGGCCTTCGAACCATCCCAAACGCCCAAATCTAGTAAAGCAGTGGTTAAATCCTTTTCATTAAGAGGACTCTCATGTTTCGCAAGCGCTCCAAGAACGGCATTTGGGATAGCCTGCAACGGAGCCATCAACCCCCACATAAAAAAAGCCACTTTCATGAGGTGTCTAAAACACCAATGAAAATGGCCCTGTAACATCAATCTTCAAAAAGTTTGAGTTGCTCTTATTCTCCGCTCGATCCTTCAGGTTTTTCTTGGCCAGCACCTTCGGAACCCTCCTTTGGAGCATCACGATTGATTCGCTCCAACATTTTAGCGGTCAGGCTAGTCGCGTCCTTCGTGTAGGCAAGGATAGGAACGGCAGATCCACTCGAACCACTTTTATCAAAAATATAATCATACCCTTCAGCCTTACCCAACTCACGAACCATAGCCATAATTTCTTTCCGCAGACCTCCTAATTCAACCGCTTGCTTCTCGGAAAAAGCTGTTTTTTTTCGCGTAATCCAAGCAATCCGTGCATCCTCACGAGCCTTTGCTTCGGCCCGGATCGACTGTGCTTCACGGAAAAACTGCTCTTTCTTTTCCCGAGCAAATGAGGGGCTTTCAGCTGTCTTTTGCGCTTCGGCTGCCTCAGCCATCAACGCTTTGATTTCCTCGGCCTTCGTCTTATTTCTTTCAACGATTCGTTTTTCGTAGCCTTTGAAAGTTTCGAGAGCCGCGGATGACTTGTGAAACTCGGCGAGGAGTTTTTGCATATTTACAGTCCCTATCTTGTCGTTCTCATCCTGCGCGAAAGAAGACGAAGCCATAATGAGAGCTGAAAAAAGAACAGCGATGATTTTAAATGGTTTCATAATATTTATAAGAGTGAATTATTCGAGATTAAGCTGATTTTATTTAGGTACTTCGCCTTTGGTCTTTGCTCCACCAGAAGTCTCCACTGTGACAGGAGAAGGTGCGTCTTTGTTCAATTTTTTCAGAACTGCATCGGTTAAATCGACGGTATTCCGGGAGTAAATCAAGAAGGGCGTCCGAGAGGAGGTTAGCCCTGACTCGTCAAAAACTAGATTTACATCAAGAGTAGCAGCGTAGTCGCTAACCGCTGTTTCAACCTTAGTCCTTATGTCATTAATCATTCCAACCATCTTTTGGTTTAGGGATCGCCGCTGCCTCTGAAGGAACTCTTCGCCTTCCTTAATCAATACCGAGCGAGTAGCCGCAAGCTCTTGGTGGGAAGCTGCAATTTCCTTACGCTTCTTTTCAGCAAGCGAGGGGTCGTTAAACTCATTTTTCTTCTTACCTAGCTCCTCCTCAACGGCCTTTATCGCCACCACCCTCTCCCTATAAGCAGCCTCAATTGAAGCCAATTCAACTTTTTCCTCGGCCTCGGCAGCCTTTTTTTCGTGAAACCCACTGAGGAGCTTCATCATATTTACAGTCCCTACCTTTAGCTCCCCGGCTGAAGCGCTCAGGGCCATGCCGAGAGCAAGAAAAAGAAAGACGGTTTTTTGGCCGATCTGGAAAGGTAATGGAATTCTCATCGAAAATATTTTATTACAAAAGGCTAACGGGGAAAGAGTCTCATTCTCCAATGGGTTCCTCCAGCTTCTTTTTTAGGGCTCCAAATTCTTTACGTAGCTCCGGAAGCCGGGAAAGAGCAGCAAGCTTTCTTTGCTCTTCTCGAATTGGACGCGCCGGATTACCCATATAAACGCCCGGTTTGTGAATACTCTTAAAAAGTCCGCTTTGAGCTGCCAGAACTGATTGATCAGTGATTTCTAAATGTCCGGCAACTCCAGCCTGAGCCGCAATAGTCACGTAATTTCCAAGGCGACTGCTCCCGGCAATACCGCACTGGGCCACCACCAAACAATGTTTCCCGATCTTAACATTGTGGCCAATCTGCGCCATATTATCGACCTTCGTTCCCTCTCCCACCACTGTACTGCCGAATCTGGCCCGATCGACACAGCAATTGGCACCGATCTCAACATCGTTCTCGATTTCAACGATTCCCACCTGCGGTGTCTTCTGGTGCCTGCCATCAACCAGATCAAATCCGTAACCGTCTGAACCAATCACGCAACCCGGCTGCAGAATGACCCGGTCGCCGATCAGACAAGCTTCCCGGATAATACTTCCAGGATGCAAAAGGCAATCCTTCCCGAGGGAAACATTACGGCCGATCAAACAGCCTGCTCCAATGATGCTTCCATCACCAATTTTCGCGCCCGACTCAATCACCACTCCAGGAGCGACCTGCACCTTGGCCGGATCAATCTCAACATCGTCCGCAACGTGGGCCCCTTGAGAAATCCCGGGCTGAACAAGGGTTGATTGGGAGTGAAAATAGTCAATCACTCTTGAGAAGGCTACCGAGGGGTTATCGACTAAAAGTAGATGGCATCCGGCCGGCGACGAAAAATCGCCTTCTGGCACCAGAACCAGCGAAGCTTGAGTCGCCGTCAAGTGTGTCTCATAGCGAGAATTTCCTAAAAAGCTGATCTCGCCAGACTTAGCCTCAGTCAGCGAACTTACTCCCGTATAGACATGATCATGATCATGATTGGGCGGAATGCCAATCAGATCATGCAGTTCTTTCCAACCAAGCGACACCAGCGATAGCCAACTTTGGCTCGTAAGATTTATTCTTCCTCACTTCCCTCGTTGATTTCAGCGAGGAGGGAGTTGGTAAGATCAGTGGTTTCGCGGGCATGTAGCACGAACGGAATCCCCTGATTGCTACTAGCCGAAACATCAAAAATAAAATCATAGTTTCCCTCTTTCGCACGCTCACTCACGGATCGTTGAATCTTGACCAAAATTCCCCGCATTTGCTTTCGCATTTTGTCGCTAAGCGCACGATTTCGACGATTGAGGAATTCCTTCCTCTCTCGTTCCTTGGACTTTCCGTCCTGAGCCAAACCGTTGGACTCCTCGAAGAAGTCGGCTTTCTCTTTCTCACCTATATCCTCCTTCTTGAGTTCCTCTCTAATCTGCTGGAGCTGAGCGTCAATCTCACGAATCTTGGCAAGCCGCTCGTTATTGTCACGCTGGATTCTTGCACGCTCGATATTGATCTCACGCTGAACTTTTCCAGTCTGGTAATAATCATTAAACAGGCGCTCCATGCTAACAGTGGCAATTTTCAAACGCTGTTGTGCGTGGAGGACAGGAGTGAGGCACAAAAGCGCGACGAAAAGGGGGAAGAGTGATTTTTTCATAATGAATTCGGATGAAATGAATCTTGCTAGGTTTTTTATGAAGAATTCTCGTTGCTACGTCAACTACGGGCTTGGAATTCGTATAATCTCCCAGTTTCCAAAGCGTAATAATAAGGCCAAGACGTCCTTATTACGGCTATTCCACCAACTCGAGAGGTCAATTCGTAAGGTTTCTCATGGAATTTTGGTCAGAATCCACAACATTTCCCCATGATCAAAGTCACCTCGGAGGTCAAAACGATTACTCAAATGACTCGCGACCTACCTGGTCCGCTCGCCTTGATCCCCACAATGGGGGCTCTCCATGAGGGACATCTAGCCCTGATTCGTCGCGCCCGCCAATTAGTTGGGCCCAATGGAACTGTTGCTATCTCGATTTTTGTCAATCCCATCCAATTCGATCGCACTTCCGATCTGGCCAACTACCCACGCCCGCTCAAAAGCGATCTGGCCCTCTGCGAGAAAGAAGGAGTCGATCTCGCCTTCACACCGGAAAAAGAGTTTCTCTACCACTCCGACCACTCAGTCATTATAACCGAATCTCTCCTTTGTAAGGGCCTTTGCGGCTCGAGCCGTCCCGGACATTTTGACGGAGTCCTAACCGTCATAATAAAGCTTTTCAATCTCCTTCAACCCACCCTTGCCATTTTTGGAGAAAAAGACTTCCAACAAATCGCTCTCATTCGCCGCATGGTTCGAGACCTGAATATTCCAGTTGAAATAGTCGGGCATCCTACGGTCCGTGAGCTCGATGGACTTGCTCTCTCATCTCGCAACATTCGCCTCACCCAGGAATATCGTAAAGATGCTCCACGAATACAGCGTGCTCTCTCAGCAGCTAGCGACCTTGCCATCAACGGTGAACAGAACCCTGCCGCCTATCTTCTAAGCGCCAAAAAACACCTGCTCGCAAACGCTCCAGATGGCTTCTTCATAGAATATTTGGAACTCATCGACGCAGAATCCATGCAAGCTGTTTCTCTCATCACGAAGCCCGCTGTTCTTGCCACGGCATGTTATTACGGAGAGATACGTCTGATCGATCATGTTAAGATTCTGACCGGTTGATCCACAAGTCCTTCATCGACCTAATTATCTGGCAAATTTGACCGTATCTCAGATCTAAGGAGCTAAAACAGAGAGGTACCACTCTGCACTCGGGCAAAACAAGTGATGACAAAAGGTCTATAAAAATCGCTCTTGTCCACCTCCCTTAAAAGTCTAACTTTATAGGCATGAAAGTTTTTATTCTACTGCTCGCCCCCATTTTCTTCGTTTCCTGCGCTGGCAACCAATCTAACGAACGTAGGCCCGTGCCGCCTCAAGGAAGCGATATTGGAAGTAAACCTTGGAACGACCCCTCGGTTGGACCTCGCCCTCAAGGTATTTTGGGCGGAATGGAACAAGGTCGATAAATTTGCCACCGTAACCGTCTGGAGTGAGTGATCCGGCTAGCGAAAAACCGATCCACGAATCCTGTGCTGCATGCGGCAAACTTTTAGACGTAACGAGCTTCAGCCCGTTCGACACTGTCAGCTGCCCTCGCTGCTCGGCCGAGACAAAAGTAAGACGAGTTTTTGGAAACTACCGCCTCGAAAGGCGCTTTGCCACCGGGGGTATGAGCGTCATTTTCATTGGCTGGGATACCACGCTCAATCGCAGGGTCGCAATCAAAGTTCTCAACGAAGAATACTGTAACGACGAAACTCGCATCCAAGCCTTCGAAAACGAGGCCCGTCTCACCGCAAAAGTGAGTCACACCAATGTTGTTAAAATCTTCGCCGTCGATCGCGCGCACGGTCGCTTCTACCTCGTCATGGAATTACTGGACGGTCGAAGCTTCGAACGGATCATGGGGGAACGCGGTGCTCTTCCCGAAGATGAGGTCCTGGAAATTGCTATCCAAATTGCATCCGGACTCAAAGCGGCAAAGCGAGCCGGCATAATCCACCGGGACGTCAAGCCCGGAAATATTCACATCGCCCCAGAGGGACGCGCCAGCCTTCTAGACTTCGGACTCGCTCTAATCACCCAAGATGGAAGAGCCCAAGCAAAAGAAGCTTGGGCTACTCCCTACTACGTCCCCCCCGAGGCTCTTGAACGTGATATCGAAGATTTCCGAAGCGACATCTATGCTTTTGGCGCCACTCTTTATCACGGTTTAGCAGGATGCCCCCCTTTTGTATCAGCGACGAACTCAATCAGCAGCCTTCGCAAAGCCAAGAAAGCTATTCCAAAACTTTGTAAAGTGGCACCATGGATCAGCCGAAATACCGGCGAAGTCATTGATCGTATGATGGCCTTCAATCCCGACAATCGCTGGTCAAGTTACAGCAAAGTCATGAAAGCCCTTGAGCAGGCCCAGCTCACAATGGGCCAAGATTTTTCCTCTCCGATTCATATTCAGACCAGAATCAAAAGGCGGAAGTGGAAAACAATCTTCAGTATTATTTTCACCGTCGTCTTAATTTTAGGGAGTATCGGCTTAGCAACTTGGCAGCCCTGGATGAAAATTATCGTCGAGCCTAAAACTGAATCCGGAAGCAATGACGCTCAAAATAAAAAGCAAAAGATCTTCAACCCAAATGGTGAAAACCGACCAAGCATAGAGAAACGATGGGCCGAAGCCCGTCAGCTCACCAAATCTGGCAATTACGAAAAGGCTTCTGAGAGATTTCTTTCGATTTCACGCGATCCAACTGTTTCCGGAATGGAGCAAGTCTGGACCTCTTTAGAAGCATCAATCGCAAATTCTTTGGCTGGTAAACCCGGTGCGGCTCGCCGGCTAATCTCAAAATCCCTCTCCGATCTTAACACTCTTCCAGAACAGCACTCGCAGCAGAAGCGCTACCGAGAACTCTGTCAGCTACTAGAACGCATCGAACCTCCCACAACCCACAATCTCCCTGACGAGCCCAAGACTATTACTGACTGGATGGGGATCTTTGCCATCGCTCTCAAACTCTGGGAACAAGGCAAATGGGAGGAAGCGCTCCCCTTGTTTGCGAACGTTCGTAGAGCCGAACTGCCCGACGAACTGTCTTGGTTTTTTATCTATCAAAATATAGCCGACGTCTATTTGGGAGATGGCCAAATTCTGGCCAGACTTAAAAAAATCCCCACTCCGAAAGACGAACAAGAAACTAACAGATTGCTCGGTGAAATCACTGATGCCTCAAGAAATCTTCGTTCTACGGGGCGAGCAAACTACAATTTAAATGCCAGACTCACTCACCTCATCCAGCTTCGTAAAGAATTTCAAAACAGCCCAGTGTTCACACACTTCTTAACGTGGAAGAAATTACAAGCACACCTCAGAAACAGAGGCTCATCATACCGCTTCGACGAGATCGGGACATTACTTCAAAACCCGCCGGAAGACGCTCCACCAGATGCAATTTGGGCTTGGTCTTACCTCCAAAGAAATGCCGCTGCTTTCCTGGACACCATTACCATCCACAACAACTGGATCACCGAGAAAAAAAATGGTGAGCAAATCACTGGAGTCTCCGGAGATAGCACTGGCTTAAAACTCGATGATGGATCCGTCGTCCCTTGGTCTGAAATCAAGCCCGAATACTTGTTGGATAAACGAGCCAATGAAGAAAGTCAGGCAATTGCCTTCGCCTGGTTAGTCGGATTAAATGAGCGGGCCGAAGAGATGGCCGAGGATTTGGCAAATCGTAACGAGGAATTTAAGAACACTTGGCAGCGCATCATCATCGCCATATCACAATAGATCGACTCCTCCCGATCGACCTATATTTGATGAGTGAGATCTCCATGAAGATTTTCTTATACGATGCTCATAGAGCGTAATTTTTGTTCAGTTTTTGCGCTGCTCAGACTTGAGCCAACACGCCTTGAAGGACTCACAAGCTAAATGCTGTATTTATTTCTCACCAAGTTCATCCGTTTTTTTACTTTTCTTCTGGTGAAATAGCCACCTTAACGCGTTTTCATCCCGATAGGTTCTATCCCATGAGTTATGCCCAAGACCTTCGTATTCAGTGTATTTCACCTTGCTACCAACCTTCTTAAGTGCTGTCACCATATCTTGTGACCGCTTCGTCTTAACAACATTGTCAGATCCACCGTGAAACACCCATATTGGAACAGTCTTGATTACGCTCGCCAGCTCGGCATCACCACCCCCGCAAACGGGCATGGCTGCTGCAAAGATTTTTGGCATTCGTTGAACAATATCCCATGTTCCAAATCCGCCCATGGAAAGACCAGTGACATAGATTCGCTTCTTATCCACGGGCAGCGTCTTGATGGACTCATTCACCAATTCGATCGTGAGTTGCATTGTATCTGATGGCTCGATTGGCATCCTATGTGAAAGATCGCCCCACGGTGTATTGACCCATTGCTCGCCGGCAAGACACTGGGGTGCAATTATGATAGAGGGAATATTCTTCTTCTTTGAATAGGCCAAAAGGTCCTTAACCCCGTGGATCAACTGCTTCTTGTTATCACTCCCTCTTTCGCCAGCGCCGTGAAAAAACAGAACGAAAGGATACTCTTTTTTAGGATCAAGATTTTCAGGGAGATGTATCCTGTAGTTCAAGAGTTTCCCTTTGTCGGATTTGAAAATCTTCGTATCAAAGGGAGTCGCTGCCTCCAATGAAATGGTGAAACAAAGGGTTAAGGATGTCAAAACGACACAAAATAATCGGCGGTTTTTCATATTTAAGTCTTTCCTTCTCTGGCGAATGTCAAGCACCTGCCATAAGCTAGCAGCCGCACCCTTTCTATTTCAAGATCGAGATTGTGATTAATATAACTATTTAGAACCGCAGCGACCAGCCTATTGGTAAGACCCGCTCGTTCATACCTCTATCTAAAGATAGAATATGTCAAAGCTACACCAACTCGTCTATAAAGGACTAATTTAAAAAGCTCAAGACTGTCTCCCCCCCTCCCAGTTGTGTTTGGGATAACGACCCGCGAGATCTTTTTTCATCTGCGCGAATCCCTTCTCCCAAAAACCAGGTAGATCGCTTGTCACCTGCCACGGCCTCTGGTTAGGTGCTAGGATCTTCGCCACCAGCGGATGGCCGTTGGCAATCGTCGGAGTCTCCTTCACCCCATAAAGTCGTTGGACTTTCTCTTCAAACCACGGGCCATTACCAGCGGTGTAAAGCACCCTCGTATTCACTCCATTTTCCAAAGTAATTTTCTCAGGCGCAAATGAATCCATGGCCTGGCGCTGCGGGACTGATAGCCAATCATGCAGAACCCGCCACGGGTCGCGATCCTTGACCTCCTTGAAAGTCGTTGCCCCGGCGCAAATCTGCGCGATTGCCATCTCACGATCCCCAGCATCAAACCCCGGAAACTCCAATTCTGGCATGGCCATGGACGTAAAGCTGAACGCCTCCCCCACATCATCCAACCCCCCCATTGGTAATTCCCTCCACTTGCGCCCCGCCAGAAGCTCGCCCGCGAGATTAGGGTCCACTTCCCCTCCTCGCTTCTCCTCCAGAACCAAACCACGAAAGATCCGTTGCTTGACCGCCACCACCCGCCGTGAGATTTCGTCGAAAATAACGTTCTCTGAATCATTAATTTCTTCAGCCGGAATCCAATCTTTCGAAATCTCAACACATCGTGACAAGATCACCGAACGCTCTCGCCCTTCCACTTCGATCATGTCAGCGGCCAAAAACAAAGTCGTATTTCGCACTACCGATTTAGGATGCAACTTCCCTTTACGACCGCCCACCACATGACACACCGCGCTTCCTTGATCTCGTCTCACCGCCAATCGATCACCAAACGCTATCAACATCGCTCTAGCACAAGCATCGCCACGCTGACGGAAATCCGGTTCTTTTATTCGTCCACCCCGCTTTTTAAGCAAGCGGCCCAGTTGCTGAAAATTCTTCCACGTTTCCCGCGCCCCTCTCGCAAGCACCCCAAGCCCGTCGCATTCGCGCGGCCGAAAATCCAAGTTCTTCGCCGCCATCATCGCCAACCATTCCGCTCCAAAATCATTTCCCCAACCAGGCTCTCCTTCTAGGAACTCGGCCCACTTTTGCCCACGCCCAGCCCTCTTAAAAACCCCCTCTCCTTGCACCGCCGCCGCAACAAATAAGACCTCCCCCAGACAATCTCCGCCCTGAAGCACAAGAGCCGCTAGACGTGGATGCAGAGGCAGCGCCGCCATCTTTTTTCCCACCTCCATTAACCGGCCTCCCGAATCCAAGGCACCAAGCGAGGTCAGAAGCTTTTCCGCATCAAGCCGGCGCTCATTCTCAGGTTGATCCAACCAACGAAAGCCCATGATTTCATTAACACCCAACCGTTTTAAGAAGAGAATCGCCTCAGCCAAATCCACCCTACGAACTTCCGGCGTTTCAAATTCTTTCCGATTACGGTGATCACTTTTACTCCACAAACGCACACAGCGACCCGGCCCAGTGCGGCCCGCACGGCCCGCACGTTGATCAGCCGCCGCTCTCGCGATCTTGACCACACCCAGCGAATCAAATCCACGTGCGACATCGTAACTCGATTGACGAACCAAGCCGGAATCAACCACCACCTTAACGCCCTCAATCGTCACTGAAGTCTCAGCTACATTGGTCGCTAGAATGATGCGCTTGGAATCATCCATTTTCAGGGCCGACCGCTGCGCTGTCGGACTGAGAGCCGAGTACAGTGGACAGACCTCCCACCCTTTGAGCACCGCTACATTTTCCAGCAGGCTTTGCGATTTTCGGATCTCATACATTCCCGGCAGGAATACAAGAATACGATCGCCCGCGATCAACTCACGCGCCTCCGCTTTCACTGCCGCTGCCACTCGGTCCCAAACCTCCTCGTGCCGATTAAGCCCCCGTCGCCCTACTTGCGCCTCTCCCCGGTGACATATCTCAACTGGGAACATCCGCCCGCCAGCTTCCACCAATCTGCAAGGTTCCAAATAATCTTTTAACCCATCCGTTTCAAGCGTCGCAGACATCACCACCACCCGCAGATCTGGGCGAACGCTCTCCTGAAGATCAAGCACACGTGCCATCGCCAAATCGGCATGTATACTTCGCTCATGAAATTCATCAAATATGATTAATCCAACATCCTCTAGCGCGTTATCTTCTTGAATTAATCGGTGCAAAACTCCATCGGTTACGAAGAGAATCTCGGTCTCCGGCCCCGATTGGTTATCAAAGCGAACCGCATAGCCCACTCCTTTTCCCAGTAAAGTCCCCATTTGTTTGGCCACAAATTCTGCCAACAACCTCGCCGCCATCCGCCGGGGCTGGACTACCACAACCTGACCCTCGCACTCACCTCGAACCATTCCTGGGACAGCGGTCGATTTTCCTGACCCTGTCGGGGCTTTGAGTAAAAGTCGGCCCTGATCGACCGCCACCGAAGCGCGAATCTCCTTCTCGACCTCATTTACCGGCAACCTCACCCCACAAGAGAAACACCCGCAGCTCGCATTCGCACGTCAGATTTTTTGAAATGTCGAGGCAACATCTCGCGTTTCATCTCTTGCCTATCCAGCTAATCCCCCATACTCTTTGCATATGAACTCGACAGTCGCTTTTCTCGGAACTCTCGGCACACAGGAGATGATCCTCATTTTCCTCATTCTTCTCCTTCTCTTCGGTGCCAAGAAACTCCCTCAACTCGCGCGCGGTGTGGGTAAGAGTGTCGGTGAATTCCGGAAAGCCCGGGAAGAATTCGAGGACGAAATCCGCAAGGGTTCTGAGGATCTCGACAAAGAGGAGGCCGCTAAAAAGGCCAACGACATCGACGTCAAAGACGCCAAAGGTGCTGAACCAAGGACTGAATCATGAAACGACTTGATAAAAGTATTTTCCAAAACGCTCCGCGAATCCTTCTCGGGGCGTTTTTTCTTTGTAGTTCCTGCGAAGAGAAGGCCACCCCCAAAGAGCCTTCTGCCAAGAATTCCGAACCAGTTGAGAACCCCATTCCGGTGAATGGCACAGGGTCTGTCATTCAAAAAACACCCGCCACACCTTCAGGAACAAAAGATGCAGCCTCTGAGACTGGGGAAGGGATTCGTTTCATGGCCTATAATATAGAAAACTATTTGACCATGACCCGCTACGTGAAGGGCGGAGGCAAGATCAGTTCTCCAAAGGACCCAAAAGAAGTCTCGGCCCTGATTAAAATTATCGTGGACGAAAAACCCGATATTCTCGGAATCTGTGAAATTGGAACCGAGGAGGACCTTCAAGACCTACAAACCCGGCTCAAAGCGGCAGGCCTCAATCTGCCCCATTACGTTCATACTGGAGGCATCGACTCCACCCGACGACTCGGAATCCTTTCCGTCTTCCCTATCGCCGGCAATCACTCCAAGCAGGAACTGGTTTATGAAATAAATGGCCACGAACGAATGATGGGACGTGGCATTCTAGACGTTACGATTGATCTACCTGGAGGCACGACCCACTTCATCGGCCTTCACTTGAAATCAAAACGGGAGCTTGAGGACTTTGATCAAGCTGAGATACGTCTCAACGAAGCCCGCCTCGCTCGCGAACATTGCGATGCTATTTTTGCTGACGATGCGAACGCACGGATCGTCCTTTATGGAGATATGAACGATACCCGTAAGACCCCCCCTCTCCAAATGCTCATGGGGAAATATAAAAGCGATACTTACATGGGAGACGTTTTTGCAAAAGACTCACGGGAGCACCTTTGGACACACTTTTGGTCGTACCAACAACAATATGCCCGCTTCGACTGGGTGATGATCTCGCCTGCGGTTTATCCAAATGTGGATAAGAAAAACTCCTATATCGCCGATCCCAAGATTTGGAATGACGCTTCTGACCACCGCGCAGTTGTCGTCACCTTGAAAAAGTAGTTCATGCCCCTCTCTTTCTCTTGAAACAACGGCGTGGAGATTGACTAGTTTTATTTCCCGCCAATCCAAGCAATCGCCCCTGGCACGATTCTTCGCCAGCCAAGAGCCCTTACAAGACCTGCAATCGCCTCACCTTCTGAGCGGCGAGCCACCAAAGCGGTCTCTTCCAACATGTCAGCAACAGTTCCTGCGGCTGCTCTCTCAACTGGCAAGGTGAACCAAAGAAACGCAGTCGCAAACCCAAGAGATGCGGCGACGATTCCCAAGCACAAGGTTGGAGACAGTCGGCCTATCACCATCGCAAAAGCCATCACAATCATCGTGAACGCCGGCATTGCCGACCCAAATTTCACGGCCCACTTTCGCCAGTTTACGACCTTTTCTTGTCGACGGGCCATTAGGACAAGGCCGGCCAAAATACCTGCTTCGGCGACATCACGAGCTTTTCTGGACTGTGAAAGCGATGGCGAAACAACTAAACGAGTGGGCCCCAAAACCATAAAAAGACGCTTTTTGACCTGAATCTCGACATCTCCGGCCCTTCCCTTTTTTAGAATCCGCTCAATCATCTCATGACCGGAGATCGACACTTCAGTCCCTCCCTCTTTCCGAACGATCCTGTCGCTCAGAAATTTCCTGGCTACAAATGAAACAAAAACGGGGATCAGCCCCATGAGAAGAAGAAGTTTAGCCATCTCGTGTGAGTAGATACCTTCACCTTATATTTGCGAATTTTGAATTTCATTTTTCACCTTTTCCTCCAGACTCCGCTCTCATTCCTAAAAACACTAAGTTATGGCAGAAGATACAGAAGGACCAGAGATCGAAGTCGCACCCCCTTCATCCTCAAACCAAAATACCGTAATGGGGATTGTAATGGGCGCAGCCGTCTTATTTCTCCTCGTTTTGGTGATCACCAAAAAATTTAATACTAGTGGAAATAACGTGACAGATCCTGCAGTTGCCGAACTCCGCAAAGAACTCGATGCCCAAAAGAAAAAAAGCGATCAGCTACGCTTCGCCAGAGTCTCAGAAGACCCACAGGCTCTCGTTTTTCAGATCAAGAGTGATACCGATTCCCTAGCTCGCCTGGTGAACTCGAGTGCCAGTGATGCGGCAGCTCTCCGCGCAGCCCAAGCTGATGCTTCGGTTCTTGCTGCTACGAATGCTGAGCTTCGTATAGAAAGGGATCAATACCGCATCAATGCTAATCGCGCAGTGGAACTTCAGAATCAACTTGAACTGGCCCGTCAAGAATCCACCGGAATGATTAGCAAAAGTGAATATGACCAACTTAGGACCAAGCTAGAGGCCACAATGGCCGAAAACAAGAATCTGCATAATCAGATATCTGAAATGCAAAATGGCAAATAAGGAACCACGCATTCCTCCAGCAGAAAATAGCCTGAAAAGGAAAAACCGCGCAGTTGAACCTGTCCACCCAGAAAAGGCTCACGCTAGAATCGCTCAGACAAATTTAATCTAGTCCCTTCAAGCTTCAAAATTTAAGCCTGACCAAGAGGTTTGACTCATAGAGGTCATCATTTTCTGAAAAAAAGCCGTCCGAGTGCAAGAGATCGCACACGAACGGCTTGGCTATTTCAAGGCGTTTTCCAAACGCTATTTTTCAATAACGACGGGACCTTCCGGAATAACAGAGAGCGCTGTTTCAGTTGAACAGCAGCTAGCCAATCCGAGAACAATGAATCCCAGTGCGAGGGTAGTTATCAGTTTTTTCATAAGAGTTGTTTTTAGTCACGCGCCCGAATCATGGGAGCCTCTGCAAATGTTCGCGCTCCTTGCCGCGCCCGAATTTCAGTCCCAGGCTCTTTTCCTTTTTCCGTGAAAAGGGCTAAACCAACAACCCCAACATTGCGAGTTCGTCCATGACGAAGATTAGCATAAGATGAATTCACTGATGAGAAGCGGAAAGCAGCCACTTTTTCATGGCTGATTCGAAAACCTTTCACTTCAAGAATTTCACCAGCGCCAATGATGTAACCACGTTTTTTTGTTGATCCAGCCTTCCCGTCAATAACGTCAAGACCATCGACCGTAAGAACGACTTCCAAGCGAGCGTCACTGAGATTTTTAACCCTAAGTCTATAGTCTCGGCCCTTCTTTCCGATGACAAAACGGGCCCCACGCCACCAATAATTATCCAGCATCGACCACCCGCTATGTAATCCCCATTCCAGCATCCCTCCGGCCGTCTTTTGCATCCCACCTCCGCTCGTCCGTCGATCCACCCCCATTTCACGAGAACCATCGCTATCATTATAGCGAATCAAAGAAACATATTTCGGCTTAGCCATTGACCTCTTAAAATCTGTGTAACCAATCGATGATTCAATTTCTTTTCCCCAACCCGTCGCAATCCCAGTGCGCTCTTTGTTGTTACTAGTCTCCTCCGAAGAAACACCAGTCGTATGGGGAGAATAAGCTGGTGAGACATTCTCAGCTACAGGCAGAGGTAGGTCAGCGTTTGGCATTTCAGTTGAAACAGAACAACTCGAAAGAAACCCCATCAACAATAGCGCGTAGGAGATAACACGGACAGCGACCTTCAAATTCATTGCGGTGCTAGAAAAACAGCAAATCGGCTATCCGTCAACTCAAATGCAGTTTTTTTAACATTTTTATTTACTAGTAAACAAAGAAAAACGCCTCCCGAACAGAAAATCAGAAGCCACCGCAACCCCGAATTTTTAAAGATGTGATCTCTCCCCGAGATTTTAAGTTTCTCTGGGCTTACCGGAGCAGATTCCAAGCACAAACCAGTGCTTTCACCCCAGCCATTTCAATGGATGGATCACAACCTACTCCCCAGAGAATGGTGCCATCATTCTTACGCAGTTGCACATACGCTGCTGCATCAGAGCTCGAGCCTCCTCTTACCGCATGAGAACGATAATCAGTCAACGTGAAATCTTTAAGTCCAGTTTCTTCAAACCCTTGTACAAAAGCATTGATGGGACCATTTCCAACACCCTCTACGATCTTACTCTCGCCATCAATTTCAATGACCGCCTTACAGGCCAATTCAAAAAGAAAACACCAGGATATCTTTGCTCTATACCTTCAGCATTAAATGGGAATCCATGATCTGCATTCATTCCATCAACTATGCTTGCGCCGATTGGTACCATAGACATCACTTCAACACCGCCAGCGATAACAATGTCTTGAGTTCCTGACATGCATCGTCTTTGGAAGATCATAACCATGCTCCTGATCAAGAATATAGGCTACTCCACCTTTTCCAGACTGAGAATTAATTCTAACGATCGCCTCGTAGCTCCGTCCAATATCGTGCGGATCGATCGTCAAATAAGGCACGCCCCATTTTTCAGACTCTTCCTTCGCACGCCGATCTAAGCCTTTCTTAATAGCATCCTGATGACTTCCCGAAAAGGCGGTGAAAACCAACTCCCCCGCATAAGGCTGCCGATCAGGAACAGTCATTCGAGTAGTCCGCTCGTAGACTTCACGGAGGCTCGAAAGATTTGAGAAGTCCAATCCAGTCTCGATTCCATGGCTGTTCATATTCAAGGCCACGATCACGATATCAAGATTACCAGTTCTCTCACCATTCCCAAAAAGTGTCCCTTCGACTCGATCTGCTCCAGCCATCAGGCCAAGCTCGGTCGAGGCCACACCTGTGCCTCGATCGTTATGAGTATGGAGAGAAATAATCACCGACTCACGTTTTGAAACCTTGCGGCACATCCACTCAATCTGGTCAGCATGGACATTCGGAGTTGCCCATTCAACCGTCGCCGGGAGGTTTAAGATAAGTTTCCTTTCCGGAGTTGGCTGCCAGACTTCGATCACTGCTTCACAGCACTCAAGCGCGAAATCGAGTTCGGTGTCAGAAAAGCTTTCTGGCGAATATTGCAGAACAATCTCAGTAGTAGGAAGGGTCGGCACGAGTTCTTTAACCACTTCTGCTCCATTAACGGCGATCGCTTTAATATCTTCTCGCGAAGCATCACCAAAAGTAACTCGACGCTGGAGAGTGCTCGTAGAATTATAAATGTGGACTATAACACGACGAGCTCCCTTGATGGCTTCGAAAGTCCGTTCGATTAAATGTCGACGAGTTTGCACTAAAACCTGGACCGTCACATCCTCCGGGATTCGATCTTCTTCGATCAATCGGCGCATGAAGCAAAACTCAGTATCACTTGCTGACGGGAACCCGATCTCGATTTCCTTGAACCCCACCTTCACGAGGAGATCAAACATCTCCAGCTTCTCCTCCACACTCATAGGGATGGGAAGAGCCTGATTCCCGTCGCGCAAGTCGACGGAACACCAGGTTGGTGCCTCGGTAATAAGACGATCAGGCCAAGTCCGGTCGGCAAGGGCCACTGCCGGGAACGGACGATATTTGCTAATGGATTCAGATTTCATTTTCTCGTTGTTCAATCAACAAGGAAACGCACGGACTCCGCTAGGAGGAAAATGTCTGCCCTTGGAAAAGTCCGATCAATTGACGGGTGATGGAAAATGGCCCAAAGAAAAACAGCGACCTCAGACTCAATTTAGAGTCCAAGTCGCATTCCTAAAAGAAGAGCCGGGGTGAGCTTCACAGCCCTAGAAAAACTTAGCGGATCAAGTTTGTCACCACTAAAAGTCGACTCCAAAGGTCTTAATTTGGCCTAACTGTTAAGTTGATCATCAAATTTCAACAGCCCGATTCCCAATCGAAAATCATCATTTCCGTTCATTCGCTCCTACGCCCAGATCACACGTCTCGGCTTTTGGGAAGCCTTTCACCAAGGTCCAATAACAAACCACCTCCCAAAAATTTCTCTTTGATCTACAAATTTCTTCCCATTCCCTCGCGCCCCTTCCATCTTCGCCGCACATGGCAATATCCAGACAACTTCACTCGGTCATCGACGCCTTCGGCAAACAGGGGTGGCATTGTGAACAGATCGAAAACCGCGAGGTCGTCACATCAGCATTTGAGGCCCATCACACTCATATTCATCTCCACGCCCAGGCCTTCCCAAACCTGAATTCCCTCGCCGTTGTTGCCGAATCCCCCATGACATTCGATGAGGAGCGGATGCCAATAGCACTAGAGCTTATCATGAGGGCTAACAAGCAATTGACTCTCGGTAACTTCGAATACGATTTCGATCGGAATCTTGTCGTCTTTCGCATCACCAATCTTTTTGACAAAGAAGTCTACGATGCAGATATCATTTCATCGATGGTTCATTGCACGATTGCCGAACTTGACCGCATTATTCCACTGGTAGGAGTCATAAACCGAACCTCCAATGATCTTCTCGACGACCTCTCCATTCCACTTCTTCTCGAGCGGGAAGACCTCTTACCTCCTGTTCCAGAAGGGGCCGAAGGAGAGGAAGAGGAACTTTAGCCGCCCTTTTCCCCACAACTCGGAGACTGAAAAACCCGCGAGTCACTAAATTCATGAAGTCCGTGGCTTGACGGAACCCATTTCACGTCCTAAGTCCAATCCACGGATCAAAAGATCCAACCCACTACCATGTCTGTCTTGATTGGAAAAAAAGCCCCGACCTTCACAGCGAAAGCCGTGCAAGGTGATAACATCATCGATTCCTTCTCTTTGGAACAATATCTAGGTGAAAAGTATGTCGTCTTGTTCTTTTACCCGTTGGATTTCACTTTCGTCTGCCCGACTGAAATCACCGCCTTTAGCGACCGATACGAGGAGTTCTCTAAATTGGACTGCGAAATCATCGGGTGCTCGGTCGATTCCAAGTTCTCTCACTTGGCGTGGCTCAATACCCCCAAGAATAAGGGTGGCATTCAGGGAGTCACCTACCCACTTGTTGCTGATATCAACAAGACGATATCCGAAGCTTACGACGTCCTTGCAGGCGAAGAAATGATCGATGAAGAAGGTAATATTGCCGTCGAAGGTGAACTCGTAGCCTACCGCGGACTTTTCCTCATAGATCTGGACGGGAAAGTTCGCCACCAAGTCGTCAACGATATGCCCCTTGGTCGTTCTATCGCGGAATGCCTTCGGACCATTGATGCTTTACAGCACTTTGAAGAACACGGCGAGGTTTGCCCCATGGATTGGCAAAAAGGTGAGGAAGCAATGACCGCAGACCATCAGGGTGTTTCCGACTACCTTGGAAGCAAGTAATCTTAATCTTATCTCAGATCCGGCCTATCCCAAGGGATGAGGCCGGATTTTTTTTGGCATCAAACCTTGGGAATTAGATTTTATTTTTTGACGCTTCACCCTCGAATTCTAGGGATTCAATTGATCTCCATCGATTAGTTAATGACCGTAAGAGTAGCCATCAAAATCCACAGATAAGATTTTGCCCTTCCATTCAATCAGCCCTATGTATCAACCCATGACTTTAAAAAACAAAGCCGCCGCCCAAAGAACAGCACCATGGGCTAAGCCAATGCCTAAAACGCAATTTGACTTTATGCGTGAAATTCTTGCCGCTCCAAGTCCCATTGGACTTGAGGGAGCAATGAGCTATGGCGTAATAAAACCGACCTTCGATAAAATCAAACCGAAGTCCT
This sequence comes from Akkermansiaceae bacterium, assembly GCA_905181965.1. Classification (GTDB taxonomy): domain Bacteria; phylum Verrucomicrobiota; class Verrucomicrobiia; order Verrucomicrobiales; family Akkermansiaceae; genus SW10. Next base: position 440,400 of record CAJIZY010000009.1, read on the forward strand.
GGGCAGTCCAACAATTCAAAGGAAATGCTGGTATCGTTCTAGATACTCACCCAGGCGATGATGAAAAACTATCAGTCATGTTTATCGGGCACGCCGACAAGATCCGCCTTCAGGTCCGCAGCATCGGCAGCGACGGAAAAATATGGGTGAACAGTGACTCGTTTCTCCCCTGCACGCTCATTGGCCACGAAGTAAAACTTTTCTCTCAAAAGCCAAAGAAACCTGGCCAATATCGCGTCATCGAAGGAGGCACAATCGAGGCTCTAGGCGCCATCCACTTCTCCGAACCCGCTCAAAGAACTGGAGACAAGGGAATTAAGGGAGACATGCTTTTTCTCGAACTCCAACTGCATGGCGAAAAATGTAAGGAACGCGTCGAAGCTCTCGGAATCCGTCCTGGCGACCCCATCATTTTGAATCGCCCTATCCGCAAGGGCTTCACCGAGGATACTTTTTACGGTGCTTACCTAGACAACGGACTCGGCTGCTTCATGGTTGCAGAGCTTGCAAAGCTTCTTGCCAAAAAACCTCTCAAAAACATTCGAGTTCTTCACACCATCGCCACGCACGAAGAAATCGGACGCATGGGAGCCGCTGCCATTGCCGGGGAAATGAAGCCAGATATCCTTATCGGAGCCGACGTCAATCACGACTATGACGCGGCGCCCGGCCTTTCGGCAAAGCGAATGAACAATCTCAGTATGGGAAAAGGATTCAGCCTCACCAACGGCTCCATCACTAGTGCCTATATCAACAGCATTATTGAAAAGGCCTGCCGAAAAGCAAACATCCCCTATCAGATTGACTTCGCTGGTCGCGACACAGGGACCGACGCAATGGCTGCTTCCCTTGCTGGAGTTGACAGTGCTGCCACCTCTATCGGGTTCCCAATTCGTAATATGCACACGATTTCCGAAACCGGCCATACTCTTGACGTCCTCGCCGCCGTTCACGGGATGGAAGCCACGCTACGTGAAATGGATAAAATGAACCGAGGCAAAGGGCTCAACCGGAAAGATCTTCTCAACGAACACCCTCGTCTCGATGAAGCGAAAGAAGCTTAATATTTTGACTCCGTGAAACACCTATCAAAGTTCGGCTAACTAGCTTTTATGGGTTAAGAATCAGATTCCATAGCCGACAGCCAATCTCCTGAATGGACGACCTCGTAATCTTCGATTCCTTTCAACCATTCATAAATCCAAACTTTTGTAGGCCTCTGGTTTAACAAAACGTCAGTTCGGATTCGGTGATACTCATCTTCCACCTCATTTTGAGAACCCATCCCCTCAAATTTATCGAGTTTCTTGAGTAAATCCGCCCCAACTTCGTAAACCTCACCCTTCACTCGGGTGTCCCCTTTTAAAACAAGCCCCGGATACCAATCAATCTTTACCAGCGTTCCTGGCACTTCAACCGATCCCAAACAGAGGGCGCCCTCCATCCGCCAGTCGTTCGAAGCTCCTTTCCGCAGGGCTCCATAAACGAAAAGCAGATCACTCATCACTCGAATCGAGAATCCGAGACATCTCTACCTTCAGCTCATCTAGCCCCTCACCTTCCATTGCTGAAATCGGAACGATTGGAATCTTAGGAAACCGATTCTTAAAGATCCCAAGGTTCTCTTCGGCACCCTCAAGATCCATCTTGTTGGCAACAACCATCCATGGGAATTTTGCTAGATCTTCGTCGTACAGTTTGATCTCGGTTCGCAAGGTTTGGATATCCTCGATCGGATCACGGAGCTCGCTTCCCGGAATATCGACCACAAAAAGCAACACCCGACAGCGAGTAATGTGGCGCAAAAATTCATGACCAAGTCCACGATTGTCATGGGCCCCCTCAATCAACCCTGGAATATCAGCAACTGTACACCGCTTCTGACCATCGAGAGTCACGACACCGATTTGGGGAGTTAATGTCGTGAATGGATACGATGCAACCTTAGGCTGTTTCGCTGAAATCTTTCCCAGGAGAGTCGATTTTCCAGCGTTTGGAAATCCAACCAAACCAACATCTGCGATTCTCCGAAGTTCGAAGTAAAAGACTCCCTGATCTCCTTCGGTTCCGAGCTCTCGCTCCTGTGGGACCTGATTCGTAGCGCTCCGAAAATGAAAGTTTCCTCGTCCGCCCTTCCCCGGCTCCAGCAAAACAAACTCCTGCCCTTCCTCAGTCAAATCGCATACCGGAACAAGATCAACCCCTTCCTCGCTCCGCTCCATCTCAACCGCTTCCTGAACATCAAAGGCTGGGCTACGATAAATAACCGTTCCAGGAGGAACCCGCCCAATCTTAGTTTTCCCGTCTCGTCCATGCCGCTTCCAACTTTGCCCATGGGCTCCATCTTCTGCATACAGCTTCGGGTCGTAATGGAAATTACGAAGATTGTCGGTGTTCCCATCGACTATCAACTTCACTTTGCCACCATTCCCACCATCACCACCATCGGGGCCTCCTCGGGGGACAAATTTTTCTTTACGAAAACTTACCGCTCCGTGTCCACCATTCCCGGCACGACAGTGAACGCGGATATGGTCGACAAATGACTTATCTCTTTTCATGCGGTAATCTTTCCAAAGGTATTCATCAAGGAAACCTCAAGTGCGAGCGCTTCCACGACATTTGTTTCCAATAAGCGTCGCAGCTCTTCCATGGCCGCAACCCGTCGCAAAAGCACGTCTAAATCTTCATCCTCCACCGCTTTTTTCATCACCTCTTCATGCTCAGGAAACTCCAGACCTTCGCCACCGGCCTTCAAACGGAGTAAATCACCAACCCAAGCATGGATAGTCTCAATCATCAGAGCCCGCTCTCCCAAGTAATCTGCAGAAGCTTGCGCTAAATACATTTTTTCCCGATCGTCTATCCACTTCGAATCAACAATCTTTTGATATTTCACCTTGTCTTCCTTCAACAAGGCGGCATATCCCCTTTCGATTGCAACCTTGCGGTCGCGGAGCAGATTTTCGAGCCCTGCTTTGACGGCTAAGCCTGTTTCTAATTCACCAATCCCGTCCCGGGTAACACTTTCCAGAAGTGGCAAGATCCGCTCTACCTGCTCCGGCCTTTCGGCCCCCGGTGTCGCCACCAATGCAATATGAACACAACGCGACCAAATAGTGGCAAGTAACTTCTCAGGTTCGCTTGAGAGTAAAAGTAGAATAACATGAGGTGGAGGCTCTTCTAAGGTCTTTAAAAAAGCGTTGGCTGCTGAGTCGCCCATCCTATCGGCGTCTACAATCACCCCAATCTTCCATGTCCCCTCAGGGGATGATTGGTTCATCATCTTTTCAAGAGCACGAATATCATCCACCGCAATCTTTCGGGACTTGGACCGAGGACGGACCACGCGGATATATTCTCCTTCTTGTTCAGCAAGTAGAGGAGCCTCAACCTCAACAGGATCTCCCCAAAGATCATCTCCCTCATCCTGCTTACCATTGAGAAGGTGCGCCATCTTTGCGGCCAAATCTTCCTTCCCGCCGCCCTTAGCGCCTGTCACCAAAAAGGCATGCGCAAGTCGTCCACGCTCGTGAGCCACCGAAATAAGGTCAAATGCTTTGGCCACCGTGAATGCCATATCGCAAAACTACCCGTCTCCCGTGCAACGGGCAAGATTATGTCGACATCGAAATCTCGGTGCATTCTGTCCTTAATCTGTCACCCTATCGACATGTTGAAACTCGTTTCACTTCTTACCATCACTCTATTTCTGCAAGCTCAAGCCTATCGAGACCCCATCAGGCTCACCCACGGCCCGATGCTGGGGAAGCCAACCAGTAGCTCAGTCGCCGTTTGGGGCCGGACTTCTGAACCCGGCGAGTTTATTGTGAAATTTGGAACGGAGCCGTCTCAATTGGCTCATTCTACCCTTCCCGCAAAAACCGAGATCGATCGAGACAACACTGGCGTTGCAAATTTGATAGGTCTCAAAGGAGATACCCGCTACCACTACCAGGTTTTCGTAAAAGACAATCCTCACGGCCTTCCTGGGACTTTCTTAACCTTGCCCTCGGCGGAAGAAAGCCGAAACCCCAAACATAATCCAAAAGGCCTCTTCAACTTCCGATTTGAAGTCGGATCCTGTGCAAACCAAAACCCGCTTCACGGAATCGGCCACCGCTCACCAGTCTACGAAAACCTCAATCAAGACTGGGCTGATAAAACTCACTTCCACATTATGAATGGTGACTGGCTTTACGAGGAGCTCCGCACATACCCATCCGAAGCGTGGCGCCTCATTCAAGGACAAGATGCCCTGCCACCCACCGTGAAAACTATGCCCTCAATCGTCGGGGTCTGGGAAAACTACAAACTCTACCTCAGTCGGGGAAATGAACTAGCTCAGTGGCATCGTAACGTTCCCAGCTATTTCACCTTCGATGATCACGAGCTCGTAAACGATATTTGGGGCTCAGCCGAAATTGGCAAACGTCACCGCCGAACCGTATTTCGCGATATCGGAACCCGGGCTTGGTTCGACTACCTTGGCTGGGCCAACCCCGTAGAACATTCCCGCAGGGTCCACGCTGCCCGTGGAAAAATGACCGCGGGCAGTAAGCTCCTCGTCGATTCTTCCACCGATTTCACGAAACTCCCAATTGATAGGATGGGGACGCTTCACGTTCACTGGGGCACTCCCGAAGCTGGTGTCAACAACCTTAAGTTTGACAACGACGATGGGCATAAGAATTCCTATGTTTACCAAATAACCAAAGTCATCGACGCCCACACCCTGGAGCTCCACATGCCAGCAAAGGTAAGCGATGAAGTCACTTACTCAATCGGACGAAGTTCCTTTGGGAAATTTCGCGTCGCCAATTGCGAATTCTTTCTCCTCGACACCCGGGGCTCAAGAGACATGCACGACGTAGCAAATCGCGGTAAGGAAGGAGTCTCCATGCTTGGAAAGACACAACGCGAGTGGCTACTCAAATCGATGAAGGAAAGTGATGCTGATTTCTTTTTCCTCACCTCCACTGTCCCCTTTATGATTCCTCACAGTGGCGCGGGTGGCTTTGAAGCCGCTAAAAACAAAGAAGAAGCGTGGACCGGCTTTCTGGATGAACGCGAACAATTGATTAACGAGTGGGACAAGCTCGGGAAAAAAGTTTTTGTTATGACCGGAGACCTCCACAATAGCTTCGCCATCAAAATTACTGACAATGTATGGGAGTTCTGTTGTGGCCCGCACAATAGTGTGAATCACGTCCCCAAGAATGACGAAATGAATCGGCCCGCTACTGGCATCTTCGACTGGGGTCCGCGCAAATGCGACATCCGCTGGAGCTCTTACATCCTTCCCGACCTCGAAAGACTCCAGCGGCTTTACCCCTACTTCTGTGTCGTCCAAGTGAACAATGTCTTTAATATGCCTCAAAAACTGGGAAATAAACGCTTGGTCGCCTACCCCCACCCACAAATAATTTTTCAATATTATAATGGCAGAACTGGTGAACTCGCTTACGCCGAAGCGATCTCACTGGATCGGTAACACCTACTCCGAAATCGCCTTGAGTCGGAGGTAAGCATCGCCCTTCCCAATCGATAGCGGGTGACGATAGGTAGAAGTCACTGAGCCGTCTTCAGAAATTAACTCGGGAAGCACTAAGACCCCTTCATCGGTCCAACTAGAAAGATCGCCACTTACTTGTGCGGCCACCCTAGCCGCTCTCTCTCCGGGGGCACGAGTAATAGTCACGGTGAGGTAGCTCTCACCATCGATCTCCCTGATTTCACTGGCTAGCTTCCCAGGCGAGCTGGCTGAATCACGAGGAAGTGAACCTAAGGCAAACTCAAAGAAATTACTCCAACCATCACCGTCAGGGTCGGAATTCTCACTAGAAATTGTAGGATTCAGCAAATCTGCCCCCGAAAAGACAGCGGCCTGCCATGAAGAAAAATCCAGCCGCCCACCGGGAGAGCCACCTTGAGAACCCGAAATCTTCCAGTTAGCTGGTTCACCATGATCGCCCCCTCGATCAATGATCTGAATGGAATATCCATCGAGATTAGAAAGATCAGGCCACGGCGAAGAATTATTATAGGAAAACTCATGAATGACAGAATCCTCCTGCCCAATTATCCTCAGCTGTTCTCCACCATTCGAAAGCTGGCCCGAATATTCACCGGCAATCAGTCCATCAAAATCAGTTCCGAAACGGATACGGAAGGCGTCGATGCTCTTAACCAGAAGAAGTTTCTCTCCCGGGCCAAGAACACGAATAAGGGACTCAGAAAAATCAAAAATAATACCATCAGTGAGGCGGACCGAACTCAGATCAATATTTTCCTGTGAGAAATTCACCAAGCGATTGAATCTCAAAAAAATCACCATCATCAAAACCAGCATTAGCCTCGGCCTGATTTGCTCCGACCGGATTATAGAGCATCTCAGAAACTGCTAAATTCTGAGAGGTCGCTGGCACCGAATCGACTGTAAAGCGAGATGAAGTGACCGCGCTCCATTTACCATTTTTAAAACTACGAGCCTTCACCGTAATTGGCTCATTCACGAAAAATGGCAGATTCCCATTGGCAGCGCGCTCACCTCTCAACCCAATATCCAAGGCCATGTCACTATTGCCTGGGGAATTATGGAGTTCGATCACGATTATATTTGAGCCGCTCACTAGAAGATTTGGGTCAATTGGATAGGCTCGATAATCAGCCTCATTCCCATCATCCGTATCAGACGTCGGGACGGTCGAATAATCCGTTTGAGTGGGCAAATTAGATCCACGAAAGGCCTCTATACCGTTCACAAAAATCACGATTCCCCCGTCCACTAGAAGGTTCGCCGAAAGAGAAAGGTATGCCGCAGGATCATCAATTTTAAAAGCTTTACTACAACTAGGACAAATAATATCTCGCACTATTCACCTCAGTTTCAATTTTAATCGTCACACCACCACTTGAAATCCCGCCATATCCGAGAGGAGCCGCACCACTTTGCCATTCACTATCATCGTAGTTTAACAAGCGCCACTCTGTTCCCAAATTTCCATTTGTGGCGTTGTGTTTCCAAATCGATCCTTCCTCAATCAACACCTCTTCCTGTAGACCCCCAGTTTGCGAGATTGCATTCGGATTGGGAGTGCCTCCTAGCATCCTCGGATCCGATCCATCAGTGGTATAGTAGAGCTTAGTATCGTCATTAGTAATAAGCAGCGGATATCCTCCGGACACTGTTCCTCCAAACTGACTAAAGGTAGGTGGCGCAATTTCAGGCCATAGATTATTATCGCGGAAATCTTGACGCACTGGACCAAAAAGGTATCGACGCCGACCGATCGAAGGATTGATCCACCGAAGAACTTTACCCGTATCAACAGCCTGATTTTCGATCAAGCGAAGTAAGCTCTCAAATTCACCTTTCAACCCGTCAAAGCGTTTTCGGATATGAGAATTCGACTGATCCCTATCATCCAAAATCCCACCATTAAAAAGGTGTTTCTGAATCTGGTCAGCAAACAATAATCGAAATTCCTCCCATCGATTGAGACCCCGCCATAGATCACGCAGTTCCCCTCGCGTTCCAGTCTGACCATTCTGACCTGTGGAAGTGCCCACGATATAATTACGAATCATCTCCTGAGAAACCGGGCGATTCCCGGCATTATTCATAGCGCCTTCGGCATCCCAAACATAAAGCCGATACCGACCTCGCGCACACAGTTAGCAATAACTATTATGGGGCCAATCCCATGTGGCTCCGTAAATATTAAGAAGGTAGTAATTCGCCATATTTTCGACGTCCGCCACCTCAAGCACCTTTTCCCAGTTCTGGGTAGTTATGGCTGCATTTAAACGACTAATCATATCGTCCCAAACCGTCTTATCACCTTCCGCAATATTATCATTTCCTTCGTACTGGAGAACATCCCATTGAGCGTTGGAATCGGTGCTGTGGAGCGATTGAAAGAATGGTTCCCGGAGGCGCTCGACCATGTTGTAGAAGCCTTTGAGTTCGCCATTGACGTAAAGGCTATTGATAACGCCCAAGCTAGCGCCATTTCCCATTTTGTGACTGAGGCGACGAAACAACTCATCGATAATGAAGGGATTACGAATATCATTTTTTCCTGCCCGAATCCGAAATCTTTCATATCCGCTAAAGGTCCGCGCTGGACCGTTCAAAGGAAGACTTACCGATGGGTTCCCATAGTCATCGCGGAAGTATAGGTTGAACGAAGGCTTCTGAACCCCTGAATCAGGCCAAGGTGAAGCTGATGTCTGGGTCAACTGCATCCTAGGGCGAGAATACGAACTAGCGGCAATTCTCAGCCCTACGTCTGATCGGAAACCTGCAGTCCCATCTTGAAAATAATATTCAGCATGAATCGGGCGCTCATAGGCACGCCCGCGATTTATGACATTATTATAATCAGTCTTACCAGAGGGTCGCCATTGCCTATTAGGATATGATCCCCCATTAATCGCCAACACCCCGAATGGATCATAAAGAGCACGCTCAGGATCACCTGCATAAACTAAAGCCGGACCAGTCCGACACTCAAAGACCTATTAATCAAGAAGGTATTGGTTTTGATATTTGAAGCGATGAAACCATCGCGAAATGAACGAGCTCGAATGACGTGTCCACGTCGTGAATTGATCGGACTGAGCAAAAGCGGCAGGGTATAGTCACTCCCATTCTCAAGCGTCGGCTCACTCCCATCAGTGGTGTAGCGGATTGTCGCCCCTGGCGTCATCGAGCTAAGCGTCACCGCAAGCGCGCTATCATAAAAACCACCCTTTTGACTAAAATTAGGAGCATCAGCTTGCCCAACAAACTCATCTCCAAAATTTGACTGTCCCGGACTAGGAGTCTGAAAATATCGCCATTGCCCATCTCCTGTAAGACCGAAACTATAATTTGGAAACTGTTTTGGATACTTGGGCAAAATCTCAGAAACTGGGTTTCCCTCACTATCATAAAGGCCCAAATACTCGCCTCCTGAGGCCAACTTAAAATTCGTGTGCAGAAAATCTCCTCCCTCGATCGGAGTATCCGGATCATCCGCCAAAACGACTAAATACTCTCCCGCTGGGATTGTCGTCCCTACCGGAAAACTCCACTTAAGTGGCTCCAGCAATTCATCACTTAGACTCCACCCCCCGAGGTCCACTGACTCCTCCCCATTATTATAAAGCTCGATCCAATCCGAAGGATCATCCGGGGAAGTGACAGGGTCAACCAAGCCTGAGCTAGGTTCACGCAACCCAGGAAGATAAGTCACAGCACCACCCGAAGAAAAAAGCTGAGGATCAGCCCCAGAGGGTTCATCGATCCGGAGCGACATCTCAAGACGCATATTACTCGTCAGCGTGTAATTGTTAACCTGAACCGCGATAACATTTTTACCTCGGATCAATAATTCCGAAGCGATCGGCAAAGTAATCGATTCACTATTCGTCCCCAACGTGCTCCCCCGATGAGATAACTGGTCATGGTAAATGTGAGCCTTTGCCGCTCCCATATTCCCTCGAGCTACCTCCACCCCATTGATCCACGCAATAAAACCATCGTTGTAATTAATTTCAAGAACCATGGGGGCCGACGATACCGCCTCAGAAGTCGATACTTCAAAATCCTTCCGCACGTAGAATGATGGTGAAATACTTCTCAGCCCCGACCCCAGATCGGTGGCAATACTACCAAGCGAATATCCCATTGGTAGCTTACCCGACTGCCATCTTGAGTCATCGAAAGATTCGGACCACCATGCTGGGCCCGATCCTGGATACGCTTGATCATTTTCATCCCATCGTAAATTCCGGGGTATGTGAGACGTAGAGATTTCGTTGATGACAACGTCACCAAACGCTTGAACTGATAAAATTATCCCTAGAACGATTGCGAGTGTGCGGCTCATACCCGCGTAAAATGCCTTAAAATCTGCAGTCTGACAGTACGAAAGATCAAAAGCCCAATGGAATTTGAAGCTATAAAAGAAGCCCGGCTAAAGCTGCGCTCATCAAATTGGCGAGGGTTGCGGCGAAAACTGCTTTCAAACCAAGCTGGGCAATTTCCTTTCTTCGCCCTGGAGCCATTACCCCCAACCCACCCAGTAAGATAGCGATCGAGGAAAGATTAGCGAACCCACATAAGGCAAAGGTCACAATACCTTGAGTTTTCACACTTAATCCTTCCTTTATTTCCGAAAACCTCGCGAAGGCAATGAACTCATTCATCACCAACTTCTGGCCGATGAGACTTCCAGCCTGCTGGATTTCACTACCATTCACTCCGAGCAAATAGGCGACTGGCGCAAAAAACCATCCGAGTAATTTTTCAAGACTGAATTGAGGATCGCCAAACCAACCACCTACTTCTCCAAAAAAGAGATTCGCCAGCGCAATTAACCCCACGAACGCGAGAAGCATTGCCCCCACGTTTAGAGCGAGCTTCAATCCACTCGAAGCTCCCAGAGCCGCTGCGTCGATAACATTGACCGGCTGATCCTCGCCTTCCGCCAATTCGATTCTGCTGTCATCCACCTCCTCCGTCTCCGGCATAATGAGCTTCGCAAAAAGCAAGCCTCCCGGCGCTGCCATGAAGCAGGCTGCGATCAAATGATCCATCCTTGCTCCCAAACCAGCATAACCAGCCAAAACCGAACCCGCAATACTTGCTAGACCACCCACCATCACCGCGAATAATTCCGAACTCGTCATTTTCGGAAGATAAGGACGAATCACTAAAGGAGCCTCAGTCTGCCCTACAAAAATATTTGCCGCAGCCGAAAACGATTCTGCCCGACTCGTTCCTAGCACCTTTCGCAAGCCGCCACCCACCAAAAGAATCACCATCTGCATAATCCTCAGGTGATAGAGAACAGCAATTAGAGAGGAGAAAAAGATAATCACCGGCAAAACCTTAAAAGCAAAGATCCAACCAACTCCCCCGCCACCATCGGATAGCGGTCCAAACAAAAAAGAAATCCCTTTCTCACCCGCTCCAATCAGGTCACTCACCCGCATCGTTAGCCATTGCAGAGCCTTAACACCCCAAGGTGTCGCCAAGACAAACACCGCTAAAATCACCTGAATCAAAAATGCCCCGCCCACCGTCCGCCAAGAAATTGCCTTACGATTCGAAGAACAGAGATATCCGAGAGCCAAAAGAAAAATTACTCCAATGATGCTCATGCCAGAAGCCTAGTGAGACCTTCTTAAAAGCACCAGCTTAGGGTTTAGTGGATGGCACAAGACCATCCTTGCCAGTTTCACCGATCTAGGGTAACTCCCTCGCAGTAATGCCAGTCGCGACCCCAGAACAGTACGCCCAGATGCTCGATGCCGCCCAAAAGGGTGGATATGCCTATCCTGCCATCAACATCACCTCTCTCACAACTGCCAACGGAGCTCTCAAAGCCTTTGCCGAGGCCAAGTCTGATGGGATCATTCAAGTTTCGACCGGAGGTGGCCAATTCGCAGCCGGCACCGCCGTTGGAGACGCCGCTTTTGGAGCAATCGTCCTTGCCGAAGCCGTCCACACTCTCGCTGAGAAATACGATGTGCTCATTGCCCTCCACACGGACCATTGCCACCCCGAAAAGGTCGACTCCTTCCTTCGCCCTCTCCTTGACGCCTCTCGCAAGCGGATTGCTGAAGGTAGAGGTCCACTCTTCCAATCCCACATGTTCGATGGATCGGTCGTAGATCTCGACGAGAACATGAAGATTTCCGCCGAACTCCTAAAGGAGTGCGTCGAGCTTAATATCATCCTTGAGATCGAAGCAGGCTGCGTTGGTGGCGAAGAAGATGGTCACGACACCTCGGGCCTCCCCGCCGAGAAACTTTATACGACGCCTGAGGATATGATGCAGGTTTATGAAACTCTCAGTCCGATCGGCCGCTTCATGTTTGCTGCTACTTTTGGTAATGTTCATGGCGCATACAAACCCGGGGCCGTTAAGCTCAAGCCTACTATTCTCCGTGACGGACAAAAAGTCGTCATGGACAAGTATGGTGAAGAGGCCGAGATGGACCTCGTCTTCCATGGTGGTTCCGGAACCTCTCCTCAGGACCTCCAAGAAACCCTCGACTACGGTGTGATCAAAATGAATATCGATACTGACACACAGTATGCGTTCACACGCCCCGTCGTGACACACATCTGTGCAAACATCGAAGGTGTGCTCAAGATCGACGGCGAAGTCGGCAACAAGAAGACATACGACCCACGCAGCTACCTCAAGAAAGCCGAGCAGTCTCTTTGCGACCGCATGAAGCAGGCTTGCGACGAGCTCCGCTCCACCGGAAACACGATCTACAAAGCCTAACCGGCTCCTGAAATTCCAACAAAGGCCCGCCTCACTTGGCGGGCCTTTTATTTACGCTTTTATCGCCATGTCTGGCAATGACCGACTCCCAAGAAGCACAGTCTCCCGCCTCAAAAAAGCAGGACAATCCACTGACCGATATCATCGTCAACGTCATTCTCCCTGTGCTTATCCTCAGTCATTGCAGTAAAGATGGTGAAAAAGCCTGGCATCTTGGCCCTTATGTCGCGATGGGACTCGCCATTGCCATCCCGCTTGCTTATGGGGTATGGCACTTTATTCAGCACAAAAAACTCAACACTTTTTCAGCAGTCGGTGTTTTTAACGTTCTTCTCACCGGACTCATTACCATCTATCTCTTTTCCGATAATGATCCCGGGACCCGTAAAAACGCCCCTCTTCTCTTCGGAATTAAAGAAGCTGTTCAACCTCTGATCCTCGGCTCTCTTTTCCTAATCACACATCGGTCCACCACGCCGCTTTTTAACGCCTTCGTCTACAATGACGCAATCTTCGACCACGGACGGATCAACCAGAAGGTTAAGGAAAACGGTAAGAAGACCCAACTAGAAAAACTTCTCTGGTCCTCCACTATCCTTTTTTTTGGTTCCTTCTGCCTCTCAGCCGCTATGAACCTTGGACTCGCTTATTACTTTCTTAATGATCTAGACCCTACCGCTGAAAACTGGAAGGAACTTTACAATAAAGACGTTGGGCGCATCACCGGTTGGGGCTTTCTAGTCATCGGTGTTCCCCTTCTCGTAATCGGCGGATTCATCCTTGGCCGAATGATTAAGGGCCTCAAAGCCCTCACGGGACTCGAGACCGATAAAATCCTACAAACACGATAGCACAGCCTCTCATTCGATCCTCCTCAAGGTTAGGAGGCGGAATTCCATCGCTTCATTACCCGGAATCTTGAGTGCCTCCAGGACAAGCTCGCCTTCGCCTTTGGTAAGCTCTATCCGACCCACCTTCAAACGCGCCCAATCTTTTGTGTAAGATTCATTTCGGGGAGAACGGTCTTCTCCAGCCCCCAATTTTGGAACATCATGGGCGTTCGGAATAACAAAATCTAGCTCGCGCCCTTTAAACGAGAGCCGATACTTTGCCCCTCCACTCTTGGTGGCATAAAAGATCTCCACCTCAAAGGCACCGGACTCCCCTGCTTCCGCCTTCCAAGTGATCCGATCATCGATTGAGTTCCAGCTCTCAAAGTAGGAATCGTTTGGAAACCGATTTGATCGCTTCAAACCACCCGTTGCCACGGCATCCCGAGCCGGTAGCTGAGTCAGATTTGAACCCGGATGAGCAATCACAAAATCCCGATCATCTTTCCCCCCTCCATATTCTGGGAGCACCTCCATCTTATACTTGCCTAGAGCTTTCCTTAACTTGCGGGAAACTTTTTCATTTTTAATTGGCTTAAGCTGCTCTGGATCTGAGGCCATATCAAAAAGCTCTCCTTTCTCACCCAGCCGATAATTCTGAGATCGAACTCCAAACTTATTTTTCGCATTTATGAAGCAAAATAGAGCAACTATTAAAACAAAACTAGAAAATGATTGCCACTAAACTCTTTCCATCTAGAGGATTTGGCGGCAAGGCTTTGATTCCCGCCAACTCACAGAGGGTTGGCAGCAAATCGCGCACTGATACGATTTTCTCAATCTGCCGTCCCTTCTTTATCCCACCCGGCCATTTAATGAATAAAGGACTGCGACAACCACCTTCTTCAACTGATCCTTTCCGTCCCTTCATTCCTCCATTCCAGCGTTTTCCATTCGGACCATTATCATGAAACCATACAATGATCGTATTTTCAGCCACCTTAAGTTGATCCAACTTCGCAAGAACACGGCCAACGTTATAATCCAGATTTTCGCACATTGCTAAAGCACTCCGAAGATGTCGGTCTCCAGCTTTCATCTTAAGATTTTTGTGAGCAAATTTTTCCCAGTATTCATCAGGGACTTGCATCGGTGAATGTGGCGTATTGTATGGGAGATAGGTGAAAAACGGCTGACTCTTAGCCTTGGATTTTTCCATGAATTTCAACGCCTGGGTCGTGAAATCATCAATACAAAATCCCTTTCCTTCTACAATTTCTCCGTTTCGCTCAAGCATTGGTGAAAAATAATTCCCCCAATGGCCGCTACAAAAACCGTAAAACTCATCGAAACCTCTGCCGTTAGGATGGTATGGAGCTTGCATTCCATTATGCCATTTCCCAAAAGCTCCGAACGAATAACCTGATTTTTTAAAAAGTAACTCCACTGCTCGCCTTCCTTTTTCTCCTAAGGAAATTGAATAAACATTCGAACGCGGATGGTATCGTCCAGTTAAGAATTCTGCCCGAGTTGGAGAACAGACCGGACATACAAAAAAGCGATCAAAACTCACTCCATCACGAGCCAACGAATCAATATTCGAAGTCTTGAGATCCTTGTTCCCCGAATGACTTAAATCACCCCAACCCTGGTCGTCGGAGAGAAAGACAACGATATTGGGGCGTGAGTCGGCACTCAGAGCACCCAGTATGGAAAAAAGTAAGGATATCACACTCAGCCGTTTCATTCGCAAATGATATCTTACCTTCCCCGCCAAAAAGAATACAAACTCTGGAATTTCCTTCTCGGCCAATTCTCTTTAGTCTCTTGTTCATGCAGCGAGCACTTCCTGTCATCGTCTTTGCCTTAGTTCTGATCTCAGCCCGTATCATCGGCGCCTTGAATTCAGAATCTCTTGGAAACCTTCAACCGTTTGGCTCCCTCTTCTTTTGCGGAATGGCGCTCTTTGGATTACGTGGAGTCATTCTCGCTAGCGCAACCTGGCTTCTCAGTTATCCAATCACCAGCATGATCCAAGGTTACCCTGTAGGATTGGAAGTTTTGGTCCCCATAATCGGGTTTTCCGCAATGTTAGGCCTCGCTAATTTTTTCAAGAGTAGCTCTCCACTGAAAACCTTTACCGGTTCACTTTTAGGAGCTGTTATTTTTTATCTGATCACCAACGCCCTGAGCTGGGCCTTGGATCCACTCTACGCAACAAAGTCTCTCACAACGCTGGGGCAGGCTCTCTGGACAGGGCTTCCTGGATATGCTCCCACTTGGCTCTTCTTCCGAAATGCGATGATCGCACAAGTAGTCTTTAGTGGCGTGTTTTTGGTGGCGACCCAAAGAATTTCTTCCTATTCAGAAAAAAAGGCCGCCAACGCTTACTCCTGAAGTTGGTTCACCCTCCACCCGAGATTTGCTAAAAAATCGACCTGTCATTTGTGCCTTATCGCTCACTCTTCGCAGGACGTAAAACTCAGAACTGTATTAGCCCCTTGGCGATCATGTTTTTGACTAGTTATGGGCAACAAAATCAGTGGCCTTTTTTTGCCATAGCATACAGAGCTCTCTCCCCTCGCCCTCACGGGAACTAAAAGTTTTGGCCGGAGGCTCGGACCAAACCAATTCAAACTCGGAGCCAAAAAGATCACGAAGTTTTTCCATAGTTATCCCAAAAGGTGGACCCTCCTCGCCTTCATGGTCTGGATTGAGGAAAAAAATTCCAAGAAGATGTCCACCTAATGGAATCAAAGACGCCATTACTGAGACATAATCCTGACGCCGGTCAATCGGGATAGCACAAAAACAAGTGTGCTCAAAAACCAAGTCATACTTCCCTTTCCAATCAAAGAGATCACCAACGCCCCAAGTCGTTTTATCTCGAAGAGATCTTTCTCTCGCCTTCCGAATTGCTTCCTCCGCGATATCCAAACCAAAGATCTCACTAGATGTGAGCTCTCCGATCAAGTCGGCATCATACCCAAACCCACAACCTGGCACTAAGACCCTCGTTGCCTTCTCAACCACCCCCAGATGAGCGGCTAATAAAAAAGGAAGCCCCGGATGATGCTCCCCTTTCTCCCATGGAGTATCGCCAGTCGTATATCGCTCGTTCCAGTCAACCGACATCGTTTAATTAGACGTCTTAGTGAGCTTTCCCTCCGCGTCGGAGGCTCTGGTAATCTGAAATTCCTTTCACAATCCCATTCGCGATGGCTTCTCGATAACTGCCTTCTTTCGTGCGCCCGCGCTCTTTCGAATTTGAGACAAATCCACCCTCTACTAGAATGGCCGGATTTTGGGCATGACGGACCACGTAGTATCGAGC
This sequence comes from Akkermansiaceae bacterium, assembly GCA_905181965.1. Taxonomy (GTDB): domain Bacteria; phylum Verrucomicrobiota; class Verrucomicrobiia; order Verrucomicrobiales; family Akkermansiaceae; genus SW10. Next base: position 456,854 of record CAJIZY010000009.1, read on the forward strand.
GTACTTGGCCCCACGATTTACTGACTTGACCTCGCCAAGCATCCCTCTCTGAACGGCTTCTGCGAGCGGCTTGGAGCGCGCCGAACAGTAAAAAGTTTCAAGTCCCGATACATCTCGTTTCCAAGTAAAATTGTAGTGAATACTCACGAAGATCGAATTTGGAAAACGATTCCCAATTTTGGCCCTACCAGGAAGGGTGATAAAATTATCACTGCGGCGGGTCATAACTGTGCGGAAACCTTGAGCCTTAAGCTTTTTTTCAACACGAATGGCGGTATCGAGAGCGAGCCACTTTTCGTAAACTTTCCCATAGCTACCTCCATTGTCACGCCCGCCATGACCAGCGTCGATCACCACCGTGTCAAAGGATCCAGCCGATGCCTGAAGTATGGAAATTGATAATAAGATAAGTGAACAAAAGGGAAATCTCATGTAGTAAAAGCTTTAACTGAGTTAAATTTTAAAAATTATTAATGATTTTGACAACCTATTTTTGCAGGTTTTCTCATACTATTCAGGACGTTCGGATGCTCTTCGAGCTTTTGAAGCCAATTTGGCTTCTTCCTCGGGATCGTATTTAATGGCCCCAGCGACAACCACTTCGCCGTCCGTAAACTCTACAAACCTTGGTTTGCGGCCTGCAACCCTCTTAAAATACTCAGTTGAGGCGTGTTGCCCGTCTTGATTAACTGTTGCGTGAACGAAGACCTCGGGACCAGCTAAGTAAAGGACATGAAGTTGATTTTGCCGGTCCAATGCCATCAATGGCTTCACGAATCCAAGATATTCGCTAAGGCGGTAAGTCGACAGTGAGAGCCCCGTATTCGTGTCCATCACCTGACTGTAAATAGCCGTCTTATTACCATCGTTAAATGTCACAATGTTGTACTTCCGCTTTGGATAAGGGCTATCGGGGACCCCAAAGGGAACGCTGTGGAGAGTGCTTCCCCCGCCCACCGTAAAGTGACCAGAATTAGAGGTATAGCTAACTTCTTCCACCCCAGGACGCCGAACATGCGCAGTCACCGCGAAGTTACCAACCTTAGCCACCCCAAACATACCGCTCAAGTTCACCCGGCGAGACATGCTACGGCCAGCGGGAATTACCGCTCTCTGAAACACTTTGTTGTGGCGCTTCTGCATGGCTCGCCCCCCTGAATCCCGCATGCTGAAATCGAGCCAGCTATGAGCGATCGTACCCTCAAGTTTACTCGTGAAATCGAGCTCTCGTCCACTTCGATTTGTAATGGTCACAATCGCTGTAACAGGCTCATACTTAAGATATTGCCTCCGATCAACCTTCAGGGAAATACTTACCTGCCCTACTGCGACGAAAGTCGAAAGTGCTGTTAGCAGAAGAATCAAAAGGTTTTTCATTTAAGCGGTAGTAGAAGTGAAGCGGTTACTGTGCCACGAGCAAAGGAAAAACTCCTCGGATTGCCTGCCTTAGGGGAAAGAATCAAAGGGCCCCTTTCTCCTTCTTGAGGCGAAGTTGTCCACACGCAGCATCGATATCATGGCCTTTTTCGAGACGCAAAGTTGCTGAAACTCCGCCCTGAGAAAGGACTTTTTGGAAGTTGCGGCAAGCGGTATCTGATGGCCTCACCCATTCCAGCCCCTCGACCGTATTGTAAGGTATCAGATTAACCTTCGCTTTGATCGAGGCTGCCCGCTTCGCTAGAATTGCGGCATGCTCCGGACCAGCATTAACCCCATCAATAAGGATGTATTCGAGGGTGATCTTTTGGTTTTTCTGAAGATTCCAGACTCGAAGGGCTTCAAAAAGTTCACTGACCGGGAATTTGCGATTCACCGGCATGATTTTGTCGCGCGTCTCATCATCAGGGCCATGGAGAGAAATCGCGAGCCGGATCTGCTGAGGTAATTTAGCCAATTTTTTGATCTGCGGCACCAAACCAGAAGTTGAAACCGTGATACGACGCGCTCCAATATTAAGCCCCCAATCCGAAGTGATCATTTCAAGGGCCAGGCAGAGATTTTCAAAATTCGCAAGAGGCTCGCCCATTCCCATAAAAACGAGATTATTTACTTTCTCACCCGACATTTCTTCGGCCAAAATTATTTGAGAAACGATTTCTGCAGCAGAAAGATTGCGTGTGAAACCATCGAGCCCGGAGGCGCAGAACTTGCATCCGTAAGCACAACCAACCTGCGAGGAAACACAAAGTGTGTGTCGGTCCGCTCGCTCTCCATAAAGTGCTGGCGAGGCCGGAATCAAAACGGTCTCAACATACCTGCCATCGGCCAACTCCATGAGAAATTTTCTCGTGGTGTCTTCTGAACCTTTCGTCAACGCGTGCTTAAGCGGGCGGAGGGGATAATGTTCCGCCAAGTCTACCCGGAGTGATTCCGGGAGGTTCGTCATTTCATCCCATGACTTCGCTCGTTTCTTATAAATCCAATCGAGAATCTGGATCGCCCGATATGACGGCTGACCATGATCGACGAGGCGTTCGGAAAGTTGTGACTGGGTAAGCATATTAGAAAATTGGTCGACAAAGAACAAAAGGAGAAACCACCAGAGCCTCAAATTGCTGCTCTTTATTCTCCCATTGCATGGCATGGAGCTTTTCGATCTTAACAAGGTCAGCCAATTTCAACCAAGTAGTTACCTTCGCGGTTTCGTCTGCCGAAATAGCCGCACCCACTTCCTCAAGCGTTAGCTCTTCATCCACAAAAAATAGGACCCCATTCTGAAAGTGCTCCTTTAAATAATCCCACCCTACCTCGCCGGAATACTTGGCAAGCTTATCTTCCATGGATGCATTATCATCACCCAACATTCCGTAGCGCATTTTTTCCGAGGCCATCTCTTAAAGGATTCTGAGGGGCTGGATTCCCTTGGTCAAACTGCCACTGGTTTTGATTCGGCATCGCAATCCGCCAAACCCGCGCAAGAACTTCTCCACCCCAGGTGCACAAGCCTCATCCATCCAGTAGCAAGGCTTCGCCTCTTCACTGCCAGATAATTCAATCACACCCAAGGTGAAATCTTTTCCAATTAATTCGTTCAAATCAGCTCCTTTAACGACGACATTTCGCCGAAAGGCGCTCGGTTGTAAATCGGGGAGAGCAAATTCGCGCATCACCCGTTCATAAGTAGAATAGTCAAAAAGAGTAATCTGCCCCTTGTAGTCCTCTTTATAATCAAAAAACCGATCATCTAAGAGACCCCGTCCCGCCACACACTCGATTTTTTCCCGGCCTAAGATCTCATGATTCTCAGAACCTTTCCCATGGCGGCCATAATAATTGTGGCCGGGAGAAATAAACAGGTGGGTTAATTCCACCGATGACGTGCTCATGGGAGGAGGCTAACAAAAATCGAGCCTGCGCGCAAACGTCCCGATCCTATCCTACAAAACCTTTAAATTGCTAACCCGTATGGAGATAATGAAAGTACTTCTCCACAAGTTCAAGTGGTAGGAAGACCCGATCGTAAAACAGATCCTGATGACGCCTCTGATCATCCAGCCAGCGCAAGACCAATCACCTTCCGTCAAAATGCAGTAGGTGAATGATCGCTTTTCAAATGATACCAAAATGACATATTGAGGTTCATGGTCCATTCTCTTCTCCTCACAGCCGCACTTCTCCTCCCTCTCCAAGCCTCAGATTGGGTCACCCTCTTCAATGGCAAAGATCTCAGTGGCTGGACCCCAAAGATCGCCAAATATCCGCTCGGAGAAAACGCCTTCAATACTTTCCGAGTCGAAGACGGAATTCTCAAATGTGAATACGAGGAATACCCTAAGTTCGACCGTAAATTTGGTCACCTTTACACTCATCTTTCATACTCACACTACATGCTACGCATGGAGTATAAGTTTGCCGGTGAGATGATGCCAGACGCCCCCAGTTATGTGAATCTAAACAGCGGCATCATGGTTCACTCCCAACCCCCCCAAAGCATGGGCCTCGACCAAGGCTTCCCAGTCAGCCTTGAGTTCCAGTTCCTCGCCGACGAAGGGAAAGGCAGGCGCTCCACCGGCAACGTCTGCACCCCAGGCACAAATCTAGAAATGGACGGTAAACTCATCACTCAGCATATCGTCCAGTCTTCTGCCCCCACTATTCCAGCCGACCAATGGGTAAAGATCGAGATCGAGGTGCGAGGAAATAAAGAAATTATCCACAGGGTGAACGGGAAGGAAGTTCTTCGCTATCAAAAACCACAGCTCGACCCCAAAGGTGCGGTCGTCCCAACCAAGGCGCTCTTTGCCGCCGGCTCCCCGCTACTCCTATCCCATGGTCACATCGCCCTCCAGGCCGAAGGCCAACCCGTTTGGTTTCGAAATATCGAGCTCAAACAGCTTGAGGCTAACGAGTAACCAATAGCAGAAATGACCGGAGAGTTCCAACTCCGCGCCCCAAAGGCCGAAGACACCCAAAAACTCGCTTCCCTTGGAAGGGATACGTTCATCGAAACTTTTGGGCCGCTTTATCGTAAAGAAGACCTCGATCATTTTCTCGAGAAATCCTATTCCGATACCGTCATTGCGGCTGACCTTGCCGACCCAAGACTAGCCCATCGGGTCATCGAATTTCAAAACGAACTCATCGCCTTTATTAAAGTGGGTCCGGTTCACGTCCCCGCCAAATCTCCATCACCCGGTGCCGCCGAGATTTGGCAAATCTACGTTCGACAATCTTTCCTCGGAAAAGGACTCGGTAAGCGCCTTATAAACTGGGCTTTGGATTATTTTGAATCAATCGAAGCCTCTGAAATTTATGTGAGCGTCTTTAGCGAAAACCCCAAAGCGATCCGTTTCTACGAGAAATACGGCTTCAAAAAAATCGACGAATACGACTTTTGGGTTGGCGACCAGATCGACCTTGAATGGATCATGTGCAAATCTCCCATTGGGTAGAATGACTAAGAAACCTTCATTGTTTGAATTCTCCGCTCGCTGGATTGACGCGTGAAAAGCCAATTCTACTAATCCTCCTGCCAAAGGCAGAGATGATTTTTCGCGTTCCAGAGCAGGATCTTACTGTTTTTTTTAGGAGAAGACTGTTTTTGCAGACCCCCATTTCGAAATCAATTTTGGCCCCGGAGAAGTTCGTTAAAATTTTCGGGAATAAATTACCTTTAGTAAAATCACCTTTTTTGTGTTTACCTCCTTACTGCACGGAAGAAATTTTCCTCTGGGCAAAAAACCAACTAAAATGAAAACCATTATTACCACGATTGCTGCAGTAGCAGCACTCACCGCTGGTGCCTTTGCGGCTCCTGTAGTCGTTGCTGCTGATGAACAGACCGTCACGCTCGATGTGACAGGCCTTAAATGAGCGGCTGGATGTCCTAAAAAAGTGCAGGCTGCACTTAAGAGCGTCAAAGGAGTCACGAAAGCAACTGTCGGAAAAAAAGTTGGCACGAAAGCTGATACCGTCGTAACTGCTGCGAAATCAGTCAAAACCACTGATCTGATTAAGGCCCTTAAAAAGAAAGGCTACACAGCTACCGAAAAAACCCAAAAGAAGAGCGCCTAGGTCGCGCCTCCAATTTTAAAATCATGAAACCCCGCAACGGCATCCCGCCGTGCGGGGTTTCTTTTGTCAAGAAAACCGATTTTACTAACTTTAGAGTTTAGCATTTTCGATCTTCAACCTAGACAAGCCCATGTCTCACACCATCACAGTTCTCCCCGGCGACGGGATCGGCCCCGAAGTCATGGACGTCGCCCTCGAAGTCCTCGATGCCGCTTCCGCCAAATTTGATTTTGAAATCTCGCGGTCCACTCATCTCGTGGGCGGAGCAGCTCTCGACGCTACTAATAATGAGACTCCCCTCCCAAAGGACACCATCGAAGCCAGCGAAAAGGCCGATGCGATTCTCTTCGGTTCAGTAGGCGGCCCTAAGTGGGAAGATCTTCCACCTCATATTCAGCCCGAACGCGGCGCCCTTCTTCCCTTACGGAAACACTTTGGCCTCTTCGCCAATCTTCGCCCCGGCTCCTGCCTTCCCGCTTTGACCCACGCCTCGCCCGTAAAGAACGAGCTTATCCCCAATGGGTTCGACGTCCTCTGTGTTCGCGAGCTCACCGGTGGTATCTATTTCGGTGAACCAAAAGGGCGTGAAGAACGCGATGGCGAAGCTGTTGCCTTTGACACTATGGTCTACAAAAAATCAGAGATCGAAAACATCCTGCACGTCGCTTTTAAGGCCGCGATGGGGCGTGACAAACGGCTCACCTCGGTCGACAAAGCTAACGTCCTCGCAACTTCCGTCCTCTGGCGAGAGACTGCGAACGAAATTGCTACGCAGTATCCCGAGGTCACCCTGGATCATCTCTACGTAGATAATGCCGCAATGCAGATGGTAAAGCGCCCCGATTCCTTCGACGTCCTTGTCACCGAGAACCTCTTCGGCGACATCCTCTCCGACGCCGCCTCGGTGCTGCCGGGCTCGCTCGGCCTGATGCCCTCCGCCAGCCTCGGCAGAAGTAAAAGACAATGGGCTTTACTTCGGAATGTATGAACCGTCAGGTGGCTCTGCTCCAGATATCGCGGGCCAGGGAATCGCTAATCCCATCGCACAAATTCTCTCGGTTTCGATGATGCTTCGCTACTCGCTTGGCGAAACTATTGCAGCCGATGCCATCGATACCGCTGCGCAAAACGCCATCGATTTGGGTCTTCGCACTGGTGATCTTTTTACCGAAAAAAATGGTGAAACCAGGGTGAACACCATTGAGATGGGTAACGCTATTCTTAAGGCACTTTAATCTAAAAAATCCTTATTCTTTGCAGCACACCCTTATTCTCCTGCGACGAGAAAAGAAGGTTCTTGTTCACCCATTCAGGATCACCCTCCCTTCTCCGTCCCCCCACAAAAAGCCCCAATTTAAACCATTGCGACCACTCAGCATCAAAATTAGATTTTGAGATAAATTCAGGCCAAAAAAGCTTAGCCTGAATGGGGATGGTTCTCACAAACCTTTCCTCGACCATAACTTCAATTGAAGGTCCAACCTAGCAGCTGAGCTCTCGGAGTGCGCCCATCCTTCAAACTCCTCAGCATTTTCGCTACCGGAAGATCCCGACCAAATCACTCTGAAATTGCCTCCAAATTTTAAAATTATTTGTGAAGCCAACGGCTAGTAAATTGGGACCTTTGAGTTTGAAAACCTGCACGCAATTCTTGCGTATTCCAAACTCCGCGCCATCATTTTGAATCCACGACCCCACTTCCTATGCGAAATTTACTCCTTCTCGTATTTCTGGCACTTCCTGCCACTGCAACCGATTTAATCTTCGACACCTTTGAATCTGACGGATTTGGCGAATGGCTCGTTGAAGGCGATGCATTCGGCAAAGCACCCACCGCAGTCACCCCGGAGGGAGTTAACGGTAAAATTACCGGCTATTCTGGCCAATACTTCGTCAGCTCGGGTCACGGCGGTGACAAGCCCACCGGTTCCCTGACCTCCCCCGATTTTAAAATCTCTCAACCCTTCCTTGGCTTCATGATCGCCGGTGGAGGCCATAAGGGTAGAACGGCAGTTCAACTTCTCATCGGGGATAAGATCGCTTTCGAGGCAACCGGACAGAACGACCTCAAAATGAAAAAAGTAGTTTGGTTACTTAGAGAAAATGGTGAAAATGGTAGACAAGAACCCGCATTAAAGACGGACACCGCGGCGCTTGGGGCATCATCAATGCCGACCACTTCGTATTTTCAGACAACCAAAAGCCGTTTTTTCCAAAGCCCAAATATCGCGAATCAAAGGCAAACAAAGATGGGCTGATCGCTTCTGGCATTCTTCCCGGCTTGACCATTCCAGAAGGCGCAGTTGCTAAACTCTTTGCTACAAATAAAACCCTTGGCGTCTTCTCTCCTACGGCCCTAACTGTTGACGAAAAAGGTCGCGTTTTTCTGGCTGAAACACACCGCTTCCGTTTCGGTGTTGAAGATAATCGGAGTCATCTTTACTGGCTCATGGATGATATTTCAGCGCAGACCACTGACGACCGAATCGCGATGCACGAAAAGTGGCAGGAGAAACTACCGCTCGAGAAACTCACAACAGTTTCGGAAAAGATTCGTGTTCTCATCGACACCGATGGTGACGGCGTCGCTGATAAGTCTGAAATTTTCGCCGAGAAATTCAACGATCTTCTCGATGGAACTGCTGCAGGAATCATGGCTTTCGAGGGGAAAATTTACTTCGCCTGTATTCCCAATATTTGGATGATTGAAGATGAAGATGGCGATTTGAAATCTGACAAGCGCCGTGTCCTCCAAGATGGTTTTGGAGTTCGTGTCTCCTTCTCAGGTCATGACTTAAATGGCTTCGCCCTTGGTCCCGACGGCCGTCTTTATACCACCATCGGGGATCGAGGATTTTCATTCACGACAAAAGAAGGGCTAGAATACAAATATCCTAACCAAGGTGCTATCCTGCGCTTCGAACCAGATGGTTCAAATATGGAAGTCGTCCACACCGGCCTTCGTAATCCCAAGGAAATTGCCTTATATCAATTTGGTACCGGCATCACGGTGGACAATAATTCTGATCAGGGTGACCGCGCTCGCGTCGTATTTATGCTCGAAGGAGCCGACTCTGGGTGGCGCATGGGTCACCAAGTTCTCCACTCTTTTCACGAAACCGCCGGAATCCCCAACAAACCCATCAACCAATGGATGGAGGAAAAAATGTGGGAACCTAAGAACGACAGCCAGCCTGGACACATTGTTCCTCCCATGCTCAACTTAACCTCCGGTCCTTCCGGCCTCGCGTTCTACCCAGGAACAGGATTCGGCCTTGGCTGTAAGAATCAATTTCTAATCTGCGACTATAAGGGTGGCGCCGCGGCCTCCGGAATCTGGAAATTCAGCATCAAAGATGAGGGTGCGGGATTTGCAGTCGATAATTCAGGTAAGTTCAACTGGGGCGTTGCCGCAACCGACATCGAGTGGGGCTACGATGGCAAACTCTATGTTTCGGATTTTGTCAGCGGCTGGCAGTCGCACAACGCTGGACGTGTTTACACACTTGAGGAACAGAATCCTGGAAAAACCGTTGCTGAATTCCTTGCCGAATTCGACTTCGCCACCGCTACTCCACGGAGCTTAAGTGGGCTTCTCGGACACGCAGACCAACGGATTAGACTTCGCGCCCAACTTCAGCTTGCTTCCCTCCCAGAAGGACTGCCAATTCTCACCGCTGCTTCCAACCAAAAGATCAACTACCTTGAACGTCTTCATGGAATTTGGGGGCTTGGAATCATGGCTCGCAAAGGAAACACCATGGCGGCCAACATCCTCGCTCGGCAACTTCCCAATGACGATCCCCGCATAAGAGCACAAGTCACACAAATACTAGGCGAAGCTCCCCTCGAGACTGCGGATATCCTGCTTCCAGTCCTGACGGATGGTTCCCCCCGAGTTCGTGCTCTCGCCGCAATTGCGGTCGGCCGCATTGGAGATTCAGCCGCCCTCCCCAGCATTCTAGAAATGATCCAGTTTAATGGTAATAACGATCCGGTCTTGCGCCACTCAGGAGTCATGGCACTCGTCGGAATAGCCAATGAACAGGAAATCGCTAATCTCATTAGCCATGAATCGGAAGCCGTGAGACATGCTGCGGTCATTGCTTTGAGAAGGAAGGGTAGCCCAAAGGTGATCTCTTTCCTCGGCGACACTAGCCTTCAGGTATCAAACGACGCGATCCGCGCTATCCATGACACCCAAATTGAAAAAGCTCGCCCGGTTCTTGCAGCATTCCTTGATGACGAATCAATCGGCACTCCTCAACGGCCGGTCAGCCGTATGATTTTGCGCAGGCTGATTCACACCGCTTACCGTATTCCAAACGAGCAGAACCTTCTCAGAGTCATCAAAGCCGCGGTAAATCCACTCTTCCCGATTGAAGAGCGGAAAGAGGCGATGCGACTCCTTTCGATGTGGGAAAATCCTCATGTTGTTGACCAGTCCCTCGGATATCACTCACCTCTCTCTCCCCGCGATCCAGCCATCATGAAGAAGGTCCTAGGCAAGCACATCAGCCTCCTCTTAGATGGTGGCCAAGAAATCTTTGGGGACGCCATGAAGTTGGCTCTCAGATATGGTATCCAGCACGAAGGACTCGACTCCGGAAGTCTCACTCGCATTATTCGCGATCACCAAACTGACGGAAAGACTCGAGCCGGTGCCCTTGATCTTTTCCTCAAGGGTAATCCTGAAAACGCCGAAGAAATCCTCAGTGAAGCTGCGCGTTCTAAAAATGAGGAACTGGCTGCAAAAGCTCTTCAGCTCGGCTCCGAACGAAACCCAGCCTCTACCCTCGCGGCTCTCAAAGGGGCCCTTAAGTCGGACCGCATCTCCATGCGTCAAATGGCTTGGGGAATTATTGGCGAATTACCATCCGAGCATGCCGTTCCGTTAATTCGGGAAGGCCTTCTCGATCTCAGAGACGGAAAAGGCAATCGCGCAACTGGACTCGACCTTTTAATAGCTGCTCGGAAGCGTGAAGAGCAGTCCATCAAATCAGCTCTGAGCGATTATGAGGCATCACTGCCCAAAGACGATCCCCTCGCAGTCTGGCAGACTTCGCTCGCAGGAGGAGATGCCGGCCGTGGCTTCAAAGTCTTCCAAACACATGCCGCTGCCCAGTGTATGCGTTGTCATCGACACGAACCTGGCCACTCGGAGGGCGGAGAAGCCGGTCCTAACCTTATGGGAGTGGCTCTAAGGCAAGACGCCAATGGACTTCTTGAATCTCTCATCCTTCCTCACGCCGAAATTGCTGACGGCTTTGGAGTCGCCGAAGTGAAACTCAAAAATGGAACTAGCAAGAGCGGGACGATTGCAGCCCGCACCGACGAATACCTTGATCTGAAGGAAAGTGAATCTGCGATCTGGCGAATTAAGTTATCAGACCTTGCTGAGAAGCCACGACCCGTCTCTGCCATGCCTGCCATGGGGCAGATCCTTAATCCGTATGAGACCCGTGACATAATCGCCTGGCTTTTAACCCTGACCAAGCCCAACTCTCAAAAGCCTACAACTTATGAAGCCAAGGAACTTTCACTTGCCGACTCCAAAAAGATGGACGAAGAGACAAAAAAGGCCGAGTCTCCCGCCGATCTCAAAACCCAAACTGATCAAACTGTGAGCGAAAGTAACGAAATTGACCCCGCCGTAATGGAACTTGGCAAAGCACAATACAACCTGTGCCTTGGTTGCCACGGGCCGACTGGTCAAGGAATGGCCAATGTTGGCCCTCCTCTTGCAAAATCTGAATGGGTCGCGGGCCCTGTGGAAAACCTGATCGGAATTCAGCTTCGTGGGCTTCAGGGAGCAATCACCGTGAATGGCCAAGACTACCAGTTCGCCGCACCCATGGTTGCCATGGGGGCAGGACAGCCGGACGAAAACATTGCCGCGGTTCTGACCTATGTTCGTAATTCCTTCGGAAATAGCGCACCAGCAGTCACTCCAGAAATGGTTGTCCAATATAAGGAAAACAACAAAGACATCCTAAGCAAAGTTCCCCCACCGATGCTCAATGTCAAAGATCTTATTGATCCTCTTACTAAGCCAATCGGCGTGATCAGTGATGCCCCCGCTCCTGCGCTTCCTGAGATTCCTTCAAGTAGTCTCGGTGTATCGACGACTGGGATGGTTATCTTCCTTCTTATCGCAGGTCTTACGGGTATCGGTCTCCTTCGTATGAAGACCATTAATAGGGAGGTTTAAATCCACTTATCATACTTTCAAAAGAACGTTTTGGGAGACCAAAGCGTTCTTTTACTTTAGGTCAATCATTCTGTAAGTGGATCTCGTCCGCCTCATCTGTCATCTGGTCCACAAAAAAAACTTGTAGGCCACAGACAAAGGCAAATGAAGATGATTCCAAGACCCAATGCTATTCCAGCTCAAAAGTTCGGGTCTAATAACGAGGCGATCCTCTCCCTCAAACCTTAAAGAACCAAGCAATTATCCTTAAACCTAAGAGCAAAAATAGCAACCACAGAGCTCTCTACCAAACGCCCTTAATCTTTAAAAATCTCTTCTCTTCCCGATACTCGACATTTGCTTCTCAAATGTTAAGAGCGATCCATGAATAAACGTTTAACAACTCTAGCTCTATCCACCCTATTAGTTTTATCGCTTTTTGCTCAGGAACGAGATCGCCGGCCCGATCCCAAAAAAGCAGCTCAGCCGAAAATTGAAAAAGTTAACTGGGATCAGGTTAAAGAGCGCATCGAAGGCGCCGTAAAACGCGGCGACATGACCCGTAAAGAGGCTGACCAAAAATACACTGAACTTAAAAAGTCGCTTGAAGCCAAATCTCAAGGAAATAGAAATCAATCAGATCGAGCACGCCCTGGGAGCTCACCCCAAATATCTAGACAACGACGGCCGGATGCTTTGGGCCGGCTCGTTGGTGAGCTGGTCGCCCAAGGGGAAATTAATCGTGACGATGCTCGTCGAATTATTGAAGCCGCCAATGCAAGCAGGCCTCCAATGCAAAACCGACCAAACACTCACGGCCAAATTTCCGGCGAGTTGCGCGATATCCTCGATCAAGCCAGAAATGAGCTTGCTGAGCTTCAAGAGGCACGGGAAGAGATGCACAGAGAACACGAGGAGTGGGAGCACCACAGAGACGAGCACGCACAACACGAAGAGCGAGATCACCACAGAAACGAGCACGCAGAACACGAAGAGCGAGATCACCACAGAGACGAGCACGCACAACACGAAGAGCGAGAGCACCACAGAAACGAGCACGCGGAACACGAAGAACGAGATCGCCACAGAGACGAGCACGCACAACACGAAGAGCGAGATCACCACAGAGACGAGCACGCACAACACGAAGAGCGAGAGCACCACAGAAACGAGCACGCAGAACACGAAGAGCGAGATCACCACAGAGACGAGCACGCGCAACACGAAGAGCGAGAGCACGACAGAAACGAGCACGCAGAACACGAAGAACGAGATCACCACAGAGACGAGCACGCACAACACGAAGAGCGAGAGCACCACAGAAATGAGCGCGCAGAGCGGGAAAACGCTGAACGCAGAGAACAGGCTGAGATTATGCGCAAACTTGCAGCGGAAGAAAAAGACGAGCGACTAATCGAAACCAAGAAACGTCAACTCGAGCGATATGAACTTGAACTAAAAAAGCGGGCTGAAAATCTCGATGAAAAGCGCCGCCAGTTCGAAAAAGAAAAAAGAGAAAACGAAAAAGAGAAAAAAGAATTCGAAAAAGAGAGGTGAGTCCAAGAAGTAGCCTCCATCTTCTGACGTATAAAGTCAGAAGCAACAGGAGGCCACCAGTTTGATGTTAGCAGCAAAGGATTTTGCCCTACGCCGAGCCACGCCGAAGCCCAATTTCTCGTCCGAGCTAGGAGGTGAACTTCGATGAGCTCAAATGCACTAAAGCGCTATCCCCATAAAGATAAACGGTGCAAAGCGAAAGAGACGCTACTGGAGAATCATATCAACCTATTTGTTTTCCTGATCCTTCTCAGCTTTTTTTTCGCTCCCGACCGGAAGCGTTGGCTTAGATTTACTTCATCCTCCACCTGAGGACATTCCCTTACTCGCTCAAGTCTGGACGCCCATCGAAGGCAAAATCCACATTTGCAGAGCAAGATACACCCCTACAACACCGGTTCCTATTAAAATTCCTTTCATAATATTTACGGAGTTTGAGCTCCTCTTCTCCCCTACTATTCCCGAGTCTTCGAAAAAGGCAACCCGCGGAATTGTAAATCCCTGACACTTCCGGGGGACATTCCTTTCACTGGCCTTTCAAAAAAACTTTCCCCTGCGGCGTTTCTCCTGTTTCCTCGCGCCCCACGGGAAAAATTCTCGCCTTAATACTATGGCCAATAAAGACCAGACCGATACCAACCGCATGGAAAAAATTGTTTCCCTGTGTAAACGCAAAGGATTCATTTTCCAATCCGCTGAAATCTACGGCGGACTGAACGGTTGCTGGGACTATGGCTCGCTTGGCGCTGAGGTTAAAAGGAACCTCAAAGATCTATGGTGGAGAAAGAACGTACAGGAACGCGATGACATCCTCGGACTCGATGGATCCATTCTCACTCATCAGGCCGTCCTGACTGCCTCAGGACACGTTGGCGGATTCTCTGACCCGATGTGTGATTGCCTCCTCACAAAAGCACGCCTGCGCGCTGACCAAATCGAACCACAATCTGGCATCGCTTACCACTTTACCGGCGCTTCTCATGAAGAGTCCGGATGGTCCGTCGATCGTGACTACTCGGTCCTTCTGAACCAACCAAACCAGGATGAAAACAATGCGCGGAAAACCGCGAGGGAGTTTTACGCCCAGTTCCTCACAGATAAGCAAATTCCTGCCAAGAAACTCACCCTGCTGGGAGAATCCACATCCGAGGAAAAAGAAGTCACACATTACAATCCGGAAAATGGTTCGCTCCTCACCGAGCCCCGGGACTTCGAACTCATGTTCAAAACGCAAATGGGAGCTTCAGCTGACGAAAACGACCCCAACGCGACGGCCTATCTTCGTCCCGAAACCGCGCAATCGATCTTCGTTCAGTATAAAAACGTCGTCGATTTTAGAAATGACCTTTGGAATTGCGCAGATTGGAAAAGCGTTTCGCAACGAAATCAACCCCCGAAACTTCACCTTCCGCTCGCGCGAATTCGAGCAAATGGAAATTGAGTATTTCTGTCGGCCAGAAGATGGTCTTCGCCTCACCGATGAGTGGCTCGCAAAGCGCCTGGCATTCTATGACGAGATCGGTCTTCAAAAAGAGAAACTCCACGTGCTCGACATCCCCGACGGAGAGCGAGCGCATTATTCACAAAAAACCTACGACATTGAGTACGACTTCCCCTTCGGACAACAGGAACTGGAAGGTGTCGCCTATCGTGGTGATTACGATCTCGGAAAGCATAAAGAGCACTCCGGGAAGCCTCTGGAATATTTCGACGAGCAAACCAAAGAGCGCTTCATTCCCCATGTCGTCGAACCATCAGCAGGTTGCGATCGTACAATCCTAGCCCTGATTTGCGAAGCATTCGACGAGGAGGATCTCACCAAAGAAGGGGGAAAGCAGGACATTCGCACCGTAATGCGCTTCAAACCAACCATTGCTCCTATCAAAGCTGCGATCCTTCCGCTTTTGAAGAACAAACCTGAGCTCGTTGAAAAGGCCAAAGAAGTAAAAACCCTCCTCCAACCCTTTATGAATGTGTTCTACGACGAGACCGCGGCGATTGGTCGACGCTACCGTCGTCAGGATGAAATCGGAACCCCCTACTGCATCGCCATTGACTTCGAGACAATGGGCCTCGAGGAAGGCAAGGAGGATCTTAAAGATACCGTCACCATCCGCCACCGCGACTCCATGGAACAAGAGCGAGTCGCTATCAGTGACCTTCTTCCATGGCTCCTCGAGCGGATCCACTAAGTGAACGACACGACAGGACTCTCTTACGTTTCGGTTCGGAAGATATGTTCCCTGTTGTCTAATTGCTTTTCCGAAATCTAGAAAAATAAACGAGGCCTACTTCCCGTGACTTAATAAAGTGGCCAATGAGGGGAGTCGTTATATTCGCAAGTTTCAAGCAATTCAAAATCAACCCATCCATGGCGCCAGTTCTCGCTGTAAAGCGACATTATTTTTACGCGCCATACGTTCTCAGGGTAGCTCCATGGTTACGCGCGATTTCCCGATCCACTTTGGATAGTGCATCATGAACGGGAGTCTTTCCCGGGATACTCCGCCAGGATATTCTTTAATTTTTTGAAGATCATCACCGGGGTGCTCCGACCCGTCCAGAGGGTCAGCTCCACGATCCCACTGGTCTTTTTACGTCGGGTTTCTTTCAGCTCTTCGAATCTGAGCGCCGGTCAGGCGGCGCTGCTCGGTGCGATCGTCGATTGAGATCTGCGCCTGGAAGCGGATGACCTGACCAGCGGCCATGAGCCCGGCATCGCGAGCCGGGAGATAACTCTCACTCCAGCAAACCATTTCCCGGTCTCCCGTAAAATCCTGCACCACAACAACCCCGAACGGCTTCCCCGCCTTCGTCACCTTATGTTCAATGCTTCTAATCATTCCCGCAAAAGGAAAGCGTGCCCGCTTATCACGTAAATCAACTTCATCAAGGAGTCCCAGCTTAATAAAACGTTCCGAATCAACTACCCCTCGGAATTTATCGAGCGGGTGACCCGTGACATAAAAGCCTAACAATTCCTTCTCATGCTCCAATCGTTCATCCTTAGGCCATTCCTCGGGGGCCGGAGAATCGGCCGTCACCGGAGGCGGCGCCGCGAATTCCATGGCATCAAATAAGCCTCCCTGTCCCGATGCCCTATCTTTCTGTGCACTGCTCGCACTAGCCACGACTTTTTCAATCCTCTCGGCCATTCCCGCACGGGTTTCACCAGTCCAATCCATTGCCCCTGCTTTCACGAGATTTTCAAGGATCCGCTTATTGATAACTTTCGAATCAAGCCGATCGCAAAAATCATCTAGAGATTCATATTCACCATTCTCTTCGCGCTCATTGATGGCCATTGCCATCGCGGCAGTTCCAACATTTTTAATCGCCGAAAGACCGTAACGAATCCCTCTCTTTCCCTCCAAGAATCTCCTCAGGTGCGAAGCGCAACATCGACTTATTTAGGTTAGGCGGAAGTATCTCGAACCCCATTCGGAAGCACTCATTCACAAAAACACTGATCTTATCAGTGTTCGTAATCTCATTTGAGAGAAGAGCCGACATGAACTCAATCGGGTGATTCGCCTTTAGAAACCCAGTCCAATAAGAAATCACAGCATATGCAGCCGAATGAGATTTATTAAATCCATAGCCCGCAAAGCCCGCGATCTTATCGAAAATCAAATTGGCATTCCGTTCGTCGATTTGATTCGTTTTGAAGGCCCCTTCCACAAAGATCAAACGCTGCTTGGCCATTTCCTCGGGCTTTTTCTTACCCATTGCCCGCCGCAAAATATCCGCACCACCCAACGTGTAGCCTGCCAGCATCTTAGCTGCATTCTGGACCTGCTCCTGATAGATCATAACACCATAGGTATCTCCGCAAATTTCCTCAAGAAGTGGATGTTCATAAACCGGGTTCTTACGACCTTCTTTAACCTCAATCATCTGATCGATGTACTGCATCGCACCAGGACGATAGAGCGCCAAAAGATCAATAATATCTTCAATCCGGTTAATCCCGTATTTTCGACAAGTCTCCACCATTCCTCCACTCTCAAGTTGAAAAACCCCCATCGTCTCACCAGCATTAAGCATTTCAAAAGTTGGTTCGTCTTTTAGTGAGATTTCGTAGATATCAAAATCAGAAGTGTGCTTATGAATATGATCAACTGCCTCTTGAATCACAGTCATGTTCTTCAGCCCCAAGAAGTCCATCTTCAGTAGTCCTACATCGGTGATGGCACCCATATCATACTGAGTTACGACCTCTCCCTCGTTACCACGGGTGAGCGGCACATGTTCATCGAGTGGACGATCTCCAATCACCACTCCAGCGGCGTGCACCCCCACATTTCGGCTCATTCCTTCCAACTTAAGAGCATATTCCCAAAGCTCCTGATAGGTTGCACTGCTCTCAATTCTTTCCCGCAACTCTGCCTTCTCCTCAAACTCCTTCTCCTTCACCCCAGGCTTTGCCTCGATCATCTTCGCGATTTGATCCGCCTCACCGTAGCTGATTCCCATAACCCGTGCCACATCACGAATAACAGACTTAGCGCCCATCGTTCCATAGGTAATGATATGGGAAACATTCCGCTCCCCATATTTCCGGCGGACGTATTCAATCACCTCGGGTCGCCGAGTCTGGCAGAAATCAATATCCACATCGGGAGGAGAAACACGCTCCGGATTTAGGAATCGCTCGAAGAGGAGACCGAATCGCATCGGACAAATATCAGTGATTCCCATTGTATAAGCCACCAATGATCCCGCTGCCGAACCCCGCCCCGGACCCACTGGGATATTCTGATCTTTTGCCCAATTAATGAAATCTGCTGTGATCAAGAAATATGAAGCAAACTTGAGCTGAATAATAATCTCTATTTCATACTCGAGCCGATCGACTAGCTCCTTGTCCTTTGCCTTTTCTTTTCCATAACGAGTTTCTAGCCCTTCGAAACAGAGCGTTCGAAAATGATCATTAGGGGTAGAGCCATCGTCCGGCTGATACTCCGGATATTTTTCGGAAGACGTGGGATCCAATATAAATTCAACATTACAACGATCCGCAATTTCAAGAGTGGCATCGCAAGCCCCCGGATATTCGACAAAGAGCTCGCGCATCTCCTCGGCGGTTTTAAAATAAACCTCGGGAGTGTAACGCATTCGATTTTCGTCAATTAACAATCGGCTCGTCCCAATGCAGATCATTACGTCGTGAGCCTCATGATCTTCTTTATGAAGAAAGTGGACATCATTAGCTGCGACCAACTTCAGATCCATTTTTTCGGCAAAATTTGCGAGGCTATCCCGGATCTTAGCCTGCTGTTCCATTCCGTGATTGTGAATCTCAAGGTAGAGGTTTTCCTTCCCGTAAATATCGAGTAACTCTTGCGCTGTTTCCCAAGCATGATCCTCTTGGTCTTGCAGAATCCACTCGTTAATCGGGCCCGAAATACACCCGGACAAGCAGATGATCCCTTCCGAGTGCTCGCGCAAAATCTCACGATCCACCCGTGGTTTTCCATACCACATTCCCTCAAGGTGACCCTTTGAGACAAGCTTCTGTAAGTTCACCCAACCCACATTGTTCTCAGCCAATAAAGTCATATGACAAGCACGCTTTCGCCCTGGAATCTCCTCCCTCTTTTCAATTGATTCCGGAGCCAAGTAGATCTCACACCCCATAATGGGCTTCACACCAGCTGCGTGACACGCCTTGTAAAAACTAATCGCCCCATAGAGGTTGCCGTGATCGGTCATCGCAACCGCCGGCATTCCTAGCTCTTTAGCACGCTCTGCAACATCCTTGGTTCGGCACGCTCCGTCTAAAGTAGAATACTCAGTATGCAAATGAAGGTGAACAAAGGAATCAGGCATCGGGAGTATGGTGGACTCCGGAACGACATCTTTGAATCCATAATTAGGCCTTTCGGTGATTTTGTGAATAAACTCTAAGGATCTTAAAATTTGAGCAGCTTAAATTCGAACTTTTATAACCTTGGGCCCGGCGATTTGAGACAACCTCATCTTGGTGAAGAAGTTAACCGCTATCGTGTTAACTCGACCTCAACAAACTGTTCACCACTGATGGCATTAGGCTGCTACCATGCAGTAAATTGAGATGACAACGACTCCGATAAGATTCAACACGAGACCTTCCCTTATCATGAGTGGGACCGTCAAGTGGCCAGAACCAAAAACCACTGCATTCGGAGCAGTTGCAACCGGAAGCATGAATGCGCAACTCGCACTTAGCGCAGCCGGCAGCATCACAACCAATGGATCAATTTCATTCGACGATGCAACCGATGCCAGAATTGGCATGATCAAAATCGTGCTCGCCGTATTACTGGTAATCTCAGTGAGAAAAGTCATTAAAAGGCAAACTAGAATAACGAGCGCGAAAACAGGAAGAGTCCCTACCCCGTTGAGAACCTCTGCTATTTCCCCACTCAGCCCAGAAATATCTATCCCTTTCGCCAAACAGATACCGCCGCTAAAAAGTAACAGAACGCCCCAAGGAAGATTCCTACAACTCTCCCAATCCAGCAGCCGACCTTCTTGCCCGTCCCGCCCACTTCCATCAGGAATCAGAAATAAACTTATCACCCCGACAAAGGCCACCGAAGCGTCGTTAGCACCTTGCAGGCCTAGCCACTCGCTCCATCCGCCAAAGGGCTCGACCCGCGTCATCCACGCTAATGAAGTCAGTCCAAAGACGATTAAGGTTCGCCTCTCCGCAGGGCGCCACGGCCCTACTTCAGGTAGGGAGAGCCTAATTACCCCACTCTGTTTTCGACCCAACCATAACCACATCAAAGGAAGCATAATTATGACAACAGGAACTCCGTAAGACATCCATTGACTAAAAGTCATTTCTAATCCTGTTGCCTCCTTATATTGCTCAATAAACACCAGATTAGGAGGGGTTCCGATAGGCGACCCCAATCCGCCCACACTTGCAGCATAAGCGATAGCCATCATCAAGGGCGCTGCAAGACGCTTTACTCCTTCCGATTGCTGATCCCCACTTAGGACAGCCAGAGCAATGGGTAAGAGCATTAGAGTGGTAGCAGTATTTGAAATCCACATGCTCAAAACCGCAGCGGCTAACATGAAACCTAGTATAAGAAATCTAGGCCGGACTTGGTCTCCTCCCCTCGCACTACACATCCTAACCATCCCGATTGCCAAGCGTCGATGGACGCCGCACCGCTCCACTCCTTTCGAAAGAAAAAAGCCTCCCAACAAAAGCAAAATCAATGGGTGCCCATAACTCTGAGCAACTGCCGTTTTGGCGTTAAGAATTCCAAAAAGCGGAAGAAGAGCAATAGGGGCCAAAGAAGCAATTGGAATCGGGATCGCTTCAAACATCCACCAAAGGGCGGTCAAAATAGTAATCCCTAATGCGACCGAGGCATCAGAAGCCATCCCCAGAGAATTTGCTAAATATCCGCCCAGAATCCCCAGAAGAGGGCCCAGCCATCGCATCATTACCTTCAATCGTGTCATCGCCCGACGGGGAAAGATTTGGGGCTTACTTTTTCTTAGAAACCACCAAAGGTTGTCCAGCCTTGACCCAGCCAAGAGTCCCGCCCGAAAGGTGAAGGACATTTTTGAATCCGAGCCGGTTCCAAACTGGAAGCGAAGCCGTGCTTCGCCCACCACTGCGGCAGTGCATCAAGTATGTCTTTTCCCGGTCAAGCTTGGCCAACTTCTTGGCAAAATCCTTGTCGTTCATATCGATATTGATGGCCTTTTCTATGTGACCCTTTGCAAACTCCCCGGGAGTTCGAATATCAACTACAATGATTTCAGATGACTTTTTCATCCTCTCAACTGCCTGTTTTACGGGAACCGGAGTCACATCGGCGCATCCCAGACTACAAATTAAAAATCCCAAAAGCCCAAGTTTCAATCTCGCCATTTCAGAGGGATAACATTTCATACGATCGGCGAAAGCTGCAAATAACAAAGGCCTGAAATTCCTTCCAGCCCCTTGAAAAAGAATGGAGCGGGTGAAGAGATTCGAACTCTCGACATCGACCTTGGCAAGGTCGCGCTCTACCACTGAGCTACACCCGCGACCTCTATTTTAAAGAGGCACTGCGTGCGGGCAGTCTTTGCCATCAGAATCGAATCGGGACAAGAGTTTTTCAAAAGAATTTTTAGAATCATTTTTGAAAGTTCCTTCACTGATCTTAAAATTAACCCTCTATTGTCTAGACTACTCGACTGTGTGTTGTTGAAGATATTTTTTAAAGAGTAATCGCCCAACGCCTAACTATTTGAATAGTTTTTTAGTCTTTTTGGTCGTCTCACCCTTCTAAAACCCATTTGTGTGTAGCCCGAAGAACACAAGTTAGGTTTTTTCTTCCCGGACCTTCCAGCGCATCCAAATCTTTGCAAGTTCCCAAGCGCGGAACGATTTGCCATGCGTTGTATTCAGTGCGGAAACCATCAGGACAAAGTCATCGACTCCCGTTCCTCAAAGGACGGGACCTCGATCCGGCGGCGACGTGAGTGCCTGAATTGCGGATCCCGCTTTACAACATACGAGCAGGTCGAGCGCACCGAACTCCGCGTCATTAAGCGGGATGGGACCCGCGAGGCTATTAACCGGGAGAAGCTTTTCCGTGGACTCGTCAAAGCCTGCGAGAAGCGCAAAGTCTCGATGGATGTGATTGGTCGATCAGTCGATGAAATCCTCAGCGAGCTGCACAGAGATCATCACAACGAAGTTCCGTCCGCCAGTATCGGGGCCAAGGTCATGGACAAACTCCACAACATCGATCCAGTTGCCTACGTTCGCTACGTATCAGTTTACCGACAATTTGATAACGTGAGTGAATTTATTCGCGAAATTCAGGCCCTCGAGAACCGGTCCCGCCAAGACACAATGCAACGAAAACTCTTCAAATAACTAAGTAATCATGATCTGCCTCTCAGGAAACCTCCCAGCTTTGAAAATCGGTCATCATCATGTGGTTGGCTATAAAACAGATTGGATCGAAGAAGCATTGAGTCGCGCTGCCGCAGCCTCAAATCGGACAGATTGCCCGTTTATTGCCGACATTCGAGATGGAATCCTCCACTACCTTGAGAAACGCTGCTCCCTCCGAGTTTTCGCGATTGAGGATCTTTACTCTCGAATGCGCGCTATGTTGCGAAAGATTGGCTGCGACGATATTGCACAACACCTATCTGCTCTCGCCCCCCCAATCACGGTTTCACTCATTGGCCCCGCAAGGAGGGCCGGCCGCGGATCCGAATCAGACTTTTTCCAATCGCTCGGTAAGGAGATCCGACTCCTCCAAGATGCTGGTGCTGAGTCCATCCGCCTTTGTAATATCGACGAGAGCGTGACCTTACTTCGCGGCCCGGATGCCAGCGTTGGGTCACGAGCCCAACTCAGAATCCAGATCACCTTATTTGTGGAAAGCTACCAACGCCGTCACAGCGCTCCCGAACTGGAACTCGATCTCACCTTTGATTCATGAGCCAAGAAGCGACTCTCTTTGAAAAAATCATCGCCCGGGAAATCCCTGCGGAAATCGTTTATGAAGACGATCTCTGCCTCTGCTTTCGCGACATTTCCCCACAAGCCCCCGTTCACCTTCTCCTAATCCCCAAAAAACCCATTGCCCGGATTGGTGTTGCGAAACCTGATGATCGTGATCTCCTCGGTCACCTGATGATAACAGTTGGCGAGATTGCCCGTCAGGAAGGATACTCCGAAGACGGATTCCGGGTCATCATCAATAACGGCTCAAATGGAGGAGAAGCAGTTCCTCACCTTCACTTACATCTCTTAGCCGGTCGCCAACTCAAGTGGCCCCCGGGTTAGGACATTCAAAGATTTCATGAAATCTAATCCTCCAGCCAATTTAGCGTAATTAGCATTTTTAGGTGCCTGGTTCCTCAAGAGGCAAGGCGAGCCCTTAAAAATTCACCCTTTTGGATGGAGGAGCCGGTATTGAATAGCTTCAACACCCAGTGCAGCAGCCGTTCCCAGAATCATCTCCTCAGTAGCAGTTCGCGGGACTTGCGCCGCCGGACGAGTTAGACCGCGGATCAATTTTCCATAGCATTTGGCTCCGCCGAGGTGACGTAGAATTTTTGAACTGATGTGCGCAGCATCCAATGAAGGGAACACAAGGACATCAGCACGTTCACTTCTTGAGATCGCAGGCAGCTTGCGGGGCCCTACTTCAGGATCGAGGGCCACATCAAGCTGGATCTCGCCATCGATGACACATTCATCCAACGAGACCTTTTCTCTTGCAGAAGCGGTAGCTGCGACCATTCGAAGTGCGGAATCACTGCGTGAGCTCCCATGATTGGAGTGGCTCAGCATCGCAACCCGAACTCTGCGACCCATGTGGTGGTATGCCAGCATCCCAGTCTCTGCAGCAATACTTGCAAGATCATCGACTTCCGGATCGGGAATTAGACCGGTGTCAGCAAGAAACAAGACGCCATCACGCCCAAAATTTGCGAGGCTATCGGAAGTCATCGCGGTGACCGCAAAAACCTTGGAAACCTTTGGATCAGGCGCTATTAAATGAAGAAGCGGCCGGAAAACACCAGCTGGCTCGGTCAGATTTCCTCCGAGGCAGGCGTCTGCTTGACCATATTGAACCATCATAGCCGCAAAATAATGTGGTTTAGCAACAACTCCCTCAGCATCAACACCAACAATTCCACGATAACGCTCGATTCTTTCAAGTCGGTTACTGAAAAGTTGGAAATCTGACGACTTCACAGGATCAATTACCCGAACAAAGTCCATGGAAACACCAAGATTCTTTCCCAACGCAGAAATCTTATCGCGATCACCAAGCAAGATAGGAACTCCCAGCCCCAACTCCACAAAGCGAGCGGCAACGCGCAACACCCTTTCATCCTCACCTTCCGGGAAAACGATCCGCTTAGGATGACGTTTCAGTTGGTCAAAAAGAGGTTTGGTAAACGAATTGGGCTCGGAAAAATGAGACATGGCGTGTGAGGCTTTGCGCCCGTGGAAGAAACCTAGTAAGAGAAAGCCCAACCGACAACGCCAAAGCATCCATGCTCGCAGATTACCACACTCATACTCCTCTTTGCCAGCATGCCGAAGGCAATCCGGAAGACTATATCGACCAAGCTATCGCTGCAAACCTCGCTGAATACGGAATTTCCGATCATGCTCCGCAAGCTCCCGAGCCTTTTGATGATTGGCGCATGTTAGAGGAACACCTTCCTCAATACTTCGACTGGATTGCCCGCGCCCAAAAGCATGCGCGAAAGAAACTGCCCGTTCGTGCCGGACTCGAATGTGACTGGCTCCCCAATTGTGGAGACTGGATCGAACACCTAGCCTCACTATACGATTGGGATTACCTTATCGGATCCATCCACTACCTCGGAGCAAAGTGGGACTTTGATAATCCTAAATGGCTAGGTCGTTGGGCCGAAACCGATGTTGATGAGGTCTGGACAAGCTACTGGGACGAATACACCAAAATGGCTCGCTCTGGACTCTTCGACTTTCTCGGCCACACTGATCTCATTAAAAAATTCTCTTATCGGCCCGGTGGAGATCTTCGCCGATTTTACGACCCGGTGATCGAAGCCCTTTCCGATGAAAAAATTGCCATTGAACTCAATACCGCCGGGTTCCACAAACCCTGCGCAGAGCAGTACCCTTCGGAGGAATTTCTTTTGTTGGCTGCCGAGGCGAAGGTGCCCATCACTCTCTCTTCAGACGCTCACCACCCGTCTGAAGTAGCCCGTGATTTTGACAAAGGTCTTCGGTTAATCAAAGAAGCCGGATTTACCCATCTTTGCCGTTTCAACAAACGCAAACGAAGTCTGGTGAGTCTACCATAAAGGGACACTTATTTAGAATGAGTTCCATCTAAAATGGTGAAGTGTGCCTGATGGAGGGCGTGATGGTGGTTGCGTATCACCCCGCTTGCACGAAGGTCGCGTATGTCACAATCAATCGCTCTTGTTTTCCCCCACCAACTTTTCCAAGACCATCCCGCTCTTGAACAAGATCGACCAATTCTGCTTATCGAAGATCCTCTTTTTTTCGGCACCGACTCGGAACAACCTCTTAAATTTCACGCGAAAAAGCTTATCCTCCATCGCGCCAGCATGCGGCACTGGGCTCAAGGCAAGGAGGACCTCACCTATCTTGAACTTCCCGAGGTGAAAACCAGAACCGACCTTCTTCTCGAGGAACATACCCCACGGGAAACCGAAACCCTAGTTTACGTGGACACCGTCGACTTCCTAATTGAGCGGCGCCTAAAACGCTTTGCTGACAAAAGGGGCCTTACCTTAGAAAAACTCCCTTCTCCGATGTTCCTCTCCCCCGATGATTGGATAGAAGATGTCATGGGCGGCATGAAGAAGCCCTTCATGAAGACCTTTTACGAAGCCCAGCGAAAACGCATGAATATACTTCTTGAAAAGGATGGAAAACCCGTTGGAGGCAAGTGGTCTTTTGATGAAGATAAACCGCAAAAAACTTCCCAAAAAACAACCCGTTCCTGAACCTTATTCAGCCCCGCTAGATCAGGTGGTATCTGCCGCTCAAAAGTGGACCGAGGAACGATTTCCTGATGCCCCCGGAATACGAGAAAATTTCAATTACCCCTCTACTCGTCAAGAAGCACTCCAAGCGATGTCCTTATTTTTTGAGAACCGCTTCGAGCTCTTCGGCGACTACGAGGACGCAATTTCGACACGGGTCCGTGTCATATTCCACTCGGTGCTCACGCCGCCACTTAACATAGGTCTTATCACTCCTCAGGAAATCATCGATGCTGCCCTCGATGCTGCTGAAAAAAACCCTGAAATCCCTTTGAATTCACTTGAAGGGTTCATCCGACAAATCATCGGGTGGCGGGAATTTATGCGCATCATTTACCTCCATCACGGTGTCATGGAACGGAAAGAAAACTTCTGGAATTTTACCCGAGAAATGCCACCTGCCTTTTACGATGGCACCACCGGAATTGAACCAATTGACCACACGATTCAGACCCTACTCGAAGATGGCTACACCCACCACATTGAGCGCCTTATGGTGCTTGGGAATTTCATGCTTCTTTGCCGGATCCACCCACCGCTGTTTACAAATGGTTCATGGAGCTCTTCATCGATGCCTACGATTGGGTCATGGTTCCAAATGTTTACGGGATGTCACAATTCGCAGACGGCGGTATCTTTTCAACCAAACCCTATATCTCCGGCTCCAACTACATCCGAAAGATGTCTGACTTCCCCAAGGGAGATTGGTGTAGGACATGGGATGGTCTCTACTGGACCTTCATCGCAGACCACCGCGAATTTTTCGCCTCTCAGTATCGCCTATCTATGATGGTGCGCCTCCTCGATAAAATGCCTGATGAAAAAAGAGCAACTCATCGCGAAAATGCTGAAGATTTCATCAAGAAACATTTTGGTTAAAGAGAAAGTTCTCTAGGGAATATCGTAATCCCCCCCACAAGGGCTAATTCACCAACCCTTGAAGCTATCTTGGGTGAATTTTAAAAGTTCTAGGTCCCAGTCCCAATTGATCTTATTACCAGACTTGCCAAAGAAAACTGATTCGATATCACCAAGATGCCCGGGTTTCAAACTAGCTCATAGAACATGACCACTAAATTTCCAAAAAACGGGATCAGCTTTGCCGTCGCATTATCATCCCTCAGTATCTTTTCTCAGTATGCTCCAGCCGCAATTTTTGAATTTAACATAGCCAACGCCGGCGAAAGCGTAGGTAAGCCTACCGACGATGGACAGACCTTCCAACAACAATGGGGCACGGCAGCAAACTGGAAATTGGTAAGTGGAGAAGACGATGGCAATAACGGCTATCCCGATGGGGCAGACACAGCCATCATCAATCGTTCCGCTTTGGCCAATAACTCCACTCGCCTCACCGAGGAAAGTTCTCCAGTCTCCCTCGTTTCAGTTGGGAAAGTTATTGGAACGGGAACTGGCAACCAAGATATTGTTCTAAAAATGAGAGCGTTCACCTTCGGCGAAGTGGAATGCCTTGAATCACCCGAGCCCTTTCATATTCGAGCCGAAAGAGATCGCTCAATCACCATCAGCGGCGTAATCAGCGGCCCTGGGAGCCTTTTATTGTCACGAAGTGGTGGCTTCTCCGACGGTGTAGACGAGGACGAGCTCATTACCATTACCGGGGACACTCCCAACACAATCACTGGAAAAATCCGTCTCTTTAATCAAAATAACAAAGCTGACGAGCCACAGCCGAGTTACTGGGTTGCGGATAAAGAAGGAGCGTTCGGACAAGCTTCAATGTTGACACTTGAGGGACGAGCCGGCGCAGGACGAGGAATCGCGTCGCTTCGGATCACCGGGAACGCTGCTTTTGGAGAAGGTGCGATCGACGATAATGCCACGACCGTCTTTATTGGAGCCAAGGGTGTTCTAAGTCTAGATCGCGGCGTCAACGAGGCGATTGGCGAAGGCTTGCTATTCACCGACTTAGAGGGAACAGGAATTTACTCCGAAGTTCCTATCGGAACTTATGACAATAATGAAGCATGGATCATCGGTGAAGGAACGGTGACTGTTGGGGCTCCGTCGGCCGAACTAACGATCACCGCAGTTGACTATGCGACCAATGCTGAAGGCACAACGCTTAGCTTAACGTGGAACTCTCGCCCTGGACGGCTTTATGCAGTCCGCTTCTCCCCTGATTTGAAAGATTGGGACTTTGATCTTGATGATGGCGTCGTAGGCGACGACGGCGAGACCACCACGACTCAGTTTGATCTGACTAACTTTCCTGAAATTTCCGGTAGAACCCGCGCCTTGTTCTAAAATTGCTTCACGACTAATATCTTCATCATGCCCTATCTCTTCCTTAGTAGTTGGAGTAATTAACGGAGTATTAAATTTTTGATTTTCATTATTATCCAGTCAATCCAATCGGCATCGGTCAGCACCTCTCCAATAATAGGCACCGGACACAATTCTTCTAGTATCGTCCGATTTGTTGTCGCCGCGACATCGCGCTCAGCTTCAAGGTGATTTAAAATAACACCAATGCAGTCCAAGCCAGCGGCTTGTATCGCTTTTACCGTCAAAAGAGTGTGATTGATCGTTCCCAGCCAGTTAGCGGCAACCACCATTACAGGAAAGCCCAAAGCCCTTGCATAGTCCTCAAAAGAGAACCCTTCGCCCATCGGAACCTCCCATCCACCCACCCCTTCAACGAGAGTGAAATCGTGGGCGCCTTGTATTTTGTGAATGTATTCCACCATGGGCTCAACTTCCAAAGGCGAACCTTCGATCCTAGAAGCCACGAGAGGGGCTGCCGGTGTTTGATACCACCAAGGATTAATAACATCGAGATCCAGCGTCCCCCCGCTCGCTTCCCAAAGTCGCTCAGCGTCCTCACGTGACCCGCTCAGCACCGGCTTCAAGCCAACTGCCTCCACTCCTTTCTTTCGCAACTCTTCAATAATGAGAGCCGACACCCAAGTCTTACCAATTCCGGTGTCAGTTCCTGTCACAAGTAGCCCACTCCACTGATCCAGCTTCATCGGGCTGATTGCTCGGTGCTGGTTTTATTAAAGGCGTCTATGTTACTTTGGAGGTGGAGATCAATCAGATATCTGATCGCGATCGCCAGAGTCAGAGCGGCGATCTTCACCGTCCAATTCCTCAGCAGCCATTTCTTTATGTACTTCTCCATGGATTAGAAAAATTTCTTCTAGTTTTTCGCGGAATTCGTCTTCGGAAAGGTTTCGGTAGATTTTTTCTTCCACTACAATCGAAATCGCGCCTGTCTCTTCACTCACAATCACCGCGACCGCATCTGTCTCTTCGGTGATGCCAAATCCGGCACGATGACGAAGCCCTAGCGAACGATCAGAAAGCTGCTTCTGACTCACCGGAAAGATACACGC
Source organism: Akkermansiaceae bacterium (assembly GCA_905181965.1). Taxonomy (GTDB): domain Bacteria; phylum Verrucomicrobiota; class Verrucomicrobiia; order Verrucomicrobiales; family Akkermansiaceae; genus SW10. Next base: position 486,011 of record CAJIZY010000009.1, read on the forward strand.
TGCTGAAGCGATCCTTTCTTTCTTTAAAATCATTCCACCGTCGTGCAGTGCGGTCTTAGGATGAAAAACAGTAGCCACTAACTCCACTGAGATGGCACTATCAATCACAACCCCCGTTCTCTCATATTCGCTGAGTTCAATCCCTCTCTCGATCGCAAAAAGAGCTCCAAAACGCTTTTTGGAAAGCTTCATCACGGCCTCGGTGAGAGCATCCAAAAAGATTTTCTGCTGGCTCGTCGAAAACGAAAACAGATTCGTGCTTCCCAATCTAGCGAGGCCGTTTCTAAGTTCGGGTTGAAAAATAATTAAAAGGGCAAAAGCCAAAACTGCGGCAGCGCTTTTGATAATCCATTCGATCACCTTTAGATCAAGGATCTGAGAAGCTAGCGTCATCAAAATAATCACCACAGTCAGACCAACCAGGATTCGCGCGCCGCGAGTAGCCCGGAAAACACGGTATGTTTGATAGATTAGAATCCAGAGCACTAGGACCTCCACCCCAGCACGCCAGTTTTCCATTATAATTCCTATCAAATTCACAGCGATATTTTTTTCAACCTAGCGGCCTTTGAGCTTCTTAACCATTTCAGGGCTAAGATTAAAGTTTAGAGTGCCGGACCCTTTTGGTCTTTTTTCCCCTTCAGCTTGCTCCTCGTCAATTTGATATTCAAGAGGCTTCAATGGTTTCACACCATTTACTTCCGACATCAGATAAACACGAATTGAAATGGGAGCCTTCGCGTTCCCGCCCGGAAGGTCTTTAATGGAGAACTGCAACTCGTTCATTCCATCAATCGCTCCACCAACAACGACATCCGCCCTCTTGGTATTTTGGAAGATGTGCCTCGACTTCCTGTTGATCAAAAGTTTCACCTCGCGGCCGGGACAAAAGACATAGGCCTTGGCGATATATTTGACAGGTCCTCGAATCGCAAACGGCGTAGCCTCTGGAACTCCGTTTGGAAAGAAATCTTCCCCATCAAGGAACTCCTTATTACCCACCGCAAGTTGTTGCCGGACTGTCGGGAGCGCTCCCAGGTTCACAAACTCGCCACCATGGTATTTCCACCCGTCTCCTTCGCGAACATACGAAATAACAAAAAGATTGTCGGTGGGTTCCCCTCCAATTCCAAAATCGACCTTACCAAAGTAAGTGGACTTGGCGGTGCGACCTTGCGCCCGCACTCTCATCGCTTGGAGCTTCCCAATGTCCGGGGGCGCAATCGGCGAGGCGAAAACTGTCTGAGGAAACGGACGGCGTTCGCTCCAGATCCGGTTGCGCACCTTAATCTGCTTCGTCGTCGAAGTGTAGCGCTTCCATAAGCCAGCATCTTTGCGCACCATGGAGGCACGCCAGTTATTATAAACATCCCGCAATTCCCCCGCAGTTTGGGCGCCATTTACCGCCTGAGCATGCGCCGGGGCAGCCACAGTGAGCAATCCGAGTATCAAAATCAGTGGTTTCATAGAGAAACTATGGACAATTGCACATACATTTGGAAAAGCTTTTCTACGGTGACTTTGGTTACCGGCCAAAACAACCATGAAAAATCTCCCCAAGTCGCCCATGATCGGTGAAGCCCGGAACAAAGAGCTACTCTCCTCCGCGACCACTTATATCTATCGGGAAACCCCAAGCGGTGACTTGCATGCCCACTTTTTCTTCCCTCACAATTTCGATTACCAACGCGATCGTTGCCCTGCCATCATTTTCTTTCACGGAGGACTCTGGGATATTTCTGCACCCACTCAATTCGTTCCTCATTGCCATCACTTCGCGTTACGCGGAATGGTCGCGGTGACTGTCGAGTATCGAACGAAAGTGCTTTTTGACGGCACACCCGAAGACGCCATCTCCGATGCGAAAGAAGCCCTTTTATTTTTTAAAATGCATGCGGCCGACATGGGTATCGATGCCAATCGAATTGTCGCGGTTGGTGCCAGTGCCGGAGGAAATGCGGTTCTCTCTGCGGCACTTCATCCTCAGGAAGCCCCCCTTGGACCGTCGCCAAAGCCATGTGCTATGATTCTCTTCGGACCAATCAGCGACACAACGCGAAAGGGAATTGGCAATGATCGCTTCGCCTCCCCGAAAGACGGCAAACTTTACAGCCCCTCCTATCACCTCCCCCAAAAAGCTCTGCCACCCTGTCTCATTTTCCACGCCAAAGCTGACCGAGTGGTTCCCTTCGAGCAGTCGGCACGCTTTGCCAAACGCTACCGTAAAAAGCGTAATCGCTGCGATCTCATGGAGTTCGAAAATGCCGGGCACACCTTTTTTAATTTCAATTCCGACGAGAAAAATTACGAGATTACACTGCGATCAGCTGATCATTTCCTTGTCGACCTAGGCGTCATCGAGCCCGACCCCCTCGCGGATGTCTTGCACTGATCTTGCACCAAACCATTTTGCTGTCATCATTGCCTACCATGAGACAATTGAAATTTTCACCCGTCGATGAGATCATCGCTGATCTTAAGGCAGGAAAGCTTGTCATCGTCGCTGATGATCCCGGTCGAGAGAACGAAGCGGATCTCGTGGGTGCGGCCTCTCTCATTACTTCAGAATCGATCGCATTCATGGCGAATCATGGCCGTGGGCTTATTTGCACTCCAATAACTCCGGAACGGGCAAAGGCTCTCGATCTTTCTCCGATGACCCCCAAAAACCGTGAAGCTCACAAAACAGCCTTCACCATTTCCATTGATGCTGCTGAAGGCATCACTACTGGGATCTCCGCCGCTGATCGCGCCCACACTATCCAGCTTCTTGCCAACCCAGACACCGACGCCACTGCTTTTGTTCAGCCGGGCCATATTTTTCCGCTCGAAGCTATCGAAGCTGGAGTCCTCCGCCGAGCTGGACACACTGAAGCTGCTGTTGACCTAGCCCGCCTCGCCGAGCTACCTCCGGCTGGTGTAATTTGTGAAATTATGCACGAAGACGGCACAATGGGGCGAGTAGGTGACCTCGGGGAATATCAGCAAAAACACGGATTGAAATCCTGCACAATCTCCCAACTCATTGAATATCGGCGACGCTCCGAAAGATTGATCACGCGCGAGGAGATCATCTCCATGCCCACTGAATTTGGCGACTTCGATTGCTACCTCTATAAAGTTAATACCGATGAGTCAGAACACCTTGCTCTCGTTCGTGGTGAAATTGACCCCGAAAAGCCAATCAGCGTGCGCGTTCATTCCGAGTGTCTCACCGGAGATGTTTTCGGCTCTCGTCGTTGCGACTGCGGCGGGCAACTCCATACTGCCCTCGGTCATATTGCCAAAGAGGGAGGTGTCCTTCTCTACCTTCGCCAAGAGGGCCGGGGAATAGGCCTCGGCGCCAAAATTCACGCCTACAAACTCCAAGAACAAGGATTCGACACAATAGAGGCCAACGAAAAGCTCGGTTACGGTTCCGACCTACGGGACTATGGTATGGGAGCTCAAATGCTCTACGACCTCGGTATTCGGAAAATCCGTCTCCTCACCAACAATCCGAAGAAAGTCATTGGACTTGAGGGCTACGGTCTAGAAATTGTGGAACAAGTTCCTATCCGTCTTCCCTCCAATCCTCATAACGAAAAATACCTTGAGACGAAGCGAACTCGCATGGGCCATCACCTCTGATTGACAATTCTGTCTACCAACCTATATCCCCTCGCACAGACATGTCGTCAATCATTCCTCCCAAACCACGGTTAAGCGCCGGGACCAAAGTCCGCATCTCCATTGTTGCAGCCAAATTCAATCAGGAATATACCGACGCCCTAGTTGAAAACGCTGTTCAGGAAATCGACTCCTATACGACTAACGCCCGCGTCGATCTGGTGCGCGTCCCTGGGGCTTTCGAAATTCCTGTGGTTTGCAAAGCACTCATTGAGGAAGAGCAACCAGATTGTGTAATTGCCCTTGGCTGTATTATCCGCGGAGGCACCGGCCACGCCGATCTCGTTGCCACCGCAGTCACTGACGCCCTGCAAAAACTTGCGCTCGATAAAACAACCCCGATCATTCATGAGGTCCTTCTCGTCGAAGATGAGAATCAGGCTTATGCTCGCTGTATTGGGAAGAAACTCAATCGGGGTCGCGAAGCAGCACGCAGCGCTCTCGAAATCATCGACATTATGAGCGAAGTCCGGCGCGCTAACCAATCCCTCCGACTGCACCCAAGCAATGGCTAGCCGTCGCCTCGTCCGCCAAGCGGCCGTTCAGCTCCTTTATGCCCGCTTTGCATCTCCCAAAAATCAGGGAGGGCCGGAATTCTGGGACCTTGTCAACGACAAGGCCGCACTCGACTTCGATCGAGCACGCGTAAAGGTCCTATCTCACTTACAACAAGGACGGGAAGCTCTCACTGAAAAACTTCAGCGGCTTCTAATAGAATGCGTCACCCCCATTCTCGCAGCTGACCCGACCGAAAAACTAGCTCGCGACCTCAAAGCAGTCAGCGCTCGAGAGCACTTGTGGGCCGAAGACTGCGGCAACCTTCGCCGCTTGACTAACGCCGATACCGGTGGCTGGAGACAAGAGCTCCAAAAGCTTCTTCCAGAGGTTGGTGAACTTTGCCAAACCCGCGTGGAAATTCTCCAGCGGATCGAAGGATTTCCTCCAGCGCAATTTGAAAAGTTTACGGATATTTTTGAAAAGCTAGATAAATACGATGCCCGCGCTCGGATGGTTCACTTCCCAGAAAACTATCCAGAACAGCGGGACCTCGATCATCTCCACAGGCTCAGCAACGAAATGAAGGAGCTAGAAAAGGAGGCCATCAAATTGGCAGATCACGTTGAAGCAGAGGTAGCCACCATCGATAAAGCCATTGATACGGCCTCTGCCAATTTTGATATCGAGAGGATCTCAAAGGTCGATCTCGCTATTCTCCGTCTCGCAGGCTGGGAAATCATGAAGCTTCCGGAACTTGATGCCGCGATTTCGATCAACGAAGCTGTCGATTTAGCCCGCTCGTTTTCGGGCACAGAATCTGCATCCTTTGTGAATGGAGTCCTCGATAAGATTTCTAAGACCTAGAAACCTCATCTAAACTGCAACAAGTTTACCCTTCCCCAAGCGGTAGGACTTGGGCATTTTATGCTTCGTGAAGGATGATAATACATTCCCCAGCGAATTTCAGAAGCGCACGCTTTGGAAGGCAGTCACCGGCCTCGCTATCCTTGTTTTGGCGGCGCTGCTCGTCGGCCTCATATGGCTCACGAGTAACATCCTCGGATACCTTCAACCAGTTTTGGTCCCCCTCGCCGTAGCGGGAATTGTTGCCTACCTACTCGACCCTGTCGTCAAGCGACTCCAAAAAAAGGGCCTCTCACGGATCAAAGGTATCGTCACCGTCTTCTCAGGCTTTCTCATCTTTTTTGGAATTCTCTTTTACTTCGTGGGCGCCAAATTCTCTCAACAACTCCGTGATATGATCGCGGAAGACGCCACCACCTCAAGCTACTACATGAAAGCTGTTGATTTAGAGACCGCGAAACAAAACAATTTCTATGGCTGGATCATACGGGCCTCATTCCGAAAGGACGTATCTGCCACTCGTAAACACCTCGAGAACGGTGGTTCTGTGGTCGGTCCAAATAAAACAAAATGGCGTTTGGATCTCAACACTGGTAAGTTCACTGATGGCAAAAACCCGCCATCATCTCCGCCTATTGAGATCGAGAATCTCATTGAATCCGACTGGGCCAGCGATACTAAAATCAACGGAGTCACTCACCCTGAAGAATTGGTTTCGCTCTATAATTTTGACCTGACTCAAGGGGGGCAGTGGCTCTCCGGCCTGGGTCGATCAACGCTCGGCTGGATCTCTAATAGTGCTGGAAAAACTTCTAGGATTATTCGGGATTATTCTCGGCTTCGCGATGGTCCCAATTTATCTCTACTACTTTCTCAAAGAGAGCGATGGTATCAAGATTGGGTGGACGAATTATATCCCCCTCAAAGCCTCCAAATTCAAAGACGAAGTCGTCGACACACTGCGCGAAATCAATGGTTATCTCATTTCGTTCTTCCGCGGACAGGTCCTTGTGGCCTTTATCGACGGGATTCTTGTTGGAATTGCACTAACGATTTTCCAGCTGCCCTACGGCTTGCTGATTGGAGTCTTCATGGCATTCCTTGGCATCATCCCTTACATTGGGAACATTATCTGCCTCGTTCCTGCATGCATCATCGCCTACTTTAGAGGCTTTGACCATCCATACGGTCTATCCGAGTGGGGATACGTGATTGGAGTTCTCGCCATCTTCATCATTGTACAGCAGATCAACTCCCTAGTCACCGCACCGAAAATTGTAGGCGATTCGGTTGGACTCCACCCCATGACAGTTATCTTCTCGATGCTCTTCTGGTCACTTCTTCTTGGCGGATTCCTCGGTGCCCTCCTCGCGGTCCCTCTCACAGCTGCCGTTAAAGTTCTCTTCCGCCGTTACATCTGGGACCGCCAAACTCAGGAAGACGCAGAATCTAGCTCTTTACTCGCGTAAGATCCACATAGAATAGAAGGGATCTCAAACGGTTTAGCCCAACAGTCTCCGCCCCTCAGAACTCTTGGCTTACGGGGAATGATTTGCTCTCTATTCCAGCAATGACCACTAAAACTGTGAGGATTGAGGCAAAAATCTAACTCAGCTAAATTTTCTCTAAAGAACCTTCTCACTCTGGCATGGAGATGACAAACTGCCCACCCACTTTAAACCGTGATTAAAGATCCCGAATGAAGAATCTCATCGTCCAATTCTTGCTCGCTGCAGCCCTAAGCTTTGCCAGCTTTGCAGATCTCGTCGTTCCGGAAACTGTCGTAGATACCTTTCGCCAAAAATATCCGAATGCTCCTGAACCCACCTGGGAGGTCGATACCAACGGCTCTTACGAAGCCAACTATCGGATCGATGGCGTTAAATACCGAGCTGACTTTACCAAAGAAGGCATATGGACGGAGACAGAAAATAATATCGATTTCAACGAACTACCGCCGGATGTTCGTTCAGAATACCTCCTAAAATATAGCATCGAAGACTTTCGAGATGCCGAGGCGGTCGATAGCGCTACCCAAGGAATATTTTACGAAATCGAAATCGTCAGCGGGACTTCAAAAATCGACGTAATGTTTGATGAAAAGGGCCAAATCATCACTCCAGGTGTTCCAACCTCGGAAAATGGCTTTTTTCAATTCTGGATGGATCAAGCCGCCAACGACACCCCTCTCATACGCCAAGGCTGGTCTCTTGTTTACAAGGTCGTTTTCAATCTTATCACGATCTACCTGTTCGCCTACGTCATTTATTATCGAAGGCACCACGATCACAAGATGCTCTTCCTATTGCTGGCGTTCAATCTCTTCCTCTTCCCCATCTTTTTATCGAGCTCACTGGTGACAGCCGGCTTCGGATTTACAATCTTCGCGCTTCTAGCTCTCGTCCGCCTCCGGAGTGAGGCCTTTGATAAGGCTGAAATAGCCTACCTCCTCGGAGCAATCTCACTTACCTTCGTTAACACTATGATGCCCGCTGTTGCGGATGGCTTTTCAGCTGCCATCATCCTTCTCACGGCTCTCTTTGCAGATCGTCCGTCTGTCTGGCGTGATTCATTCCAGAAAATCGAAGTCGATTACAAAATCTCTGACAAGGGGCTGATGCTCGATCAGTCATACCTTCGCGAAAAGCTCGCTCAGGAGTATCAAGTCGACGTTCGCGAAATCACCATCAATCGTGTCTTCAAAAACGAAGTTCGGCTCACCCTGATGTATCGTGACGTCCCAGAACTCCGCGAAACCATCCAGTCTGAAGTGAAGGAAAAACCTCCAAAAAAGTAACCATTTTTCTACTAAGGATACGAGGAGGGATCGCGTTTCAGCCAGAAACCTTATCCCAAACTGTCAGAGCGGTCTTGACCGCTAGACTGCAGGCTACCACAAAACCAAGCCAGCACGTTCCGAGGATCCATTTTGGCACCTTCCTCTCCCCGACCAGCTCCTTCCGAGTTCCAAGGTAAATCAGCGCCGCAGCCAACATTGGTAGCCCTAAAACGGTTAAAGCCTGCGCAATCGTAATCAAGGTCACAGTTCCTGAACCACCTGAGAGCGACCACGAAGCGACTCCCATCCCGATCAGCAGAGCACAGCAAGTCAGCACCCTCGGCATGGTATCAGAAAGACGCCATCCCTTTCCTAGACTATCCGAAAGGATGGTCCCTCCGATTACCGCATTGACCAAAAAAGAACTAAAAGCTCCAGCCATAATCCCTAAACTGAAAATCACTTTCGCTCCCTTTCCAAATAAGGGCTCTAGTTGCTTCGCGACATCCCCAACACTCTTCAACTCAAATCCATCGGCGCGACCATGAAAGGTGAGAACCGAAGTAATCAAAATAAAAGAAGTCACGATTCCCAAAACACAAATCCCAAAAATCGAATCCCTTAACCCTTTTTTCCAATCGGCCAATTTCCAGCCCTTTTCACGAACAAGGTAGCCTTGGTAAAAGGCTCCTCCGATCGAGAAAGTCGTTCCAATCATTCCCAACAGAGGAATGAGATCACTCTTTCTGCTTGTCGTTTTTTGAACAGCTTCGGAGTCCAAGGCTCCGAAAATCACCACGATGAGATTACCGGTAAAAGCAAAGATCATCACCAACACGAGAATCTTCATCAACCTCTCGATTTGGGAATACAAACTCCGGACACGAAAGAGGCAAAAGGCTACAAAGAAATTGATAACCAAAAGAACCATAAGGCTCGTACACCGGTCCCCGCCAAGGGGCGCCCATCGCCGATATCTTCCACTAGCGGTTCAAGGCCTGCGATAATCGCCAAGTTGTTACTCGACTGAAACAAGGCCACAACCAGAAAGAGCACCAATCCCACAAACAAGGAAGCCCCACGCCCCAACCGTGCCGCCAATTCCTCACACAAACTTCGCTCATAAGTCACCCCGAGACGGGCTGCCAGCGTCACCATTCCAATCATCAGAAATGTCGATAGCGCCAAAACGAACCATGCCGGAAAACCAAAGTCAGCGCCCACTCGCGAGCTTGTTAGGATACTCCCCGGCCCCAGCACCACCGCCGCAACAATAATCGTAGGTCCTATTTTCCCAATTAATTCATTCAGCCGTCCAATCATCTCGTTTCTCCAATTAATTTTCGCGGATTTTCTTCAATCACTTTTTGGATTTCACATTTGAAAACCCCAACTCCCTTTCCAAATTCTCCGCCACTCGTGGCATCGTAATCGTCGAACCAATCAGGTGGCTCTTATCTGGCGATCTCGCCACCAAATCGTCTCCAATTCTCACATCTCTCCCCAGAAAATGATAATCACCAACCCCCATCCCGGCAGCGGCAATGGCATCTGTGACCATTACAACACGGTCAGTCCCAACCAAATCGAGATAGTTCTTCAAGGTCACAAATGGAACGTGCGCCCCATCTGGAATAAAGCTGATCCATAAATCATGTCGTTGAGATAGCACACGCTGGATGACGTTATCATGCCGATTCAACTCCATCGGGCATCCGTTTCCTAGGTGGGTGAACATTTTCAAGCCGGCTTCAATCGACTCCTGCAATTGTTTTATTGAAGGATCGCAATGACCGGCAGCGACACAAACACCCTGCTCCGTCAAAAATCGCGTCACCATAAATCCCTCATCCCGCTCCGGAGCTAGTGTCACAATTCTCGTTAGACCTCCGGCTGCTTCAAGAAGCCGCTTCATCTCCCCAAGGTCCGACCGCTTCGCATGCTTCACTGGGTGAGCTCCAATATACCCCTGGGTTTCGTTCAAAAATGGCCCTCAATATGGACTCCACAGATTAGCTTAGACCATTCCCGATTCTGATTCCGTAGTTGAACCAAGCGCTCCATCCGGGAACACATGACCCCAAGATCATCCGTAATGAAGGTTGCAAGAATCCCACCAACTCCATCCTTCTTTAAAGCCTCGCATACCTGATCAAGGTCTTCACCGCTGAGTAAGTCGCCATTAAAATCGACTCCCGCGTAGCCATTCACCTGTAAGTCGAATGCCCCCATTCTTAGTTTTTCCCCTTAAAAAATTCCCGAGCCCGTTCTTCATCTAAAGGTAATTCAACTGGCATTCGTTCATGTGCCGAAATTTGTGCCGCCCATCCCAAATTCGCAACCGGAGATGAATTAGTAAAACTGAGATACGATTGGACGCCCTTCTGGATACATTCCAGAAAATGTGAAACACAAGCTCCTGTTTGATGTTTCATAACATCTCCACTATCCGGAGTAGTCGTATCAGCAGGCCATTGATGCTCTTCTACTCCCTCAGCTTTACAACGCTCCGCGTCGAGAGGATAAATCCATTTTCCATCGGTGGTTTTATCAGACCAAACACGAATTTTTTGTGGGCGATCCAGCAATGAATCAAAAATTAAGCCCCCCTCCGTTCCGTGAATATGATGGTAGGCATCGTAACCATTTGCCTGATCAACATTACCAAAACAAAAACCAGTTGCCCCATTACTGAATTCAATCTGTAAGTTCCAGAGGCCAGGAATATCAAAGTCGCGGCGATGAACCATTGAGTTCGTCGCATAAACCCTCACTGGAGTCGCTCCTTGCTCGGCCATAATATTAAGCATTACAGAAAGCGAATGAATGATTCCCATCCCGATTGCATCTCCCATACGTTCACCGGAGAGCTTCCATTTTTTGTCCCCAGCAATATTGATCGGATGACGATAATTCACTTGAATCTGGGTAATCGTTCCAAAAACACCTTCGGACGTCATACGCCTAATACGATTCTCCAAAGCATCAAAATTCATAAGGTAATCCACGAAAGTCACTAATCCCGGATTTGCCGCCTCCAACTCAATCTGACGCAGAAATTCATGGTATTTAAAGCAAGTGGTTTTTCACAAAAGACATGCTTCCCCGCTTCCATAGCCGCGATAGACTGCTGTCCATGCGCCTCATTCGTGCTGCAAATGATGACTGCATCTAAATCAGGCATGCTCAACATTTTCTCAAAATCATCAAAGTAGAGATCTTCTCCAATGCCCAATTCGTTCATAACCTCAAGAGCCTTATCTCGCCGCCGCTGATGGACCCCTATCACTTGGACCCCCTCATGCTCGGAAAAACGGCGCAATAAGGTCGCACCCATCCAACCCGCGCCCACCAACCCGATTCCAATCGAACTCATTCCGCCCCCCCTTTACCCAACAAGCTCGCCGCCGGCTCATCGATATAGAGTCCACAGTCTTCATGCTGTTGCAGAATCGACGCGGGAACATCGAGAGACACCTCCCCCTCAACCGAGTTACGCACCGCTTCGGCCTTTCGTTCATCGGGGACCGTACAAATAATCGATCCGCTCTTCATGATCTGTCGAACTGACATCGAAATCGCCTTTTCAGGAACCGCCTCTAAACTCGGAAACCAGCCTTCCCCAAATTGCTGCTGACGACAGGCTTCATCTAAATTCACCACCAAATACGGGTTCTCCGTTTCAAAATCTGCCGGAGGATCATTGAAGGCCAAGTGCCCATTCTCCCCGATCCCGACAAAAGCAACATCAATCGGGGCCTCCACGATCAAAGCACCTACGCGATCACACTCCGCGATCGGATTCTCCTCGGCATTAATATAGTGAAAAGCTTTCACCGGAGAAGGTAATTGATCCTCAAATCGTTCCTTCAAGTATTTCCGGAATGATGCCGGATGCTCGATCGAAAGGCCTACGTATTCATCGAGATGAAAAACCGTCACTTGGGACCAATCAATTCCCTCTTCCCCAATCAGAGCCGCAAGCATTTCAAACTGCGAAGCTCCCGTCGCAACAATAATATTCACCTCCCCCTTTTCCCCCTGAACCTTCCTCATCTTCTTCGCCCCATCCCTAGCTGCCGCCACACCCATTTCTTCCTTCGAATCAAACCGTTGACAATTCATAGAAGCCCTATGATGGATCTCCACTCTCTCAGGTCAATCTCATTGCTTACGAAGACGAATTGCTTCGACATGCCATATCAGCCAGAGGCATCCTGTTCGAATGAATCACTCGCGTCGACGGTTCCTCAAAACAGGCACCACTGCCGGAATCGCAGGATCTCTAGGTTTTAATCTGAACCTCCAAGCCTCGCCTACCGCCAAAATCCTCGATACGAGAATTATCAGCCAACTCCCAAATCGCTACCATGGATGGCCCACCCTGACCCGATGCAAAAACGGACAACTTCTTGTCGTTTGCTCTGGTGGCCGTGATCAACACGTTTGTCCCTTCGGACGAATCGACTTCCAACGATCCAATGACAATGGAGATTCATGGACCTATCCCCGCACGATTCTCGACGGCCCTATCGATGACCGAGATACCGGCGTTCTGGAGACAATGAAAGGTTCCCTTCTTGTCACGACATTCACATCTCTCGCCTACGTCCCAAGCATTCCAAAGGACAACCGCAATAAACGTTGGCTCGCTGCCCACAACCGAATCCCCGAGGCACAACGAAAAGCCGAACTTGGACAATGGATGATCCGGTCCACCGATGGCGGAATCACTTGGTCAGAGCGCTACCCTACCATCGTAAACAGCCCCCACGGCCCAACCCAACTTTCCGACGGCCGACTTCTTTATGCCGGTAAAAAGCTCTGGAGTGAAGGGAAGGAAATCGGGATCTGCGAATCACACGATGATGGAAAATCATGGCAATGGCTCTCTGGTATTCCAACTCGCGAAGGAGATCGCCATCAAGATTACCACGAACTCCATGCCATCGAAGCCGCCAACGGTCGCCTCCTTGTACACATCCGGAACCACAACACGAAAAACAACCGTGAAACCCTCCAAAGCGAATCAGATGACGGAGGAAAGTCCTGGTCTAAACCCCATCCGATTGGAGTTTGGGGACTCCCTTCCTTTCTGACCCGCCTTCGCGATGACCGTCTGCTGATGAGTTACGGCCATCGTCGCAAACCATTTGGAAATCAAGTTCGCCTTAGCAAAGATCACGGCACGACTTGGTCCACCCCACTCACCATCTCAGATGATGGTTCTTCTGGCGACCTCGGCTATCCCAGCACTGTAGAACTCGATGACAATTCGCTCCTCACCGTCTGGTATGAAAAAGTTTCGAGTAACCGCTTCGCAGTCCTACGCCAAACTCGCTGGACAATTTCCTGAAAAATCACCCCACTTATTTTCCAGATCTCCAACCCTTCTCCAGAATGTAGCGAGCAATTCGATCCTCTGCTAAACCACTCGGATTCATAAATTCCAGCCTGCGCTAAATTTCAGGGCCACTGAAACCAAGGAAGCATTCAGAACCTAACGAATATATCTCGCACCCTCCGGAAGCACTTTTTTTCTCACCGGCATCCGCGATTAACGATCCATCCACTCTTTTTTGTCAATTTCACCACTAATTTTTCTTCTTCAAGACAAGACAAAGCAACTCATACCGTTCATGATCCTCACATGTCCAACGAAACTCCCATTTTTGAAGGTTGTATTCCTGCCCTAATGACCCCGTGCGATACCACCGGGGCCATCAACTACGACGCACTCGTCGAAACCGCCAAAGACCTGATAGCACAGGGCATGCGCGGAGTTGTTTATTGCGGCTCAATGGGTGACTGGCCACTCCTCACCGACCAACAACGCATGGAAGGAATTAAGCGGCTCGTTGAAGCTGGAATTCCGACTGTCGTCGGCACGGGTGCGCAAAATACCTCTATCGCTGCCGCCCACGCCGCCCACGCTCGCGAAGTCGGTGCCAATGGCCTCATGGTCATCCCCCGTGTTCTCAGCCGTGGATCATCTCCCGCTGCACAGGTTCATCATTTTAGCGAAATTCTCAAGGCAGGCGGTGACCTTCCTGCAGTGATTTACAACTCTCCTTATTACGGGTTCGAGACTAAGGCCGACCTCTTCTTCTCTCTTCGTGAAAAATTTTCCTCCCTCGTCGGGTTCAAGGAATTCGGTGGAGCCGATTCCCTCAGCTACGCCGCCGAGAATATCACAAGCCAAGACGAATCGCTCATTCTCATGGCTGGTGTTGACACCCAAGTCTACCACGGCTTTGTCAATTGTGGAGCGACCGGAGCCATCACTGGAGTTGGCAATGCTCTTCCGAAAGAAATTCTCCGCTTCATCGAACTCTGCGATGCCGCCGCCAAAGGCGATCCCCAAGCCCGCCGCTACGCACTCGAACTCTCCGAAGCCCTCACCGTCCTTTCCACCTTCGACGAAGGCCCAGACCTCGTCCTTTACTACAAAGAACTCATGGTCCTCGAAGGTCACACTGCTTACCAACAACAGCTCAATTCCTACGATCAATTGAGCCCTGCCCAAAAGCAATTCCTCCACGACCAACACGCCCTCTTTCGGAACTGGTGGAGCAATTGGGAAGGCAAGTAAATCAGATGAGTCACTTGGAGTTCTCTCCTAGCACCCTTCTTCATTAAGGTGAAAATTATCGATTCCCATACTGGTGGCGAGCCCACTCGCACCATCGTTTCTGGCCTCGACACTCCCCGCGGTGCAAAAGCCACCCGGGATTTTCTCGAGAACGAAGCAGACTGGGTTCGAACAACCCTCATCAATGAACCTCGTGGCTTCGACGCTGCTCCGATTTGCCTCTGCAAACCCGAGGATGTCGTCCTGTCACCGGCGTTGTCTTTTTCAACAACCTTTCGTGCCTTCACTCCTGCCTCCACGGGACAATTGGCATTGTTGAGACCCTCGCTTATCTTAATCGGATCAAGCCCGGCGAGCACCACATCGAAACCCCGGTTGGAATAGTCACAGCACTCCTCGCTGAAGACCATTCAATCACAGTGAAAAACATCCCTTGCTATCGCTTCGCCGAAGGCGTTGGAGTGATCCTGCCCGACGGCAAGAAAATCACCGGGGACATCTCATGGGGTGGTAATTGGTTCTTCCTCATCTCCAACCAAGGTCCTGAAATTAAAGCAGAGAACATCGCTGCTCTCACCGATTTCACCGAAACCGTTCGTGACTCCCTGCATACCCAAAACATCACCGGCGAAAATGGCGCTGAAATCGACCACATCGAATGCTTCGCACCACCTCAACCCGGCATCGATGCCGATTCCCAAAACTTTATCCTCTGCCCTGGCTCCGCATACGACCGCTCTCCCTGCGGTACCGGAACCAGTGCCAAAATTGCCTGTCTCGCCGCCTCTGGAGAACTGACTGAAGGTGGGATCTGGCATCAGGCTTCTATCATTGGCAGTGTCTTCGAAGGATCGTTTGAATCAATTCCCGACTCCGATAAAATCATTCCGATCGTTACCGGCCGAGCCTTCATAACCGGCGAAACCACTATCATTATTCACCCCAACGACCCTTTCAAACATGGGATCTCTAATCCTTCTCCCCGGATCGGGGTTTAATTCTATAAACTCATGACCAACTTTCATCCCTTCCGTAATTTCCATTCTTGGTTAATCTCTTTTTAGCATTCAAAACCCACCACCACTATTAAGCATCTTGATCACTCCTTCATTGGCTCCTCCCGCTCTTCCGACAGTAATACGACCTTCCAAGTCACCAACCCTGCCACTGGTCAACTTCTCGAGCCAGCCTTCCATTCGGCCTCAGACGACGACCTCAATAAAGCAGTCTCTCTTGCCACGGAAGCTTTCCAAACCTACTCAAAGATCGATTCCAAAACCCGCGCCAACTTCCTCCGCACTATTGCGATAAAAATTGACGCCGCCGGTCCCGAGATCACTCCTCGCATGATGGCCGAGTCCGGACTCCCCGAGCCCCGTTGCGAAGGAGAGCGCGGACGCACCGTGGGACAGCTCAATATGTTTGCCGATCTCATCGAAGAAGGGTCATGGGTCGATGCACGCATCGAAACAGCACAACCCGACCGGGCCCCCATCCCCAAGCCCGACCTTCGATCAATGCGCCGTCCTCTCGGCCCTGTCGCCGTATTCTGCGCGTCCAACTTCCCGCTCGCTTTCTCGGTTGCTGGCGGTGATACCGCTAGCGCCCTCGCCGCTGGATGCCCAGTCATCGTCCGGGCCCATGCCGCTCACGCTGGCACAGCCGAAATCGTCGCTCGCGCCATCCAAGCCGCGATTGCCGAATGTAAAATGCCCGAAGGCACTTTCTCTATGATATTTGATTCCGGCATCGAACTTGGTTCGGCCCTAGCCACCAATTCTGACATCAAAGCCATCGGGTTCACCGGCTCCCGTGCAGGAGGCCGTGCCCTCATGGACGCCGCCGCCGCCCGCCCTGAGCCTATCCCCGTCTTTGCGGAGATGTCATCCGTCAATCCCATCTTTATTCTCCCCGGAGCAATGGCCGAGCGTGGCGAAGCAATCGCTCAAGGGCTCGTTGGCTCCGTGACCCTTGGAGCCGGACAATTCTGCACCTGCCCGGGCCTCGTCTTCGGGAACGCATCTGAAACATTCGAAAGTACTCTTAAAAGCGGCTTCTCCGAGGTTGCCCCTGCCACCATGCTACACAGTGGCATCCACCAAAACTTCATGAAAGGGCTCACCAGGCTCCAAAGTCAAGGTGGCGTCAGCACGATCGAGCAAGTCGAATCAAAGGAAGCTAATAAAGCTGGTGCCACGATCCTGAAAGCAAAAGCCTCCCAGTTCATCAATAACCCCAAACTCAATGAGGAAATTTTCGGACCCTCCTCTCTTGTGATCGACTGTAGTTCAAAGGATGAAATGCTCGCCGCCGCCTCAAGACTTGAAGGCCAACTCACCGCCACCATTCATGGGACTGACGAGGAACTCTCCGAAGCTGGAGACCTTCTCCAGATCCTTGAACAAAAAGCCGGCCGCGTCATCATTAACAGTTTTCCAACCGGTGTCGAAGTGAACTCCTCCATGGTTCATGGCGGGCCCTACCCCGCTACTTCAGACGGCGCCAGCACCTCAGTCGGAACCGGAGCTATCATCCGCTACACTCGTCCCGTCAGTTACCAAGGCTTTCCTGATTCCGGACTTCCCGCCGAGCTTCAGAACACCAATCCTCTTGGTATCGCACGCCTCGTGAACGGGAAACTCGAGTGTTAGAATCAAGAGGCTTGAGCTTTCGCTCAAGCCACCGAGCTATGTCCAAGGAAGTTCTAATCGTTGGTGGCGGAGTCGTCGGCCTTTCCATCGCCTACTATCTCGCTTCGACCAATCACTCCGTCCGTATCATCGAGCGCGACGATTCCTTGGCTAAAAGCTGTTCCGAAGGAAACGCCGGTATGGTGGTCCCTTCTCACTTCATTCCACTTGCTGCTCCTGGCGTCATCTCTCAGGGATTAAAATGGATGCTCAATCCGAAAAGCCCATTCTATCTACGTCCGCGCCTCTCCCCTTCACTGGCTCGCTGGATCTGGCTTTTCACCAAACACTCTACCAAGAGACATGTTTCCGATACTCAGGAACTCCTGCGTGATCTCTCTCTCGAAAGCCGACGCCTACACGTCGAACTTTCGAAAAATGAAGACTTCCCGCTCATCCAAAAAGGACTCCTCATGCTCTGTCAATCGAACGCCGGATTAGATGAAGAAGCTCAGGTTGCCAAGGTTGCACATACCCTCGGACTGGAAGCAGAGGTCTGTGATCAAAATCGCCTTAAGGAACTCGAACCCAATGCGAAAATTAATGCGAGAGGCGGTATCTGGTGGCCACAGGATTGCCATCTTTCACCCAAAGATTTCATTCAGGCGCTTCGACATTCGATCCTGAAAAACGGAGGCGAATTCACCCTTGGCGAGGTCGAAAAATTGGAAATAGACCATGGCAAAGTAAAGGATGTCATCACCAAGTCCGGCAAAATCTACTCTGCCGAAACCATCATCCTTGCCGGAGGCATTGACACTACCGAACTCGCAAAACAAGTCGGTCTCGCTCTTCCCATGCAAGGCGGCAAAGGATACTCAGTGACCCTTCCGGAACCCACCGCCAATCCACTTCTCTGCTCGCTTCTCAAAGAAGGTCGAGTTGCAGTTACTCCCATGGGCGGAACGCTCAGAGTGTCTGGAACGATGGAAATTTGCGGCACCGATACCTCTGTCAGCAAACGACGTCTTCGGGGTGTCATCGAAGCCTTCTGCAATTTTTACCCACAGTATTCCCCATCCGACTTCGAAAACCTTGAGCCTTGGGTTGGCCTCCGTCCCTGCTCGCCAGATGGCCTTCCCTACCTTGGGTTTGCACCTCAACATGATAATCTAATTATCGCAACTGGGCACTCCATGATGGGCCTCTCGCTCGCCCCTATCACGGGAAAACTTGTCGCGGACCTCGTCTCAGGAAACAAATCCAAAATCAATCTCGCGCGACTTTCCCCAGGAAGATTTTAACCCCCATCCCTCTCTCATACGGCTTCACGAAAATCGGCGCAACCGTGCGGCGTTGTTGGGCCAATCATTCATTGAGACGCTCCACTAACTCCTTGATTACCGGCATCATTCGAATGATCCGTTGTGAATGTTCCTCCCGGGAAAACAAGGAATCATCGCCCAACCTCACTTCGAGAACCCCATGATCTCCAATTTCAATCTTGGCCTCCTCATTCCAAATCTCCGAGTTGCTTAGGGCCTCGATTTTCCCCTCCAGCGAAGCAGGGACCAAAAACCTTGGCGACCGGTTGGGTTCTGCATCTCCAGTCACCATCACAAATCCTTTCATTGATTCACCTTCTTCGCCACACCGTTCCCAAATCCAGTCATCGAGATCTCCCTCAAATAGTGGAGGATAAAACACAATTCTTACACCGATTTCGGTCTGATGGGATGTGAGGTATTCCGCAAAGCCAAACCCGAAAGCCGGACCCGAACCTTGCGACGCCTGCGGAATCGCCAAAACTACTGGCTCACGGGACTCACGATCCCCGGCCTTAATCCAAATGGTTGACCAAAGAAGCCCGTTTACAGAATCAATTTGGTTCCGAAAAATTTCATACCCAAGGTTTTGAAACCCAAGAGTCCCGGCCGTCATCGCATTCAAGCGTCGAAAAGCTTTCTGCCCAGCCTCTGTGCCAATCTCACGTTCTCCGATAAGATTATTCAATTTGAGAAGATAATCAGACATCTCGAGAACCGTAATATCGCCCTCAAGGGGCTCCCCGTCTTCCTGGTCCGCATTCGCCCCTAAATAAAGAGCGACACAAATCGAAACGATAAGCAAAGCTGGGATCACGGCGAGCGTGACCTTAATACCACTGATTTTCGAAGCTT
This sequence comes from Akkermansiaceae bacterium, assembly GCA_905181965.1. Classification (GTDB taxonomy): domain Bacteria; phylum Verrucomicrobiota; class Verrucomicrobiia; order Verrucomicrobiales; family Akkermansiaceae; genus SW10. Next base: position 505,223 of record CAJIZY010000009.1, read on the forward strand.
CAGACATGTCAATTATTCTGTAAACAAGAGTGCTATTTCGTGAGCGGCCCGCTCGTGAACCCCAGGTTCGCCGAGCCTCGATGCTGCTTCTAAAAGCTCATGCGATAGTTTCGTCCTGATACCCTCATTCGCAAGTGCCTGCCCCAACCAAAGAGCCACTTCATACGCATTTGCTTCGGCTTGGATGAACTCGCGCACCAATTCGCGCCCTGCCAAAATATTGATCAACCCAATAAACTTCAACTTCACCAATTGCTTCGCCATCAGAAACGTGGGCCAGGCGACCCGGTAAACTAGACAATAAGGCATCCCGTAATAAGCCGCCTCCAGAGTCGCCGTCCCACTCGCTACTACTCCGCAAGTCACGGTTTGCATCAGATGCTGACTCTCCCCAGTTTGCACCTCAACAAGATCATCTGGCAAACCACTTGCTTCTATAAAGCTGCCCATGACACGCGCCACTTTTTCACTTGCCGCCGCCGCAACGAATCGAATTCCCGTATTCTCCCTCAACAAGCGCGAAGCTGATTCAAGCATCATAGGGAAAAGTCGGCTCACCTCCTTGATCCGGCTTCCAGGAAAGAGACCTATCAAATTTTCACCCCGGCTTGCCTTGATCCTCTTTTCCTCTAGTTCATCCACCAAAGGATGGCCTAAACAACGACTTCGAAGACCCGCCCCTTCAAAAATAGGCACTTCAAAAGGAAAAAGGCAAATCATGAGATCATGGGTCGTCGCTATCTGAGGTATCCTTTTATGGTTCCAAGCCCAAACTTGAGGAGCCACATAGTGGACAATCTTAGTCTCTGGCAGTTTTTCGTGAATCTGCTTTGCTAAGCGCAAATTAAAACCCGGATAGTCGATCAGGAGCAAAACCTCAGGCCTCAATTCCAAAATCTCAGAGAGAGTCTCCTCAAACCGTTTCTTAAACCAGCTATAACGACGAAGAACCTCCCAAACTCCCACAACGGCAGCATCCTCTACCCAGTCACGAACCAGTCCTTCCGAAAGACGAGACATTTCAGGACCTCCCAAACCCCGAAAACCAAAGCCTCCAGCTTGTTTTGCGAGTGCGTCCATCAACTCGGATCCATGAGTATCTCCACTCACCTCACCTGCAACCACATAGACTGTTCTGCTCGTCACCGGGAGCAAGTTAGGGCAACTAGGAAATATTCCAAACTGCAAATCACGTCACAAGGGCTTGCTTCTCTTTCCACTAGGCGTTAATTCCTACTTTCACAGACGAATCATGTCCGAAAATAACGAACAAAGCCCCGACAACGGCCCAAGCCCTATCGGTGAAATTTCGCAAGAGCCATCAGCCTTCGAAGCATTTCTTGATGCCAACCAGAAAAAACTCATCCTTCTCGGAATTCTCGCGGTTATTTGCCTCGTAGTTTACGTCATTTGGACCGGGTTGGGTAGAAAGGCCGAGGAGGAGGCAGCAGCAGCCGTCGCAAAAGCCCGCACAAGTCCCGGTTATGAGTTGGTCAGTCAGGAATACGACGGGAAATCCGCCGGGGGGTCTGCCATTCTTCTGAAATCTCAGCTTCTGTGGGGCGACCAGCAACAACAAGAGGCAATCGAGGCCCTTGAAACCTTTGTCTCTAAATATCCCGAACACCCTGCCGTCGGGAGTGCCTATGCTAGCCTCGGATCTTATCAGCAACAACTTAAGAGGCTCGACAAGGCCAAGGAAGCTTTCAAAGAGGCCGTCGATAGTGAGTCAGCAGCATCTTCACTTGCGCTACTTTCCTTAGGAGATCTCGAACTACAAGCTGGTGAGGATGAAAATGCTGAAGGAATCTACAAAGAAATCATCTCCAAATACGAGAGTTCTCACCTCCAAGTGAAATCGATGGCTCAGGCTCGTCTGAAGCTGATCAACGTGAAATCACCTACCGAAAAGAAATCTGAGCCAGCTCAGCCCACAATCACACCGGAAGCAACAACTTCACCCATCACAGTGCCTGGCATTACTCCTGCACCAACTCCAGAAATCAGCCAGCCTGTCGAAAAGACACCTCAACCGGAAGCAGCTCCAGAGCCAGAAAAGCCCTCCGAAGGTGGGACCGAGCCTTCTGCCGAAAAAAGTGCTGAGCCTGAAGCTCCCACTGGCGCTTCTTCTGAATAATTCTCACTTCATCACTTCCGACTTCACAAAAAGGCCGCCCTAGCTCACTAACTTAATACCAACCTTAATAAATCAGTGTTCGAAAAAATAATCAGCAAAACCCCTGAGACTCCTCAGGCCCCCCGTCCTGCGGCTCCAACCCGGACTCCTCAAGCACCCTCTGCTGCAGCTCCTGTCCGAGCTCCTCAACAGGCTACTGCTCCTGTCAGCCCGACCGGCGGACAACGTAATATTCTAAGCAACGACGTGCACATTAAAGGATCAGTCCGATTTACTGATGATCTCCTTGTTGATGGGCGAATCGAAGGCGAAATCAGCAGCGATGGCGCCCTCACAGTTGCCGAAAATGCTCATATCAAAGCCGAAGTCTCAACCAAATCGGTCGTCATTTACGGAAAGGTTCACGGTAATGTTACTTGCACTGAGCGAGTTGAAATCAAAGGCAGTGCCGAAATAGTTGGCGACGTCAAGGCAGGCACGATCTCCATCGAGCCCGGCGCGATTTTTGTTGGTAAATCCGAAGTCGGTAACCCTTCCTCCGCTCCCAAGAAGAGCGATAACAAGCCTCAGGATAACAAGCCTCAGGATAACAAGCCTCAGGATAACAAGCCTCAGGATAACAAGCCTCAGGATAACAAGCCTCAGGATAACAAGCCTCAGGATAACAAGCCTCAGGATAACAAGCCTCAGCGTTATCACTTCACTAATTCCTTGGCCTTTGGTTTTTTCAAAGACAAGAGCAGCAGGCCCCGCAAGGTCACTTGTCCTCTTTGTCAGCACTGCCAGCAGGAATCCCAGCTGGCAGTTTCCTCATATTGTAAGGGGTGCAATGCTTATTTGACCTTCGAAAAAGACGGTGAAATCAAGGCCCGCCCCCAAGCTCCACCCGATCCTTTCGCCCATCGACCTCCGCAGCCAAAGGTAGAGATCGAATACAAGGCCAGGAAAGAAGTATTAGACACCACTCTAGAGGAGTCCTCTTCCTCTGGAACGACCAAAATCGAGCAGGAAGCGCTTCCATCCACCACTCCAAAACTGCCGGAATCATCGAAACCAAAGGAAACTAGGGACACACTTCTTAACTCTCACTATCCATCACCTTCTGGCCAAGAAGATGAATCTCCCTCCAGATATCAAGGGGCCGAGGAAGAAAAAGGCGTTTCCACTCCCACCAAAGTCGAAACCCGTGAAATCGCTTGTTTTGAATGTGGTGAAACCCACCCGGCCAATGTTCGTGCCAATTCTTCCCAATGCCGAAGCTGCGGCCGATTGATCTCGATGGAAAATCGGGAAATCAAAGACGCAATTAGCAGCTGCATTCAAACCCGCGGGGACGTGCATATCTATAAAAAGGGAATTGTTCATAGCGCCCCGATTCAATGCAAAAATCTCATTGTCGAAGGTGATTTTACCGGTGACGCGGAATGCTCAGGCGACTTGATTTTGAGGCGCAACGGTAAAATTACCGGTAAAATTACCTGCAAACGTCTTTTCGTGGAGAAGCGAGCAAAAATAGAATTCATCAACTCAGTCGTCATGGACGAGTGCACAATCGACGGGCTCGTCACCGGCCACCTTGCCTGCCGTGGGCTCCTCGCCCTTGAGAAGAAAGCAACCCTAACTGGCAACATCAAAGTCGGTCGCCTCACCGTCGCAGACGGAGCCAAACACACTGGCCAGATTCAAATGGGCGGTTTTTAGTTCTGGCCTTGACCTGACCAATCTCGGAAAATCTACCTATGCCCAACACCGCGCCTGTCCTTGATCTCAAAGAAGACATTCTCCGTCTTAAAAAGGAAAAAAACGCTATCATCCTCGCCCATAATTATCAGATCGGTCCTATCCAAGATATCGCTGACTACGTCGGTGATTCACTCGGCCTCGCTTACAAAGCTCAGGAAACCGTAGCCGATGTTATAGCATTCTGCGGTGTTCATTTCATGGCGGAAACCGCCAAAATTCTGAACCCCGAAAAGACAGTTGTTCTTCCCGATAAAGATGCTGGATGCTCCCTCGAACAAGCTTGTCCCGCCGACAAACTCGAAGCCTTTCTGAAGGAAAATGAAGATAAGAATTACTACGTCATCGCTTACATCAATTGCTCTGCTGGTGTGAAGGCGCTTTGCGACGTTATCTGCACCTCGGGGAATGCCGTGAAGATCGTCAACTTGGCACCAAAAGATCGCCCCATTCTTTTCGTCCCAGATGAAAACCTCGGCCAGTGGGTCATCGAACAAACTGGTCGCCAAATGGATTTATGGAAAGGAAATTGCTACGTCCACGTTGAGTTCACCCAACAGTCCATCCAAAGAATCAAGGACGATTACCCGGACGCGGTAGTCGTCGCCCACCCCGAGTGCCCCAAAGCAGTACGACTTCTTGCCGACGAAGTCTGTTCTACGGAAAAGATGATTCCCTTCTGTAACAACACGCCCGCTCAAAATATTATTGTTGTTACCGAATCAGGAATGCTTCACCGCCTCCAAAAAGAGGTTCCCGATAAAAACCTCATCGCTGGCCCCACCGATCATTGTGCATGCGCGGATTGCCGCTACATGAAAATGAACACTTTAGAAAAACTTCATGATTCTCTCGATAAGCTTGAACCAACAGTCGAGCTCCCTGAAGAAATTCGCATAAAAGCCGAAGTTTCGCTTATCCGGATGCTCGAACAGTCCAAATAGACTTCGGCAGTTTATCATGCTCAAAACTCATCGATAGAGTTCAGGATAAGGGAGCCTGTGATTTCACTTTGACGACGAAAAAGAGGGGGAAGTAAAGCAAAGGGACCGAAAAACAACTTTAGTTTCCAAGCTCCCAGCAGCTGAACTCGCTCGTCGCTTGTCAATCCCTCAAGATCTGACATAGGGTCGCCCTATGCCCACCAGCCCATTTCAGGTCGCAATCGTCGGACGCCCGAACGTCGGGAAATCCGCGCTTTTCAATCGTTTGGCCAGGCGACGCATCGCAATAGTTCACGATCAACCAGGTGTGACCCGCGATCGAATCGCAGCGCCGTGCCAAGCAACCGAGACTCCCTGCGAACTCGTCGATACCGGTGGCATCTGCGCAGTCAACGAAGATGGATTCTCAAATGCAGTCACTTTCGAAGCCCGTATCGCAATGGATTCGTCCGATCTCATCGTCTTCGTCGTGGACGCGCGCGCTGGCATTAACCCCATCGACGAAGAGGTGGCGCAACTCCTACGTAAATCTAATCCCAATGTCATCCTCGTGATGAACAAAGCCGATAGTGCGGACCATGACAACACGTCCAGCGATTTTGCCAGACTTGGGTTTGGATCTGGTATCCCCACGTCCGCCGAACATGGCCGAGGCATGGACATTCTCACCGAAACCATCGACGAAGAGCTTTCAAAACTTGAAGCGCGTGAACAAGAGGAAACCGACCTCGATGATCTGAAAGATGGCCTAAAAATCGCAGTCGTCGGAAAACCGAATGCCGGTAAGTCTTCTCTCATTAACGCCATTCTTAAAGACGACCGAACCATCGTCTCCGAAGTCGCCGGAACCACTCGCGATGCTGTTGATATTCCTTACGTTTGGGCAAATGAAAAACATAATCTTATCGACACCGCTGGGCTTAGAAAACGTTCTAGCATGGAAGATTCCATCGAGGTTTTTTCGGCCATGAGAAGCGAGCGTTCCATCCGAAGAGCCGACATTTGCCTTCTTGTGGTTGATCTCGCAGCGGGGGTTGCTGCACAGGATCGAAAGATCGCACGCTTAATCCAGAAGGAAAAAAAACCCTGTCTCATCATTGCCAACAAATTTGACCTCTTTCATCCCGAAGGTCAAAAGGCCGCACGCTTGGAAGCCGCAGAGGACCATATTCGTCGCGAACTTTTCTTCCTAGATTACGCTCCCTTCGTTTGCGTCTCAGCCATGAAGGGGCACGCCATCCAGCACATCTTCAAGACCATAACCCGCATTCGCGACAATGCACAAGAGATCATTGGAACCGGCCCTCTTAACCGACTGCTCCAAGACTCCTTTATCAAAAACCCACCGCCTGAGCACAAGCGCCACCGTAAGCGGATGAAACTCTTTTACGCCACGACCGCCGTGAACGACCGCTACCAAGCGATTCCAGTTCCCGAGTATATTCTCTTCGTGAACGATAAACACCTTATCGTAGAGTCCTTTCAAAATTACCTGATCAATCAGATTAAGGACAAACACCCCACTGATGGACTACCGATCCCTCTTTCCTTTCGCTCACGGAGTAAAAAAGATAGATTCGAACGATCTTAAGTTTTCATCTCTATTCTCTTCTCTACCCCTTTGTCGTATTGAATTGAAAAATTAGTGTCGTTCCAAAATAATTTGGCCTCTTTGAGGAGTGGCGCTCTAATCGAACGAAGAGTGTCTCTATCTTAGGAAACGGTCCCCACACTCTTTCCTTTTTCCTTCCGCTTCATCGTCAGGCAAGGCATTCTGCGATTAACGAAATGGCATTGCTCGACGTCAGAAATCTCACCACCCGCTTTCATACCCGGAACGGAATCGTTCACGCGGTCGAAGATGTTTCCTTCGCTCTCGAAAAAGGCGAAACTCTAGGAATCGTTGGCGAATCGGGCTCGGGCAAATCAGTGACCTGCTATTCTTTACTCGGACTAATCCCCCAACCTCCGGGGAAGATCCACTCTGGAACCGCCATATTCGAAGGGACTGACCTACTTAAGGCCAAAGAAAAAACTCTTCGCAAGATTCGAGGAAAGAAAATCTCAATGATTTTCCAGGATCCCATGACCTGCCTTAACCCGGCTCTCAGGATTGCCACCCAGCTTACCGAACCACTTGAATTACACGAGGGGATGAGGGGAAAACCCGCACTTCATCGTGCTATCGAAGCTCTTGAGGAAGTCGGCATTCCAGATGCTGCAAAACGAATTAAATCCTACCCACACGAATTTTCTGGCGGCATGCGCCAACGCGTCATGATCGCGATGGCCTTGATTACCCGCCCTGAGGTTCTCATTGCCGACGAGCCAACAACCGCTCTAGATGTGACCGTCCAAAAGCAGGTTCTAGATCTAATCAAAGACCGCCAAGAGACCCTAGGCACTGCCGTGGTTCTCGTAACCCACGACTTGGGGGTTGTTTCCCAAGTGTGCGACAAGGTAAACGTGATGTATGCCGGCCGTATCGTAGAATCAGCAACTGCCACCGACCTCTTCGCTGATCCTCGTCATGCTTACACCCGCGCTTTGCTCAAAAGCATTCCAGCAATGCATGAGAAAGGTGATATCCTTTACACGATACCCGGGCTTCCTCCTCACCTTAACGCTCCTCCGTCGGCATGTTCTTTTCAACCCCGTAATACTCTGGGAGACAATAACCGCTGCCTCACCAATGAGGCCCCGCAGCTCGCAGAAATTGTTCCCGGACATCACGTGCAGAATTGCCCCGGTTGTCTCGCTTCCTGATTATTATGGAATTCCAGGTTGATCGATTTATTCTCTATCTCGCTACTGAGAAGGGCCTTTCAACCGCCTACCAGCTCTCTGTCCGACAAACCCTAGATAAGCTTCTTGAATGGACTGAAAAGCAGGAGCAAAAGAGCTGGCGGGACTTAGGAACTGATGAACTCTCATCTTTTCTCAGCCACCTTCGCAGAGCTGAACTCGATGCCTCCTCTTTGCGCATTGCACTTGTTCATTTAAAAATATTTTTCCGTTTCCTTCAAAAGCGGAACCATCTTGAAATTGATCCAGCGGAACCCCTCCTACCACCAAGGACATCCGCCAAACTTCCCGAAACACTGAATGCCGAGACGGTTGCACAACTACTTGCGTCGATCGATTCCGGGAAAAAGCTCGGTAAACGTGACCTTGCAATGCTCGAACTTTTCTACGCTTCAGGGCTGCGCCTTTCAGAAATGTGTAGCGCCAGACTCGAATTTCTGGATCTCGAGGACCATTTCCTGCGTATTACCGGTAAAGGTAATAAAACCCGGATCGTTCCAGTTGGTGAAAAAGCGCTTGCTGCTTTGAAGCGCTACCTCGCTAGCGAGCGCCCCAACCTCGTCACCCGTAAAACGTCCTCATACGTTTTTCTTTCAATTCGCGGAGGTCCACTCTCTCCCGATCGCGTCCGCCAAATCGTCAAAGAAAGAGCGAAGCAGGCCGGAATTGATCAAAATATCTATCCCCACCTACTCCGTCACTCCTTCGCAACTCACCTCCTCGAAAACGGGGCAGACCTGCGCGTGATTCAGGAACTCCTCGGTCACGCTGACATCTCAACGACCCAAATTTACACCCACGTCGATCAAAAGCGTCTCAAAGCCATCCACAAAAAATTCCACCCTAGGGGATAAAAAAGACCCCACTTGCCGAAGCAAATGGGGCATTTGAAAATTAGGGGATTAAAGCCTTCTAGCCCAGAGATCACTTCTTACCCTCGGTTCCGTTGCCGCTTGGAACCGTTTTCTCTGAGACCGGGATATTTGGACTTAAAGATTTCTCTTCAACCTCCTTCGTTTTTGTCTCATCCGGAGATGGGAGCATGCTACGACGCGGTGGCAAGAAACCTTCAGCTTCGCGAGTGTTCTTGCTGATGCCACTATAGTCCGAGCGGAACGAATCAATTTCATCCTGACCGACCATAATTCGAGGCTGAATCATAATGATCAATTCTGATTCGTTACTAGTGACATCATTACTGCCAAAGATACGGCCGATGCCGGGAATCCGGCTCAGAATCGGAATTCCGCCACTAGCGTCTGAACTTGTTGTGGTCATAATTCCCCCAAGAATGACGGCGGAACCGTCCCTAACCGTAACTGAAGTAGAAAGCGATTCGGTGTTAATATCGGGCACTCTGAGATCACCAACCTGTCGAAGTGTTCCCACCGAATCTCTGACCAACGAAATTTCGAGGGTCACTTGATTATCGGAGTTGATGAGAGGTTGAATCTCCAGCTCTAACTGCACATCTCGGTACTCAACATTAGTATTAATACCGCCTTGGTTGTTACCCCCAGTGAACGTACTAGAAGGAATAGCGATTCGCTGACCAGAAGTCAGCAGAGCTACCCGGTTATTTCGGGTCGTAAGGACCGTGCGTTCCAAAGTCTGGAACTTGGTTTCAGTTTCGAGAGCATTCACAAAAACTCCAAAATCGTCACCAAGAAGCCCGTATAGAGAGACACCGTTACCAGAAGCACCATTCGCGCTCAAGACAGCACCAAGATCGCCAAGGGTCGTAGGATCAATGATTGAAGGAACCCCTCCAAAACTCGCAGAACCCGCGGCGGAAAAGTCTGATCCGGTATTTTTGAGAGCTTGAGCTAAGTCGATTCCAAAATTCAAACCATCTCCGATGCCATAACTACCAACCACAGCTGAGAGAGCGACTTGTTGAGCTTCCGAATCTAGATCCGTTATGAGATCACGGATAAGTTCAATATGGTGCGGAGGACCATTTACAATGATCGTATTCGCGACATTGTCTGCGACGAGCAAAGTGCGTCCTCCTACAAGCCGAGACTCCGGCTCGGTCGGGATCGTCTGTTCGTTGAATACTGGTTCTTGCTCCATTAGCCCCACCTTGTCCACCCTGTTGGCCGGTCGTCCGGTTTGTGGTGCTATTACGACTACTGAGGTTGTTACGATTTGTACTATTTTGGTTTGTAGCCGCGCGGCCTCCACCTTGACCCGACGCTCCGTCGCCGAGAGTAGCAGTGATACCATTCTCCGCGATATTGAGGAATTCAGAGACCCGGAGATAGCGGAGCCTGAAAGTCTGACGAGTATTACCACTACTGGGCTGGTCGAAACTATGGATCATAGCCTCAGCGCCCACCAAATCGGCCGGACGACCAAAGAGTAAGATCCGGCTTGTCCGGCGAACCCCGATGATGCGGATCGGAATTTCTTCGCCCGCCGTAGATGCTCCGGCGGCGACAGGAGTCGGTGGCGCGGAAGTAGAGCGAGTTGTCCTTGTTGTCTGGCGGTTGCCACCCTGTTCGTTGTAGATCTCGTTCATGCGCTCGGCAATCTCATCGACATCACCGTAAACAACCTCGACCCACTTTTCGCCAACCGAAGTTGGCACATCAATCGCTTTCTGAATCTTAATCATCTGCCGAATGAGGGAAGCATTCTCCGTGATAATCAACGAAGAGGCATTCGGGACTGCTGCAATTGTTCCGGAAGCACTCAACTGCCCCAAGGAAGACTGAAGAACTTTCACAGCTTCCTCTGGTTTGAGGTATTTGAAAACCATCTGAAACATCACAAGCTGGTCATCAACCGGGAGCTTGAATTCGTCATCGTAGAAATCTTTTGGCACCTGATTCGGACTCGTAATCGGTCCTGAAGGCACTAAGCGAACGATATCAGGCTCTTCAGGAATCGGAATCATAGCTAACCCTTCTGCAAGCAAAGTCAGTTGGAGAAACCTTGCCGCTTCCTTATTAGTCAAAGGGCCTCGCATCGTGAAAGAAACCTCACTTTGGGCGACATTATTAGTCATAATGACGCGCTTCCCGCTAAAATCCTCGTAAAGTTGAGCTGCCTTAAGCGCTAGAATGTTAGCCTCGTTGATCGAATCATTAGCAGTAACAATGATCTGATTAGGATCAACTCTCCGACCTTTGATCGGTGCAATTGCAGGCGTTTCACTAGGCTGGACCTCCGTGACAGCTGGAACGGGCTCAGGAACAGAAGGAGGCGTCGTGGCCTCCTCGCCCGGAGTAGCAGGAACAGGAACAGGGGGGACGGGCGCAGGGGGTTCTTGAGCTAGAAGTAGAGGTTGTCCGAGAAGAAGAGATAAAGCAACTTCCATAATTAAAGTGGACTGGATAAAATGGATTCGAGTGACTGATTACTTTTTGGGAACGTAGCGAACTCTTGGTTTTGAGGTAGAACCGGAAGACTTGGTCGAACTTGAGGACGTAGATGGCAGGGGCACGCGGCTACCAGTTGAGGGACGACCTCTTTTATCGGACTTCGAGCTGCTGCTTGTTGAAGGTTTACCCGGAATCGGGGGTCGGTTCGTCTTACTAGGAGGTGTCTTACTGTTTGCCTGGGGCTTCGCCTTGTTCGTTGTCGGCCCGGCTACCTTTTTTAGAACGAGAAACTTCGGATCAAACCGAACCTCCCCGGTCTCTTTCCCTTTCTTGAGAGTAACGACAGTCTCTTCGATAAAGTTGCGGAACTGCTTCACCTCTTTGATCGCAAAACCCATCTCTGTCGCTTCCGGACTTGGGATTCGAATCCGCGTGCGATCCTTAATGTTCATCACCTCAACCTCTGTTTTCCCAACATACTTACTGACGGCAACGAGAATCCAATCTGGAAGATTTTCTGGCTCCGGATCATTTGTGATCACTTCTGGAGGGTCAGTGAGCGCTGAATTGAGATAGAGATCCTTGTAGCGCTCCGGACGATGAGAGGTGGGAGGAGCAGCAAAGGCCACGCCACCCGCTAAGATCATCAATAGAAAAAATGGAGTAAATTTCATAATTCGATAGGGGGCTAAGATTTATTCTTCTTCGAGGGTCGGAAGGATCCACTTTTCGATTTCAATTTCGACCTCGATCCGAGTGAGATCATTGTTTTGAGGCTTCACCTCCATTTTTGTAACGACCTGTCGTTGGTTCGTTTGGTGGATAGTGGTAAGCCAGGAAAGAACATCTCGCTCCATGCCTGTCACTTTGAAGAGGACCTTGACCCGGTCGAAGTGTTCACCAGGCTGATACGTGATGATACGGGAATCACGAATTTCAAGGCGTCGCGCGGTAGCCTGCTTGCGAAGGAGAGCTTGAAGCTTCGACTGAGCCTCGAGTGGGGTCGTTCGCATATTACCACTCCGCTCGAGCCAAGCCATCTCAGGCTCGTATTTATCGCTCAGCGATAGAGTCATCTCGGCGGCCTCCAATTTACTCTCGGAAGTCATCTTGGATCGATCAGCCTTCTGCACTTCTGGAAGATACAACATGTTGAACCCAATGAAGTTCAAGATGAGGAAGAATGTGACCCCCAAGACAAGGAGGAGTTTTTTTTCGCGTTCGGACATATTGGCGATCTATTCGGTGGCGTTGCCTACAAAGGTAAAAGTCAACTTACCACTTCTTTTGTCTATGGTTTCCGGCTGAATTGCCCATTCAAAATCATCAAGATCTGAACTTTGTCGCAGATTCCCGGCGTATTTTGGAATTTGTTGCTGGTTTTCTTGGTCTGCGAACCCTTCCAGAACAATTTCGCGAGCGACTCTGAGTTCATCCTCAATCTCCCTAAACTGATTGAGGAACGTCAGTTTTTTAAAGCGAATATAACGATCCTCCTTGGTGTTTGGGAGTGCGCGATAACTGGAAAGGAAAAGTTCAAGCGGATGGAAATCGGTCTCGACCACTGGGCGAAGCTCGGCCCATTTGGAACGATGCCTGTCAAGAAGACTAGCTTCCGCGCTGACGGCATCGGCATTCATTTTGACTTTTGCCGCGACCATTTTTGTATCTTTAAGATCAAAGAACAGGTAAGCGACCACCCCGAGATAAACAATCGCCAGGGCCGCAATCATGATATTACGGTTTCGTTTCCCCTGAACAGCAAGACGCTCAGCCCGGACATCAGCCGGAAGAAGACGGCTTGGGGGCTCTGGCCAAGTTGGATTGGGTCTCGGTGAGGAACTCGCGGGAATCCCGAGACCTCGCGATAGCGCCTCCAGCTCTTCGGGCCGGGCATCGGAGGCAGATCCATGAGACCAGACTATAATCCCCTCAGGGATATCTGTGAGCAGCCCTTGGAGTCTCAACTGAGTGAGAGCAAGACCAATCTCGTTACCTGCCCGGAGGTCGAGCCGCTCTCCTGAGAGGCATTGAAAATAAAGAGCTCCCCCTGGTTTCCCAACCCCAAAGACCCAGCGGCCTAATTCAGACCACACCACCACTCGCCCCTCGGGCAGGGGTAGGCAACGGGGCGAAATATCAAATTGATCCGGACTTTTCCGCGGAAGCTTGCCTTCGGAAGGAGGGTTCATGACAACCGCGGTCAGGTGAGTCTCCTCTGAGGTTGTCGCATAAACGAAGTGATCCGTAAGCTGGCCACCATCAAGAGCAGGACGGTTTCCACTTTTTTCAAGCTGCATTGAAGCAAGATCGCCCAGCAGTGAAAGGTCATCGGTCTGCGCGCGAAAAGGCACAGCAAAGACCTCACGAACTGGAACGGCCATTGCGACCGGTCCGGAAGGGATCCCGGTGACGTCAAGCGCAAGCATATGATCAGTAGAGGAATGCTGCTGGTATCCGCTCATCGCGGACCCTGTCCAAATTTCCCAGCCGTCAGCGCCGGGAATCATTAAATTAAGGTCTCCTTTTTTGGCACTCATTGAATAGCAATTTCCTTTCGGTCAAGAATAGTGGGGTTTTGTGATCGGTTATTGATGATGAGGACGAGCTTACGCCGAACTGAACCTGCATAGCCAACGCTTTCGATTCTCGTCACCTGGTCATTCGCATTGAGCCGCGCTTGAATCACTCCCGTTTGGTCATCAATACCCAGATTTGCGAGAGCCGAAGGGACGTCAATAGCCTGATCATCCTCGGTGTTACGAATGCCATCAGCTCCGTCGACGATCTCAACTAGGCTCACCGCTGCCTCGATATTAGTCTCGGTCGCGACAGCGATATATTCGGCCGGCGCCTCATTGACGTCGAGTCCGCCGCTGCTCCACACCGTAAACCAGTCCCGCCAGTTTGGGTTAGCAGCCTCCACAAGGGGCATCCCACGAACCAAGCGCATTTCCTCGAGAGCGTAAAAAGGACGATTGAACGGTTGCTCGAACAACCCTTGGCCCTCGTAGAAATCGCGTTCCGCACCATTAAGCTCAAGATCGTCATCGGTATCGATCCAATCGATGAGAGCATCCGCAATCTCGCTGGCGGTATCGAAGTCGATCCCCCACTCTGCAAAAATGAGGCGAATGAGAGCCTTATCCTCTGAAAAGAGGATGAAATTGATGTTAAAGCGACCACCCTCCGAGAGAATTTGGGCGTTGAAACCCGCTCCATTTTCAAAAGATTGACTGAGTAAGTTTGTGTCCCATTCCTCAACCGAAGGATTAGCGGCAACATTGATTCCCATCTCCGCATACTGCCGGGCCTCGATACCATTGATCTGGGATGAGGCGACCTCTGACTGATAGCGACTAATTTTGACGGTCGCCACCAGAGCAAGACCCATCACCGCGATGATCCAGAAAACCGCAATTAAAGTGGCTCCGCGCTCTAGATTATGATATTTAAAAACCTTCATTAGCGACTGATTCTCGGAGTCGAGCCCGATGTCGGGCCTCCTCCCGTTGAGGGTCTTTGGGTTCCGCCACTTCCTCCAGCGGGACGCGATCCGGTCCCAGGTGGGCGATCCCCCCCCGGTCTTGCTCCGCCTCCGCCCGGAACACTTCCGGGCTGTCCGCCGGCTCCGCCGCTATTTGAACGAGCACTGCGGGCACTGTTTTGTAAGGCACTCATGTTCGTCCTCGGATTTGATTTCTTGGGGATCCAAAAAAGCCGCTTCACCCGACGATCACCATTTTCGAAAATAATAGTCAACTCAACGTAGGATGGCCTTTGGTTTGGAGCATCCCATTCATAAGGCCACTCATCGCGCTCAGTGTTGTCATAATTACGGACATCCAAAACCGTCCACTCGAAAAGCCTCACATCACGCAAAAGAGTGACTGTCGCAATTGGATCAATTCCGCGTTCCGCAGGTCCTTCATCACTATCCAGAATTTGGACATCATAATACTCCAGGACAACATCAAGGCCGTCAGTAACGGTAGGAATGGTAATCAACCGCGTAGCTTGAGCCGCGATAGGAATCCCGCCCCAGTTAAATGAAACGGGCGTATTTTGAAAAGTCAGCTCGGAAGTATATGGCTCAGAATTACTGGTGTTTCTGAGATTAAAAATAGCATCCCCCGGCAGGCTATCGAAGTGATTTCTTAGGAAAGAGAAAAATGCATCCCGTTCGATCTCTTCGTTCTGGATATCGACCATTTTGGAATTTGCGCGAACCGAACCATCCGCAATCTTAAAAATAGAAGTAAGAACAAATCCCGCTATGGCAATTGCAATCACGAGCTCGAAAAGGGAAAAGCCCTTCGCGCTGCGTGCAGGTAGCTGACGGAATTCCACTTTCATCAGCGATAAAGGGGAAGGTAGCGCCAACCACGAACAACTCGTTCCTGATCTTGGCCGTCTTGCTCAAATCGTGCGATCACCGTGACCTGCCACATGTTCTGAAGGAAATTACCATCAATCGTCTCCATTTCCTCAAGTGGAACAACGATCGTCTCAAGATCAAGATCGCGCTCTTCGATATAAACTTCAGTGCTCCCTTCCTCGAGTCGCTGCAAATAAAGCGCCTCGTTGAGAGCACTGTCCATGATCTGGGTGATAACCTGCTTTTCTTTCACATAGGCTGTCGTTCGCCAGAGAGTTGCAAGTGCTTTGGAGTAAGAAGTCGCGACAATCGTGAAGATTCCAAGAGCAAGAATCACCTCGGCCATCATGAATCCGTTTTCCCGACCTCTGGAGGACAATACCTTCATCACTGATTTCCGATGGCCATCTCAAAATCAGTGGCCTTCGCTGTAAGGGGGTGAAATTCTCGGGATAAATAGGCGTCTCCTTCTTCGCTTACCAATTCGATAGCAAGGGGCTCGCTAGGACTATTCGGCTGATGAATCCACGTCTCGACCACATTGTCGCTGACGACCTGAAAATCGTTGCTATTCCAGCGACGAACCGCCATCCGGTATTTTGGATCAATCTTGTAAACCACCGGCCACGGCATGCTGTCGAGAGATCTTAGAGCCGACCGTTCCCCAACCTGCTCCAGAGGCTCGGGGACAAGCTCATCCTCCGGGCGAGCCATCGGCATTAAACGAGCCTCACCCTCACTCAGTTCAATCACAAAAGGCTGTTGGTAACTATGGGACATCGCCCGGGCTCGGAGCGCTAAGTTCTCGATTCCCGAATGAGCCTCCCGAATATCCTTTTCGATATTCGGGATGGAAATCATAAAAGCAGCAGCGCCGAACACAATGCTCGTGATCGCCATCACCACGATCAATTCCAAGAGCGAAAAGCCACAATGGCTCCTGCCCGGATAGATCGTTCTGGACGACGATATCATAAAAGAGGGGGAGGCTAAAAAGCCTAGTTTTGAGGGTCCTTTTGGCTACTCATATCGTCCTCGGAACCAAACTGTTTGTCAGGACCAGCTGACATAATTTCAGGCCGACTTGGATCTTTGCTGCCTGGATACTCGTATTTGTATTTGGTATCCCAAGGGTCAAAAAGAGCTTCTTCGTCATCCAGAGCCTGCACCCAGTCACGAGGCCGGGGTGAACTTTGGGGCCGTTTTAAAAGAGCCTCGAGCCCCTGGCTAGTCGATGGATACTTCCCCCCGATATTTTTGTAAGCTTCTAGCGCCGACGAAAACGAAGTCATGTCTTGTCGCGAAGTACTTACGGCCGCTGAGTCCTTGATCCTCCCCATGCTGTAAATCGCCCCCCCTAGAATAAGCCCAATGATTCCCATCACAATGACCATCTCGAAGAGGCTAAATCCACGAGCCATCCGCGGGGAGATCCCTTTGTTTCCTTTTGATTGAATTTTCATGATTTGGTTGAGAAGAACGTTATACTTATAAAAGCGCCGAAGGGACAAAAAGTTGTCGGTTGTTTTCAGAAAAACAACTCTTCCTTCTCGGCCGATGGCGCGAACGAGTGACAAAATCGACGAAAACCGCTAAATCACAATAATTTACCACCCGAAATCTCACATTTTAGATTAAAACGCGCTCTCGACTAGGTTGACATCCGGTTTTGCTCCCTCCTCGAGCACGATTTCCACTACATCATAGCGCCAAGAGATCTCGCGGCGAACATCCTGATTCTTTCCGGGGCGAACCTCTTTGCCAAGTAAACGTAGCCATTCGGTCGCTCCACGGGTGATAAGAGCCCGTTTTTCAGCATTCACGGCACGTATTGGACGGCCATAATCGCGCCGAGTTCTCGTCTTCACTTCCGCAAAAACGAGAAGATCGAGATCATCGCCGCCCCGCAGAACCAAGTCAACCTCGCCCCCCTTTGGAGCACGAAAATTACGAAAAAGAACTTTCCAGCCAAGAGATTGCAGGTATCTCGCAGCGATTTTCTCGCCTAAAGCCCCAATTTGGTGCGGCGAAAGTTTACTCAGGCGGCAAGGACAGTTGAGCAACCGGCTGGAACGAGCGACGGTGGATTTCGCACGGACCCAGAGTCCGGAGGGCTTCAAGGTGAACTTTAGTGCCATATCCTTTGTGCTTTTCGAATCCGTAACCGGGAAAGCGAAGGGCCGCTTTCCGCATAATACGGTCACGAGTTACTTTGGCAAAAATACTGGCGGTGGCAATCGAAAGACTCTTTGAATCGCCCTTCACAATCCCCTCATGAGGAAAAGGGAAATTCGGAACAGGAAGGCCGTCGATCAGGCACATCCCAACTTTTACCCCTAGCCCCTTCACCGCACGTGCCATCCCCAAATGAGTCGCTCTGAGGACATTCACTTCGTCAACCTCCTTCGCCTCCACAAGACAAACCGACCATTTAATATCGGGGTTTTCGCTTAACTCATCATATAACGCCTCCCGCTTTTTTTCAGTAAGCTTCTTGGAGTCGTTAATCACAGGATGACTAAAATCGGGAGGAATAATCGCCGCCCCGACCGAAACCGGGCCTGCTAAGGGACCACGCCCAGCTTCATCCACGCCGATCACAATCCCAAAATCGGAATAACGTTTTTCAAATTCTAGGTCAGGCATCACGTTCAAGAAATTCGAGCTCTCTCAGTTGCTAAGTTCGCCTTTCTTGGTAAACCTGACCTCTGCGCATCAATAAATCCACTTCCTTATTTATGGAAGATCCCCCGAACGACCTCCGCCAATTTTAAAAAAAATCCGGGGCACCTTTATGCGATCCTTTTAGAGGAAAAGATCATTACTCCATCGAGAGTCATCAGACCCATGCATAATCCGACCCTCTGAGACAAGTCGCTTGAGAGCACGACCAGTCACTACCGTGGGTCAATCTCTGGCCTGAATTCTCACTTGTGATCCCCCTTTTCGGATTTACGATCGGTTGTAATCAAAACAAGCCATTTGAAGAAAGACATCATTATCATAGGAGCAGGACCCGGCGGACTCACTGCAGCCATGCTTCTCGCTCATCGAGGCTATAAAGTCACCCTCCTAGAAAAAGAGGATCGCGTAGGTGGCCGAAGTGCTCGGATCGACCTTGGCCCCTACTCTTTCGATACAGGCCCTACTTTTCTTCACCAAAAATTCACCCTTGACGAAATCTTCGCTGAGGTCGGGCGCAAGAGCGAGGATTACCTCGACTTCGTAAAGCTCGATCCTATGACCCGGCTTACCTGGGGGGATGTGTCTCTTGAAACCAGCTGCGACCGCGAAAAAATGGCCGCCAATATCCGATCAGTTTTCCCCGAGGAAGAAGAAAACTTCCTCCGTTTCATGGACGATCATGCCAAGAAATTACGGACGATTTTTCCTTGTCTCCAAAAGTCCTACCAAAATCTCTCTTCCTACCTTGACCCGACTCTTTTTAAGGCGCTTCCACACGTCGCCACCACAAAGTCGGTGATGGATGTGTTAGGAAACTACTTCACCGACGATCGGCTCAAACTCGCCTTTACCTTCCAAGCGAAATACCTAGGCATGTCACCCTGGAAATGCCCAGGACTCTTCAGTATCCTCTCCTACATCGAATACGAACACGGTATCTATCACACTCAAGGGGGGCTCTCTGAAATCTCAGAAAGTATGGCTCGTGTAGTGGAGGAGGAGGGCGGCCAAATCCGTTTCAACTCCGAAGTAAAGGAGATCAAGTATGTTGGCAAGACCGCTGCCGAGGTCGAATTGACCGATGGCCAAGTCCTGTCGTGCGATCAACTGATTGTCAATGCGGACTATGCCTATGCGCGTAGTAGGATCTTCGGAGAGAAAAAGAAGCCCCGCGAAGAACTCCTCAAGAAAAAATATTCATGCTCCACCTTCATGCTCTACCTTGGCGTAGACAAAATCTATGAAGACCAGCCACACCACCACATCATCTTTGCAGAAGATTACCATCGCAATCTAAATGAGGTCCTTGAGGGCAAGACAATCTCGAAGGATATGTCGATCTACATTCGAAATTCCAGCATCACCGATCCCACTGTCGCTCCTCCCGGACACTCTCAACTCTACCTTCTCGTTCCAACCGTCAACACCCGTCATGGTCACGATTGGGAAGCCGAAAAAGAAGCTTACGCGGAACAAATCATTGACCGCATGATCGAGAAAACAAACATGAAGGACCTCCGCGAACACATCGTCGAAAAAAGGGTCCTTACCCCAACGAATTGGGAGGACTCTAATATCTTTATCGGAGCGACTTTCAACCTCGCCCATACTCTGAATCAAATGCTCCACTTCCGACCGCAAAACAGGCTCAAGGGCTTTGATAATCTATATCTCGTCGGAGGTGGAACCCATCCAGGCAGCGGGCTTCCTACCATCTACGAAAGCGCTCGCATCACCGCGAATCTCATCGATGAGGAATATGGCACGAAGCGTCAACGCGTCGACTTCGCTACCAAAATTCTCGAAGAAACCGCTAAGTAAGCTACTTCAGGAACTTTCGGATCCAGCGGTAGGCTCTTTCATAAGGGGGTAACATTTCGGTAAAATCTTTTTTGATAAAGAAGCGCTTTGTCACCGATTTTTCGTAGCTGAAAGCCTCAACCCCAAACCTTCCCCGATACCTACCGTATCCACTCTCACCTACCCCTCCCAGCGGAAGCTGTAGTTGCGAAAACTGCTTCATCGTATCATTCAGACAGAGCGAACCTGAAGGCAAAGCCCTCGCCACCGCACTCGTGAAATCTGCCTGCATGCTGAAACAATAAACCGCCAGCGGATTATCCATCTTCTCCAATCGCCCTACGAGTTCATCCTGATCAGCGAACCCCACGATCGGAAACACTGGCCCGAAGATTTCTTCTTGCATCGCCGGGTGATCCCAGCCCGCATTGATGATGATTCGTGGTGCTAGAAAAAACCGCTCCTCCTCATCCTCACCGAAGGTCTTAACCTCACCTTCGCAAAGGGTCTTCACCCTTTCTACATGATTAGATGAAATCATCGCAGCCATCTCCTGCGACCAAGGGATTTCTTTTAGAACCTCCTCACACGCCCCCTCAAAATCAATCCTCACCTTCTCTTTCACTGCGACAAAATCCGGTGCGAAACAGGTCTGCCCTGCATTGAAAAACTTTCCAGCCAGTATCCGACGCGCCGCAATTTTCAGGTCTACTCCTTCATCTACGACACAAGGACACTTGCCACCCAACTCCATCAAAGTTGGCGTCAAAGACTGAGCCGCCTTGATCGCCACTTTCCGACCCACCCTCGTACTTCCCGTAAAAAAGATGAAATCAAATTTCTGATCCAGCAAAGCCTCCACGACCTCCGCTCCACCCGTGACCACCTCAGCCCCACCTTGGTCAAAAACCTCCTCAATGATCTCACGTAAAACCCGCTCACTCGCCGGAGCCAATTCCGAAGGCTTCAACACAACTGTATTTCCAGCTGCAATCGCCGCGATAATTGGGCTAAGAGATAACTGAAAGGGATAATTCCAAGGAGCGATCACAAGGACCACCCCAAATGGTTCACGGTCAATCCAACTGCGGCAGGGCCAAAAATAAACTGGTGAACTCACACGGCGACGCCTCAGCCATTTTTTCATGTTTTTGTGAACAAGCCGTAACTCCTGCAGCAAAAAGTAATACTCCGAAAGATACGCCTCCATTCCCGGCTTCCCTAAGTCCTCAGCCAAAGCAGCCAAAAGATCATCGCGCCTCGAAAGCAAAACTCTCTCAAGTTTCGCCAAGGCGTCCCTTCTATCATCCAACCCGAGAAGGGCGCCAGAGCGAAAAAACTTCCGCGCGCGCCCTACAACTTCCCGAATTCCATCAGACATCCCCTCCAAAGTAAAATGCTTCGCCCTGTTGACAAGGGAAGACTCCCAACGAAGATGGTCTTTAGTGAGAAGCTCCAAAGTTGCAGTCATCGGCGCCGGTCTTGGCGGACTTTCTGCTGCCATCTCACTTCGCGCCGCTGGCTACCAAGTCGAAGTCTTTGAAAAAAATGAGAAAATCGGAGGGAAACTTAACCTATTCGAGAAAGACGGCTTTACCTTTGACCTCGGACCTTCGATTTTCACTCTCCCCCAGTTCTTTCGAGACCTCTTCGAGCGAGCCGGAAAAAGAATGGAAGACTACGTGCAACTCGACGCCGTGACTCCCCACTGGCGCAACTTTTTCGAAAAAGGGCCTTCTATCGACCTTTATCAGGAAAACGACCTCATGAAAACTGAGCTCGCGAAGCTCCCGGGTGATCTTGAAAAAAATTGGGCTGAACTCCAAGATTTCCTCGATTATGGACGCAAGCAATTCGGTGTCGTCAACGACGGCTACTTCAACAAGGGACTCGATAGTCTTTGGGAGTTTATCAAGCACTACAAGTTCAGCCTCATAGGTGGTAAGATCGACTACCGAGCGACCATGGCCGAATCCATTGCCAAGCGCCTGAGCGACCCAAAGCTCCGCATGATTTTTGAATACTTCATCAAGTATGTTGGGTCCTCCGCTCTCCAAGCGCCCGGCTACATGAACTTGATGCCCATTATCCAATACGACTACGGTCTTTGGTATGTTCGTGGAGGCATGTATCAACTCGCAAACGGCCTTGGGAAGTTAATGGAGGAAATGGACATTACCGTTCACCTCAATGCCGATGTTCAAAGTATTAAAAAGGAAGGAAAAAAGGTGACATCAGTCAACCTTGCCGACGGCACCTCTCATGCTGCAGATATTATCGTGAGTAATATGGAAGTCATTCCAGCCTACCAAAAACTCCTGAACGAGCCATCTGCCTTCACTCAAAAACTCGACAAAAAATTCGCGCCGGCCTGCTCTGGTATTGTTCTCCATATCGGAACAAACAAGCCATTCCCTCAGTTGGCTCACCACAACTTTTTCTTTTCTGAGAACCAGCACAAGCACTTCAAGACTGTCTTTGAAAAGCAAGAACTTCCGGAAGACCCGACTCTCTATGTAGTGGCCCCGACCCGGACTGATGCGACTAAAGCCCCGACAGGTTCTGACAATATTAAAATTCTTCCGCACATTCCACCACTCCGTGAGGGTTCGAATATCACCCATGAAGATTACGTCGCTCTAAAAGAACGCTGCCTCGATAAAATGGAGCGCTGTGGCATCAAGGGGCTTCGAGAAAGCATCGTCGTCGAAGACCTTCTCACTCCAGTCGACATCGAAAGGATGTATCGTTCTAACCGCGGTTCAATTTACGGTGTTGTCACCGACTGGAAACGGAACTATGGGTTCAAGGCGCCCAAAACTTCCTCTAAATATAAGAACCTCTACTTCACTGGCGGCAGCACTAATCCAGGTGGTGGAATGCCCATGGTGATTCTCTCTGGGCAAAACTGCGCTGACCGTATTATCGCGCGCCACCCTCTTTCGTGAGCCAAGCATTCTACCAGTGAACCCTTACAAAAAGAGATGTTCCTCGCACTTCCAGTAATCGCACTTCTGATTTCTTTCGCGATTCTCTTCTCTCTCTGCCGTCCACGCTACCTCACTTCAAAAACCGCCAATGCTGGGAAAATTTCCATCATCGTACCGGCTCGTGACGAAGAACATAATATTTCGAAGCTTCTCACCTCCATTCGCAGCCAATCCAGTCAACCATTGGAGATTCTCGTCATTGATGATCAATCGATTGACCAAACTGCCGCAGTGGCACGTGATTTGGGGGCTACGGTTATTCCAGGAAAAGAAATGCCAGCGGGTTGGAATGGCAAGACTTGGGCTTGCCAACAAGGTGCCGATGCCGCGATTGGTGAATGGTATCTTTATCTCGATGCCGACATCACCCTCCTCGAGAATGGACTCGCTAAATTGGCAGCTCTTACCTCAGTTAAGGCCACCCATTCTATTTGCCCTTTCCACAAAATTCAAAGGCCCTACGAACAGCTTTCCGCCTTCTTTAATACCATCACCCTTGCCGGCGTCGACACCTTCGCAGCAACGCCATCTTCTCAGGGCACCCTCTTTGGCCAAGTCCTCCTAATTCACCGCGATCACTACCAGAAAGCTGGAGGACACAAAGCGGTCAAAGACGAAATACTTGAAAACTTCCAATTTGCCCAGCGCCTCAAAGCCCAAAATTTCGATATTAATTTATATCTGGGTAAGGGAACCGTTGAGATGCGTATGTTCCCCGAAGGCCTCGCTCAACTTACAAGCAGCTGGAAAAAGGGCTTCCTTGCCGGAGCAGCTCAGTCCCCAAAGCGCGCACTCCTCAATACCTCACTCTGGCTCACAGGAGGCATGATGCTAATGGTGGCCTTCACACTCATCCCCTTTGGAAATGCCACTTTCCTATCAGCAACTCTCTTGTGCTCATTTTGTTACGGTTTTCTCTCCTTCTTTTGCTTTCGACTCGCTGGCAACTTCTCGCTCTGCACAGCCCTCCTTTTTCCGATCCCTCTCTTATTCTATCAAATCCTCTTTTTTAAGGCTCTGCTTGATCAGAAGAAAGGGGTGAAAGCCACCTGGAAAGGTCGCACCATCGATTAACAACACACCATGTGGCTCGAATTTTCCAACCTAACCATCATTTCACTCAACTGCCTTGGCATCCCCGCGGTCCACTTGGCGATCGCTTGGCTCTGCGAACAATTCAGCGACCACCGTTTCATCCGTTGTCTCCCGTCTGTCGCACCAAAGCCGAATAAATTTTACGAAAAATACCTCTTCATCCGCCGTTGGAAGCATCTCTTGCCAGATGGAGCGCCATGGTTCGATGGCTTCCCGAAAAAAAAGCTTAAATCCACCGAGCCCGACTACCTCCGTAAGTTTATTCTGGAAACCCGACGCGGCGAATTTTCCCATTGGGTTCAGTGGATCCTAATTACCGGCTTCATTGCGTGGAATCCGTTTCCAGCCAACCTCATAATCATCGCTTACGCTTTCGCCTCAAACGTCCCCTGCCTCGTCAGCCTGCGACACACCCGTCAGCGTCTTCTTCCTGCCCTCATAAAACAGTTATAATTGGGGATTCATCCAAGGTTCATTTTCATTCGGATAGATTCGCGATGTCATGAAACAGACCAAGCTTATCGTAACTATCATCTCTGCTTTCCCGTTCATGCTCTCCGCCCAAGGTCCAGGTGGTCCCGGAGGGCCTCCTCCGACTGATCCCCTCACCACCCTTCTCGATAAGAACGAAGATGGCAAACTCTCAGCCGGCGAAATAAAGCGCGCTCCAAAAGCCCTTCTTAAGCTCGACGAAAATGATGACAACTCGATCAGTTCCGATGAATTAAAACCCGAAGAACCCAAAAAGAGCCGACGCCAACGCCGCAAAGAACGAGACGGAGAAGGGCAACAACCACGCCCTCCTCAACCACAAAAATCCCCACTCATGGAAGCGCTCGATACCAATGAAGACGGAGAGCTTTCAAAAGAAGAAATCGCAAACGCCATCAAATCATTGACTGCTCTCGACAAAGATCGCGACGGAAAACTCTCCCACGAGGAATCTGGACTCGAGTCTAAGAAAGACCTGCAGCGCAGCAGACCTCCTCAAGGTGGGCCTCCGCAGAATGGACAAGGAGGACCTCCGCAGGGTGGGAAAAGACCACCTCGGCGCTAAAAAAATTCACCTTTGATGCCCCGCTAGATCGTTTCAACGTAATCTAGCAGGGTTCTTTTACCTTAGTTCAAAAGATCATCTCTGTTTTTTCAGATAATCTAGTAAGAGCCTGACTCCAACCCCGGTTCCAACAGAGCCTCCTTGGTAATCTCGGCGCGACGCGCCCCAAGCAGTTCCAGCTATATCTAGGTGAGCCCAAGGAATATCACCCACAAAGTTTGAAAGAAAAGCACCCGCAGTGCATGAACCTGCTCCGGTTGAAGGACTTCCAATATTCTTCAAGTCTCCAACCGAGCCTTTCATATCTTCTTTGTGGAAATCAATAATCGGTAGCGGCCAGACCAATTCACCAGTCGTCTGCCCCGAAGCCACTAGTTCATCTGAAAGCGTTTTGCTATTTCCCATCACTCCGGTCAACTCGTGACCGAGGGCGACCACCACAGCCCCGGTTAAAGTCGCTAAATCAATCATAGCATCCGGCTTGATCGTTTTCTCAGCATATGCCAGCGCGTCAGCTAAAATCAGGCGCCCTTCGGCATCCGTATTGAGGACTTCAATCGTAAGCCCGTTACTCGCAGTCACCACATCACCTGGCTTCACTGAACTTGCATCGGGCATATTCTCCGAGGTTGGGACAAGACCATGAACCTCGACATCAGGATTCAACCCCGCAAGCGCATGAAAGGTTCCCAACACGGCGGCTCCACCTGACATGTCATATTTCATCTCGTCCATGCGTGCCGATGGCTTGATGCTGATTCCACCCGAATCAAACGTGAGTCCTTTGCCCACCAAACAAATCTTACGCTTCGCTTTCTTGGCGGGCTTATAAACAAGATGGATCAAATAAGCTGGCTCAGAAGAACCACGAGAGACTGACAATAGAGAACCCATTCCGAGCTTCTCCATCGACTTTTCGTCAAGAGCCTTCACTGTAATTTTTGGCGAGTTCTTCGCAATCTTACGGGCCTCGGCGACCATATCCTTTGGACGCATCTTATTTGCAGGGGTGTCCTGTAAGCGGCGTGCTAAAGTATTCCCCTCACCCACGATCACCCCAGTCTTAGCCCCTCTAGAAACTTCCTTCGAAGACTGGATGATCACCTTTTTAAGAGAACTCTTTTTCGGTGAACGCTTAAAATCAACAAGACGATGAGCACCCATCACCAGACCTTCACCCAAGGCTTGCCCAAAATCTTCGGCAGATTTATCCAGCTTAAGATCCACCCAAAAGGTCACCGCTGCCGCATGAGTCTTCTGGGCCTTCTGAGCCGCAATCGCTGCGGCTCGCCTTACCGTCTCCAAATCAAACGATTTCCCCTTTCCCAACCCGATCAAAAGTACTCGCTCTGCCGGACCATCGATCGTATCAGCAAATCGAGTCTCCCGACTCTTCCCCGAAAATGAAGTTTCGACACTTTTCGGAATCGTAACTCCTGACGGTAATTTGGGAGTTCTTCCCTCTGGAGATAATATTACCAATAAATCCGTCTTCGTCACTTTCGCGGAAATCGTCTTAAATGAAATTTTCATGAACCACGAAATGCCCAAAAGACCTGATCAAATCCAGCTTAAACAGTCCAATAATCAATCAACCGAAAGACGCGCTCGCTGAGGGGACCTATTTCAGCTAAAGACAGGAAATGAGCGTATTTGCAAAATTAATTCTCGTCGCAACTGTAGCGATAATCACTGCACCATCGGTGATTTTTGCCCAAGCATCAAAACCCCGCGTCAACAATGAAAAGCCCGAAAAAGCAAAAGGGCAAGTCAAGCGTATCCATCCACACGCCCTCAAGCTCATCCTCACCGGAAAGAAAAAAGAGGCTGCAGAATATCTCGAGAAAACATCTGCCGCCAAAATTAACCCAGACCACACCAAGCTTCTTCAGGATATCATCAAAGGCAAAAAAAACGCCTGGCAATACGATGCAAAGACTTGGCCCTGGGACCGCGTCCTTCCAAACACTTCCCTCAAGAAGGACGCCCCAAGCGACAAGTTTACCATCGGCTTTGGCGGTGGATCTGGATATGTCCCCGAAAACGAAAGAATGTGGGACACCATAGGAGCTATCGAGCCACGTGCCCTTCTCCTTCTTGGCGACAATGTTTACATCGACGACCCCGAGACCCCGGAGATGCAACTCTTCCACTACTACCGTCGTCAAAGCCAACCAGAGTGGAGCAAACTCGCAAAGACCGTTCCCATCTACTCGATTTGGGACGACCACGACTTCACAACTAACGATGGCTGGGGGGGACCCGATATCGAAAAACCATCGTGGAAGCGCGATGTCTGGGAAATCTACAAAGAAAACTGGGATAATCCCTACTACGGGGGCGGAAAAGAAAACCCCGGTTGCTGGTTTGATTTTAGCATCGGCGATGTTCATTTCATCATGATCGACGGGCGCTATTACCGAGAGTCACCCAAGGACGAAACTCCGTCTATGCTCGGACCCGTCCAGATGAAATGGCTCAAGAAAACCCTCACGGAAAAGCCCGCCACCTTTACGGTGATCTGCACCAACGTCCCCATGGCTCCGAAAGTCAAACCCGGCTCCAAGGACACCTGGGACGGATACCCGGAAGAACGCTCGGCAATCTACCAGTTCATCGCCGATCAAAAAATCCCCGGCGTTGTCATCCTCTCCGCCGATCGCCACCGCTCGGATGCCTACAAGGTCGATACCGAAATTAACGGCATGTATCCCCTCTTCGAGTTCAGCTCGTCACGACTCACCAACCAACATGTCCATAAGCTCATCGACCATTCACTTTTTGGTTATAATGACAAACAGTCCTTTGGAAAAATCGACTTTGATCTCACCACCGAAGATCCAACTGTCAAATACACCATCATCAATATCGACGGAAAAAAGATTCACGATCTCACCATCAAGCTCAGCCAACTTCAGTTTAAATAAGTCTTCGATATGAAATCTCTCTTCCCTGCCATTTTTATTCTGCTTAGCGCACAAGGATTCGCCAAACTCAAACTGCCTCATATTTTCGGCAGCCAGATGGTTCTGCAACGGGACAAGCCCGCCCGCATTTGGGGCTGGGCGGATACCGAAAAAGAAATCGTCATCACCTTCGCCGGTCAGAAAAAGTCCATCGTCTCAGAGAGAGATGGCAAATGGGAAATCTCGCTAGACCCGATGCCTGCAAATGCCACGGGCCAAACACTCAAAATCGTTTCAGAAGATCACTCGATCACTTACGAAAACATCCTCGTGGGTGATCTCTGGGTCTGCGGAGGACAAAGCAATATGGAATGGCGCCTGCGGAGTTCACGCGATGCCGATGTCGAAATTCCCAGCGCCCGTTATCCTGCCATTCGTTTCATCCGAATCGAACCCGAAGGTCTCCCTGAACCCCGGGAAGACTTTCCCGCCGAAAACGGAGCTGGCACCTGGCAAACCTGTTCTCCCGAAACGATTGGTGATTGTTCCGGTGTCGCCTACTTCTTCGGACAGAGACTCCATCGTCGACTTGATGTCCCCATCGGATTGGTCAATGCAGCTTGGGGAGGCACCATGGCCCAACACTGGGTCACCCGCGAAACGCTCGAGATACTCCCAACGGTTAAACCTTACCTCGAAGAATACGAAGCAAAGTGCCAAACTTGGATCGATGCGGGACGCGAGGAAGGAGCGGCCAGACGCCTCGCCAAAGACCTCAAAGAATGGGAGATGCGAGCAAAGGAAGCGGAAGCTAAGGGAGAAAAAAAGCCCGGTGGAAAGCCTAATCCACGCAACTATCAAAATCCTAATCAGGGGCGTATCCCTTCGGGGGCACTCAACGCCATGATTATGCCATTGAAAGGACTCACTATTCAGGGCGCTCTTTTCTACCAAGGTGAAAATAATTCCTTCGGTAATAGTTGGATTCCCTTCCGCGAAACCTTTCCTTCTGTTATCTCTGACTGGCGGAAAATCTTCCAGGACCCAAAGTTGCCTTTTGGCATCATCCAAATTGCAGGATGGAGTACCCGACGCTCAATGACCTATGACATGAATCACCACACCAACGTGATTCGCGAACAACAATTCCTAACCTGGAAAAACACCCCTAACACCGGTCTGATCGTTAGCTTCGATGCAAATAGTGACCCTAATATTCACCCGAACCGAAAGTATCCCGTTGGCGATCGCTCTGCCCGGTGGGCACTCTCGACCGTCTATGGCATTAAGGACGGCACTCGCTCTGAGAATCCACTTGAATGGCATGGCCCGATCTACGAATCGATGGCGATCCAGGAAAAAAAAATCCTGATTGGCTTTGGAGAAAAAGGATCAAGCGGACTCCGTCTCGACCAAACTGATGCACGCGGTTTTTACATCGCAGGAAAAGATCGGGTCTTCCACCACGCCGACGCAAGAGTTGTAAAACCTTCAAGCGTCGAAGTCTGGTCCGAAGATGTCCCGGAACCTATCGCCGTTCGCTACGCATGGTCCAACCTGCCTTTAGGAACCCTCATGAACGGCAAAGAACTTCCCGCCTACCCATTCCGAACTGACACTTGGCCACTTAAGCCCCACTACGGAGAGGATCTCTATTACGTCGGGCCACCCTCAAAAGACCCGAATTAGACGGAAAACCCACAAACTATGAAAGTTCATCAGGATAGCGATTCTTTCCGATCCGTGTTCATTGATTTAAACTCCTCCACGACTTCGAATCAAAATTCGAACCTACCCATTATGGGACATCCGGAATTTCAAAGATTCTCCCTGTTAGGCTTCCCTTTCTGGACAGTCCCCCACCTTCATCCTATCCACTGAAAACCTCATTGGTCCTCTCAATTTATGATTAAGCCTCAACTAGCCGGTCTCATTTCTTACATCTGCGCCCTACAAGCCCTCTTGGCCGCCGGTCCTGCCGGCAATATGGCACAACCCGACTTTACCAAAGGGGACCGCATTCCGGAAGGAGCAGTCCACGATTGGAATTTAGGAGCCACGGGCGCACGTGGCTGGATATTTAGCGACAAGATGGTGACCTCTGACGCCCGCCAAATCAGAATCACGAGAGTCGCCACCGGTTCTCCGTCCGATGGCAATCTTGAAGAGGGAGACGTTATTCTTGGAGTCGACAAAAAAAACTTCGCGTATGACCCCCGTCCTGAATTTGGAAAAGCCCTAACGGTGGCAGAGTCAGTGGATGGAAAAGGAGCTCTTTCCCTGATCCGATGGCGTGATGGAAAAACAGAAAACATCACGCTCAAGCTTCCAATTTTGGGCGGCTACAGCAAAACCGCTCCCTACAATTGCGCCAAGTCCAAAACCATCCTCGAGCAAGGATGTGAGATTCTCGCGGCAAAAATCAAAGCCCCCAGCTATCGCGAAAACCCTATCATCCGTTCCTTGAATGCCCTTGCTCTACTTGCAAGCGGAGACCCTGCTTATCTTCCGCTCGTTCGCAAGGAAGTCGAATGGGCCTCCACTTTCGAAAACAAAAGCTTTCAAACTTGGTATTATGGCTACGTCATCATGCTCATCTCGGAGTATTCCCTCTTCACTGGTGACAAAACCTTTCTCCCCAATCTCAAACGTCTCGCGATGGAAGCCGCTAACGGTCAAAGCATGGTGGGATCATGGGGACACCGTTTCGCCAACCCTGATGGACGTCTCGCTGGCTACGGAATGATGAACGCGCCCGGTCTTCCGCTCACCACCTCTCTGGTTCTAGCTCGCGCAGCCGGTATTGATGATCCAAAGCTTTCCAAAGCAATTGAAAAGAGTGCCAAGCTCCTCCGCTTCTATAACGGAAAAGGAGCCGTGCCCTACGGCGACCACGCCCCTTGGATCGAAACCCACGATGATAACGGTAAAAACGGAATGGCCGCTGTCCTCTTCAGCTTACTCGGCGAATCAAAAGCAAGCGAGTATTTCTCCCGCATGAGCGTGGCGTCCCACGGCCCTGAGCGCGACGGCGGGCATACTGGAAACTTTTGCAACATCCTCTGGGCGATGCCTGGAGTCGCCCAATCTGGACCCAATGCAACCGGAGCATGGATGAAGGAATTTGGCAGCTGGTATTTCGATCTCGCTCGACAGTGGGATGGCGCCTTTGTGCACCTTGGTCCACCTTCCATGAAGAAGGATAGCTACGCTAATTGGGACTGCACCGGGGCTTATCTCCTCGCTTATACTATGCCTCTAAAAAACCTTTGGCTCACCGGAAAAAGGAAGCCACTTGCTCCTCAAATCGAGCTTCAAGAAGCTGAATCTCTAATCCGGGTGGGCCGAGGTTGGAATAACAAGGACCGTAATTCTGCTTACGATTCCCTCAATGGGGACACCCTCTTGGAAGCCCTAGGCAGCTGGTCCCCGGTCGTTCGGGAAAGAGCCGCGATGGCCATTGGACGCCGCAAGAGCAGCCCTCCTTTGACTGCCATCGTGAAACTTCTTTGCTCCAATAAGCTCTATGAGCAACTTGGAGCGAGCCAAGCCATCATTTCACTTCGAGGACGCGGAGCCGCGGCTGTCGAGACTCTCGAAAAAAACCTCTCTTCAAAAGATCTTTGGCTTCGAATCAAAACCGCTGAGGCCCTCGCCGCCATCGGAAAACCCGCCATGAAGACCGCTCCAAAACTTCTTCAACTTCTCACCGAAATTGACACGAAGAACGACCCGCGCGGCATGCAGCAACGTTACTTTTCCTTCGCCCTTTTCAATGGCAGGGGAGGCTTACTCAGCCGTTCACTAGAGGGAATTGATCGCGAAATTCTTTTTAAAGCAGTGAAAGCCGGGCTGCAAAATGAGGATGGCCGCGCAAGAGGCAGTTTCGGCTCAGTCTATCGCAACCTCTCTCCCACAGAAATTAAGCCCCTTCTTCCCGCTATCCTCACGGCTATCGAAAAACCGGCTCCAAGCGGGGTCATGTTCGCAGCCGAGATCCGGATCGAAGGCTTAAAAGTCCTTGCCGCAAATCATGTCAAAGAAGGCATCAAAGCTTGTGTCGAATACACAGGAAAACAGAACCCTTGGGCCAGCGAAAAACGGACTCCCGAGATTATGAAAATTCTTCTCACTTATGGTTCACACGCCAAGGAAATCATCCCGGATCTTGAAGTAATAGCGACTCGGTTCGACGGCGGAGAGCCCAACTTCCCAGGACGACTTAGCAAACAAAAGGCCGCCATCTTAAGGGAAACCATCGAGAAAATCAAAGCTTCGACAGAAGCGCCCAAACTCACCAGCATTCGCTAACATCCAACGTTCATCACCATGCTACGCCACTCATTTTTCTTTCTTCTGACCTCGCTGCTTTCTCTTTCAGCCCACCCTGTCCCAGAAAGCGCCAAATGGCTCACTTACTCGGGAGGAGAACGGACCAGGAAAGGGCAAACACATTGTCTTAATTGCGGCCGATCAAGAATACCGCAGTGAGCAAGCCATGCCCATGATGGCCGGAATCCTTAGCAAGCATCATGGCTTTGATTGCACTGTTCTCTTTGGCGTAAACGAGAAAGGAATGGTTGACCCAACAATGCCGGTCTATCCGAAGAAAGGAAAAGAAGATGAATTCGAACAGCACAACATTCCCGGACTAGAACACCTAATGTCGGCCGACCTTGTAATCTTCTTCCACCGCCTACTCACTCTTCCAGAAGGCCAATTGAAGAAAATCGCCACATACCTCGACTCCGGAAAACCAGTCATCGCACTTCGCACCGCCAACCACGGGTTTCGAGGTCGCATTCCATATTCCAAGGAAGGAAAGAACATCAATTTTGGTCGAGATATTCTCGGCGGATCTTTCATGGGCCATCATGGAGGATGGCACCGGGAAGCGACCCGCGGAACGATCGTTAAAGAACTCGCAGGCCACCCCATTGTTTCAGGAGTCCAAGATATCTGGGGGCCATCTGATGTTTATAGAACTTACAAGGAAGGAACCACCCTTCCAGAAGACTGCACTATCCTCGTCTGGGGACAGCCACTCACAGGCCTTTCTCCAGAAGACAAACCGAACATCAGAAAAGAAGCACTCCCGGTCGCTTGGTTCAAAACATGGAGCACGAATATGGGGACTAAAGCTCGTGTCTTCAACACAACCATGGGAAGCGCCCGTGATCTACAGAGTGCCGGATTAAGAAGACTCATCATCAACGCCTCCTACTGGGGAATGGGACTGGAAGACAAAATCACTCCGAACCGCAGCGTGGCATATACCAGAAAATACGAACCCCGACCGAGCGGATTTAACTATGAAAAACTCGGCGTCCGTCCACAGCTTCCTTCGGATTTTCGATAAATCGTTGATCCCACAATCCCCCCAAAGTAACCGCCCCTTTTTTTCACCCAAAAAGGCAATTTCAAATCGCTTCAAATGGCATCTGAACACAATGGTGCGCAAACAATCGAAAAATAAATATGAAGTTTCTAATTTTTCTTACTATCGTAACATTTCCCCTTAGCCATTCACCCCACGCAAAAGAACGGAAACCCAACATCCTTCTTTTGATGTCCGATGATCTAAACTCAGCGCTCAGCGGTTTCGGACATCCACAATGTAAAACTCCACGGCTTGACGCCCTGGCCAAGCGAGGCGTCCGCTTTGAGAATATGCACTGCCAATACCCGGTTTGCGGTTCCTCCCGCGCCTCATTGATGACCGGACTTTATCCCTATACCAATGGCATGCTGGGTAACGGAGGTAACCTCCGCGAAAATCTTCCCAATGTCGTGACGCTATCACAGCTCTTCCGCAACAATGGCTACCACGCCGGCCGGGTTAGCAAGATTTATCACATGGGCATCCCCTTCGAAATCATTGCAGGAACAGCCGATCATGACGACGCTCCATCGTGGGACGAGACCGTCAACATCAAGGCCCCCGAACAGAAAGCCCCTGGCAAAAGAACAGAGTGGTCTCCAAAGGATAAAAGCTCCCAGACTTTTACCGGAGTTGAAGCTTCAACCGGCGATCTCGAACATGCTGACGGGATGGCGGCGGATGCCGCAATTGAATTCCTAAAACAAAATAAGGATAAGCCCTTTTTTCTAGGTTGTGGATTTGTCCGTCCCCACGTTCCTTTAGTTGCACCCTCTAAATATTTTGATCGCTACGATCGCGATGCCATGGTCTCCCCAGAGGTTCCCAAGGGAGATCTTGATGATGTCCCCAAGATTATTCGAAACTATAAATCCATAGATCGCTACGGCGTGACTCCCGAATTACACAAAGGATTACTAGAAGCCTATTACGCCAGTATTTCCTATATGGATGAACAGGTCGGTCGGGTGTTAGAAACTCTTGACGAATTAGGATTGCGAGAAAACACCATCGTGATTTTTTCCAGTGATCACGGATATCTCTTAGGGCATCATCACAAGTTTCAAAAGCAGCACCTATTCGAAGAATCAACCCGTGTTCCGTTTATCCTCAGCGTCCCATGGATTACGAAATCGCATGGACACGCTAGCAATAAAATCACCGAACTTGTTGACCTTTACCCGACCCTAGCAGAACTCGCTGGATTAACTCCACCTACAAATCTTCAGGGCCAGAGCCTCTTGCCCCTCCTCAAGAATCCCACAACGAAGGAATGGGCTACAGATCTCGCATTCTCGATCAGTCGAAGTGGCGGAGAATCCATTCGCACATCTGAATGGCGCTTCACTCATTGGGGATTTGGAGCAAAAGGGGAGGAGCTTTACGATCTGAAAAATGATCCAAACGAATTCACCAATCTTGCAAAAGACCCGAATTATACCGATCGCTTAAATCAACTCAAGGCGCGCCTAAAAACAAAGAGAAAAGAGGCTGGATACGATGCCAACCGATATAAATAGGCTTAGCGTACTCCCTCCTGCTTCGAATGGCCTAAGGAAAACTAAAGCACCCTTTTCTCCCAGTCGAAAGAGAGCCTTTCGCATCGCCATTGTCTTCCTGGTCAGTTCTCTACGCTTGGGATGAGTCTCGCGGGACCAGCCCAAAAAAGCGATTTCCTAGCAATCGTGTTGATCTCGCCCCCGTAGTAGTAGTCAAAACTGAGGTGAATACTTTGAGTCGTGTCATTATTTCGCTTTGTTTTCTTTGCTCGATTTCGCCCATCCAGGAACTTTGCCATCGCCGGTGGCCTCTCCGCCCTGGACGATCCATGAGAGGTTGAAACGGGCGACTTTGGCTCCGCCGGCCTCAGGCATGAAATAGATCCAGCCCTCGCTCGGCGTGCCGGGGCGGCCAACGTTCATCGACGAGTAACCGCTCGCCCCAGGGTTGGCAAGACGCTTCACCGGCCAGGTCACGCCGCCGTCAAAGCTCGCCCAAACCGTCCCTTGCTCACGGCTCGGTTTGGGTGTGTCGAGATTGCTGAAGATGAGGATGTCCTTGCCGACGACGGGTAAGCGCGTCAGGCCCCCCATGCAGCCGTAGGAGCGGTTCTGCTGGCCGTCGGGGAGGGCTTCGATGATGCGGAAGTCGGTCCAGGTCGCGCCGGAGTCCACGCTGCGCGCCTCGCGGCGGCGGTTGAATTTCGGGCGCTTGTCCCAGTGCACGCGTGAGTTGTAGTAGAGGGTGCCGTCGGAGAGTTCCACGATGCAGGCTTCGCCGGTGCCCATCTCGGGGAAAGGCTCGCTTGCCTGCCAGCTCTTGCCGCCGTCGTCGCTGAAAATCGAGTTGGTGTAGTGCGTCGGCCACTCGTTGCGGTCGTTGCGTTTCCCATACCAGCGCGAGGGCCGCACCAGCCTGCCTTTCTTGTCGCCGTGGCGAAGGGTGATGCCGTGGTCGTTCATATGCATCGATGGCACGTGACCCTCGCTGTCGGGCTTGATCACGGTGTCACTCTGCGCGGCCCAGGTCTTTCCGTGATCCTTGCTGCGGTAGACCGTCAGCGTCGCCGGCGGATGGTGTTGCTCGATGAACGCCAGGATGTCTCCGGTGCCCTCGTCGACGGTCACCCCGCCACCCATGAAGCCAGACTTGGCGATGACGATCGCCTCGTCCCAGGTCTTGCCCCCATCTTCGCTGCGCTTCAGGCTGACCCCGTCCTTACCAAATACCGCAAGGACTGTGCCGTCAGTGGCAACCGCTAGATTGGGGAAACGGCCACCTCTGAAGACTTGCTGAATCTCGAATTCCGGATCGCCCAGGAAAGACTTGAGCGCACCTTCAAATTTGTCCGAGGCGATGGCTGGAGTACAGAGTGCGACAGCTAGAATTATTGTTTTTTTCATATTTATTGGAGTTCTTTGTTCATTTTTTCAGATCTCTATTTTCTCATCATCTCTTTGAGTATGGGAGCGATTACCTCGGCCCAGATTTCGTGACCTTTTTTACTCGAGTGCGTCGAGCGGCTTCAGAGACGACCAGTTTCTAGGACACTTCGGAATAACTACTGCCTCTTAATCACGATTATTTCCTTAGCACCTCGATCTCACAATTCGGTAGTGCTTTTTTAAAGGATCCGACGCCTGTTTTTGTAATTTTGGTTTCACAAAGGTTCAGTCGTTTTAAGCTTTTTAGCGACTTCAAATGCTCTAGGCCTTCGTCGGTCAGGGGGTTTCTTTCGATTTGCAGCTCCGTCAGCTTCGTGAGTTTCTTAATCTCGGGTGGGAGCGTGGTGAGCTGGTTACCCTCGAGATACAACCACGTCAGGTTCGTGAGCTGTCCAATCTCAGGCGGAAGCATGGTGAATTGGTTTTCTCCGAGCTTCAGATATACCAGCTTCGTAAGTTTCCCAATCTCGGGTGGAAGCGTGGTGAATTGGTTTCCATGGAGGGTCAACCCCGTCAGGTTCGTGAGCTGTCCAATCTCGGGCGGGAGCGTCGAGAGTTGGTTACCTTCAAGATATAACCATACTAAGTTCGTGAGCTGTCCAATCTCAGGCGGAAGTTTGGTGAATTGGTTTTCTCCGAGCCCCAGATGCGTTAGCTTCGTGAGTTTCCCAATCACGGGTGGAAGTGTGATAAATTGGTTATCATGAAGAGACAACCCGGCCAGTTTCGTGAGCTGTGCAAGCTCAGGCGGGAGCGTCGGAAGTTGGTTGCTCCAAAGACTCAAATTTGTCAGTTTCGTGAGCTGGCCGATCTCGGGCGGGAGCGTCGAGAGTTGGTTGTCCCAGAGCCTCAAATGCGTCAGATTCGTGAGTTGTCCAATCTCGGACGGGAGCGTCGAGAGATCGTTCCCACTGAGGGTCAACTGCGTTAGCGTTGTGAGTTGCCCGATCTCGGGCGGGATCGTGGTGAGTTGGTTTTCTCCGAGGTCCAGATGCTTCAGCTTCGTGAGCTTCGCAATCTCGGGCGGGAACGTGGTGAATTGGTTACGCTTGAGTCCCAGATACGTCAGCTTCGTGAGCTGACAAATCTCGGGCGGAAGCGTGGTGAGTTGGTTATCATGGAGGGTCAAACCGGTCAGGTTTGTGAGCTGTCCAATCTCAGGCGGGAGCGTCCGGAGGCCACTGAGGACCAGTAATTTATTCCCACGCTCAACGCATTCGCTCATCTTTTTAAGAGCACGTTTGACTTCGGGGTCTTCGGTTGTTGAAGCCGCCTCATCCAGTGTCGCGAGAACCGCTGTTCGGTCATATTCGACTGGCTTATCCTCGGCCTTGCTGAACTCGCAAGCCAAAGTCAAAAGCACAAAAGCAAGCAATACGGAGTAAGGCGTTCGAACCATGATTTTTTCTCTGTAAAACATCCGGCGTCTCCGAGGTCTCTTCCTATTTTTCGGCAGCAACGATGACTCGTAGGCCGTAATTGTAACGGACCGTCGTGGGACTTGTCCAACTGTTGCGTTGTGCGGACCGGGACACGGTGGGAACGCTGTGAAACGCCCCACTGCGCAGAGATGGCTTGTCGGTTTTCGTGGTATTCTCCGGATCAACACTCGGTGACCTGCTGTAGAAGTCCTTGTCATACCAGTCACGGCAGAATTCCCAGACGTTACCGTGCATATCATACAAACCCCAGGGGTTGGGCTTCAGCTGGCCGACCCGGTGGGCGTAGTCCTCCTTCTGCCCCGCGTTTTTTCCGCCATACCAGCCGTAGTCGATGAGTTTCGAAAGGTCATCTCCAAAGGAAAAAGCCGTGGTAGTTCCAGCACGACAGGCGTACTCCCATTGCGCCTCGGTCGGGAGCGATACGGTCCTGCCGGTTTTCTTAGAAAGCTTGCGGCAGAACTCGATCGCATCATAAGAGTCCACAAAGGCAACAGGATAGTCATCGAAGCCTTCTGGTCTCGGCTGCAGACGCATGTATCCCAAGGCCCGCTCTGCCTTCCATGGCTCAGTCCCCATCACAGCCTTCCACTGAGCCTGCGTTACTTCGTAGATGCCCATGTAGAAGGGCTTGCTGATCGTTACCTCATGGACAGGATACTCATCGATCAGGTTCCTCTCGAAGCCCCCGAACTTCTTGACCGTTTCCGCCGGAGTGTGATGGTTGCCCATCATAAACTTACCAGCTGGAATGAGCACGAGCTTCATCGACACCCCCTTACCAAGGTCCAGCGAGAGCGCCCCCACGATCGCCGTGTCCCCAGACACTTCGTTCGAAGGCTCGCCCTTTCCTATATTCTGCCCAAACGCAACCGTCACCAAGGCTACCTGCGCAGCGGTTAGAAGGATTGCTATGAGCAAGACAGCCGAAAACGGTTTCAAACTTGGAATATATGGGTGAATCATAACTGGTTCCTTTAAAGTGGACGATACGGGACTTAAATTATCGTTTTGTGAATGATTCGTCGGCAATGATACTAACCATCAAATCACGCAACTGATAATCGTTATTCTTTGACGCTTCCAAAAGGCGCTGAATCATCTCAGAATCAGCATAATTCATCTCTCTCCCCATGGCATATTCCGAAAGCTTTGTGAGCAAATTCTTGGCGATTTTATCTTGGTCCTCCAGCATAAGTTTCTTTAAGCCTTCAATTGTCCACGATAGGGCGCCCGTCTCGGTGAGAAGTGGAAGCATCGACCTTTGTGGTGGGTTCAAATTTTCTCGAAATTCTCTCGGTCTTCTTCGTTTTTCCTTCAGCGGTGACCTCGATCGTTGTCTTGGTTACAACAAATTTCTGATAATTTTCGCGATAACGGCCCAAAACATCAAAATTTTCCATGGCCAAACCAAAGGGGTCCATCTTGCTATGGCAGGAAGCGCATTGCGGATTGTTACGATGTTCATTGATACTGTCTTTGATGGTGAATGTTTCTGTCGGCGCTTTCAGGGCTTCTATTTCCTGATTGGCAGGAAGTTTCAATTCCAGCCCATAGATACTTTGAGCCACCCAGGCCCCCCGATAGAAAGGGTTGGTGAACTCGCCATTGGTGGTCATCATCAAAATACCCGCCTGCGTCAGCAGGCCACCACGCCGCGATTCTTTATCAAGCATGACTTTTCGGAAGCCCCTTTCACGCCGCAACTTTCTATCACGCTCTTTTTGGTCAGATCCTTTTGCCTTACTATATCTGACAGTTTCGCTTCTTCAGGAATAGTCACCTTATAGATCTGATTAAGGGGTTGATTGATCACGACAAAATCAGATTCAATGAAATTGAGAAGGCTTAGATTCTCATTCAAAATCACCTTGAAAAACTCAATACTTTCTTGCCTCATGAAGGGCCGAATACCTGCAAATCCTTTAAAGGTATATTTGAGGATCTCAGCTTGGGGATTAACGACGTCTATTTTATGAAGTTCGAGCCACTGCTCGGTGAAGTCAGTAACAAAACGCTGTGACTTAGGGTCTTGGAGCATCCTCAAGGCTTCCGCAGAACGAACGCTTGGATCCTTTAACTTCCCTTCGGTAGCCAACTTGATTAAACGGTCGTCGGGCAGTGTATTCCACAAAAAGTAAGACAACCTAGAGGCAATCGCATACTCATTGAGATCGAGAGAATCACCTTCCTCCTTATACAAAAAATTGGGTGAGCAGAGCATGATCGTCAATGCCGACTGCACGGCATCGAGGACGTTTCTATTCGTTTCATATCGCTTCTTTGCGACATCGAAAAATCGCTTCAACTCACTGTCAATCAACGGCCGGCGAAAGAGTTTAATGGCCAACTTTCTAATGAATTGTTGATACTGCTTATGAGGATCCTGGCCCTTGAAGTCTTCATAGTAGGTGTTGTAAAACTCGTTTTTTGGAGGCCAGCTTTCATAGTAGGGACCGGTCACATCAGCCGAAATAAAGTGCAATAACGCCTTTGGCATTTTGGAGAACGCCTTGTCTGCCGGCAATGGGGGGATCGGCTTGAGTTTACTGAGATCCCTGGGCAATGGATAAAAATAGTTGTAACTATAAAGAACCGCATTCTGTCCTGGCTCCAAATAGATCCTTACTTTGTCACTTAATAAAAAATCCTGACTGCTGAGTGCTTTTTTGCTGAGTTTAGGATCTATATTAGTTGTGATTCTCAACCGTTCATTTTCTTTACCCAGGTCAACCTTGAAATATAAATCACGTTCCCTAAGAAAAGCGCCAGTAACGGTTGGATCAATAAACGTAAAATGTCCATTGACCTTCACATCGTAGTAGCCTGGCACGGTGTCACCATACTTTAATCCAAACCCACGGGATGCATCATTGTAACGATACCCTTCGGTTGTCATACCATCATTAGAAAATTCATAAGACGCAACTCCATCGCTACCTAATCTGCGCCCTAGACCGTTATCATAACTATGATTGGTTGTGGAAGGCTCGGGGATACCTCCCACGACCTTCTCAGCGATTCCAGAGGCAACTCGAAAATAGCTATCCATCGCATAGGGTGACATCACCAGTTTATCGCCTTCATTGTCAAAGCCATCCCTGGTGTTATCGACAGGCAAGTGGTTTTTGACTTCTAAGTCCGTGAAAAAAACATCATTGATCGTGTTCTCATATTCCGCGCGATTCAAACGCGTGAGCACGCCGGGCAACTTTTTTTTGATTGAGAAATACTGTTTGGCCAAAAGCTTTTCGCCGCTTCCAACTCTTCCGCCGCCTGCCTTCTTGGCCTTCTTGGGCGGCATTTCCTTTTCTCTCAACACCGTCAAGAGCTCATTGAGGAGTTCGTGATTGGCCCAATCTTTGCCATTAAACGTTTCAAAATTAAAATCGCCCTTACTCTTTTCATTGCTATGACAGCTCACACAATAAGCGGTTAAGAAAGCTCTGCTTCGTTCGAGCTCCGCAAGGTGTTTTTCAGCGCCGCCAGAAGTAGCACTCCCTAAAGCCACGACTACCAAAAACACGAGAAGGGAACAGAACCTCATAGGGGCCATCTTTTTGCAGACGATCGACAGATAAGAACTCACCCGCCGAAGAATGCTGGAGAATCCCACTACGTCAGTTATTGTTGGGCTGCTACTACAACTTCGCACTTTCACTACTGGTAGCAAAGCTGTCAATTTCGACCCCAAGATGCTGCAAGGCTGCGAGGTAGACGTTATTCCGGTTGTCTGTGCCGTTAAACTTAATGTGCTTACCATGCTCAAAGCCACCGCCAGCGACAATCACGGGATTGTTCTTCATACCGTGAGGGCCTTCTTCTTTACTAATACTCAGGGAACTAGTGATCAAACAAACCGTCTGGTCCAGTAATGTTCCACCCACTTTCGTCTTGGTTGATTTAAGTTTTTCCAAGAAACGAGCCGTCTGCATCATGTAGCCTTGGTCCGCCTCGATGTTCTTAAGCAAACCCTCTTCAGTCGCAACTTGATGGGAATCCGTATGATGACCAAGCCAATTCCATTCCGAATACACATTGGCCACTCGCGTGACGTCAAATTTGTATGCCAGAAAGAGCAAATCCAAATAGGTTGAACGTTGGTTGAAGTGCGGGCACACTAAAATCTTCTGCGAATAGTCACTGAGGCCATCCGTTTTGAACTTTACGTTTTCAGGGAATGGTACTTCTACGTGCTTTTGATTCAGCCAACGTTCAGATCGTTGAATCGACTTTTCAGATTCGCGCAAACTAGAAAAATATTCATCCAATTTGGCGCGGTCTTCCTGAGAAACTTTATTCATCATGCTCTTAGCGTCAGCTATACTAGCATCCAACATCGATTTTTTGAGCGCCAGCAACTCGGCACGTTTCGTCTTGTCGACCTTACCAAAGATGGTTTGGAACAAAATCTGGACGTCCGCGATTGGAGAAACGGGCAATCCACCTTTCCAGGAGATGCCATAGGAATTCCTCTGTTCAACGACCAAATTTCTAATGCGCGTGTCATTGCCAATATGAGAAGCGGCGACCTCGTCAAGCGAATCTTTAATCAACTGGGGATTTGCGTGGTCCGCGTATTCCGCAAAAGCGTACATCGTGCTTTCGTGATTCCCGTAATTCCTTAAATTCGTACAGAGAGTCAAATCATCCTTTAAGTTTTCCAGCGGCTTGAAAGTTGAAGAGCTCTGATAACCCCTACCCGTCGATGTCGGAAAGTTGTCAGAGCACATGCCATTACCGATATTCATGCAGAACAATCGATTCGCGTTCACGGCATCATGGCCCTTCGCTTCTTGCCCGAAGCTTTCCAATGCCGGCAAGGTCAATAAGCAACCTGCTGACTTCAACACATCTCGCCTATTCATATGGATACGTTTCTCTCCTCGGCTCGTTTTCATAATTTATGACTCCCAGTATCAAACATTTTGGACAATTTGGACATACAATTTGTGAAAAAAACAGAGTATTAAATTCCGGATGCTCCAAACAGCCCCGTTACTGTTCATAATCGGTTTTATAATAATTCGAAATTTTCATCGATTTACTAAAATCACTTTAGCTTCTTAGGCGTAACAACTCTATGTGAATCACGCATTATTTGTGTAACATTATGCCAAACCCATTACTTCCGCGTGTCTTTTCAGACACGGCCACGGCTAACTCGCTTACGCCGGGCGAGATATGGCA
Source organism: Akkermansiaceae bacterium (assembly GCA_905181965.1). Taxonomy (GTDB): domain Bacteria; phylum Verrucomicrobiota; class Verrucomicrobiia; order Verrucomicrobiales; family Akkermansiaceae; genus SW10. The sequence continues at coordinate 548,043 of CAJIZY010000009.1, forward strand.
GAAGAAAGAGGTGAACTCCAGTGATCAGCAAGGCGGCGAGCACGATGCCAGCGGGCAGGAAGACCCAAAGCTTGAAATGTTCGTTGAAGTAGGACCCGTCATGAATGCTCTCGATCAGATCGGAGCGGCGGAAGGCCACCTGCAGAATCTGGGCCGTCTCGGTATCGATCTGGACCTCATAGCGGTTCTTGCACCGCACTTTAACCACGCCCTTGCTGGGCCTTACGTCCAATCGGTCAACATCTTCCCAAGACTCAATCTCTGCCTCTGGGACGGTTTTCACTACCTCGAGAATGCGGTCAAATCCGATTGCAGGTTCTGTCCCGGCACCGCTCTGGGTCGGCGGCTGGACGTAAGGTGACACCTTCTTCAATTGTAGGACAATGCCGGAGAAGATGATGATCGTGATTGGCAGCAGCGCGATGATGGATCCCCACCGATGCGACAGGCGGCTTAACTTGGAGAGCTTCATACTGAGGGCTACTTCGCCACCTCCTGCTTGATCTTCTGAATCTCCTTTGCATGGAGAACAAAAGCGCTTCGACCATGAGTGCCCGCGACAAGGTCGCCGGTCCCCGTATGGAGTGCTAGATCATGCACCGCACAGGTCGGCAGCGTCTTGCAGAGCGAGTGCCAGGTCTTCCCCTTGTCAATGGAACAATAGGCCCCCAACTCGGTCCCGACATACAGGATATCCTGATCGCTCGGATCTTCACGTATCACGTTGATCGATTCCGAGGGCATGTTGTTGACGATTGACTTCCACGTATCCCCGAAGTCGGTCGACATATACAGATAAGCCTCAAAATCGTCCTCACGGTATCCCGTCAGTGAAACAAACGCGGTCCCCTCATCATACTTCGATGCGACCACGCGACTGACCCATTTGTTCGGTAGGCCCTTGTTGATCTTTGTCCAAGTAGCCCCGTCGTCCTTCGTCACATGCAGCTGCCCGTCATCTGTTCCAGCATAGAGCAGGCCCTTCTTCAGCGCGGATTCGGAGATGTCGGTGATTGTTCCGAAGGGAACGTCTCCTTTCCTTTCCGGGCCCATATTGTCTGACAGGTCGGGGCTGATGCATTTCCAACTGTCGCCGCGGTTCTCGCTCTTGAAAAGCATGTTGGCGCCGGCGTAGAGCGTCTTGGAGTCGTAATGCGACAGGATGAAGGGAGTCATCCAGTTGAATCGCAGTTTCTTCCCCTCCGGCGCTGGACCAGGTCGGATGCCACGACTTTCCCCTGTCTTTAGATTTTTTCGCGCCATCGAGCCAAACATGCCCTCAAGATACATCGTATCAAGATCGTTTCGGGTCAATCAGGGTCACGTAGTTGTCGCCGCCGTGGCTCCAGTACCAGTGCTCCTCGCCGAGGACCATCGGCTTTGCCTCACCACCAAGTATGCCGTTATCCTGGGTGCCGCCCCATACCTTGTAAGGCTCACGTGCGTCCACCGAGATGGCGTAGAACTCGGCGATGGGCAGCGTGTTGACATGGAGCCAAGTTTTGGCCCGATCGTGCGAGAGATAGAGCCCGCCATCGGTAGCCAGCATAATGCGATCCGAGTCATCAGGATCAATGAACATGTCGTGATTGTCGCAATGGGGAGTGGCGCGCCGGGCTTTGTACGAAAGCATGGGAACGGTCCGCTCGGAGATAATGGACTGGGTCTTACCTGCGTCGGGTGAATAGAGAAGGTTGAAACCCACGATGAAAATCTCGTCTTCGTTGTCTGGCATAACCCTGATGAGGCAGAAATCATAACCGATCCCAGTTTTCACATTGCCCTCATGGGTTTTGCGCCAGCTTTCGCCCTTGTCATCGGATCGATAGACTTCGCCCCCCACCCCGCGGTGGTCGCAAATGAGGTAAAGAACATTCGGATTGGAGGGCGCGATGGTGATGCCCATTCTGCCAACCTTCTCACCGGTGGGTAGCCCTTTAGTCAAAAGTTTCCACGTCTCGCCCGCGTCAGTGGACTTGTAAATTCCGCTGCCAGGACCAGCGACGACATTATTCCAGGCCTTCCTATCGCGCTCCCAAGCAACGGCGTACAGGGTCTTATTATCGAACGGGTCAATGGCAACTTCCACCACTCCAACCTTCTCGGAAATAAAGAGGACCTTCTTCCACGTCTTGCCACCGTCGGTAGTTTTGAAGACGCCGCGCTGCTTGTTGTAGGTGTATTGATGACCGAGAGCAGCAACATACACGACATCATCATCCTTAGGATCGATGATGACGCGGCCGATGTGGTGAGTATCGTTGAGTCCCATGTTCTGCCATGTGCCCCCCGCGTCGGTAGATTTAAAGACACCCGTCCCGGCAAAAGAACTACGCGCCATGTGCGGTTCACCGGTGCCGACCCAGACCAGGTTCGGATCCTTGTCGGATACCGTGACGACCGAGATCGAGGAAGTCGACTCGCTCTCAAAGATCGGTTTCCAAGTCGTGCCGTTGTTAATGGATTTCCATAGATTACCCGACCCGGATCCACAGTAGAGGGTCGACTTACGCTTCTTAACCGACCAAACGCTCTCGATCTTTCCACCTTGGATCCTGGGACCAACAGCCGTCCATTCGACATCCTTAAATATTGACGATTCCCTCAGTTTAACATGTTGATCCCAGGCCTTCATTCGCACTTCAGGCGGCGTAGCAGGACCAACCTCAACTTCGGTCGAAAGACATGGTGATACAATCATTGAAGCCTTGAGGAGGCAGATACTTAAAGGGCTGATTCTATTGGTCATAAGGCTGAAGACATCCTACCGGTATAGTTAGGGGTATACCGCTGCGTCGGTGATTAGTGTTTCAGGTAAGTTTGTTCTATTTCCTAGCTGTATGGATAGAATTCATTTTCCATAAGCTGGTTAATTTTTGCCTAACTTCAGATCGTTGCTACGCGCGTCCTTCTCTTTCATTTCGCATAACGAAGAAACGCAAGACCTACTTTTGGATGAAAACGAGAATGGGACTCCCAGCAGATCATTTTTTAGAGGATTTGGTCTTTCGTTGCATTTCCTTCCTGGCCTTTTCGGCTTCAATCCGCTCGTAGGCCTCGATCACCGCAGGCGGCCAGCGAAACTCGGGCGCATCGTCCGGATTGAAGCCGCTCAAATGAGCATTGGTTTAGCCGTTGCTCCACTGCACATAGACCCATTTGTTTTGTCGAAACGTGCTATCAAGTAATTCGGCAAATTCCGGACAGTGTGTTCTCAACAACTTGCGGGTAGTCAGATGGCAGACAATCTCTCCTTGGGTCCCGATTACGGTGAACGAATCCGACCCGCCGCCGGACTCCGGCCTCTTGCGTCCGTTGCATTCGAACCATGTCTGAACGCCCTCGGCCCAGAACTCGGCGATGCCGCCCTCGATCGCATACCCACGGAAGCGGCCACTTTGCTTCGCTTGGTCGTATAGCTCCCTAAGTCGCACGTTGAACTCTTCGCCAAGAACACTGTGAATCCCGTGGGCGAAATTCGTGAACGAAGATGTTTTCACCCTGATAGGGATCTCCCTTGAGGTTTAGCAAATTTTCTTCGCCACAACTGACCGGCCTGGACCCCAGGCCTCGAGCGCGATAGGCCCACCAAAGCGACATGTTTCGGCAGTCGGGCAGGTCGGTCTGCAGTTCGCAGTATGCCATCACGGCCACGAACATCTTTCGCTTTTCGCAAAGATCCCTTATCAGGTCAGGCCGATTGGCGAGCATCTTCTTTGCCAGGTATCCAGCTTCTCCCAGAGCGTATACGGAAACCTTCTCTGAACCTGCTACCACAAGTCCATCTGCGACAATGTGTTGTTTGTAAAACGGATCGAGCGTTTTTCGCAGTGCTTCGGGGCTATACGGATTCAATATCCTTGCCCAGAACTCGAACCGCTTGGGCGAAAGCTTCTTCAACTCCGCCAGGTGTTTGGGACCCGCGTCCAGACAGACCGCATACACCATAGCGAATTCTGCGATATCTTCATGACGCACCGTGTCACCATAGTCAGAGACGGAGATCTTATCTGCTTGAATAACCTCTTCCCACTTATCAAGCACCTCAGGATCTAACTCTCTAGCGACCTGCTCCAGCGTGTGTCCCGCTTCGTGAGCGATCACCAAGGCGTCGGCATGAGGAACCAAATTAATATACCCCTTTCCGCCATGCGCTCTTGCTCCTCCGAGGTCCGCATAGATCGCGACCCCGTCTTCTCCTTTGTCAGACACAGCCACGCACGCGCTCAGGTAGGAACTAGGAAGCTTCTCAAGACGTGCGACCAGTTGCTCGAGCTTGGCGCCGGTCGCATCTTCAATGGTCAACTTAAACTGATACTCTTTGGAGGTCGCGATCCACTGTTTACCGGCGACGCGACCGTTTCTCATCTGAACGGCCTCGGGTCCAGATACCACTTCTATTTTTGTCGTACTGTGCTCCCCAAACTCCTCAAAGATCGGTTTAAAGTGCGATTTTAAACTGTCTTTTGCGCTAGCACCTGTCGCGATGACGAGCGCGAGAAGCACTTTCGTGAAATGTTTTATTGGCATGTGTTTGGTTTCCTTAGGTTAGCTGTATAGATCGAATTCATCTTTTATTTGTTGGTGCCAGGTATCTGCTGATGTCCACCTCCCACTCGCGCATGTCAGAGGACGGGCGTCCTGGCCGTCATGGCTCCCATCGCGGTTCGACACCCAGCAGGTTGCGGACGAAGTAATCCTTCTGACGGCGTTTCCCGTAGGCGGAGCCAGCCGCGCCGTGGCCGGCGCCGGGGATGATCAGCATGTCGAAATCGCGGTCGGCTTTGACCAGGGCGTCTGACGACCTGCATGGTCGAGGCCGGGTCGACGTTGCGGTCCAACTCGCCCACGATCAGCAGCAGCTTTCCCTGAAGCTTATGGGCGTGGGTCACGTTGGAACTTTCGGCGTATTCCGGTCCCACGGGCCAACCCATCCAGGCTTCGTTCCACCAAATCTTATCCATGCGATTGTCGTGGCAACCGCAATCTGAAACGGCCACCTTGTAGAAATCTCCGTGTTTGAGCAGGGCTCCGGTCGAACTTTGCCCGCCGGCCGAACCCCCGAAAATTCCGACGCGGCTGAGGTCCATGTAGGGGTATTTCTTCGCGGCCTCTTTGATCCAGAGAATGCGATCTGGGAAACCTCCGTCGCCGACGTTCTTCCAGCACACGTCGTGGAAGGCCTTGCTGCGGTGCGACGTGCCCATGCCGTCGATCTGCACCACGATGAATCCCAACTCGGCCCAGCGCTGGGCGCCGTGACAGGGCGAAAAACTCTTCGGCACGAAGGAACCGTGGGGACCGGCGTAGATCTTCTCAATGACCGGATACTTCTTGTTCGGGTCGAAGGTCGAGGGGCGGTAAATCACCCCGTAGATGTCGGTCTTGCCGTCGCGACCCTTGGCCACGAAACGCTCAGGCCTTTGCCAGACGGTGGCCTCGAGTTCGCTGGCGTCGGAGTTTTCCAAGGTACAAACCAGCGACCCATCGCTGACCCGACGCAACTCGTTCACCGGCGGCATGTCCACGCGGGAATACGTGTCGACGATGAACTCACGGTCCGGCGAGTATTCGATCGAGTGCGTGCCGTCGCCGGCGGTCAATTTCACCAGGCCCGTTCCGTCGAAGTTGATGCGGCAGTAGTGGATGTAATAGGGATCCTGCTCGGGATGAATTCCCCCGGCCTGGAACCAGATCTGACGCTTGGCCGTGTCTACGCGGTCGACCTTCCGCACGATCCACGGGCCCTTGGTGATCTGGTTCTTCAGCTGTCCGCTGCCGAAATCGTACAGATACAAATGGTTCCACCCGTCGCGTTCCGACATCCAGATCATCTCGTTGGTGGACTCCAACAACTTGCGATGATTGTAGTTGGAATAATTGACGAAGGTCTTGCTCGTGTCGTCGATCAGTGCGGTGACCTCGCCGCTCTCGGCGTCGATGGCCACGATCCTCACCGCGCCGTGTCCTCGTTGGTTGTAGTAGAACGTGAACCTACTGGAGTCCTTGTCCCAGCGATGCGAACCGATGCTCCATGGGTTGGCGAAAAGCGCTCTCGTCGAGCGGGACCTCCTTCTTCCCGACGATGTCGAACAGATGCGGCATGGTCTGGGCAATCTGGTCACCCGGTTTGAGATAACTGTTCGAATGCAACTTCGGTTGCAACTGATCCTTGGGCGAGGACTCGACGAAATGGACAATGTGCTCTTGAGCCTTCTTATGACGGAAACCAATCAGTTTCCTCCGGTCGGGGGACCATTGAAAATTTCCTTGATAAGCATCGCCTTCCTTCCCGTCTGTCGTCAGGGCGATTTCCTTGCCGTCCCCACCGAAACGAAGCCAGACATTGTGGTCCTTGATAAAGGCCTCGACCTTCTTTTTGTCGGGCGATTGAGGGAACTGTAATTCGGGTTCAGCCGGTTTCTCGTGCGGCAAAGTCGCTTCGGCCCCAGGTTGCGGGGATTGCGAGAAGAGCAACGTCGAAGACTCCTGCCGCGGAGCGGGGATTCCTCTGATGACCGACACCTTCTTGGCCCCGGGCATATCTTCGCTGAGAGACTGATCCTTAAGATTGATTTTCCACGATTTGCCCACCGCTTTGAAGTAGACGGCCTCTCCCAGCAACCCCTTCTCATCGCCATCCATTTTCTTATATTCGATCTCGTCAAAGGGCAACTTATGAGCCCCGAAGGCCTTACCGGTTGCTTTCGCGAGATCCTTTGCCAACCGCTCGTGGTCGAAAGCCACTTTTCGTTTGCCCGCGGCCGCATCGACGAACACGAAATTCTTCCGTCCGTGGCCCAGTTCGTTGCGATACCAGAAGCACTTGGTGCCGGTCAGCCAATGCGCTTGCACCTTTGTCCGAAACACTTTGCCACCGGTGATACCACCAATCTTGTCGAAACGTTCGTAGTCCGCCTTGGTTCCTTGAGCTTGAAGCATTGTGGCTGTTGAAACTAGAACCAACGCCACGGCGGCGGCGGTCCAGGAGTTCATCGCAGGGAGACTAGATATTGATATTTTCATTTTTTGTTTCTTTCGATTGCTCGCTCGTTCAACTTCAAATTTCCAGTTTTTAATCTAATTCCAAGCTTTCAGTGTGTCGATGGTTTCCTCGGCGTTGATCAATCCGATTCGGCCGGTAGCATTAGCTGGTAGTGCGAAGCTTTCGATCAGGATATCGTCAAGATAGAATTCCATCAACGATCCTCTGAGAAGTAAACGAAATGCGGCTGGGCTATCGAACGTCATCTCCCGGTCGACGCGCTTCTCCGCCTTGAAGTCTGTGCCGTCCGCTTTCATCGGGCCCAACTCAGCGACCCCGGTGCTGTCGATTATCATAGACTCCCAAATCAGTTGTGCATTCAATGTAGACCCCGCAGCGTGGAGAATCCTTTGCCTTCGGCAGCTTCAGGGTTCCTTCCAAAATGATCCCCTGTTTCGTGTCAAAGGAATTGCCGAGCAATGCGACAGCGGCTTTGGAATCAAGCGGCCTTTCAACGGCGATTGGCCGGTGTTTCATCTTCTCGTTTTCTTTCCACCACCCGAAGCGTAGCGCTCCCTCCTGATCGATACGCACGTCCTTGATTGGGGCGAATGAAACCTGGACGTCTCTGGCCTGGGTGAAATGACAGGCAAGCATACCCTCAGGATGACGGAAAAAGCGAGAGAAATAGGTATGCCCTGTTAAGACCTTGTAATTCTTCTTTGCCTTGCGAAAGGGGCCTTCGGGGCTATCTGCAACAAGCGTCGTCATGGCGGGATAGTGGCCGAACAACATGTAGTACTTGCCACCGATCTTCTCCACCGCGCCGACCTCTCCACTGTTCTCATCATCGATCACTCTGGGGGGCGCAAGTGCTTTCCAGTGCACGCCATCGAGCGACTCGCCGAAGCCGAATATCCCGTCAGCGGCGTCCTTCTCCGAGCGATTTGGGCTTGCGGTCCAGTAACCGTAGAGCCCGCCCCCTGGCTTGGGGATGGTCCAGATGCAGTCCCAGCGCCCCTTCTTCTCATACCATTGTTCGTTCTGTACGAATCGGTATTCTTCCCCTTCTAAACGGGTCCAGTTGAGGAGGTCCGTGGATTCGGCAAAGTAAATGTTCTGACGCCCGCTGATCTCCTCGGAGAAATTCATATAGAATTTGCCATCCTTATCGAAGGCAGGTGACTTCCAGGTCGAACCCGTGCCCATCCACTTGGCTCCCGGAGTTTTTTTTAGGATCGGCCCCCTTTCAGTCCAGTGTACGCCATCACGCGACGTGGCCATGGAAATATTGTCCCAGCGCCAGCGGTGTTCGCCGACATTTGCGAGGTAGTACAGGAAGTATGTTCCTGCATGATGGTAGAGCCAAACATCCCACATGTTTCCGGTTTCCTGATGTTGTGCTTTGTAGAACATGGATTGCACAATCTTGTCTAAACCCGGTCGATTGGTGTCGCCGTTGTCTTTTTCGCTAGCGCCCGGCGCAACGACGACCCGCATACCGTAGTTGTAGCGGACCTGCTTGGGACCTACCCACCTGGCGCGTTGTGAGGAGCGGGACACGGCGGGAACGCTGTGAAACGACCCGCTACGCAGACAGCGCAGATCGGTTTCCGTGGTATTCTCCGGATCAACACTCGGTGACCTGCTGTAGAAGTCCTTGTCATACCAGTCACTACAGAATTCCCAGACGTTACCGTGCATGTCATACAAGCCCCAGGGGTTGGGCTTCAGCTGGCCGACCCGGTGGGCGTAGTCTTCCTTCTGCCCCGCGTCTTTTCCGCCGTACCAGCCGTAGTCGATGAGTTTCGACAGGTCATCTCCGAAGGAAAAAGTCGTGGTCGTTCCGGCGCGGCAGGCATACTCCCATTGCGCTTCGGTCGGCAGGGAGACGCTCATGCCGGTCTTCTTCGAGAGCTTGCGGCAGAACTCGATGGCATCATAAGAGCTCATCCAGACAGCGGGATAGTCGTCAAAGCCTTCTGGTCTCGGCTGCGCACCCGCATACGCCAGAGCCGTCTTTGTCAGCCATGGTTCCGTGCCCATCACGGCCTTCCACTGGGCCTGCGTCAGCTCGTAGATGCCCATGTAGAAGGGCTTGCTGATCGTCACCTCATGGGCAGGATACTCATCTGACACGTGCTCCTCCTCGCCCCCGACCTTCTTAATCGTTTCCTCCGGGGTGTCGTGGTTGCCCATCTTGAACTTGCCGGCTGGAATGTGCACCAGCTTCATCGATACACCCTTACCAAGGTCCAGGCTGAAGTTCTTTGGGCACGGTATCGCCGCCGGGGCTTCCCGCTTGGCCGAACGCTACCGGCACAAAAGCCAGCAGCGCAACCGTCAGGATGGTTGCCGTCAGCAGAGGGAAAGAGTTCGAATTCTCACAGTATATTTCTTTGTGTTGGGAGATAGTAGTCTACCTGATTATCATTCCCACTGGCAGCAAATCTGGACAGATTTTTTGACCTTATTTGCTATTAAAATTCCCGTTGCGAACATTTCCGCCGATGAAGATCGTAGTTGTTCAGTAATTCTCACGCCATCAGAGGATGGGACAGTTAACCTTAAACTAGAAATCGAAGAATCATCTGATCTTTCAGTCTGGGAAAACAATGGAAAATCCGTAGAGGTGGAACTACCTCTCGCCGAAGGTAAGAAGTTTCTGCGCTTTGCTTTGAATTAGCGGCAGGGAATTGAGTAATCTCAACTCACTTAGCTAATCAAGATCATGAATTCTACTCAGTAGCCAAAAATCAAAACTGAGTTATAAAAAATGCAAAGATTGTTTATAAAATGTGTGTTGAAACCGTCTTCCTTCGGGAGGGCGGTTTCTTTTTTAAGGGAGCAAGTTTCCTTAGTTTTCGCGCAATAAAGGCGGTCTTTTGATACACTTAATTGCTACACTTACTTCCCTTACCCCTCTGAAATCCTTATAAAATGGAGCCGCTGGTCGGAATTGAACCGTCGACCTATTCATTACGAGTGAATTGTTTTACTTGTTTTCAGTTTCTGTAAAAACTTGAATTTAAAGGGTTAAAAGGATTTAAACCTATTTAAAGTTTACTTGAGGATTTCTCCAAAGAAGACATTTCCTTACTTTTTGCGCAATAAGCAGGGTGTTTGCTACACTAAATTGCTACACTACTTGAGAATACACCAAAAATTGCTACACCGTCTCTATGAGCGGCGAGATCAAAGGCTTACACACCAACTCAAAGGGTTACTACCGTTGGCAACCGCCCATGCGGAAGGTAATCGAGATAAACCAATCTACCTTAACACTAGATGACTATCTTGAGGCAGTAAGAGCTTACGAGGCAGCTAAAAGAAATTGGGAGCTGGGAGTAGCTACTTACGAGGGAACCTTCAAACAGGCAGTCGAGGAATATATCAAAGCGCAGGAACTTCCTTTAATCGCGGGTGATAAAGAACCAGCCACCGTTTACAGGGCAAAGAATACGCTGCCAAAGATTGATGAAGAGCTGTCCCGAATAAAGTTTGGGGGGAAATCAAAAGCCAAATCACATCCCTCAGCCAAGCTCACCTCCATCACCAAAGATGATGTCGAGAAATGGCAAAAACAGAAACTAACTCAGAAATCAGAACGAACCAAAAAGCTACTCTCCCCCAGCACTGTGGATACATATATGCGGGTTCTCCAAGGATTCTTCACATGGTGTGCCACTGAAGGAGAAAATAAAAGAAAGCCCATTCATCAAAATCAAACTTCCAAAGCTCAAACGAACTAAGGACGTAAAGTTTTGCACCTGTGGAAGAGCGTGAAAAACTCTAGAGAATCCACCAAATGAAGCTGTAGCTTTTATTCTAAATCTTGGCTTCTTCGCAGGTCTCCGATTTGAGGAAATTAATGCCATGAAATCTGATTGGATTAAAGGATGACGTAATCACGATTAAGGCGACGAACACTTTAAGCCAAAAGACAAAGAGCTCGCACTGTCCCAATCAACAATAAGCTCAAAAAATTCCTTAAATCATACGGGACCAAGGAGGATTTCATGTATGCGCCTCACGTTACCACATGGAACCCAACTCCCTCCAATAAGTATCGCCACGATCCCAAGAAGACTTTCCAAAAACATGGTAAAACTGTGGGGTTTCACCTTTGTCATATCACATGCTGAGGGCCAGTTTTGCCACTCACCTTTCGCAAGGTGGAGTTCCCATCGCTCAGATCGCTGGACTACTTGGAGATGACATCGCCACAACTGAAAAACATTACATTGGCCACTCTCCAACCAACAACTCTACTGACTGCTTGTAAGCTTACCACACTGCGCCCACCTCTGCGCTAAAAGCGCAACAGGAGCCACATATCACCCCTAAATCAACACTCTCTTCATCAATTGAGAGGAGTCTTTTTGCAGCATTTAGAAAAAAATCGAAAAAAGTTGGAGGAAAATTAGAAAAAGCAGCCACGACTCAAATAATAGGGCATGAATGTAATTACTCCAGTGATCCTTAGAACAAAACAGGCGCACATTTTAGTGGGCGGCAAGCCTACTTGGGACGAACTTAAAAAGGCCTATCCTGACATCCTTGTCCCATTTAGGCGAACTCCTAGAGGAGATGAGTCCTATCGCGTTGAGACTATTGAACATGCCATCAAACTAGCAGAAGCTTCAGGCATACTCCTGAATTAATCAGATAAGCTCTTCTTCTCTTATCTCTTTGGCAGTTTTTTACTCCGATACTCTCAAGCCACCTGCTTTCCAACGACGACCTTACCTTGCGGGTTCACATAACCAAGCAGGTCAATGAGCCTTACGGAGACGGTGGTGACCGAGTTAGGCGCAATCCTTGAGATTGAGATGAAGAACTGTTTAATCAAACAATGTGTCTATCTGAAGCTCTTGCTCCACTTGTTGTTTAAGAAAGCATTTATCAAGCACCCCAACACTGTCGGCCCATTTGCGCCCCACCACTACCTCACATTCAGGCAACACCACGCCCAGCAAGTCGATCATTTTAACTTTAACGGTTGTAACGGAATTAAAAGGACGGCCAGCGCGTTTCTTTGTTTCATTCATACTAGTAACTACACGAAAATGGAACGGTGAAGAAATCGAGTAGCGAGATTAATTAATTTAGTTCGCTGATAGACTAAGAGGACATTCGGTTTGTTAATCAAAGATAGTTTATGATTGGCCCGAATAGGGCCACCACACGGAGTGTGGTTTAGATCGGATCTTATAATCTTTTGAAAAAGCTCTTCAGCTAACCTTTTCTGCCTCGTCTAAGATCACCTTCGGTGATCATCCTTAAAGCTTCACACCTTTAAGGATTAGAGTTTTTTGATTCATACTCTGTCTACAAATCTTATTCCAACACACACTTCGAGTGTTGTGTCGGCACAACAAAACGAAGTGATAAACACTCTTAGAATTATCTAAGCGGGTAGATTAGTTGAGGGAACAGCAACCGAATGCACGAACCTCATCTCAAACCAGTCGATCCCATAAGGGAAGCTCCATTGAACAGTGACTTCATGGCTTCATCAGGTCATCTGACTGTTTTGCACTCTCGTAGGCAGTTGTCACCTCGGTCCCTAAGTCCGAGCATGGCTAGGCTAGAGTGGATTTCCACGCATATGTCACTCCGTGGGTTAAGCTGTAATTTTACTTACACCTAATTATATGAATCTGGCCGAAGTTTTCTAAAATTAATCAATTAAACTCATCCAACCCCAAAACTCTAAGGAAATCACCAAGCTGATTTAAATATACTGAATTCGGAATACCCCAAACACGTTAGCCCACAACACCCCCACCTAGAACGAGGAATACGTCTAAGGTCCAGATCGTGTATCCCAACCTAAAAAAGATTAATGAATTAATCGAGTCACCTCTTCAAAAATAAGTGTAACACAAAGTATGGAGAAGTTTTTATCCGCAACGATGCTCATGCCGTTGCTAATCAACCAGGAATTCGCAGAGCAACTCATCGACAGATTTTTGAAGGCATCTGATCACCAAAAACAAAAGATCATAGAAGATGCATCGGAGCTAAACCAAAAGCCAATCGTCCAGGAGTTTCACTTCCCAACCAAAGCCACAAAAACAAAAAACAAACTGCGCCACTTCGAAGGCTACGCCACCGCTACTGAAACCGTTTTGGGAAAGGCTGGGTTCATAAAGAAGGAAGTTGAGATGGAAATGTCTCTAATCGAAGATATCGAGGGAAGATTCGAGTTCATCCTCCAGTGTGATGAGGACAGCGGTTATATCGTGGCTTGCAAAGTCACGCCAGAGCTTCGAGGCAAGGGCTTATTCTCCACGATGGTTGGGGCTATAACTAGATATTGCTTTAATGAGCTTGGGTTGAGCTCTGTGAGCGGCTCAGCAAGGCCCCCGCGAGACGAGAGCCAATAAAGATTGGAGATGCGTGAGAGAGCCTTACAGGACCAACTTCAAACAGGAGAAGAAGTCATACTAACGAGGCTACACCAGCTCTGGTTGTCGCAGCCGTATGCGGTGCATTCGAGGGTGCTTGGTATTGATGATGAAGACGGTTTCGCACTACTTAGCCCCAAACATCTGGCTGGTCTCCCAATCGACGAGATCGCAAACCTAGATAAGTATCATCCCAAGAAAGAAGAGAACTCTTTTGTTTATCTCATGGAGCAGAAAGGAGCAGTAGCATGATCCCGATTAATAGCAGAACAGTTGGCGAATCTGAAATCGTCGGAGGTATGGCCAACTCGTCGAGGTGGAGATGTGGAGTCCAGATCAGTCAGGAATTAAATTCGTTATAATTGCCGCAGATTATGATCATGAATTGATCGAAGAATGGGAATTTACCGATGAACAAAAAGCTAAAGAGGCTTTTGATGACTTAAGCTCCAAAGCGATCTGCTAGCTGCAAATGGAACACCGATATAATTTCAAACGGGAAGACTTGAGAAACATAATCCATTGTAAATTATCCAACGATCTCGACGGCAGAACCCAGATTCTCTGGCACTAAAATCCTTTTGTTTATCAGCATTCCAGCGCAACAACTACCCTAACGATAGTTAGTAATTACTTGCAGAGACAAGGCCGTCTTCTGACATCGCAAGCCAGAAGCATTAATCACCAATAAAAATAAAATAATTGAATTAGAAAGGATTAATCCAAAGGGAAGAATCTGCGTTTGTAATTTTAATTAAGGACTCTTTAGTCCCTGCCTCCTTAAGCCTCTCAGCAAGGATTCTCTGATGCTCAGCAGCTCTTGCAGCTTCCCTTGCTCTTGCCTCAGCCTCCCTTTGGGCTTGGGCAGCCTTCTTTTTTTCTTCGGTAAACTCGAGAGCTTTGATTTCAGCTTCTCGCGCAGCTTGCTGTTGATTGCCCTGATTAAATGCCCAGCAAAAAAACAAGCAGAGTATAACAGGACCTGTCACCGTTATGACCATTGTATTTTTTCGCTCCCTCTTCGAGATGTTCCTCTAGAACGGCTTTTTTATTTTTCGAAGATCCTCTGCATTGAGATCAGAGTCATCAGCCCAACTGCTCTACCCCTAAATCTTCGCCATGCTTGATTGAATTCTTTTCGAAGAAGGGAGCGAGGATCCGCTTTATGCGTTTCGGAAAAATCAATAGTTGGTGATCGAAAGCAATCGTTGTACTAAGTATCGAGTTGCAGCTAACCTACTGTGATTTTCTGCTTACAGAGGATTCACATATCTCTGCTTCTTCTGGAATTTGTTCTCTGACAGAACGAGCTTGTTCGAAAATCACCCCATCTAAGTCTTATGCGCTGCATCTCCTAGCATTGCACCCTGTTCCCTTGCGCAGGTGATATGGCTTTCAATAGTTTAGGCATAGGGATGTACCTATTTCAAGAGATCTATTTGGAAAGACAGCTTTTCAAACCGAAATTTTCTTTTCACCAAACAGATT